>JBGSNU010000031.1:0-108124 GCA_041739415.1 Bdellovibrionales bacterium | reverse complement strand
GCAGAACATATTCCGACGGTGCTAAGAGAGATTGAAAAATTGCAAACAGAAACTATTGACAACAGAAAGGTGCATGCAGCATAACTCAAGAAATCAACCGGCGCTCTCGCCGACTTTCAACTGAAAATGAAATTTCCCCATGTCCAAGCTCGTTTGATATTTCAAGATTTGATCGCTTATCATTGAGCCAATCCGAGATTTTATTGAAAACCAAAACATCGTCTTCGCCGCGAGGCCGTCTTTTGCGATCCATAAAAACTGCGTACAGCCTTTCAAAGTAGGTCAGCTGATGCTTTGAGAATCCATGATCGGAAAAATCACTGGCGGTCTTCATATCGTCAACGTAGCGGTAGTATTCTCGGGCGACATAAGTAAACCGCACGTCATCGGTGACAATTTTTTGAGATTTATTGATCCACTTTTGATCGTCATTCGTTGGCCCTTGAACTTCTGCGGGCTCTTCCGCACTTGGTAGAGCGACTTGATTTTGTTTCCGCCGTCCTTTTTTGCCGTGTGCGTATGTTGGCACCGATTTCCCAAATGCGTAATCTAAAGACTTTTTGTCAATATAGCCCTTGTGCGTGAAAGTTCGCGGAGTTTTACCCAACTGCGCAGTTTCTTCGGCAATCCGGTCTTGAAGTTCCTTGGTCACTCGCCAACCATACGGATCGCTCAGGAAAAAATAGCGGTTGGTATCACGTCGTGGTGGATTGTAGCTTCTCTTGCCTCCACGTTGGACTTCAATTATTCCCATGAACTCAAGTCGCTTGACCGCTCGCTCAAGGTGGTATGGCCCACATTCACAATGCCTCTTAATAATTTCGCGGCTCAACTCGCAGCCGTTCTTTTGATAGCTGGCAAACAATGTGATCAGCGTTCTTTCAATAAGGCTGAAAAGCCAATTTTGAATCACGACATTATATATGGGTGTGTAGTAAAGCAGTAGTTCCCGTGGTTTCTTATTTTGTTCATTCATAGACCCTCCCTTTTAATGGTCACGGTCTATAAATAGATTTTTCTTAAAGTCCCCGGAAATCAGGCCTTTTGAGCTAACTGGGGTATCCCCGGGGTACAGTCTTCTGAAAGAAGACCTTAAATAAAAATTAGCAAATAACTGGGGATTGTCGGCTCATGGCCGAACAAATAAATGGGTCGTACTTTGCTGAAACTCGTCTTCTGCTCCAGTTGCCCCTTGCGGGGGCTTGGAGCAAGCCGAGGCGAGGTTTTTAGATGAACCGTGAGCTTTTCGTAAGGCCGCAGGGCAAGCGATGACGGTCGCTGTTCAATTCTGGGCAAGTGTGGTAGACGAAACTCATTTATGGTCTTTATTTTGGCATACTCCTGGCATTCTTTAATTTTGAAAGAATTATAAAGCCGCCAGGAGCAAGTATGGGAGTTTCATATGTCTAAAAGTTCAACAGTTGCTATCCTTTTTTTGTCATTGTCCATGAGCCTCCCTCATGCCCATGCAATGTCTTGCCAAGACCTTTTCCTAAACGCCGGCGCCCGAAGTGAGAAGGCAATGCCTACTAATCCGAAGTCCTTTGTCAGGAAGTTTTTTGCCACTAACGATCCCATCGAAGTAGTCCGAATGTCGTTGGTTCAGTATCCCGAACTTGCATGGCTAACGGGAAAAGTAAATGCGACACCTGAAGGCAAGGCAACATCAGATAAAGTCCTATCACTTTCGGAAAAAATGTTTGGCGAAAAGCACATTGAGTTTGATCGAACTGCGACGGGAATCCTGCTTATCAAATGGATTCTTGAAGGCAACTACGACGCTTTCACAAAACCCCAGAACGCGGCAGTTAAAATGACCCGTGAAAATTTTAATGAACTCCGAGCTTACACTCGCTCAATCCTCAAAACTCCGGAAGATATTGACGCCATGATTACATACATGGTGATCAACGACCTCGGAAAAATTAAGTCCATTGTCGGCGAAATTGAAAAGCGCGCAGGCATTAAAGACGTCGATCACGATAACCTTTTGCTTATCGCTTTAGAAAACCATCCTGACCTTTCACCAAGTTTTGCTCGATTATCTCCTGCGACCCAGCAGAAAATGATCCGGGGACTGAGACCGAAGTTCAACATCGGTCAGTTCATTCAAGGCGAAAACCTTGCCGCGAGCCTTTCTGGCTTAAAGGGCTTAGATAAAGAAAGTCTTGATTTCTATTTGCTTCACGCCGTCGCAGACATTGGCGGAGCCGCAGGCCATGTTAATTGGGAGGGCTCAGTCGTCATGTCTAATCCGACATACGACGGATTCAAACTTGGTATTAAAGCTATCGAAAGTTTAGCACAGGGCCGCTCTGAAGTTGATGTTTACAACTACTTCTTATCTGAAAAAGGACGTCCTTTTGGTTTGCGGGTTGAAGTTCCGCGAGAACGTGCATTAACGCGTTTATTAACTATGATGCGCGTATCAGACACGAACACGGCATCGAAAATCACGGCCGCATTTGACAGCCTTTCTCAAAATACAAAGGCCATCTTAGTTAAAGAAATGAACATCAACGGCACTGGCGACGGATACGGAACGCTACTCTATTATTCGCCAGCTTTGCTTTCAAATATCCTTGCTTATTCAAAGGCAAATCCAACAATTTTAAGTGAGCATGCAGGCATTCAATTGGGCCTTACGACTCTTGCGCAACTTTATCAAGAAGCGAGAGTAACAATTAAAGGTCGCAACGGCGATGGCGTCTTCACGCTTTTGATTTCAAAAATCGCTGAGGCCGGAAAAACTCCAGAGCAGTTAGTTCAAAAGAAAATTGAAATTGATCTTGTTGCGAAAGATGGCGAAGCAAAATTAGTTGACCGACAGGTTATTGACTCAGCCAAATTCACACCACTCAACAGTTTATCAGAGATTCCGGGCCATCGCGTTGCCGTAATAGGAATAGGTGGCGGTTCAGATGGAATACAAGCGGCGCAACTTGGGTTACTTCTGAAAAATGCTGGTAAAGAACTTGTTTATGTTGCCTCTGTAAGAACAGAGAAGACCGCGTCTCAAGGTGTTAGTGGACGTGACGGAGAAGATAGAACCGTTTCGCAGCACGGCGGCGAAATTGTAAGTGGCACTTATAGAATCTTGCCGCAAACAACTGGAAGCGGAAGGTTTCTCGAAAATCTTCCGAGTGACGAAGTCCCAATGTTTTTGGTTATGGATCGCCAGAACGGCACTTTGGTTGGACAACTTAATTCTTTGAACCAACAGCTCCGAGGAGTGGATACGATTATCACAGTGGATACGGGCGGCGACGCTCTTTATCCCATCAAAGCATCGTCTCAACTCAACAGCGCAAAATCGACCCCAGACCAAGATTTAAGAGTGTTGTCGGCTATCGGCGAAGTGCCGGTTCAAAATAAAATTTCGACGATTGTTGCTGCCGGGATTGATTCTCCGAATAATGCCAGCGCGATCTTAGGTTCTGCGGGAGCCAGATATTTTCAACTTAATCAAACTCAATCAACGCAGGTTCTCCAGAATTATACAAAATGGGACATGACCGGAGCCAACGATGCGCGTTTTGGAAAAACGCCGCTGACATGGCAACGCGCTTTGACCGGCCAATTAGGCCTTCAAGTTCTTCCGATCCCTTCTCGCGTGGTGGTTGACGGAAGAAATCCATGGAATCCGTTTGTGCATGTTGATCAAAGCATGGCGGGAATCTTCTTTATGAACGTAGCAGATCATTTAGCCGCGATTTCAAGATAGGAAGTTAGGTATGGCTTTGGCAGTTTTAAAAAAGCAGGCAAGACACTTTCTCTTCGCACTTATTGTGGTGTCTTCTGCTTTTTCATTTGCTGCTGATGCGCAAGATACAGCGTCGCAATACGCTACCCAAACCGGTCAATGGCAATTTACTTACCTTCCACTGCGGGCTGCGCTTCATAAAAAAATTGTCGACGTTAGAATGCAGGCTGGGGCTTCAGATGAAAAGCCACGTCTTATTTTTACTGCCGGTCCCGCCGGAGCTGGAAAATCATTTGTCGCGTCTGCATTAGAAAAACTCGACCTTTTGGACGTATCAAGGTTCATCTGGATCGATCCCGATGCAATCAAAGAAGATATTCCCGAATACAAAGATCTAAAGCAGACGAAGCCCGAAGATGCGGCGTCACTCGTTCATCGTGAATCAGGCCATATTCAAGAGGAACTTTTTGAGCAAGCCCTACGTTCAAAAAAGAATATCATTGTTGATGGAACACTTTTAGGAAAAGACTGGTGGGTTTCTGAATTTCGTCGCATCCGCCAATCCCACCCAGAGTATGCCATTTCAATTATTTCAGTTAATGCGCCCGAAGAAATTCTGCTGCAGCGAGTGGAAGCACGAGGCAAAGTAACCGGGCGATTTGTGCCAAGAGACCTCGTTATTAAAATGTCCTCCGGAGTTCGTGAATCAGTTGAATACTTATCAGCCTATGCGGACTTAACTTTAGAAATCGAGAATGGAATTTCTCCTGCGGTAAAGTCAGTTCAAGTTCGAGGCAAAAAAGTGCCGACACATTTTGACCTTACCGGACAGCTTGGGTTGGCTATCCAAAAATCGACCCATGTTGAATTGTCATCTTCCTCGGAATTGATGTCGCTGACGCGAGGTCATCGGCGAACTGTCGTACTTGCTGGATATGGCCGCCTCGGATACGAAGACTTTTCCCTCTTGAAGTCATACGTCGATCAAATCACATCAACATATAGTTCCGACACATTGTTTGTTTTGACTCATCAGGAAGGTGTGGGCCGCGCACGCGATTGGATTGCCGCGGAACTTGCCAAAAATCCAACTCGTAAGGATTTAGTTGTTATCGCTGCCGATAATGCCGTTGATTCAATATTTTCGGATAACGAGCTGAAACAGAAAATCGAGGTCGTTGCTTTGCGAGGAGAGGCAAAAGACGCAGGCATTATTCAGTCCGCGTTAACAAAGCAAGTTCCTGTGGTGTTGGTCAGAGATATTGGACTTGATCCAGAAACAGAAGCAGTTGCTTTACAACTTACGAGAGATCCTCGTTTTGATTCGGACCCAACAAAGAAATTTGAAAACATGGGTTATAAACGCGGGCCGTTGCGTTTGGTGCGAGGATTAGAAATTCCTGCGATCCAAAGAAAATACGAAAGCCGTACTCGTAAGTTAAGAGACCTCTACCGACGCGTTGAAAGCGTCACTGATCAAGAGTTGATTCGTGTGGTCTTGGAATCTTATCCGGAATTGATTTTGTTAACAGAGGGCGTGGTTGCTACTCCTGAGGCTATCGCCGCTAAATTGGTATCTACAACTGAACGCGTATCTTTGACGCCTGAGCTTGGCTGGCTCGGTTCTAAAAATGAAGCGACTTACCCAAAGCAAGTTGGTTCAGTACCCCAAGCTTTGGAGCAATCCTTAGCCACGTCGTTGTTCAATAAACCATATCCTGAGTTTGATCGCACCATCGCCGCCTTATTATTGTTCAAGCGGCTTATCGCGGGCGATTACGACGGTTTCGTTCATGGGCAACCCGAAAATATTAAACTGAGCCGAGAGTCATTTTTAGAAATTTCGAAACTTGTTCGGCGAGTGGCGTTCAATCCGTCTATGCGAGACGCATTGTTTTCATTTTTAATTTTTAACAATATAGGAAAATCGGAAGCTGCGATTTCGTACCTCAAAAAATCATCTGGCATTCAGGAGACAAATCACCAACGTGTTATGTCTGAACTGCTAAAACTTTATCCATTCATTTCGCCGACCTACCAGCGTCTCGACGAATTCCAAAGGCAGATGGTTGTTAACAGTTTTGAAAAAGAATTTAACCTCGCGCAGCTTGCGCAAGGCGAAGCTCCGGCCAGACTTTTGAAAGAACATGCCAATCGCTCAAAAGACGCGCGAGACTTTTACTTGGCGACGTCAATTTTGAAAATTGCTGCCGCCCGTGGCCAAGATAACATCAATGGCTCGCTGGTGCTAACTGAACCGACCTATGCCGGGATTAGAACGGCGATGGGTGGCATTGAGGGCATGGCAAATACAGAGGAATCTATAAAAGCAACTTACCAAGAGTTTCTTCGTCAAAGAAGTTCAAGCATAATGCCTGATGGAAGTCGTCCGCTTTGGATGACTCGCGTTGGCCTAATGTTCCGTTGCCAAACAGCAGCCGACGGTGAAGAGTTATTCCAGGCTATACAAAAGCTTCCAGCGAACGAGCGATCTATTTTAGAACGCGAGTTCTCTGCGACTGGCTTCAAAGGCGATCCCGCTCTGTTGTTGTATTATGGTCCTGCAATGTTGGATAACTTGCGAAAGACCGTTAGTAGAGCGGACTTTTTTAAACTTGGTGTTCAAGTATTAGCTCAGGTGATGCAAGCGGGCCGTCAAGAAGTTAACTCGCAACGTGTACAAGAAGTTTTGCAGGTTCGGATGGATGCAATTGCAAAGCAAATCCGCGACGGCAATGGCTTGACCGGTAATCACAGCGCAGAAATTTACCGTGATTCAAATTATGGTATTGCTGCAAGGCTGAAAGCTGAGGCTCCAGTTATTCCAATTACAACGGCTCCTACGAAGTCATCTAAGCCTTCGGGCGCTGCCGGTAAGAGTTGTAGCGAGTTGTTCTTAGGAAAATAATTTTTAAATGTAACAGCAGATGCAAGATTACTACTGCGACAGAGTGATTTTTAATAATCTCAATGTTCTGCTTTTAAGGCCACGATGTTGCCTGATATGGTTTCTTGCAAGGTTTGGCCCCCAAAAATGCAACCACGGGCGAACCAAGGCCATTTAAAGGCGCACGGTCGGCAATAAGAGGGGCGTTTGATGGCGATTTTATTAAAAGTTGAGAGTGGATTATTAAAAAACGACACGTGCTCTATTGAGCAAATTACTCCACAAATGGCCGGGGTCGTACGGAATGAGCAGGACTTATGGCTAAGGATTATTTGACGTTGATCCCGCGAAACATAGCGTAATTTCTGATTTTGCTGGGCGTACCGTCAAAAGCGCGGCATAAGAGCCAGACCAATCCTAAACTCAAGCAATTCGTACGTGATTCCGAAAAGTTGGCTTGGAGGAGTGCCTTTTGAAGTACGCAAAAATCAAAAAAATAAATCGGGCTACGGGCAAGCAAGATGGCTGGCGCTGGGAGTTCCGGACTTACAACAAAGCTAAGAAAAGGTACGAGCCTGTTCGCGTGGATTCTATTCCTTTGCACATCCGCAATAGCACCAACGAAGACGAAGTAAAAGAATATTGCAATTCACAAAGCGCGGTTGAACAAGCCGCGAAATATCGCGCGCAGTTACGTTCGGAGTGGAGAAAGAAATACCACAATTACGAGAAGCTCATCGATGACTTTGCAACTTACCAGACAGAGCGTGCGCCCAATAGCTGGAAGAATGACGTTTACTATCTTGAGAAGTACGCCTTTCATTATTTTTTGGATGTGAAACAGACTGCGACGTACTTGGAATGGAGCTATCATTATCCGAAATTCAGAGAGTGGCTGAAAACTGTTAAGCCCCTGAAATGGAATCGTGAAAAGTTGAGCCTCAACACTCAAAACAAAATCATTAAGGCGTTAAACGTATTTTTAGAAATGGTATCCAAAGCAAATGCTGAACCCATTCTGAAGTGTCCGCAATACAAGCGGAGTGAAATGGTTCAGGTCACCGCTTCGGATTTGCTTGAGGAAGATGAAATCGAGAAAATCCAAAATGAACTATTGGAGATTCGAAAAGACTCACACGATTTTTTTACTTTGCTCGCAAATACTGGAATGCGAGAGAACGAAGCCATGGGACTTTGCCTCGCTTTTGTTTTTGAAGGAAAAATCAAAGGCAAGAAGCTTGATAAGCTCCATAACCAGTTGGCCGTTTGCGGGCTGGAAGATTATCACGGATATATCTGCCTGGAGAGTCAGCCAGCTTTGCCGAAACTCCGGACAGAAAAAAGAATTAAAGATAGGTTTGGTATTAGCTGGGATACGGGATCAGTCCCACGAAAGCCATTGAAGCTTCGTAGAAAAATTGAGCCTGAGAGCTATCGATTCATTCCAATCTTTGACAAGAAATCTTGGAACATCATCGTTGAACGATGGAATCAACAGCAAGATAAGTTGAATGACAAAACTCACGGTAAAGAGTCGCGGGATTATCTGCTTTTTGAAGGGCTGACGACTTCAATGTTTTACGGCGATCTTCAAAAGGCTTTTGATAAGGCAAAACTCCGTTTCAGATCGCCGCACAAGCTACGTCACACGTTCTTGACATGGTTTTACGACAAGACGGATGAAAACCGATTTCTTGCCAAAAAGGTAGCGGGTCATAACGAAGAACGTAGTGTGCAAATCTATTCGCACATGAACGAACAAATTGGCCGCGAACAGGAACGCAAAGAGCAATCAAAACGAAAGATGAAGCTCATTTCGTAGAATTGCCTTTAAGCCAATTGGATCGTCTTAAGCGCAGTAACAAAATTCTTTTTTTGATGGGGTTTTTCATCGCTGGCGAGAATGATTGCTTGAAGGGCCGACTCGGCCTGTTTTTTAAAGCGATGATATTCAAGAGGAGTGCTGGATTTAAGTTGCTCCAGCAAATCAGATAAATCGTGGCAGGAAATCTCTAAGGAGCCGTTGCTCAAAGCAATCGGACTCATTTGCATTTCCGAATCAGAGTTTAATTTTTCAATGAGTGCAGGGAAACTTGTGTTTTGCGAAGGTGTCAGTGGGATTTTGATTTTGAGGTCTTCGGCATTTTCGGTTGCCATTTTTAACCTCCGAACATTTTAACATTTATGGGGAAGACCTTGATTTCACTCTCTTGTGATTTCAACTACTTATGTCTTCCCCAAATGTAAAAAGATGGTTGCGGGGGCCGGATTTGAACCGACGACCTTCGGGTTATGAGCCCGACGAGCTACCAGGCTGCTCCACCCCGCGACAGGTATATTGTGTAAGCCTTAGTGAGAAGTGAAGCTACGCCGCTCGGTGGGGGTGGGTCAAGGGGTGTGTTGCACTGAACGTCAGAAATGACTGAACGCGCCTGCCGCGTTAGCTAGCCCGTTTTTTTGGCGTCGTCGCCTTCGATGATGCGTTTGAGCGCGCGAAACGCCTCACGGTTGTAGGGGATCCCCAAGGTGTGCTCGATGTGCATTATGGCTTCGCGCGGGCTCTTGGGTGTGGGGCAGTTGACGTTGGCGAGAGTCAACGTGGAGTAGGCGTCGGCCAGGGCGATGATCTTGGCCATGGGGTGGATCTTCACGTCGCGGATGCGCTGGGGGTAGCCTTGGCCAATGGAGTTTTCGTGGTGCTCGTAGACCATCGAAACAATGTCCTCAGGCACGACGCCTAAGCTAGTGAGCATTTGCTGACCTCGATAACTGTGAGTTTCAAAAAGGAGAATCTCCTCACTCGTCATGCTGGCCATGGGCTTTTGCACGAGCTCGGCGGGAAGGGCTTTCAGTCCGACATCGTGCAGTAAGCCAGCCAGGGCCAACTTCTCGAGCGTGGTCTTCTTCTCGTAGCCCAGCTTGGTGCCGAGAAGCACGCTCATAAACGACACGCTAACAGAATGGGCAAGCAACTGATCAGAGAACGTCGCTAGGCTGGCAAAAAGATCACCGAAAGTTTTGTGGGTCTCCATTAAGCCCACAACAGCTTCGGTCACTTGCTGAGCATTGCTGTAGAGCTCGAGATCTACTCCCTGATTCTCCACCTGCCGAAACAATGAGCGCGCCGCCATGGTCACAAGCACCGTGCGCTTTGAGTCCGCCATATCTTTGTTCGATAACGCCACACCCGCTAGAGACACTGCCTGATGGGCAAGCTTAAAGTAGTCCTTGCGAAGAACCCAAACGTACGAGACCTCTTTTGCCTCGTAATTTTTGAATTGCTCGGGATCGTTGATAGTTCCAGCTTTCCAAACCAGAACAAAGTTCTCCTCGCCGAGTCGAATATAGACATCGACAGGCACACGTACGCCCTTCGTAAAATCCGAGAGCGGCAGTGGCATTAAATCTTTGGAGCCTAGATCCATACTGGACTTATCGGGAATTTTCTGGGATTCACGAGGGGTTAGGGCACTGGCCTAGACTTCAAAGTAAGGTGTTTTTGCAACTATGAATCAAAATGAACCACCATCATCTCCCGCAGCCTTAACTGTTCGATCCGTTGTTAAGGACTATCCACGGTTACGGGCATTAGATGATGTCTCGTTTTCGGTCCAGCCCGGAGAGGTCTTTGGTCTACTTGGCCCAAATGGAGCCGGTAAGACATCCCTTTTGTCGATCATCGTCACGCTAGAGTCGGCGACGGCGGGGCAGGTTGAAGTCTTTGGCCATGACGTAGTCACCCACTCCAAACTGAGCAAGATAAACTCAGGCTGGGTGCCGCAAGAGATTATCAATCACGGCTTTTTTGATGTGGAGGAAATCTTGCATTTTCACTCGGGCTACTACGGCGTGCGAAAGCCCAAAGTGCGAGTGGATTATCTGTTGAATGCTTTGGGCCTGTATGAACATCGGCACAAAAAGGTCAAGCAGCTCAGTGGGGGAATGAAGCGTCGACTGATGATAGCCAAGGCCCTTGTGCATAGCCCTGGGTTGCTTTTGCTGGACGAGCCGACGGCGGGAGTCGATGTCGAGTTGCGGGCTAAACTTTGGGAGTTTGTTGAGGATTTGCGTCGTCAAGGCATCTCGATTTTACTGACGACCCATTATCTTGAGGAGGCGGAACGGCTGTGTGACCGAGTCGCTATTATCCATAAAGGTAAGATTCGGGGGATTGGACAAACGCGGCAACTTATCGAAGAGTGGGCGAGGCGGCGCGTGGTGTTTCGGCTGCGCGAGGCAGTTGATGGCTTTCGACATCCTGACCTCGTGAGCGGGCAGGGTAGAGACTGGACATTCCTCACTAAAATGACGTTGCCACTCGGCGAGTTGATGCAAGAGCTTGGTATCGGAGTGAGCAATCTCGAGGATATTAAAATGGACGAAGGCAACTTAGAGGATGTTTTTCGAATCCTCACGCGCGAAGAGGCACCCCTATGAACAACATCTTTTTTGTTCAGCTGGCGGCGTTGTTTCGGCGAGAGTACTCGCGCTTCCTCAAAGTGATCGTGCAAACCGTGGTGACGCCCTTTGTGAGCTCGACGCTTTACTTGATGATTTTTGGGGTGAGTCTAGGTGGCCAGCTGATCCTAAAAAGTGGCTTGCCGTATTTGTCGTTTTTGATTCCGGGCCTAGTGATGATGGGCTGTTTAAACAATGCGTTTCAAAACAGTTCTAGCTCTATTGTCAGCTCAAAATTTAGTGGGGATTTAGAGGATTTGAAGGTCGCCCCTTTGAGTTCACTCCAAATCATTTTGGCTCTTAGTCTGGCGGCAGTTGTGCGTGGGCTTATTGTTGGATCGATCACGTTTGCTGTAGGTCAAGCGTCTTATTACTGGATGTATCAAGAGTTGTTGCCCATCGCTCACCCGTTTGTGCTCCTGCTATTCTTGCTGATGGGGTCCCTCACATTCGCTTTCTTTGGAATCTCAATCGCCTTTTGGGCTAAAAACTTTGATCAACTCAGTGCGATTACCGGTTTTGTCTTGATGCCGTTGATCTATTTGGGGGGAGTGTTTTTCTCAATTGAAAACTTGCCTCCCATTTGGCGACAGGTGTCGTTGTTTAATCCGCTCCTTTATATGATAAACGGAGTTCGGTACGGAGTTTTGGGTGAGGCCGATGTCGGTCCACTCTTTGCCTTTTCAGTGACGGCGGTGGCCCTGGGGTTAATGTTGCTGTTGGCTGTTCGTAGCGTAAAGACCTCTAGTTTTCAAAGGTGGTAGAATATGTTTGAGGCACTTTCAGATAAACTGACGGCCACGTTGCAGAAGGTTCGAGGCCAAGGCCACATCACCGAGAGCAACATCGAAGGTGCTCTGAAAGACATTCGCATGAGCCTGCTTGAGGCCGATGTGAACTTCAAAGTGGTAAAGACCTTTCTCGATCAGGTCAAAGCCAAGGCCCTTGGTGCCGACGTCATAAAAAGTCTGACGGCCGGGCAACAGTTCGTCAGCATTGTTCACAAAGAGTTGATCCACATGTTGGGGAATGAGGCTCAACCACTGGATATTCGTGGCAATCCCGGGTTGATCTTCTTGGTCGGGCTGCAAGGGGTGGGGAAAACCACCACCGCCGCCAAGCTCGCACTTTATATTCGCCAACAGCTGAAGAAAAAACCAGGTCTCGTGCCGCTCGATTTGCATCGTCCAGCCGCAGTCGAGCAGCTGACCGTTTTGGCTAAACAGAACAACCTGCCAGTTTTCAGCACAGACCTTAAGCAGCGACCTGAGCAGATTCTTCAGGCAGCTCGTGTTTGGGCCGCAGCTGAAATGGTCGAGGTTGTGATTATCGATACCGCCGGGCGCCTGCAAATTGATGAAGCACTGATGGGCGAGCTGAAAACTCTTAGATCCGCTTGGGAGCCTCAGGAAGTTTTGCTTGTGGCCGACGCCATGTTGGGGCAACAGAGTGTGCAGGTGGCTGAGGGATTTCATCAGCAACTGGGCCTAACGGGTTTAATTCTCACGAAAATTGACGGAGACGCGCGAGGCGGTGCGGCACTGAGTATTCGTTCGGCCACTGGAGTGCCAATCAAGTTTTTAGGGACTGGCGAGAAGGTCGGCAATCTCGAGGTGTTTCACCCGGATCGATTGGCTGGTCGAATTCTTGGAATGGGCGACGTTCTCTCACTCGTTGAGAAGGCCGCTGAAGTCATTGATGAAAAAGAGGCTCGCGAGTCGGCTCGAAAGATGGCCAAATCGGCCTTCACCTTAGACGATTTTTTAAAACAGATTCAGATGATGAAGAAAATGGGCGGACTGGAATCCCTGATGAAGATGATTCCAGGAATGGGCCAAATGACAAAGCAGCTCAAAGATATGGCTCCGCCAGACAAAGAGGTCAAAAAGATTGAGGCCATCATTCGCTCTATGACGTTGCAGGAGCGGGGCAATCCTAAGATTTTGAACGGCTCCAGGCGCCTACGCATAGCCAATGGCTCTGGCACAGAAGTTAAAGATGTGAACAAGTTGGTTCAGCAGTTCGCCCAGGCGCAAAAGATGATGTCGCAGATGATGAAAATGGGTATGGGACGCGGAGGCGGATCTCGTGGACTTTTTTAGTTGCACCCCCTGTGAAACCGATGTAACTCCATAGTCTTATCAAAATTCGCCTGCATTTTGGGGCGCTTAAAAGTAAAGGACTCAGCGGTATGGTCGTGATTCGACTTGCTCGATTTGGAAAAAAGCATAGCCCTAGGTACAGAGTGACAGTGGCTGACTCCCGTCGTTGGCTCGGTGGCAAATTCATCGAAATTCTCGGCCATTACAACCCCACTCCCCAAGGTCAAGAAAAAGAACTCACCGTCGACATGGAAAAGGTCCAGGCTTGGATCGCCAAGGGCGCTCAACCCTCCGATCGCGTTAAAAGTCTTATTCGAAAAGCCCAGGGAACAGCGAAGACCTAGTTCCGCGCTTTACGCCCACGTCGATTCGGCTATAATATCTATATAGATTTGAGTTACTGGTAGGGTAACTCGAGCCGATGGTACGATTGGATTTGGTCACCCAGTGAGGATAATAGAATGGATTCCATGTCGCTAAAAGATCTCGTAGAATTTATGGCCAAGTCGCTTGTCGACAAGCCCGACGAAGTTGAGGTCAATGAAATCATTGGCGAGCAAACAACAGTCGTAGAACTTAAAGTCGCTAAAGAAGACCTCGGCAAAGTGATAGGTAAGCAAGGGCGCACGGCTCGCTCCATGCGCACTATTCTCAACGCCGCTAGCACCAAATTGCAAAAACGCAGTGTCCTCGAGATCGTCGAGTAGATCGTTTCAGCCTCCGCAGTTTAAGGGGTTTCATTGTGTCGGATGGATCCCCTCTGCTCATGGGCTGCGAGGCGAAGTTTTTGTTCGCCTTTATGCTGGTCGCGCCGACTGGCTAGAGGATCTAGAGTCGTTGCACCTACTCAAAAATAAGCAAAATCAATTGAGTGAAGTGATCGTCGATTCAGCCCGTCCCCACAAGGATGGATTGATTGTAGTTTTGCAGGGAGTTTTGGATCGAAACGCCTCGGAAGCTTTAGCTAAATCGGGCGTGTATATCTCAGAAGCACTGCTTGAGTCCGACAGCCAAGAAGACGGCATTTACCTCAAGCAAATTCTCGGTTTTCAGCTTACGGATCTTGCGGCTGTCAATCTAGGCGAGATTGTTGGGTTTGCTACCAACGGACCGCAGGATTTGCTTGAAGTGAAGCGGCCTGGCTCCGAGCGGGTCGTCTTGGTGCCGTTTGTAGAGGCCTTCCTCCGTCACATTGATTTTGACAAACGGCAGGTCACGATGGAACTTCCCGAGGGGCTCTTTGACCTCGAGGACAAATGAATTTCACCGTAGTTACACTGTTTCAAGACTTAATTGAAAGCTTTGCCGCCTGTGGGCTGATCGGTCAGGCGGTCAGTCGCGGGCATCTCTCGATATCGGCCTTAAACCCAAGACAATTCACCACCGACATCCATCAAACGGTAGACGATCGCGTCTTTGGCGGGGGCGATGGGATGGTGATGAAGGTGGAACCCTTAGTCGCAGCAGTGGAGTCACTGCGAGCGGCGGGGCCTTGCCGAGTGGTGGTGTTGTCTCCGCAGGGCGTGGTTTGGAACCAAGCGCTGGCGCGTGACTATTCGCTTTGCAAAGAGCGCGTGGTTTTGGTGTGCGGCCGTTATGGGGGTATAGACCACAGATTTACGGCGGCCTATGCGGATCAAGAGGTGTCCATCGGTGACTACGTGCTCAACGGTGGGGAGCTCGCCGCCTGTGTGATGATTGAGTCCGTGGCCAGGCTCCTGCCGGGAGTTTTGGGCAATCAGCTATCGAATGTGCGGGATAGTTTTACGACCCCACTTTTAGAGGCCCCGCAATTCACACGACCGCAAGAGATTTTGGGGATGCGGGTGCCGGCGCCACTCCTCACTGGACACCACGCCAATATAGAAAAGTTTGAGCGCACAGTGGCTCGAGTGCGTACAGCGCTGCTGCGGCCTGATCTGTTGCCGCGACAGCACATTGCGCCGGTTGAGCTACAGTTGCTGTTGCAATTGACTGAAACTGAATTAAAAGCACTCGGTATACGCCGTTCACAACTGGAGCCCTGGCAATGACCGATCCGATACCACCACGCAACCGTGCTTCGCTCAATGTAGCCCTTTTGCATTGGCCGGTGTTGGATCGGGCCAAAAGCATTGTGGTTACCAACGTCACAAATTTTGACGTGCATGATATCGCCCGCGCCGCTCGAACCTACGGAGTGGATCGCTACTTTATTGTCAATCGCCTCAAGGAGCAGTTGAGTTTTGTCTCGAGGCTGCTGGATCATTGGCGCGTGGGGGTGGGGTCTGAGTACAATCCCAAGCGCAAAACAGCTCTGGGCATGGTGGAGTTGGCGGAGACCCTTGAGGATGCTATTCAAATGTTTCCGGTGCGGCCTTTGATTGTTTGCACTTCCGCTCGCGATCTCGGGATCCCTAGGGTGTCCTTTCGGGAGCTGCGAGAGCGAGTTTGGGATTCGGCAAGCCCGCCCATTTTATTGGTTTTTGGGACTGGCTTTGGCTTAGATGAATCCGTGTTGCAACAGGCAGATCTGATTTTGGAGCCGCTCAAAGGGGACTCGCATGATGACTACCGGCATTTGTCGGTGCGGTCCGCGGTAAGTATCATCCTTGACCGACTCTTAGGTACATGATAACTCTTCACGTTTCGTAAAACTTTGCCCGGTGCAAATATCACCCTTGGAGCGCGTTATGGCTGCTAAAACTGGAAAATCTACAGGCTCAAAAACTAGTGCTAAATCCGGCGCTAAACCCACTAAAGCCGTTAAGAAAATGGCGAAACCTAAGGCGATTCCTGCGACGACTGGAACAGATTTGGTTCGTCGGGTGACTTGGGACCGCATGGCCAAGAAGAAGAACTTGCCCGATATCCGAACGGGTGACTCCGTCGGTGTGTATGTGAAGGTCAAAGAGGGCGAAAAAGAGCGCGTGCAGCTGTTCTCAGGCGTTGTCATCAAGGTTCAGGGTAGTGGAATCGCGCGCAGTTTCACCGTGCGAAAGATTGCAAGCGGAGTGGGTGTAGAGCGAATCTTCCCGATGGTTTCACCTTCAATTGACCGAGTCGAAGTGATTTCACGCGGTAAAGTTCGTCGTGGTCGTTTGTTCTTCTTGCGTGGATTGAAAGGTCGATCCGCAAGATTGGATTCAGAAGCTTACTCTCCCGAAGCTGAAGAGCCAGGAGCCGCTGATGAAGTTGAGTCGGCGACTCCAGCTAAAGAAGCATCGTCTGACAAGCCAGCAAAGGCTCCCACTAAGGCCTAATTTGACCACCAGAAGGTATAGGCGCATTTCCCCAGGGGACTTTGCGCCTGGCCCCGTTGTCGGGGTTGATGAGGTGGGCCGGGGATGTCTCGCCGGTCCCGTAGTTTCAGCCGCCGTTTATCTCAAATCACACAATCGCCTGTTTGCAAAACGCTTCTGTGACTCCAAGGTTTTGTCCGAAGCGCGCCGCGAAGCTTTCGCCAAACAAATTTATACTGATCATATCTGGGCTATTGGGATTGCTTCAGTCGCAGAGGTGGACCGCCTCAACATTCATCATGCTTCGCTGCTTTCTATGCAGCGAGCCCTTGAAGGTCTGTTTTTAAAGGCGGGGTTAACGGCGGGACATGTCCTGGTTGACGGAAAGTTTAAGGTGCCCGGGCTTATGGAGACCTGGCAACAAACCCCTTTGGTGCAGGGGGATTCACGGGCAGAGGAGATCTCTGCCGCATCGATTCTGGCAAAGGTGATTCGTGACCGGTGGATGCAACAATTGGCGGCGGGATACCCAGGGTATGGCTTCGAAGTGCACAAAGGCTATGGAACTAAGCTCCATCGGCAGAGGCTGGATGAGCTTGGTCCGTGTGAACTGCATCGCCGGAGTTTCGCCGGCATCGGTGAGTCGCTCCAAGGCAGCGGAGCGGCGGGTTCAGACTCTGTTGAGCCACCGGGGTTGGTCTTTCGTTTTTCATAATGTTCAAATCCTAGGCGTGCAGGTGGATCTCGTGATGCGCTCACCCGCAGGTGTTCTCGCCGTCCTTGAAGTCAAAATGCAAACGCCAAGTCAACAGGCACGCTTAACTGCTCGGCAGCAGCATCGACTCATGCGGGTCACACAGCTCTTGGCGCAGTGGGAGCCGGTGGAGCTCCACTTGGCTTTGCTCGAGCGGCAAAAGCTCCAATTGTTGCCGGTCGATGGATTGACAGGGAAGTGAAATGTGCGACACCATGACACATGCGTTATGTTTTTAAGTTTGGCCTTTTGATCTTAGTTCTTGGTTCGATCACCGGATCGCCGTTGGCACGTGCGGAAAATCCAACGCGCGAATTTGTGATGAGTTGCACGTACGGCGTATTGGCTGGAACTTTGGTGGGCGCAGCCAGTCTCGCTTTCACAAGTCAGCCCAGTAAAAATATGCACCGCGTGGCGCGAGGGGCATCCCTTGGTCTTTATACAGGTATATTGCTTGGTCTCTATGTGGTTTATTTAGTGCCGAGTGGTGAAGAAGGTGATGATGCCACCGTAGCCTGGCTGAATGCTTCACCAGTAACTGTCTCACCGTTGTTTTTGGACTCCAACGACCTAGACGGAGTGCAGGTTGATTGGACTGTCTGGAAGTTTTAGCCCATCAAATGCGCATGGGACTGGTTTCGCCGCCAAAATTGAAATTTAAAGAGCCGCGAATGGTCGGGTCTCCTCCAAGCACTTGCGTTTGCTGAATTTGAATGAGCCAACAGTTACCCGGTGGTCGAATGCGCACACCGTATTGCCACGAGTGGACCTGTTTGGTGATATCAGAAAAGTTGACTCTACCATCAAACTCTAAATATTTTGTGATGAAACCAGCACCTAATCCAATGTTACGAACCTCGCGATTGGGGATAGGTGTAAAATCGTCTTCATTCAGCTGGAAGTTTTGTGTGTAAAAAGCCTGCACGTAATCCTGACGTGTGTACATCAGCTTCACTCGGGAGGCAGTGTTGGTTCGACGAGCGTAGGGGTTAAACGAAGCCGTGGTGTAGGTCTCAAAATTTTCAAGGCGAATATTGGCCTTGGCATCAATGGCAGACCAAGGGTGAGCATTGCGCGGCCGCGTGGCTTCATTGAAGTCATAGGACTGATTCAGTTCAAAGAGGGCGAGAGTTTTGTAATCGGCGCTCCCGTTTGCCCAAGATTTGCGAGTGAGGCGATTGTGGAGTGAGTAGTTTAAAACACGTTTTTCATAGGTGCGATCTTCGTAGTCAAACTGCACTCCGGTTGTAGGATTGCCCAAGTCAGTGTCACTAATCGGCTCAAACTGTCGATTGCTTTGAAGGCCGATGTTGTCGCCAAAGAACTCATGGTTGGGTCGTCGCATCCAGGGAATCTGAGAGTAGCCAATGGCGGGCTCCACAACATGCTTCCACCGATTGGCTTTGACGTCACCTGGGTTGGCCTCGAACACTCTAGAGAACTCGGTCTTAGCCCACACTTCGGTTTGCACGTATCGGCGGGCTGCGGTTTCACTGAACGCGGGTTCGCAGCCTACACCATCCGAGGCGCAGGGTGGGTCGAAGCGATATTGGGTTTCGCGAAACAAGACAGAAGGTAAGAGGTCAATTTGATCGCCGATATGAAAGGGGTAACTGATCCTAGGTTGAATGTCGGTGCGCTGACCCGTTCGGTTTAAATCATAGCGTCGATCAAATGAGCCATCGTGTTGCGGCGAGCCGCCGTCCAAGGGTGATCCTACCACCGGTGCACCGAGCGGCGAGAGTCGGGATGTACAGACTTCGCCGGCGGAGTCTACACAAGGTTCAAAGTCGTCATGCCGAAAGGTGTTTCGGGCAAAATTCATGTAATTGAAATTCATTGAGCCAAAGAAACCCGTATTGGCGATCTCTTGCTCTTTTATAGAGTAGCGAATGGTCGGGGCTCGGTGAACCGCGTCTTCATTGCGGGCTAAAGGATCATAGTGCAGGAGGTTGGTGTACATGTCGGCTTCTAAGCTCATGTACTGATTGTCGACTGATTTTGAAATTGAAGTCTTATTTTCTAAAGCTGGATCACCGTGACCTAAAATCTCCTCCGGAAAATCCCTTGTGTAACGGAGGTCACTAACTAGGTTGAAGTTGGCACGGTGAACATAATCGTGCGGCAGTTCGTAAATGTGATCATAGGAGACGAACCACCGATCGACGTTACTCTGCAAGCGGTATTCCTCTTGCAGAGCCTTATCTTCCATCCAGGCGCTACTGAGTCGGCCCTGACTTTCTTCTGACAAAACGTAGCGGTAGTCTTGCAGTAGCTTATAACCACGTAAGCTGTACCACTTGGCTGTCAGGGTCAAATCTTGGCTGCGGTCGATGGCCCAAAAATAAATGCCGGAAAGTGCAACCCCACCTTTTTGAGAAAATGCCATTGAGGGAACCAGAAAGCCAGATTGACGAGACGACTTTAAAGGCACAATGATTCCTGGCAAAAACAAAACAGGCACCCCGCCAATTCGAAACAATGGCCGACGGATTCTGGCGTAACCGCCGAGTTCGGCATCGATTTTTGAACCAGAAAAGCTCCAGCCGGGTGGACAGGTTTCGCATGCAGTATAGGCAGCGTTGGTGGCGAGAAAGCGATTCTCGCTGACTTTCTCGATCACTTCGCCTTCAAAAATCACTTGACCAGATTGAACAAAGCCATTGTAAATAAATCCTGTATTCTTTTTGTAATTGAATTCAATGCGCTGACTTTCGACGTGAATGCGATCGCTGGTGAGAATCACATTTCCTTCGGCGATAAGAGTTTCAGTGGCTTGATTGATTTCGGCTCTATCGCAGCTCACATGCTGACCTTGAAAGACGACCTGTACATTGCCTTCAAGTCGCACGGTTTTCTTTTCCATATCATAAACCATACGGTCAGCATTGCGGAGAACGCCTTCGGTCAAGGTGCTCTGACCGAAGGCCAGCGGAGCCCAACATACAAGGCTGAGCAGGAGAATTAGACCAAACGACACCTGAATAAGAGCGCTCGACTTCAACATGCTCACTTAGTTTTCATATCAAAGACGCCATCCCAACCTTCAGGTGGCGGAGTGATTGAGTAATCTTGGCATCGTTGAATGTAGAGTGTAGAGACTGGATCGTTGGCCTGGACTTTTAGTGCTTTTTCAAAAGCCGTGATTCCAGCTTGCCACTGCTGTTTGTGATAAAGCTCGTAGCCCTCTTGAAACCACTTAAGCATCTCTTGCGTTTGCGGAGGAGCGGAGGTTTCGGCAATCAGCTCAAAGATTTTGACCGGCTGGGCTTTGCCCTTTACCCGTACCCAATCCACCTCTCGACAGATGAAGCTGTCTTTGACTTCTTTGTAGGTGAATTCACTCAAAATCACACGTGTCCCGTACGTCTTGTTGATGCCTTCAAGTCGAGATGCGAGGTTAACGGCATCGCCCATGACCGTGTAACTTCGCACGGTCTCCGATCCCATATTCCCCACATTGACTTCGCCTGTGTTCAAGCCAATTCCAATATCAATACTGGGCAATCCCTTTTTAGCATATTCGGCCTGCAATTCAGTCAATTTATTGAGACTCTGAAGCGCGCAGCGGCAAGCCCATTTTGCATGATCCGAGTAGCCAATAGGTGCACCAAAGAAGGCCATGATGGCATCGCCCATGTATTTGTCTAGTGTTCCCTGATTTTTAAAAACAATGTCAGTCATGGGAGTGAGATAGCTATTGAGCAAATCAGACAGAGCCTTCGGATCGAGCTTCTCAGAAATGGTGGTGAACCCGCGGACGTCGGAGAACGACACGGTGAGGTTGGTTTTACGTCCTCCGAGTTCAATATTTGCTGGATGCGCCAAGATCTCTTCGACAATTGCTGGAGACACGTATTTTTGAAAGGTTTGTCTAAGTTCCTTTTTTCCGCGTTCTTCGGTGAGGTAGCGGTAAAAGGTCAAGACCACGTAGAGAACACCGATCAAGAAGAGTGGCCAAATGATCGAGACGACGATGCCCTTATTGAACAGGAAGCTCTTGTCGTAAAAGATCACTATGCCGACAGACAGTGCAGTGAGGGCAATACTGACCAAGGCTCCAAGGTAACTAAGCGCGACACTCATCAGTAATCCAAGCACAGCTAGAATGATTGGCATGTATACTTTTTCATCGGGCATCGTTCGGAAAAATGAGCGTTGCAGAATATTATCCAGCGCATTTAAGTGAGTCTCAGTCCCCGGAAAGTTTTCTTGAAACGGTGTGACTCTTAAATCGTAGATGCCGGTGGCTGTTGCGCCTGCAATCAGTATTTTGTTTTTTAGAAATTCGGCTTTTTTGACTTTTCGCACCTGCACATCCCAGCGGCCTTTTTCTGCTGACCAAACACGCTGCTCGATCTCAGCCTCGGGAGAGTCACTGAGCAGATCGGCGAAGCTGAGGTACGGAAACATCCGATCGGGTCCAGCGTAATTGATCATCAGCTTGCCTTGATGATCAGTTGGAATTTTAAACACCATGTCGCCGGTTTCGTTGTCTCGGACTTCCATTTCAATGAATTCTTTAAACCCAGTCGCGGGATTGACTTCAAGCTTGGGACTCGCATTGTAGCCATTGGCAACCAAATAGGACTTTAGCGCTAAGCTCGGGAAGTAGGAGTTACCAGTACGCACAAGCAGTGCTTTGCTGCGAATGGTCCCGTCTGAGTCCTGCTCGGTATTGAAATAGGCGGTGTGTTTAGTGCCTGCGGATATTTTGGCCGTATTCAGCACCCAGCCGTCGGCAAATATGGTGCTGTTGATATGATTTCTCCGGCGAAAATCGGTGAGCCACTCGTCGTAAGACTGAAACTTGAATTCCTCAGAATTCTCACTGGCTAAGATCGCGGGCTTCCACTGGTCATTTAGACCTTCGCGAAAGTCTTCTAGGATTGTGTCGCACGTGGAGTGTAGCTCCTGCTGCACACGCTCATCTAGTTTGACCTCGTCACTTCGACTTTGTGGAACTCCGAGTGTTTCTCGGAGGGCTTTTTCTTTCTCTTGCAGCACGGTTTGAAAGGTATCAAACAGCACTTTTGGAATGTAGGGTTGATAGGGATCCGTGACGGAGATCAACACTTCCTCTTGGTCCCATTGTTTTGCCGTAGGGGAGAGTTTAAAAATCATGTCCCGACAAAAATCGGTCTCCGGTGGCCAAATGGGGCTGAGAACGTGATTGAAAAAGCTGCCCGCGACGATCTTATCGGTGTGCTTGGTGAAAGCCTCGCCTAGCACTTTGTCGTAATCGAGTTGTTCTGTCACCGAAGCCAATGCCGAATCAACCTCAGGGCTGAGGGCACCCGCGGTCTTCAATCTATCTGTCACTTGTTCAGCGGGGTTGGGTTGGGACTCAGAAAACGCGATATCGAATGCCACCTGACGCGCACCAAGCAAAATGGCGTTGTCGATGGCCTTTGCCATGACATCTCGGGGCCAGGGCCATCTGCCAACGGTGCTTACAGAGCGTTCGTCTGCAGCCAACAGCACAAGATCTGGCGATACGCGCCTTGGACCTCGTGCGCGCAATCGAAAGTCGATTGATTTTTGGTGAGCGATATAAAGCATGCTGGTAATGCCTTGCTCATTTGAGCCATCATGCTCACGTCCGGCGATTGCATAGTAACTAAATGTTAGGCGAACGGTGATGATCGTGATGTAGAAGCCGATCGCCATGGGGTGGACGAGCCAGGTGACATATTTCTTCCAGCTGATTTTTTTCAAGATCTGCACTCCAGAGTTGAGCCGTGACCTGTTGCTCTTAGTCATCTCACAATATCGTATGTGAGGAATTGTCTAGGATCAACTCTGGGGAAAACTTAGGTTTTTGGTGACTTCAACTCTTGTCGTAGGATTTGAATTTCTGTCTGCAGGTTCTTTATCTTTTCTTGTTTACTGTAGAGATCTCGTTCAACTCCGAGTTTCATGTCCTGGACCTCGCGCCGCTGCTGGTTGAGATTGGCACTGAGCGCTTGGTTGAGCTGCTGCAGATTGCGGTTTTTCTCTTCAAGCTGTTGGAATTCTCGCTCGCGGTGTCCCCACAGGGCCTGGAGAGACTCCACTTGGTCTCGGAGAGCCCGAGTTTCTTCGCGAAGGTTGGGAAGTTCCATTTGCACCCGTTCGAGCTCAAGCCGTTGACCTTCACTTCGCACCAGGGCTTCTTTGAGCTGGGTTCTTAGATCGCTGGAGTCCGTCTCTAGGCGCTCGAGTTCAGCTTGAGTGGCTTCGCGACTTTGCTGGAACTGTCGCTGTTCAAAGAGCATTTGATTTTCTAGGCGAATTTTTTCTGCGAGAATCTGATCTCGCTCCATGGCTCGGCCTCTAACTTCATCAATTTGCGCTTTGGCAGTGCTGAGGCGGGCCTCGTAGCTGTTGATGACTTGCGAGAGATTGGCGTCGAAGGTCTGAAGGCGCTCCTTCAGCGAGTCCACTTGTTTGGCCCTGGCTTTAATTTCTGCGGAGGCACGACGGACTCGAACTCTGTAGCGCTCCAAAGTTTGAAGTCTGTGCCGCATTTTCTGGGTTTGGACATAGAGGTCTGCGTACAATTTTTCAAGTTTGGCGCTAGAGGCTTTTGCGGAGACAGCCTCTGCATGTAAAGCGGCAGATCGGCTTGAGTTCATCCGATCCTTTTCACGCAAGATCAGCATTTTTTCATCGTTGGCCTGAACTCGAGATTTTAAGCTCGAGTTCTCGGTCTCGAGGGTCGCGCCTCGCTCCTCAAGAATAGTGGTGCGTCTGAGGCTTACACTGAGTCGGGCCATAAGGTCTTCGTTTTGACTAATTAAACTCTCGAGGGCAGCAGAGCTAAAATTACCGGTGGCTCCGCTCAGAAAGTCGATACCTTTTGGCAGCTGATTTGGCAGGGGAATGTGCCTGACCATCTCGTCTCTTTTTTGCACAATTGATGTGGTGTGCGTCGACTGCGTAGGGGGCGCCCCGGTAGAGGGGTGGAAAGATCCTTTTTCCATCCGATTCTCCTGATTGATTGAGGCCGACCTTGGCCTAACTTCAGTGTCTCAATAGGGGACGCCGGATGTCAAAATTGTCGTAAAAGATAGTGGTAACTAGACTTGGTCCTCTAGACTTAGGTCGCCTTGGCCGATAGATTTACATGCAACCAACCATACACAGCGTGCTCGAATTTAGTCAAATGAACGAGATGCACGAGAACCTTCGTAAAAAACTCACCGATGTGCAGCGCTCAGATCTTGGTCGAATGGACAGTTTGCGTTCTACCATCTTGTCTTTAGTCGTGAGTGAAAATTACCAGAGTGCCCAAGAGGAGCTGGTAGCCTACATCGACTTGAAAGAGGCGTTTCCTTTATTTCAAGAGCGGGCTCAGCGCTACCTTCAGCACTGCCAAGAGTTGATTCAGGCGATTGAGACTAAACGAAACTTCCCCGGTTTGGCCACGCTCTCTATGGCTAAACAACAGGAAGTCCACGAGAAAGTGCTTTCGCATTTTGAGGATCTAAAGTCTCATCTCCAACAGATTGAACGAGTCGAGCGAGAAAGTCGCCTCACCGACGTTCGCTCCACAGTTTGGGTGGTGAAAGCCCTAGCCGGAGGAATTTTTTCAATTTTTTTGTGTGGGATCTTACTCGACTATCAAAGCGGCCAGTTCGATACCGCTTGGACTGTCTTCGATCACGGCATAGACGACTTTGTGGTCTGGATATTTCAGCAGCTCTAAACCCACATTAGAGGTTACTTCTCTTTTGCAAAGCTTTTTGGCGCAGCGCCTCTAGGACTGGCAGCATTTGGCCACGATTCGCCAGTTTGCCATTGGCAAAAATTGTGGGCGTCGCTCGAACATTGGCCAAGCTCCCTTGTTTGGCCTGAGTTTTAATGGCGTCCTTCACGGTGCTGTCGGCCATGCATGTTTGTAAACGTTCCCAGTTTAATCCCTGTTGCGATGCGGCTTGCGATAGAACAGGATCCAGATCAGTCACTCCACCGAGGCTGTTGATTTGATCTTGCATGTCGAAGAGGGTTTTTTGCAGATCCCAACCCTTATTCTCTTTTTCAGCACAAAAGACCGCTTCAGCCAAACGACATGAAATCCCATTGCCGGATTCCACTTTTTCATTGCAGGTGGAGTCGAGGGGAAAGGCATAGAATTCTAGGCGCACATCAGGATGAGCCTTTACGAACGCATGCAGAGTGTAGTTGGCGCGTCGGCAGTGGCTGCACCGCAGATCAGCAAATTCAACCAACGTAAGAACCGCGGCTTCGGGGGATGGCCCCATGGTCAGTGAAGGTTGTGCAACAAAAGTTTGCTGCGTGTCGACCTCCCAATTGGCAACGGACTCTTTTACAATTTCGTTCATCTTACCGGCGCCATAGTTTTGAATAAACATTTGATGGGATAGTGTTGCGCCAATGGGGACAAAGGCCAGAGCCGAAAGCACACCTTTGTTCTCTCTCCACATGTGTGGCAGATCCAACTTTAGGTGTTGCCAAAAAGGCTCGCGCAGTGTGCCTTTGAGGGCAAAGAAAATAATTGCACTCAACAGATAAAGGCCGATGCAAAAAAGGCAATAGGTCTGCATTTGCGTGAGCGAGATAACGGCCATAACGAGCGACGTGGCGAAGCTTGCTCCGGCGAACAGCACCGTCCAGCGACGGAAGCGTTCGGGTCGTTCACTCCACTCTAGAGCACTCACAATAATGAGGAGCATTAGGGCGACGTTGGCGATCATCCCCCACACAGACAGCGGAATTCCTAAAAAGGCCGAGAAGGCCGAGGCGGAAACCGCGTCACAATCGAATTTTGAATCTAGATTGCAAGCGGAGTTGCCGGTGGAGAAGCCAAACTTCAGCGGATAGTAATGATTTGAAAGATAAAAGTGAATGGCAATTGAGACTAGACAACAAAAAAGAGCCAGCTGAACCCGTCTTCGCATCGTTGCATCCTTACAGTGAGGGAGATGTTGTTCAGGGGAGATTAGAGCGCATTTTAGAAACTGAAGCAACGCTTGATTTGCTCCATCGCCTTAGGCAACGTTATGTGTGTATGATCAACTCTCGAGATTGGCTCCATTCCAGAAAACGGCTTTTGCGACAAATCAAATCTCAGGTGCAGCTTCGACTTGGGCCCATGAGCAGTGGCCTTCGTCATTACGCATCCGTGCTGGCACGGGACTTTCGTGGCACGTGGCGTACCGCAACGATAGAGGAACTCGAACGCAGTGCCCGTAGGGCTAAGGTCATTTTGAGTGCCGACTTTCACGCGTACACGCAGTCGCAGCGCGCCCACTTGCGGTTGTTGCGGGACCATATCGGAGTTCGACCTGTTGTGCTTGTTGTCGAGTGTCTTGCGCCCGAGCACAATGCGGTTGCCCAGGACTATCTAAACGGCAAGCTTTCAGAGGCTGATTTCTTGTTGATTGTGAATTGGGAGAAAACCTGGGGGTTCCCGTGGGAAAATTATCGGCCCCTGTTTGAGCTGGCCCGTGACCGAGGGATGGTGTTGCGGGGGATTTTTCACTCCGGCAAAGGTGGACTTTCTCGACGGGACAGCTGGACTTCAGCGCAGATTCTTCGACTGCATGAGGAGTTTCCGCAGCATCTTCTTTTTGTGCTGCTGGGTGAATTTCATTTGGCCGAAGCCCATGTGCCAAGACTGCTGCGCCATCGAATGGCAAAGGATGCGGTGATGGTGATTCATCAAGATGTAGAGCCTATCTACTTTAAGCTCGCGGCCAGTCGGCGAGAGGCAACGACGGACCTCCTGCGCACGAGGGGGAGTACATTTTGCCTGATGGTCTCACCGCCCTGGATGAAATGGCAAAGTTATTTAATGTACCTCGAGCAAGCCTATGATCGCGATCTACAAGAGGGACTATCGATCGATTACACAGATCATGTGGCGGCGTTGGTGGAGCTACTAGAGAATGATTTAAAAATCAACACGACGAAGAGTCGTCTTGAAGTGTATTGCTCAAACTCAAAGGTATCGGTCACGCGCCATCGTTTAACGCTCAAGCCTAAACAACAAAAGGTTTTGCTCTACCATCTAGAGAATGGCTTAAGTTTTTTTATGCCGGAGCGGACTTGGTGTTACCTGTCTCGTCCAACAATCAATCATGCGTCGAGCCTGGCTGGCCAGTTCGTACACTCCCACCTAAGTGGCCGAAAGAAAAATCTTTGGGATTTGCCCAACGACTTTTTGCCATTGATATGGACTGAGGCCGTGGGCTTTTTCTTTAGCAAATGGATTAATCCTCAGAGAAAAGCTGAGTCACTGGAGAATATCCGCTTGCAGTTGGCATCGCAAAGCTCCCGCAATAAAGGCAGGACAGCGCTCCTCTTGACCCTGGACCATCGCTTAACTGAAGTGCTTTGGGTCAAGACTGGTCGCCTGCGCCGTTCAAAGTTTAAGCCACGGGAGGCGTCAGCGTATGTCGATGCCGCAAGAATTTTGGGAGGCATGCTAGGGGAGCGGCTGTTTCAAAAAGTCAGATCCAGGACTATCAGTTTACCTAAACTCATGTCTTACTTGAGCCGAAGTGTCGACGTTACAAAGGCCGGGGATGCGAATGAAACAATGGATTTTGCAAAATTTTATTGGAAACTCGTTGAGGAGATTGACGACAATTTGTCGCTATGAATGATTGGTATTTTTATCAAGAGAAAGGCGCAACTGTCGGCCCTATTGGGTTGCCGGAGCTGCGTGAGCTAATTCGACTCGGTCGAGTTCGAGTCTTTGATTTGATCTACCGCGATGGAGACCCCGAGTGGCGTTTGGCCCTGGCTTTTGAGAGTTTGCGGGGTGATTTTCAAAGTGGATTGATCTCGAGTTTGCGCGATAAACCTTGGATTTGTTTGCAGCAGAAGCCGAACAGTGATTCGGGTTTGAATTTTGTAACGACGGGTCCCTACCGGGCCGAGGAGATTCAGCAGAAATTGCAGTTGGGTGAAGTGAAATACTCCGACTACGCTTGGAAGGATGGACTTTTAGGTTGGACTCGGATTGGTGCGCTTGAGGAGTTCAACTCGAGATTGCGAGCCGCAGAAAAGAAGGCGGAAAACTCAACACCCCTTGCAAAAGAATTGTTAGAGCAGGTGGTTGAGATGCGAAGGCCTACCGCTGTGCGTGAAGAAGCTCCTCCCAAAGGGAGTGTGGGGCCCGACCTCACGAAGTCGCCTCCGGTCATGCCCAGTGTCACCAAGCGCATTCCAAAAGTTCCATTTGAGATGGAGGCCACAGTTGTTGCGCCTCTTCCGAACGTGGGAAGGCGGCGGCGTCGGTTGCAAGCGGACTGGGGAATGTTGGGTGTCTTTGGCATTTTGATTGTGGCGGGATTTTGGGTGATATCGCAGGTTGTGCTTCCCGCTTATCGAATGGCCAAGAGCGCGAAAGAAGACCCTTACTCAATTGCTCCCCCTCCCGTCGCCGAGGTTCCCCCGGTGCCAGCCTCACCTCCGGAGCCAATACCGAGAGAAGAAAAGGCTGAGGCCAAAGAGAAAAGCGAGGCAGTTCGACCCGAACCCCGCGAGCCCACGCAGTTGGTTTTGAAAGTGCAGATGCTAGGTCCGAATCAAGCCCAAATCGAGGTGCGCACCAACGGCACGGCTGAGTTTCCGGTGTATCTGCAGGTCATAGGTTTGCCTGGGCAAGTTTCCGAGGGTGGTTCGTTCTACCGGTTCAGTCGCTACACCCCAACCGGCGATCTAAAAAAGTCATTGGATCTCTCGGGTTTGAAATTTCCGCAGGGCAAGTTCATTCTTCGGGCTGAAACAGGCAAAGTCAAAAAAGAGACTCGATTGAATCTGGGAGTGAGCGATCCCAATTACAAAAAGGCAGTTTTGCAACAGCGAAAGATGTGGGCACATGCCATTTGGAAGGAGCGGCTGGCGCTGTTGAAGTTGAGTCAAGAGCTAGAGGAGAAAGTGGCGCTGGCCAATGGAGCGGAGAAGAAATTCTCCACCAAGGGGTTGAGTCAGCTCACCTCTTTTAAGCGCGTGAACGGCGCAAGGTATTTTATTTTTGAAAGCTGGAGTGAGTTGCATCAGATCACCATGGCCGCTCAAAAAGAGGTTACGACAGAGTTGCTGGCTAGAGCGCAAAAAGAACGCAATCGGTTGGCCGGCTTTTCAGTCTGGAAATAGCTGCATTTCTGTAGGGCTCTATGATAGCCTTTTCGTATGTTACAAAATCTACGGGTTATTGTCGCCAGTCACTACGCTCCACTTCTTGGTAAAGATGTAGCCCTTGTGCTGCGCCTGTTGGAAAGTCCAAAAGGTGAAGGGCACGGCCACTTGTCGTTGCCAGTTTTTGCTTGGAGCAAAGAGTTAAAGAAGGCGCCACAAGTTTTGGCGCAAGAGTTGGCGCAGCAGATGTCGGCAAATCTGCCATCTGAGATAGAGGCTGTTCTTCCGGTCAGTGGGTTTATCAATTTTAAGTTTAAAATCTCTTATCTCCAGTCGCTCTTAGCCACTGCGATATTGGCGCGTCGGGGACAAGTGGGACACTCGACCCTGGGTGCCGGCAAAAAAATGTTGATTGATTTCTCATCGCCCAATGTGGCGAAGCCCATGCACATCGGTCATTTGCGTGCCACTGTGATTGGGCAGGCCATTGTCAACTTGGCGAAAACTCAAGGTTACCAAGTTGTCGGTCTAAATCATTTAGGCGATTGGGGCGTTCAATTTGGTAAATTGGCGTGGGCGTATTTGAAGTGGGGCAGTGAGTACCCATTTAATGAAAAGCCATTTGAATCCTTGTATGCGCTTTACGTGCGGTTTCATGACGAAGCAGAGCGCACTCCTGAGCTCGAGAACGAAGGCTCCAAGGTGTTTAAGCGCTTGGAGGATGGAGATCCCGAAATTCTCGCGCTTTGGCAAAAATTTGTTGAGATCTCACTTAAGGACTATCAAAGAATTTGGGATCAGCTGGGCGTGAAGCACGATTTGGTGCGGGGCGAGTCCTTTTACAACAGTCGGCTTAAGGGAGTTGAGACTGAGTTAGAACAAAAAGGCCTGATTGAGGCTTCTGATGGTGCGATGGTCGTGCGTTTTGAGGGCGAAACCATGCCGCCTTGTTTAATTCGCAAATCTGATGGGGCATCGTTGTATGCCACTCGAGACTTGGCGAGTGCATTGTATCGAATGAATGAACTGCATGCAGATTTGAACCTGTATGTTGTGGGCATGGATCAGGCTTTGCACTTTCGCCAGGTGTTTAAAGTGTTGGAGAAAATGGGATATCCATGGGTCGGCCAGTGTCATCATATCGGCTTTGGTATGTATCGATTCAAAGACGCGCGGATTTCCACTCGCAAGGGCAACGCAATTTTCTTAGAAGATGTTTTGGCTAAAGCCACCACTTTGGCACGTGAAGTGATTGCGCAAAAAAATTCTAGTCTTCCAAATGCAGAGACGATTGCGCGCCAAGTGGGAGTGGGGGCAATTGTTTTTAATGATCTAATGAATGACCGAGTCAAAGACGTGGATTTTGATTGGGATCGCGCGTTGGACTTTGAGGGAGACAGCGGGCCTTACGTTCAGTACTGCAGTGTGCGGTGTTTAAGTTTGATGCGAAAATATGGCAAACCCATCCCCTCCAGTTTCACTGGAGTTTTGCCGTCGGTAGAAGAGGGCGAGCTGCTGCGTTGCCTATTGAATTATGAAGACACACTAAAAAACTCCTTTCAAAATTTTAAGCCACATTTTTTGGCCGGGTATCTGCTAGAGTTGTGTCGGCGCTTCAATCAGTTCTACAACAAGTGTCGAATTCTAGGAGAGCCGGCTGAACTCGAGCAAGGGCGCATGACTTTGGTCCAGATGACTCAAGCGGTACTCACAGAAGGTCTGAGTATTTTAGGAGTTGAGACGCCTGAGGCGATGTAGCCCTTCATTCCGTTGGTAAAAATGCCGTTAAGTCCGTATGCGGCTCACTGGGTTTGTCGGCCTTATTTTAATTCTAACAACACTTTGGATGCAGCTCTACGCTGTTGTGCGTGAGACTTACAATGGCGTCGACGAGTACAAAGAAGAAGTCCATGCCCTGCAATCCTCCATTCAACAAGAGAAAATAAAAACGGCCTTAGAGCGGGAGTATTTTCTAGAGTTTCGCCAGTACGTAGCTGCTTTGCTGCCAGATGCACTTAAAGAAAACGGTCGGGGAGCTGAGGGCTACCCGCTGCGCAGTTTAGCCAGCACGATCACGAAAACTGAGTCAGAAAGCGTGCGCGGCGTCTTAGCCAAAACGCTGTTCGAGTCGGGTAAGCGGCACTTTCGCGAAGGCGATTACGATAAGGCAAAACATGTCTTAAAGCAGCTTATCGATCGCTACTCCTACTCTCCCTTCGTCGCCGAGAGCCATTTTCTGGTCGTGGAGTCTCACTTTAAGAAGAATGAACTAGAGGAGTGCACGGCGATCATCGAGCGGATGGTTGAGTTGTTTCCCACCCACGAATTGACGGGCTTTGCTATGATCCGGTTGGGGCAGATCTTTGAAGCGCAGTCCCGCACCGAGGAAGCTGTCGATCTCTACAAGACGGTGCTTCGCTCCTTTCCCCAAAGGGACATTGCCTCTCAGGCCAAAGCGTCGTTACGTGGAATCGAATTATGAGAGTGGTCCGCGGGTTGACGTTTGTTTTGTGTTTTTGTTTAGACATTCAGGTTCGGGCAGAGGCTCACCATGCGAATTGCTGGGGTAAGTTTTGGCCCTGCGTCGAATCGGCGGGGGCGTCTCGCCGCACACTTGTGTTGCCTGAACTTCAGGTGACTTTAGGCCCAGGAAGTGTGATCCAGCAGCAGGACAAAGCCGTGTTTCAGCTGGTGCTGGGAGAATTTTATATAGAAGTTTCTCAAGCGACATATTTCAAAACGCCCTATGCCCGAATCTCGTGTGCAGGGGAATGCAAAGCTATTTTTGTGCGAAAGTCCGATAGAATTACGGTCAAATCCCTCTTGGGTGAGTGGAGCATTCAACCTACGGGTGATGCCACGATGTATGCCTTAGTTGCCGGTTTGCAAACCCAAATTGGCGAAGTTGGCGAAAATGGCACTGCCAAAATTGAGTTTCCGCAAAGCTTGCCCTGGGCCGGTACGATCGAGCAATGGGGGCAATTGCACTCAGGTGGAGTCGAGGACTTCAAGTCTAAACTCAAAGACTTTAGGCCAGTCTGGCGGAGTTCCGTGCGGAATGCCAGTGAAATGCACTTGCAGCAAGTGCAGCGCGAGCTCGCTTCACAAGATCGTCGCACGGCTGCAGCTCAGGCTCGCGAAAGGGCCAGGGCGCAAGAGGCTCTTAGGTTGCGCCAATTGTTTAGAGAAAAAAATTACCTAGATCCTTAAGCCAGCTCTAGTCTGGTTTGCGCAATCTCCCAGGTGCCAGCTCTAACTCCGTGTTATGCTGAAGCTATCGTCAGGAGGATGATGTATGTCTTCAGTGGGAAGTTCGGATTCATCAAATTCTACAAATCGACAAGACGAAGCCATTCGTCGCGCGCGAGAGGAAGCCAAAAAATCAGAAGCCGATTTGGTTAAAAAGCAGACTCGGCAGATGCGACGGGCCAATGAGCAACATTACGCGGAGTTGGAACGCCTCAAGCAAGAGCATCGCACGCAAATGGAGGCTTTTAAAGAGAGTGCCCACACGGATATCAACGAGCGAGATCACCGTTATCAAAAAGATATGGATGAGATGCGCGGTCTTTATCGCAAGCAACTTCAAGAAAGTGCTGATGAAACTCAGCGCCGCGAGAGCACTCTTCGAAAAACCTCCGAAGCTGAACTTGAGCAGATAAAATCACGCACGAAAGCGCAAAGTGAGGCTCAGTCGACTAGCATGAACAAAAATATTCGGGATAAGGACGAAACATATGCAACCGCAACGGAACAGAGTCGCGAAGCACAACAAGAGGCCATTGCAAAAAACAAAGAGCGCGTCGAGCGCCATTACGAAGCCCAGCTGAACACCTTAAAGGAAGAACGCAACCAAAAGGTCGGGACACTGCAGAAAGAATACGAAGAGTACCGACAAAATACGCAAGGTCGAATTCGCGATCAAGATTTGCGTCACATGCAACAGCAACAGCGATCATCTGATAACTTGGTTAAGACTGTGCAAAAAGAGCGGTTGGCTGCGCAAGACTCGACTTCACTTTTGCGCGAAGGCTTTCGTGATGCGACTGAAACCACTCGAGATCGGTTTCAAAAGGCGGCACAAAAAGAGCGAGAAATTTCTCAAATGGCGCGAAACTCTCTCGCAGGATCCGTCAATGAAAGAATCGACAACCAAGTCGAGCGTTTAGAGAGTGACAACGAACGGTTGAGAGACGCCAAAATTCGCGATGAAGTGCTGCTTCGCCATCAAGTAAAGCGAGAAGTCGGCAACATTAAAGAAGGCTATCAAAAAAATGTTGAGGCCTACAAGCAAGAGCGAGATGAAATTGTTCGCACCCAGAACGATAGAGGTCGTCAGGATTTGATGAAGGTGCACGAACAGACTTCGAAGCAAACGGTAGAAATGGCTAGACAAAATCGCCTTAACCAAGAAGATGCCAATCGCATTCACCGGTCAGCCTATGAAAACTTGCGGTCTGACTTTGGTGTCCGGCATGACCAAGCAAAAACTCTAGCGGATCAACGGGTTAAAAACATTCATGAAGTTACGAGCCAGGAGAAGAGTCGCATCATGGAGAAGCAGCTAGAAGACCACACCATCAATCAACAAGTGAAGCAGGATGAATTGCGCAGCCTTCAAGCCACTATGGAAGCCGATAAGCAACAGACGGTGCTTCGAATGAAGGATCAACTGAACAAGCAAGAGGTGCAACACACTGAAAAGATGGTTCAGGTGGTTGCCAAATATGAAAAGCAAATTCAGACTCTTAAAGATCAGATGATTCGAGATAAGAAACTCAGTGATGAGAATTTAAAGCGCGTGACCGATGAGTTGCAGCGCGCCCACAAGACTGGTATGGATCAGATAGCCTCGCAAAATCGCGAACGGATTCGGCAGGTGGGTCAACAGCACAATGAAGAGCTTAGGTCGGTAAACAAACGTCACGAAGAAAAGTTAGATCAGGTCGTGGGCGAGCTCAAACGCGGTTAGGATAAATATGCTTTCAGAACGTCGAGTGAAGATCGTCGCTACTATTGGACCCTCTACGCAGTCACGCGCCCAGTTAGAAAAGGCCATTCTGTCAGGCATGAATGTGGCCCGGCTGAATTTCTCCCATGGCAATCATGAGGTGCATCAGTCGGTCATCACCAACCTTCGAGATCTGTCTCGGCAATGGAACGCTCCAGTGAGCATTCTGCAGGATCTGCAAGGACCCAAAATTCGCGTTGGTAAGTTTCAAGGTGGGAGCATCGAGCTGGTTGAAGGTGCGAGAGTGATTGTCACGATAGAGGATGTACTTGGTGGTCCGGGTCTGATTCCGACCGATTTCAAGCCGCTACCTACGACGGTGACAGAGGGGCAAAAGGTTTTACTCGATGATGGACTGATAGAGCTCAAAGTTTTGTCGAAATCCGCCACTCAAGTGGAATGTGAAGTGGTCTTTGGTGGGGAGCTTAAGGATCGAAAAGGGATGAACCTGCCTGGAGCCAGTTTGCCGATTGAGGCCATGACTCCCAAAGATTTAGCGGATCTCAAGTTTGGCTTGGCGCAAAACGTCGACTATGTGGCGTTGAGTTTTGTTCGGCAGGGCAGTGATATCATCAAGCTCCGGCAGTTGATCGATGAGACTCGGCCATCCACGAGAATTGTCGCCAAGATTGAAATGCTCGAAGCATTGAACAATCTCGAGGAGATCATCGCACTCAGTGATGCCATTATGGTGGCTCGCGGCGATTTGGCCGTGGAAGTAGGACAAAGTCAGCTGCCCGGTATCCAAAAGCGCATCATACGCCTCGCCAATATGGCCAACAAGCCCGTGATTACGGCCACTCAGATGTTGGATAGTATGGTTGAAAACCCCAGACCCACTCGCGCCGAGATTACCGATGTGGCTAACGCGGTGATCGATGGCTCCGATGCCCTTATGCTGTCGGCGGAGTCCGCCAGCGGTAAATATCCGTTTCGCTGTATCCAGACTATGCACGAAATTGTAACTGAGGTGGAGCGAACCACAGACCTCTATTATGACATCTCGATGGAAGAGGAGTATCTCGACATACCAGAAGCTGTGGCGGCCTCTGCGAGCTTAACGGCAATGAAGGTGCGAGCCAAGGCCCTCGTTTGTCTGTCCACCACTGGAAAGACGGCTGCGATGATTGCTGGGTTTAGACCACGTTGCCCGATCATCGCCATCACCCACCATTTTGATCCACTGAATAGACTTGAGTTGGTGTGGGGAATTCAAACCTATAAAATTCAGCCCTATCACAGCAGCGAGGAGGCGATCACGCAGATCGAGGAGTTGTTGGTGCGCATTGGTATTGTGGAGAAGGGCGACCGGGTCGTGGTGACGATGGGCACTCCGGTTCAGCAGCGGGCTAAGACCAATAGTATTCGTGTTTACACTGTGACGCGTGATCCGGTTAAGGTTCCCGACAACGAGTTGCCGCTTCGATGTCGTAAGGACATTCCAGCCTTATTGAAGGGTCTCTAAAGTTTTACGAGGTCAGTTTATTTGCGGCCGGGGACTTTCTTTAGAGTGTATATGATCTCCCAAAACGGCAAAACGCTCTCAAGATCTTTGAGCGAGAATTTCATTGTCAGAACGCCACCCTGTTCACTTTGCTTCTCTTGCACCAGCCCTTTTTCTACCAAAGGGTCCGCTTCGTTGACGCTAAAGAGATTGTTGAGATCTCGCATGGAGCTGTTTTGCATTTCGGTTAGATTGACCTTCACCAGTCCTTTGTCGTCGGGCGTGGCCTTTTTGCCGTAAAACGCGAGAGCTCGCATGGTCGGCAGAAGCTTCTCTTCAATCGTGACCCGTTTATTTTGTTCAGTAAACAAATACCTATTGTACCAATCGGTGAAGTCGCTGAGGAGTTTGTGATCGATAATCGTTACGCGCTTTTTCCCCTCGCCGAGCTCCTCCACTTTCATGATATTCAGGGCTTGCAAAACCTCCATGATTTTATCGAGCTTATTGGTCGGCTGCTGAAAAATCTGAATGCAGTACTCGCGCAAAACAGGGTAGCGGATCTCTAAGCCGTGTTCGGTCTTCTCGCCTTGTTTAAAGCCAATCAAACTGATAATTGCACAGAGCCTGGTCACTAAGTGAGGTGGGAACATCTCCTCATCACTTGCGCTGGCAGACTCTAAATTTTTAATTCTGACATTGGCGTCGCGAAGTTGTCCATTGACCGTTCTAACCATGGCCTTAAGCCACTCCGGAAACGTTTTGAACTGAGCGTGCAAGGCCACAAATGGCAACTGGATGACTTCGGAGTCAAGCAGCGCCTTGGCGCCGGCACTACGAGGCTTGTCGTCAAAAAAAGCCATCTCGCCCAACATTTCGCCGGCCTTTTTTTCGGCCAGCACGATTTCGCTAGAACCTTTGGCCTTAGTAATGGCGATTCGGCCACTCTTAATGACATACATGGCGTCGGAGGCGTCGCCTTCGCGAAACAAGATATCGTTTTTGGCGAGCTTTTTGACTCCGGACACGTGCAGCTTCCTTGGCTAGTGACCTAAACAGTATGACTTGAATTTTCGGCGGGGCCAACTTGACCGAAGGCTAGGAATCAGTTGAAATTCATTTCCCTGACGTCATTTGCGATCTCGAGTTTGGCCTCAGAAGCCTGGACGACATCGTCTACCGTTAGCCCAGGAGCAATTTCACGGAGTCTAAAACGGCCGTTGAGTAGATCCAGCACAGCCATGTCGGTCACCACCCGGTGCACACAGCCAACACCAGTGAGCGGGAGTGTGCATTGCTTTAAAATTTTCGATTGGCCAGATTTGTCTCGGTGTTGCATGGCCACAACAACGCGCTTGGCGCCGGCGACTAGATCCATGGCGCCCCCCATGCCCTTGATCAACTTGCCGGGCACCATCCAATTGGCAATATCACCGGCCTCATCGACCTCCATGGCTCCTAGAACGGTGAGGTCCACGTGGCCCCCGCGAATCATGGCAAAGCTATCGGCCGAGCTAAAAAAGCTGGCTCCAGGAACAGTCGTAATTGTTTGTTTACCTGCGTTGATAAGGTCTGGGTCGGCGTTTTCTCGGGTAGGGAACGGGCCCATACCCAGTAGACCATTTTCACTTTGAAACATCACGAACATATCGGCAGGAATGTAGTTGGCCACCAACGTTGGAATCCCGATGCCTAAGTTCACCACAAAGCCATCTTGCACTTCGCGGGAGATGCGTTGAGCTATTTTGTCTCGAGTCAGTATCGGCATGGGCGAATCCTCGTTAGTTTGAAACCGTCAGGTTTTCGATGCGTTTTTGGTAGTTGCGCCCTAAAAAAATTCTTTGAACATAGGCGCCGGGCAAATGCACCTGATCTGGATCGATGTCGCCAATTTCAACGAGTTCCTCGACCTCAACAACTGTGATTTGTCCCGCCATTGCAGCCAGCGGATTGAAGTTTCGCGCCGTTTTGCGAAACATGAGATTGCCAAACTTGTCAGCCTTCCATGCTTTTACAAAGGCAAAGTCCGCTCGAATCGAGTGTTCAAGTACATATTTTTTGCCATTGAAGTCGCGAACCTCTTTGCCCTCCGCCACCTTCGTGCCGACTCCAGTTTGAGTGAAGAAGGCCGGAATTCCTGCTCCTCCGGCGCGTAACTTTTCAGCCAGCGTGCCCTGAGGTGTAAAATCCACCTCAAGCTCCCCACTTAAATACAGCCGTTCAAACAGGGCGTTCTCGCCCACATAGCTCGAAACCATTTTTTTGATCTGGCGCTTTTGCAGCAACAACCCCAGTCCAAAATCATCGATACCGGCGTTGTTGGAAACACAGGTCAAATCTTTCACGCCACTGTTTGCGAGCGCCTGGATTGAGTTTTCAGGAATGCCGCATAGGCCAAAGCCGCCAAAGCAAAGCAACATGCCGTCCTTCACACCTTGAATCGCCGCCTCAGCATCAGGAAATATTTTATTCACTCTCATTCCCTCAAGTTTAGAGCCGCTCAACGATAACAGCTACGCCTTCACCGCCACCGATACAAAGTGAAGCCAAACCATACCGGGCTTTTCTCTGACCAAGACTGTGCACCAAAGTGGTTAGAATTCGCGCGCCACTAGCGCCGATGGGATGGCCGAGGGCGACAGCACCCCCGTGCACGTTCATCTTGGAGTGAGGGATGTTCAAATCCTTCATCGCCACCATCGGCACAATTGCAAACGCTTCATTGATCTCAAAAAGATCGATATCTTCAATGGTCAGTTTTGCTCTCTCCAAAGCTTGGCGGATGGCATTGACGGGAGCTGTGGTAAACCATTTTGGATCATGGGCAAATGAGCCGTGCGCGACAATGCGGGCCAGAGGCTTGAGATTTTTTGCCTTCACTATGGCTTCGCTGGCCAGGATCAAGGCCGCGGCACCATCGTTTATTTTGCTCGCATTGGCGGCTGTGATTGTGCCGTCTTTCTCAAACGCCGGGCGGAGCTCAGGGATTTTGTCGAATCGCGCTTTGCCTGGATCTTCATCGGTGTCGACGATTTGCTTGCCCGCTTTGCTGGTGAGTTCAACCGTTGCGATTTCAGCCTTGAACCAACCCTCACTGATGGCACGTTGTGCCCGCTTGTAACTTTCAATCGAGTACTCATCTTGGGACTGGCGCGAGAATTTGTATTCTTTCGCACAAATTTCGCCGGCGCTCCCCATGTGAAAGTTTGAATAGGGGTCCCACAGGCCGTCTTTGATCATCGAGTCCATCGCCGAGATGTGGCCCATTCGGTATCCTGCTCGGGAGTTTTCAAGGAGGTGGGGCGCGAGTGTCATGTTCTCTTGCCCGCCCGCGACGGCGACCTGGGTGTAGCCCAAGGCAATATTGTCGGCCGCAAGCATAACGGCTTTTAGTCCAGATCCACAAACTTTATTTATAGTCATACACGGCACGGAGCTAGGGAGACCTGCAAAGATCGCGGCTTGCCGAGCGGGTGCTTGTCCCACTCCGGCCGTGAGCACTTCACCGAAGATACACTCCTGCACGTCATTGGCGCTGAGGCCACTCTCAGTCAGTGCGGCCTGAATGGCGGTTGCACCGAGGCGAGGGGCTGGGGTGGTGGCAAAGGCCCCTTGAAAACTGCCGATGGGGGTACGCTTGGCGCTGACGATATAAGTTGCTGACATATGAATAGCTCCTTCTAAGGGAATTGAAAGCGGTCCGATTTTGCGAACGGCACTCCACTCTTGTCAACCTCAGGACCTCCGACCTCGTCTAGTTGTGTCACCTCGACTAGACAGCACGTGTCAGCAAATGGACATTCGCGCCTTCAGTGCTCAAACTAAGAGCATGAGGCTTGTTTGTGTTATTTTTTGCATCGCTTGGGCATTGCTCGGTGCTTCAACGCCCCCGCGTTCTGCTATCTTGCCCTCCGCCAAACACATATACCCGGAGCAGCGGCTCTCATCGAAGGGTATCCGCGAAATTCGAGTCTCAGGAATTAAGGGGCAACTGCAGTTTCGGGGGTCCAAGCGTGATTCTAACTTCAAATTGCACGTGCAGCACTCAAGTCATCCAGATTTTGAAGATTGGCAGTTGATGCTCGAGCGGCGGGGTCATGTGTTGCATTTGGAGGTGCTGAGCTTGCAGCATGGGAGTAAGTGGCGAGAGCAACTTAGTGAGGACAAGTGGCCGGAGTTTGACGTGGAAATTGAAGGTCCCTCCCTTCCTGCGGTTGTCAGTTGGCGCGAGGGCACTCTGGAGTTCAACAGGTGGGATGCAAATTTAGAGATCAGCTTAACAAAAGGGCAGGTTCGCTTGGCTGGAGGCCATGGTGATTTGCGTTTGCACGGTTCAAAGGTAGATATAAATTTAAGCTCGCGTCACGGTCAGATTATGCTGCGGGGTGAAACCGGAAAGGTGCAGCTGCAATCGATCGAGGGCGACATCGACATCAACTGGCTGCAAGGACAGCTGGGTCTCACCGATTGCCGCGGGCAGGTAAGTTTGGATGTACGTTCTGCCAGCCTCGAGGTTCAGGGAGGATCCGGAGATCTTCGGGTCGCCTTGCAAAAGGGTATTGGTCGCGTGCGGGATTTTGCGGGAGATGTGCGAGTCTCAGGCGAGAGAGCCAACTGGAAGCTGAAGGCCAGGGCGCCAAGCGAACTGCATGCGACCAGTACGAGTGGGCCGATTGAGCTGGAGTGGGAGGGGGGGGCTCGCGTATTCCTCACCACCACAAAGGGTAAGGTGACTGCCTCAAAGAATTCTTACCTTCACTCCGCGCAGCGCGAGGGCCGCCGAATTTACGCAGGCCAAAAAGACGGAACCTTAAAGGGCGAAGTGTTTGTGCGAACGCAATCGGGACCGATTTTTTGGCTCGAATCCCTATCCCAGTAAAGTCTTGACCTCACGATTAAAATCCATCAACTTCTCCAGTCTATGGCAAAAAAAATTGATAAAAAGAAGCCCGTAAAAAAGCCTGCCGCTGCCGCGCGCAAAGCGGCGCCTGTAAAAAAAGCGGCCAAAGTCGTTAAGAAGTCTGCGTCCGCGAAACCCGCTGCTGTGAAAAAGATGGCGAAGAGCGGTGGAGGTCGTCCCGTGCCTGCGCAAACAAAGGCTGCTCCGCCAAAAAAGACGGTTGCAAAGGGCCATGCGAAAGCACCAAGCAAACCAGTTGTGAAAAAGCCTGTTGAGGCGCGCCGAGTTCAAAAAAAGGCGAGCTCAAAGGCTGGTGAAATCAAGCCCGCCGAGAGCAAGACTACTGAAATTAAAGCCCCAGAGAAGCCCCAAGCAAAACCAATCGTTGCGAAAGTAGAGGCACGCAAAAAGCAAAAAGCACCAGAGGTGGAAGAAGTTGCGGTTTCTGCAGATGAGGTGGATGACGAGGCCGATGCTGAGTCAGAAGAGATTGTTCTCACCGATGCTGAAGGTCGCAGGTACTGTCGAGTTAAGGACTGTGACCAGTTGTCATCTGTCGACGGCTACTGCCGTTACCACTATCTCCTTTATTGGAAGAAGATTCAGGTTCGAAAAAAGATTCTCACCGAAGGCAAGTTGGAGCGTTACGTCGAAGAGTTGACCTCGCGCTATCCCGACAAATTTCTGGAGACTTTGCGCAAGGATTTGCGCAGTGACAAAGACTTTCAAGCGGCAATTCAAGAGCTTGAAATTGACGAGTCAGCCATTGAAAACGATTTAGAAGACGAAACTCAGAATTATATCGATGAGGTTCGGGGCATGGCCGAACCAGGCGCCAGAGACGAAGAAGACTTTTAGATCGTGTCGACCTTATTTAAGCTTTCTCCGGCTCTAGCTCTGCTCTTGAGCTTTTTACCGATCATCTTTGCTGGATGTGCGCACGTAAGTTCTGCGCCATCCATATCCCCAAGGGCCGAATGGATTGAAAAATCCGACACATTGGCGGTGGAATTTTTCACCGAGCTTGGAGCTCTTTATCCAGAGCTTGGCAGTGAGATGGGTCTATCCACTTTCGACCCCCAGGGGCTACTGCTCAACCTCGAGAGTGAGGCTCGCGAGCAGGCTTTTTTTGAGCGTTGGCATTCGCGGCTCGGCACTGAGCTATCAAGGGCTACTGACCTGGAGCTTCAAGCTGATATAGAAATTTTGCGTGATTGGGTCAGGTTGCAGATTGAGAACTATCAGTCTGCTTTGAAGAGGGGTGAAGTTGAACTCTTGCCGGGCGCTCGACTGATCTTTCAGGGTCTACAAATGTTGGTGAATCCAACGACTCCCGCAGAACGCCGACGATCCGCCGTGAGTCGCTTTAAAGTTTACGTTTACGGCGACAAGGCGCACCGGCCTTTGCTCGAGGCCATGCAAGACTTCACCGCTCAGGCATTGGCTCGGACCAAAGAAAAGAAGGCGACAGCATTACCGGCCAGACAAGACATTGAAGCGTACTTACAAGAGGCCGAAGATTACACGCGAGCGATACGAGAGCTACTTTCAAACAGTGGTCGAACGGATTGGTCTTATGAATGGGTGATTTTTCAAAATCAGCTTCGGAACTACCACTCCTTTCTTCGGCAAACTCTGCTCCCGCAAGCTCGTAGCACCGACTATTTATCGGAAGAAGCCTATCAAAAAATTTTAGCCAACCTTGGTGTGGACGGTGCACCAGCCGTTTTGGCTGCAAAGGCTAAGCACGATTTTGATCAGCTGTTGCCAGAGTTTCACGCTCTGGCTCGTTCCCTTGGGCAAAAACGCAACCTTAAGTCAAAAAAACCTGCGGCGGTCGTTGAAATTTTAAATTCGATGGGCCCCCGGTCGGCTCAGGCCAACGAGGCGCTCTACCAAGCCACAGCGGTGCGAATCGAAAAAATCATTGTGGCGCAAAATCTGTTGAGTTTGCCCAGTATTCCCCTTCGCCTGCGGCTGGCTTCCCCACAGGATTCACAGGGCATGGGTGTTCCCTTCTTACGCCCTCCCTCACTCTTAAATCGGCAGGAAGAGCGGGGAGAACTGCTCATCCCTGACACCAGCTCCCAAAATCTTTTTGCGGATTTTCTCAGTCCCTATGTAGTGGCCTCTATGTTGGCCCATGAAGGTCGCCCAGGCCATGAGATCCAGTTTGCCAAATTTATGGAAAAAGGCGTCAGTCTCATTCGCAATCGCTATGCCGCCACTACAGTCAATGTCGAGGGCTGGGCCAATTACGCTGAGGATCTGGTGCAGCCCTATCTGACCGAAGAAGAGCGTTTTATGGCGATGCGACTCCGACTGTGGCGAGTGGCCCGCGCCTTTCTGGAGCCCGAATATGTACTGGGCCGGCGGTCGCGCAAAGAGGTCGAGGCCCTGTTGCAAAAAGATCTGGGGTTTTCATCAGCTTTTATTGCATTCGAGCTCGAACGTTACAAACGGTTGGAGACTGGCTTAGCGCCAGCCTATTATCAAGGGTACAAGGCAATAGTCGACATGCGAGCGGAGGTGGATCAGACCATCCGCGCCAATGGGGGCACATCTCTTGCCATTCACTGTTTCAACGAGCGGTTGCTTGAGCAGGGGCTTTTGCCAATACGCCTTTTGCGGCAACGCCTAAAGGCCGATGTGCCTCTGAACGCCAATTGCAAATAAAAATAATTTAGCACGCACTCACTCAAAGGCTAGTGTGGATTTTTTTTACGACTCCCAGGAGGGATGGGTGAGTCGAGCAGATCCTCATTCAAATCCTCTCCGATCTCGTCATCTAGACCGAGCTGAGCTTTGATGATTTCGGGATCCATATCCTCGTCCCAATCTCCTTGCGCCACTTCGTCTGCACCTCCCGCAGCCCCCAAAATTTTGTCAGCATCGGCTTCGAGCTTTGAGTTGGTGGTATGATATTGGATGTATATTTTTCGCTTTTCAAAATCCACCTCTTCCCACACTCTGGGAAAATCAGCATCCGTCTCCGCCGCAAAGTACTGCTCAAAGAGTGAAGCCATGGCGTCCACCGCCAAATGCAGGAGCTTGAGGACATTGTCTTTGCTCTGTTTGTAGCCGATCGAGACCACAAAATTGGCCTGTTTGAGTTCATGGGCTTGAACCACGCCGACTTGAACCAAAATCTCCTCGGGGAAAATTTTACCCGATGCTTCCACCGTCCCATTCTTCAACTCTGCACGAAAGCTGTCGCGAAAGACCGATTGCACTTGTTGCAAGAGTTCAGCGGGGAGAGGGCTCCACTTACGCGAGGTGCTAAGGCGAGGTTCCATAAGAGTCCTTTCGGAAAGTTTTGACCTTGTGGCCTACTGCACTATATAAATTTCTTTTCACAATCTCAAGGGGCACATGCAAATCGACAGCACCAGTACCATTCACTCTCTCAACCAAATTGGTCAGGGAGATGGTGTGTACATTTCGACCTATGGCTGTCAGATGAACGAGAATGACTCGGAGCGAATGATGTCCTTGCTCGAGATGATGGACTTTCGCTCGGTACCGTCCCCAGAAGAAGCTTCGCTGATCATCATCAACTCCTGCTCAATTCGCGAAAAGCCAGTGCACAAGGTCTGGTCTGAAGTCGGGCGTTACCGCAAGATGAAAGAGGCTAATCCGCGTCTGCGCATCGGCGTGGCTGGCTGTGTGGCCCAGCAGGAGAAAGACAAACTCAAAGCCGATATTCCGTTGATTGATTTTGTCTTGGGCACGGACGCCATCGATAAGCTCCCTGAGGTGATCGCCCGGGTGCGCGAGGGTGTGCCTGTGGTCTCCGCCCGCTTTGAACACCAAATGCCCTACCACATTGAAACGATGATTCGAAACCCCGGGGTTTCAACATTTGTGAACATCACTAAGGGCTGCGATAACTTCTGCACGTTTTGTGTGGTGCCATTTACCCGGGGAAGAGAGCGGTCGCGCCCGATGCAGCACCTGCTGGACGACATCCGCCGATTGGTTGGTCGAGGAGTGAAAGAGGTGACGTTGCTTGGGCAAAACGTCAATTCCTACGAGTCGGAGTGTGGGACGAATTTTGCCGGGCTACTCAACGCGCTGTCCACTCAAACGGATATTGAACGCATCCGCTTCACCACCAGTCATCCAAAAGACTTTACCGATGAACTTGTGGACGTGATGCAGCTTCGGCAAAGCAAGGTTGTCGAGTACATTCATTTGCCCGTTCAATCTGGCAACTCCGAAGTTCTGGCTCGAATGAATCGCGGCTATACCCGCGAGGACTATCTCAACCGGGTGAAGACCATTTGGGAGAAAATCCCCAACGCCGTATTGTCGACGGACATTATTGTGGGTTTTCCGGGAGAAACAGAGGTGCAGTTTGAAGACACCATGAGTCTTCTGCGCGAGGTCCCTTATGAAAATATTTTTGCCTTTGGTTACAGCCCAAGGCCGTTTACCAAAGCCGCTCGCTTTGCCGATCAGGTGCCGGAGGCGGTCAAAAAAGAGCGGTTGTCACGGGTTCTGGCGTTGCACCGCGAAATCTCTTTTGACTTGGCTAAACGCTACAATGGTCAGACATTGAAAGTGCTGGTTGAACGCCACGACGAGGTGACAGGTCGGCTGCAGGGTCGCTCGACACAGAACAAGTCGGTTTATTTTAAGGGCTCACCTGAGTCGATCGGTCAGACAGTAGACGTGCGTATCGTGGAAGCGTTCCCACTGGTTCTAAACGGGGAGAGAATCCAATGAAACGATTAGCTGAAAAGCCGCTTCGAACCGCGGCTGACACTTTGGAGCTTGAACCCTTTGGCGTGACCAATGGGATCGATCGAAGCCGCCCAGTTATTTTACTTCGAGAAAAAGGCGGCGAGGCCGTTTTGCCGGTCTGGTTATCGCCCCTCGAAGCTGGAATCGCCATGAGTCAGAGCCCCAATCAGGTGAACCCCTCACCCCATGAGGTGTCACTCGAGGCTCTAAAGGTTCTTGGAGTGAGGCTCGAAGAGTGCCATTTTCGTGAGCTGCGTGGCAATCAACAGTACGTCGATTTGAAATTTGCTGGGTCTCGCCGTTTGCGCGTGCTGCGGATGCGGGCGGACCATGTGATCTCTTTTTGTTTACATGCAAAGGCTCGGTTCTTTTGCACCCGCGGGTATTTGCAGAAATGTCGTGACGTTGAGACCGACCCAGCCCAATGGCAGGTAGCCAGTGGTCGCCAAGGTGGCGGTAAGCGAGCGGGCAACTATTACCTAAATTGAGAAGAGGCTGTCGATGCTCATGGATCTGAACGGAAAATCGCCTCGCATCGGACAAAACAGCTTTATCGCGCCTTCAGCCGCTCTGATTGGTGATGTCACCATCGGGCAGCAGAGTTCCGTTTGGTTCAACACCACCCTAAGGGGTGATGTGATGCCGATCCTGATTGGCGATCGGACCAATATTCAAGACAACACAGTGATTCACGGAACGTTTAAAAAATGCGGGGCCATACTTGGGAACGATGTGACCATAGGGCACTCGGTCGTCTTGCATGGTTGTGAAATCGGCGATTTGGTTTTGGTGGGCATGGGTGCAATTGTGATGGATCAAGCCAAAGTTCCGCCGCAGTCGATTGTGGGTGCAGGCTCATTGGTGACAGAAAATTCGACATTTCCTTCGGGCTACCTCATCCTCGGTCGCCCGGCCAAAGCAATTCGACCTTTAAATGAAAAAGAATTGGCCTTCCTAAGTCAGTCGGCCAAAAATTACATTGAGTATATGTCCTGGTATGGTGTGGGCCATTCTGCACAAGCGAAGGAGTCCTAATGGATGATTTAAAAATTCCGATGGCGTTGACCTTTGACGATATTTTGTTGGTGCCGCAGTACTCAGATGTTGTACCGACAGAGGTGGCGACAGACTCATTTTTTGCCCGAGACACACACCTCAAAGTCCCAATCATTTCGGCTGCGATGGACACCGTCACTGAGCATAAGATTGCCCAAATAATGGCGCAAATGGGTGGGCTAGGGATCATACACAAGAATCTAGAAATCGAAGCTCAGGCCTTCCAAGTGGAGAAGGTGAAAAAATACGAGAGCGGGATGATTCTAGATCCGATCACCCTGTCGCCTGAGCATCAAGTGGCGGAGGCGCTAGAACTAATGCGACGCTACTCGATCAGCGGCGTCCCCATCACGACAAAAGGGATGCTTGTCGGGATCTTGACGAATCGAGATTTGCGATTTGAAACCAATGTGGCCCAGCCCATCTCCAACCTGATGACCAAAAAAGAAAAATTGGTCACGGCCCCCGTGGGAACGACTCTCACTCAAGCCAAAATCATTTTGCAAAAGCATCGCATCGAGAAATTGCCAGTTGTGGACGACAAGGGATTTCTCAAAGGTTTAATCACCATCAAGGACATTGAAAAATCAGAGAACTTTCCGCAGGCCACAAAAGACAAACATGGCCGCCTCTTGGTGGGAGCCGCGATTGGAGTGGCGCCGTCTTCACACGAACGTGCCGAGGCGTTGGTAGCGGCCGGCGTGGATGTGTTGTGCATCGATACGGCCCATGGCCATTCGCAAAACGTCCTCAGTATGGTGGAGTGGGCTTCGAAAAAATTCAAAGATGTCATTATCGTGGCTGGGAATGTCGTCACCGAAGAAGGCACACGTCAGCTCTTTCAAGCGGGGTGTGATGTGGTGAAAATCGGTGTAGGCCCGGGTAGTATCTGCACCACACGCATTGTCTCCGGTGTGGGGATGCCTCAGCTCACGGCCGTGATCAATTGCTCACGTGAAGCACGAAAGGTTGGCAAAACGATCATTGCTGACGGCGGCATCAAGTTCTCAGGAGATATTTCTAAGGCCCTGGCGCTGGGGAGTAACTCGGTGATGATCGGCAACCTCTTGGCCGGTGCCGAAGAAAGTCCTGGCGAAACCATTTTGTATCAAGGCCGGACTTACAAACTTTATCGCGGCATGGGGTCGCTTGGGGCCATGCAAAAAGGCTCAAAAGATAGATACGGTCAAATTGATGTCAGCGACAATGACAAGCTCGTCCCTGAGGGGATCGAAGGTCGTGTGCCTTACAGAGGTTCGGCCCGGGGGATACTGCATCAGCTGATTGGTGGACTGCGCAGTGGCATGGGCTACGTCGGAGCAAAGAACATTGAAGACTTGCAAGCGCGGGCCCAGTTTGTGCGGGTGACGCCACAGGGTTTACGCGAGTCGCACGTGCACGACGTGAATATCACCAAAGAGGCTCCTAACTACCGAATGGAATAAGGGTTGCAATGGTTCAAGGTGGAATTGTCATTCTAGATTTTGGTTCGCAGTACACACAGCTGATCGCTCGGCGTTGTCGAGAGATGGGATTGTTCTCTGAGCTGATGCTGTTCGACACACCAATTGCAGAGATTCGTTTGCGCAAGCCGGTGGCTATCATCTTGAGCGGAGGTCCCAATTCGGTCGATGAACCTGGTGCCCCGATTCGGCAGGTGTCGGAGCTGTTAGAGATCGCTCCCGTGCTTGGAATCTGCTACGGCATGCAGTTGTTGGCGCACAACCTCGGTGGCAAGGTGGAGCGCGCCGATCGCCGTGAGTATGGATTCAACTCCGTCGAGTGGGAGGAACCCATCCCCAATGTTCCCCTCAAACAAAAAGTGTGGATGAGCCATGGGGATGTGATCACCGCAGCTCCTCCCGGTTCGAAAATTGTGGCTTGGTCTGGCACTCGGCACCCGGCTGCCATCATTGCCCCTGGCTATTGGGGTGTGCAGTTTCATCCTGAGGTGGCCCACACTGAGGCCGGCCTGGAATTTTTAAAGGCTTTTTTGTTTCAGAGGTGTGGCGCCAAAATCAACTGGTCGACGCATTTGATCCAAGATCACTTATTAAACGACATTAAAGCCCGTGTTGGTAAAGACGACCGAGTGCTGTGTGCACTCAGTGGCGGAGTCGATTCCACCGTGGTCGGGACACTTCTTACGCAAGCCTTAGGGCGTGACCGAGTGAAGTGCGTTTTTGTCGACACCGGACTTTTGCGCAAAGATGAATTCAATAAGGTGATGGCGCTGTACAGTGAGTTGGGTCTGAATGTGCATGGACACGATGCTAAGCGGGAGTTCATTGGTCGGCTCACGGGCGTTGAAGATCCAGAGGAAAAACGCAAGATCATCGGTCATACTTTTATTGATGCCTTTAAACAGGCGTTCAAAGTGGTGGGTCAGTGCGATTGGTTGGCCCAGGGCACTCTTTATCCAGATGTGATTGAGTCGGTGAGTCCGCGCGGCACGAGTGTGACCATCAAGTCCCATCACAACGTTGGTGGTTTGCCGAAAGATTTAGGCCTCAAGCTGATCGAGCCTCTACGGGATTTGTTTAAGGACGAGGTTCGCCGCATTGGTGCAGATCTGAATATTCCACATAAGTTTTTGTGGCGTCATCCCTTTCCGGGCCCGGGCTTAGCCATTCGGTTGATCGGCCCCATCAACGAGCCGGATTTGAATATTCTCAAAGAGGTCGATGCCATTTACATTGAAGAACTCGAGCGCAATGATCTTTACAATAAAATATGGCAAGCGTTTTGCGTGCTGCTCCCAGTGAAGACGGTCGGCGTTCAAGGTGACAATCGCACCTATGATAAGGTCGTGGCTCTTCGTGCGGTCACCTCCACAGATGGAATGACGGCAGACTGGTATCCCTTTGAGCCGGCGTTTATGGCCCATCTCTCCAATCGCATCACCAACGAAGTGCGCGGAGTCAATCGAGTGGTGTACGACGTCACGTCCAAGCCACCCGGCACCATCGAGTGGGAGTGAGATGTCGTTTGTTCATCTGCATGTGCATTCCCAATATTCGCTGCTAGAGGCCACGTGTAGAGTAAAAACGTTGGCCAAAAAAGCGGCGGACTTTCAAATGCCAGCGGTGGCGCTGACCGATCTCGGCAATATGTTTGGGGCCATTGAATTTTACTTTGCCTGCCGAGACGCCGGAGTCAAACCCATTGTCGGACTCGAAGTTTTTATCGCGCCGAAGTCGCGCTTGAGCAAGGGCGAAGACAAAGAGGCTCAAGCTCAGCCCAATCGCCGGTTGGTGCTCCTGGCGCAAGACTACCTCGGCTACCAAACGCTTTGTCGACTGTCGACGATCGGCTACCAAGAGGGATTTTACTATAGACCTCGAGTGGATTACGAAGTCCTGCGGCAACACTCGGCGAATATTTTGGCACTGAGTGGTGGTTTGGGCGGTGATATCCCTTGGACTTTTCTAAACCGGGGGCCCGAAGCCGCGATGGAGCGCATTCGATTTTACCAAGAGATTTATGGCGATCGATTTTATTTAGAAGTGAATCGTACCGCTCTCAAAGGGTGGGAGACCGCTCTGCCGTTTCTGCAACAGGCCAGCGAAGACACAGGCGTGCGGTTGGTCGCGGCGAACGACGTGCATTACATGACTCGAGATGAGCAGTTGGCCCAAGAGGTTTTGCTCTGCATCGGCAGCAACAGAACTTTACAAGATCAGTCGCGCTATCGCTTGGGCAGCGATCAATTCTATTTTAAGAGCCCGCAGCAAATGCACGATCTGTTCTCAGACATACCGGGAGCCTGCGATCGCAGCTTAGAGATCGCGGAACGCTGCGACCTGCAGTTTAAGTTGAAAGACAGTAAAGGCGCACCTATCTACCATTTGCCCTCATACCCAACTCAGGCCGGACGGTCGCTCGAGGAGGAGATCCGCGAGCTGGCAAAGGCGGGCTTAGAGGAGCGCTTTCGGGAGGCCGACGCCCGCGGTGAAGGCGTAGTTGAGGACCAGCGAGTTCATTATTGGAATCGCTTGGATTACGAGCTGCAAGTGATCGGGCAAATGGGGTTCAACGGTTATTTTTTAATTGTTCAGGATTTTATTGGATGGGCGAAAAAGCAGGGCATACCCGTTGGACCTGGGCGAGGGTCTGGTGCCGGTTCGCTGGTGGCCTACTCTTTGCGTATCACGGACTTAGATCCCAATCCCTACAACCTTTTGTTTGAGCGTTTCTTGAATCCCGAGCGCGTGAGCATGCCGGACTTTGATATCGATTTTTGTCAGGAGCATCGCGGCCGAGTGATCGAGTACGTGTCGCAGAAGTATGGGCGACAATCGGTGTCGCAGATCATCACCTACGGGCGACTGCAGACGCGAGCGGCGATTCGAGATGTCGGTCGTGTAATGGGGATGACTTTTCCAGAAGTCGATGTGGTGGCCAAACTTGTTCCAGAAAAACTCGGGATTACTCTCAAAGAGGCCATCGACACGGAGCCGCGACTGCGCGAGCTGATGGAGACAGATCCAAAGGTCAACACGTTGATGGATCTCGCACAGAAGATCGAAGGGCTGGTTCGGCACGCCGGCATTCACGCGGCCGGTGTGATCATTGCCGACGGCAACATTGGTGATTTTGCGCCCATGTACCGAGGCGCAGAGGGTGAGAACGTCGTCCAATACGACATGAAGCACGCTGAAAAAATTGGTTTGATCAAATTTGATTTTTTGGGACTAAAAACCCTGACGCATGTGCAAGAGGCGCTCAATTTAATCCAGCTTAACCGAGGCAAGACCTGCGCTTTGCAACAGATCTCACTGTCTGATCCAGGGATTTACGAACTGTTGGCGAAGGGTGACACGGCCGGAGTTTTTCAGGCTGAGGGCGAGGGATACACTCAGGCGATTCGCCAAATTCGACCCTCGAGTTTCACCGATATAACCGCCATCAATGCTCTGTATCGTCCAGGTCCAATGGCCATGATTCCTGAGTTTGCGGCCCGAAAGCATGGGGAGCAGAAGGTCGAATACGCCTTTGATGAACTCAAAGAAATCCTGCAAGAGACCTACGGCATCATCGTCTATCAAGAGCAGGTGATGGGCATTGCCTCCATTGTCGCCGGGTATTCTCTCGGTGAGGCCGATATGCTCCGGCGGGCCATGGGTAAAAAAATCAAGAGCGAGATGGATCAGCATCGGCAGCGTTTTTTGTCGGGGAGCAAAGACAAAGGCTTTGATGTCAAAAAGGCCGAAGAGGTTTTTGAGCTGATGTACAAGTTTGCTGATTACGGTTTTAACAAATCGCATGCGGCGGCCTATTGCGTGATTCAGGCGCAGACAGCCTGGCTGAAGTTCTATTATCCAGTTGAGTTCTTTGCCGCCCTACTCAGTACGGAGATGAGCGATACCGATAAGATCGTCAAGTACGTCAAAGATGCGCAAAACCATTCGATTGAAATTGTCCCACCTCACATCAATCATTCGGAATTTAAATTCACCGTGCGGGGTGAGCAGATCTTATTTTCGCTCGGCGCGATCAAAGGTGTCGGTGAGGGAGCCGTACAGTCGATTATTGAGGCACGGGCGAAGCAACCTGGCGGGAAGTTTACAAGCCTTGAGAGTTTCTTTGAGGCCATTGACACACGTAAGGTAAACAAAAAAACTCTTGAGGCGCTGATCAAAGCGGGAGCGCTGGACGGCTTTGCCTTCAATCGCAATGAGCTGATCAAAGGGTTCCCGGCATTTATTGAGCGGTCAGAGGGTGTTCGCAAGGACCGCGAAGTTGGTCAAACCTCGTTGTTTGATTTGGTGGAGCCAGACGGTCAGAATGACCAAGGCGTGCGAATTGAGAAGCTAGAGGCGTGGGGTCGCTCTTTGTCGTTGGCCTATGAAAAAGAGGTCTTGGGATTTTATTTAACCGACCACCCGTTGCGCGGTATGGAATCTGTCGGACGACTCTGGGGCGCGCCACAAATCTCGAACTTAAGAAAGCTTGAGGGGAAGAGCAAAGCGCAAGTCATGGGTCTGATCACCTCGATTCGAGAAATAATCACCAAGAAAGGCACCCGCATGGCCTTTTTAAGACTCGAGGATCTCTCGGATGCTATTGAAGTCGTCGTGTTTCCGGACACCTTTGCGCAGTTTGAACAGACTTTGAAGGCTGAATCTCCAGTTTTAATTCTGGGCACCCTTGAGACGGAGGAAGGGCAATTCAAATTGCTAGCGGAGCAAGTTCGTCTGGCCGAAGATATGATTCGGCAGATCAAACGTCTCACCCTCGACGTCACGCCAAATATGTTGGACAAAATGGCCCTACTCAAACAATGGGTTGAAAAGTTTCCGGGTGAGACCGCGCTCTGCTTGCGACTCCACTTGCCCGAGTTGAGTCATACAGTCGAGCTGGATGTAAAAGAGATCTCAGGCGTAAATGCCTCACGTGAATCTTTGGATGGACTACATCGTCTAGGGATTCCACTCGACTTTCAATAGCACGTTCGCGTGGTATGACGTTTGCTAAGTTTCCTCTCGAGGTGCAATCACGGTGTCAGTAAAGCACCAGCAGGGGGGAAAATGGAAATGAATGCAGACAGTATAACGGTGAATGATTCAAGTCCTTTGGAGGATTCCGAATCCGCTCGGCAAGCGGCATCAACGCTCAATCGAAGTGCCGAAAAGTTGGGGCCCCAAGTGGCACAGCTCGCCAATAAAATGAAGGTCAAGCAAACGCGCATCGCCCTGGATTGTGAAATCTCTCGAATCAGTGTGAATCGATTTTTTCGGGGGCGAAGTGAAATTCGGGCCTCCGATTTGGTCAATGTGCTGCGTGTGCTCGGTATTGATCTGCAAAAGGAGATTGAGATTCGATTGCAGAATTTGACTTCGTACTAGATATTGGGGGCATGATATTATTCTGGTTTCGACGCGATTTGCGTCTCGAAGACAATCATGGTCTTTTTGCTGCACTCACTCAAGCGCGCCTCAGTGGAACTTCTGTCTTACCTGTTTTTATTTTTGATGAAAATATTTTACAGGCTCTGCCTCGGCAAGACGCCCGAGTGAGTTTCATTCATCAGCGACTGGAGCACTTGCAGTCTCAGTTCAGTGAGATGGGTGGCGGACTTCATGTTGAAATCGGCAAGCCTAAAGAAGTTTGGCAACGTTTGCTGAATCAGTATCCGGTTCAACAGATCTTTTGCAACGAGGACTATGAGCCCTATGCCATTAAGCGAGACGCTCAGGTGCGCGAGCTGGCAATGTCGAAAGGCGTTGAGTTCAAGGCTTTGAAGGATCAAGTGATTTTTGCAAAAAACGAGATCGTCAAAGACAACGGCGAACCCTACCGAGTCTTTACCGCCTACGCCAAACGATGGAAGAGCGCACTCACAGCGGACGCATTTACAGGCTTTCCTTCAGCGAATAGAATCGCAAAATTCAGCCGGCCGGTTGGTGGGCAGATGCCGACGCTAGGCGATTTGGGGTTTTCTCCGTCGCCGTTGCCGATTCCTTCAAAAGTGGTAAAAAAGACGATCTTCACGAATTACCACGAGGCCCGCAATTCCATGGGGAGTGATTCCACCAGTCACCTGGGGCTACATTTGCGCTTTGGCTCAATCTCGATTCGCAAGCTGGCAGCCACGGTGCAACCGCTATCTGAGGTTTTTCTCAGCGAACTCATTTGGCGCGAGTTCTTTATGCAAATTTTATTTCATTTTCCTCATTCGGTCGATCAACCGTTTGATCCTCGGTATTCCGCCATCGAATGGCGCAATAAACAAGATGAGTTTGATAGATGGTGTGCCGGTCAAACGGGCATTCCGATTGTAGATGCGGGAATGCGAGAGCTGAACACTACGGGTTTTATGCACAATCGGGCACGAATGATTGTGGGCAGTTTTTTAACTAAACATCTCTTGATCGATTGGCGTTGGGGCGAACGCTATTTTGCCGAGAAGCTGCTAGACTTTGATCTCTCGGCGAACGTGGGAAACTGGCAGTGGGTGGCAGGCTGTGGTTGCGACGCTGCACCTTACTTCCGTGTGTTTAACCCCATACTTCAGGCAAAAAAATTTGATGGGCAGGGGACTTACGTGAACAAATGGGTGCCGGAGCGAGCCACTCTGTCTTATCATGAACCTATGGTGGACTTAGAGTTCGGGCGGCGTCGCGCTTTGGCGACGTTTCAAGCGGCACTCAAAAGCAAATAATTATTCAGGAGTCGGCAACGATGGAGATATTGATCACGGGTGCAACGGGCCTTGTTGGATCGGCGTTGGGCCAAAGATTGGTGCATGACGGGCACACGCTGCGGATTCTCTCGCGCAATCCCGCAAGTGCTATGCCGCCCTATCCTTGTCGAAAATTTAAGTGGGACGGAGTTGAACTTCCACCCCGTGAATCCCTCGAGGGAGTGGATGCTATTATTCATTTGGCCGGTGAAAATATCGCGGCCAAGCGCTGGACCGTGGCTCGCAAAAAGGCCTTACAAGACTCGAGAATTCGCAGTGCTGGGGCCTTGAAGCAAGCCGTGGAGTCTTACGGAGTTCGCCTCAAGGTATTTATTTCAGCCTCTGGCGCGGGTTATTATGGTGACCAGGGAGATGCTGAGCTCTCGGAGACCTCTCTGCCCGGCGACGATTTTTTAGCTCAGCTCTGTGTGGCTTGGGAAAGTGCTGCGCTGGAGGTTCCGGCGGAGCGCACAGTGATCTTTCGCTTAGGGGTAGTGCTGAGTGCCCGCGGTGGTTTTTTGCGAGAGGTTTTGCCTGTCATGCAGCGATTCGGTGCGAGCGCCTTGGGGACGGGTCGTCAGCACATGCCATGGATTCACCTCGAGGACTGTGTGGCGGCCTTCGCTCAGGCTCTGACTCAGGCTTCGCTTATTGGGTCGGTGAATTTAGTCGCGCCTGAATCGATTCGCAATGCCGACCTCACTCGAGTGTTGGCGGAGCGGTTACAGATATTCTCGGCCCCCGCTGCACCAGCGGTAGCCTTGAAGCTGGCCTTAGGTGAGCTGTCCGAGGCCCTGTTGGGTTCGCAAAGAGTCGTCCCTGCTCGGCTGATTCAGGTGGGATTCAAATGGAAGTATCAAGACTTTGCCTCTGCCATTCAAAACCTGCTTGGCGAAGTGAAGCCGGGCGAATTCCAGTTGGTGCTGGAGTCTTGGGTGCCCGCGCCAAAGGAGAAAGTGTGGCAGTTTTTTTCGTCGGAACACAATCTCGAGCGAATCACTCCACCTATTTTGCGCTTCACTGTGGTGGGTAAGAGCACGCCCGAGATTCAAAAGGGCACTCGGATTGACTACCGACTTCGACTTAGAGGTCTCCCGCTGGGATGGCAATCCGAAATCACGACCTGGGAAGTCGGTAAACGGTTTGTCGATATTCAAATCAAAGGTCCCTACTCCAGTTGGCATCATCTGCATGAGTTCGAGTCGCTCGGTGGAGGCACGTTGATGCGAGATTCTGTGAGGTTTAAGTTGCCGATGGGTCTATTGGGGCGAGTGGTCTCGTTGCCATTCGTCTTAAAAGATGTGGAGCAGATTTTTGCCTATCGCCACCAGATTATTGAGCAGGAGTTTTCGGGCCCTTCGTAGTGTCCGTGAAGCTCTCCCATCTCCCGAGATCGACTGAGGCGAGTTCTAAAATCGCCGAGAGCACAGTCTGGGCCTCGCCGATCATATCTCCTAGGTCATCAATGCGTAACGGCGTAAGGCCTGCGTCTTGTAGCTGAGAGGGGTTTAGGGTTTTTAAGCATTTGAAGCTGGCTTCGGCTCGAGCCAACATCTTGCGTTCACGTCTTCGCAAAATCGCAAAGATCACATCTAAAATTCGGGGGTTGGCGACATACGTTTGTGTCCCCCTTGAGGATTTGTCGCCCTCAAGAATCACCCGGTAGGCCAGAAGGTCGTTGAGGGTCAGACTGACAAGCGCTTTTGAAATACCTAGTCGACGCATAAGAACACCAGCGTCTAGTGGTGTACTAGCCAGATAAATGTGGGTCCAAACGCGTCCATGGATTTTCTTAAAACCCCAGTAGTGGGTGAACTCGCCAACATCGCTGGCGAGTTCATCGACTTCGGGAGGAAAGGCATCGTTTACATCCATTTGGACACATGACTCCGAGGGCAGTCCCCTAAGCTAGGGGCATAACATTGGTGAGGCGATAGCGAGCAGAGCAATATGGCCAAATCTGACTTGAAACCTATTTGCTGCGCGTCAATTTTTCTTTCAGCAGGCGCCGTTGACTCTCCAAGATAATTTTAACAACGGGTTCAGGGCGAACCTTGTAGATCGAGACCATCTTAGCCAATGTCTTTAGCGGCACAACAGAGATGCCTCTTTCAATATTCGAGATAAACTGAGCGCTCGTGTAGCCCAGGCGGTGTGACACGTCGGCTTGAGTGTAGCTTGAGGTCTCACGCACATCTTTGAGGTATTGACCTAGTTTTTTGCGATCGTATTCCAACATAATATTCTCCTTAAGTCGTTAGGGCATTAAAAGCATATCAAAGGCAGTCACTGGTTCGAGCGGGTCGTCTGAGTGTTTGCGTCAGATCACATTTGCATCAACTGTGACATGTGGCTTAGAATCCTAAGCTATGCAAATGTCATTTAAAGTTTTCAACATGAAATCTAAAGCGTTTACAACCACTGCAATTTACTTTTTGTTGGGCCTAGTGATAGCAGCAGTTGGTCGTCCGACGCAAGCTCGGGATTTAGTCGATATGAGTTTAGAGATCACGACGGAGAGTCGAGGTGCCGAGGCTAAACAATTTGCCTTTGAGCAGGCGACTGAGCGAGCGACTTTAAAGGTGGTTCAGGAGCTGTTGGGAGCCGACAAGGCCAATCGAACTTGGCCGACGATCAAGTCAAAAATATTAAAGAATTCAAGGCAATACGTCGTATTTATAAAGGGATCTCCGCCCGTGGTGGTTCGCGATGGTACCCAAATCACAGTGGCTTTGAGGATTTCTCCTGGCAATTTAGAGGTCGCGTTGCGCGAGGCAGGTGCTCTCTCAACGGGTCCGCTGCGGGTGCTTTCACTAGTTAGCTTTACCAACAGTAGAGGTATGGTTTACACGTGGTGGAGCGACACCGGCGATAGCAGTCGGCAAGTGAATGACCCCAACCTCAGTGAGCTCTTTAAGCGATTCTCAGTGCAACTGAACAAAAAGATGAAAGCGAAGAATGTCTTTGTACTCGATCCGACGAGCCAGAGCTTTCGAATGGGCGTGCCGCCTATGTATCGGCTCTCGCAACTCACGCGCGAAGATCAAATGGCCTTGGCTGAGTATTTGAAGGCTGACGTCGTGTTGAGTGGACGTGTCGAGAGTGCAAAACAGCGCGCTGAAAACTCGGAGCTCCAGCTCGTCTATGACCTCCAGATGTGGCAGGCCAAGAGTGGTCGGAATGTGGCGGAGTTTCAAAAGAGCGAGCGGTTAACGGCTGACACTTCAAAGGTGATTTTGACACAGTTTGAGGCGACGGCGCCGCTGTTGCTCGAGGACGTGGCCAATCGACTAAACATGGCTGTCGTTGCAGGGAACTTAAACTTGAATGTGGTTCGAATTGCCGTGTCTGGCAGCATGACGTATCGCCAGCAGGCTGAGTTCAAGCGTCAGTTGAGCCAGTTGCGCGATATCAAGGTGCTGAAGGAGCGGTTATTTGAGCCAAATCGGGTGATATTTGAGGCGGAGACCTCCATCTCGGGTCAGGACCTGGGCAAGGTCCTCCAGCGGGCTCAGTTTCCACTGTATCAGGTTAAAGTGGACGGCGCCCAGGACGACAGTCTGGCTCTCAGCGTGCGGGCCTACTCCTCGTCTTCGGCCCAATAGGTAAATCGGCGATTTCTAGCTACAATCTAGGAATGCAAAATCAAATTCGGTTTTTAAGACACTCATCAAATTGGATCACGCTAATCGCGCTGGTCGGCAGCATCGGGTGCAGTGCCCTCTCTGCCCGGCGGGAGGCGAATACCTCCGCTATTGAAGTTCGCGACTCTGTTTCCGCCAATGCACGAGGTGAAGACGAGGCTCCAAGGCACCGCATCTTGGTGTTGCCATTTTTAGATGAGCGGCCAGATCAATCCAGTGCTGCCAATGAAATCGCCCGCCAGACGGTGATTCGGGAGTTGTTGAAGACGCGCCAGTTTGTGATCGTCTCCGCTGAGGATCTCAATCAAGATCTAAAGAAATTTCTGACAGAAGAAAATGAATACGATTTAAACGCCGTTGCTCGGCAAGCTTCGTCTATCGGCGTGGCGGCTGTGGTGGAGGGCAAAGTCTTGAGTATTCGCGCCAAACGAATCGGCGACTCGATGGGCTTGATCCGGCAAGTGAAGGCGCAAGTGTCCTCTCAAGTTCGCATTCGCATTTACGCCGGCAAAAACGGCAAAGAGATTTTAAACGAAGTTCGCTCGGCAGATTCCGAAGCCACCACCACCCGAGTTGCAGAAAAAGGCGATCTAGTCGCCTCCCTGGGGGATGATCCGGAGTTGATTCGAGCCACCATTCGCAAAGCTTTTGTGGGCGCGATTGGCAATGTGATCCGGGCTGTAGAAAAGCTGAGCTGGGAGGGGCGAGTGGCTATGGTCGCTGGCGAGCGAATATTTATCAATGCGGGTCGGCTCACGGGACTGCAAATGGGAGACATCCTGAAGGTCACGGAGGAGGGAGATGAGGTTTACGATCCCGAGACCGGTAAGTTTATTGGAATGGCTCCAGGGCGCCTAAAGGGCACAGTCGAAGTCGTCAGCTATTTTGGCAAAGATGGGACGATCGCTGTAATTCACTCTGGCTCGGGCTTTCAGGAGAACGATCGCGTCGAGTTGTATTAAAAGCCGAGTTCCCGGCGGTTACAAAAACGTGTTCTCTCTTTTGCCTGAAGGCGCTAAGTGTATGAGAGTGGAAACTCAATTCATCGCTCCTCACCTGCGCTACTTCGGTCGCATTCGGTTTGCCGAGGCTTTGCACATTCAGCAGCAGCAGCTAGCGGCTGCCAACACATCTGGCTTAATCATGGGCTTTGAATCAGAGCCTGTGATCACGCTTGGTATTCGTTCAACCGCTCAAGATCTATTGTCTCCACCCGGCCTTGTTCGAGCAATGGGTTGGGAGATTCTTCAGCTCGACCGGGGCGGGCAGGCAACTGTGCACAATCCAGGGCAGCTCGTGATTTTTCCGCTGCTGTCGATCGCTCCTTGGGGTACGCGTGAGTGGGTCTGCCGACTCGCCAAGGTCAGCCTCGAGGTGCTGGCGCGGGTTGGGGTTGAGGCTTGGTGGGATGAGAGGTCTCCCGGCTTATACACCTCGGGCGGTAAAATCGGTTCGATCGGAGTTCGTCTGCGGTCAGGCGTAAGCACCCATGGAATAGCTCTTAATGTGACGAACAACCTGGCCGACTTTAGCTCTATCCGCGTCTGCGGCCACAAGGGAGCGGCGGTTTCTAGAGTCTATGACCTCTTGGGCGAGAAGACCCCCTCTCTCCACTCGCTATTTCAGCTTTGGTGCGACGGCTTGCAAAGGCACTTAACGGGGCGGGTTGGGAGTTTAGCCATTGTTGACAACCTACCCAATCTCGATAAATTTAAGAACATCTCAACCACCGATGTGCGCTCTTAGCTCAGTTGGTTAGAGCGCCACCTTGACATGGTGGAGGTCACAGATTCGAGTTCTGTAGAGCGCACCATTCTTCTTCTTTGATTTCCCCCCTCTCATCACACTCCAAACAACTCCTTTAAAACCATTTAGCGGCTGTGTTCTCCTTTGGGGTGTAAATCTTTCAGACTTTTTACGGGCGTTTTACCGGCAGAGTTCGCCATCAAGCGAGACGACGGACCCGCATGACGAAGTCAAAACGATTCTATTGGGATGATCACTTCGTCACCGGATTTGTGCAACGATGTTTGGATTTTGGCAGCCATAAAAATTTGGCGTATTTGGCCAATGTTGGGTACTTACTTGCTCATTGAGAAAGAAAACGCTCGACGGTGTAAACAACATCTTTGAGTAAAACAAACAAAAGGAGTTCTAGTATGAAAATGGTATCTATGATCGCTGGTCTGATGTTCTCTGCTTCTGCAATCGCTGCTCCCGCTTACAACACACTTGTTGGTAACTCCAAGTACTTGTTCGACGCTAGCTCGATCAACTTCAAACACAGCAACGGTGACGCTCTTGAGGCATTCTTCGTTCGCCCCATCTCTTTAGATGGTTACGCTCAGGTTTGTGTTGCTGGCGATCGTCTTTTCGCTGGTGTTGTAACTGCTTGCACTAAGAAAGAACAAACTAGCTCACGTTTGAACGACAAGTGTGTTGCGACTGCTCCTTCTGCTCTCTCTGTAGCTCTTGGTGTTAACACTAAGCCCATCTGTATCCAAACTACTGGTTCTGATGACCGATGTGTTGCTTGGGGAACAAAGAACTTCCTTATCAGCTCCACTGTAACTGTAAAAGTTTACAACAAAATGTTGGTTGACGAAGATCGTCAAACTAACTCGCAACGCGGTTTGGTTGGCACTTACAAAGTAGCTTTGCCTGCTTGCGGTGACACTGTTACTCCTGCTAACTAAGTAGTAGTAAAACTTTCACGATTCTTGATCTGAAAGTGTAGAAAACGGTAGGGGTAACCCTGCCGTTTTTTGTTTTTTGGTCCTCGTCTTGTGGGACTTCAGCAACCAAGGTATACTCCGCACCAATTCTGTGAACGGGGTAATCACCATGTCGTTACGATCTAAGCTAAATCAATTGTTATTTACACCTGCCAACATTATCGCTCTCGGGATGTTTGCTGTTTCGCCAATATCGATGGCCGGATCTAAGTCGGTCGAAGTTGCGGAAAGAATTCAGGTGGGTTCGCATATGGCCGTGTCCGGTCAGGATCTTTGCCAGGACGGGCGATACATTTATTTTAAGTCTGAAAGTCTTTGTGAAAGAGCCAATCGTGAAAGTGGAATCCCTGAGTACTTTGAATGTGAATTTGATTTATTCGCCGGCCCAATTCGCGAGATGGAGGAGCTGAAGCTCGACGCTAAAAAATCGGTGTTTCGATACTTCACGATACCCACCGAATTTACTGTGCAGATTTTTAAAGGTGAACGACAGGTGGCCAAGCGCAAACGCCAAATGCCACTTTGTGATGGGCGTCCGGTGCAATCGGCTGAAACTGTCGTGATCGCAAGGGCTGAACTTTCACCGGATCTACGAAAGCTTTTGATTGAACTGGACAGCCAAGGGCTCGGACTGATTGAGTCTCCACGCGGCGAAGTCGAGCGTATCGCATCTATCACTGATCCTGCCACACAAGCACCTCAAGGTGTATTTCAGCTAAAGTCTCCGCTCTGCAACCCAGAAGCGCGTGCCGGTCTGATTGCGGCAGGAATGAGCGGCGGAGAGAGCAGTGGGGGTTGGAGTCGACTGAATCCGGAGGATTTAAAAGGCATCGGTCGCGCGGTTACGGTGAATCGGAACGATCGACCCAGTCAATCGCCGGGCTTTTCGTTTGATGCCATTTGTGAAACTGAAACTAAATAGTTTAATTCTGAGGTTCAATTTTGATTCATCCAACTGTGGAAGTAGAAATTCCCCGCGCCTTGCCAGACACTGAGACTCAGCACCCTGTGCTGGCTCAGTTGCGCAAAGTGCTGCGTGAGCATATGCGGATCAATCCCCGGCTCACGCTGAATGGCATGAGCAAAAAGTGCTCTGTTAGTGAACCCACTTTGCGGCGAATAGTAAAGGGCCAGGTAAAGACCCTAATTACGGCCAACACGCTGTTAGAACTCCTGATTTATTTGAGTAAAGAGACGGATCTAAAGAAGATTATTGCTCGGTACCCGGGGCCAATCGGGGAGTATCTCGCGGACCACCTAGACATGACTGTCGAAGGTGGGCCTGAACACAAAGTCCCCGAGCACCTAAATCAGGTGTTAAATGACCCCACCAAGTATTTGATTTTCAAAATGGCGGCGAACTCTTGTGGAGTTTCGGCTGACGAGATCCGAGAAATGTTCGGAATGCATGGGCTCGCTCGGCTAGGTGAGCTTGAGCGTCTTGAGGTTCTAGTGAAGAACGATGATCGGTATTTTGCGGACATGGGGAGTTTTGCTCTCAGTCACGACCTGTTTGTGCAGAACTTTAAGGCCACGGCTGAGTTCATAAAGCCAGACAAGTTGGGGCAAATCCCTTACAACAATTTGTTTATTAATTTTTCGAGATCTGTGAACCTGAGTGTTTACCAAGAAGTGGCCAAGATCCAAAAAGAGGCCCTAAAGAAGTGTTTGAAGCTGATCAGTGCGGATTCCTCTAAGGGGCCGATTCCGATGTTTGTCTTGGCCGCTGTGGACACGCTGTCGCACAAATCGGCGGCGGAGATCGACGAGAAATAGCTACTTCGGCAAGTTGAATCCCGATCGTCCTCGCTAGGGATACCCCCCCCTTGCTGTTGTTCCTTAGGCTCGCAAGGGGTCCCCGCGGGTTCTAGCCGCCGGCCCCCAAGTCCCAGGGGTAAGACTACCCTGCACCAACAATTTAGAGGGCCAGTTGCCGGATTAGGGGGCGTAGTTCATTTGCAGGTGGCGAGCGGATCCTGGAGCGACCTTTACACCTTGGACAAACGATGAATCACAGCGTTCATTGAGAAGGCTGTCGATAAGGGCCAGGCCCGTTGGGAAAATGTCGACGTCATTGAAGAGGTCTCGAGCGGAGACCACGAGGCTGCCTGGGGCTGCGTTGGCAACTGCGCCAGAGAAGAGACCTGCGCTCTTGCAAGCGAGGAGACCGACTACCATTGGCGCCCGGCCAGCTGCTTGAGCTTGCCGGAGGGAGCCCAAAAGGGTGCGAATGCCCTCTTGCGTGGACTTGTAATAGCCATAGTTGACGCTACCGTTGCTCAGCAATCGGGGAGGGTAGAAGTCAGGACCCCCGCCGCTACGGGCGTGTCCCATATAAATGGCGACGTCGGTGCCGCTTTGAATGCCGCCAAAAAACACGCCTCGAGCTCGCTTCGACTGGGCCGCCTGGGCGCCGCTCATCTGCCCGTCATTCGAGGCGTTTTGCGAGTTGTTGGCGGAGCTGGCGCCGTGGGCGAGGCGGATCTTCACTCGAACATTTTGGCCAGAGCGAGTGCGGAATGTTTTGCTCAGGGAGCGGTCAAATCCACAAGCCTTGAAGTTGGATCGGCTGTTGCACCGGGACTGCAGCATCTGCACAAACGCTGCATAGGCATAGGGATCTAAGACGATGTCATCGTACTCACGTCCCATGTAACTAAAATTGACTGAGGTGGCATCAAAATACCCAATGCCCGCAGATATATCGAGCTGGCCGTCACGGAAGAGCTTGGAGTAGAAAGCGTTGCAGCTTTTGTCTGGCGCACTGTTCGGCACCTGGTTTAAGCGCTCTTGGGCTGAGATCAGCTGCAAATTGAACCGTCCTTGGAGGTCGGGCAGTTTGGCAAGGGCGGAAGTTGAACTTAGGGTAATCGCTCCGAGCAGCAGCCATTTTGAGGTTTTCATAAACATCCTTATCGAAGAGGGTCCCAAGGGAATACCGCAAGGCAATGCTGCGGTCCAGCAATTGTCGAGTCTATGAAAATCTAACAGGTGTTGAGATAGGCTTCAAGAGCTCAGGCTCACGCATTCTTTCGGTAAATCGGGAAACTCGCGCGGTTTTTTATCTTGGCGAATTTTGAGCCATTCTTCGTCGGCCTCTTTAGAAAACCACCACGCCAGCTCCTCGCCGCAGCCGTTGTCTTCTGGGTTCAGGGCTGGCTGAGGCTTACAGTTGGTGTCAGTGGGCGGGCAATGGAGGCGCACATGCAGGTGATCGGTGTGACCCCACCAGGCCCGGAGTTTGTACAGCCAAGCGGCCTCAGGTTGAGTGCCACAAAAGTGGCGTTTGATCGCGGGGCTCACAAAAATGCGGCTCACTAATGGTGAGTCGGCAGCGGCAACTGTCAGTTTAATTTGGGTTTGACCCCAGCCCCTCGTTAAAACTTTACGGCCTTTGACGTAGCTGGTGGCGCCCCACGATTCCCGCTGTCGAGGGCTCGGCATTTTTTGACTCATTTGCAACCAGAGGTCAACGTCCAGACCGTTTTGATGGCTGGCGTGACCACTGCGCATCGGCCCACCCCTCGCTGGTCCCATGTCGCCCACTAGGAGTATAGGCATTTTTTGTTTATTTACAGCTTGGGCTAAGTTCTCAATGTACTGAATGAGAATGGGGTGACCGTAGTGCCGCTGGCGCGAGGGGCGCATAATCGCATAGGTCTTAGCGTTCGACTTCAGTGGCACGGCACCAATGATACAGCCGGCTTGATATTCACCGATGGATGCAGGATCACCTTTGGCCACAGTGGTGAGTTTGGCCCAGCGTTTGAACAGGGCGGCATGGTCTTTTTCAAAAGTAGACGGCGAATCTGGAGGCGGGGTGCCAGCTGCGGGAATATAAACAGATAGTATTATACCAAGAAATATTCGTCTCATCGTTTGATACAGGTCCTCGTTTGGGGCAGTCGTGCGTCATTAATGGCGCGTACGTGTGTTGTATTTTGAGATGACAAAAATTTTTTTACAATTCTCAAAATTGAGAAAACCCCGCAAAACTGTCAAAGACGTTGGCATTCTCTAACTGAGACAGTGTTGTGGGAAAAAACGGGCTGAGGCCTCGAATAGAGACGCACTACAGCGCGGAGGTTTTTCTAACATTGAGCCTGTCAAATCTTTCGGCAATTTTTCGGATTCTAGCCGAAGGTCGCGATTTTGCGTGATGTTGGCTAAACTGAAAGCGAGGAGTCTACACAGCATTGGTCGATGATGGCCTGAACTGAGTAGATCGGAAAAAGACTATGAGACAAATAAATGCACGTCTGATGGGACTGGGAATCGCTGCCGCAATGACGGGAGTCGGTTGCTCTGGTGGAGGGTCTACCACATACAGTCTTCTAGCCTCAGGTCAGTCGTTTAAACAGGCCACGGTGAGTTCCAAAGTAGACGTGTTGTGGGTCGTGGATGATTCAGGCTCAATGTTGCCCGTGCAGCAAAACCTCACCAGCAACTTTAGCAGCTTTATGAGTCAGTTTATTGATAAGAAATTTGATTTTAAAGTGGCCGTGACATCAACTGCAGCCTATCGAGCGGCGCCGCAGTTTAGCAACAATCCTGCCCTAGCCAAGTTTAAAGACGGAGCTGGTGCAAACCGCTCTGGAATATTTGTGATCGATCCCACCACGCCTGATCTATTGAATGTGTTCGTGATGAATGCATCCCTTGGGACAAGTGGCAGTGGCGACGAGCGCGCGTTCTCAAGCTTTAAACAAGCCCTGGACAGTGATTTGAACGAGGGCTTTTTGCGTGAGGATTCATTTTTTGCAGTGGTGATTTTGTCGGATGAGGATGACTTTAGCAATCCCAACCGCGGGGTGGGAGATTACACCCTAGGCAATCACAACTATAATAATCCCGGTTTAGAGTCGGTCGACAGTTATGTGTCTTACCTTGATGGCATCACCAACAGCTCGGGCGCCACTCGCCGCTACAGCGTTTCAGCGATCACTATTACGGACAACGCTTGTCTGAGTGATTATGAGATTGCGTCACCGGGAGTCGTGATCGGGGCTCGCTACATTGACTTAGCCGAGAAGACCAATGGGGTGCTGGGCAGTGTTTGTGATGTGAGCTTTGCTGATTCACTAAATGCAATTCAACAGCGCATTGTCGAGCTGAGCACGCAGTTTTATTTGGATGGCGAGCCCGTGCCTGAGTCGATTCAAGTGAAGGTCGATGGCGCAGTGGTTGCCAAGAATTCGACCAACGGCTGGACTTACAATGCACCTGCCAACTCAATTGTGTTCCATGGCTCGGCGGTTCCTGCGTCGGGGGCAGATGTAAGTGTTTCCTTTGATCCTGCCAGCCTCAATTTTTAAACCCTTAAGAAATCTTCAGCGGCTCCAAAGTGGAGGAGTCGCTTGAATTCTCTGGCAGAATTGCCGAAAACAACTCTATGAGTTCGCTAAATCGTTATAAAAAAGTCGGTGGTTTCTCTCAACTCTTGTCTTTGATCGAGACATTTGGACCGCAGAAGCGGGATAAATTTCTTGAGATGATCGAAAGTGAAAGCCAGGTGTGGGCTCAGGCTCTGCGTGCCAAGGCCTTGTCAGTCGAGCGGATCTTCGGTTGGCCTGATCAGGTGGTCATTGAGATCATCAAGAGTCTCCCGACGAAGAGCATGGCGATCGCTATAGCCAGCTTAGAGGAAGGCCAGCGGGTTCGGTTAAATGCGTTTTTCACCCCGTCAGATTTGCGGCGCATGCAGGACGCGATGGTGGACAAACCCAAGCCTGAGGAAATGACGGCCACTTTAGTTAAGCTGATTGAATTGACCCGAAAAATGCTGGTGCAAGGGGACCTGCGCGCCGAAAAGTTCGATGAGGGGCTAATTATCCCCGAAGACTTCGAAGCGAAGCTTGAGGGTCATGGGGAGCTTGTGCCAGCGCGCAAGCCAGCAGACGCCCCGCAGGCCACACCCTCGCATGTGTCTGTCGCACCCGAGCGGTCGACCGGGGCTCCAGACTCAGGCGAGGCTTTGCAATTGCAACGGACTCTCGCCGCGGCATTAAAAGAAAATAAGGCTTTGAAAGATGAAGTGCGAATTATGCGAGAGAAATTAGAGCAAATTCGAAAAATCGCCTGAGCTCGGTCTGAGCCCAGGGTCTAATTAAATTATCTATTGCGCGGGCTTTGCCCATTTGGATTTTTCATCTACAGGAGTCCAGGTGGGGCGAATTCTAGCGCCTGCAAGAGCTGACCAATCGAGTCCTTCCGGCCGTGTCTTTGTCTTCTTATAGACACGAATAGTGGCGTCATAGGCGTTGTAATCCCACTGCACGCCCTGTGTGAGCTCCTGTGATCCCTGGTCCGTGTCCAACCACACGCGAAGCTTTTTGTCGGGGTCATCGGTGATCTCAGGGCGGCTAGACAGTTCAATCGTGATGTCTTTTACTACATCCTGTTGCACCTTCGCACCATACTTGGCCAACGAATCACCGTAGTCATTCGAGCAAATGGAGAGAACCTGTGCGCCGGAGGGTAGCGATTGGTCTTCGGTGAGGAGTGCGAGCTGCGCCAAGGGGTTGCCTTGAAGCGGAACGAGCTGATTGTCTACTTTCTCCCAACTGTTTTGAGCATTACCATCCCTATCTGTGATCCGCTCGGACCAGACCGGATCAGGTCGACAGTCGCTTCTAAAGGTGTCACCTGGCTTCATGGAAACTGAAAAGATTCTGAAATTGAGTTTGCCCTTTTCATTTTCGCCAACCGCACTTTTGATGCGATTAAACACGTCTTGGTGGTCTATTTTGGAGTTGTCTTTGGCATCACTCAAGAGAATGGCAACAAAAAATGCGCCCTTTCTTCGGAAGCCTTTGTTGGACTGAGCGACACTGGATTTGCCTTCTATGGCTCCAAGGAGAGGTGTAAAGAGTTCCTCTTCTTCTGGGCCGTATCCACAAGTGGTTTTGTCGCCACTCTTGGGTGTCACCAAAGTTTTGACCAAATCGGTTTTGGTGTTTTGCTTGGGGTCGAGGGATTGGAGGAGAATTTTCTCAAAATCATCTTGGCTCGTGACATAGCGGCGACCCTTGTCCTCTAGTCCCACGAGTGGTTGTAGCGACCCGGCAGGCAACCAGTTGATTCTCCCTGCGTGATCTGTACCTTCGGGGCAAACTGCAGGTACGACACTGCCGTAGCGTCCACTGTCATGCGCCAGCGTCAAGCCAATGTGGAAGTCCACTTTGCTCTCTTCGTTGCGGTTGTTCTCACCAAATTCACGGACGAAGGCTGCAATATTGTCACTGAGCTTCTTTTGATGCTTGCCCATCGAGGCGGAGTCGTCGATCACAAACAGAATGTCCACCATCGGCAATTTGATGATGGGCGTTTCTGTGTTGGAGTCCAGAATCTCTCGCTCGAGTTTTTTGCCCGGCTTCAGCTGTGGACCCGTGAGTGGAGGATTGGAAGCTTGGCAGGCGGAGAGCAGCGACACCACTAAACCCGCAGTAAAAGAATTTTTGAGAAGTTTTGCATTTTTCATAAGCTAGCCCCCTTCAGGGTTGGGCAGTCTTTTACTCGAGCCTCATAATTGTCCAGTTCATCCATCCAAACTTCGTTGGCGACGTAGGGGAAGACCAATGCACCCTTTGGGTCGTCGGTATTAGCCAGAGTGTTGCGTTGACCTTTGAGATTGTCGTCCAGGTGCAGGCGTTCCATTACCTCAGCTTCGAGAATATGCATCTTGTTTAGAATGATTTTGTACTCATTTAGGTCCACCTGCGCCAAAGTTCGCAGCCGCTTATACGCCAATTGCTTCAACTGATCGGCGCGCTTCATGTTTTTCGCAAGACCCTGCTCAAGTCGTGGATCTGTACCTAGCGGACTGCCCTGTTCAACGAGCGTGTTGATTGCAGCAATTTCTTTAAGAATTTGTCGGCGAGTTTCTATCGACTTCAAAAACTGGCTGTCGCGAAACAGCTGCCGTGGGAGAAACTCTACCAAGGCTCCGGCGGACTCTTGCGACACGCCTGAGGTTTCAAATTTGGCTAGGGCTTGATTGAGGTGAGCGTTAGTTCCAGTCGTCGCTAACGTTTGCAGTTCATTCAAGCGCCGTCGGTGCCGTGATTTGAAAGTCTCGCTGGTCTTGAACACCCGTGGATAGTCACAGATTTGTAAGGCCATTAGGTTGGAGAGAAAGTAGCTCTCCGGCCCGGTCAGCAACGCCAGGGCAGGGGACATGGCTGTTAGGATTACGCCAGTGGCCTTGCCGTGATTGCCTTTACGGAGATGTGTCCAAGCGCGCTCTTCTACGGCTTCGACCCAGAGGCTTGAGCCCTTAGGCACGCGTTCAAACGAGGCCAGAGCTGCGTCGAGTTCACCCTTTTGATACAGCACACGCCCGAGAGTGAGTGCGATAAAGTCTTGGCCAATGGCAGTTTGCCCACTTTCCGCAAGGAGCTTTAGAGCTTTAATTGCAGAATCAATTTGCCCAAGGATCGGGGCTCGATTGGAAATTTGCCAGTAGATGCGGGCAGCTTGGTTGACGTTTTGCCGACTGAGCGTTTGAGCTCGATTGAAAGCGCGGGCAATGTCGCCCTTGTTTCGAAGGCGAACAGCTGTTGAGCTGGGTGCCGTAAAGGACTTCCATCCACCGACTGTCGAGATGTCAGTAGAGATCCAACCTTTTTGCACCAGCACCGACGCTTTGAGTTCGGTGGACCATAGCGCGAGCAGTTCGGGTTGAATTTTCGTGGGCTGAGTCTGCGCGAAAAGTGTTTCTATGCCATTCAATGGGAGCCCATTTTTTAACAGAAGGTACGACCAAACGGCGTAACCGTCTTGCGACTGAGCGAAGGCAGTATTTTGATACGACGTTCCCCAAGTTAAGAAGGCCTGTCTGTAGTTGCCAGATTTAAGGAGGGCACTCATCTCTTTTTCTGGGCCGCTGCTTGCGGGCAAAAAATCGAAAGGAGCGGCAAGTGCCAAGTTGGCGGACAGTAGACATGAACCGATTGTGAGCATCCATGCGATTTTGGTTCTCGCTTTGTCGGTCCAAGTTGTTGTTAAATAGTTACCCATACATTTCACTCCATCCTGGAATAAATTCGCCTATAATAAAAATCCAACAGTTGCCGTGATCATCGTTTGATTGATGTCACGGGCCGATTCACGAACGCCATCCTCGCGTCCTGGCTGATCTTTGTAGCCCTGCCAACGCGCTTCAAGTCGAGTGGAGATGTGTTGAGTCAACCAAATCCCCGCGCCGACTCCGGCCGTATAAAGGGGAGTGGATCCTGTGTCGAGTTGAATTTGTCCAGCTCCGCCGAGAAGGTAAAGATCGAACTGGGAGATTACGGAATCGAACAGACTCATTTTGCCGTAGATGGGATACCAGTTGATGACTCCAAGCCAGGAGCTATCAGCATAGGCGACTGCGGGACTACGAAAGTTGGTGTCGCCGGCGGCCCGTCTCGATCTGGCATCGTTAAATACCGATTTGCCCTCGGAGTTCAGCGAATTTGAAATGTCATGGTATCGGGCCCCGACAGACCAACGCGGTGTCAAATGAAAGTCGAATTTACCACCGAGTACGCTGCTGCTGACGTAGGGATCTCCGCCTAAGGCCATGCCGTAATCCAGGCCGAGTTCAAGTCGCATCGTTCTCGAAACTTCGCGAGCTTGTACGACTCGCACCTTGTTGTTTGGATCGATGGCTTTCGCTTTGCGCATCAGCTCGCGATTCGCACCCAAGGCGTCCATTTTGCCTGAGAGATTTTCCTTGGCCCAAACGTTTAAGGAGAGCAGAGCCATAAAGATTAATGTGAGGTGCTTCATTCATTACCACCTTGTTTGGTGTCGTTAGAATTTGAGGTCTGAGTAACATTTTTAAACTCGATTTTGACTCGGCCGGAGTCGCTCACCACCGTGGAACCATCCGGCATTTGTACGGGCACTGAAAACTGAAACTCCGCCGTCTTGCCAGAGTTGATTAAACTTTCGACGTTTGTCAGAGCTGTGGATGTGAACTTGCAGTCGAACGACCACTGGGTGGGGCCAATTTTTTTAGCAGACTTGGCGTTGCAGTCCACAGCCGCTGCACCATTCAAAAGCTTGGTGGAGGTCTCATAAACGGGCTGACCGACGAGGGGTGTTTTTTTACTGGTACCAGAATCGGAGGTGAGAACTTGAAAGGCAAACTCACCCTCGGGCCCGTATGAAATTTGCTTTGACGGGAGGCCACTCAGCGAAACCTCTGCCGCCGCCTCGTTGGCCTTAACGCGGAGGCTGAGTCGAACTTCACCTTCACAATTGTTTTGTTTGGCAAAGTCACTCGTGTACCGGATAACGAACGAATTGTCAGAAGATGTGCCGTCGCCGATCTTTGCGGGCTTCCATGTTAGGCTGAAGCTGGCCTTGTTGCCAGCTCGAGTTAGCTCTTTAAACTCAACGCCTTCGGGACTTTCAACCACTTCTATCCCGAAAGGGTTGGCTCCCAGATTTGAAACAATGGAAACTGTGTAGCTAGATTCTCGCTGTTCGATAAAGCTCAGCTGGCGTTTTTTTACATCGTCTTCGACAAAGACTTCGAAAGGCTTAGCGCAAAATATCTGCGTATTGTCGGGCTCAACGGGCTTTGTGTTGCGGCTGTTGGGATCGTAGGGTTTAGCTCCCTTCAGCGTGTCACGGTACTCCTCAATGGGGTCGCCGGTTCTCACAAATGGGTTCTGTCCGTGACAGCCAACTAAAGCCCAACTCATTGCGATAGCCAGAGGAACTGCAAAAGCCTTCATAGCTTTGATCTCCTGGTTGTAATTACCCATGACCAACTCGTTTCAAAACGAAGGGATAAGAGACCTTCACATTGACGCCACCAACGGGTTTTGGAAACTTCCAGCCACGCAGACGGCTGACGATGCAATTTTCAACTTGTGGACTCCTTAACGAGGAGTTCTCGACAGAGGCGGAGCTGACTCGGCCTCCACCATTGATCACCCATCGAATGGCCACTCGTCCCGAAAGTTTGGACTGAACTTGTAGGCCTTTTTCGTAGCAGTAGATCACTTCGCCTTGATGTCGAGCGATGACGGCGGCGATTTGATCGCGATCGAGTCCACCTTCAACCATTGCTTCTTCTTGCACAGGCTCGAAGTAGCTGGCAGCAGTTCCGCCCATATTCATTGAGCCGTAGCCTGCGCGCCCACCACCGGCTTTGCCACGCGTTCCGTAGCCTCCACCATTTTCAACTCGCCCGCCATTTCCCATGGCGCCTGCAACGAGGCCCTTGCCAGGAATGGCGCGTTCCATACCACCAACGCCGCCACTGCCAGCACCATTCCAGCTGGTGCCGCGTGAGTCATTGCTCGCTTTCATATTAAAGCCGGCCGAGTTTTTTGAACCGGTTCGCATGCCGCCGAGCACGCCAAGTGCTCCGACCTTTTCTACTTGCATCTTGGTGCGTAGCGGAGCGTTTTCTTTTCGCGGCGACTTCACTTTTGCAGTTAAGATCTTGGAGACGTTCTTGACCTTACTGACGACCTTCTTTTTTGCGATCTTTTTTGTGGGGTCAATCTTCTGTTCAGACATTTTTACAGTCACACGTTCTTGCTTTTGGATAAACTCCTGCGGAATAACAGTGACAATTGTTTCTATGGGCTTTGGCTTGAAGAACGGTTCAATCAGTAGCCCTACAAAAAACACAAAGGCAATGGCACCCACTTGAATCAGCGCCGTATACTTGTAGATGGCCTTCTCTTGTTCCTCGGAGTCATCTTGTACGTTGACTGATCCTACGGTCTTCTCGATCTCGTCAGTGAAGCGAAACTTCGCGCCGTCGCCAAAAGCTACCGAGCGCTTCATCACAGCGTTGCGTGAGGTTTTTTTCAGGAGATCGTAGGAGATCTCATCTTTTTTGAGGGATTCAACGTCGGCTACAACTTCCACGCGACGCGTGTCATGCCGGTAGATGATGAAGAGGGCATCTGATTCGAACTCGAATGTTCGGACCACTTCGCCACTTTTATTTTCGAGTACAAACTTACCTGCAGCCATCCTTGACCTCACTCTTGTTCACTTGCGATTTTCAAACGGTCTTTGTAGTGTTTGCGAACTCCAAGTAAGTTCTGCAAACTCTTTTCGTTTTCAACTTTTGCCAAAGCCTCATCCGGTGTTTGATACTGACCATGCAAGGTTGAATCATCAAACTTCACATCAGTCGACAGAGCATCAGAGGCGGGCTTGGCGGGCTGAACGCGCTTTGCGGTCTTGCTTTGGATGTTGGCTCGAGCAGACTTCTTTGTCTTTTTCGAGTTGGCATCCGCTGGTGGAGTCACTGCAAACATTAAACCAACAATTATAGCGGAGATAAGCGCCTTCATAGCGATTGTCCTTTCTTCATGACGGAGATTCGTTCGTCTAAATAGGCCACCATCGCGGCTCTGCCGTTTTGACTTTCAAGTTCACGAAGTCGCTCAGCTTTGTTGATATCAAAGGGGTTGGCTTGCAGCTCTTGGCGAGCCAACAAGATGTCCTTTTGGGAAGGGCGACGAAAGGGCGTGTTCAAAAGATTCTGGAGACGATTTTTGACTCCTGGAGGCGCAGATGCGGCCAGTGGAGAAATTTCATTTCGATACAGACGTTGCAGTTCCGGTGATGCAGTCATGTACGCGCTCTGCAGGTTCTGTACAGAATTGGATTCACGCCACATGGCTGAGAGCTCAGAGTCAATTTTTTCAGCTCGAGTGAGGTAGGGCTGACTCTGACTCTTCAATAGGCCTTGATACTTGATTCGATCCTTCGCTCCTAAGCGCCGTGGCACCGGCAGAGACAGTATGTCCTGATACAAACGGCGATTTTCGCGAGACAGCTGGGCCAGGCCTAGAACCTTTAAAGTCCAGTCACCACGGCGGAAGGCGGTCTGTGCTCGCCGCTCAGATTCATTGAGCAATTTGATTCGGGCCTTCAGAGTCTTTTGCATGGTGTAGTCGCTTTGCCCATAGATGCGGTGGGTGCGAATTCGCTTATCGAAGGCGTGGTAGTCTTTTAGATCCAAATGTCGTTGTAGTGTTTGGCCTGCGCTGTGGCGACGGATCGAAGTGGTCTTGAGTAGCTTTGCCACTTTGGCTTCATGGGGTTTGTTGACAAACACTTCGAGTGTAATGCCAGCGAGTAGATCGGGAGTTTTATTGAGTGGACTGAGGTGACGATCCAGCTCACGCCACGGATTGGAAGAGTTTCGTATCAAGGAGACCCGCACAAGGTTGGCCGCTCGTACACTCTTGGCTTGGCGGATGTAGGCTTCATGATGTTTACGTGGATTTAGTCCTGCCAACTCGGCCAGTAAGGCCAATCGGAGTTCACGGTCGGCCGGTGAGAGATCTTTGTGCTGCATTCGACCACTCAGCCGGTAAGCGAGAGCAAAATTCAATTGAAGCTCCGCAACCCACACCTGTTGCGCTCTAGTCCATTCCACATCATCGGCGGTGATGGTTTTTATCGCTAGGAGCTTAGTCGCAGAATCACTGACGGAATTGAGGTCCATCGCCTTTTGCGCGATAACGATTTTATTTTTAAAGAACTTGATGCGCTCTTGGTCGTCAGCGCCTTCCATATTCACGGCAGATAGTGCCGCGAGGCTGGCCTTGTAGTCCGTTCGGCTGTTGGATTTTTCGTTTTTCAAGTTGAAAGCTACTAAATTCATCGTAGCTTTGCGGCTGATTTTTAAGTACTCGGTCTTTCGCTCTGGATAAATTCGAGCGTATTCAAGACTGCGCACCTGTAAGTTGGGGTCGTCTTTCAGGGCGACTAAACTATCCAAGGCGAGGTCGGCGGATTTCACTCGGATGTCGCGCTTTTGTGCACCAACCACGGGGAGTGTGGCCAGGTAATGAAACTCCGAGAAGGCGTCCTGCCAGCGGCTCAGTTCATAGTACAGTTGTGCGCGTTGGTAACGCACTTCTATGATGCGGCTGCCTTCGGGATTCATTTGTATGTAGTAATTGTAAGCAACTTCACGAGCTTTTCTATCTTTTAGCTCCTCCGCCAATTCAATTTCAGCGAGCAGTGAACCTTCCAGCATGTTCTGGCTGGCCTTGCTATTTGGAGTTGCCTTTAAATCAGCTGCGGCACTCGCTGCGGCAAGATGAAACAGGGCAATGGCCTCGCGATTTTTCTTTAGGTTTTTTGCGACGATTCCGCCCCAATGGAGTATCTCTGTGTCATTCGGGAAAGTCTTCACATAGGCCTGATAGATGCGCAGTAGGTTCTGCGTGGGATTCTTTTTCTGAGCTTTGTTCCAGGCTGTGACAAAGCGTCGCAGCTGCGCTTTGAGCTCATTGCAGGGTGCGGGCTCTTTGCAACCCAACTTTGTCCAGAACTCCAGCGCCTTGATGTAGGAGCTGGCGGCCACATCTTGCATATTGATGTCATAATAGATCTGCGCCACTCGCGTTTGCACTTCGAGCTTTTCACCGGCTTGGACGTCGCCCTCTTCAACGTAGGCACTCCATACCATCAGTGACGCTGACTTTTTACCCACGCGGTCAGTCTCTATCGCCAAGAGTTTGAGATTGTCTTTGCGGACGGCGTCAGGGCTAAGATCGCGCAGCAGCTGAATTTGTTTTTTACCTACCGTTTTGCCACGGGCTAGGAACGCGGCCAGGTCACGCGATAGATCGTTGATAAAAGTTGGATCGATAGATTTGCCATCCGTCGTTTGTGTCTGCAAAAGCGTCGGACTCTTAAGCAGGTTCACGAGCGAGTTGATGGCCTTGCTCGTTTCGCCTAGATTGAGCTGACACCAAGCAATTCGAAATTCAACGAGGGCGCGAGTTCTTAAATTTTCACGTTTGGCCGCCTGAAAGTCCTTGAGTGCGCCTTTGAAATCACCATTTCTGAACTTCACCTCGGCGACGCTCGTATAAGCGATGGCCTTGACGTCAGATGTATATACTCCTTGTTTAGCAGTGAGAATTTTCGAGTAGAGTTGTTTGGCTTTAGTGTTTTGCTCCATTAAACCGTACAGGTGGGCAATTTGCAGAACGCGGCGACCTTGGTCTTTGGTGTCTACCTTGGGTAGAGCCTCTTGATACAGCGCTACGGCTTTTTGTCGATCGGCCAGTGCGCCCTTACAGGTTTTGCAGTTGGTCTCAATCTCATTCATGTACTTAAGGCGTCCACGATCGGCCAGGAGATCAGCCAAGCGGAGGAGGATTCCTGTGCGCTCAGGCTCGGACTTATCCATGCCATCGAGGCCCATTTCAAGGCGTTGAATGATCATGTCATGGGTGGTCTCATCCATACGGACAGCCGAGACCGTCTGGCCTAGGAGAAGCGTTAAAATGAAAAACAAGCGATTCACGTACATCATTCACCCCACGGTGTGCGGCATCGCAAGGTTTATGCCGGTCCTGTGTGGCAAACAAATGGTCGATGAGCTGTTGGAGTGACTATTTACGGCATGTTTGATGTGAAAGGTCGCCGAAAATGCGCCTGGGTTTACGGTGGGGGACGGTGGAGGACTGGGGGGGCTGTATATTCGTTGTGTTTAGGTGCGCTGGTGCTGCTCGATCAGCGCTTCTATGGCGTCACGGGTGCGGCTCACTAAGCTTTCTACCGTGTCTGATGGCGTGGGGTGGATAGGTTCTCCCAACCAAGTGGTGAGTTCAACTGGAAACGGCAAGGGCCCGAGCCCCACGATTGGAACGAGTGGCAGTCGGGTCATTTCATATAGACGTTGGAAAAACGGCAGTGACGCCAGTGGAGCTTTGTACAGGCCCTCAACGTTTTGGGTAAATCCGGGGATGATCGGCACGTTCGCGGCCAATGCCATTTTGGCAAAGCCTTGTCGGTTGCCCCAGACGAGTTGGTAGTTTCTTTCAGAGCCTGCGATTGCCTCGCGCACTCCTCCTGGTGCCACTCCCACCAGTACGCCTTGTTGCAAAAGTTTGGTCGCTTCTTCTCGAGTGGCGGCGACTCCTCCCACAGCTTTGGTGAACCAGGCAAGGCCCGGCGTTCGCATGAGCCAACGGTCCACCAGGGCGCAGGGCTGTCGGCCGGTCTCAAGGTAGATTTTTAGCCCCAGATACCAAAAATCCAGCGGCACAAGGCCATGATAGAGAACGAGCAGTGCGCCTCCCTCTTGGGGCACATGCTCCATGCCGCGCACCTCATATTTATTGTAGAGCTTGCCCAGCCCAGTGATGGCCCGGGCAATATAAGGCATGAGATTTTGATCGGGTGAAAAGCCCGAATGGCGTGGGTTCATACCCTTAAACTTGCCTGGGATGCAGCGTTTACGACAACTGATATCTTTTTGGTAGAGAGATGAAGGTCGAGCGGGCCACATATTCGGATCGCGTTTCTGTGTAATCCAGAAATTCGACCTCCTGGTTGCGAATGGCTCTGAAAATCGCGTCTGGATGGCGCTCGCAGCTGAGTCGAGTTTTCCATGCCTGAATTTGCCTGGGGTGGTGCAAGTCTGAGTTCGCTATGAGGGGAAGGCCGCTGTCTGCAACCTCGTTGAACCAGCGAGGTCCGGAGGCTACCTCCCACGCGTCAAAGGCCTGAGCCAGCTCTCGCCGCCTGGACCAAAGAAAATACGTTTGTGGCTCAAAATCCCCAGTGTGAACGGGATGGGCTGCGATACTCAGTCCGCCCTTGTCACGCACCTGCTGCAGGAGCGACCAGATGTCTTGATCGGCGGACATGAACTCTGTCACACCCAATACGACGATGTGAGAAGACCGGTGATTGAGGAGGGCGTTTTTAGTCAGCTCAAACCCCGGGATTAAGCGCATGCGGTAGAGTTCCCAAGCTCGTTCGGCCTCTTGTGCTAGGGTCTCGAGGTAAACAGGAAACGTTTTGCGAGTGAGCGTGCGGTCGAATAAGTGCGCAGTTTTTCCGAGGAACGTGTGCTCCTCGCACAAGTGGTCGGTGATGGCAATGGCGCCAAATCCGCGCTTGCCATAGAGGTCAACGAGCTGGCGAATGCTCAGGCGACCGTCACTGAATGTGGAGTGCACATGAAAATCACACAGCATATGGGCTTAGTATAGGCGCATCTGTTGCCAGGCTAAGTCAGCATCCCGTTTGGATCCGGTTTGGATCCCGACAAGGCCGTGATTGCGCCTGGGTCAGAATTTTTTACCTGGACGTTCGACCCTGGGCCCTTTGTTCATGCCGCTGCCGATGGCATGGGGTTCGTATAGATGAACTGTGCGATCAAATGACTTGATCGGAAATCTAGGGATTGGATTTTGCGAAAGGCCAGGGAATGGGTACTTCAACGATCTCGGAGCTGGACAAAGTCGTCACACAGCAGATTCATGCCATTGGCATGGGTCTAACGTTGGCTTTGGCTGAGTCCGTGACTGTGCGGCGGGCAGGGACGCCTGCGGGTGATGCGAGCTTAGATGCGGTTAATCTAGAAGCGCACTGGGCTCCGGTGGTGGTTCTGTGAAATATTCCTTCAATGAAATTTGGCAAGCGCGTGCCCGTCGGACCTTTGGTGGGCTGAGTGTGATGGCGGCGATGCTGGCGATTGCTAGCATCGACACTGTCTGGATAGATCGCTCGGAAATAGCTCGGCATGAAGTGCATGAACTGGTGCGCATTTCTGAGTCCACGTGGCGAGCGAAGCGCCCGCAGAAGGCTGACGCATTGGCGTCGGTCTTAGATGATCAGGTGGTCGCGAAGAAGCCGCTTCAGTCGGCCTTAAGCCGGAGTTTGGAGCATGATGAATTGCAAGAGCAAAACCCATTTGCCAACCTCTCGAGTCAAGATCCTTTGCAGGCTATTCTGCGTAAGGGCGTGAGCCACCTGCATCGTGTGACATTTCGGAGTCCCACGTACAAAGAAGAGAGTGGCTACGATATGATCTCGTACGAGATTGAGCATCCGGATCGCAGTCGGAGTTCTATTCTGGCGTATTTGGATAAATACTCTGAGTTGAGCAGCGAGGACACGGAGGCGTCGGAGGATGCCGTCGAGCGTCTGCCGTTTGTGGCCTTCATGGTATCCAGTGGTGAAGTCACTGAGTTTTCATTTTATCGTGGTGGAAATTTAGTGGAGCAATCCGACCTAACCCACGCTGAGGCGCAGGCCTTTGTTGCTCAACGGTTGCGCGATGGAATTCCGTTCCTCAATGTGGCTCGGTAGACTGAAATTTCTGTCGCTGTCTTAAAAAACGATCTAGAATCTTTACAGCTGGCGCTTCGGAGGTGGTCCGTGGCTGCTAAATGCCTGTGCAAAACCTTATTAAATCTTGACTAAATTCGAAGACTCGGTGCATAAGAATTGCGGTGGTGGCCTTGGGGGGATTCCAAAAATGGCCATTGCGATGCTTATAAACAAAATTTTTAAAAATATTAAATTTTTAAAAACAAATTGAAGGGTGGATACATGGTGAATGCAAGACTAGCTACACTTGTCTTGGCTTTGTCTTTTGGGGGAGTGAACGCATTTGCTCAGCAGGCTCCTGCTACGAGTAAATCAACTTTGAAGATTGAAGATGTTGATCCTGGTAAGAACAAAGTAGACGGCGATTTGGATCAGGAGATCACTAACGCGAAGTTGCGGGCTGAGAGTGGTTCGAAGTCGAAGTTTTCGTTGTCATTCACTGGCTCCTATTTAGGGTCATCGCTCGAGGTTCCTTTTGATAAAGATCGGCCAAATACTTCAAATGAAGCAACCCCACCCCGCGTGTTTATGGGGGGAAGTTTTGGTGGTCGTTACAGAATTGATAAGAACCAATCTCTTTCGCTGGGCATCGGGTATTCGGTTGTGCGCCCGTTCCAAGAGGCACGCTATTGGGATGTGAGTAATCCCTATGTAAGCTACAGCTACGCTGGAAAAATCGGAAAGGTTCAAAATATATCTGATGCGACTTTAAGCGTTACCACGAACCGAGACGAGACAGAGATCGGCTCGTTCATGGCTGGATCGCTTTCCAACACTATGATGTATGACTTTGGAGGATCGCGAGCCTCGATAGGCTTAGCGGCGGTTGGTGAATACACTTATTTTTCAAAAGACAAAGACAGCTTAGCTCGTTACGCGGGAGATGAAGCAGATAAGACCTTCAAGGCTGGTCGCGACCAACGCGACTACACTTTGGCTGCCTATCCCTTGATGGAATACGCAATTAGTGACTATGTACAGCTCCGAACTGTATTTCGCCCCTGGGTTTTCAATCATAACGTTAACCAGGAAGGTCTGACTTTCAGTCGAGCCCGATGGACTCAGTCGATTGGAGTTGGCGTTGCAGTTCGTAGGGATGTCTATTTGTACCCTAACTTCCAGTACGACTGGGAACAATGGCGTGGGGATGATTACAACTGGTTTGCGAAAAACACGCGAGCCAACTCCACCGTCGGTTTGTCGGCGACGCTCAATATTTTCTAAATTGACCGTTTAGATTTCTGAAAAAGCGGCCGGTCTGGCCGCTTTTTTTTTTGGCCAAAATTTTGGTAATCAAGTTCGTGACTGATATGGCACTTGTGCGATTCAATTGCTTTCGATGACCAAATATCTGTGTGTTCCTGCCTTGATTAATATTTTATGTTTTATGCTCGGCTGTTCCTCGGGCCCGGGTCACAAGGCCGAGTTAGATCAAGATTATGCTAGCGCTGGGATTCAAAATATCCAAAACTTTCCCCCGATCAAAACCAACCCTTACTCGCAGCTGCGAAAGCTCCAGGACGAGGTATTTGCATTAGATGACTATCTCTACGGCAGCGAAAAGCTAGGCTCTCTCGGGCTCTATGGAGAGCTGAAGACCTGTCAACAGAAGCTAGCGTCTGCGCCATACGGAGGTTCTGGCAAATTGCAATGGAGTGAACCTCTCGATCGGATACACGAGGAGGAAGAGGTCACAGGTTTCGGCATGGAGGCAGCGCCGAGTTTGACAGCCCTGCAGCTTAGGGAAATAGAGGCCCGAGTCAGGCGGTTTGAATTCTACCGACGTATTTTGCGGGCTCGGCAAACCGATCTGAGCAAGGCCCTGCAAAATTGTAAGGATGAGCTAAGCGCTCGACCCTACAACAGTTCATCCCCACCGGAGGTGCAGGTCGAGAGTCTGGAAAAGGTAAATCTTCAGCGGAGCCAGATTGCGGATTTCATGTGCTCCTATGTAAAAAAAGGCACACTTATGTCTGAGTTTCTAGCGGAATTGTTCGGCCATGGCTGGTTGGCCCTGACGGACCTACCTCGTGATGGGAATCTCGTCGCAGCGGAAGTCCGAGATAAGGCGGGAAAGCCCCGATCTAATGTCTTTTTATTTAGCGGATGGAAGCTGGCTTTTGATAAGCCCAACCTTAAACTTGGCGACGTAATAGATGGTCGGCAAATTGCGCGACTGACAGCATGGACTCACGCAAACAAAGAGTCTATTCCCGGTCGAGAACAATGTTTGCCGAATGAGGCAGGGAAGTGGAACCCTTGATCTCATCCAGACTCCTGGTTTACGTCCGCGCGGCCTTCACCTTCAACGGGTAACGTCATCTGATGGACAAGGTCATGGTGAAGCGAGCACAAAGTCCTAATATTTTCGGGATCATTCCCGCCGCCGTCCTTCACGCCAACGATATGGTGTTTCTCTAACCAGCGATCGTTCGTACACCTCTCCTTCGTCAGAGGATTTACAAACGTACATCTGCCCTTATCTCTAAGGTGTACGGTATGCCTCTGTGCTGCGGTGAGTGGCGATCGCCCCTTCTTAACTCTGTTTGTACAGAGTTGCTGAGGTCGGCTCAATGATCGCTTGGCTTTTTCCAACGGGTCGTTCTTACTCAGGTACGCACCGAGCGCTGCCTCCAGTACCATGTTCAGATCAGGATTTCGGCCCAACTTAGACGCCAACACGGCTTGAGCCCGTTTCAATTGCTTGGCTACACCATGCGAGATGCTCCCTTCAAGTTTTAGCCAGTCCTTCGACAGTGGCCGAATGCGGTCCCGAACCTTAGCGCGCGGTCTGATTTCCGCAACTTTTGCATCGATTTCGCGCGAGGTATGTGACATCGCAAATTCGAGTAATTCGCTCGCATTTTCTTTAGTTAAAACAGAGACGAGGCGCGCAGCCTTAGTAACGGAGATGTCCTTGTTGGCAATGGCGTCTTTTAAAACCTCAAGGTCCTGGCATTTGCGAGAAATCGTTATAAACGCATATGCACTAGATTCCGTGAGCCCGAGCGCTTTGACCGCATAGCCGAATAAACTCTCATACCCCAGTTTCAGAAATATCCGCTCGCGCTCGATTTTAGCCAATATAAAAACAATGTCGGATTCCAAAGCACGATGTTGTCGGCTCAGCTCGACGGCTCTAGAATGAAGGTCTAATTGCTGTTCGGTCATGTGGCACCTCGCTCACCCAGCGAGATGCAAAATTCGAGAATAGCACTTCTATCAAAGCATCCATGTCTCAGCGCCAGCTCAGGTCGCCGTTCGCCCAACGGCCCTAGGGCCCAACAAGGACTTAAGGTCGCAGAGCCAGCAAAGCTTCCGCGAGGCCAGGCCCAGCCTGCACCATGACCTTCTGTTCAGCAGGAGCCCCCTCAGCTGTCGCGTCCAGCAACTTCACCTGCAGCTGACCCTGAGCCAGCTCATCTGGCCCCACGATCAACGCGCCCCAGGCACCCTGATTGACGGCTCGCTTCATGCGCTTAGACAAATTGCCAGAAAAGGCCATCTCCACATGCAGCCCAGATAACCGAAGTTGATTGGCGATTTGAAAACACTCCATCTCCACACTCGCATGTACAGGAATAACCGCCAACGGGCGACTCACCCGAGCCTTAAGGGGAGAAAGCAAGGCAAGACGCTCGATGCCGGCCGCAAAGCCAACTCCCGGAGTGTTGGGGCCACCCATCTGCGAGATCAACTGATCATAGCGCCCACCAGATAAAATAGTGTCTTGCGCGCCCAAATCCTGCGTCTTAAACTCAAACACGCAGTGCGAGTAATAATCGAGCCCCCGCACCAGTCCGGGGTTCACAACATAAGTAATGCCCAGCCGCTCAAGGCCATCCGTGATCGAGCGAAAAACCTCGCGTGAAGCCTCATTGTAAAACTCATGGATGCGAGGGGCGTTGACCAGCAAGGCTTGATCGCCGCCGTCTTTCGAATCCAAGATGCGCAGTGGATTCACCTGCAAACGCTTCTGCGAGTCCGGCGAAAGCTGCGCCACATAGGGCTCGAGATACGCCTTGAGACTTAATATGTAGTTCGCGCGACTCTCTGGATCGCCAATCGAGTTGATCTCAAGGCGAGAACGGTCCAGCACCTTGAGTTCGCGCAACACCTCTGTCGCCAATGACAAGACCTCGAGATCACCCAGCGCTGTTGGAACCCCCAAAAGCTCCACACCCAGCTGATGAAACTGCCGCTGCCGACCTTTTTGCGGGCGCTCGTAGCGAAACATTGGCCCTTGGTAAAACAACTTCAGCGGCAAGTTTTGCGTCAGACCCTCAGAAATAAAACACCGCGCGATTCCCGCAGTGCCCTCAGGCCGAAGCGTGAGCTCATCGCCGCTACGATCCGTGAAGGTGTACATCTCCTTATTGACGATGTCCGACGCCTGTCCAAGCGTGCGTTTGAAGACCTCGCTAAATTCAAATATCGGTGTGGCTATGTCTTGATAGCCAAAGCGTTGAGAAACTTCTCGAGCCACTTGTATGATAGTGTTATATTTAGCGTAGGTGTCGGGCAGCAAATCATGGGTGCCTCGGACAGATTGTAGCGAACTCATCCCAAGAGTTTAGGGGACAGGCCCATAAAATGAAACCGAAACTTTATGATCTCACTCCCAGAATTTCCAGCCGACTGGCCGTGTTCCCGGGCGATCAGCCCTTTGAGCGGCGCATGCTCATGGGGTTTGCGCATGGCCAGCACTTAGAACTTTCGACCATCACCACCACTGTGCATCTGGGAGCCCATGCCGACGCCCCCAGTCACTACCACGCTTCAGGTCAAACGATGGAGAACCGTTCACCGCTTCGTTATGTGGGCCTAGCGCAAGTGGTGCGCGCGCAGGGTCTAAAGCCCTTTGAACGGATGGAGCTGCGACATGTGCAGCACCAAAAGATTCACGCAACACGAGTGCTGGTGGACACAGGGTCTTACCCAGACCCTGAGGTGTGGCGCTCGGATTTTAATTCTTACTCCCCGCAGCTGCTCGAGCATTTTGCTGACCAAGGTGTCCGATTGGTGGGGATTGATACGCCCTCTGTTGACCCGGTGGATTCAAAGTCCCTGGAGAGTCATCAAGTGCTCTATCAGCGCGACATGGCAGTGCTGGAAGGTCTACTCCTCAAAGATGTGCCAGAGGGCCTATACACGCTGATTGCCCTCCCGCTCCCCATCGAAGGAGGAGATGCCTCGCCGGTCCGGGCCATCCTGCTGCCCCCCGTTCAGGGTTGGCCAGAACTCGAATAAAAGAAGCCCAGCTGTTGCTGCACCGCCGGAGGTAAAGGCGGAATCTTCGAGCGCGGAACAAAGAACGTCGTGAGCTGAAACAAATCGCTAAAAATTTTGTGTTTGTCCGCAGCATCCCGCAGATATTGATAGCCACTTGAGCCACCGGTGCCCACCTTAGCGCCGAGCATGCGTTTGGCCATAAGTGCATGCCGCGACCGCCAAGTGGTGAAGAGTTCATCCATATCCATTAACGTCGTCAGCAGCCGAAACGGCAATTGCAACGCCGGTTGATCGCGATAAAGCTGAATCAATAATGCGGCATGCGCAGCCCGATGAGAAAGCCGCCATTCGCCCCGCCCGCGCGCCTCATTGTAGGCCGACTCGTTAAATAGACCGCGAAAGCTCGCGAGAGAAGACTCTAGCAGCAAGCGATTGCGCTCGAGCTCTTGCTGGCTCAGGGCCGGATTATTTTGAATTAACTGAAGGTCGGCGAGCAGCGAAGTCTCTACAGCCTTTTGATAGGATTGCCAAAAATCATATTTGCCCATCTTCAAAAAGGGCGTACGCTCAAGCCATTGTTCCACCCGATCAAAAAGGGAAGGCTCAGCCTCCACATCCTGCATGTGTCCCCGCTGATCTGGTTTAAGCGCTTGATCATACGACGTCTGATTGTAGGTGAGGCGATTCTCACGTTTTAATCCCAACCGAGCTTCAACCGTACGAAATTGCAGACTTTGAAACCCCGAGGCGGGGATGAGCAGATCGCGAAACTCCAAAAAATCCAGGGGAGTCATCGTCTCCATCACCCGAATTTGATCGATTAAAAGCTTTTGAATCTCCACCACTCGTTGCAAACGCGAGACGATAAGATCCATTAAACTTTCGTCCACTCGGTTGCCACCAAAGATCTTCAGCACGGAGTCGACCTCGGTGAGGATCTGCTTAAACCAGAGCTCGTACACCTGATGCACAATGATAAATAGCATTTCATCGTGCGCCGGCTTGCCTTGAGTCTCACTCGCCAGTTTTTGCGCGTTCAAGAGTTTATCGATCTGCAAATAATCATGATAATTCATTTTATTGGAAAACATTTTTTGACCTCATGGATATGTGAAAGAAGAGTGTTGGTGTCCGCAGCTCGCCAATCAAAGCCGAGCATCCAGCGGCAGATGTTTTGTTCATGATCCCAAATGTAAAAGAAAATCCGCTCGCGCAAGGGCTTTACCCAAGATTTAGGCAAGCGCACAAACAGCGCATTGCTTTGGACCGGGTGGACAACCTCGAGCTCCGGCACAGACTTAAGTTGCTCTGCCAAGTCAGCCGCGGCCTTGGTGCTATGCCGGGCAATATCTCGCCACAAATCGTCTTTCAGGTAAGCATAAAATTGCGCCGCTAAAAATCGCGTTTTGCTTGAGAGCTGCATAGCCTGCTTGCGCAGGTATTTAAAATCAGCTTTGAGGTCTGGGTTAAAGATCAGCACAGCCTCCGCTCCCATTAAGCCATTCTTAGTGCCGCCCAGTGACACCAAGTCCACCCCAAGGCCAGAGGTGAGCTCCTTCAAACTGCAACCCATGGTCGCAGCGGCGTTGGCCAGTCGCGCGCCATCGAGATGCAACAGCAGCCCTTTTGCCCGCGTGAATTTACGCCAAGCATGCAGCTCATCCAAGGTGTACGTCACGCCAAGCTCAGTGGGCAGTGTGAGGCTCACTATTTTGGGTTGCGAAAAGTGTTGATCCCCCATTCGGTCCAATACATCCGCACTTTGCTCGGGCCGAATCCGGCCATCGATGCTCGGGAGAGTCCAGAGTTTACCTCCTAGAAACTTCTCGGGCGCGCCACACTCATCTAAGTGCAGGTGAGAAACCTCTGAGGTGATCACGCCGTTGTAGCTCTTAAGTCCTGTGCTCAGGGCCAGCACATTGGCGGCCGTGCCAGTAAACACATATTGTACCATCACGTCTGGACCAAACACTCGCGTAAATTCCAGCTCAGCCAGCCTGCAGACTTCATCGAGACCGTAGGCGTGGGCGTGTCCTCGATTGGCGTCGATGATGGCTTGCATGACTTTGGGATGGACCCCTGAATGGTTGTCACTGCCGAGGCTTAAGCGAAACTCTAGCGCCTCAAATGGGTTCATGTAAGTACCGATGTGCCAACTGCGCGGCAAGCTTAGCCGTCCCAGGCCCGGCTTCTAAATTGGGAGCGACTTCGTAAATGCCCAGCACACGCACGTCCAATCGATGCAAGAGTGTGGTGTAAAACGGCCAGAAGGCATGCGGGTCTATGCCCAGAGGCCAAGCGGCGCTGCTCCCAGCGGCATAGGGCCAAGCAAAGGCATCAATATCGATCGCTAAAAATGTGGGACGTCGTTGTTTGAAAAGTAACTCACCGAGCTGGTCTATGCAGTAACTGTGAAAGCTTTGACCGGATTCCAAGATCTCTTCGACCGTGATGATTTGTCCATTATGCTCCTGCACAAAGTCCCAGTGGGCCTTGGCATTGCACACACTTTGTAGGCCGAGTTCCACAAAATCAAACTTAGCCTCCGACTTGAGCAATCGGTAAAATGGCGTGCCACTATTAAAACCATTGATCGGCTCGCGCACATCCAAATGGGCATCGATGTTGATCACGAGAGGGCGCACACTCCCGCTAAATTGTGACAAAAACGCGGCCCCGTCCGAGTAAGCGTAGTCGTTGCCCCCACCGAGGCTAAGCACCTGACGCCCGGCTTGCAGTTCTGTCAAAACGCCCGCGCGTCCCGACTCGTGTCGCTCCGGCAAAAGCCCCGTCGGCATTACGTCGCCAAGGTCACGAAAGGTCTTGAGCCGCATTTGTGGATGTGGAGTGGTTTTGTACAAGAATTGTCGAATCGCTAAGGGTCCACCCGCGGCCCCCGTGCGCCCCCGATTGAGTCGAACTCCTTCATCGTCTGGATAGCCCAAGACACTCACTTGCCAAGCGTCCGGCGCGGGCTCATGCAGCTGATTCCCTAGCCGCGGGTCATGCGCATCCAAGTGCTTCGGGAAAAGGTTCACATCCAGTGGTGCAGTCTCTGCCATATGGCATTTATGAATGGCGTGAGTGGAGAATCAAGTCCCGCAAAGCCATGCGACGCAATGCATTTGGATGACAAGCAGGCGACTTCTATGGAATTGGATGAGGTATGGCGCATTTGCAAATCTCACAAATTATTCCCGCAACTCGATTGGACGCTTTTGCCTACCTGACAAATCCCCAGATGCTGCCGGAGCTTTTAGAGCCGCACATTCAAGTGGAAGTGCTCAGCCCCGAGGTCTCCGTGCAGCGCGGACACGAGTTTCATTTTATGATGACTCGGTTAGGGCTAACGCAAAGTGTGCGCTTACGCATTGAGGATTGCCTCAGAGGCTCGCGTTTCACCTACCGACAAGTCGAAGGCCTGTTCTTAACTTGGACCCACTCCATCCGTTTTGAAGAGCATGGCGAACGCATGACAGTGGTCAGTGATATTGTCGATTACACTCTTCCAATGGGGGTCTTGGGCTCATTGGCAGATGATCTAATAGTTAAGAGAGACATGACTCGCTTGCTTGAGTCGCGTTTGCAAAAGGCCAAGCAGCATTTTTTAAACGAGGCCGTGGCGCTTTAGGATTGTTTGCAGGGCCTGCATGTGTTCAAGCGGGTACACGCCCATATAATCAATTAAGAATTTTTTTAAAAAATCTTTGATCGGCAAGGTGTTCCTTAAGAAGGCGTGCTCATAGGCGTTGGCGAGGTTGGCCAGCGGCACGAGTGGGTCCATCTCCTTGTCTCGAAGGCCCTTTGGAAAACCAGTGCCGTCAGCCAGTTCTTCATGTTGGGTGATCACGTTCAGTACGATTTGATCCAAAAATTTTCCACCTTGCAGGCGATGCGCGCCTTTCAGCGGATGTTCGCGATATTCGGCCTTCTCGTCTTCAGAAAAATCCTTCAGTGGTTTTTGCAAATCAAAGTTCGGATCAAAGAAGTGTTCGATGTCATGCAGGAGGCATCCGAGGGCGAGCAGATGCAGTGGTGTGCCTTCGCGTAGATTCAACTCTAGAACTAAGGCCACGGCTAGAGCTGCCACATTGACGGAGTGCTGGGTGATGCTGAGATCGGAGTTGGGGATTTCAAGCAAGGCTTTGAGCCCATCGGGCTCAGTCTCAATAAACTCGGTGAACCGTTGCACGGAGCTGCGGAGATTGGCGTAGGTGAAAGCATCGAGGGCGTCTTCAAAAAAACTCTCGGTCTCGGCCTGCTGAAATCCCTGAATGATTTCGGCGCGAATACTGAGGGCTCGATCACCGCTTTTGTCGTAGGCGTGGTTGATGTTTTCTTCAAGGTACTGGCGGTAGGGGACCTCGTCCGATTTTAGAACATACATCTTGCGCAGTTTCTTCATGCGCAAGCGGCTCAGGCGAGTCCCTTCAAACGAGTCGCCGCGCCGGCAATACAAAACGTAGCGATCGCCGACCTTGACGAAGACATCAAATGGAATTTTGGCATCGCCTCTTAGCGTGGCGACTCGGATCGGCGTGTGCGAAACTTGCATATGGTTATACGTTATCTAAAAGACATGTCAGCGTCCAGCGCGCCAGTGATCCTAAATCGGGGTCCAGCAACAATCCCTCCACCGTGGGTGTAAGCTCGCGCAGTTGACGATTGCCGATCACGTAAAGGGCATTGCGCTTGAGGCCTAACGCGCGCGCACGACTTTGTGGAAACGCGGCGAATCGATGCTTTAACGCCTGATTTGATTCTTCGAGTATTTCGCGCAAGTCCTCGAGTAGATTGCTCTCCGGTTGAAGTGGCTGTGGAGTTTGGCTAAGTCGCCGCATGGACTCTTTACCGAAGGCCTTCTCATTCCAGGGGCAAACCGTTTGGCAAATGTCGCAGCCAAAAAACCAATCGCCAAACTGAGGTCTAAGAGATTCAGGCGCTGGAGTCCGCGCTTCAATGGTCCAGTAGGCGATGCACTTGCGTGCATTGAGCACACGTGGCGCTTCAAGAGCTTGCGTCGGACAGGCGCGAATGCAGCGATCGCAGGTGCCGCACATATCGGGGATGGAAATCGCCTCAGGTTCTAGCAGGGCACGAGTTGTTAAAATCTCACCGATAAAAAACAACGAGCCCTTCTGCGGATGAATCACGCAGGTGTTCTTGCCCACCCAGCCTAGGCCCGCCTGCACCGCCAAGTCGCGCTCTAAAATGGGCGCTGAATCTGTGAAACATAAAAATTGATCCTCCGGGAATTCCGCTCGCAACAGCTGAGCCACTCGCTCGAGTTCTTGCTGAAACTCGAGGTGATAGTCGCGCCCCTGGGCATACAGCGCTGTCCGCGGCGAAAACTCTGGGGTATGAGGATAGGGGTGCGGCAGGTAACCCTTAGCAACCACTAGGGCAGAGACGGCTTTGTCTACAGCAATCATCGAGCTCGGGTTTTCTTTTTGTGGCAAATGCCGTTCAAGGTACGTCATGCTGGCGTGGTGGCCTTGCTCAAGCCACTCGCGATACAGGTTGAGACTCGTCGGACGGCGCAGCTTGGCCCAACCCCAGTGGCTGAACGAAGCTTGTCCTATGGCATGAGTAGCGGTTGCGACAAAGTTCTTGGATGACGGCATATGTGACCTGCATAATGCCGTTATGGTGAGTCGTCAAAGGTTGGAGTCCCTCCACACCCATAAGAGTGCAGCGCAGGCACTCGAGATCATCCAAGTGTTAACTGGCGCGGGCTATCGAACGTTGCTCGCCGGCGGCTGTGTGCGCGACGCTCTCCTCGGGCGCCCGCCCACAGACTTGGATTTAGCGACCGCCGCACCGCCTGAAATCGTCGAAAGCCTGTTCGCACCTCACACTCTGGCTGTCGGCAAAGCGTTCGGTACCATCATCGTGCAGCGCGAGGGTGAGGCTTTTGAGGTGACGACGTTCCGGCGCGACGGACCTTATGTCGATGGTCGGCATCCAGCCTATGTTGAGTTTAGTGATGTGGAAGAGGATGCTAAACGCCGCGACTTTACCATAAATGCGCTGTTTTATGACCCCCTCAAGCAAGAGGTGTTGGACTTCGTCAATGGGCAAAAGGATTTGCATGCGAGGGTTCTTCAAACCGTAGGTGCACCTCTTGATCGCTTTGCCGAAGATCGCCTGAGGATCTTGCGTGCCGTGCGGTTTCAGTCGCAGTTGGGGTTTGATTTAGCAAGCAATACTCGCGCCGCGATCCCAGATTTCGCTGCACAACTCGGTGCAGTTTCAAAGGAGCGCATCGCCGCAGAGATGCTCAAACTCCTCGAGGGCGCGCATCTCAAAGCGGCCTTAGACTCGTTCTTAGCGCTGGGGTTAAGCGCTGCGGTTTGGCCTGAGATTCTGCACCTCTTCAGCACAGAAAGCTTATCCAGGCTCTCACTGCCGCGCCATTGGACTCTTGGATATGCGGCGGTTTCATTGCTGGCGAATATCTCAAAACCAGCGGCTGAATCGCGTTTGCAGGCGTGGAGAATCGGCAATGCTTCTATTCGAACGGTGAATGCGCTACTGCATGGAGTTCGGACTCTCGACGCGACAATCAACACTCGGGCTGAGCGCGCTAAGATCCTAGGTGAACCGACGGTGCATGGAGTCTTTAGGCTTTTACAGATGTTACATCCGGAGCCCTCGCAGCAACAGCAGCTAACGCTTTGGCAAGCGGAGCATGAACAAGTCGCGCCAGCTCTCGGCGAACTTCCGCAGCCTCTTTTGAAAGGCGACGATTTGCTTCACCTGGGTCACGTGGCTGGAAAAAAAATGGGCCTGCTATTACAGGCCCTCTATACCGAGCAATTGGAGGGGCGCGTCCGCTCCAAGGCCGAAGCCCTGGAGTGGGTTAAACGCCAACCGCTTTAAATTAGGGCTTGTACCAGCACAAGGGGCGAACGCCTTCGACGTTGCCGTTGGGAAGACTGCAGACGCCAGCGTTTGCATCGTCGTTGCTGACATCGTCATCGATGCTGCGTGGGCAAATCGTGCCTTGAAAGTAAGTGTCTAGGCGACACTGTGGATCTGGGTGACGGTCGTTCGTCTTCGTCACAACACTAGGATCTGGCGTGTTGAAAGCGGGAGTCACAGTGTCAGACTTCAGCGCTTTGAACAGCAAGCTCACCGACATACCGCCCATACCTGAGCGCATGCAAAGATTGCGTTCGGGGATGTTGCTGTAAATCATCTCGCACTTTTCTTTGAGTACAGGGTCAATCGTTGTGTTCTTCACGAACTCTTCGTTCTCTTGATCATTGAAAATGCGGCGCAAACACTTGAGCGTTGCGAAGTAATCCGAGCCACCCTCGTTGGTCGCCCACACATTGAACCAGCCAGCGATTTTGGGTGCGCCACCGATGTGATGACCCAGCTCATGACACGCCACAAGCGCGAATCCCTCGATCGTAATGTCAGGATGTCTAGCCAAACCACCAAACATATTGATGATCCAAGTGGAGCCGGACTGTTGAGCCGAGGCATTCACCGTGTTGTTGCTCCACTGACGAGAAATACTTAAATTTCCGCCCTTAGTGGCAATGATGGGGCCGTACACACTTTGGACTGTATCTAGAACGGTGTTGAACTGAGCCTCAGTAAGGCCACCCACTTGGTTCACACTGATGGGGATCTGCAGGTCATTTTCTGGCACAAAGCCTGTGCAAAGATGGTTGGACACAGGCGCGAATCCACCCGCACCTAATGTTACTCCTAAACAAAATAAAACCTTAGTCAGGTTATTCACAGCAACTCCTTTTGTTGATGAAAGGAGTCTAGTGCCAAATTGGAGCCAATTAAAAGCCTCTAATTTAATCAGCTAGTAATCTAGACCTTGGGCGAGTGAGGTTTTGTCTTGGGCGAAGCCGACGCAATTCGCTCTGTGCCCTTGTGTTTGCGCCAGTTGTAATCGCTCTGTTCAAAGCGCTGGCGCCACGCTTGCCATTTTTCCGGTGGGAACTTGTGCAAGACGTTGCCCTTTGTATCGAAGATGTCAGGAGCCTTACCAAATAAAATATCGAGCACTTTGCCAATCATCGCTGTCACCTCAAGTTGCGGGTGTAATCACAGCCCTAATAATTAACTAAGAGGCTGCCGCAAGACAAGTGCGTTATTGGCAATCCAAATTGACACAGGCCAGAGCTAAGTCATCTTTGATTTCCTCACTCGCGGTGCTGCGCTGAGAGAAGTAATGCTCAATTAAGGTGGTGCCGCAGTTGAGACGGGCGGCTTCGCGAGCCTGGTTCATGTCGGTGCCATTGCCCATGGCGGTGCCGAGAGGGGTGATGATTCGGCATTCAAAGGATTCAGAGCCTTGGGGGCGCGGCGCGGCCGGAGCTTGCATAGAGATCAATGAGGCCGTTAGGGCGGCGGCCGCGAGGATAAGGTGGCGCATCGGGTTTCTCCTTCAAAGGAACTTGGTTCGTTGTCTAAGAGGTAGAGCAAACGGTGTTCCAAGGTGTCGCCCTTGGGGGTCATTTAACTAGCTGAAATAATTGATATAATAGATGTCTCAGACTGAGACGTTGCGCTGGATCTGACAGCTCACCACTAGCACCGACAGGCGTCGAAGTTTTGGGCAACCCGCAATTGAAGTTCTTTCGCTTTAAGGGGACCAAGCGCGGCACTTGCCGATATCCAGATCGTCGGAGCCCATCCCAGACCCATGGCACAAGTGTTGCCTATGCTTCACATAAGTCGCAAGACAAGTCCGGCATGACGTCGGACTAAATACACAAGGAGTATGTAATGAATCCATCAATCCGCCTTCTCGCCCTGACAGTTCTAGCTGTCGGCCTGACAGCCTGTTCTAAGAGCCGGGACCTTCCCGTCGCTAAGAAAGTAAAGCCCGCCGGCGACAACAAGCCCCAAGCAGAAAAATGTGTGAAAGGTTCAGTGAAGACATCGGCTGAAACTGCAGTTGTCGGCAAAGACGACTCGCAAACTTTTGCTGTGCACATTGCAAATGTTGACACCTGTGAAACAACGACCTTCACAAAGACTTTTGGCTATCCCATCGCTCAGTCCACTGAGTTTGCTAAACTTTCACTTGAGGGCGTACCCTCTGACCAAGTTTATGTGAACACGTTGGGCACAAGCGGTGCGGTATTTATGGTTTTTGCAAACAATGACCTGAATCCCACCAAAGGCGCGATGGTCTATATGTTCAACAAAGCAGAAGACGGAACACTGGCCCTCACGGACTCGTTTGCTGTCGACAACGATTTGGTCACTGCGACCACTGTCGTGAAGGACATCGTAGAAACTGCCGCGCAAACAGGCAAGTCTGTTAGTGAAGTGGTGCAGCTGCAATTGTGGCGCGACTTCCCCGGTGAAACTCCCGGAAAAATTGGGCCTCAGTAAGCTGTTTTAGTTTTTGTTGTTAAGGCCGGGCTCAAATTCAGAGCTCGGCTTTTTTGCATCTAAGAATTTTAAAAATTTTGAACAGGAGATTCATATGAAAAATTTTGTGACCATGACCATTCTATCGCTTTTAACTAGCCAAGCCTTTGCTGCAACGGTCGTCTCGACAAGACTCGATGCCAAGCAGGAGAATATTTTGATCGATGTTGTCTACGGTGGCGGATGCGGAGAACACAAGTTTTCTTTGAGCGTGGGAGCGTGTATGGAGTCTGAACCGGCGCAATGTCCGGCTGACTTGATTCACGAAACTAATGATTCGTGTCGTATGCTAATTAGAAAAACAGTTGTATTTCCGTTAGTCGATCTAGGGTTTTCCGACGTTTACTATCGTGGGGCGTCCTTGACGATTTTCGGCGATGAGTCTTCGGCTGCAACGCTGCAGCTCCCTTAAATCTCCAAAGCCAGCATGAATAGGTGGGGGTGTTTAGCCCCCTAACCCTTTAAATTTAGACTTTAAACCAATCGACGTTTAAACATCCCAAGACTTCCGATCGTGAATCCGCTGCCGATTTTGTGCTTCGTTCAATCAGCTGAAGAAGATTGTGACGGATGCCATTGGCAGCCTTTTTTGTATAGGCCAGAGCGACCGGTTGCATGAACAGGTCGCAGATGCCTTTGTCGCTCGGGGGAATTAGATCCAACATTTCAAACTCACGTCGACCTAGAGAAAGCGGGTGTCTTTTTTGGCGTCTTCCTCTTGCTCGTCTTCATCCACTTCTTCCGCTTTCACGCGGGCATCGTCTCTTTCATCGGACAACTCACTCTTTCTCAACAAAAAGTTCTGACCGCGAATGCACTCGCGCAAGGCGAACACATAATCTTCAAGCTCGGTCTCATCGCTCCGAATGTAATATGTCTCTTGCTCGTCGTAGTATGGACCCTGGGTGACCTTGAGCAAATCTGATCTGGTGAGGTCAAATACAGCGCTGCTGCGGTTGCTGCTTGAGGATGCGCCGCTGTAGTACACGCCCTCACCATCCACTCGGCCTGCAGCCACTTTGGTGAGTTCCCACGAACTTTGAGTCGAGTCTGAGTCAAAGACATCGCCGTCTTGGCGAGTGCTCGTTGTGTATTTGGAGACCGCGCCGTCATAATGCACCAAGAAGGCGGCTAAGGTGAGATTGCCGTCGCGATCGATGCCAAAACGGCGGGGGTTAGAATTCACCCGTTCGCAGAATCTTCGTGTGTTCAGACGGTCGCCACCATCGACAAAGGACTGATACACTTGCATCGGCGCTTGCTTAACCCAGAGTCCTCGATACTTCGATGTGGATGCAGGCGTGTCATCTTTTTTTGAACAGGCTGTCAAGGTGACAGCGAGCAACGCAACTGAACTCATAGCGATAGCAGACCAATTCCAAGATTTTTGGGCACTCACGTTCGACCTCCGTAGGGATATTCAAGAGAACGTGTTTACACGAATTGTGCCAACTCGACTGGGAACTGAATCGGTATGAGACAAGCCAAGACTAAATTCTTTTCAGACTTGGCTAGAGCGCATACACAACAATTAGGCGGATTTTTTTGGTAAAATCTTAAAGTCAAAGCCCATCGACACCAATATGTTGAGCCCCTAGCTAGCTTTGACCTCTAGAACCACGGTGCCTTGAAACGTGCGCGCCAAGTTGCCATATTGGTCAACCGCTTGAACTTGCACTTTGATAGGTAGGCCGGCCACATACTCAGGTGGACCATTTAAAATCAGTTTACTGGCAGGACCAGGGAGCCAATCCAAACTTTTGTCATCGGGCAGCTGCAATTGCCGATTGCCGGGGTAAACAAGCGACACCTTCCAGCTTTCAGTCTTGGTTTGCTTGAGGGCAATTTGGGCGTTGCCACCGAGCACCTTGACCGGAATGTCATGGCTCGAGGGCCCCTGAATGCGAACCACAAAGTGATCATCATAGTGCGAGCAAACGCGTCCTTCGGTATCGAGCACCCGAATTTGGACTTCGGCGTCTTCTCCAACGGTCTGATTGAGCGGGACAACCCATTCGACCTTGTGGGGTTCTGAGGGTTTGACGTGAATCTTCAGTGAATTTTGCAGCGGAATTTTCGGCATAGATGACTGATGCAACACCAATTCTATGCGGCCGGGCTCTAAAGGTGAGAGGTCAATTTCGCCTCGTCCATCCACCATTTTAACCGAAGCTTCGGGATAGGAAGGGCGTTTAGCTTCAATCGTTGCACTTTTGGCTGCTGGGGGCACCGGGTTGGCAATGGGCTGACCGAGGGACATTGTGGGCTGCACGGACACGGGTGGCGTAGTAGTGCGAGGAGGCTCCGGTGGGAGCTTCTTGGCTTTTGCGGGTTCGGCAACGGGAGGAGGTGCTGTCACTTCCACTTTGGCGGAGGCCCAAAGAAAGCGCTCAGACATTAAAATCCAGTCTTGTTTGCTCTCATCGTAAACGTAGTCGATGGGGAGCAAATCGCCCTTGATCCATTTGGCCTTGAGCTCAATCTCGTCGAAGGGGCCCAGTTGCTGATCTAAGTGTGAAACTACGAACTTTTGGCTCATGTGAAGTGTATCGGTCGGGATTTGGCGGGGCATGAGTTCAGTCGCAGGAATTTTTCTCGTTTATCGGATGACGAGCTGGTCCAAGGTCTTCAATTTCATGGCGGCACTCGACCAAAGCCAAGTTGAATGGTAATTATCTCGGTAGTATTGCCCACCGACGCATTCACCAATGGAGATTGCACTATGACAACAAATTCCCAGCCCTCGACAATTCGCAACCAAACACTTGGTCGTAACATAATTGTTGGTCTATTTAGTTTCACCGCCCTGATTCATCTCACAGGTTGCGGTGTGCAAAGCATCCCGCAGACTGAAAATGAAGTCGAAGCTGCAACTGCTGAAGTCACCAACCAGTACAAACGCCGCGCTGACCTGATCCCAAACTTAGTGAACACGGTGAAAGGCTACGCCTCGCATGAGCGTGAAACTTTAGAAGGTGTGACTGAGGCACGAGCCAAAGCGACTTCGATGAGTCTGGACATGAGCAAGGCCACTCCAGATCAAGTGGCTGAGTATCAACGGGCGCAAGGGCAATTGTCACAGGCTTTAGGGCGACTGATGGTGGTGGCTGAAAGATATCCGGATCTCAAGGCCGATGCGATTTTTCGTGATCTGCAGGCGCAAATCGAAGGCACTGAAAATCGCATCACAGTGGCACGCAATCGGCTGATTGAAACCGTTAAGAACTTTAACAATTTGGTCACCGTATTTCCGACAAGTTTGACCAATTCAATTTTCTTTAAACGTGAGAAGCGCGCGCAGTGGGATGTTCCTGCGGATGAGAAGCAGGCGGTTGAAAAAGCGCCCGAAGTGAAATTCTAAAATGCGCAACTGGCGTTGGGCATTGGGGCTTGGGCTACTATTGGCGTGGAGTGCTTTCGCGCAGCTGACGGTGCCTCGTTTGACCGGACCAGTAGTGGATCAAGCCGGTGTGCTAAGCCCAAGCACTCGCGCGCAGTTGGATCAGCTCATTCGGCAAAATTTTGAGCAGGGTGGGGCGCAGCTGCAAGTGGCGACGCTCGAGAGCCTTGGCGGCCTCTCCATTGAGCAGGCGTCGATTCAACTGGTGGACGCCTGGAAACTAGGCTCAAAAAAAGAAGATCGAGGCGTTTTGCTCGTCATTGCGCCCAACGATCGACAGCTGCGGATTGAAGTCGGGCAGGGCCTTGAAGGGGATTTGCCAGATGCCGTGGCGTCGCGCATTGTCCGAGAGGTCATCACCCCGCAGTTGCGAAGTGGTGACATCGATCGCGCGGTGCTGGCCGGAGCTCTTGCCATCCTTCAGACCACAGATCCCCAGTTGCAAAGTCAGGCACCTAGAGTTTTGCCTACCCGTGAGCGCCAAGCCACCAAGGGCGGTTGGCTGACGGGTCTGATTTGGTTGATCATACTTATTTCATTTATCGCACGCCCTCGCCGACGTGGGTTTTTATCAGGCGCGGTGCTCGGTGGTCTGCTGGGTGGCTCCATGCGCGGTGGCGGCGGTTCAGGTGGTGGTTGGAGCGGTGGCGGTGGTGGATTTAGCGGCGGTGGTTCGTCGGGGAGTTGGTGATGGGCAAGTCTTGGAATATTTTAACTGACAAAGAGTTGGACGAGTTAGCTGAAGTGATTCAACAGGTGGAGCTCAAAACCTCTGGTGAGGTGCGCTTGTTGATCGTCCACAGTTCGGCGGTGATGGGGCATGTGTTTCCACTCCTCTGGGCCATGTTCAGCGCCACATTCTTTCTGCTGGCTTATCTTATGCACCTCAACGAAGTGGGTCTGACCTCAGTTGCCCCTTGGTCGCAGATATTTGCACCGGCCTGGATGGGGATTTACGGCCTCGCTCTTAGTTTTTTCTTAAGTGCCGTGTTGGCTCGCTTTGATTTTGTAAAACGCTTGATGACTTCGACGGAAGATATGAATCAGCAAGCGTTGGCGCGGGCCGAGGTGGAGTTTCACCGTGAGGGAGTGGCAAAGACCCGGGCAAAGACCGGAATTTTGCTCATGCTGTCCGTGCTCGAGCATCAGGCTGTGGTGCTGGCGGATCGGGGAATTGCCACGCATGTTTCACAAAGCACCTGGGACGGCGTTATTGAGCTCATACTCAAGGGGGCAAAGTCGGGCCAACTGTCGGCTCAGATGAAAGAGGCCCTGCTCCTTTGTGGCAAACTGCTGGCGGAACATTTTCCTCGAGAAGTCACGGATCGAAACGAGCTCTCCAATGCTGTGATGGTGAAAGAGTAGCGTTTCCCTATCAGCGTGTGCCTCAACCGACTCTTTTTGGGTGAATTCCTGTGACAACGCAGAAAACGATTACAATTGCGGGGGATGAAGCTTGCCTCAGTAATTATTTTGTTTTACCGCAAGGGCTATAGAGTCATTCATAATTAAGAGGAAACAAAAACATGCGAAATTTACTGTTGTTAGCTGCTATCCTGGTGCTTGGCATTGCTGGATTGAACTCAAGCTTGGTCGCAGCGTCTGTCGACGAATCCATTGGGCAAGAGGCGACATTTATGGACGAGTTTGACCCCGCAAGTCCCGATGCAGAGGCGATCCTTGAAGCTTACGATCGCTACTATGAAGAGCAGACCGGCAAGTCTGCGCGTATTGATGATGGCTCCGCCGCAATGTCAACCTGGAACTCAGGACCCACTTGTCGCCGCGAATCTTGCCCGGTTTGGATTCGTGTCAACAAGGTCACCCAGACAGTGGCGTTGTATCTAGATTTCTCCGCTTCCCCTCAAGCTGTTTGGCCCGTATCAACCGGAGCTGTGGGACACACGACGCCCAACTTTGACACTCACCCCAACGGCCGAATCTATGATCAATACTCTTCGAGAAAATTTCCGGGTGGCGATTACAATGGTCTTGGCAACATGCCCTATGCCATTTTTATCTACAAAGGCTACGCCATTCATGGCACGCCGAAGAACAACTGGCCATTGCTCGGCAAGCGCGCTTCGCATGGTTGCATTCGCGTGCATCCAGACAACGCAAAGATTGTGAACCGGCTGGTGCGTAAGCACGGCATTAAGAACACTTGGATCACAGTAGAATAAATTGTAGAGTAATCAGCTAGTATTTTTGATTCTGCACTAAAAAAGCACTCCAGCGAGACACCTGCGCTGGAGTCATCGACGCATAGCAAATCGTTCCCGTCGTCCCAGCCTCAGTCCGAACAATCTGTGACTCTCGCCCGAGCTCGTAAATGCGATGCTCTTCCGCTTTCGGAAAATACAATTCGACTTGTTCATTCAGAGCTTGTGCGGCGACCGTCATCTGCTTGCGGAGCTTATCAATGCCTTCGCCTTTGAGTGCGCTGATAAAGACTCTCGGGAACGACTTGATTTTAAACTGTCGATCCAACGGTGCGCGATCGGTCTTGTTGTAAACATAAATAATTGGTTTTTTGTCCCAGCCAAACTCCCGCATAAGCTCTTCGACCACTTGAACCTGTTGATCCATGTGGGGAGAGGAGAGATCGATGACATGCAACAACACTTCAGCCTCGCCAGATTCCTCAAGCGTTGCTTTAAAGGCCTCGATCAAGTGCGGCGGCAGCTTTCGAATAAAACCCACCGTGTCTGTCATTACGGCGTCGCCGACTTCAGGTAAAAAGACCTTGCGGGTGGTGGGATCTAACGTTTCAAACACTTGATTTTTTACGCCCACATTGGAGTTGGTGAGTTGATTGAGCAAAGTGGATTTGCCGCTGTTGGTGTAGCCGACGAGGGCGAAGGTGGGAATCTTTAACCGTTTTCGCAAAGACCGGTGCTGTTGCCGATGCTTGCGCACACCTTCGAGCTGCTTGCGGATCGACTTGACTCGGTCTCTGATTCGGCGGCGATCATTCTCGAGCGCGGTCTCACCAGGGCCGCGGGTCCCAATCCCACCGCCTTGCCGAGACAGCGATCCCAACCAGGCACCGACCATGCGGGGCAGCTGATCGAGCATTTGTGCGAGCTCCACCTGCAGCTTGCCCTCATGGGTTTTGGCTCGAGCTGCAAAAATATCCACGATCACCTGATTGCGGTCGAGTACCGGAACCCCAAGTTGCTCTTGCAGGTTTCGCCCTTGCACGCCAGAGAGGTGATGATCCACAACCACCACTGTGGCTGCACTTTCTAAGGCGATTTCTTTGAGCTCTAAGACTTTGCCTGACCCGGCCAGTGTTGCCGAATTGAATTGCGGCAGGATTTGCACCACGTTGGCGACAACTTCGCCGCCCCAGGCGACGACCAAGTCCTCCATTTCAGCGAGGCTTTCTTTAATTTCAGCGAAGGAGTCAGACTTAAGACCTACGCCCAAAACGATAGCGCGTGGCCGAGGTTTGGTGGAGGACACGTTTGAAGTCGGCAGTTCAGTATCTCCTTTTGAGACAAAAAACCAAAGTCGGCTTGCTACTCCTTGTAGGCTTGCGCTTCAAGGGCCGTTATCACCATTGTATTCACGATGTCGTCAACGGTGCAAGTTCTCTGTAGCACATTCGCGGGCTTGTTCACTCCCATTATAAAGGGGCCTAGCACTTCGCCACCGGCCAACTGCTGCACCAGCTTATAGGCGATATTACCGGCGTCCAGATTGGGGAAAATTAAAATATTGGCACCGCCCTTAATATCGCAAAATGGGAAGATCCGCTCGACGATGCTGGGGTTCACGGCCGTGTCAGCTTGCATTTCGCCGTCCACAATCAGGTCGGGAAAACGCTCTTTCACTAACTGTGCGGCTTGATGCATCTTGCGCGGTGATTTTTCTTTGCCCACAAAATTGGTAAAGCTCAGCATGGCAATTTTCGGAGTGAGGCCAAAGTACTTCGCCACTTTCGAGGCGTGCACAGCAATGGCTGCCAACTGTTCAGCAGTGGGGTCAATGTTCATGGTGGTGTCAGCAAAGAACAAGATGCGATCTTTCACCAACACAATGTTTAGCCCCGAGGCCACGCGCGCCCGACCGGCACCAATCAGCTCGAGTATGGGGCGCACGCACTCCGAGTAATTCATAGTGGCGCCGGTGATCATGCCGTCAGCGTCGCCGCGTTTCACAGCCATCGCGGCGAAGTAGTTCGGGTCAGCCATCAACCGCTCGGCCTCAGCGTTCATCACGCCCTTGCGTTTGCGCGACTCATAAAGCGCATTGAAATAGGTCTTGAACTGAGGATCTTTACGGGGGTGAATAATTTCAATTGAGTTCAGATTGTCGAGCTCGAGCTCTTTGATTTTCGCCCGCACTTGTTCTGGATCTCCAAGGAGGACAGGCCAGCAGACGTCTTCCCCAACCATGGCGTTGATCGCCTTTAACACCTTAGTGCTACGTCCTTCCGGAAAATAAATACGCGGGGATTTGGCGCCGGTGCTTTGCGACTGCGACTTGACTCGGTTCATGAGCGTGCGAATAAATCCGCGCGTCCGACTTTGCAAAGTTTCAAGTTGATGCGAGTAGGCCGCGAGGTCGGGAATCTGAATCTGCGCTACGCCTGAATCCATCGCCGCTTTTGCAACCGCTGGTGCGACCTTCAGCAGCACTCGGCTATCGAAGGGCTTTGGAATAATGTACTCAGGCCCAAAGTGAAAGGCTCGACCCGAGTAGGCGGCGGAGACAGACTCAGGCACATCTTGCCGAGCGAGTTCAGCAAGGGCATGGACCGCGGCGAGTTTCATCTCTTCGTTGATTTGGGTAGATCTAGTATCTAGGGCTCCACGGAAAATCGACGGAAAGCCCAGCACGTTGTTCACTTGATTTGGGTAATCGGACCTGCCAGTGGCGATGATCACATCGGGCCGAGTTTGTTTGGCGAGAGCGGGGTCGATCTCGGGGTCTGGGTTGGCCATGGCAAAGACGATGGGGTTTTTGTTCATGCCAGTCAGCATCTCAGGCGTAAGCACATTGGCAACACTCAGACCCACAAAAACGTCAGCCCCTTGTAGGGCCTCCGTCAAAGTGCGCGCCTCTGTATCAACTAAAAATTCCTCTTTGTATTTGTTCATGCCCTTGGTGCGCCCACGGTAAACTACGCCTTGAGAATCGCAGAGCATGATGTTCTCGCGGCGGACTCCAAGAGCTTTAAAAATCTTGGCGCACGAAATGGCGGCAGCACCTGCCCCGTTGAAGACCACGCGAGTTTCCGCCATCTTTCGCTTGGTGATCAAGCAGGCATTGAGCATGGCGGCACCAGAGATGATCGCTGTTCCGTGTTGGTCATCGTGAAATACCGGAATTTTCATCTCGCGTTTGAGAGTTTCTTCAATGACAAAGCACTCGGGTGCGGCGATGTCTTCGAGATTGATTCCACCAAAGGTGGGTTCAAGGGCTTTGACGGCGGCGATAAATTCATTGGTGTCCGTGGCGTTGACTTCGATATCAAAGACGTTGATGCCAGCAAATTGCTTAAACAAAACGCCCTTGCCCTCCATCACCGGCTTGCTCGCTAAGGGGCCGATGTTGCCCAAACCCAAAACGGCCGTGCCGTTGCTGATCACCGCAACCAAGTTGCCGCGAGTGGTGTAGTCCCAGACTTTCGAGGGATCTTTGGCGATTTCTTTGCAAGGTGCTGCAACTCCGGGGGAGTAAGCCAAAGAAAGCGCGTGCTCGGTGCTGCAATCTTTGCTGGAGTTGACGTCGACTTTCCCCGGTTTGCCTTTGGAGTGATACTCCAGCGCCTCGCGCTCGAGGGTTGCGGCTTTGATTTGGGCCGGACTTGGTGAGTCGGCCTGTGTCGGTTTTTTTATTGTCATGATCTACCCTTTTCACGTGAAGCCCTGGGGGCTATTGACCGCAGCTTAGAAAGTCCTTGCATTAAGGTCAACACACTCGGCGGAGTGCGCGGCAGCACGTTGGGAGCGATGGAGTTGCCTTAAAAATATACAGATGCACGGGACAGAGGTCCTGGGTGTCATACCCACTGACTCCTGATTGACAAGGTGAAGCGTCGCGCGCACCCTTTAGTGGCAACAACTCGAGGAGAATACAGCATGGCTGCTGATCGCGACGTCGTCATCGTTGAAGGGGTTCGTACCCCATTTGCTAAATCCGGCTCAAAATTAAAAGACATCCACCCGGCCGAGCTCGGACGCATCGCTGTGCACGAGCTCATTGAACGCGCCAATTTGGACGTGAACGTGGTCGATGAAGTGATCATGGGCAACACGGGCAATCCTTCAGACGCCGTGAATATTGCCCGCGTCGTAGCGCTGCGTGCGGGTTTGCCTCAACGAGTGTCGGCGGTGAGTGTGCATCGAAACTGCGCTTCGGCGTTAGAAAGTATTGCGACAGCCCACGATCGTATCAAAGCGGGCACCTATGACGTGATGATCGCCGGCGGGACCGAAGTGATGTCGCAGCTTCCCCTGTTGATGAGTCGCCCGTTTGTAAAGGCCTTTGAAAAACTCTCTGGCGCTCGCAACGTTCCGCAACAGTTGGCAGCCCTTGGCGGTCTGCTTCGCGCCGACTTTAAACAAGTCATTGAACTTGCGACCACGGGACCGATGGCTTCGACTCCTCACAAACCACGCATAGCCGTCGTCGAAGGTCTGACAGATCCTTTTGTTGGGGTGAACATGGGGCAAACAGCCGAGCTCCTCGCCAAGGAATGGAACCTCAGTCGGGAGGAGCAAGATGCCTACGCGCTCCGCAGCCATCAAAAGGCTGTAGCGGCGCAAAAGTCGGGACGGCTCAGCGAAGAAATCACGCCCGTGTTTTTGCCTCCGTCGTTCAAAGAGTATTTGGCTGAAGATGTGGGGCCTCGGGCTGAGCAGTCGCTGGAGCAGTTGGCAAAGATGAAGCCGTTTTTCGATCGAAAATACGGCACGATCACCGTCGCCAACGCTTGCCCCATCACTGATGGTGCGGCCGCTGTTTTGATGATGAGTCGAGCGAGAGCCAAGGAGCTTGGTTACAAGGCCATCGCCTCGGTGCGTGGCTATGCCTTTGCGGGGCTAGAGCCTGAGCGGATGGGTTTAGGGCCGGTTTATTCCACGCCACTCGCATTGAAGCGCGCGGGCCTTCAGTTCAAAGACATTGGCTTAATCGAATTGAACGAGGCGTTTGCGGCGCAGGTGTTAGCCTGTGTTCGAGCCTTTGAAAGCGACAAATTTGGCCGAGAGAAACTGGGGTTGTCTGGCAAAGTCGGCGACGTGAATATGGACATCGTCAATGTAAACGGTGGCGCGATTGCCCTTGGTCATCCCGTGGGAGCGACCGGTTCTCGCTTGGTGCTGACATTGATGAAAGAAATGCAAAAACGCAATGTGCAGTTTGGGTTGGCCACACTTTGTATTGGTGGCGGTCAGGGCGGCTCTGTGATCTTGGAAAGAGAGGCATAGTAAGATGAGCATTCAAGAGAGTTTAAAAATTGTTCCACGCGGTGAAGTGGCCTTGCTCGAGTGGGATTTGGTGGGTGAGAAAGTTAATAAGCTGTCAACTCCGGTTATGCATCGGCTAAAAGAGGTCGTCGACGAGCTCAAAGCATCAAAGTTTAAGGCCGTGATTTTGATTTCGCGTAAACCAAAGATATTTATTGCTGGTGCTGACATCGACGAAATTAAACGCATCACCACCAAAGAAGAATTCAGCAAGGTCTTGGTGCAAGCGCATGAGATCTTCAATGCTATAGAAGATCTGCCGATGCTGACGATTGCCGCGATTCATGGCGCCTGTATGGGCGGCGGCTGTGAGCTGGTGTTAACGTGTGATTACCGATTGTGCTCGGATGCCCCTGAAACAAAAATTGGTTTGCCAGAGACAAAACTTGGGATCATTCCTGGTTTTGGTGGCTGTGTCCGCTTGCCTCGCGTGATCGGTGCGCCAGAAGCCCTTGGTATCATTTTGCCAGGCAAGGCCATTGATGGTCGTAAAGCTGAAAAAATTGGCCTTGTGGATGCGTGTGTTCCAGCTCAGCAGCTCGAAGCGCGCGCCTTGGCGTTTGCACACGAGAAGATCAAAGCCGGCGGCAAAAAGCGTCAGCTTAGATTTGCCCCCAAAGGGTTGATGCAAAAAACTTTGAACTCGGCGTTCGGGCGGCCCATCGTGTTTGGGCAAGCGTTAAAAGGCGTGATGAAAGAGACCAAAGGATTTTATCCAGCTCCTTTGAAAGCCCTTGAGGTCGTTAAGAAGACCTACGGCATGCGGTCGCGTGAACGAGCGCTGAAGATTGAGGCCGATGCCTTTGTCGAAGTGGCGACCACTGACGTGTCCAAAAATCTAATCGGTTTGTTCTTTATGATGGAGGCTATCAAAAAACAAACGGGCCTCGAGGGGAGTGCAACGGCCTCTGAGGCAAAACCCTTACCTGTGACCCATATGGCTGTACTAGGTGCGGGAACCATGGGTGGCGGAATTGCCCAAGTGGCAGCAGACAAAGGGATTGACGTGCGCATGAAGGACATCAACAACGAGGCCTTGGCTCTTGGACTTCGACATGCTAGCGAAATTTTTGGCAAGCAGGTTAAGCGCCGAAGAATGAATAAATTTGAGTTTGATTCAAAGATGGCCAAGATCTCTGCGACAACCGACTACTCCGGTTTTAAAAATATGGATGTGATTGTCGAAGCCATTGTTGAAGACATGAATATCAAAAAGAAGGTGATCGCTGAGACCGCAAAGCACGCTCGGGCCAACACTATTCTAGCGACGAACACATCCTCGCTGAGTGTAACAGAGATGGCTGAAGCCGCACCCAATCCGGAGAACTTTGTGGGTATGCATTTCTTCAACCCGGTCGACAAAATGCCGTTGGTAGAAGTGATTCGTGGACTCAAAACCAGTGACGTGGCGACAGCAACGATTTTTGAATTGTCGAAACGCATGGGCAAGACTCCTGTCGTGGTGAAAGATGGCCCTGGATTTTTAGTCAATCGCTTGCTGATGCCCTATATGATTGAGGCCATGTTCTTGCTGCAAGACGGGATGGAGATCGATAAAGTCGATCGCTACTACACTCACAGCTTTGGTATGCCCATGGGACCCTTTCGGTTGATGGACGAGGTTGGACTCGACGTGTGTGTAAAGGTTGTTAAAATCTTTCACAAGTCGCTTGGCGATCGCATTGAAGTGCCAAAGCTTATCGAGCCTTTGGTGGATTCCAAACGGCTGGGTAAGAAGAATGGCCGAGGTTTTTATCTTTATGACGACAAGGGCAAACAGCTCTCAGTGGATCGCGCCATTTACGGTGAGTTGAAACTTGCAAGTCCCGCAAATCCATTGACAGAAAAAGAGTGCATCGAGCGAGGCGTTTTCACCATGATCAACGAAGCCGCTTTGGCCTTGATTCAAGACAGAATCGTCACTGACGCCGATGCCGTGGACATGGCCATGATCTTTGGCACAGGCTTTCCGCCATTTCGAGGCGGGCTATTGAAGTACGCCGACACCTTGGGCACTCAATATGTGGCACAAGAGCTTGAGATCTACGCCACCCGCTACGGCGCACGCCTACGCCCAAGTCAGCCGCTGTTGAATTTGGCGAAGACCAACCGCAAGTTTCACCAGTAGGGCTCGGGTCGGGGTTCAGCGCCCCAGTAAAGATTTTAGTATTACTTAAGTCTAACACAGGCTCTTAACCGTTATGGGCCTGTGACTGCGCACTGCCAGAAGTTACAAATTAAGCTCATCAACCGCGCACTGACCAAACTTCTCGTTCCCACAGTTGGCGAAAAAATCGGTGGATTCACTTAGGGCTGTGACGAAGTCGATGGCACCAGCTGCACCGCGGTCAACTGGCATCGACGAAGACTCATGAAAAGCTATGCCAAGTCGGGAAAACTAATCCCTTCAAATGTTGGCATGGAGTCAGAGATTTTACTTCCATGAGGCGCAAAGCTTAAAGTGATTAAACACGATGTAAGGACTGGCGAATTTTGGTTTGAGGAGGGCCCGGTTACTCTCCCTAACGAATATGTGGAACTGAAAGAGCTTTAGGAACTACCCTGAGGCGGCAAAACGACCTCGCCCATAAACGTAGTCACTGAACTCCCGCCGAAACTTCTCGCGCGCCTGGTACCCCTTTTTCGACTCGATCCGGTTGGTCCGAAAATAGCCACCTAAAATGACCTCTTCTTTAAAACTCATCAACACTCGGGTAAACGCCAGCCCCGCCCAAAACTGACCAAACTTCTTGCCACGCCGAGCCCCAGTGATTTTGCGCGCAAGAAGCGTCGTGACCACTCGTAGAAAATTCTGAAAACTCTTTCGAGATTGAATCTTAATTTTCAAATGCAAATGGTTCCCGACATTGGCTTTATCGGCAATGATCACCCCAAACTTCTTCGCCTTTTGCGCCAGTACAGATCGAATAATCTCCTTGTTCCGCGATGTCAGAAAGCTCATATGGCCTTTGGCCTTATCGGACTTCAATGTCAGGTGCAGCCACTGCTTGGTCGACAGGGGCCGCTCGAGTTTGCGCTTCCCCTTGTTGAGCGTATGGCCATGCGAACGGCGCGTGTCTGTATTTGAAAAAAGTGAAGGCTGGCTGGGTCTCATATTGGGGCAATATAGTTGAAATAGAACTCGCCGTCAACTGGTGAAAGATTTGGGTGCGCAAAATTGGCACTCAGTCCCGCCAAAAATATATCTAATCCCGACTGACCACGGCTGGGGCCGAGGGACTAAATACCAAGATCAAAGTTCCATGATGAATGGGCAATGGGTCTACAAATCCAACCTCTTACTGCAAAAAGATCCTGCAGCCCTGCGGGTATTTGACCCATCTCTCTATAAAGACTGACGAATTCTTTTTCAGATGGCCCAACCCCGCTTAAAACCGGAGAGGCTCTGGCAAAATTTGAGACATCGCCGGCACGGCGATAACGGATTTGAGGGATTTTTTCTCTTCCCCCTCCACCCACGCAAGATATCGGTCGACCATGGTGATGCGCTTAGGTTTTTTAGTTTTTCTGGTCGGAAGTGCCGCAG
>JBGSNU010000024.1:0-4147 GCA_041739415.1 Bdellovibrionales bacterium | reverse complement strand
CATTGGATGATAGGAGATGTCTGCTTCTTATGGGACAACTGGACTAGCAACGAAAGTACCAGCCAAATTCCCCAAATCATTACCGCTACTTCACTAAAATGTGTCGCTGATGTCCCAAAGTTCTCTAAAAACCGGAGAGGCGGTCAAGAGACCCTTTTTGCGGCACCACACTCAAAAACGGAGAGCCCAACAAGATGTAGATCGTCTTTTGAAAAACTCTGCACCAAGAAAAAATCTACGTTAACCCTTCGATGTCCAAAGACAATGTTGGGCGGGACTTATCGGCAGCCAGGCTCACTCACCTGGTTGGTTCTTTCCTTGCACTGACTTCGAAGATTATGCTTGGCAGAATTCAGATCTAGGTATTAGGCGAACTCCGAAGTGTGGTTATATTCGATTTAAGATAAAAAAGGGGCGTCAGTTTTTTATTGGAAATGGCTCTGGGGGACAGGGCTGTTCTTCCGCAGAAAAAGCTCCGAAACACTGATTGCGCTCATTCTTGACTGCAATAAATTGAAGCGAGCGTCCATTGTCTTCGATGGGGCCAAGTCGAGGAAAAGTGTATTTACGCAATCCCGTCTCTCTAGGTTCCCTAAAATCACCAATCCCTGCCAAATAGATTTGGTTACCATTTTTCAAGATTTTTTCAATTTTTTTAACCCTACGCTCACAGCTCTCTTTATCGAGAGTATTTGTCTGCACCAAAGTAAAACTCGTCTTTTGTTCGTCTGCAACACGCATCATAAATCCCGCTACGACTCCACGATCAACTGTTTCAACCCGCTCGCACTCAAGGATGACTCTGTCTGGAGTAACCAAAAACTCCATCGCCATATTTTTTTTATTTAACATCTTAAATGAAGATGTCGTACAGCCTGCAATGGATAGGCTACATATCATTGCGCATACACTACTTACTTTTAAGTTTTTCATAATACTTCCTGTAGCTACCCAAGGCATTTTTCTTATACTGACTTTTACTCTTTAATAAGCCTTTGTATTCCAAGATGATTTCTTCATGGGCTGGTTGTCGTCCAAGTTTAGCGGCAGCTCTTTTGGATTTGTACATAAGCCAACGAATGTCCATTGGAATTGCGATGGTCGGGTCCTTTAAATCCTTCTGTCGAATATCACTAAAGATAAATTCCTTGGCCTCACCCTTCGGGTCTTGCAAAATTGTCCACGTCTGTTTGGTTATTTGAGCTATTCCGAAAGCAATTTTATTTTCGGGAGTATGAAGACGAAATCCTGATTCGCTAGCCAAAAGAGCCTTAAAAACATCAGGATCAAATGGTGGATCAGTTTTTAATTTGGTATTAAAGTAGTCCGCCCAAACAGCAATGAGTTGATCATAATTATCTGCTGCTTTATGCTCGAAAATCTTTCCCGCCGTGGGGAATGAAATGCCTTTTCGGTTGTGACCTTTAAAAATTCCCTCAATATCTTCACGCTTTAAATATGTTCCTGGTAAACGACGAAGATGCCGGTCGCGGATAGTCACGCCCGTTGGGTTCGCCTCACTGACAGGCACTCGCATCGGGTGTTCCCGAACTGTCGTAATTTTCTTTTTGATTTTTTTAGGTTGCGTCTTTGCCATGTCAACCGCCCCACTCTTCATAGACATCACTAGGATGATTGATGACCTTGCCCCACTCGTAGTTGAAATTTGAAGGTTGAGTGGCTCAACCAATCTGTGTCTTCAATAGGTTAACAAGACTAATTGAATTGCAGAAATAGAGGGGAGCCACCCAATGGCAAACGTACTCCAGTCGGTAAAGAAGATCAACCGCAAGCGCCTAAAACACGCCCGCCGTCAGGATATTGTCGTTGAGAAATTTGAAGGTTTTCCTAGCTGTCAGGATAGTTGTTGCCCCGAAAATTTAAACGTAGCAGGGGCGAAAAGGTTAGTGACAAATGGCACAAAGGTATTCGGCTGAATTTAAGAAGTCTGTGGTAGAAAAGCTTCTTTCCCGCGGATCCCGTCTCGTAGAGGCGATCATAGAGAAGTTGGGAATTGCTTCGCCAACGCCTTATCAATGCTCTGTGGTTTACATTTGATATGAAGCCCTTGGACTAAGCAATTTCTTTCTCAAGCCTCTCTGCAATCCATATTTTCAACAAAGTTTGGTAACCGATGTCACCTTTCTTTCGAGCCACTTTACGAAGTTTGGCAACCATTTCCATGGGCAGACGGATGCTCGTAGACACACCCGTTGATTTCTTCTCGGGCGTTACTTCCACAGCACGAGATTCATCCCAATCAGTCGCTTTGTATTTGTACGTCTTTTTTTTCATATATCCCATCCTGTTATAATTCTAGCTATTGAGGCGCCCATATCTTCAAAAATAAGTCTCAGTCGTCGGCAATGATCAGAGCTCTTTGCCTCATCAAATCCTCCCCCAGGTCTTCGATGGCTTATTCAAATCAAGTGCCAGTGCATTTTGAGGGTGAAATGCAGTCTTATGAGATCTAGAGTTTTGGCTCGACCGCCATCAGATAACAAGCTCAACACATTCGTGTAATATAACTACTGTTTGTTTACCTATGGATTGCATAAGGCCAACTCGACATTTTATTATCTTATGGGCGGGATTATTTTTTATGCAACCATCCATGCCCAGCTCGACACTCGGAGTGCCCCTTGTTCGTCACATCGCCCCGACCGAAAAAGGGCATGGCACGGTCGATTGAACACGCTTTTTGAGCGGTCCGCTAGGTTTGTTGACCGCGCGGCATCCTTGCGGGGCAACTTGACCCAAGCTACCGCGTTGAAATCGAGCGCCGCCAACTCACAACCGAGTGATTAACGAACACGAATTTTGCGAAAGATAAAATATCCTGTTCCAAAGAATATGACAAATGCGGCGCCCGCTATGGCTGCCAAAAATTGAAAGTGCTCGATGTATGTCTGCTGACTGCGATAATGATCTCCACCCTCTCCAACCATTGCTTCTGAACCAAAGTGGTAGATATTGGGATTACTTTGGGCCTGGCCTGCCTCGCGAAATAGTCCAATTGCTAACGCAAGCGAGGCAATCGCAAGAATCAGCAAAATTCAGAGAACAATTTTTTCATAATGAAAGAATAGATAACTTCAACAGAGATGTCCTTACGTTGGTCACAATTCAAATCTCTGGGAAGCCGTGGCGATCATCATCAAATGCGATTGATGGGGTCCTAGCGGGGAACTCGCGCGCAGGCGCTACTGACGAATTTGGTTTTCCTAAAGGGACCGCATTGCTGACTCGGCTGGGGCCACTGGTCCGAAGCTCGAAATCCGTCTTCGACCAGTCCGTTCCGAATTTTACCAATTGCCACTGGTGACGACTGAAGTCTAACTTTCTGCATTGTCTTCATTCCGGTTTTTTGTGGCTGAAAACAGCTGGATCTAAAGATTCTTGTAAACTTATGGATCGATGTCGGGTCACTTGTTCTAGAAGCGTTGGTTTGGATGTATTGGTGGGTGGGGAAGACGAACCTGAGAAGAACCAACTTATTAGTCTTAGGCTTGCCCGCTCGGGAGAGCGCATCGTGCGCTCTCCTCTCAGCGGGGCTCGCAGTGTCGAGAGAATACGAAATCCCCTGGAAAAAGCAATCCTACGATACCGCGGAGCTGGCGCGTATGCGATTCGAGGAAGGTTTAGGATCACGGCAGATCGCCGCGCGGCTTGGTTTAACACGGTCGACGGTGATCACCGCCATTCACCGACTGGAGCGGGAAAGGGGTTTGAGATGATCTCGTTTTTTAAATGGGCTCTTGGGATCACCATCTGTTTGGCGGTGACCGGCCAGCTCAAAACGGCTACTTTGAGAATGGCCAAAATGGCGGTCGAGGCGCAAAAGCATCAGGTAAGTTATGGAAAGTTCAGCAGAATGCTGACGGCACCCGGTCCACGTCATCGCCAATAGTTGCTATCGTATATACATTGTGTTAGGATGGTGATTGTGAAGTTTGAATGGGATGAGGACAAGTCTGAGTCCAATCATAAGAAGCATCAGATCCGGTTTGAAGAGGCTCAGACGGTCTTTTTAGATCATCAGGCCATTGACCTTTACGACGATGACCATAGCCAGGGCGAAGATCGCTTTGTCCGGATTGGGCTCTCGGGAAAACTTAACGTGCTGCTGGTCGTTTATTGCGAACGG
>JBGSNU010000014.1:0-168571 GCA_041739415.1 Bdellovibrionales bacterium | reverse complement strand
GGTTGAGAAAAGTCGTGTAAGACACAGGCCGGGCATCGGCAATTTTCGCCCACAGGGGGAGCGCTGCCTCCCTCGCATCAGCGTTGTTGCACAGGAGGGCTAAAATTTGCCGCTCACGCTCCCGCACCACCTGGATCGTTAAAATGCGCAAAAGATCCCGCCAAACCTGCCAGCGTAAACGGTGATAAAAAGGACTCGTGGAGCGTGAACTCGTGTTGATCAACACACACGCGGCGACTTCCTCTGGACATTGCTTCACCCACTCGTAGGCAACCATTCCACCAAGTGAAATAGCCAGCAACTTGATTTTATTTTGCGGCCGAGCCCGTGCAATCGCTTCAGCTCGGGCCCTTTGAAAAATCTCACTGATGCTACGAGGTGAGTTTTCAAGGTACAGGTCACCGGTCCCAGGCAGATCAACGGTGAATACCTCATCTTGCGGTCGACTCTGGGCAAAGGCTTCGGTAAAGCTCCCCCAATGTCCACCTTCACGAGTCAGTCCACGCAGTAAAATCCAGCTGTAAGTGTCGACCTCAGTCATACCAAAGCTCCATTGCCTTTCGAGTGTTGACCGCGCGCAGGTCGGGCGTTTGCCGACACCAAGCCTCTGGCGAGAGCACGGCCCTTTGCAAAAAATCAAATAGGTTTAAATGTCGCCGCAAAATACGACTGCGTCGATGTGGCAACCGAGGATGAAAGACACCGTCCTTCATAAACACTTGCAATGGGTTCTTCTTCAGCCAGGTCCAGGAGCCCATCTCTAGGCAGAAGGGGATGAACATGTTGCCCGTCGAATTTTTGTAGTTCTCGATAAAGACATAATCCCAAGGGTCCCCATGCACGGTGTATTGCCGCGACATGGGTTCAAAGGCGTAAAAGTGGTGCGGATAGGTTTGATCAAACAGTTGCTTGAGCGCAAAACACTCGGCGAGATATGGAAACGGCTTGCGGCTATGAGCATACGGAAACCAAAAGCGATCGCGGGCGCCAAATCCCGAATGCACATCCACGGCGAGCGCCAATTTTGAACACAGCAATTCTTCACGCACGACCTGCAACAGCGCCTGCGTTTCGACCTCCATGGGCTTGCCGACTTCACCTCGATACCAGGGGAGAAAAGTTGAAAGCCGATGTCCCCGGTAGAGACTCCCGCCCAGTTCTTCTGCATCAAGAGGAGCGTTGCGCATTATATCTATGCTGTTGCCGTTGGATCGCGTGCGATTGACGATTCCCACCGGATTCACCATCGGAAAAAACACCAGGCGCAGCTCCTCGAGTCGCCGGCGAGTGCCTTGATCCCAGCGCTGCAGCTCGTGCAGAGTTGCCATGAAAGCCAACACCACTTCTGAGCCAATTTTCTCTAGCCCGTGCACGCCACCAAAAAATCCAATCGTCGGGGCTGTGGGATCTTCGCTGCCGACGGACACACAGTGCAAGGGGTACCTTTTATCTCCGTTGGGAACCTCCGCGAGAATACGCACGCGTGCATCGACACCAAAATCTTTGATGAGAGATTCGAGTGCAGTGAGTTCTGTGAAGTGACGGCGGGCCAGGATTTTCGACACTATAATAGTATAGACAACCTCAAGACTCCGATGCAACCCTGTAGGCCTTAGGTAGGAGGAGGAAACTATGCTGCTTCCGGTCGCACCCGAATGGGATCAAAAGGCTTGGATCAACCAGACCCGCTACATGGACATGTATCAGCAGTCGATTCAGTCGCCTGACACATTTTGGGCCGGTGTGGCCGAGCGACTGGACTGGTTCAGCAAATGGACAAAAACCAAAGACGTGAGCTTTCATAAACCCGTGCGAATCAAATGGTTTGAAAACGGAAAGTTGAATGTTTGCTATAACTGTGTAGACCGCCATTTACCGAAGCACGCCGACCGAGTGGCTTTTTATTGGGAGCCCGAGACAGTGGCGCCAGACCGTGGGATCGCTTTCACCCCTCAAGCTATCACCTATCAAGTGCTGAAAGATCGCGTTTGCAAATTGGCCAATGCCTTAAAAAAAATGGGCGTCCAGAAGGGCGATCGAGTCACCCTATATCTGCCAATGATTCCCGAAGCCACTTACGCTATGTTGGCTTGCGCCCGCATCGGCGCTGTTCACTCACTCGTCTTTGCCGGCTTTAGCGCCGATGCCTTGGCCGATCGCCTAGAGGACTGTGAGAGTGACTTTCTCATCACCGCGGATGCAGGCGTGCGTGGGGGCAAAAGCATCCCGCTGAAATTCAACTGTGATTTGGCCCTGAAGCGAGCGACCCGAGTCAAAGCTGTACTTGTGGTTCGGCACACGAGTGAGGCCGTAGCTATGGAGCCTGGGCGGGACTACTGGTATCACGAGATAACCGAGTCCACCTCCACGGACTGCCTACCAGAAGTGATGGATGCGGAAGATCCACTGTTCTTGCTTTACACCTCAGGATCCACCAACAAACCAAAGGGAGTTTTGCACACAACCGGAGGTTACTTGGTTTACGCTTCGCTCACTCATCAAATGGTATTTGATTATCATACCCAAGATGTCTATTGGTGCGCGGCAGACCTAGGTTGGGTCACCGGCCACAGCTACATTCTTTACGGCCCGCTCAGCAATGCCGCGACAAGTGTCATGTATGAAGGGCTGCCGACGTTTCCGACGCCCTCTCGAATTTGGGAGATCGTCGACAAATATCAAGTCAACACGCTCTACACGGCTCCGACATTGATTCGAGCGTTGATGGCACTTGGCGATGCGCATGTGCATGCGACCTCTAGACAAAGCTTACGACTGTTAGGCTCCGTTGGTGAACCGATCAACCCAGAAGCTTGGCTCTGGTATCACCGCGTGGTGGGTGCCTCGCGCTGCCCAGTTGTGGACACTTGGTGGCAAACGGAAACGGGTGGAGTTATGATCTCTCCCCTGCCCGGCGCCACGGCCTTAAAGCCGGGTTCCGCTGCAGTTCCATTTTTTGGAATTGAGCCCCTTTTGGTGAATGAAAAAGGTGAAGTGCTGGAGGGCGCTGCCGAGGGACACTTATGCATCGGCGACTCTTGGCCCGGGCAAATGAGAACTGTTTACCGAGATCACGAGAGGTTTGAGCAGACTTATTTTTCTACCTACCCTGGGTACTACTTTACCGGTGATGGCTGTAAGCGCGATGCGGACGGCTACTATTGGATCACAGGCCGTGTAGATGATGTCTTGAACGTTTCAGGACATCGTCTGGGCACGGCAGAAATCGAGAGCGCGTTGGTGGCGCACGATCAGGTGGCCGAAGCAGCTGTGGTGGGCTTTCCCCATGATCTGAAAGGGCAAGGCATCTACGCTTATGTTACGCTTAAGCTGGAGAGCGAGCCCACTGAAAAACTCCGAGCCGATTTGGTCGAGTGGGTGCGACAAGAGATCGGCGGATTGGCGAAGCCAGATTTTATTCAGTGGGCACCGGCGTTACCCAAAACACGCAGTGGAAAGATCATGCGTCGTATTCTCCGTAAGATTGCCAACAACGAGGTGGATAACTTGGGCGACATCTCCACACTCGCCGATCCGAATGTTGTCAAAGATTTGATGTCGGGGCGCATGAGGAGTTGAAGTTTTGGCAATTGCCACCTCCACAGCGCCAATGTTTTGGCTGGTAAAGTATTCGATTGCGAAACGTGAATTGTCTTGCCTATGATTTAGGCACGATCACCTCAATCCATCGGAGGCTTTATCGAAAACGCGTGTCGACATTTTGTAAGTGCCCGTTTTCCGATCAAAAAAAAATTAGTCATTCGAACGCGGCGTATCCACATTGACAGTTTCTTGCAGGTAGCGATAGCGTTTGTTCAGACGAGTTTCTCGAGTGCGAAATCAAATTCCACGAATGGAAAGCTAGAGTTTACTCTAGGGATTGCGAAGCTAACGGATGACGCTTCCATCGCAGTAGAGAGTTCAATTAAATTTTTATCTGGCCGACCGAACTTGCATCTGTCGTTACCGATGGAAGAGTTTGAGCCAGAGAGCCTATTCGATGAGCCATCACGGAATTCTCGAAGGGGCCGCGTTTTCAAAAAAATGGTTTGTTTGCAACAGGAGTACGCATGAACGTAGAGATGAACACAGAGACACAAACAGCGACACAAATAACGACACAATTAGACACTGAGATCCCCTCCCAAATTCTAGGCCTTGATGTCGAAGAAGGCGCAACTCAGTCTGACCTATTGAATCTCGGTGAGGAAGAAACTCCCACAGGGCCGATCACTGCCGGTGAAGGACCCATCGTCATGCGCGTGCGAAAACGCGATGGCAATCTCCAGCCCGTTGATGTGAACAAAATCGTCAATGTCGTTTTAGCTTGCTCAACTGGATTAAAAGAAGTGGATCCGATGCGAGTCGCTGCGAAAGTGATCAGTGGTCTATATGATGGCGCATCCACCAAGGAACTCGATCAACTCTGCATCCAGACAGCGGCCCTTCTGATTGGCGAAGAGCCTCAGTACTCCCGGTTGGCATCACGTCTGTTGGCTCGTTACATCGGTGAAGAAGTGACGAATCAAAACATCCGCAACTTCTACGACTCGATCACCATGGCGTACAAGCAAGGCATAGTGAGTGAGGACAAGTTTAATTTTGTGAAGGAACACAAAGAGGCTTTGAACATTATTATCGAGGACTCACGCACGCAGAAGTTTGAGTATTTTGGTTTAAAAACTGTCTACGATCGGTATTTGCTAAAAGATCCCAACAGCCGGCAAGTGATCGAAACTCCACAGCACTTCTTTTTGCGAGTGGCTTGTGGCTTGGCCAAAACGTTCCAAGAGGCGCAGGAGTTCTACCTGTTGATTTCGAGCCTGGATTACATGCCAAGTTCTCCCACGCTGTTCAATTCGGCAACGGTTCGCCCTCAACTGTCTTCATGTTACTTACTCGATAGTCCACAAGATGATTTGTCGTCGATCTATGACAAGTACAAAGACATCGCTTTGCTATCGAAGTTCGCCGGCGGCATTGGCGTGTCGTTTTCAAAAGTGCGGAGCCGCGGTTCGTTGATCAAAGGGACGAATGGTCACTCGAATGGATTGGTGCCTTGGCTGAAAACTTTGGATTCATCCGTTGCGGCCGTCAATCAGGGCGGCCGACGCAAGGGCGCAGCCTGTATTTATTTAGAGTCCTGGCACTCGGATATTGAAGAGTTCTTGGAGCTGCGTGAAAACACCGGCGATGAAGCCCAACGCGCGCACAACTTGAATTTGGCCAACTGGGTCCCCGACCTCTTTATGCAAAGAGTGGAGACAGACGCTCAGTGGTCGCTCTTTGACCCCAAAGATCTGCCAGAGCTCGTAGATCTTTACGGAGAAGAATTCAACCGAGTGTATTTACAGGCCGAAAAAGAAGGTCGATTCACTCGACAAATCAAAGCGCGCGATCTCTACTCACGCATGATGAAGTCATTGGCTCAGACCGGCAACGGCTGGATGACCTTTAAAGACGCCTCCAACATTAAATCCAACCAAACGGGTCAGCCCCAGAATGTGATTCATCTCTCCAATCTCTGCACGGAGATCTTAGAGGTCACATCCGCTGGTGAAACCGCAGTTTGCAATTTGGGTTCTATCAATTTGGGCGCCCACGTGATTGGCGGGCAGTTTGATTTTGAAAAACTCGCCAGCACAACAGAAGTGGCGCTGAAGTATCTCGACCGAGTCATCGACATTAACTTTTATCCGATCGGCACAGCCTCTACCTCCAATCAGCGCTGGCGTCCAGTGGGCTTGGGTGTGATGGGCCTACAGGATGTGTTCTTCAAATTGAACATCCCTTTTGATAGCCCAGAGGCGCTCAAGCTCTCAAACAAGATTCAAGAGGAGATCTACTACCACGCCCTGCGCACCTCCTGTGCACTGGCTGAAAAGGCGGGTCCACATCCCTCGTTTAGTGAAACCAAGGCCGCCCATGGCGTTTTGCAGTTCGATCTGTGGAACGTTGTGCCTGAGGATATGGAGCGCTGGGAGAAGTTGCGGCGCAAGATCAAGGCGATTGGACTGCGCAACTCTTTGATGATTGCGATTGCGCCCACGGCTACGATCGCGTCGATTGTCGGAGCATATGAGGCCACTGAGCCGCAAATCTCCAATCTGTTCAAACGCGAAACTTTGAGCGGTGAGTTTATCCAAATCAATCGCTACCTAGTGGACGCCTTGAAAAAGCGTGGCGTGTGGAACGAAGAGGTTCGCAGCCGAATCAAAACGGCTGAGGGCTCTATTCAAGGTCTTGAGGGAATTCCAGAAGATATTAAGCTGGTGTTTCGCACCGTTTGGGAAGTTCCGCAAAAGTCTCTGATCGAGTTGGCGGCTGGACGTGGCGCGTATATCGATCAGAGTCAGTCGCTCAATTTGTTTATTGAGAGCCCCACGATCGGAAAACTTTCGAGCATGTACATGTACGCTTGGAAGAGCGGCATAAAGACGACCTACTACTTGCGCTCCAGACCCGCCACTAAGATCGCCCAGGTGACGAACACTCGCCGCGCGACCGAAGTGGCGCCAGCGGAAGCAGATGAGGCGAAAAAGACTTTCACTGAGCAGGAGGCTATGGCCTGCTCGCTTGAGAACCCAGAGATTTGTGAAGCCTGTCAGTAAAATTGAATACAGTAGTTTTGAATGCAGTAAACGTGAATACAAGGAGTAGACACAGATGATTTTAGATCCAGGATTCGATCTCACGTTGCGCCCCATGCGGTATCCCGTGTTTTTTGAAATGTATAAAAACGGCATTAAGAACACTTGGACGGTGGACGAAGTTGATTTTAGCAACGACATCGTCGATCTTCAGCGGCGACTGACTCCAGCCGAACGATTTTTGATCAACCGGCTGGTGGCCTTTTTTGCGACTGGCGACTCCATCGTCGGCAACAACTTGGTTTTGAATTTGTATAAACATGTCAACTCACCCGAGGCCCGACTGTATTTGTCTCGCCAGCTGTACGAAGAGGCGCTGCACGTGCAGTTCTATCTGACTCTGCTCGACTCGTATATCCCTGACCATGCAGAGCGTGAGCGCGCTTTTGCAGCGATTCACAACATCCCTTCGATCCATCGCAAAGCGCAGTATAGCTTTAAGTGGATCGATTCGATTGAACAGCTACGCTCGCTGGAGACCGTCGAGGATCGCCGCAAGTTCTTGCTCAATTTGATTTGTTTTGCAGGAACCATCGAGGGGCTGTTCTTTTTTGCCGCCTTTGCCTATGTGTACTTCCTTCGGTCAAAGGGTTTGTTGAATGGTCTTGCGACCGGCACAAACTGGGTGTTTCGCGATGAGAGTGCCCACATTGATTTTGCCTTTAAGGTGATCGAGACTGCGATTGAAGAGGAGCCAGAGCTCTTTGACGATCGCATGAAGGATATGGTGGTGGTTATGTTTAAGGAGGCCATCGAGTGCGAAATGGCTTTCGCCACTGACATTTTAGATCACGGAGTGGCAGGCTTAAGTGGACGCGACATGCGCACATACCTTGAGTTCATTGCCAACCAACGCTTTGAGCGACTGGGCATGCCCCACCAGTTCAAGGCTAAAAATCCCTTTGATTTTATGGAACTGCAAGACACTCAAGAACTCACGAACTTCTTTGAACGCCGAGTCGCCGCCTATCAAATGGGCGTCACCGGCAGCGTCAGCTTTGATGAGTCCTTTTAGAGTCCCCATGTGGATTTAAAGGAGCTCTCCCAAAATAGTTCGAACGCGCGACATCCTTGGGAGGTGGCGCGCGCTCAGTTTTTTGATCGACAAATTCAACGAATATCATCGCCAGACGGGCGGGCGGTGCGAGCTTTAGATATCGGCTCGGGTGACACCTGGCTTGCACGCTCACTCTTGAGCCAACTCCCTCTCGGCTCCACAATGGATTGTGTCGATAGCTCATTTACCCCCGATCAGCTCAAGGTGTTTACAGAGGCTCGCCTAGGCATTCGAGCGTGGAATCAGATCCCGCCCGACACCCGCTATGATCTCATCACTTTGCTAGATGTTGTTGAACATGTGAAAGACGATCGCAAATTTTTGTCCGACATCGTCAAGTCTCAACTGGCGTCGGGTGGCCGAATAGTTATCAGTGTTCCCGCGTATCAATGTTTGTTCTCAAGTCATGACGTATGGTTGGAGCATTTTCGACGGTACTCGCCTTCTGCAGGTCGGCGCTTAGTGAGTGACTGTGGTTTGACGCTAGAGACTGAGGGAACTTTGTTTCACTCTCTCCTTTATCCTCGCCTAATCACAAAAATTGTAGAGCGCATAAAGGCTCCGAAACGAGTGGCGGGAGTCGCAGCGTGGTCGCGTGGACCCGTGCTCACGGGAGCTATTCAATCCGTATTGCAATTGGATTGGCAAACGAGCGAACTCTTGCGTGGCTTCGGAATCACGATCCCAGGACTAAGCTGGTGGTGCGTGTGTCGCAAGGATTAGTCATCCCCTGTTTCAACGAGGCCCAGCGATTGCCCTTTGAACAGGTGAAGCTTCTACTTTCTGCTAACTCTAAACTGGATCTGCTGTTTGTTGATGATGGTTCAACTGATGCCACCTTTCAACTTCTCAGCAATTTTGCTGCTCAGTTCAGCGACCGAGTTGCCGTGCTCAGATTGGACAAAAATGGCGGCAAGGCTGAAGCGGTTCGCCTCGGACTGCTCCAGCTACTCAAGACAAACTACAATTGCATTGGCTATGCCGATGCCGACTTTGCGACGCCGGCGAGTGAGCTAGTGCGCTTGCTTCAAGTGTGGGAGACTCGCCAACCCAAAGTCCTATTGGCCTCTCGGGTGCGTCTTCTCGGCTCACATATCGAACGACTACCAATTCGACATTTTTTGGGGCGAATTTTTGCCACATTTTCGTCAATGGCACTACGAATGCCGGTCTATGACACGCAATGTGGGGCAAAGATCTTCTCGAAAACAGCTCAGCTCGAGGCCAGACTCCAAAAGACATTCGTTTCACGCTGGGTGTTTGATGTTGAATTGATTGGTCGACTACGCACGGGTGAGGGGTCCTATAGCATTGAGGATTTTATCGAAGTCCCGTTGCAAACTTGGATTGACGTCAGAGGGTCAAAATTAAAACTGACCGATATGCTGCGAGCCGCCTTAGATTTGGGTCGCATTGCGCTAGACTTGAGGAGAAATCCTGTCAGGTAGAATCTATGGACTTTGTTTCCAAATTCTCCAGCCACAAGTAAAACTCTTCTCGAGCTGCCAAACCTCACCTGTTGGTGCCGTCACATTCATACTGGCCGAGTCGATCGCTCGATAAAAATCTGCTGTTGTGGCTGCCTTGGGGTTCTGTTTAAGCACGTATTCAGACATAGGCTCTAGATAACGACCATAAAATTTTCGACTGAGGACCATCACTTGAGCACCAGAGGCATGTACTTGCTCCCAGGAACTGCGCCAATTGCCCTTAATCAAGGGCTTAAATTCCGGACTTCTCGGAAACGGCACATAAGGGTCGACGTACACTAAAGTTTTTTTCTTTAAGTGCTCCTCAACCGCCGCACGCACATCGTGTGCTTGCTCTCGGCATTCACTCTCAAGGGCAAGTCGATCCCCCATACCCTTTGGAGTCATTAAGCCGAACATAACAGATACTAAGATGACACCTATGAAACTCCAGGCTCGCACGCGCTCACTTTGCCAGGGCAAACTCAAACGATCGGCGGCCAGGTGGGACAATCCAACCAGAAAAAACGCCACGAAGGGCAATGTGTAATAGCTATTCTCAGAAATAATTTTGCGACTCATCAACAAAACTAACGGCAAGAGGAGCCAAAGTATATCGATACTCCGCCAGCGAACTTTCGGAGCATTCAAAGGTTTCATTCGAGGCGTTGCGAAAAGTAGAAAAACGGCGACTGCACCCAGCAGTGGCCAACTCAGCTGTGAACCAAAGAGCTCAAGCCATTCCACAGTAGATCCCCAGTCCGGAGACTGACTAAACTGGCTCTGCCGACTCAAGAATCGCAAGTCCCGATCGACACGAAACGCCTGCGGAAATCCAAGTAAGAAATAAAACCCGAGCGCGGTCAAAATTATTTTTTTAAAGTGGAGTCGAACATCCACCCGTCGCATGACCAACAAAATTGTTGCCGGTAGAAAAAAAACAAAAGAGGCCTTCGTGAGCATTCCCAGCGCCAGCGATAAAGCAAGCAACCTTAGAGATTTATCCAGATGCCAGGAGACTCCACTCACATGGACGGCAGCGAAGGCCGAAAGACCCGCCGTAAAGCTAAGAAGCCAATCCGGATGGGCTTGGATTAACATCTTCATCCACTCAGATTGAGATAAAAAACAGCACACCAAAAAACAGGTCGAGACAACCAGCTCGGGCCCTCTAATTCCCAGGGTCCAGGCCACTAACGCACATAAACTGTAAGCCGCGAGGAGCGACGTCAATAGCAAGTGGAAGTGATAGTTTTCAGACTCATTCGGGAGCGGAGCCAAGATCGCCAAGGTGTGAGTGAGGCGATAGTACAGTGGCCCATAAGCGGACCATCGATTGTCTGAGTACCATCGGGTTTTTGAAGCCACCTCAATGGCTGCAGCGCCATCATCACTAAACGCCTGTAGTATATCTTGAGACGTTGTGTACCTAGCAATCTCGAAGACCAGGGTCGAAAACTGTGAGACCAAAAGCAACACAGCGCAAATCCAGAAGATCTTGTTCCGGTAAAAGACAAATGTATGCGTGAGCTGAGAAGCTAGCTCATTGACCTTTAGCTTCAGGATTCCAACCGCCTATTTTTGCAACGGGGCGCCGGTAGCAGAGGATGAGCCACACGATTGCCACAGCTAACAGTCCAACACTCAGCCATTGACCGCGGGTGAGTCCAAAGAGTTGAAAACCCAGATGAGGATCTGGCATGCGGAACTGTTCGCCCAAAATCCGAGCGGCACAGTAGAGGGCGCCAAACCAACCGGCGATGACTCCTGGTTTTTGCGGCTTACGCCATAACCAGCAAAGGACTAAAAATACCAACAGGCCCTCGAGCACCGCTTGGTACAGCTGTGAAGGGTGTCTAGGTGTTAACACTTGCCCCAGGGCTGCTGTGACTTCTGCGTTGCCGTACTGCACAGCCTGCAGCATCGCCTCAATGGCCTCTTGCACATTTTGTCGCGACACTCCGTCCACACGGAAGGTTTCTAGCCACTGACTCCAAGTGCTTGCGTTCACCGTGGTGATCTCTCCCCCACTCGCCTTGAATTCTTTTAGAGCCTCCGCTGCAGGTCCTAAACTCTGCAACTTATCGAAGTCCCGCTGCAACCAGAGCAGCAACTCGGTTGGGAACTTCACGGCCCAACTCAAAGTGGCTGGGGCCTCGCGCCCGAACAACTCACCGTTGATAAAATTGGCGATGCGACCAAAGAAAAATCCGAGTGTGCCGCCATAGGTCACCACGTCCATCGCGTGTAACACTAAAATCTTATGGGCGCGGGCGTAGAGAAAGCACACCACCATCACACCCAGCACTCCGCCATGCGAGGCCATACCTCCCTCGTTGACCTTCAGTACGCCCCAAAAAGGAAAGCTGTTGTCGAAGCTCAGAAAGAGCTCCGGCGCATAAAATAAACAATAGCCTAAGCGACCGCCCGCTAAGACACCGATCGCACAGTAGGTGATAAAGTCCGCGATTTGTGGACCTTTAAACTGACTGCCACCGCGCCGACTCAGCAGTTGAATCGCATAGTAGCCACAGAGAAATCCAACTAAGTAGGCCAGCCCGTACCAGCGAATCCCAAAGGTTTCAGTGAATTGAATGGCGAATGGATCAAGATTGTGTACGTAACTCATGCTCAAAGCGTGACATGCGTTAGGTAAACCGGTCAAAGGAGAGACCCTAAGTTAGGCCTTTTGACACGCCCAGCCTTTTTGATTGAGTCCCGCTTGCGCTAAGTAAATAAAATGTCGACACACATCGTTCTCGCCAGCCAATCCCCCTACCGAAAAGCGCAACTCACACAACTGGGCTTTCAATTTCAAGCCGTAGTGCCGCGCGTGGATGAAACTGCACTGAAAGCGCACGGGCCGAAAGATCTGTTCGAGCTGACTCGGTACCTGGCTTTTCACAAAGCACAGAGCTTGCAAGGTGAGTTTCCAAATTCCATTGTTTTGGGGTCAGATCAGATCGCCGAGGTCGATGGACATCGACTGGACAAACCTGGCACCCGCCCTCTGGCACACGCCCAGTTGAAACGCCTGCAAGGTCGTAAACACCGTTTGTTGACGTCTTTGGTGGTTTTGTCAGCCGATCAGGTGCAGACCTTCACCGATATTTCGGTCATTGAGCTGTATCCACTGAGCGACGTGGAGATTGAAGCGTATCTTGATTTGGATCAGCCCTTTGACTGCGCGGGCTCATATAAGATTGAACGTGGCGGGATGGCGTTGATCAAAGCCATTGAGAGCCAGGATTTTAGCGCGATTCAAGGGCTACCACTCTTAAGCTTAGGAGTGGGCTTGAGAAATCTAAAAGTGGAATTGAAAGACCTGTGGGCTGCAACCTAAGCCGCTTTGATCAAACGCTTGACGACCAATTCATCTGCGGGATCCGCTTCGACTTGTTTCACCGTCTCTAGGATTTCTAAAAAGATTTTCACAATATTGCCGTCAAACTGCGTGCCCGAAAAATCTTTCAGCTCGCGGATCACTTTGTCTTCGCTGAGGGGATTTCGATACGGCCGGGTGTTGGTCATAGCATCAAAGCTATCCACCACGGCTATCACACGGGCAAAGAGCGGGATCGACTCGCCTTGAATGTTGCCGGGATACCCGGTGCCGTCTAATTTTTCATGATGGTACCTTACCCCTGGGAACATAAAGCGAAAAAACGCCGAATGGCCAAAGCCTTTGATCATCTCAAAGCTCTGCTCGGGATGGGTCTTAATAATTTCAATCTCTTCTCGCTCAAGGCGACCAGGCTTAGAGAGAATTTCTAAAGGAATATTCAACTTGCCGATGTCATGAAACAAACCGGAGTATTCAAGAATGGCCTGCTCAAATTCATTGAGCCCCATGGCCTTCGCCAATTTGCGCGCCCCGCGACCGACACGGCAGCAGTGATAGAAGGTGAAAGGATCTTTCTCTTTGAGGGAACTTAACAGGTGTTCAGCCACATCCAAAGACCAGTCGGGAATGTCATCCCATGCCACTATTCGCCCCCCATTGAGATCATAAGCTGTATAAGGTATCGGCAGTTCAGTTTGACTTCTAAACTCGCCGTCTTGCCTTGAGACGCTATAAGCCCAGGTAAGGTCTAAGAAATTGGCCCGTTACGCTTTTGGGATGTTTGGCGATCAGTTCAGGAGGTCCAGCCGCCACAATTTCACCACCACCGCCACCACCTTCAGGACCTAGATCAATCACATGATCCGAGCACTTCACAACATCCATATGGTGCTCAATGACGACCACTGTGTTGCCTTGCCGAACCAGCTCTTGCAGAAGATCTATGAGCTTACTGACGTCGGCAAAGTGTAGGCCCGTGGTCGGCTCGTCCAAAATATATAGAGTCTTGCCCGTGTCTCGTTTTGAGAGCTCGCGCGACAGCTTCACTCGTTGCGCTTCACCGCCCGACAAGGTGGTCGAGCTTTGCCCGAGAGTCATATAGTCCAACCCCACTCGGTGCAGCGTTTCTAGGCGACGGTGGATGTGGCGATGGTTTTGGAAAAACTCCATGGCCTCTTCAACCGGCATGGCCAAAATATCGTGAATCGATTTGTCACGGTACTTAACGGCCAAGATTTCTCGACTGTAACGGCGCCCCTGACAGCATTCACAGCGCACAAAAACGTCAGCCAGAAAGTGCATCTCCACCCGAATCTGCCCTGCACCCTGGCACACTTCGCACCGACCACCCTTCACATTGAAGCTAAAGTGACCTGGTTTATAGCCGCGAATTTTTGCCTCTGGCAGAGCACAGTACAAATCTCGAATCATCGGGAACAATCCCACGTAAGTGGCTGGAACTGAGCGGGGCGTGCGGCCAATGGGCCGCTGATTGATCTCAATGACTTTGTCTAAATGCTCAAGCCCGGAAATTTTACCGTGGGGGGCTGGTTTTAGGGAGGAGTTGTAGAATTCTCGAGCCAAAATTCGGTAGAGTGTGTCCACAATGAGCGTGCTCTTTCCACTGCCTGACACTCCCGTGATGGACGTCAGGGTGCCGAGTGGAATCTTTAGCGTGACATCTTTTAAATTGTGGCCCGTGGCATGCTCCAGCACCAAGTGCTGCCCGTTGCCCTTCCCTCGCGCCGCTGGAAGCGGAATTTTCTCTAAGCCCGAAAGATATCGGCCCGTCACAGACTTTGGATCGGCAGTCACCACACTGGGAGTACCAAAGGCCAAAATCTCGCCGCCCAGTCGACCCGCGCGTGGACCCATATCGATCAAGTGATCGGCCAGACGAATGGTGTCCTCGTCGTGTTCAACCATCAGCACCGTGTTGCCTCGATCGCGAATCTCTTGAATCATCTGGAGCAATCGATGGTGGTCACGCGGATGCAGCCCAATACTCGGTTCATCCAAAACATACAGCACGCCGACAAGGCCCGACCCGACCTGAGTAGCCAAACGAATGCGCTGGGCCTCACCGCCCGACAACGTGCGCGTGGGTCTGGCCAAACTCAAATAGCCCGCCCCAACACGGGTGAGGTACTCGAGCCGAAACTGAATCTGCCGTATAATTTTATCGCCAATCAAAGTTTGCCGCGCATTGAGTGAGAGCCCTTTAATCCACTGATGCAAATCGGCCGTGGCCATATCTGACAGCTGCACGATATTGTGCTGCTGCAAAAGCACGTGCCGAGCATTGCGATTTAGGCGGGTACCTTTGCAGTCGGGACACGTGCGAATGGCATACTCGTCTGGCCCAGAGTCTTCTTCAGATTCACCGTCGTCGACTTTTTTATCTTTGTAAAAGAACCGAGTGGTCTTGAGTTGACGGCGGCCGTCACTCCCTTGCATGGCGACCTCATGCTCCACCTCGGTGAAGTCCAATGTCCCCAGTCCATTGCAAGTTGAGCACGCACCCCGCGGATTGTTGAAACTAAAAAGCCGTGGCTCAAGATCGGGAACCGTGTGCCCGCACTGACTGCAGCTGCGGTGAATGGAATAGATCTCGATTGAGCCGGAATCAATCTCTTCAATTCGCACTAAGCCCTGGGCCAAACTCAAAGCCAAGTTCAGACTTTCTTTTAACCGCGGCAGGAATTTCGGCTCCACCACCAGTCGATCAATCAGCAAATCAATATCGTGAGCTTTGGTCTTAGCCAACTTCGGCGCACGCTCAAGCTCCGTCCAGGTGCCGTCGATGCGCGCGCGCGTGAAACCTTTTTTTATCCATTTCTGAAATTCGGTTTGGAACTCACCTTTTTTGCCTCTGGCCACCGGCGCGAGGAGCATGTACTTCGTCCCAGCTCTTCGATTGGTGATGAGCTCAATGATTTCACTGGGCAACTGCCCCTCGAGTGGAATCTCATGCGTTGGACAGTGGGGAACTCCCACTCGAGCAAACAGCAACCGCAAATAGTCATAGATTTCTGTCACTGTCCCTACGGTAGAGCGCGGATTGGTGCTGATGGATTTTTGGTCAATGGCAATGGCGGGCGACAAGCCTTCAATGGAGTCCACATCGGGTTTTTTGACTTGATTGAGAAACTGCCGAGCGTAAGTGGATAAACTCTCGACAAATCGACGCTGGCCCTCAGCAAATATCGTATCAAAGGCCAATGAGGACTTTCCGCTGCCGCTCAAGCCCGTGATCACCGTGATCTGATCGCGCGGAATAAACACATCGACGTTCTTGAGATTGTGTTCACGCGCACCTTTAACATAGATGCCCTCCGCCAGCTCAGCTGTTGGACGAGGCTCGTGGATGACTTTGGCGGGTCGCCCCTTCGTCTTACTCCCTCTGACAGCGCGAACAGACTCCATACAACTCCAACACGTGATGGGTGAGGCGGAAATTATGCTCTTTCGCGACTTGCTCTTGCAAGGATTCGATTTTGGGATTTTCAAACTCAACAATTTGGCTGCAGGAAACACACGTCAAATGATCGTGATGCCGGCGTGGAGTGAGTTCATATCGAGCCGGAAGCCCACCCATGCGCACTTCGGTGACAAGATGCATCTCTGCCATTTTTCTTAAGAAGCGATAGACTGTTGCAAAGCCAATCTCAGGAAAGCGCGCATTCACCACTTCAAACACCTCTTGCGCGGTCACATGGGCCCGCCCGGCTGTCATGGTCTCTAAGATCACGATGCGCTGTTGAGTGACCTTTAAGCCCATCTCGCGGATCATGCGTTTGATGCGAGTGAGATCAAAGGGCTCGCGCCGAATCAGCTTTTCGGGCTCAACCGGTTTACGCCCCTTTGCCAATTTTGGAATACTTGAAGTGTTCATCCTCGCAGGAGTAGTCTAATTGATAACGATTGTCAATTCACCCGAGGTCTGATCCACTTGAGGGTGAACTATTGCGCGACTCCCAGCTCACGCAAGCTGCTGGGGTTGAGTAAGCCCTTATAGTAGTTGAAGAACCACGCTGGCATTTCTTCGGTCTTCACCGAAGGCTTCGACTGGGGCAAGGGCCAACCCAGTTTTTGCGTCAAATCCGCAAACAACGCGCGCAAAGCGTGATCATCCGCCAGAGCCGTTTCCACTCGCTCAAGTATTTGCTGCATGGCCTGCCGAGGAACTTTGAGAACCATCCGTTGCCGCACCGACTCGCGCGCGACATTCAAAGCTTCGAGCCCCAAAAATAAAGACCAGGCACAGAATCGACGAAATTCGTGCTGTGCCACCGGCACTTGCAACAAAAAGTTCAAGGCACCAGCCGCATTCTCTTGTGAACTGCTCTCCACTAAATCGCGAGAGGGAATGAGATGACGGCCCACCTTTTCATCGGCCACCTGATCTTTTAGCAGATTCACTTTTTGTAAAAATAGACCAAAGTGATACGCCAACAAAAGATTGGCCTGCGACAAATCAAACCGAGGTTCCACTTTGGCCATGAGCTTTGCCAAAATTTCTCCGACGACACCGGCCACGAAAAAACAGTATTGATTCACTTCGGGCAAAGATTGAAGTCGCAACAAACCACCCGTTCGACTCCGACAAAAATGCTGCATGCCACGCGACATACTTAATGTCAGCTCGCGAATCACCTCTTGCACTCCGACGGGCAGCGCGTGAAAATCGGCAAACAGCTGCGGCGCATCTTGCAAAAGCCGCTTTTCACCCACGACTAAATCGTCAGGAAATCGAGACACCCAGTTTAACAAATCATCAAAGCGCTGCTTTGACAGTAGGGCTTCGTCAAACATTTGAAACACGGTTTGTTGACCTTCAGGAGAAGTCCACTCGGCATCTTCAATAGTGTCCACGATACGACAGAGCAAGTAACTTAGACCCACCCAATTTCGCATGGGTTGTGGCAATTGCCGGATACAAAACGCAAAGCTGCGGCTCACCCGGTCTAAATGTGCTTGATAAAATTCGGCCGACATCTCTTCCATTGAACTCAGGACTTTGAAGGATCACTTTCACAAGGTCAACGACGGTTGGCCGGGGGGTGCATTGCGGCGTGTGCTCATTTGCCAAAGAGGCCCTCCAGCTTTTTCCCTACACCCTCCTCGATTTTTTTACGTAGATCGGGTTTAAGATGTCGGCCCAGCTTCTCTTCAAACGCGCGCTTTTGCTCACAGGCCAAAGTTCTTGCGCCCATTTTTAAAACCAAATCAGAGACGACGGAAAGCGATGGCTCCATTAAGTTTCCCTTGAGGGCGACGGGCACCTGCAATCTCCCCTTTTCATCTTTGTTGCCATCGAGAAAACAGCCTTTGATGCTAGGCCTTGCCCAAAGAAATTTGCCACTGAGGTCAGAGGAGAGTTCAGGAATTTTGACCGAACCGCTCAGCTCGAGCAGACTGGTATCTTTATCTTGAGCTGAAAATTTTTGCACCATCATCGTCCTGGAGTTAAGATCGAAGTCCAAACTTATTTTACCAGACAAAGGCTCAGTGCGAACCGGTGGAAGCTTTACCATGGGCACCTTTGCCGCCAACTTATTCAAAACATCACCAACTTTTACGGTGCTTAACGTGACCGGCATCGCAATGATTTTACCCTTGGCGCGTAGAAAGCTTAAAAAATCCGGATCCGATGGAAAGTAACTGTTAAAATCCACTTGGCCACGCATCGACCCTTTGGCGAAGTCTTTAAAATCAGGTTTGGCAAAAGACAGAACAGTCGGGATATTCCAGCGGTCAAAGATCAAAACTCCTTGCGCCACTGTGCGGGGCATAAGCAATGGAATCTGCAAGGCTTGCAACTGCAGAGTGCCGCCAAACACTTGGGCGATATTCACGTCTCCTTTCAAAACTCCACTGCGAATTTGCGCCGCACCACTCACTCCCGCAAGGGTCAGACCGTCCCCAAGAACCTGCCCCAGTTTGAATGCAAGCTGAATATCTAACCCCTTTGTCATTCGCCCAGGCGGCATGAGCGAGACAGGCTCAGTGTCTTCAGACGCTGCTGGAGGAGGTGGCGCTTTGGCTTGTGCGGAGGTCGAAGATGCGGCAGGTGCGAGCCGATAAATGGGGATCTGCACCGTGACTTGGCCTTTGACGTTTAGCGGCCAGTCGTTCCAATCTCTGTCGGGAGCAAATGAGCCATTGAGTAACAACTTGCCCGTCAGTACACCGTCGGGGACCACCGCACTTGCCGTTTTTAGACTGGGCCTGAGAGCTTGCAAATTCAGGGGCGCCAACTGCACACTGACGTTTCGTAAAATGGGCTCGAGTGGATTGTCCACGTCGCCCTTCACTTGAACCGAACCAAAAAAACCAGACACATCCAGTTGGCTCAGATGCACCGTGTTCACCGCTGGCCTCGCCCCAGACTGACCTGATGCAACCGTTGCCTTCGCCACTCGATTGAGGAAATTAAATCGCAAGCCCAGCGCCTGGCCCGCAGTTTTTTTAAAGGAGGCCGTCTCCAGCGCCAAACCTTTGAGTTCCAAACTGCCATTCCCAGCAATAGATTTGAGCTCCCCTTGATCCAACTCCGCGTGCGCATTGAAGTCCGCTTGAACCGGCCCCTGAACTTTCATAGTGGGATTCGCCCAATTGACCACGGCCGAAAATCCGCGAAAGCGAATCGCTTCGAGATGAATGTGGGCCTGCTTAGGATCGGCTAAGGCACCCTTCATCACGCCTCGCAATTCGAGCTCGCCTCGAACCGGAGATTTGCCAAGGGGCAAGATCAGCTTCTCTAACCCGGCCAACTCAATCGCTGGCAAATTGAACGACAGTCGCCCAAAATACGGTGCACGCATTTGACTGTCGGCCGAGACCATCAGGCGCATACGCCAGAGCTGAATCGCCAGATTTGTCAGGGTAAATTGCTCGGGATTGCCTTTGCCATCCACCTGCAAAAGCAGCGGCACGCCGGCCCTCTTATCCAACATACCCTGGTATTGTACATTCGCCTGAGTCAAATCGAGATCACCGACAAAAACAGGGACTGAGGTTTTTCCATCAAAAAAGCTGAACTTGGAGCGCACATTGAGTCGCACCGGTCCTTGCACACGCATCAATCCATGCTTGCCGTCAACAACGGCGCTGACTCCTTGAGCCTGCAAATCCCCTTCGACCGACCAGGGGTGGGTGGCTCCATCCTTGATAGCCTCAGCCATCAGGCGAACAGAACCCCGCCAATTGCGAGCCGGAATATTAAGGGGCGCTTGTGGCAACTTCGCCAAGTCGGGCGCCAACAGAGAAATCTTCCAACGATGCCGATCCTCTTGCAGAAAACTAGCTCCCTCGGCCTTCGCCATCAAACTCGCCAGTGAAATCTGCATGTCCGAGGCTTTCACTGAATCCAACGACACGTGCAGCGTTTGACTCTCCAACGTCACTGGCAATGGCAATGGAAACTGCGGCCACTGCACTTGTCCCTTGAGCTGCAAAGACGCTTGGGACTGAAGCAATTCCTTTTGCTCAAAGGTGAGGTCGAGACCAGAGATCTGCAAATCGTTGAGACGAATCTGGCTATTGATGAGCTTCAACTTTAAATGCAGCGGCGGAGTGGTGGGACTCGCGACCACCGACGGGCTGCTGGCTCCACCCGTGGGACGCTTGGGACTGGGAGCTTGGGGCTTGGTGACGACAGTTAAGCCATCCACTTCGACTGAAATTCCATAGGGTGGAAGGATTTGCATAAATTCTAAGCGGCAGCGACTCCAACTTAGATCTGCAGCTGGATGCTTCACTTGAGTCGAGCCAAACTCCAGCGCCAGAGGCCAGGTCGGGCGGACGCGCAATTGTCCTAGCTGCACAGGTGCACCCAATTTTTCTGTGAGCAACTGTTGCAACTTGGGTTCAACCAACCCCGCGTTCAGAGCCACAAATGCCGCAACCGGCAGCGCGATGTATAAGAGGCCTACATACCCGTACCAACGCAAATGAGTTCCTCCCTCAACCTAGTGTGACACCGACTCACGTCCTTATGAAGTCAATTATGCGTCGCATTTTATCCCCATCCAATTGAATTGAGACTGCCCGCTGCGCAAAACACCTGATATAAATGAAAGGATCTGACTTAAGATTTTTCAGCCTGGAGTTGCATTTGGAGCGCGTCACTTCTGTCAATCGAACCAACCTAGAATATATCGAATCTCTTTATGAAAAATTTCGAAGCCAACCCGAAGAACTGGACCAACAGTGGCGAATGTTCTTTGAAGGAGTGGAGTTTGCCCAGAATGCCCCTGGACCAAACGCTGGCTTTTCAGAGCAGGAACTCGCCGTTTACAATCTGATCGAGCATTACCGCGACTATGGTCACCTAAAAGCCAAACTAGATCCGCTCGAGTTGAGCCCGCCTGCCCTCGAATCCTTTGCACTGGAAAAGTTTGGTCTTACAACGGCCGACTTACAAAAAACATTTGCAGTGGGCACTATCGTTGGCTTGGAGCGCGCCAAGCTGAGTGAAATCATCGACTACCTCGAGGCCTGCTACTGTCAAACGTTGACGGCGCAAGTGGCTGAGTGTCGACCAGAGGTACGCGACTGGTTTCGCCGGGAGTTCGAAAAGAACCCGACACCTCTCAACCTCACCAACGACGATCGAAAAGATCTTTTTCGGCAATTGGCTCGCACAGAATCCTTAGAGAAATTTATCCACACTCGCTACGTCGGCACCAAACGGTTCTCGATTGAGGGGGGCGATGCCATGATCCCCATGCTCGAGCGCTCGGTTTCGAAGGGCACTGCACTTGGAGTGGAAGAGATCGTCATTGGTATGGCCCATCGCGGTCGTATCAATGTGTTGGCCAACTTCATGGACAAAGCTTTGAATGTGATCTTCTCTGAATTTGACGGCACGGCATTTGAAAATTACGACTACGACGGCGATGTGAAATATCACATGGGCTATTCAAGTGATCGGCAAACCAAATATGGATCTTGTCACATCTCTTTGGCCTTTAATCCCTCGCATCTTGAGGTGGTCAACCCCGTTGTGACCGGAATGGTCCGCGCCAAACAGCGCCGCCGCAATGACACAAAAAATCGAAAAAAGGTTTTGCCCATTTTGATTCACGGAGATGCGGCCTTCGCCGGACAAGGTGTGGTGAGCGAAACGCTGCAGATGTCCTTGCTCCCTGGCTACACCGTCGGTGGTTCGATTCATGTGATTGTCGATAACCAAGTGGGCTTCACCACTGGACCAGAGGACGCTCGCTCCACCCGTTATGCCTCAGACGTGGCAAAGGCCATCAAGGCTCCTGTGTTGCTGGTCAACGGAGATGACGTCGAAGCGTGTGTTCGAGCTATGGATATGGCCATTCGCTTTCGCCAAGAGTTTGGGGAAGATGTGGTGATCGATCAAATTTGTTATCGCCGTTTTGGTCACAACGAGGGCGATGAGCCCGCATTCACCCAACCGATCATGTACGACAAGATCAAAAGTCATCTCACGCCAATGGGCGTTTATTTGGAGCAACTCGACCGCACGGGTGTGATGAGCAAAAGCGAGGGCGAGGCCTTTTTCAAAGAGAAAATCGACAACTTGCAAACTGTCTTAGATGCAACTCGCAAGTCTCGCCCCAACGGCAAGCCCAGCGCCTTCGTTGGTCAGTGGAAAGACTTGCGGCGTGGGACCCTTGCTGATTTTGACAAAACTTGGGATACGCAGGTGAAACAGCAAGATTTAAACCGGGTCGCAAAGGTGCTGACTGAGGTTCCGGCAGGCATTTCACTTCACCCAAAAATCACCAAGCTGATTGAGGCGCGAGCAAAGATGGCCAGTGCAGGGCAACTCGACTGGGCGATGGGTGAACTTTTGGCCTACGGCAGTCTGTGTATCGAAGGCACCCCCGTGCGAGTCAGCGGCCAAGACTGTAAACGCGGTACGTTTACACATAGACAAGCTGTTTACACTGACATTCAAACCAATCAGCAGCACTGTCCACTGGCTACCCTCAATCCCGAGCAGGGTGAATTCGTCATCTACAACTCGTTGCTGTCAGAAATGGCCGTGTTGGGATTTGAATATGGCAATTCGTTCTCTGACCCCACATTCTTAACAATTTGGGAGGCTCAATTCGGCGACTTCGCCAACGGTGCGCAGATTGTGATTGATCAGTTTCTCAGCGCTGGCGAAGAAAAGTGGATGCGCAGCTCTGGCCTCGTTTTGCTCCTACCCCACGGCTACGAGGGACAAGGACCCGAGCACTCGAGCGCGCGTCTTGAGCGGTTTTTGCAGTTGTGTGCCCAGGCCAACATGCAAGTTTGCAACTTCACAACTCCGGCCAATCTGTTCCACGCTTTGCGCCGACAGATCAAACGCGACTTTCGTAAGCCGCTGATTGTGATGTCACCCAAGTCACTGCTCCGCCACCCTAAGGTGGTTTCGCCCTGGAGTGATTTCACTTCACTTGGCTTTCAAGAGGTCCTCGCTGATCCCAAGCTGAAGGATATGAAGAAAATTGAAACTCTCGTCTTGTGCTCTGGTAAGCTTTATTACGATCTGGATGAAGCGCGTGAGAAGACCTACACCAGCTCAGCTCAAACAGCGATTGTCCGGGTGGAGCAACTTTATCCCTTCCCTCGAGTGCAGTTGACGCCCTTCCTCAATGGTTTACCTAAACTCAATCGATTGGTTTGGGCGCAAGAGGAGCCGCGCAACATGGGCGCCTTTACTTACATTGCGCCGTATTTGCAGAATCTGGCGAAAGAGCTCGGGCGGAAAATTGAAGTGGAGTATGTTGGTCGAACCGAGCGAGCGAGTCCAGCTGTCGGGTCTCCCGCCCTACACCAAAAAGAGCAGCTCGCGATCGTTGAAAAAGTTTTTAAAGGCTAAAGGAGTTTTCTCGTGAAAATGCAAATTAAAGTCCCTGCTGTTGGCGAATCCATCACCGAAGGCACGATTGCCCAGTGGTCCAAAAAAGATGGTGAATTTGTAAAACGCGATGAAGTCGTGTTGGTTCTGGAGACAGATAAAGCCAGTGTTGAAGTTGTGGCAGAGGCCGATGGAAAACTCACAACGTCTGCCAAAGCGGGCGATGTGGTTAAGGTTGGCAGCGTGGTCGGTGAAATTGACACGGGCGCCAAAGGCGCTGCGCAGGCTGACGCCAAGGTCGAAACTAAGGCCACGACACCCGCAAAACCAGTTGCGCCCGCAGCGGTCGAGGCCAAGAGCTCTGCTCCGCAGAGCCCTGCCGTGCGCCGAGTGGCAGCAGAGAATGGCTTGAATGTGGACGCAATTGCCGGCACCGGTAAAGGCGGACGAGTCACCAAGGCCGACGCTATGGACGCAGTCAGCAGCAAAAACTCAGCGCCTCAAGAGGAAGCCGCCCCAGCAAAACCAGCGGTTGTTCCCAAGCCTCTACCTGATCGATTTGCCGGTGGAGAAGATGTCGTGCGTGAACCCATGACCACCATTCGTCGGCGAATTGCCGAGCGTTTGGTAGAAGCCCAAAGCACGGCGGCCATACTCACCACTTTTAATGAAGTCGACATGAGCCAGTTGATGGCGCTGCGAACGAAGTACAAAGAGAAGTTTGAAAAGAAGTATGGCGTCGGCCTTGGCTTTATGGGCTTTTTTGTCAAAGCGGTGGTCGAAGGGCTAAAGGCCTTTCCGCGGGTCAATGCGTTTATCGATGGCACCGATGTGGTCTTTCACAACTATTACAACATCGGCGTTGCCGTCGGCACGGAGAAGGGCCTGATGGTCCCCGTGCTGAAACATGTGGAGCACATGTCGCTCGCCGAGATTGAACTTGCGATCAAATCCTATGCGCAAAAGGCCCGAGACGGCAAAATTTCAATCGACGATTTGAACGGCGGGACTTTCACCATCTCCAATGGCGGCGTTTACGGCTCGCTGATGTCCACGCCCATTTTGAATCCACCGCAAAGTGGAATCTTGGGCATGCACAAAATTGAGGAGCGCCCCATAGCTGTAGGTGGACAGGTTGTGATTCGACCGATGATGTACTTGGCGCTGTCTTACGATCACCGCATTATTGATGGTGGCGAGAGTGTGAGCTTTTTAGTGCGCGTGAAAGACTGCCTTGAAGATCCCGCTCGTATGCTCTTAGAAATTTAAGGACGCTGGAGAAAATATGGCAGACACACAAGATTCATTTGATGTGGTTTATATCGGCGGGGGCCCTGCGGGTTACACGGGCGCCATCCGCGCCTCTCAGCTCGGTTTTAAAACCGCAGTGATCGAAAAAGGCAAAACGCTTGGCGGCACTTGCCTCAACGTGGGCTGTGTTCCCTCTAAGGCTCTGCTCGAGTCCTCTGAATATTTTGCCTCGGCTCAACACGATTTTAAATCTCACGGCATTGATCTCAGTGGAATTAAACTCAACCTCGAGCAAATGCTGGCCCGCAAAGACAAGATCGTTAAGGATCTCACGGGCGGCGTTGCCTATTTGATGAAGAAGAATAAAATCACGCATTTCAATGGAGCGGCAAAATTGCTCTCGCCCCATGAGGTGCAAGTGACCACTGACAGTGGCCAACAGCAGGTCATCCAGGCGCAAAGTATTGTGCTAGCGACAGGCAGTGTGGTGAATGACCTCCCGAGTGTCCCCGTCAACGGCAAAACCATAATCACATCGACCGAGGCATTGAGTTTACCGCAAGTGCCAAAGCATTTGGTGGTGATCGGCGGCGGTGTCATTGGGCTTGAGCTTGGATCCGTTTGGCTGCGACTGGGCGCAAAAGTCACTGTGCTCGAGTATGCCGATCGACTCTGTGCCTCGATGGATGGACTGATGATCAAAAAACTAGAGACCGTGCTGAGCAAACAGGGCATGGAGTTTTTGATGCAAGTGAAAGTCACCGGCGCTGTCGAGTCAAAGGGTGAGGTCACCGTTAACTTTGAAGACCTTAAAGATGGTAGCAAAAAATCGATCACTAGTGATGTGGTGTTGGTGGCCACGGGCCGCAAGCCTTTTGCCACCGGCCTAGGTTTAGAAGAGCTTGGGATTGAGCGCGACAAACGTGGCTTTGTTGTTGTGAACGATCACTTTCAAACTCGGCATCCGAGCATTTACGCCGTTGGTGATTTGATACCGGGCCCCATGTTGGCGCACAAAGCTGAAGAAGAAGGAGTGGCCGTCGCCGAAATCATCGCCGGTCATGCGGGGCATGTGAACTATGAGACTGTCCCCTATGTGATTTACACGTGGCCGGAGATGGCCTCGGTGGGACAAACTGAGGAGCAACTCAAAGCGAGCGGTGTTCCCTACAAGGCCGGATCGTTTCCGTTTAGTGCGAATGCACGCGCTAAGGCGATCGGCATGACCGATGGCTCTGTTAAAATTTTAGCGCATGCCGAGACCGACCGGGTTTTGGGTGTGCATGTGCTTGGCCCAAGAGCCTCCGATGTTTTGGCTGAGGCCGTTGTCGCCATGGAGTTCTCCGCCAGCTCAGAGGACATTGCCCGCACCTTTCACGGCCACCCCACTCTCTCTGAGGTCATGCGCGAGGCGGCACTCAACGTCGACAAACGGGCGCGCCAGGGATAGATCGGCGACTTTGACCCCAACTCTGTTTGTACAGAGTTGGGCGACTCAAATCTGCTGCCCTACTCTTCGACTACCTGAGTGCGAGGCTGGGCAATATGGCCCACTCAAAATAGGCAATGGCCGTGGCCTCGCGCTTCTTGAGTGGAGATGAAAACATGCCGCCCCCGAGCCCCACCGACCACTTGGAACTCGAAAAGCGTACGGCCGCAAAGGCGAACCGAGACACGCCATCGACTTGATCGGCTTGGAGGGTTTGATAGACCGCGAGAACTGACCATTCCGGGTTAAAGCGATAGCCAATAAGCCCGCGCAGCAGAGTTAGACTGTCGCCGGTCGGCACCAAGGCCAGTCCGCTGGTCGGTTCAATAAAATCGATGACTCTGGGCTCAGCCATCGTCCAACGTTCTCTGCCATAGCGGGCTTGAGCAAACAGCGGGCCCAAGGCCAAACTCAGGTCGGATTGAAAATACGTGCGATAAAATCGACCGAGACAACTGGCGGTGGTGCAGTCGTAGGCTGAGTACTCCTGGTCATTTTGGATGGACTCACCTCCAGCCCGGACTCCCAAAAACGAAATGGGGTAAAGTTCGACGCCAAAGTTCGCTGAATTGTAGGAGCCGGCCGAGTTCAGCTCTAGCCGTGGTCGAAGGTAACCATAGAAAGGATCGCTCGTATCGCCCCAAAGCAACTGACTGTATCCCAGTGTGACCCCAGCAACTCCACTTTGCGGGTACGACCTGGTCTGCCCTGACAACGCGACATCCACCTGAGCCTGCGCCTCAGCGGACGCCAGCAACACCAGCCCCAGAAAAGTGACAATTGCCGTCGCTCGAAGTCGAAAACAGGCACCGGCTTTGGAGCGTCTGTAAAAACTTCTCGAGTGGCTCGAAGTTCGTCGATTGTGAGTTTTACAGGAGCGTAACTTCAACATCTCCTCATTGCACCCCACCCGGGTAGGTTTTTCAAAGACAATGCCGCAAAATGGAAGGCTGAAAAAATCGCCAAATGGGTTTGAAACTCCTTCCAAAGCGGAGTTGGGAACACCGATTGCTCTACAGGATCACACGAGGCCGGATGCCTCGCGATCTCTCCAACCCCTTGCCACGCAGTCTAAGATGGACTCGTGTGGCTATCCTATTCGCTCGGTTTCTTGGAAGGGAATCTGGGCGTCTCTAATCCAATCCAACTTTCTATCTGCCTGCCTCCTTCGGGAGACCAGGCAGTGACTCTTTCACTAGATCAACTTACGACGCTCAAGCCGCGCCGCTCTTCGAATGGCACCCAATCTTTGCCGACGAATTTCATCGGCAGTTTCAGCTAGGACTTGCGGTACGGGAGTGGGCCGGCCATCAGGACCAAGCGCCACAAACGTCAAGTAGGCCGAAGCGGTATGAAAGGTTTCACCTTGAATGGGATTTTCGGCATCAATGCGCACGCCAACTTCCATGGAGGTATGAGCCACGTAGTTGACACTGGCCTTGAGATTTACGATCCAGCCCTTATACACCGGCTGGACAAAGTGCAGATCATCGATACTCGCCGTCACCACGGATAAACGACAGTGTCGCTGGGCCGAGATCGCGCCGGCAATATCAATCCAAGACATAATCACGCCACCAAAAATACTCTCGAGGGCATTGGTGTGCGACGGCAACACCATCTCTGTCATAATCACGCGAGATTGAGAAACGGGCACAGGACTCAAGTTGGACATCGACCACACCTCCTGCCACAAAAAGAAAAAGAGCCCGGAGGCTCTTCTTCTATCACTTTGAAAGGTCTATTCACAAAAACAAGACTACAGACTAAACGCCTACGTCGTTGCCGAAATCAGTGCGACGAATGCCACCGATGGGGCCTGAACCCGTTGCAAGGCTAGTGGTACCAGCTGCAGCGGAAGACATGCTGATGTTGTTGGCGTTTTGATCGATAGCCGGTTTTTCTTCTTTTTCGACAAATCCGAAATGGGGCAAGCACCATACAATCAACTGAGCGCGAGACTTCACGTTCATTTTCTTATAGATGTTGGTCAAGTGAAACTTGACAGTCTTCTCAGTTACGAACAACTGGTTCGCCACTTCTTTGTTCGACATACCTTTAGTTACAAGCTCTGCAACTTCGGCCTCACGATTCGACAAACCCTTTTGTATTAGAACATCTCTGAGCATCCTTGCTCCCTCCCCTTATGAGTTAATAGTACCCTTCGTCCCGTCCTGCTTGGAGAGCTTCAAATTCCAAAACCGCCTTTGGTCGACGATTTTCTTATCTGACTCTCTCACCTTTGATCGAGCGAGGATCCATCCCAGCCCGACCACCTGTATTAAAGTCTACAGAATTCCTTTTTCGGCGCAACAGGGAAATTTGCATCTGGACTGACTTTTTTCCTAACCCTTTGGTCGTGAGATTGAAGTGCTTGATTCGACTTAGGATATAAACCGAGATTGCAGTCGATTTAAAATCAACTCGACCCGACCAGTAGGCTTCACACTGAAGATATCTTCGATTTGCTGACCCCAAGTGTGCACTCTGGCCCACCGCAGTGATAGATTTTCCTCAACCAACGCATGAGCCGCCGCCAAAAGTAGGCCTCGCTGATCTTTGCCCTTAAAGCTAAAGATCCACTCGTCATCATCGCTTGCCATCAGCTCTACCGATTGAAATCGAACCGTTGGAATGGACACGCGATTGGCTGTGCTGGATCGAGCCGAGATCAAAGCACTCGCAGGCTCTATGTTCAACCACTGCTGAATTTGCCTCGGTGTTTTATCCGTCTTTAAACAAAACCAGTCATAGATTCCAACTTCGTTTAATGTGGTGACGGCCGCAACTTGCACATTCAAGCCCAGTGCATACAACCGTGTGACAAAATTCAAAAAAAGCCCCGTCAGATCGACTCGCCGATGCAGCCTCACCCAAAGTCGATTTTTAACGCGGACGATCTTTAACGGCGCATCGCCCTTCGCCGCTCCGACTTCCCTTAAATCTCCAACGAGCAACTTCGGCGAAAGACTCTCTAACAACAGGGGATCTAAATTCAAGAGCCAGTCCTGCACTTGAGGTAGCTGCTCCTCCCCGGCAAACCGCAAGTGTTTTTGCAAGCTCGTGGCCTCGCTTGAGCGCATACTCTCGAGCAGATTCAACAGCAACTGAGCCTTCCATTCAGTCCAAGCCTCAGGATTGGTCGCACGAATGTCGATGGCCGTAAACAGCGTCAACAAAATCAGACGACGACCGTGCACGCCTCGAGCGAACAACCGCTTCCACGTGGATTGGGATTGCGGGTTTTGTCGGAAGGCCGCCGTGGACAGCACGAGGTGCTGCTCGACTAGCCACCGGACCTCCTCTTTGATGTTCTCTGGATACTCCCAACTGCTGAAGTACCGATCCACCAGGCGAGCTCCCTCTGTAGAGTGATCGCCTTTGCGGCCTTTGCCTAGGTCATGAAACAGCGCTGTGAGTTTGAGAATCCACCATTCTTGTGGAGTGAGATCTCGAGTCAAACTGGACATCACACCCAGAGCGCGCCGCTGAGTTTTGCAGCGCTGCACTTCACGCAGGGTCTGGATCAAGTGCGCGTCTGCCGTAAAGCGATGGTAGTGATCGTGTTGGACCAAACCTCTGAGCTTTTTGAGATCTGGGAGCAACACTTCGAGAATGCGCGAGCGTTGCAGACTCACAAAGAAGGCATCTTTTGCGTCGCCTTGTATCGCCGTCTGCAGCAGGGCCCCACGCTCCACTACTGTGAGAGGCTTCGCCAAAGCGTCCACTTGTAAGCGCACGGAGTACTGCAAATCTAAAGTCGGCCTTTGTTTAAGGGAGTCAATGGCCTCCTCTAAGCTTTCAATGGCCTTAGCTTTAGGTCCGGCACGCCCCGCATGGGCGACAATCCAATCTCCATAGAAGCTCGCGCGTTCAAGCTCGCTCTGAATCAGCTTCATCAATCCGCCGACATCCTGGCGGGTTTCAAAAAAGTCGGCAATCTCGAGTTGATCGTGGGCAGATAGAATTTCTCCACCACTGTGCAAATGCAGGAGCGACCGCAAATACAACAACTCCTCTTTGATCAACCGCAAAACGGCAAAGGGGTAGTTCTCAGTGTAGCGATCGGCGTAGAGGTCGTGCAAGACTAAGGCTTGCTCAATATCACGCAGGCCACCAATCCCGTATTTAAGATTGGGCTCAAGAAAATTGGCGATCGAATCTTGTCGGGTGCGGCGTTCGTCGCGCTCTTTTCGAATCACCTTGAGAATCTCGCGCCGCCGCTTCAAGGCAAGTTGGGCCTGGGGTTCGAGCAGCTGTTGCACATCTGCAGTAAAAGCCCGAGCTGATTTGAGCGCCAACACATCAAAGGGTTCAACGCCGACGCTCCAATCCTTGGCATCCATAGGCGTGCGGCATCGTAGCTTTAACCCCGCTTTGAGGGCCTCAGCGACAAACGTTTGTACCTGCTCTTCTTCACCTAAAAACAAAACATCGATGTCGGACCTTGGAGTGAGTTCGTGCCGAGCCCATGAGCCGAGCAAGACGGGCTTAAGGGCCAAGAAGTCACCACACATGTTGAGACGATCGAGCAGTCGCTCCTCCAACCATAACGAAAACGGCAGGCGATACAACTTAGCCCAGGCGGAAAAGTCCGGAGTCCCCTCCCCGCGCAAGCGAGCTCGGGCCTCAGACAAATCCTTATCTAAGAGGAAACTTCGCGCTGCCATACATACAATTTATTTAGTGCATCGATCGGTGTGAGTTGGGATAAATCTAATCCCTTGAACTCCTCAAGGAAGTCAGGCGGAGGCGGAAGGCTGGGCACGGGTTCTGCAAAACTGGCGAGCGGTTGGGCCTCGAGCAACGACAACTGCCCACCACCACTGAAATTCTCAAACCCGTCCAAAATCTGTTGGGCTCGGCGGTTCACCGATGCCGGCAATCCTGCAAGCTTTGCCACATGAATTCCGTAAGAGCGATTGGCAGAACCGCGCACCAAACTGTGGAGAAACCGAATTTCGCCGCCCTTCTCTTGCACAGACATATGCGCATTTTGAATCTGTGGATGCAGTCGCTCAAGGCCCGTGAGCTCGTGATAGTGAGTTGCAAAGAGCAAGTAGGGACGCTTTTGGGTCACGAGGTTTTCAAGAATCGCTTGCGCTAAACTGAGTCCATCATAGGTCGATGTGCCGCGACCAATCTCGTCCATAATCACGAGGGACTGCGCACCGACGGATTTTAAAATCTCCGCCGTCTCTGACATTTCGACCATAAACGTCGACAACCCTTCACTCAAAAAATCGCTGGCGCCGATGCGCGTGCAGATTTGATGAAACAACGGGAGTTTAGCCTTTTCTGCCGGAACAAACGAACCAATCTGTGCCATCAGCACGAGTAATGCCACTTGGCGCATGAGGGTACTTTTGCCCGCCATATTGGGTCCGGTCAGCAACAGGCATTCCCCCCGACCCATGCGCACCGTATTCGGAATAAAGCCCTCGCGCACGGAGGTTTCCACCACAGGATGTCGGCACAGTTCAAGATGTAAGTCCCCGCCCTCAGGCACAAACTCAGGTCGGCAATACTTGCGCTCAAGGGCCAGCCAGGCCAAGCCCGCCAGCACGTCCCACCGACTCCAAATACGACAAAGAGTCATAAGATCTGGAGCCAGCTCAATGACCTTCTCTCGAAGTTGCAAAAAGATCTCATGCTCCAGTTGATCGCGGCGCGATCGAGCGGAGAGGATTTTTTCCTCCAAAGAACTGAGTTCACTGGTGGTGAAGCGCTCGGCATTAGTTAGGGTCTGTTTACGCATGTAGTGTTCAGGTGCTTTGGACGCATGCAGCTTGGTCAACTCAATGTAAAAGCCAAACACATTGTTGTAGCGAATCTTCAACGAGTTGATGCCAGTGGCTTGGCGCTCTTTGTTCTCTAACTCGAGCAGCAGCGCCTGCGAATCTTGCGTCAGCGTCAGGAGTTCATCAAGCTCGGGTGAATAGCCTCGACGGATCATCCCGCCTTCACGCACTCCATGTGGAAGCTCGTCTTGTAGGGCTCGATCAATTTCATTGGCCACAGCCATGCTGCTCGCGAGGCTCGAGTGCCGCGGCTGCGTCGGATGCTGCTCGTGCAACGTGGCCCCGATGCGCACACTTTGTGAAATCGCCGCTAAGTCCCGGGCATTGAAGGTGACGCTGTGGATTTTGCCTAAACGCCGCTCGACATCCCCAAGTTGAGACATGAGGCGACGAAACGCCTCCAACCTCGGCACTTGGGACAGCCAAAGCGCAATCTCCTCTTGCCGCCGCTGAATTTCCGCGGGATCCAGTTGGGGCGAACATAACCACGTCTTGAGCAACCTCGCCCCGGCGGAGGTTTGTGTGCGCTGAAGAGTTTCGAACAGAGTCGATGTTTTTTCACCACGAGAATTTTGAAAAACCTCAAGATGCCGAAACACGGTCGGCGACACGCGCAGCTGACCTCGCCTTTGACGAGCCTCGAAGGGTTGCAGACCACGCAATGTTTCTTCACCTTGCAACTTAGCGATGTACGTGAGGAGGCGCACGACGCAAGAAGGTCCCGACTGCTCTGACGGCAACTCCGCATCGCGCAAAACAGAAACCAAAGCTTTTGCAGAAGCGCACAACTGAGCTTCTCGTTCGCTCAGCACAAGCTCAGTGGGAGTGAGGAGTGCCAAAATTTCTTCGCGCTCGCCGACACTTTCATAAGAATACATGAAGGCTTCACCCGTAGTGATATCGGCAAAGGCGATCCAACCCTCTTGGTAAGAGCACAGATAATTGGCGGAGAGCTGATCTAAGGTGTCTGGATCGTACACCATTCCGGGAGTGAGCACCCGAGTGACAGCACGTTTGACCAAGCCCTTCGCTAAAGCCGGGTCTTCAATCTGATCGCACAGGGCAATTTTTTTACCCGCCGCCAACAACTTGGCAATCGGAGTGGCGATGGAATGATAAGGAACCCCACACATCTTTGGAGACTCGGCATCTTTTTTATTTCGTTGCGTGAGGGCAATGCCAATGATCGGCGCTGCAACTTCAGCATCCGAATGAAACATTTCAAAGAAGTCACCCATGCGAAACAGGAGGACCTTGTCTTCGTGCTGGGATTTGATCTCCCAATACTGTTGCATCAGGGGCGTCATTTTGACTTGCATCCGTTAGTCGTAGAATGCATGGAGCTGGGGGTCAACGCCGAAGGCGGCGCATTCCTCGAAGGGTTTTAAGGGCCGTGAGAATCTGGTGTCGCACTTCCGGCACCAGTTCGTCTCCCCCGTAGCGCAACTGCGTCAGAGGCCGCAACGCCAGATCCAAACTCTCGAGCAAATCGGGCCGCTGCTGTGCCACTTTTAACCGCAAGGTCTGTGGTCCTTCGTTGGCAAATTTCACCACACCATGACCCTTTAGAATTTTAACAAGTTTGCGGTACAACTTCTCCTCTGGGCGCAAGATCTCACGCCGCTGGGCTTGGAAGAAGTAAAGAATTGAGAGCATCAGCAGCAGCGAGAGAACCAAAAACACCGGCAGCGCTCTAAACATCGCTCCATCCATCCCGAGCTTCGCCAACAACGACCGCTGCCAACCCAAATCAAAACCCAAAAGAAAACTTGTCCAGGAGGCATCCACCTCATCCACCACCGCTCGCAACTGAAAGTAACTCCGCACCCAGCGCACGGGCACCCAACCTGGCAACAGCGATTGATTGTCGTTGAGGTAGGATGCACTGCCTTGAGCCAGACGCGAAGGCGCAACCTGGGCCGTCGGATCCACTCGCTGCCAAACACCGTTGGTTGCATCGTAGTACTCAACCCAAGCATGCGCATCGTGACCTCGAACGGTCACATAGTTGCCAAGCACACTGGCTGTGCCACCTTGAAAACCCACCACCACACGCGCCGGGATTTGCAGATGCCGAAGCAACGTCGCAAGAGTGCCCGCGTAGTGCTCACAAAATCCAGACTTCTTTCGAAACAGAAAGTCGTCCATGTCCTCTGAACGCACCGGCTCTAGCGTGTACTGAAATCCCTTGGTGCGAAAGTTCTCCAGAAGTTTGCGCAGGATATAGGGTGTCGATCGCCCTTGCAATGGCCGGAGCCAACGCCGAAGTTCAGCAGAGGCCGGCTCCACTTCAAGCCAACTCGGCGGAGGTTTCGCCTCTCGTGTGATTTCGTCTTTGAGCTCAACCAAATAGCGCTCGCGCACCTGTAACGGTGATCGGAGTTCAAAAATTCCGCCGGCACGAGTGCGCACCCGCCTTGAATTTAAATCATCAGAAAATCGAGCCAGCAAGGCTCCCTCGGGAGTGAAGAGCAATTTGTCCGACCCCATCTCCAAGAAGACTTCGACTGCGGGATCGCCTATCGCCACGGACAAATCGCCTGAATCTCCGGCCGCAGAGCGGGACCAGTTCATGCCGGTCGACACATCCAAAACAGCGCCTCGCCAGTACAACTCACTCATCAACGGCATGCCACCTTGCAAAAAAGTCGCGCGAAACATGAGCTCGTCGGACGGAATCAGTTGGGCCACTGAGCCCGGCTCTAGTTTGTCATCTACTCCGGTCTTGCCTTTCATGGAGTTGGGATTTGTACCAAAGCCAGTGGAGAATCGGGGGAATAGCAAAAAACTGATCGCAATCAATGGCAGGGCCTGAAGACCAATGCGCAGAGTGGGGCGAAAGGCGAGCCGCCAATTCTTCCAAGCGAAGGCCTCGAGCTCTAGCGAATACAAAAAGGCCATTGTCAAAACCAAACCAAACAGCAGGTGTAGAGTCAGTGAAAGCCCCTGCTCCACCAGTGCGTGACTCATCATCACCAGAGAGGTGAGGACCACACTGACAAAAAAATCGCGCCTAGTGCGCAGCTCAAAAGTTTTCAAAACCAACAGCACACTCAGTAGGGCTCCACCTGCATCCCCGCCAAAGAACTGCTCAAAGTAAATCCAAACCGCAGCTGCCGAGACCAGTTGAGTGATTATCATCAGCCCACGTGGCGGCATGGGCCGACGAGTGCGATCCAGCCAAAATCGGTACCCAAGCAGCACGCCAAGTAACAGGTTCACCCAGAGTGGTTTTAGGTAAAGGCTCGGCAACAAAGAGTAACCAATCAATACCAAGAGCGGTTGCACCATTTGACTCATGCGGACTCTCGGAGTCTGGCGAGAGCATTCCAACAGGTTTGCGCATGCGTGGGTCCGAAGCCTGCGCCAATTTGACTGTCTGGTAAATCCAGCGCAAAGGTTGCGCCTTCATCCACTGCCAACTTGATCCATGCGCTTAACTGTCGAAGATAGACTTCAAAGTCGGCATCGGCGCGGTCCCAATGGATGTGATAGTGTTTGTGATCCTCACCCCAATGCACCTTGCTGTAGAGAACACCCCGTTTGGCAAAGTGCTTCCAGGCGATTTGATGGTAGGACTCGCCCACTTGATAGCGTTTGAGTTCGCCAAAGTCTCCCTCGGGGCTCCCTCTTAAACCAAAATCATGCTCGCCCTCAACGTGTCGCGCCGCCTGCAACGGCCGATTGCCCTCAGGCCTAGGAAACACCACAACCTCACTCGTGGGTCGAAAGATCTTCCACGCGCAGAATAGACCTAAGGGATAGGTGGTCTCAACGAAGAACGGTGGCAACTGATGCACACCTCTACGGGCTGCGACGATCACACCGCGGACAATTTTGTTGGGCTCCTGCGCCAGCAGAGTTTCTCGCACAGGGTTGGCGCTGGGCCAGCTTTTATCGACTGACCGGATGATCAAGCCGCGCTTGTCGCGCGCCCGGGCCTGCTCCAGCTGAAAAAGCACATTCAGATGATCGCCTTCAAACGCATCGGCCGCCTGTAGAACGCTCAGCCGCACGCCTCTGATATTGTAGTGCGTTTGCAGCATGGAAACGATCAAAATTGAAAACAGGGAGAACGCCAACAGGTAAATTAAATTGTTATTGTATGTCGCAGCCGTAAGAATCATGACTACGATAGCCAATCCATACATCACTCCACCTCGTGTGGGCATGATGTAAGTCTTGTTGGGCCGTTGCAGTTTAATAATGAGCTTGGTCAAACTCGACATGTGGATCACTCCACTGGAAGACTCATAATGAAGTCTTTCGACGCCTGAAAGGCCGACACATTGGAAAACTTCATTCGATGATTGATTACCCAAGGACCAGTTGCTTGAACATCCTCGGGCAGTACAAAGTCTCGCCCAGCAATAAACGCCCAAGTTTTGGCCACAGCCAATAGCGCGAGACCTGAGCGCGGCGAGAGACCGGTGAAGTCTGCTCGAAAGCTCCGGCTCTGAATGAGAATACGCTGCACATATTGCAAAACCAAATCGGAACAATGCACTTTTGCGGCCCGCTCTTGCAAACTCAGCACTTCACCCTGCGATAGCAACACAGGCAAATCGGTCTCAAGCTTTCTCCCGCCACGAAGCAGCTCCAGCTCGAATTCAGGCGCTGGAAAGCCCATGTGCACACGCATGAGAAAACGATCCAACTGCGACTCTGGCAAAGGGTACGTGCCCACCTGCTCGCGCGGGTTTTGCGTGGCCACCACAAAGAACGGCTTAGGCAGTTCACGATTGATTCCATCCATTGAAATTCGACCTTCTTCCATCGCCTGCAAGAAGGCGCTTTGCGTACGAGGTGTGCCGCGATTGAGTTCATCGCCAATCAACACATTGGTAAAAATAGGCCCCGGATGAAACTGAAAGGTGTTTACGGTGTTGTCGAAAATGGCGGTGCCGAGAATATCTGCTGGCAACAAATCATTGGTAAACTGAACTCGTTTGGTTTCTAAGCCTAGCACTCGTGCCAGCGTCTTCACCAACGTAGTCTTACCAACGCCCGGCACGTCCTCAACCAGCAAGTGTCCTCTTGCCAAAACGCAGGCCAGCGACAAGCGCACCTGCTCGGGCTTGCCTAAAATGGCAGAGTCCATGGCATCTAAGACGGGTTGGATCGGCGACGTGTTGGCGGACTTCGTGATGGCAAACATACAATTCTATCGGATTGTTAGGGACGTGAGCATAGGTCTTCGCCTACAATCTCGACTAGACTTTGAGGTGCGCCAGCCGCGTCAGCAGCTTTTGATAAATTCCATCAAAGCCACCATTGCTCATGATGAGCACCACATCTTTTGGCCTGAGTTGTGGCAACATTGTCTCTAAAATGGCGTCGGCGCCGGGTGCCATCTCCGCAGTTTTCCCCTGAGCCTTCAAATCCTGCACCAAAAGTTCAGTGGAGAAGCGCTCTGTCTCAACGATTTTACTCTGGTCAAAGGGCTGGGAGAGAAAAGTCAAATCGGCGTGCGCAAAGGCCGCAGCGTATTCGCGCTGAAAAATATTGCGCCGAGAGGTTGCCGATCTGGGCTCAAACACCGCCACCACCCGCCGCGACGGAAACCGCTCACGCATGCATTTAAGAGTGAGTTCGACCGCTGTGGGGTGGTGGGCAAAATCTTCAACCACCGTCACGCCGCTCACTTCACCGAGCAGCTCTTGTCGCCGTTTGACTCCTTTAAAATCTGCAAGGCTTTGTAAAACCTTTTGCCGCGGCCAATGCAACACTTCTGCAAGTGCAAACACACTCAAGACATTCAGTGTGTTGTGCTCGCCAAAAAGTTTGACGGCCACATCGGCGATGCGTGATTTTTCTCGCAGCACCGTGAACTGGTTTCGTCCCTCCAGCACCTCGCGCTCGCGGATGGAGAACTCCCCCATTTTCAGTCCGTAGCCAAACTGCCGGCGAGCCTTGCAAAAAGGCAGCAGCGACTGAATGTTTGTGTCGTCGGCGTTGTACACCAACGTTCCATCTTCAGGAATGAGCTCAAGAAGACTTTTAAACGCCATTTTCACATGCTCTAAATCACGATAAATATCGGCGTGATCAAACTCAATCGATGTCAAAATCACGTGCCGTGGGCGATAGTGAATAAACTTAGGAACTTTATCAAAGTAAGCGGTGTCGTACTCATCACCTTCAATGACAAAGGCGTTTCCTTTGGGTGCGCGAAAGGACAGTCCATAGTTGAGTGGAATTCCGCCAATCAAAAAGCCCGCCGAATACCCAAGCGCATCCGTCACCCAGGCGAGGATAGAGGTGGTGGTGGTTTTTCCATGTGTACCCGCTACGACAAAACTCTCGCGGTCACCAATGGCAAACTCACCTAGAGCTTTGGGCAAGCTGGTGTATGGGATCTCTCGCGCCACGACTGCCTGGGCCTCTAAGTTGCCTTTAGAAATCACGTTGCCCACAATCACCAAGTCGGGTTTGGGCTCTAGATTCTCCGCTCGATAACCCGACTGAATTTTTATCCCCAGCTCCGCCAACTGAGTCGACATCGGTGGGTAGACATTTTGATCACTCCCCGTGACCAGAAAGCCGAGGTCTTTGAGAATTCCGGCCAGCGAGGCCATAGCCGTCCCGCAAATGCCGATCAGATGTATGTGCGCGCCTGGTTTTAAATTTTTCATACTCTAAAGTTTATCTGTAAGCGGCAACTCAGAGCAACTCACAAATCCAGTCGTGCAGGGGCGCGCGCAACTGTTGAAACCGCGTGTTGGCACGCGTGGGATACACTCGATTGCTGAGAATCACCACCAGCAGATCTTGTACGGGATCCATCCACAAGGAGGTCCCGGTGAATCCGGTATGGCCAAAAGACTTGCGACTAAAGTGACGTCCACAACTCGCTTTGGGAACACTGGGTTTCATAAAACCCAGTCCCCAGTCTCCCCGGGCGCGAGAAATTCGGCGACCCACAAAGTGCCGCACCATCTGAGGATCACCAAAGGCCGTGGAGTTTTGTAAAACAGCAGCGCGAAGTTTTAAACCCCAGTCCGAGACAGCTTCAATGCTCCCAAAAAGTCCGGCGTGGGGTGCAACACCGGCTAGGCTCCAGGTGTTCTCATCATGCACTTCACCTTGCAACACTCGCTTGCGCCAAGCGCAGTCTTCGGTCGGTGCGTAGAGTTTGCGCGCAAATTTCGGTTTGTTGCCTGGGTGAAAAAACACGTCCCCGAGCTTCAACCGGTGCTGGACGTCTTGCCACAGTTCGAGCAGCGGGCGCCCCAAAGCGCCTTCTAAAAAAGCTCCCAGCATCCAGAGATCAAGGTCAGAATAGACCGCTTTGGTTGTTGGGCTCGGGCGAACACGTTTTAGTTTATTGAGCAGTTGATTCCACCGCAACTCGGGCTGCATTGGACCCTTGAGAGATTTATAATAGGGCTTCCACCAAGCCAGACCCGCAGTATGGGTCAGTAAGTCAATGGGTGTAGTCTGGTGCTTCCACCATGGAAGATAGTCCCGAATTGGCGAACGAAGCTCCGCCGGTTGGCTGGAAAAATAGGCAATAGCCGAACTCGCAGTGAATAAAATCTTGGTCAGCGACGCCAGATCATAATATGTGTAGGTCTCGCCCAAGCGCAAGTGCGCGCGCTTGCGGCCCTTTGAATGAACTTCAATCACCAATCCCGGCGTGATCTCCGCCAATTCCGGCACGCGCTCGAGAATGCGCGAGTGCAGTTTTCGTTCATACGAATTCATGTCTGAGCAATGCCACTGGCAAGACTGAGGCTCACCGTCGAACCCAGCCGGAGGTGGGATAAAGTGCCCAGTGGCAGCACCCGGTTGCGCGCCCCGTGCCCGACGGGCAAACCCGAAACCACTGGAATATCAACGGAGTTGGCGAATCTCTTAAACACATCCTCCCAAAGTTCGCGTCGATCACGAGCCTTGGTTAAAATGAATTCGCCGAGCACCACGGCCCGACATTTATCGAACCATCCGGCTTGCGCAAACTGAGTCAGCATCCGATCCACTCGGTGCGGTCGCTCATTGAGGTCTTCAAAAAACAAAAAGTGCCCCGCGGGCTTAAGAGCACTCGGCGTTCCCAAGCTCGACTGCAAGACGGTCATGTTGCCACCGATGGTGCGAGCTTCAACTAGACCTTTGCGTCTGGCGGCTGCATTTAGTGGATGCAAATTCTCAAAGCGGACTTGCCCCTGATAACCCGAAAGCACATCAAATAACTCTTGTAGATCCGCAGAATAGCCTCTCACTCGACTCAAGCTCGCCAAGACCGGACCGTGGAGTGAAGGCCAACGCCAATGTTGATTCAAATGCAAGTGCAGGCTGCTGATGTCGCTGTAGCCCAAAAGAATCTTGGGGCGCACCGGCTTCTTCAACTCACGCAATTGCGGCATTAAGCGAATGGCTCCGTAACCTCCACGCAAACACCAAATCAAATTGGAGTCTGGCGCAGTTAAAGCCCGTTGCAGATGCACCCAACGTCTAGCGTCGGTGTTGGAGAACAGGGGCATTTTGACGATTAGGTCCTTCGGGACCCGCGGCTTCAGACCCAGCTGTTCAATGGCCTTTACAGCTTTGTTTAGCTCTTGGCGCGTGCAGGCAGAGGCCGGAGCAATCACGTCCACAATTTGTCCAGGCTGAATTGACTCAATATGCATTCTTTAAGGATAGTGGGCTTTCAAGTTGTTGCCAAGCTCACTCCTTGTTACAGCAAAGATCAACCGAAGCGGGAGTCGACGATGGAAAAAATCATTTGTGTTGGGAAAAACTATTTAAAGCACGCCGAGGAACTTCGCGCCTCTGAACCAGGTGATGCCATCCCAGAGCAGCCCATTTACTTTTTCAAACCTCCAAGCACGTTGATGTCGACTGAAGGCTATAGCAAAATCATAAAGTTGCGTCCGGGACATCAAGTGCATCATGAAGTTGAAATGGTATTTCGAATTGATGAAGTGGATGAAAAATTGCAGATTTCTCATTTCACTTTTGGACTGGACCTCACGCTTCGCGACCTCCAATCTAGCCTTAAGAAAAATGGCCAACCCTGGGAAAAAGCTAAGGTCTTTCACAACTCCTGCATCATTGGCCCGTGGGAGGCGATCACCTCAGTCGGCGAAGCGCTAAATGTGCCGTTTGAACTTTTAGTGAACGGCGAGGTTCGACAAAAAGGCTTGGGCCGTGACATGCGATGGAAACCTATTGAGCTCCTAGCGGATTTGCAAACGTGGTTCCCGATCAAACGCGGTGATTTGCTATTTACGGGAACACCTGAGGGAGTCGGTCCACTCTTGCCCGGCGACAAAGTTGTGGTCCGAGCTGGCCCTAAGGCTCACAAACCGGGAGAGTATTTGGTCAGCTATGAACTCGAGTGCCGTTAGAATTCAACCACAGTTAAAGTGATGGATTATCAATCGGGGTTGGGTAATTGCCATCAAAGCAAGCGGCGCAAAATTCAGAGGCGTTGCCATGCACGGCTCGAAACATGCCCTCAACCGAAAGATAAGCTAGCGAGTCGGCATCGATAAACTCACGGATTTCATCTCGACTGTGTTGAGCTGCAATCAACTGTGATTTGCCCGGAGTGTCCACACCGTAATAGCAAGGACCTGTCGTTGGCGGAGAGGCGATGCGAAAGTGAACCTCTTTGGCCCCGGCGGCTCGAATCAATCGAATGATTTTTTGACTTGTAGTGCCGCGAACGAGCGAGTCGTCCACAACCACCACCCGTTTGCCACGCAAGACTTCGGTTTGCGGATTGAGCTTGATCTTCACTCCAAAACTGCGAATGCTTTGGCTAGGCTGGATAAACGTCCGACCAATGTAATGATTGCGAATGATCCCAAGTTCAAACGGAATTCCACTGGCGCGCGAATACCCAATCGCGGCAGGCACGCCGCTGTCTGGCACCGGCACCACAATATCCGCCTCCACTTGATTTTCAGAGGCCAAGATCTCACCCATCCGTTTGCGAGATTCATAAACACTCAGGCCAAAGACCTGACTATCGGGTCGGGCAAAGTACACATGTTCAAACACACACTTCGCGAGCCGCGTCGACTTGGACGGGATCCGCTCACGATGTTCACCATCTCGGTCAAACCAAACCAACTCGCCGGGCTCAATTTCGCGCACCAGTTTGGCGCCGATCAAATCAAAGGCGCAAGTCTCTGAAGCCACCACCCACGAAAACGAACCATCGCCGATGGGTCTTCGTCCCAACACCAGCGGACGAAAACCAAAGGGGTCTCTAGCGGCAATCAATCGATCATGCGTCAAAATGGCTAGTGAATAGGCACCCACAATTTGCGGCAAGCTGTCTTTCAAGCACTCGATGATATTGGGCGAGCGGTGCCGGGCGAGCAAGTGCAACAGTGACTCGGTGTCATTGGTGCCTTGAAAAATTGAGCCCTGGGCTTTCAGCTCTTTTCGAAGTTGTTCGGCGTTGACGAAGTTGCCGTTGTGCGCGAGTGCAACTGGACCGTTGGAGAGATGGGCCGAGAGAGGTTGAATGTTGTCTTGCTGACTGCCGCCGGTTGTCGAGTAGCGGTTGTGTCCAATGGCGGCTGGCCCCTCAAGCCGAAGCAAATCCGACTCTTGAAACACGTCTCCCACTAAGCCCATACCTCGGTGAACAATGTGCTCGCCACCCTCAGACTTTAAAGACACAATTCCGGAGGATTCTTGCCCGCGATGCTGTTGCGCATAGAGCCCAAGATAGGTCATCCGACTGGCTTCAGGATCACCCCAAATTCCAAATACCGCGCACTCTTCATGCCAGCTGTGCAAAGTGATTCCCCCATCCCGTTCGGTAGATTTTGAGTAAGTTGCCTAAGGCGTGCTCCGAGTTGTCTAAAGTGAGTGCGCCCGCCTCTACGCTGCCAAGCTTCCAAGCCGTGGAGCGATGTCGAGCGGCGACTTCGTTCACCTTACTGAGCAGTCCCGGAACACCAACCAGCAACACCTCATAAAGTGTCTCTTGATGCCAGGGGTTGGCGCTAGCAGAATTCGCCCAGCCTGTGCTTTGTACGCGTGCACCCAAGACCTCTGTCGATAGTCGCGCCAGCGCATACCCAACGCCGTACTTCCCCACAACGCGCGAGGCTCGAATTTGCGAACCATTGCTGGTGACTAAACCGCGCACAGCTTTCAGCCAAAGTGCCACCGCCTCAGGCTCAAGCGAGCCCGAGAACTCAGAAATCTGGCCACTGGCATTGAGCGCGTAACTCACACCGGGCAAACGCCAAAGGACAATCTCATCGCCACTTTGAGTGAAATGCGAAGCCGGGAGGCTCTCAATATCCGGTCGCAACCCCACCATCCCGGTGGCTGGCGTAGACGTGATATTCACACCCATCGTTTCATTGTAAAAGCTGACGTTGCCGCTGATTACGGGTGCATCGAGCAGGCGGCTGGCATGGGCCAACGCTTCAACCGACGCTACAAATTCACTCATGATGGGCACTCGCTCTGGGTTGCCAAAGTTCAAACAGTCTGTCAGCGCCAGCGGTTCAAAACCCTTAGCGCTTAACTCCAACGCTGGATAAAATGCAGCGTCATATCCACCCACTTGTGCATCCATTCGCATCACGCTGGGCCGACAACCCAACACAATTCCTAAACCGCGACCGGTCGTCGGCAGGCGAACAACCGCAACGCTGTCGTCACAATCGCGCACGGTTTTGCCTCCGACTCGTTGATCGTACTGCTGATAGATCCACCGGCGCGACATCGCCTGCGGGGAGCCGAGCACTGCGGGCAATGCCACATCGCCCGCGCCATTTGGACTGAGGTTTGACACTTGTTTTTTGGGCTGCCACTTCTCAAACGGGCGATCATGCATAGGCGCATGATCGGTGAGAAGAGCTGGATTGATTTTACAAACGACTTCGTTTTTCCAGAGCAATTCCATCTCTGGCGTTGGCAACACTTCACCTAACACTTGAATATCTAAACCCCAGCGCTCAAACACTTCGCGGACCGGCTCGAGATTATGTGGTTCACAGATTAACAGCATGCGCTCTTGCGACTCCGACAACAGAATTTCCTCCGGGCCCACCGAAGAATCTCTAAGGGGCACTCGGTCCAAATGCATCCGCAGTCCCACACCGCCTTTGGCTGACATTTCAAAACTAGAGCTCGTCAGCCCTGCCGCCCCCATGTCTTGGATGGCAACGACCAGATCTTTTTGAATGACCTCAAGGCAACTTTCTATCAGTAGCTTTTCAAAAAACGGATCGCCAATTTGCACCGTCGGCCGCTTGCTGGCGCTGTCGGCGGCAAAGGATTCGCTCGCCATACTGGCGCCGTGCACTCCATCTCGACCTGTTTTGGCGCCGACATAAACCACCAAATTGCCCACGCCACGCGCCGGAGAGGTGACAATCGGTTCACCTTCAGTGAACAGACCAACGGCCATCGCGTTGACCAGAATGTTGTTGTTGTAGCTCGCATCAAACTCAGTTTGACCGGTGATCGTGGGAACACCCACACAATTGCCGTAGCCTGAAATTCCACTCACCACGCCCTCAACCAGGGCTTGCATGCGGGGCGCTTTGGGGTCGCCAAAACAAAGATAGTTGGCTAAGGCAATCGGCCGAGCGCCCATCGTGAAGATGTCGCGCAGAATTCCGCCAACTCCGGTCGCAGCACCTTGATAGGGCTCGATGAAGCTTGGGTGGTTGTGACTCTCCATTTTAAAGGCCAGCCGCTCACCCTCGCCCAAGTCAATCACTCCGGCATTCTCGCCCATCGCTTGCAATACGCGCGGCGAAGAAAAGGCGAATTTTTTTAAATGCACCTTGGAGCTTTTGTACGAGCAGTGCTCACTCCAAAGGGCTGAGAACAACGCCCACTCAAGACCCTGAAGATCTCGACCCAGCAATTTTTTGGCGCGTTCATACTCATCACTTGAAAGCCGGTACTTTTTTAGTTTAGCAGCAAATTCCGTTTCCATACCATCTCTCCTAAACCAACAGGTTGCTTAAAATCACTCGACCGTCTTCACTGCCCATCCAAGTCGTCACAGCTCGCTCCGGATGGGGCATTAACCCACACACGTTTCCTGTTGGACTGCTAATGCCGGCGATGTCCTTCAAACTGCCATTCGGGTTGTCACTGTAAGTGCACCACACTTGATTGTTTTCAAACAGTCGATCGATGCCGTCGGCCTCTAAGAAGAACCGCCCCTCCCCATGGGCGATCGGCAAGTTCAACTCTCGCCCAACACTCGCCGACTGAGTCCAAGCGTTGGAGCTGCGGAGCTTTAATTTCACCCACTTATCGATAAAGCGTCGCCCCTCGTTTCGCACCAAAACACCAGGCAACAACCCACTCTCGCACAAGATCTGAAAGCCATTGCAAATCCCTAAGATGGGCTGACCTTTTTTAGCCGCCTCACTCAAGCTTTGAACGGCAGGAGCCTTGGCGGCAAGGGCTCCGCAGCGCAAGTAATCGCCGTAACTAAACCCACCGGGCACCACAAAGCCGGAGTAGTCTGCAGGATGAAATGTGTCCTCATGCCACAACCAACGAGGCGTGAGTCCCAGTGTCTCCACGGCTTGCCATACATCTCGGTCACAGTTGGTCCCTAAAAATCGCAAAATCCCGACTGGCTTTTGTGCCATCTCAATCTCCTGCTGCCGTTAGTTCGGCAAAACTTCGAGCTCAAATGTCTCAATCAGTGGGTTGTACAAAATAAACTCAGCAATTTCGCCGGCCTTCTTCAAGGCCAGAGCCGGCTCCGTCTCCGCCAAATCGAGCTGCACATATTTGCCAACCCGACACTGATTCACCGAACGCCCATGGGACTTCAGCGTAGACTCGACAGCTCGCCCTTGCGTGTCCAATACTTCATTTTTTGGCAAAATTCGCACACCAATTTTCATCACTTCACCTCTTCGTTTGTTTCGTCCTCAAAAAACTAAGCTTCAGCCTCTTCCAGTCGACGCAAGACCTCGTGATAGGCCTCCTCTACGCCACCCAAATCCCGACGGAACCGATCCTTATCAAACTTTTCACCCGTCTTCACATCCCAAAGCCTACAAGTGTCGGGGCTCACTTCGTCGGCTAAAATCATTTGCCCAGATCTAGTACGACCAAACTCCAATTTGAAGTCAATCAGCTCTAGTCCCACTTTTAGAAACTCAACTTTAAGCAACGAGTTGATTTGCCGAGCCTGATCTTTAAGTTCCTCCAGCTCAGCTCGCACCGAGACGGCTTTTAGCATCAGAGCCTGATCGTCGCTGATAAAAGGATCACCGAGCGCATCGTCTTTGTAATAAAACTCGATCAGCGGCTCGGTTAGGGCTGTGCCCTCCTCTAGGCCAAGCTTCTTGGCCGTTGAACCGGCGAGACGATTGCGTGTCACCACTTCGAGCGGAATCACCGTGACCTTGCGACAGACCATGGAGTTTGCATCGATGTCTTCAATCCAATGGGTGTTCACACCCGCAGCTTGCAAACGCTGATACAAAAGGGAGGTGATGCGCGCGTTGATCGACCCCTTGCCACCAAAGCTGGATTTTTTTGCCGCGTTGAAAGCTGTGAGTGAATCCTTGTACTCCACCCAGATCTCTTGGGGTGAGCCCATGACTGCGAACATCTTTTTAGCTTTTCCCTCGTACAGGAGCTCGCCTTTTTGCCTTGCCATTCGATCCTCTTTTTTCTTTTGCCGACTTTGCCACTGGCTTCTTCAATTTTCCAATTCGCTTTAAGACTGAGTCGATGCGATTTTTTTGCCGCTCGCCAGAAAATATCGCCTTCAAGACCTTACGGTCCAAATACGGCGCCGCCTCGGCGTCCGCGACCAAACGGCCTTCAAGCGAGTCACTGGGCTCCAGATCATGACAAACCCGTTGCACGAGTCGATAAGCTTCTTCACGCGTGAGCCCCTTATCAATCATAGCTAGCAACACCTGTGAGCTAAAGAGCTGACCCTGCGACAGATCCATATTTCGGCGCATGCGGGCGGTATCCACAAACAGCCCTTCCAACAGGGTTGCCATGCGATCCAAGCCATAGTCGGCCAAAATAAAACTGTCTGGCAAAATCACTCGCTCAACGGAAGAGTGGGAGATGTCGCGCTCATGCCAGAGCGCGATGTTCTCTAGCGCCATGCCGGCGTGACCTCGGAGCAAACGGGCAATGCCCGTTAGGTTCTCTGCACTGATCGGGTTCTTCTTGTGCGGCATCGCGCTCGAGCCCTTTTGCCCAGGGCTAAAACCCTCGACCACTTCACTCACTTCTGTGCGCTGCAAATGTCGAAGCTCGATGGCCAAACGCTCCAGCATTCCTCCCACCATGGCCAATGACCAAAGAACTTCAGCATGGCGATCGCGTGGTATGACCTGCGTGGCAATGGGCTCTGGCGTAAGCCCTAGAGTATTACCCACCAGCTGCTCGACTTCGGGCGGTTGGGTGGAGTAAGTGCCCACTGCGCCACTGAGTTTCACGGTGCGAAACTGCGCAGCTGCTCGTTCCACCCGAGCTCGAGTGCGTTTGAGTTCCATCAAATGCCCGGCCATCTTAAATCCAAAAGTGGTGGCCTCAGCATGCATTCCGTGGGTGCGACCGGCGCACAGAGTGAAGCGGTGGCGCGCGATCAGTTTTTCTAGCGCCGCCTGCAATCGATCAAACCGTCCAAACAAAACGGCACAGGCCTTTGCCACTTGCAAACTCATCGCCGTATCCAACACATCCGATGAAGTCATACCGTAATGCAAGTATCGACCCATAGGACCCACAAATTCGGCAACACACGACACAAAGGCAATCACATCGTGCTTGGTTGTTTTCTCTAGCTCATCAATGCGCTCCACATTGAATTGGGATTTACTTTTTATGTCGCGGTAAGCTTTCGCCGGAATAATACCGAGTTTGGCTTGCGCCTTGGCCACGGCGATTTCAACTTCTAGCAAACAGTGAAAGCGCGCCTCCGCACTCCACAACTCACCCATCTCAGGGCGCGTGTAACGCTTGATCATTTCGGCCTCCTTGCTTTCGAACCTGTTCTCGTTGCCACCTGAGCAATCGTTCAAAACTCTGAGCCTCGCGCTCCAACCGAGCCGAAAGGTCGAGACGTGGGAGGTTCTCTGGACTGATCCAATCCCAGTTCTTCCAACGCCCGCCCCCATGCAAGAGCGTCTCTTCTGCATAGACGAAACTGCTGGGACAAACCTGCCACACACTCGAATCCACTTTAAAATCCGCTTGCGGCAAATGCGAGCGCAAAAGGTTCTCTATGCCCATCGCCCAACCCCGTCTGCCATCAATGTCCTCGACTCGCGCATACGGAACCTTCAGCCAAATTCGTAAACGATCGTCATCCAGCTTTCGTAGAACTGCGGCATTGGAATAAACCCAAGGTAAATAAACATCTCCAATTAACACACAGTAATTCGGCCAACCGGCACTCCAAGGACCTCTGTTCATAGTGCATTCAAAATTTAGCCAACACCATTCCGGCTGCACAATTCCGCGCCAGAACACTCGGGTCGCCACCTCGGGAGCAATCCTGTGGGTTTCAGAGGAAGACAAACACCACACCCACTGATCTGCGCCAATCACCCGAGTGCCGCTGCTTTCAATTTCAATCTCAGCGATGCGGCTATTCTCCGTGCGAATATCCTTTAGACTTTGCGTGGCCAGCACTTCTACCGCAGGATGCGAGCGTCGATGAAAGCTCATGCACCGTGCTTCCATCTCGATGGGCACGAGTTTCATTGGCTCATGCGCTGGAAAGGGCGAGCGGTCCAACTCTGGACTGGATTCACGAAACACCGGCGAGGCCCATTCCTTCAGCCAGCGATTCAGCCAGGCCTGACTAAACTCTGTGTGGCTCTCTTGCTCCTTCCACGCCTTGAGCGCGGGGGAGTTTTGCATGTGCACGGAGGTCATCGGACCGTTGAGCTCCAGCGGACCATTCTTTAACCAAATCGAGAGTCCCCCCTCGAGTGGCGGCAGGGCTTGTAAGAGATCGCGTTGGGCCGGCATAAACACCTTGTTCACCACCGGAAACGGTCCTAAACCCCTGTGATAGACATTTGAAAAGGCTGGCGTTAGATCAATCACCTTCACGCGAAAGCCACGCTCGTGCAGAGCTAGGGCTAAAGTTTCACCGCGACCAAAGGCGCTGACAATTCCAACGAGCCAACCCTTCACAGATCCAAACCTTCCCAAGTGGGATCTTCGAGCTCCCAGCCCGCTTCTTCTCCACTTGAGCTTGCGACGACTTCGCCAATATCGAAGGCCGAATACCCTAAGCTGCCGCAAAGAGCGGTGAGGGCCCTCACTTGGTTAGGCTGCACCACCCAGACCATTCCAAGGCCACAGTTCAATGTGGTCAGCATGTTTGACCAAGACAACTGCGTGCGATTCTTCACTTCCAAAAATGGTGCCGGCACAGGCCATTGAGTTAGTCGAGCACGCATGCCCTTTGGCAATATCCGCGGCAAATTGTCCATGCCTCCACCCGTGATGTGCGCAATCGCCTCCACCCCACCCAATTCGATGGCTTTATGCACCAACTGCACATACAAAGCCGTAGGCTTTAACAACTGACTGCGCCAGGCCTCTAAGTCGGCCGCAAAAACTTTGCGCAAAAGTGAAAAGCCGTTGCTGTGAAAGCCGCTGCTGCTGATCCCCAAGAGTCGCATGCCAGCCTGAACCCGATGTGCGCCCAAGGCCTTGGGACGATCAACAACACCGACTGCGAATCCAGCACAATCGAAATCATTGCCCTCATACACGCCGGGCATTTCGGCCGTCTCGCCACCGATCAAGGCGCAGTCCGAAGCAATGCAGGCCTCTTGCACTCCGGCCAGAAAGTCTTTGGCCGCTGGCAGTCGCAGCTTGCCGCTCGCATAATAGTCCAAAAAGAACAGCGGGCGCGCTCCGCAGCAAATGAGGTCGTTCACGCACATCGCGACCAAGTCCTGCGCCACTTCACGGTAGCTCTCAAAATGCACAGCCAATTTGATCTTGGTGCCAACGCCGTCCGTGCAGCTCACGAGGCAAGGCTCTTGGTGATCTTTGAAATCCGCGCGAAACAAGGCGGCAAAGCCGCCAATGCCCTCGACCAATCGCTCTTGATGAGGCCATTTTGCGGGAGCTGAGCGTTTGAGCCAGTCCACTAAGGCATCACCGGCCTCCACATCCACGCCAGACTGCTTGTAATCGATGGCCATCGGCTGTTTCTCCTAATTTCGAGGCGGTAGACCTAGGGATTTACCAAATGCGACGCAGGTATTCAACCTCCGACAGGGTTGCACACCTGACATTTCTTTTGCACCATAGATTTTTGCGCTCGTCCCCAAAGTGTGGCTTAATTTAGAATTCTACCCGTTTTGTATCATTGAGGTGACCATGAAGATCTCTCGCCTTTTGGCATTTGTTTGCGCCGCATGTTTTGTTAGCTCGGCAAACGCAATTCCCAGTCTAATTCCCAATTTGGAGGGTAGCGAGTTGGAGCAAGGCACTTCAACGATATTGGCGCAGTTTGATGCTGATGACACCTATGATCCCTTTGCCGACTACTCCGAGTTTGATGAAGCTCAGGATGAAGAGGCCGACATCAACTTCTTTCGCAATGGTCGGTTTGTGACTCTAGGTTTTATTGGTGGTCTGCGAGGTTTTACGGGCAAGGGCTTACCTAAGGTCTACTCTTCGGCCCCCTCCTTTGGGGTGTTTTTAAGCTACTTTTTTGACCTTCGCTTTGCCCTCCAGTTTAGTTTCAACACCTCCGACCACAATTTCAAGATCAAGAGTGCGCAGAGTAGCACCACGGCCACAGGCACAGTCAGTATGACCAACTTCGGATTAGACATTAAATACTACGTGAACACTCAAAACGTCACAAAGGGGCTTGCCAAGTTCAACCCCTACATCATCGGCGGATTCTCACGCATTGATCGAAGCACGCGAGTCAACAATCTCGAGTCCACTGGCCGAGACGGAGCGCAGGCCGTTGATTTTGGACTGGGAATGGAACTCCCGATCATGCGAAATAAGATGTTTTTTGGCGCACAGGCCATGTATCAGTTGGCCAGTTTTCGCAATGAAAACACAGAATATGTATTTAACAACGATGAACGTACGGGAGTTTTTCCCAACGGCGACACCTACACTTTATATGGCATCTTGGGTGTGAATTTCTGAAATTGGCCACCCTTGCTGACGTAGGAGTCGATTTAAAAGAGTGAAACCAGCTGCAATACGAGCGCGAGCAAAATCAGCGGAGCTGTGATGTAGCGAACTCCCCAGAGCCAGTGGCGAAACAACCGCCGCGAGTCGGGCGTATCAGCATCAATAAATTCGGCCTGCATAAGATCACGCTTGAGGAGCCAACCCACCACGTAGCAGACAACAAACGCACAAATCGGTAAACACCAGTTGATCAAGGCGGCATCTAAAAACTCCAAAAGCCCTCTGTCGCCGACCTTCACATCACTCAATACATTGGATGAAAGCGCCGGCCCCACGGCAATTACAAAACAAATCACTGCCAAAGCGCCGGCCCCTCGTGGCCGAGGCACGCGGCGAAACTCGCGCCAATTGGCGACCACATTTTCAAACAAACCGATGCTCGCACCAAGAGACGCCAGATACAGACAAAGAAAAAATCCAATGCCAAACCAAAAACCACCGGGGAGCACATTCAGCAACTGCGGTACTGTCTTGAATAAAAGTTGGGGACCAGCAAAAAAATCGGCATTGCCGAGCAACACCAGTGGAAAGATCATGACTCCCGCCCACAAAGAGATCGCCGAGTCCAAGATGCACACTCTAAACCCCGCCATGGGCAAATAATCTTTGTCGCGCAAGTAGCTGCCAAACGTCACCATACTGCCAAAGCCCACACTGAGAGTGAAGAACACATGCCCCAAAGCCTGACCGGGCGACTCCAGCGTGAGCTTCGAAAAATCCGGATAAAATAAAAATCGCATAGCCTCACCGGCCGAATCTAAGCGCAAAGATTGAATGGCTAAAATCAACAGCAATAAACCAAAGACGGGCATGCAGTAGCCGACCCACTTCTCAAGCCCGAACTCTAAATCTTTGGCTACGATAACAGCCACAACCAGCAGGTGCACACTTGTGAGCAACAGTTGCAACCACCCATTCTCTAACAGCAAGCGCAGCGCCCCTTCGGAGTTGAACTGCGAGGGTTGAAAAACTGAAGTGATGAGTTGCATTAGAAAGTGGAGAACCCAACCACTGATCACCGCGTAGTAGGCCAACACCACAATGGTGATCAACATGCTCATTCGACCCATATTGCGAAGAATCCAGCTCACAGTGGGTGGCGGATCCTGCGCGTCTTCACGCACGTCGCGCACCTGATAGCGATCGCCCGTCAGCTTGTGCAGCGCCGGCATCAAACTGCTGCGCGAAAGTTTGCCGAGTAGGAGTTCGCCCACAAGCAGCGGCATACCGGCGACAAACACAAATAAAAAATAAAGGAGCATAAAGGCGCCGCCACCGTTCTCTGCCACCACATACGGAAAGCGCCAGAGATTCCCAAGCCCAAACGCTGAACCAATTGCCGCCAAGTAAAATCCCCAACGCGTCTCAAAAACGGTGGTCTTGGATGGATACGGCACGCCGCTAGCCTCCGCCTTTCGCCATTACAAAGATACGCAGTGGAATCCCTTTGAGATCCCAGTTCTCCTGAATTTTACGAACTAGAAATCGGCGATACGAGGGCGTTACTCCCTCAGGATGGTTGGCAAAGGCAATAAAGCTCGGTGGCTTTTGCTTGGTTTGCGTCAAGTAGTAGAACTTTACGTTGTCTGAGCCATAAACGGGAGAGGGCGCTTGTTTAATCACCTCAGTGAAAAACTTATTGAGCTTAGAAGTGGGAATCCGCACATGCAGCTTCTCGCGCACGTCGCGCATCTTCTGCAAAAGGGTGCCAATGCCAGAGCCGTTTTTTGCGCTGGTAAAGACGACGGGCACATCTTTAAAAAACCGAAACTCTTGTTCGACTTTTTCACGAAACCAATCACGAAAATTGTCATGCTGCTCTCGACCCAAGTCCACCTTGTTCGCCACAACTACAATCGCCTTGTGATGATGCAAACACATCTCGACAAGTCTCGCATCTTGATGGGTTGGGCCGACCACGCCATCGATCACCAATAGAATCATATCGGCTTTGCGCACAGCCTCTCGGGTTTTGAAGCCACCCAGGACCTCGGTCCCATCTTTTTGTTTACCCGCTTTGCGTAGGCCCGCTGTATCCACCAGAATGTAGCGCTCACCTTCAAAATCAAATTCAACTTCGATCGCGTCGACGGTCGTCCCCGCAGTCGGAGAAACCAGCAGTCGCTCTTTGCCAAGTAAACAATTGGCAAGCGAGCTTTTGCCCGCATTCGGCTTGCCCAAAATGGCTAACCGAAACCCAGTGACCTCCTCGGTCTCCTCATCACCCAAGTTGGCGATGATCCATTCAACAGTTTGATCAATGCCAAAATCCTGTTCAAAGGCTGCCGCCACGAGCTCCGACCCGAGTTCATAAAAGTCTGACAGATATCCGTCGGCCTCAATGGTCCGATCGCATTTATTTACCACAATCAAATAGGGCTTACCCGACTGCTTGACGATGCGAAACGCCGCGCGATCTTCAGGGATAATCCCGCTGCGACCATCCACTATAAAAACCACTTGGTCGACGTACTGGAGAAACTCAGTCACCTGCTCTAAAATCAAAGGCGAAAAGCCTTCACGGTCCTCTGTCAATCCACCGGTATCGACCACTTCAAACGTTTTGCCCCACCACTCGACGGGTGACATCTGAATGTCACGGGTGACGCCGCGTTGGTCCTTCACCACAGCTTTGCGGGTTCGAGTCAGTCGATTAAACAGTGTGGATTTACCAACGTTCGGTCGGCCAACCAGAGCTACCCGCTTAAGTTTTGTTGAGGACATAGCCTAGCTCCTTCATCATACCGGTGTTGCGCTGCCAGTTGCGTTTGGCAACCACTTTAATATCAAGATAGACTTGCCGCCCAATCAACTTTTCCATCTCTTGCCGAGCTTCACTGCCAATCTTCTTTAACAAAGTGCCGCCACGACCGACCACAATGGCTCGATGGTTTTCTTTGGCCACCATCACCTCCGAGAAGATTTTAACCACTGGCCCTTCGTTTTCTTGAAACATTTGAATTTTCACAGCCAAGCCAAAGGGGATCTCTTGATGCAAACTTTCAAAACATCGCTCGCGGATAATCTCGGCACACAAATCCCGAGTCGAGCTCAGGGTGTAAAACTCTTGGTCATATAGAGGAGCCGGCGCGAGAGGGAGTAGCGGCACAACCAAATCAATCAGCGCCGCTCGGACGGCCTTGGGGTTAGACAAAGCCGAACCCAAAATCACGGGGATGTTCTGCTCTCGCAGCTTCTCTTGCAGGATTTGCGGACGGTGCGCTTGCGGCAAATCTGTTTTATGGACCAGGGCGATCCAGGGCTTGCCAGACGCTTTTAGGATATCGATGATCTCTTGCAAGTTCTCTTGTTTGCTCTCGTCAATATTGAGCACGCCGATCAAAACATCACTCTCCGAAATCACATCATCTGCCTCTTCTCGCAAAAAGCGATTGAGGCCACTTTTGGCTTTCACAACTCCTGGCGCATCGACCAGCACGAGCTGAGCTGCAGGCTCGGTCACATTCATAAGCCCCATCACTCGCCGCCGAGTGGTCTGAGGCTTAGCGGTGACAATAGACACCTTTTCACCCACCAAGGCATTCAGCAATGTGCTCTTGCCTGAATTCGGCAACCCGATCAGCCCCACAAAACCTGCGCGAAAACTCATACTCCACCCTTTTGTTTTTCTAACCACTGTTCGGATTGTGCCAAAGCCACTTGTGCGGCTGCTTGCTCCGCACTTTTACGAGAGGTGCCGCGTCCCTCCCCAATTTGCTTTTGCTTGAGCCACACTTGCGACGTAAAGGTTTTGGCATGCTCGGGTCCGTCAGCCGCGGTCAATTTGTACTCAGGCACTGTCCCCTGAAATTGACCTTGAGTGACCTCTTGTAGTCGCGTCTTAAAGTCCGCCGCGTACTCTAGCGTTGAGCTCAGCCCCTCGATTCGTTTCGCAAAGAGTGGCTCGATCAACTTTTGTGCAGCTGCAAGACCGCCATCCAAATACACAGCTGCAATTAGGGCTTCGAATACAGAGGCTAGCAACCGAGGGCGCAATGCATCTCTAGTGAATTCTTCAGACTTTCCCAAACGGACGGTCGAATTGAGCTCGAGGGTTTTGGCCACCTCGCTCAGCGTTTGTTCGTTCACTAGACTGGCACGCCACTTCGACAAAGTGCCCTCTTGCGTGTCGGGAAAAGACCGCATCAACCACTCGCTCAGCACCAGATCTAAGACCGCATCACCAAGGAATTCCAGTCGCTCATTGTGACCGGAAGACTCCGCGGAATGTTCATAATGGTAGCTTCTATGAGTTAAGGCCTGCAGGAGCAGGTGCGGATCACGAAACGTGTGGCCCAATCGGGCGGCGAGAGAAGCTGGCATATGTAGGTCATCCCGGGCTCTGTGGCCCAACTTTGACCTCGTCTTACCGGCATAGCGGCGTCGCGTCAACCTGAATTTGGCGCCGCTCGGACTTCAGGAACCGCACGAGATAGATCAGGCAACTGTCCTAAGGAGTCCCCTTGGATTGAGAGTCAATTTTGACGTCGAGATTATAGTCTGACCTCAGGTTGTCTCGGCACTGGGCCTCCGCACAGCACAACTTGAGTGCCGACCCAAATAGCGTTGCCTTCGCTAAGCTTCTTAATATCCCCTCTTCTTGCTCCGTGTCCACAGGAGCTGGAGATGCCCCGCCTGACCCTTTTTCGCCGGTGGACTCAATGAAATCGGCGACTACACTCTGCATATCGCAGCCCTTACAGTTCGTCGGAGTTAAAAAGTACTCCACTCGAATGAACCTACAAAAGACAAACTCGCCTTCCTCACAGCTTTCATTAGATTGACCATCCACACTGAGTCTCCGGCTGTTCAAAAGCAGATCCTGTTGATCGACTTTAAAATTTCTTTTCTTAAGCTGAGAAAATTTCAACGTGTGCGTCTTTGGGGGACTCTTCGGCAATGTCAATTGCAGCGATTGGTCTTTATATTGGAAGGGCACTGCCTGCCAGTTAAACCAAACGATTCCACTCACGGAGCTTCCATCGGCGGCACAGACGATCGTCCCCATGTTTTTGTTTTTTTCGTGAGCAATAACCCTCTTCCCCATGAGGCCCACATCTTTCATCATTTCAAAAATATCATCATCGACACTCACGAGGGAGAATTTTACCCCGGCCTGTGCCAGAGCCGCCATTTCGGTGACGTCAGCTGCCGCGTTCAAGACATCTCTCTTGTGTGGATAAGCGGTTTTGGTTGCTTTGCCTTCCGCTACTGCCGCTTCAACAAGTGACGGCCAGCGCCAGGCCACAGGATTGGGCCCTTTAAAATGGGCGCGAATGGATTTTGAAATGTCTTTAGGATTGTACTTGATCACGTGCTCATTGTTTAGCAGCAGGGCGTGATTGAGGGTTGGATGTTTTCGAATCACCAAAAACATCTGAGGCGAAGCGAACACGAGGCTATCGAGGACAGAGGAGAGCTGCACATGGGTAGACTTCAATTTGGAGACTGCGGTTAACGCTTTTTCGAGCGCAAGGCGATCCCTAGCACTGAGATTTGGCGACAGCTTTTTGGTCAACTCGATGCGTGAGCCTGGCAGCTGATTGAGCTCGCGCGCCAGCCACGTTTGCAGTTGAAATTGCTGCCAAAGTGGAGAGTCCGCAAAGCTCGGAGAACTCAATAGCAACAGGAGCAGAACTAAGATCCAGTGGCGCATAATGACCCTCTCACGTCCCTATTTTAGTTCGAAAAACAAAGCTAGCCAAGTCTTGAAAGTGGCGACGGACTTGGTGACAGAGAGCGAGGTTCGGGTCTAGCATGATAAGAAATCGCCACCGAGAGGCCAACTTGAATCCATCTATCGTGATTGCCGGCGCCAGTGGCTACATTGGCAAAGCCCTCATTCCAAAACTCCTGGAGAAGTTTCCCACCGCGAAAATCACCGCGCTCTCCCGGAGCCAGCAACAGTCCACGGATCCACGGGTGGAGTGGAAGGCCTGTGACCTCTTTTCGCTAAACGCTATTCAAGAGACACTGCCAGCGCACATCGACGTCGCCTACTACCTCGTGCACTCGATGGGTCCAACGGCACAACTCGATCAAGGTAACTTTGCCGACTATGATTTGATCTTGGCCGATAATTTTGCCCAGGTCCTCGCGCTTAGAGAAGTGAAGCAACTGATCTACCTAGGCGGCCTGCTGCCAGAGACAGACAAACTGTCGCTGCACTTACAGAGCCGGCTAGAGGTGGAAGAAACATTTTTGCAGTTCAAAGTGCCGACAACAATTTTTCGCGCGGGCTTGATACTGGGCGAAGCGGGGTCATCGTTTCAGATCTTGTTAAAGTTGGTGAAGCGCCTACCTTTGATGATTTGCCCGAGTTGGACTCAGACTCTCACCACACCCGTCGACTTGCTCAGTGTGCTGACTGCATTGGTAGACGCCGCGCTAAAGCCCGAGCACTACAACAAAATTTATGATCTCGCCGGCTGCAGACCCCTAACGTACGTCAAGATGATGCAAGATACCGCGAGACAACTGGGCGCTAAGCGGTTGTTCCTCACCGTACCATTCTTCACACCCACACTCTCACGCTTATGGGTGTCGCTCATCACCAACACGCCAAAAGATCTGGTGTATCCCTTGATCGATTCTTTGCAACACAAGATGGTTGCCAGAGAGACCCACCAATTTTCGAGTGACTGGCATGAGCGCTCGTACTTCAGTTTGCTCGACCGTGCTTCGCTTAAGACGCACTCTGGTCATTCGCTTTTTCGCTTCAGAGCGCGGCGAAAAACAGTGCGTTCGGTGCAGCGAATGCCCCTGCCGCCAGGTCGCGATGCCGAATTTATCCGACTCGAATACCAAAGCTGGCTACCCAAAGCGCTCTCACCGTTTGTTAAGGTTCGGACCAAACAAACCCTTGTTGAATTTGCGCTCATTCATCCAAGATTCGTGATGCTGCAGCTGAGTGAAAGTTCGGGCGGGAATTCGAAGGATCGGCAGATTTTGCAAATCACCGGGGGATTTTTGGCGGGAGCCAAAAGTCGAGGTCGCCTGGAATTTGGCATCGTGCTCAACCGTCGCTTTGCCATTGCAGCGATTCACGACTACCGCCCCACCCTACCATGGTTTGTTTACAAATTCACCCAAGCCATTGTGCATCTCTTGGTAATGCAAGCCTTCGCTCGACATTTAGATCGAATTGCCCAGGCACAAGAGCTGCCTATAGTTGCGACTGCGAATCCCATAGCTCTTAAAAAATCGAACGGATAAGCTCAACAAGCGCTTGCGCCAACAAAAAGACCAGATACGCCACTCCCAAAAATCCAGCAAACAGCGAGGCACCAAACGCCAATAGAAACCCCATGGAGCGGCGGTGGGTGCGCGCAGGATCATGCACATGTTTTTCTAAAATTTCGAGATTTTTGCGATTGGCCTTAAAGACGAAATCAAAAAGATCACCGACAAAAGGAATAGCGCCCACAACAGCATCCAGCACAACATTCAAAACCATTCGAGTTAGAACAACTCCCGATACCTGCATTTTTGCCGCTACATAAATAAAATAACCAGACACGCCCAGACCAAATACATCACCCAGCCCTGGCACTAGTCCTAACAGACCGTCCACGCCAATACGCCACCGCAACACTGGAACTTCGACAAGAGAGTCCATCACGTTTGCTATGGCTTTTAATCGCCGAAGCTCTGGGCTGTCTGAAGGAATGCTATCTGTACCAATCAACATAAGTTGAATACTAAATGATTTTCCCCTCCAATACACGTCACAATGCACTCACACGGGTTTAATCGAGGTGACGATGCAAGTTGGAGTGTGACTTGACCCTCCCTCCAACCTGACTGGTTTTGTGACGATCAGCTCAGCCTACTGCCCCTGCATTTTGTTCAACTTTTTATCGATTCTGTCGCGCTTATTTTTGAGATGATCCTCACGCATATCCATCCGAAAGTCTTTCATTTTCGCCTGACAAGCCTTCATGCCGGCCATGTCCTTAGCTGAGGTCACACAGGACTTGTGCTCTTGCAAAGCCGCAAGTCGTTTATCGACGTGCTCCATGGCCGCAGCCTTGTGTTTCTCAAAATTGTCACCGGCACCACTTGAATCCTCGGCATAAGCGAACGTCGAGAGTCCAACAAAGATCAGTTCCGCAAGCATATCTCCTCCAATAGAGTTCAGTTTGTACAATTGGACGGCTGCGCACCGAGACAAGTCAAGGTCACCCAGACGACCTAAGACCTACGCTTTATTGAGGGGTGGGTTGAATTCAGCGATCAAAGACGTGCGACTGAAGCCAGTGATTTGCATCTGCGTCTCCGTGTTCAGCGGCAAATTTTCAGAGCTTACAAATTCCACTGGCCAAAAATCGCGCGACAACCCGCGAGCCCCTTTGAGGGTTAGCACTTGCTTAACTGCCCCGACTTGCGCTTGTGCGGCCTCTGTCCAACGGCGCTCACTCAGTCCGCGCAAAACCTCGGCTCGACGTTTGATCTGTTGCGGTGAAACGGCATCGGTGCGACGAGCTGCAAATGTCCCAGGTCGCGCGCTGTAGGGAAACACGTGCAGCCGAGTCCATGGTAGGCGACCGAGTCGCTCTAAAGAATCCACAAACTCCGTCTCTGTCTCACCAGGGAAGCCGGCAATCACATCCATGCCCACAAAGCTCCCCGGCACCTGTTCGGCAATCGCTTGCAATGCCGTTTCAACAGCGTCGGCCGTGTATTGTCGCTTCATCTCGCGCAGCACTTTAGAGTTGGCGCTTTGAATGCTCATATGAAAATGCCGACACAATCGCGAATGGGCTGCAAAAAGCGACAGCAGTCTGGGTGTAACTTCGGGTGGTTCTAAACTCGTCAGCCGCAGGCGAGACACCGATGTGTCACGCAAGACGGCCTCAACGAGATCTTCGAGTTGCAGTTCGCCATTCACACCATCGCGGTAATCACCAATGTGAACTCCCGTCAAAACCACCTCTTGCACGCCGCTGGCACAGAGTTCGTTTACTCGCTCCGTTATGGCCGGCACACTCAAACTTCGACTTTTACCGCGCGCAAACGGAATCACACAAAACGTGCAAAACGAATCGCAACCGTCCTGAATTTTTAAAAAGGCGCGCGTGTGGTGCGACTCGACACCCCCACCGGCCTCGAGGTCGTCTTTTTTAAAGATGTTGGATTTGTAAACTCGCTCTTTCAGTTGACCTGCGTAGTACTGCCGGATCAGTTGGCTTAGTTGCCCTTTGTGGGAGTTGGCCACGACCAAATCCACACCGGGCACATGAGTGAATTCTTCAGTGTCGACTTGGGCTGCACAGCCCGTCACCACCACTAAACAATCGGGGTTTTTGGCCTTCAACCGGCGCGCGTTCTTTACGGCCTCACGCGTGGCCTCTTGAGTGACGGCACAGGTATTGAGCACGTGCACGTGCGGCGTTTCACTTAAGTGAAAGCCCGATTGACCGAAGCGCGATTGCAAAAGCCCGCTGTCGTAGGTGTTGACCTTACAACCGTAGGTGTGAATCTTTACGCCCAGGTCAGACTCTTGGCTCATGCGATCCAACCGCCGCCCACCAATTGTTTGTCACGATAAAAGACCGCCGCTTGCCCAGGTGTTACTGAGCGTTGCGGCTCAATAAACTCAAGCTCGGCCTGGTCGGCACTTATTTCGCGAATTTTCGCGCGCGCGCCCTTGTGTTGAAACCGGATCTTCACGGTGAACTCTTCTCCGGCTCGCACCTCGCTCAACCAGTTCATTCGACGAATTTGCAAATGGCTAGAGTAGAGATGCTTTTCTTCGCCTAACCAAACTGTGTTTAGCGCTGGATCAATTCGCACCACATACAGGGGTGAACCCGTCGCAATCCCAAGGCCTTTGCGCTGCCCGTAGGTAAAATGATGAATTCCCTCATGCAGCCCCAAATGTTCGCCGCCCGGGTATTGGCGGAGCGGGCCAGGTTTGAGCAAATCCTTAGCTACCCGCTGCTCAATGAATTCTGAATATCCGCCTTTGCCGATAAAACAAATGCCGGTGGAGTCTTTTTTACCAGCCACATTCAGGCCCAGCTTTGAAGCGAGTTCTCGCACCTCTGGCTTTTTCATATGTCCCACCGGAAACAAAATATGCCGTAGAATTTCGCGCTCCAAAGTGAACAGAAAATAGGTTTGATCCTTCCAGTCGTCGTGACTTGAGATCAACTTAGGTTCCCCGTCCGCGTCGTCGATGCGGGCGTAGTGACCAGTTGCGATGAAATCACACTCAAGCTCTTTCATCTTTTGCAGAAGGTGATCAAACTTTAAATAGGTGTTGCAGTTAGAGCATGGGATCGGCGTTCGCCCCTCGAGATACGAGCCGATAAATTCGTCGATCACATAGGCTTGAAACTTCGCCTCACAATTGATCACGTAAAACGGAATGCCCAAATGATCCGCCACCGCGCGCGCATCATCCACATCTGTGCTCGAGCAACAGGTGCCGTTGCCCTCTTGAATGTCACAGGCGCCCTTTGTGTAATCCCACACTTGCATCGTGGCACCCACCACATCGTAACCTTGCTGCACCAAAAGAGCTGCCGCGACAGATGAGTCCACCCCGCCACTCATTGCCACCAACACACGGCCTTTTTTACTTTGACCAAACTTGTAGTCCATTGACCCTTCTATCTCTCTCGGTGTGGCAGCGAGCGAAAACCCCGCAGCCTCGTCACAACCGCCTTTAACGTCGCCACAAAATCGTCCACTTCAGCGGCATGAGTACCCCAGCCCAGACTCAAGCGCAAACTGCTTTGAGCCTCCTCGCGGCTAAGTCCCATTGCTAACAAAATTGGCGACGGCTCCGGACTTCCCGAACTGCAGGCGGCCCCCGTGCTCACTGCAAAACCTTGAACATCCAAGTTCATCAGCAGCGTCTCTCCATCAATGCCCGCCAAGATTAAACTCGAAGTGTTGGGTAGTCTTAGGCCTTGTGCCCCGGTGATGGTGACATCGGGGATCTCCGCCAACACCCGTTGTTCGAGGTGGTCGCGGAGGGCGTGAACAGCCTGCCCTCGCTCGGCAACCTCGCCGGCCTTACCAGCCATCCAACCCAAGCTTGCAATCGCCAACAGATTTTCAGTGCCGGCTCTGCGGCCTCGCTCTTGCGCTCCGCCATGAATCAGACCTTCCAATTGCAGACCGCGGCGCACGTACAAAACACCTGAGCCCTTTAAGGCATAAAATTTATGACCGGAAAAGCTGGCGAGATCCACACCCAGATCCACCAAGCGCACCGGAATTTTTCCCAATCCTTGAACGGCATCACAATGCACCAAGGCGCCAGCCGCATGACTCCATCGCACAATTTCTGGAATGGGGAAGATGTGACCCGTTTCGTTGTTGGCCAACATAATCGACACAAGTGCTGTGCGAGGATTCAAAGCCTCACGCAAGAGTTGCAGATCGAGTTGACCCTCGCGATCCACGGGCAGAATTTTTAACTTAAAGCCTCGACGTGCGAGCGCCTCGGCAGTTTTTCGAACGCTGGGGTGTTCAACTCCCGAGAGGATCAGTTCATCTCGGCCCGAGTTGGCAATGGCTTGGCTGAGCATCACGCCCTGGATGGCCAAATTGTTGGACTCACTGCCACCACTGGTAAAAATCAACTCGAGTGGATCCACACCCAAAAGCGTGGCGAGGGCGAGACGGGCCTCGCGGATAAGCCTCTTTGGCTCGCGCCCCGCCCAGTGAATAGAGCTGGGATTGCCCCAGACGTTCAGCCATGGCAACACCTGCGGCCCAAGGTCGGGGTGCGGTGGCGTAGTCGCATTGTGGTCGAGGTAAATGGTCTTTGACACCTGCCGGGTCTACCACGAATGGCACTTGCGCTTCAACTCTACTCAGACAAAAGGCGTGGAGGTGAGGAAATCATCAAGCTGAGGGCAAGAGTTTCCGAAAAGTTTTCCTGATGGCAGAAGAACAGACCTGGGTAGAAGCCCTAGAAATTAGTGAAGAGGACCTGCGCCGATGGAGCGAACAGGTGCCATCGGGTATGCCTTTACTCGCTTGGTGCCTTGAGCACGGCCACGTGCCTTTAGATCGCTACCTTGACTGGGCCAGTGAGTCCTATGGCCTGCCCGTATTGGAATCGCGATTTTTTGCAGAGGCCTTTGATGCTTCAACGCTCAGTCAAATGCGCAGTGACTGGAGCCCGTGGAGTTTTCCGGTCGAAGTTTGGGACGGCATAACCATCGTCGCTTGTGTCGAACCTCCCCACGAACGGCAAGAGGGTTATAGCTACGTGTTGGCCGACCCTACAGCCTTGCACGAAGCCTGGGGACAAAGTGACGCGCGCATCAGCCTGCCCCCTCCACCACCCACTGAGATAAAAAAGTCGCGAGCCAGTCTTTCGGTAGAGGACGCCGAGCCCCCCTTGATTGCGCCTGAGGGCGACCCCTTGGACATTCCGTTGGGCGTAAATTTAAATGCACCCCGAAAATTTAAACTGCAATTGGCTGGATTTGAATCCGACGACGTTGCACAACCAAGCGATCCACCGCAAATCACCCAACCCGTGCTAACACCTGAGATGCCTCCCGTTTTGCAAGTGCCCGATTTGAGTTTAGACGAAGTGGTCGTCGATGCGGATCCGACCGAACCTCCGGCAGCCCCAGAGATCGCCAGCTCAGAAAATGTTACAGAGGAGTTCACTCAATCGCAGATTGTCGATGCAGTCACCGCCACCCAGCACGCGCAACCGACAGTCACTGTGGCTCAAACTGCTCGACCACTACCGACAGCACATGAAGTTGCCGAGGCGATGGAACAGGCCTTCGTCTCTATCCGCAAAGACTACAAAGGCGCCGTTCTTTTGCGCTGCACAGACTCCGACGCTCTGGTGAGCCAATCCGACCCCAATTTAAAGCTATCCATTGAGCCTTCGAAGATCCAAATTGCTTTAAACTCTCCAAGTTTACTTAGGATTGTGTTCAAAACCAAACTGCCCTATCACGGCTTTGTTTTAGATACACCCTTGCATCGTGAATTTTTTCAGAAGTTGGGCCAACAGGAGTTACCGGGTTGTGTGACAGCCGTTCCGATCACTGACAATGGTGAACTGACAGGAATTCTCTTGGCCTTTGGCGATGAGAAAGTGCAAACGCCAAAGGCGCTCGAATCCATAGAAAAAATTGCAGAGCAACTCACTTCCCAGATCGGCGGAGAATGGCTGAAGAGCGCTTAGAACTGGCTCCTAACCAGTTAGCACCTGAAGCGTACGGGCCTCTAGATCTTTGTCGACACGACTGAGTGAAATCCAAATCACCGCTCGATTTTTCGGCCAAATGTCTCGACTCAGCCGATCGGGCCATTCCACAATCACCAGCCCGAGTGGATCATCCAACACATCCCAAAAACCAGTGCTCTCGAGATCAGTTACGGATTCTACCCGGTAAAGATCAAAGTGATCCACCACGCCGTGCTTGCCTTGATATTGATGATGAATCGCGTAAGTAGGTGACGCCACATCCAAAACACCTTGCGCCGTCAGCATCCAACGCACCAACTGAGTCTTGCCAACACCCATCTCGCCCTGAAGCAAAATCAAACACGGCCGCTGAATCAACTGTTGAAACTGCTCGGCCCACGCTTGAACTTCACCAGCACTTTTCAAACGAACGGTTTGATTCAAAACAAACCTCCACCCAAACGCAGTCTTGCGACGATCTCAGGCAACAAGGCCGTGAGGTCTGAGGCTGTGAGCGAAGACTTGTCTTGGCCTGAGCGAACCCATTCATCTGCTAGCCGACCATGCAAGTAAGCCGCAGTTGCTGCAGCCACGGCCGTATCAAGGCCTTGTGCCAAAAGGGCCGCGATCATTCCGCTCAGCACATCTCCCGTGCCCGCTTTGGCCAAGGCCGAATTGCCCGCGTGAACCACCAAACATCGACTTTCAAAACCAATCAAACTTCGATAGCCTTTCAACAAAATGTGGCATTGAGCTCGCTCAAAACCCTCTCGACACGCTTTGAAGCGATCTTTCTCTAGCTCTGTGGATTTGACTTTTAAAATGCGACCCAACTCTCCCATATGCGGCGTAATCACCCACTGCTTGGGCAAGGGAAACAACTCGTGCTCCACACACGCTGTTATCGCGTCGGCGTCCACCACCACGCGAAGTCCTGCGACCTGCTTTAGTCGATTAATCAACGCGGCCGTCTCGGGTCCGAAACCTAAGCCCGGACCAATCACCACACTTTTATCGGTGCCTTGCCAGAGTTCAGGATCGTGCACCGACGCCGTGAGAACTTCTGGAATTGCCCGCAGAGCTTCAACCGGGGGTTCAAACGCGGCCCAGGTCACATAACCTGCCCCCATTCGGTACGCGGCACTCGATGCCAGCAACCCAGCACCCCAATAGCCGGGCCGCCCTGCCATCACAATGACTCGCCCATGCTGAGATTTATTGGATTGCTCACGTCGTTTCGGCAAATAACGCCTTGCTAACTTCTCTGTAAACAAAAAATGTGTTGTCGACACGCCACGCAGCGCCTCGTACGGAAAGCCAATCGATAGCACTCTTAACTTGCCTGTGTGAGTAGGCCCTTCCGCCACAAAAAAGCCGGGCTTGGCGAGGCCAAAGGTAATCGTCTGGGCCGCCCGCACGGCCAGTCCCGCAACTCGCCCCGTATCACAGTTCAACCCCGAGGGCGCATCTAAACTCACTTTTGGAGCTTTAGCGCCGTTCATCGCCTCCACCGCACCGACAAAGGGCTCACGAATCGTCCGTTTGAGACCAATACCAAAAAGCCCATCGACAACCAAAGTGGCCAGACGAACAGTGTGTAGATGCTCAGGTTGAACGAGGGCATCGACAATTCGTAAGCCTTGAAGTTCAGCTCGCTTCAACTGCAAACAAAAAAGTTTTGAGCGCGAGGCAGGCGGTGCGACTAAAAACACTTGCAATTTTCTATGCCCATTGGAATGCAAGTGCCGCGCAACCACGAGGGCGTCGCCGCCATTGTTGCCTGGCCCTGCCACTACGGCAATGGCGCCTCTAGTGAGCTCTGGTAAAAATGCCAAGTCGATCTCGCGCGCCGCAAGAGCACCGGCCGCCTCCATCAAAGACTCACCAGACAGGCCATACACCATCTGCGAGACTTCATCGATTTGCTGGGCTTGATCAACCGTGGATAAACGCATTTTTTATGTCAACTGGACCTGTAGAAATCGAGCAATCTCTTCCGCAAGCAAACCAATTTCTTTGCGGTCATGCCCCTCAACCAGCACGCGAATCACAGGCTCTGTACCAGAAAATCGAACCAACAAGCGACCATCTCCTTTGAGCTTTTGTTCAGCCTTTTCAATGAGGGCCGCATAGCCCGGAATCGAGGCCAACTCCGTTCGTCGAGCCACTCGCGTGTTCACCAAAACCTGCGGGACTTCTTCCATGGTGTTCTTCAGCTCGGAGAGTGCTTTGTCCTCACTGCGCATTACAGCCAGCACATTCAATGCGGCCACACAGCCATCGCCGGTGGTTGAATGATCTAAGTGAATGATGTGACCACTTTGTTCGCCGCCTAAACAATAGCCATTTTGTCGCATGGCCTCGACGACGTTCTTATCTCCAATGTCGGTTCGAACCACGTGAATCCCATGTTTCTTCATGGCGTGATCCAGCCCGACGTTGCTCATCTGAGTTGCAACGATGGTGTTTTGTGGCAAGGCCTTGCGCTTAGCCAAGTGCAAGGCGCAAATCGCTAAAATGTGATCGCCGTTGATGACCTCACCTTTTTCATCCGCCATAATCACACGGTCGCCGTCGCCATCTAAGCTGATACCCACATCGGCGCGGTATCGAATAACAGCCTCGCACACTCGCTCTGGATAAAGCGCACCTGTTTTGTCGTTGATGTTGTAGCCATCCGGCTCATCGCCTAGGACAATCAGGTCTGCCCCCAACTCCGAAAAAATAGCGGGGGCCACTTTGTATGCAGCTCCGTTGGCACAATCCAGAACAATGCGAAAACCTTCAAGGGAGAGATTGAGTGGAAACGAGTTTTTAGCATAAACAATATAACGACCGGCTGCATCGTCTATGCGGCGAGTTCTTCCGATGGCTTCGCCCTTTGCAAGATACGAGGAGATATCTGTGTCCGCGACAATACTTTCAATTTCTCGCTCCATACTATCTGGAATCTTAAAACCATCTGCACCAAAAATTTTGATACCGTTGTCCAAATACGGATTGTGCGACGCGGAGATGATCACTCCCGCATCCACTCGCATATTGCGTGCTAAAAAACCAATCCCAGGGGTGGGCAAAGGGCCGGTCAACTGCACCCCAATCCCCATTGAGTTTAAGCCACTCGCCAAAGCTTGTTCCACCATGTAGCCCGAGAGTCGCGTATCCTTGCCAATCAAAACCATCCGGCGCTGCCCTTGTCGCTCAGGCATTTTACGCAAGATCAATCCCATCGCCTGACCCACGCGCAAAACAATGTCCGGAGTCATGGGGAACTGGTTGGCCTCTCCGCGAATTCCATCCGTACCGAATAAACGTCGTGCCCTACTTAACATTATCTCTCCCGGCCCTCAGGCCCGTCGGCGATTGCTACTCCGGCAGAGCAGGAGCTTTGGCATCTCGCAAGACAACTAAAAACTCATCGGGCTCAAGACTGAGCAGTCGTGCCCCAATAGGCAAGTTGATTCCACTACGATCTAAGCGAACCATCTGTCGACCGGCTTTGGCCTCACTGAGATCAACCGTGAAGATGGGATTCATGCCGTTAAACTTTTTTAGCGCCACTCTCGGGCCAATGACTTCGACCTTGACCCATTGAGGCACGGTGCTCGCCAACTCAACATTGGCGCCGAGCAAAACCTGCACTTCAAACTCTTTGATAAAAGTGGTGTCTCGCCTACCCATCATCGAGAACCAAAGAATCACAGCAACCCCTAGGGCCACAAATTTGTAACTGAGATTGTCTGAAAAATTAGACTTCATCCGTGCTGTCTTTCAAAGATTTTTGAGAGACCAAATATTTCATACAGAGTCTGTCGGATATAGTGAAGGTCGACGTCTTGATTCAAAATCCCTGAGTGAGCCATGCCTACGGAGCGCGTCTCCTCACTGACTACAAACACATAGGCATCGGTCTCTTCGGTCAGCCCGAGGGCGGCGCGATGCCGAGTTCCCAAGTTTTTATCCAAGGCGGAGTTCTTACTGAGTGGCAAAAAGCAACCAGCCGACACCACTCGCCCATTTCTAATCAACAGCGCACCATCGTGCAATGGCCCGGCCGGATGAAAAATTGACTGCATCAGTTCACTGCTCACTTCAGCATTCAGCCTTCGCCCCTCTTCAATAAAGTAGTCTAATGAAATTTCTCGCTCGACGACTACCAATGCGCCATAACCTCGCTGCGCGCAGGCGACGAGTCCCTTAGAGATCTCCTCAATCATATGGGTCTCTTCGACACGGTTCGGTCCAGAGAGAAAGGGATTGCTCCCAATCTGCGCCAGCGCCCGGCGAATTTCACCTTGAAACAAGATCACCACAATCACGAACAAGTTAGAGAAGAATTTTTCTAAAATGTAATTGAACGTGACCAGCTCGAGCCAGATTGAAATCATATAGGCAATGGCCAAAACGCCAAGGCCCGATAAAATCTGCACAGCCCCCGATTTTTTGATCAGGATCAACACACGGTAAACAACGATCCAAACTAAAAATAGATCGACAAAATCCTGGGCCCGCACTTGGCGGACCAAGTTCAAAAAGTTTTCCCAAATGGCCGTGAACATAAATCCTCAACGCTATTGTCAAAAACAACTCTATCAACCTAGGCGGTAACGGGCCCACCCTGACCGACGGGATCACTCCCACCAGCTTTCTTTCGAATCTCTCGATCCGCTTTTTCATTGGATTCAGCAACCGACTTGCGATCGCGAATGATTTGCTCTTTCTTCGACTCGCGCATCGCTTTCATTTTTTCTAGATCACCGCCGGCAACCAATAGATTCACTTCATCTGAATCGATAGTTTCGTACTCAAGTAAAGCTCCTGCCATGTTGTGCAGGGACTGCATGTTTTCGCTGAGTATTTTCAAAGCTTGATCGTGCCCTGACTTCACCAAACGAAACACCTCGGCGTCGATCTCTTCGGCTTTGGAATCGGAGTACTCTCGCCCTTGTGCGCCTTGCATCCCCAAAAAGACAGGACCTTCGCGCTTTTCGTAAGCCAAAGGACCTAACTTTGCGCTCATGCCCCATTCACACACCATACGCCTCGCGAGATCTGTTGCACGCTCAATGTCGTTGCCTGCACCGGTGGTGAAGTCTTTGAAGATCAGCTCCTCTGCGGCTCGACCACCAAACAAAAAAGCTATCATATTGGTGGCTTTGCTCAGAGAAAGATTTAACTGATCCTCCTCAGGCAAAGTTTGGGTCAGCCCCAACGCCATTCCGCGCGGGATGATTGTCACCTTGTGAATAGGATCGAGGCCCGGCAACGAGCGCCCAACGATCGCATGGCCCGCCTCATGATAGGCCGTTAAACGCTTGTCCTTTTCACTGATGACCATGGATTTACGCTCGCTCCCCATGATCACTTTGTCTTTGGCCTTTTCTACGTCTTCCATTTCAATGCGGGTCTTGTTCTCTCGCGCGGCCTGAAGCGCTGCCTCATTGACTAAATTCTCTAAGTCCGCACCTGAAAATCCAGGTGTGCCTCGCGCTATTTTTTCTAAATCCACATCCACTGACAAAGGCGTCTTGCGCGTGTGCACTCGGAGAATCTCCTCGCGCCCTTTGAGATCAGGCTTGTTGACGACCACACGCCGGTCAAACCGACCTGGGCGAAGCAAGGCCGGATCCAACACATCGGGCCGATTGGTTGCAGCGATTAGAATCACCCCTTCATTGCTCTCAAAGCCATCCATCTCCACGAGCAGCTGATTGAGCGTTTGCTCTCGCTCATCGTGTCCACCGCCCATACCAGCGCCTCGATGCCGACCAACAGCATCAATCTCATCGATAAAAATCAGACAAGGTGCACTCTTCTTCCCTTGCTCAAAAAGATCTCGCACGCGGCTTGCGCCAACACCGACAAACATCTCCACAAAATCAGAGCCAGAAATTGTAAAGAAGGGGACATTGGCTTCACCCGCAACAGCTCGAGCCAATAGAGTCTTGCCCGTACCTGGGTGGCCCACCAATAAAACTCCTTTTGGAATTCGACCGCCGAGCTTGGTGAATTTTTTTGGATCTCGCAAGAATTCGACAATCTCGCGCAACTCCTGTTTGGCCTCTTCGACTCCGGCCACGTCTTTAAACGTCACTCGGTTTTTATTTTCAGTCAGCAAGCGGGCGCGGCTCTTGCCAAAAGCCATGGCTTTGCCACCACCGGCTTGGATTTGCCGCATAAAAAACATAAACATCACGATGATAATAATGAGCGGCAACCAGTTGGCCAAATGCCCCATAATCAACGAGCCATCGGCGTTAACATAAGACGGAACAATGCCCTTCTCACGCAGAATCTGAAAGCCCACGTCTCCGGTGTTGCCTTTGATTTTAAAGTGTTTTCCACCCAGTGCCTTTTGCCCGGCTTCGTTGAGCTGTCCTTCGATATCACCAGTGGTCGAATTGAACATCACAGTGTCCTTCACCACTTGATCGGCTTCAACAGCCACAAGAAATTTGCCGTAGTTAAAATCGCGCACCATTTGACTCGCTTGCCGCTCGTACATCTGGAAGAACAGCACGGCCAGCACAATCAGTAGTGCCCAGAGTGCCATCGTTTTTGAAGGAGATCGCATTGCTGTATCCTTTCGAAAATACTCTCACGTGGGAGTACTGGCCATCGTAACATGAGGATTGATTCAACTCAAAATCATCTCAACCTCGACTCGCCCATACAATTTCATTGGTGATGTGAATGGTGAATTCTAAGATGCGAAAGTTTTGCGGTCTTTGCCGCACATCCCCAGATGGCGTGACGGCCCGCTTGAGAATCTCATCGACATGCGTACTCTGATAGCCCTGTAGCCCCAGCGACTTTAAAAACCGAGCGACGATCTCTCGCTGCTCGGCCCGAGTGGCTTGCTCGAGTGCCTCACGCCTCAACCCGACAAAGGGCAGGACTTCAATTGATTCAGGATGTCGTAGCAGACTCTCGAGCGATCTGGCCAAAGATCGGCCGCCCCCAGGGACTCGCGCTTCGAGCAACGGTAGCCATTCGCGACGCAACCAGTTGCGCTGCAAATCGCTCGAGCTATTGGAGGGGTCTTCCACCCAGACTAGACGGCGGCTCAATGCATAGCGCTGGATTTCAGTTCGAGTGACCTCGAGTAGCGGCCGCCATCGTCCCGGCACAAAAAGACTCATGGCCCGGAGCCCTTGGGGCCCACTCCCTCGAATGAGCCGCAGCAAGCGGGTTTCCAAAAGGTCATCCATATGGTGGCCCATAGCTACGGCATCAAACCCACCCGTCTCTAGCCACTGCCTTAACCAACTCTCCCGCCAGTCGCGCCACGCCTGCTCGGACGTGAGCTGCTCTTTCGGCGCTGTGGTGTTGGTGTAAAAAGTGAGACCGCGTTGCTGACTCCAGTCTCGCACAAACTCGAGAGCCATGTTGCGAAAATGAGTTTGCTCGGGTTCTTTTGCCGGTCCGTGATGGATATGGGCGACCGCTAAATTCACTTTTAAACCACGTCGCCATTTCAGCAGGAGCTCCACCAGCACCATCGAGTCCAAACCGCCAGATACGGCCACCAGGACGTTCTTGGGTTTGCAAGGCAACTGCTGGTGTCCACGGAGAAGGACTTGTTCCAAAGCGAGATCGAGATGGGCCATGCGTCGTTTTTAGTATGGGGGATAGATCTTGTAATCTGGCAGTGCGTTAGCGGGTGTCAAAAACTACGACAGGATCTGCAGATTTTCCCATTTTGAGACAACTCAAACACTCGATATTACTCGTCTGCCGTTCCCAATCAATGGCCTTGTTTTTGCTCTATTCAAGGTATGGAGGGCACAATGCTACCGATCAAGGCCATGTTCACGCACAATTTCAACCTAAAGCCCTCCGCAGCTCTGGCCCTAATGCTTGGCTGTGTCGTGACAGGCCTTGTGTGTGGTCTAATCACCTGCCCCAACGCTACAGCTCGCGAAAGCAAATCACATCAGGTCAAGAGCGACAGCTTAAAGTATCTATTGGATTTGCGGACACGTGAGTCCAGACGCCTCGGTGAAATCAATGAGTCTCTCACGCGCAAGCTGGACGACTCCGACGACCCTTCGTTTGATACAGAGATGCTGCGACTGAAGATGCAACAGCGCGAACACCAGCTGCGCCAGGATTTTTTAAATCGGCTTATTTTTCAAGTGGACACCAAGTTTCGTGGTGGAGACCTTCGTGTTTTTCTGCAAAGCGCTTTGGTTGATATGGCTCGAGTCGACGCTGTATCCTCGGCGCAAAATGACAGTGGCATGTGGAAGTTTCTAAAGTACTCAGCCGATGCGATTCGCCGCTTGCCTGAGCAAAAAGAAAATATCCTGGCGTTTTTAGAAGGCTACATGAACCGATCCGTCAGCAACCCCGTGCCACCAAAAGATTATCTTGCCGCTCGAAACTACACCAACGGTTCCGTCAGCGAAGCCGGTCAGCCAGTTTCAGCTGAAGAGGCCGGCTCCATCGCCGATCAGCGTTTGCAAGAGATGGCAAAGCAAGCCGAGGCCGACGCCGCTACCACGCTCAACTAAGAGCAGTCTTTCCTTACTCTAGCAACAGCGTTTTCCATTCCTCAGAGAAGCTGGGCTGCAATACGGCATTGTGCCCATCATTCACCTGTCGATCGGAGATGATGAGGTTATGTTTAACGAGCTCTGGTGCATGCCCCACCAGCGCTTGGAAGATAGGTCGTACAATCTCTCGCTTAAACAAAAAGTCGTCCTGGTGCACGAGTCCAAAGTGGCGCTCTGGCGCCGTTGCCCCCGGTTGTGCAATCCACTGGCTAGGCACTGGCCCGAATCCATCAGATGGCCCGCCAATCACCACCACGCGATCCACCGCAAACATCTTTGATAGATAAACTGCATGTCCTGCACCTTGAGAGTGACCCACGATTAAAATCTTTGACCAATCGATTCTCGTGCCGTCAAAGTACTTCAACCAATGCGGGTCTTCAGCAGCCAAGAATCTGAGCAAACTGTCCATTCGGTAGAGAATGCTGTCCATCGGCGGGACGTCGACCAAGTGACTTGAAGGGACACCGCGCACAACTTCATCGCGAAATTTTTTAAAACACCCGGGGTCCACTTGATCGACGGGAACACCGTCGACACACTGTAGGGTCGAAATCATATTGGGGTAATCGAGCCCGATGACATCAAAGCCTAAGCTTTGCGCCAGTCCCTGTAAAAAGCGAAAGTCTGTTGGCAAACTCGTTGACCCACCCAAGGTCAAAACCAAACGATTTTGGGAGATAGCTTGAGGGCTCGCCCGAAAAATTTGATGGGGACCGCGCATCTGAGTCGTTGCACTATTGACCACCGTTGGACTCAACTCGCGCGCTCCCTCAGCCGAGGTCACACTCACCCACATCACAGCCAGACTCAGCAACCCTAGATTCACTTGCGATTTCATGTGTGCTCCTTCTCCCCCGCTTGGACCATCGACAATTTCTTTCAAAGTCGGCGACCATTTTCGGCACCTCTGCCCAGTCCACACTCGATCAAAGGGCGCTAGGCCCCAACCGACGGTGTGGCACTCTCTCACTTGGCCGCAGCTCTACCACATATTTGCGAATCTCATGCCATCTCACTTGAGCGCCGGGGCATCACCTTAGACTGGTTATAAAATCAATGCTACGAGCTGTGCTCCAGCTCTTGATGAGAAGGGCCTCATCCATCTGGCCATACCCAGACTCACCCCAGCGAGAACTCCAGGAATTTTTAAAAGTGAAGATGGCTTTTCCATCCAGCGTCTCATAGCCGGTGAGTATGACTGCATGGGCTCCACTCATCGTGCTGCTGTTGTCATAGGTTGGATTGAAAAACCAATCGGTTGAGCGCGCGTACCGCTGGTAAACTAGCACGCCGACTCCCACTGGAATATTCTGTGCCAAAAGATTTTTAATGGCGCCAATCGTTGGAGCCGTGTTGTGGACAAAGTTCAAACCCTTGCCATAGGGAACTGTTGGATTGGGCGAAGTCGAAACCACTTTTAGATAGCGACTCATATTCAGAGAACCACCATTGGCACGTTGCCCCTGATACTGACACGAAGTCGAGCCGTAGCGGCCCGCCACTGGCACTCCGTGCAGCTGGATGGTTTGGATAATTGAATCTGGAAAGTCTCCATTTGGATCAGGCCGATACTTTGGGCGATCCGGTCCAGAGTACTCGTTGCCTTGATCGAACATCCAATTGCGCAAATTCACTAAACACTCTTCGGACAGTCGCAGACTCCGAGCGGAGGTCTGCCGAATCACTTTGGCTTCCATCAGACCCAAGATCGTAAAGTAGGCGCAAGTGCTTCGAACGCCTTGATCTCGCACAGCTGGCAGCCATCGACTCGGAATGTGATGCCGTGAAGGCAGTGCCAGAGGGGTCGGGTCGATTGCTGTCAGACGAGTTGTAACTACCTCTAACTGCTCGGGATCAACCTGGACCGGCAGCAAGGGGTAGTGGGCAACGGACCCATCTGCGTTTTCAACTTCGAACAAAAAGGCCGGGTCAGCTTGCGCGAGCTGCAGTCCGGTAAATAAAAATAGTAACACTGTCAGCTTTGAAAGAGAAATCATCCTAATGTCTCCCGCTTAATAAATTTTTTTATTGGAGTAGTTCGACTGCTCATGCCGCCACTGAAATAGTAAACGGATTTAAATTGGTGAAACTATGCGACCCGACCGACGACCTTACATTTGTCGAGTCCAAAAATTGGTCGCGGCGATTGAGCACACAGGAGTTGCATAGCCGGAGCTATAGGCTCCATAGAACTCACTTATAGTGGACTGGACCATGACGATATGTTCCATTCGCGCTCCACTTGAACAAGAACCCGTGTTGATACGAGACTTGACCATCGCTAGCTAAGTGCTACCTTCCGTGAGTTGGTCGAATGATTTTGCAATCAAGTTTAACACGTGAGGTTACCCCTATGAAATTATGGATCCTAAGTTCGAGTTTGGTGCTTTCTGCTCTCGTTGGCGCGAACGCAGTCGCAGCTGTCCACCTAGAACCGTTTCTCGGTTATTTGATTGGTGAAACCAACCACTCACCGAAAAGAGATGTCAAAGGCACCGACATGGGTGCGCGCGTGGGCTATCGCCAACTTGGCCTCGCACTTGGTGGAGAGATCTCGCTGTCGGATTTTACAATTGACGCCAATCCAGACTATTCATTTGACCCCATGAACCTCGGGGCCTTTGTCGCCTATGAATTCCCAATTCTCATTCGCGTGTATGGAACCTATATTTTAGCATCCAAAGGTGATACCAGCGGTGGCGAATATTCGGATGGAACTGGCTACCGACTGGGAGTCGGCTACACGGGGCTACCGTTTGTGGCGATCAATTTTGAAATGACGCACCTCGAATATGACAAATACAAATCCGGTGGAACAACTGTCGGTTCTGATTTCGAAATGGATATGTATGGTCTTTTTGTCTCCGTGCCGCTCAGCCTTTAAGCAAATCGTTTAAGCAGCAGGTCCATTCTGACCCCACTTGAATGGACCAATCTTCCACATATGCCCCTAGCTCGCAGTTGAGCCGGTTTTCAGGGCTCCCTCACTTTGGTCCATACCTTGCTAACCAGACCAGTAATTAGTTCTCGAGTTGAGATGGTCTTTGCTCCATAGAGCTAACGGTAAATCAAAGGGAAGGGACTCATATGATGAATAAAGTTCTGGCTGGAACACTGGCCATATTGGCGGGTATCAGTCTACAGGGTTGTGATGATCGCACGATTGCGTTTGGCGCAGGTGTGGTGGGTGGAGCTATCGTTGCCGGTGCCGTGTTCGACGACAACGACAACAATCGATACGAGCGACGTCGATCCAACAACCGCTGTTACGACCGCTACGATGGTCGGTACTGCCGTCGCGGCGGAAAATGGAAGCGCAACAAGCGTTGGAATGATCGCCCTTACACAGTGGTCACAGCGGACATGGCCCTTATGGTGGGTAACACCAAGGCTGCAAATGCTTTGGCAAAAAAATATGCTCTGTCGGCTCCCGCAGCTGGCTATCTGATGGACGTTTTGAATCAAGTCAAAGCTGACGGCAATCCAAAACATTGGCGAGCGTTGGGACTGAGCGACAGCGACCTCGAGCAAGTGGCGAGCGGCAAATTGCCCTCCATTGCTAGCCGAGCCGAACTGGCTGCAAACTTGGCAACGAGCGAAGCTTCAGTGACCGCACTCCTCACCGACGTTTCACACGAATACACGCTGCAACAGCAGCACAACTGGAAGCTGCAGTAGACCAGTCAGCGACAAGGTTGAGATAAGGCCCGAGCCCCTAGTGGTTCGGGCTTTTTTTTTGGCCTGAGCGAATGTGAGAGCCCAATTTATCTACTGATCTTTTTGCAGAATTCCGTAGATCTCATGTCCAATACCTAAATCTGCCGGCAGAGTGAACCGCCGCGCTTCCTTAAAGAAACAGTAGAGCCGCGTCAGCCATGGCCACCTCGGCTGCACCCACCAATAGTCTAAGGGGTCCACATGTGTCTCAGGCATTTGTAGAACCGCCGGTTTGGCCGCCGCTATGGTCAACAGCGCCTTAGCCTCACCCGGCGGTCGAGCCATTTGACTTTCGCTCAAGCGCCCCGCTCGTCCCCATCTAGTGCCGTTAAAATCATAAATAAACCAGACGCAGGTTTTAAAACCGAGCCGAATAAACTCCTGCTTAAGACTTTGGGGCGCAAAGAAGTTCACATGATTGATTAACATCTCAGCCGCCTCATTTTTGAGCTTCCACCGGCAATAGGCCTGCCAAATGTCCTCATAGCCATTCGGCGTGATGATGTGCACCATTCCACCTGGCACTAAGACAGACGCAAAACTTTCTAAAACGCGAATCGGTTCTTCGGTGTGCTCAATAATATCGCGGGCGATGATTAAATCGAAATTGCCATTTGGCATCAAAGTCGCAACCTGCTCTGGGCGCCCCAAGACCGTACCAAACCCATGGGTAGCCTCAATCTGCCGCAGAACACCCGGAACAATATCTAAACAAATAATATTTGCTCTTGGAAAAACAAATTGCACACCTCGTGAAAAATAGCCGTCGCCTGCCCCAACTTCGAGCACGCGCTGGGGAGTTAACCCCAACTTTTGAATTTTATAAGCGAAATGAACCCCACGGCGAAAGGAGCGGATCTTCTTTTTTCGCAAATTTCGCGGACCCTCTCGCAGAGTCTCCATGTAATAGTACGCCTCACAACCAGTAGCCGTGGTTTGTGGGTCGAGCATTGGATCAACCTGCACCAAATGACATTGCTCGCATCGCACATAATTGATATTCGCGAGATCCCAAAAGTGCGCCTGCCCCACTAGCTGCCCTTGTTCCCTTTGACAAATGCCACAGGGATTTTTTCTGTTGACCAATGGACCTGACGTGGCCTTGGGACGCCCGGTGAGACGGTTGAGCAAAAATTGAGGTTGCATAGAACTTTAGTCTTATTTTGGGAAGCGACAACAGACAAGTTAGATTTGTTTATTCTCGCAGCTCTGTGCGCTTCACCATTCGTTGTTCCATTTGAAAGAATTCTGTGATGGTTTGATCGAGTTCAGCATAGCTCTTGGCTCGTGTGCACTGCGCAAAAAGTGCATGACCAAATTCCAACCAGCCCATTGTCATTCGCAAGTAAAAACGCATGCGCGTGAAGCCCGCTGGAAACGGAAAATACTGCTCCAGCACCTGCACCAGTTGTAAACAGGCGCGGCCATACTCACGCCCCTCCTCCTCCGGAGTTTGAGGAGCTCGCTCCCCGTCTCGTCCCACGGGAGGACCAAACCCCAGACGCTCACCCACCTGCCACATCAGCCAAGGCCGAGCCGCTAGCGCCCGCCCCACCATCACCGAATCACAACCGGTGCCTTCCAGCATAGTCCAAACATCTTCATCACATTGCACATCGCCGTTCCCTATGACCGGAATTTTCAAATGCTCGCGCACGCGCCGAATCTGCGACCAGTCGGCTCGACCTCGCCGTTTTTGCTCACCTAAGCGAGGGTGCAAGGTGATCCATGCCGCTCCGGCATCCTCTAGCCCGCGGACAAAATCCAGCAGGTACGCTTCATTATTTTGCAGACCAGCGCGTAGCTTCACCGAAACCGGCACCGAGGAGTGTCGAACCGTCATTCGCACAACTTCTGCCGCGTAGCTGGCATCGCCCATCAAGGCCACGCCATAATTGTGTCGAAGCGCTTTGCTAACGGGGCAACCCATATTTATATCTAGGCCAGCCGCTCCCCACTCAATCAGCTTCAAAGCCGATTCGGCGATGGGGCCCTCTTCGTTGCCCAAGATTTGTGGAACCAGCGGCGACTCATTCCCCTTAAAGGTTTCAAAAGTTGCGCCCAGCTTTTCTTTGGGCAATCGCCAAGAGGACAACATCTCTGTGGGCCAAGGCGTGCACACCTGAGGCGGGGTGTAAGCTTGCACAAGCAGCCGCAGCGCCACATGCGACAATCCCACCATGGGAGCCAAACACACCGGAAAATTTACGGCTCCTGCGAGCAAGGGACGAGACGGTTGATACATAGTCCTTTGAAGTAACCTAAACCCCGATCATGCGCTAGGGCGATACAGGTGCCCAGCAAAATTTGTCACTCACGGGCTCTAATCAAAATTGCCCTCTCCTCGAATGGCCCGCGGGTTGCTTTTCTGACTCTTAACAGGAGATTTTCAGGTGAACACACGACAAATATTGGCCGCAAGCCTCATTGGCTCAGCCCTCATGCTCGTCAACCACGCCTCGGCTCAAATCCAGCTGCGACCCCGCCCCAAAGCGCAGTCGCCCATGGCAGCCACATTGCCAGCTCCAGCTGTGGCGCCGGTGGTTCAATTAGATTCAGCAGTTCGGCTTGATCCTTTTAAATATGTCGACATTCGAGATCTTGCCAAATACCCCACTCCGTTCTCAGGCACAGCCAGTCTGATCATGCGGCAACTGCAGCTCGATGCGAGTAGACTCGTTGGGATTCCCAATATTTCATTTTATCCTGAGGGACCCCAGGGCCCAAACGGCCAATTGGTGGTTGAGAACGGCAAAGAGCTCTTCTCACTGATCTCAAACCGGTCGCACACGCTTAAGAACACCGTTTTAAATGTTTCAATCGATGAAATCGTCGAAGAGGAGTACGACAAAATCTTCAAGCTACGCCTGCTGATGTTTGTGCACAGCGATCGAATTCGGGAGCAAAACCCTTCGAGCAACGGCTATGCCTTTCGGCGAGTGATGGTTCGAATCAACTGGCACCTCCCGCGCGACCCTGAGGCCGGGCGAGTGGCCATGCTCAATATCGAGCCAGAGATTCAGCTCCATGCCACCCAGTTTCGGGTGCTGGGGGATTTGCTCAGTCGAAAAGTTATCCTAGAGGACACTCGGCACAATCTGCGACTGGTGTTTCCGATCGCCGTGGGTGCATTTGATATTCGCACAGGCCAAGGCATGGACGGGAATGTCCGTTTGACCACGCAGGAATTTTTGAATGGCAAAATTAAAAAGGTCAGCGCCTGGGACACAGGCGGTCGTGGTCCGAACACTCGAGCCCGAGTGTACCCAAGCTACTACTGGGGCCGACCGTTTATTGGGTTGTTACAAAACGGGACAAACTACGAACAAATTGGCATGCACTTTCAAATCACTGATCAGTTGATTCGAGGCTTCGTCTCCCACGGCTGCATTCGGGTGCGTGACAAAGACCTCTACCTGCTCGACGCCATATTGAACGAAGGCACCCATGAGTCACTGGATGCGCACTTTGCCAACAGCTTGCCCGGCTATGATAAAATTGACCACCCCATGCCTAAAATAGACGACTGGTACAATACTGTTGTTTACAGCGATCAGTACAGCCAATTGGTTCAGATGCCAGCCACCCAGTGTGAAGACTCCTCTTACACACCTCGAAAATATGGTCCGTACTACCACACGGTCGCGGACGAGGACTGTTTAACAATGGTGGCGAAAAATCCCCGACCCGCTCGCGAGGTTACTGACTATATGACGGGCCTGAGCCCTGTGATGCCGCAACCACTCTATGGCGACGGCACCCAAATCAAATCCTTTGCTGAGGGTGGTGATGCCCATCGCGAGCGCCGGCGCATGCGTCGCTGTGACGACTGCCCCGAAGTTTATGCTCCAATGGAGCCACCTGCAAGCGATGCTCCTCCGGCCGCATGGCTTAATTTTACCGAAGTGCAGTTGAAATTTTACGGTGGCGAATACAAACGCGTCTGTAAGAGAATTTACGACGGCAATCGAAAATCGTGTAAGAAAATGGACAACTATATGAAGGCCATAGAAAAACTGCAGAAACAAGTGCGCGCGGCCATGTAAAGACCGCGCGGGCCACTTAAGTTGAACTAGTAGCGATAGTGCTCGGGCTTGAATGGGCCCTTTGCATTGAGACCCAAGTACTTGCTTTGCTTGTCAGATAGTTTGGTCAGCTTCACCCCAATTTTATCAAGGTGCAAGGCCGCCACTTTTTCATCCAACTCTTTGGGCAAGCGGTAGACTTTGATTTCTTTGTACTCTTTGCGATTGGTCCACAACTCCATTTGCGCCAACACTTGGTTGGTGAAGGAGTTGGACATCACAAATGAAGGGTGACCTGTAGCACAACCCAAGTTTACCAATCGACCCTTGGCCAAGACGATGATCTCGCGCCCATCTTTAAAGCGGTGAATATCCACTTGTGGCTTGATTTCACGCATTTCAGTGTTTTTGTTCAACCAAGCCATGTCGATCTCGATATCAAAGTGGCCAATGTTACAAACGATCGCACCGGCGCGCATGGCTTTGAAATGGCGATCGGTGATAATGTCGCAGCAACCTGTTGCGGTGACGAAAATATCGGCTTGAGGAGCGGCTTCGTCCATGGTGATCACTTGAAAACCTTCCATTGCCGCCTGCATCGCACAGATCGGATCAATCTCAGTGATCAACACGCGTGAACCGTAGGCGCGCAAACTGTGTGCACAACCTTTACCCACATCTCCGTAACCTGCGACCACTACCACCTTACCACCCAGCATCGCGTCTGTGGCGCGCTTAATGCCATCGGCCAAAGACTCTCGGCAACCGTAGAGATTGTCGAACTTGGATTTGGTCACGGAGTCATTGATGTTGATTGCAGGCACTTTGAGTTTACCTAGCTTCACCAACTTCTCTAAGTTGTGAACACCAGTTGTGGTCTCTTCAGAGATACCGACGATCTGCTTGAGTTGTTTAATAAAGCGAGCTTCGTGCATCATGTTGGTGAGGTCACCACCATCATCTAAGATGAGGTCGTAACCGCCGGGTCCCCAGCCTTCAATCGTTTGCTCAATGCACCAGTTGAACTCTTCGTCCGTCTCGCCCTTCCAAGCAAAGACCGGAATGCCCGCAGCTGCCATGGCCACCGCTGCGTGATCCTGAGTGGAGAAAATGTTGCAAGAGCTCCAACGAATTTTAGCGCCTAGCTCAATCAAAGTTTCCATCAGCACCGCTGTTTGAATTGTCATGTGCAGACAACCCGAAATGCGGGCGTTTTTCAAAGGCTTGGTTTTGCCATACTCTTTGCGGAGAGCCATCAGGCCTGGCATTTCACTTTCAGCGATCTTGATTTCTTCACGACCCCAGCGCGCCATTTCGGCAAAGAGTTTGGGATCTTCCATGGCTTCACGACAAACTCGGTAATCCACTTTGCTCTTAGCAGTCATGACAGTGGCGCGAGTCGGCTCTGACTTGGCCATCTTCATGGGTGGCTTAACGTTTTTCATCATAGACTTGGCATTCTTCGACTTCGTGCCTGTGGCCTCACGCATTTGCAAATTCCTTAGGTTAGATTAAAGAGGCCCCAGTTTGCGTGAAGTTGTGCGAAAAGGCAACTGGGAGTGTAGGAGATTCAGTCGACCAGAGTCATGATTTCAAAACCGGAGTCGGTGATTAAAACCGTGTGTTCAAACTGTGCCGACAGGCAATCGTCTGCGGTGTGATAGTACTTTATCGAAGACTCGGGAATGCTAAACTCCACGATCTCGGCGGCAGTTTCGTTCACCATGGGCTCAACAGTGATACAAGTCCATGGCATGAGCTTAGGGCCTCTACCCTTCTTTCCGTAGGAAGGAACGAATGGGTCGTCATGAAAGACCTTCCCAATCCCGTGCCCACCAATGTCTCGCACCACATGATAGCCCTGCTTTGTAACGTACTTGTTGATCGCAAATCCGATATCCCCAGTCGTAGCAAATGGGCGAACCTCATCTATCCCTTTAAGCATCGCATTCAAAGCAGTGTCTGTGAGCCTTTTTGCGGCCTCGGACACATCACCTACGAAGAACGTATGAGACGTGTCGCCAAAGAAGCCGTCCAAGACACACGTCACATCGATGTTGATAATATCGCCTTGCTTAAGAACGGTGCCATCCGGCACGCCATGACACACACACGAGTTGACCGAAGTGCAGACGGATTTGGGAAAGCCGTGATACCCAAGCGGAGCCGGTAGTGCCCCCTGACTTAGAGTGAACTCATGCACAAAGCGATTGATTTCGTCGGTGGTGACTCCGGGCGCGACGAGCTTACCCGCCTCGGCTAGTGCCTTGGCCGCTAACCGGCCGGCGGCACGCATTTTAGGAATTTCATGTGGCTTAAGAGGCTGCATACAACTGTCGTAACACAAGATCAATCGAAGCGGCAAGTGAGGCTCTCTCCGGATAAACGCTGGAGCCATTTGTCAGCCCGAATAAAAAAAACCCACAGATTGCGCTGTGGGTTTTACATGGTTTTTACAACCAGGACTAGCGTAAGTGCTTGCTAACCAACTTGGTCATTTCAAACATGCTGACAGTGCCTTTGCCGAAAACGGCCTTGAGCTTAGCGTCCGCATTGATGTTGCGACGGTTCTTTGCGTCTTGCAGACCATTGCGCTTGATGTAAGCCCATAGCTTCTTCACAACCTGAGTGCGGGGAAGCGGAGTGGCGCCGACAACTTCAGCCAAAGCAGCGCTGGGAGTCAACGGCTTCATGAAGGCGGCGTTGGGCTTGCGCTTAGTCGCGGCTTTCTTTGTCGCCTTGGGAGCGGCCTTTGCAGTGGCTTTTTTTGTAGTGGCCTTTTTGGTTGTCGCCTTTTTAGTAGCGGTTTTTTTTGTGGTGGCCTTCTTAGTTGCTTTCTTCTTTTTTGCCATCGGCTGTGATCCCTTTCCAAATTTCTTTGGTTGATTTGTTTTGACCTACACAAAAGATGATACTGAAGGAAAAACGCTTGTCCAAAGAAAAATGCCAAAATCTTCAGTTTTCCGCTCGAGAAAACGCATTTTCCCCTCGAGAAAGTCGGCAAAACACGCGGTTTTCCCTATGGGAAATGGTCCTGCCAGCCTCAAGTTTGCCCAATCCTCGACCGAACAAGCTCTATGCAGAAGGCGTCCTTTCGAGACATTTTGGCCAGTTTCCTCGAGGAAGAATCGCCTATCCAGGCGAAGGACTCTGCAGATCAAGGCGGCAAAAACCTCCATTTGGACCCAGTTCAGGAAGTGGAGCACTCACTGTTTCTCCTGAACTGGCAGCAGAAACAGCGCTCCCACAGCACGGCCGGGCGCTCTCGACAATTTGTTTATCCGTTTGTTTATCAATCAGCTTCCACGCCCACTAGGTTAAAACCCACGGTCGCGCCTCACCCCGCACCTCCACCCACAGTTGAACCGACGTTTTCGGCCGATACTCTCACCGTAAGTGAGGCTCTACATTTGCAAACGTTAGTTGAACTGGGTGCGACTGAACTAAAGGCGAGCCTCTCAGCTTCTGGGCTTAAGCAGGCGCATCGCCGGTTGGCCAAGAGGTTTCATCCCGATCGAACCACATGGGATCAAGGCTTAAGTGCCACGCACTCGGCCGTGGCCTTTCGCCGCCTTCAGTCCGCTTATGAGGGACTGAGAGCGGCACTCGCTCGACTCACTAGTGTGTGAGCTCTCGGTAGTGAATGCGTTTGGGCTGTAAGGTATCCACTCCCAAGCGACGTTTTAAATCGGCTTCGTACTCGCTGTAGTTTCCAGCAAAGAACTCGACCTTACTGTCTCCTTCAAACGCCATAATATGGGTGCAAATTCGATCTAAGAACCAGCGATCATGCGAGATGATCATCGCACATCCGCCAAACTCTAAGATCGCCTCCTCGAGCGCTCGCATCGTGTTGACGTCCAAATCATTTGTCGGCTCATCTAACAGCAAGACGTTTCCACCCTGACGAAGCATCTTAGCCATGTAAAGACGGTTCTTCTCTCCGCCCGAAAGATCCTTCACCCGCTTTTGCTGACTGTCGCCGGAGAAGGCAAACCAAGAGGCGTAAGCTCTGGACGCAACGTCGCGACCTCCGAGCCGAACCACATCCTCGCCGCCAGAGATTTCTTGCCACACGGACTTTTCGTTGTTCACTTCGGACCGAGCTTGATCCATGTAGGCCAGCTTCACGGTCTCGCCGACTTTAAAGGTTCCAGAGTCTGGCGTCTCTTGCCCGGTGATCATTCGAAACAGCGTGGTCTTGCCTGCTCCGTTCGGTCCCACAATCCCCACTGTTGCGCCTCGGGGAATGGAAAAATTCAAATTTTCAAATAAGAGCTTTTCGCCGTAGGCCTTCGCCACATCCTTCGCCTCAATCACCACTTCCCCCAAACGGGGCCCAGGTGGAATGTAAATTTGCATCTCTTGCAGCTTCTCGGGCGTGGGCTCTTTCAACAGACTCTCGTAGGCGGAGAGACGAGACTTGGCCTTAGCTTGCCGAGCTCTGGGCGACATGCGCACCCATTCAAGTTCGCGCTCTAAGGTGCGATTGCGCTTTTGATCGGCCTTTTGCTCCTGCACTTGGCGCTTTTCTTTTTGCTCTAACCACGAGGTGTAATTGCCCTTCCAAGGGATGCCCTCGCCCCGATCCAACTCCAAGATCCAACCCGCCACGTTGTCTAAAAAATACCGATCGTGCGTGACCGCTATGACCGTGCCGGGGAACTTGTGCAAAAAGTTTTCAAGCCAACTCACAGACTCGGCATCCAAATGATTCGTCGGTTCATCTAAGAGCAAAATATCCGGTTGGGAGAGCAGCAATCTGGCCAAGGCCACTCGGCGTTTTTCTCCTCCAGAAAGATTGGTCACGGCCCATTCACCGGGAGGACAGCGGAGTGCCTCCATCGCCTGCTCCACCTGCTGATCAATGGACCAACCGTCTTTCGCTTCAATTTTCTCTTGGATCGTACCTTGCTTTTCAATCAGCTTGTTCATCTCATCGGGATCGAGATCGGGGTCCGCAAATTTATCGGATATGCGTTGAAACTCAAGCAGTAGGTCGTTTAACTCTCCAAGGCCCTGCATGACGTTCTCTTTTACGGTTTTGGTTTCATCGAGCTTCGGCTCTTGCTCGAGATAGCCCACCTTAAAGTCACGCGCTGGAAAGGCTTCACCCAAAAACTCTTGATCCACGCCGGCCATGATCCGGAGCAGGCTCGATTTGCCCGAGCCGTTCAGCCCCAAAACACCAATCTTGGCTCCGTAAAAATAAGATAGGTAGATATTTTTTAAAACAAACCGGTTCGGCGGATAAACTTTGCCTACACCCTTCATGGTGTAGATAATTTCATGAGACATGCATGCACCTCTTTATAGACAATGTCGTAACCAACGCTTTCTCGCTTGTCAAAACCCAGTGCTTCTCTTTATTCTATTGCCGAATTATGAAGAATAAGACCGAGCAACAAAATGGCGTTCAGGATTTGTGCCGCAAACTCAAACTGCAGCTCGATGGCTTGAATTTCACAATGAACTTAGAGTCCGCTCTCCCAGATGAGGAGCAAGCGCGACGCCTATTGCTGATGGAACAACTCAAACGACAATTGGCCGAACTTTCTCGATAGACGGTGGTGATCACATGTTTTCTTTTTGGCATTTCTTTCGTGCAGCCATTCGCAATCCGCGGCAGGTCTCAACGCTTTTTCAGACGGGCTACAAAGTGGCCTTGCTGCTGGCTCGAACCCTCCCCGAAACCCCCAGCGGTCCGGTGGTTGAGTTGGGCGTCGGGACTGGCGCCATCACTGAGGCCTTGCTGGATCGGATCTCCAACAAAGACATCTATGTGGGACTTGAGTTAGACTCGAGGATGCTGGGTTATGCCGGCGAACGGTTTCCAGGCGTGCACTTTGTGAACGCCTCAGCGGAGACTTTTGTGCAGCACCTCAAGGGCCAAAAGGCTGTGGGTGTGGTGTCTTCTCTCCCTTGGACGATGATGCCTCCTGCCAAAGTTGAGGAGGTCCTGACAGCAGTGGCCGACAATTTGGCTAAGGGTGCGGCGTTTTCAACTTACATCACTTTACACGTGCTAAAGACACCTGCGGGGAAGCGGGTGCAAAGCGCGATCGAGAGCAAGTTCTCCCACATCGAAACCACGGTCGTGGCCAGCAACTTGCCCCCAGTAAAAGTCTTTGTTGCGCGCAACTGAGGCAGTCCGTCGAAATATATAAACTCAATCTTGTCCGCGTTCATGTTTGCCACCGCCAAGGCAGGCCGGTGAGGGCGTTGTTTGCCCTTCGCGCTGAAGCCACTCCGCCGGAGTGAAGGCCTGAATAGAAAGGGCGTGCACATGCTGGAGCTCACTTGCGACCGCCGTGTGAACCAATCGGTGGCGTTCCACTCGTGTCAATTGCGAAAATCTATCGGATACAATCACCACCCGAAAATGCTTCTCAGCTGAAAGTGGAAGGCCATGCCCGGGACTTTCATTCAGAATGTCTAAATGGTGGGGCTTAAACTCCGCAGTCAATTTGGACTCAAGCAAACTCTGGTATTTCATATTTATTTACTCAACCTCTATGTCGGCACAAACACCAAAATGATCGGACGGAGCCAAGCCCTCAGCATCAGGCAATCCCACCAGTTGGGCCTGCTGAACCTTGAGCTTGAGACTACGAGATTTGATCCAGAGGTAATCGATGCGTCGAGGGCGAGACTCTTGCCGCCGCGCCAACTTCAGCAACGCCTCTTTGACCTTGGGATCAAACGACAAATCCTCAACCACGAGCGTTAGCGGAAACCGCTCTTGCAAAATATGGTTGGCCACATTAACGCTGCCATCGTAGCTGTAACCTGGGGCCTCACCATTGGCCTCTTGCCACGCATCTTGAAAGCCCGCCGCACGTAAGAGCTCGGCTTCTGGTCCGAACGGGCTGCAATTCAAGTCCCCGCCGAGCACCACCACCTCATACCGCTTCTCCCGGCGCTGCAGTTCCTCAAGTAGAACCTTCAGCTCTTGCAGACGTCTAGCCTGACCGGCTCGCAACCGCAATTTCAACTCAGTGACTGCGGAGGGAGATAAGTCCAGTTCTTCGCCCAGCTCTACCAGTTGCTCTTCAAATTGGGGAGTCGACTCCAGGCCATGATGCAAATGCGTGTTGACCAACAACACTCGGCCCCACTTGGGTAAAATCGTTTCACTAAAGAGGGCAAACCGCTCCTCTTTGAGCTGCCAGCTTGCCCAGGAGTGCACCCAGTGGGTTCCAGGGCGAGACAGCGATACACCCGCAACTTTCTTCAGACTCAAATTGGAGGATGTGAAGGTCACAAGGCCCGAGTTCAAATTGAGCGGCAAACCTAAGCCAAAAAGCTTTAAACCGACGAGATCGGGCTGGACGGTGCAGCTGAACTTTAAGACTTCCGAAAACTCTCGAATTCGCTGAGTCGCGGGGTTGACCTCTTGCAGGAACCCAATATCCACTTTTAGTTTTTGCAAAAGCTCAAGTTGCATCGCCCGGCGCAACTCTAGCCGCCCGGTAGACTCAAGAGCTTCGAATGCGACGGGATTGGAGGGTGTCAATCCATGCCAAAGGTTAAAGCTCAGAAACCGCATAACGGTTTACACTATATCCGGTTGTGGACGAGTGAGCGCTCTTCATCTTCAAAAATAACTTGTATCGCTTGGCCCGTGGCCAAAATCACAAACCCTAAGCCAAACTTAGGGTGCTCCAATACAGATCCCACTTCAAAATTTAACTTCATACTGTAAGGGGCAGGCTTGTCATTGTTCTTTTCACGCAGCTCACTGAAGCGCGCGGCTTTGGTGGCTTTCGCTCGATTGGAGGGCTTTTTAGCAGGTGCCGCCACTCGAGGTCGCTTGGGCTCTTCCAGCTTAAAGGCCGACTTGCTTTTGCAAACTTCACACTCCAAGCGTGCCGTGGTGGGCCCCGTGTGTGAGGTCACCACATGATAGCGCTCACATTCACATTTTTTGCAGGGGTGATATATTTTCTTGGCTACGGCCGGAAGCTTGCTCATCTCCATTAACTAATCCTTTGTCGTATTAAGTTTCAATTTTGCGTTGGTAAACGTTTAAAACGGCATCCAATTTTTCAGCCCTCAGCTGACGTGCATTCAAATAGTAACGCGCTCCCTTTGCCTCTAGTCGGCGTTGAAACGCGATCATGCTTTTGTCCTCCTTTGGATCCACTGTAAAACCTGCATCTTCGTAGCGCTGTTCAAACTCAGGCGTGCCCTCGTGTGTGAAAAATCGCTTCCATTCCCGCGCATCTGTCACCATTCGATAAGTTAGGGTCCGCGCATAGGAGTGCACAGGAGTATAGGCGGTTAACACTTCAAAATCACCATAATGTGTGTGCAATCGCATGGCGGGGCTCCCCCACTGGGTAATGCCGCATAAAACTTCCACGTTCGCATACCAAAGCCCAAACGCCTTGGTCAAAAAGCCCAGTCCATACACCTGTTGCGAGCTCGGAATCAGGGAGTTGATAGAGCAGAGATTGTGCGCGACCCACTCTTTTGCCGACATGGTGGGGATGATGATAAACAAAGAGACCGGCAGCCACTCGCAGCTTGGGGAGGGTTGAAGAATTTCCAGCATTTCAGGAGTGGCCTTAGACCGGTGCATGGCATATCCCGCCACAAAGCCGGGCATAATCGCACAATCGTAAAACACCCACCGAGGCATTGGCATGTTTGAGGCCTGAAAGGCTCGCCCCTCCAACCGCAAGATCTGATCGGCAAAACCCACTTCGTGCATATACAGGGGGTTTTTCACAATTGGCTCAGTGGTGAACCAATCGATGTCATGCCGTTTGCCTGAATTCAGGATCATGTTCTCCGGTCGAACAAAAACGTATGGCCGTAGATTGGGGTCAGCCAACCAGTTGAGTTTTGGTTGGAGATAAAGATCAGGCGACATAGTCAGATTTTCCTCCAAACCGGAGGGTTTGTCCAACTTCGCCGCCAGAGTTTAAAGAACGACTCAGCTGGTCAGTCTGGACCTATCATCTTTTCTGGACGGACGATCTGATCAAACTTTGTGGCATCTAGAAGCCCCAGACGAAGGGCCTCCTCTTTCAAGGTGGTCCCGCGCTCCCATGCGGATTTGGCGATTTTGGCCGCATTGTCGTAACCGATGTGTGAATTTAACGCGGTCACAAGCATCAAGCTATTCTCAAGGTGCTTGCGGATCTGCGGCAAGTTGGCCTGGGTGCCCTCCACACAGTTCTCTCGAAAGGAATCCGCGGCATCCCCGAGCAACCGAATTGAGTTTAGCACGTTAAAGACAATCAGTGGTTTGAAGACGTTGAGTTCAAAGTGCCCCGTTGCTCCGCCCATAGCGACAGCCATATCGTTGCCAATCACCTGAGCGCAGACCATGGTCATGGCCTCACTTTGAGTGGGGTTCACTTTGCCAGGCATGATAGAACTGCCAGGTTCGTTTGCCGGTAAAATCAACTCACCTATGCCACAACGCGGACCGCTGCCCAAGAGCCGAAAGTCGTTGGCAATCTTCATTAAGCTACACGCGAGTGTCTTGAGCGTGCCGGAAAACTGCACCAACGCATCGTGTGCCGCCAAAGCCTCAAATTTGTTTGGCGCGCTCACAAAGGGGAGCTTGGTTTCCTCAGCAATCATTTTTGCGGCGGTCACGGCAAACTGAGCGTGGGTGTTGAGCCCGGTTCCAACGGCTGTCCCACCGAGCGCAAGCTGGTACAGATGGGGAAGGCCCGCCTGCACGCGCTCTAGGCCATGTCGAAGTTGAGTGACGTAACCGCTAAACTCCTGCGCCAGAGTCAAAGGTGTGGCATCCATCAAATGGGTGCGACCGATCTTCACAATGTCAGCGAACTCACGCTCTTTGCTCGCCAAAGCATCAGCAAGTTTTGTCAAATGGGGGATGAGATGTTGGTGCACGCGCTCAACCACGGCGATGTGCATGGCGGTTGGAAACGTGTCGTTTGACGACTGGGCCTTATTGACGTCGTCGTTGGGGTGGATCCCTTTGTCGCCGAGCTTTAAGCCCTTAAGTTGCAAGGCTCGATTGGCAATCACCTCGTTGGCATTCATGTTGGTTTGCGTGCCACTCCCCGTTTGCCATACGACGAGCGGAAACTCATCATCCCAACGACCCTGCATCACCTCGTCTGCGGCCTGCATGATGACTTTGGCTTTGTCTTCAGCCAGCAGACCGAGCTGCATATTGGCTCGAGCCGCACTTTTTTTGAGCACACCAAGTGCACGAATCATCTCGCGCGGAAACCGGTCCCCACCGATGCGAAAATTCTGTATTGAACGCTGAGTCTGTGCGCCCCAAAGCCGTTCGGCCGGCACTTCAATTTCACCCATGCTGTCTTTTTCAATGCGTACACTCACCTGCAACCCCGATGTTAAATTTTTAGCTAGGACGCTTGTGCCTCTACCATTGCAAAGACGCTGCTGTTTTTCAAGACAGTTGCCTGGCGCACCGCCATCAGGTAGCTTTCGGTCCCATGAACCATTGGCTAATGAAATCAGAGCCGGATGTCTTCTCCATCCAAGATCTCGCTCGGCAAAAACACTCGCTGTGGGATGGTGTTCGCAACTATCAGGCTCGAAATTTTATGACTCAAAGTATGCAGTTGGGCGACCGCATTTTGTTTTACCACTCCAATGCTGAACCACCAGGCGTAGCTGGCGTGGCCCAAGTCGCAAGCCTGGCACAAGTGGACCCCACTCAGTTCGATAAAAAATCCGAATACTTTGACCCAAAGGCCACTCCGACTAAGCCCATTTGGTTCGGCGTGAGGGTTGAATACATTGAGACTTTGCCTCGGCTGATCTCCCTCGAAGAGATGCGAGGTGAGAAGGCGCTGCAAGATATGCTCGTGCTCAAGCGCGGTCAGCGCCTCTCCATCCAACCAGTTACGGTGAAAGAGTTTAACCATATCCTCAAGCTCGCGCAGTCCTGATGTTCATTCAGCTTGCGCCGATGGAAGGCGTTGTCGACTGGGTCTTGCGAGAAATGCTCTCTGAAGTCGGTGGCATTGACCGTCTCGTCACAGAATTCGTGCGAGTCACCGACCGTCTTTTGCCGGCCCATGTTTTTGAGCGCTACTCACCCGAGCTGTTGCAAGGCGGTCGCACTCGGGCGGGCACTCCCGTATTTATTCAATTGCTCGGCGGTGAACCCGGCCCTATGGCGGAGAATGCAGCGAGAGTGGCTGAGCTGGGTGCTCCCGGGATTGATCTTAACTTTGGTTGCCCGGCCAAATCCGTCAACCGCCACGATGGCGGAGCTGCCCTGTTAAAGATACCCAGCCGACTGTATGATGTAACCCGTGCGGTGAGACGTGCCCTACCTGGGCATATTCCCGTCACCACCAAGGTACGCCTTGGGTTTGATCACAAAGAATTCCACCGCGATATAGGCGCCGCAGTTGACGCTGCGGGTGCGGCGCAAGTGGTTGTGCATGCACGCACCAAAGTCGAGATGTACACACCGCCCGCCCACTGGGAGTACATTGCGTCCATGCGCGTGGGGCGCACGCTGCGATTTGTTGCCAACGGTGAAATTTGGAATCCAGACGATTACCAACGCTGCGCCGAAGTCTCGGGTGTCCCAGATGTGGCCCTCGGTCGCGGGCTGGTTGCACGGCCTACCTTGGCCCACGCCATTCGCGGTCACTCCACCGGCTTTACATTTGATCGGCGAGAATTTTTGAATACGTTCATCCATCGCAATATCGAATGGCGTGGTCCATCCTTTGCCTTGGCTCGCACCAAACAAATCTTACGCTACTGGAGCCGCGAAGGGCCCGAGCTGAGCCGCTGGTTTGATCAAGTCAAACTCATGCAGACCTTGCCGCAACTGCAAGCATTTTTGGCTGAGCTGGCCAAGGTTCAACATCCCCTCCTTGAGTAATTTTGGTTATGCCGATATGTTAAGGCGTGGCAAAAACACACCGCTTTTCATCTTTAACTGGCTCTGATCGCTTAGGTTTATTGGGCGGAGGACAGCTTGCGCGGATGTTAGCCTTAGCCGCACACCCCCTCGGACTTCAAGTTTCTGCTTTAGCTGAACGACCCAGGGAGCCAGTAGCCCAGGTTGTGGGTGATTGTACCGTCGGCTCGCTCAGTTCGCCCGTGGTTTTGCGTAAATTTTTGGCTGAATTGGGTTTTGTCACCTTCGAAAGTGAATTTGTCGATACCCATTTGGTGCGACAAAATCTTTCACCCAAAACTCACGTGTTTCCCAACCTCGACTCCCTATCGGTCATTCAAGACCGGCTCACCCAAAAGCAACTCCTCGACAAATACCGTATTCCCACGAGCCCGTGGCTCCCTGTGAATGATCTGGTGGATCTCAAAAAGGCTCGAGCGAGTTTTTCAAAGGGGTTTGTGCTAAAGCAACGGCGCTTTGGTTACGATGGCTATGGTACTTTTGTTTATAAGCCCACATCTCCCCTCGATCCTATGCAGTTAAGCCAATCGACCAGTGGCTTTATCGCTGAGGAGCTTGTGGGTTTCAAACGCGAGCTTGCAACCTCATTTGTTCGTTCGGTGACGGGCGAGTGGCGCACCCTCCCAATTGTGGAGAGCCAGCAAGTCAACTCGCGCTGCTTTTCTGTGCTCGGACCGATTTCACACCGCGGCACTCGGGCCATTGAAAGATCCTTTCGGCGTCTGTTGCAAGACCTCGACTATGTGGGCATCCTGGCCGTTGAAATGTTCGACACAAAAGGTCGCTTACTGGTAAATGAACTCGCTCCACGCGTGCACAATTCGGCTCACTACAGCCAAGACGCGCTGACTTGCGGTCAATTTGAATACCATTTGCGCGCAGGCCTTGGCCTACCTTTGCCAAAAGTTAAACTTGTTGCTCCCGCCTTTGCGATGGTGAACTTGCTGGGCGCTGGTGGAAAAAAAATAGACCTCGTCGCGAACTCACTTGGACATCTGCATTGGTATGGCAAAAGTGAAAATCGCCTAGGGCGAAAATTAGGTCACATCACAGTTTTGGGTGGCACTGCAAAAGGCGCACTCAAACAAGCCCTTATGTGGCAAAAGGAGTTTTATCTGTGAAGAAAAGCAAGGCCCCACAAGTCGCCATCATCATGGGCAGCAAATCCGACGCTTCAGTCATGCACGAGGCAGTGGAGGTTTTGCGCGACTTCAAAATTCCCTATGAGGTCAAAATTGTATCCGCCCATCGCACGCCGGAGTTTATGCAGGAATACGCGCATGCGGCAGAGGGGCGCGGCATTCAAGTCATCATTGCCGGTGCGGGCGGAGCCGCTCACCTCCCAGGCATGGTCGCATCGTTGACCACGTTGCCCGTGATCGGTGTGCCCGTGGCGCTGAGTTCGTTAAAGGGTCTCGACAGCTTGTTGAGTATCGCCCAGATGCCACGCGGAGTTCCGGTTGCAACCATGGCCATCGACAATTCGCACAACGCAGCTCTAACGGCCGTGCGGATCTTAGCGCTCGCGGACAAATCTTTGCATCGTGCACTCAAGAACCACCGAAGCAAGATGGCTCTTAAAGTGAAAAAAGGCCAGAATCAGCTGCAAAAGCTTTTATCAAAATGAACCGAATGCGGTTCTCAATATAACAAAACTTGTTTACGCGACTGTTCCCACGCCAACTCATCCGCGAGTAAGGACTCATGCCACTCGCTCGTGGCCGCATCGCCTTTAGCCACCCATTTTCGCAACTGATCGTGTCCAGACAAAATGTCGATGGGGAAGAGCTTCTCTTCGTATTCGTAAGGTGGTGATCGCCAAAGATTTAAGTTGGGGTACACGCGTTGCGCGGACTTTAAAAACAAAGTGGCAAGCCGGTAAGGTTTGAACAAAGTGGGATCATACTCCGGCCCATCCACATGCACTTGCAGCGCCGAGACCAGTTCTCCCTTAAACTTATGAAAAGTTGGCTCAAAAAAAGCGGGTCGCAGTCGACAACCGGTCAACCACTCGGGCGCGAGTGCGCGCATTTCTGCTAATATTTTATCGATGTCTAAACCGGGGGCACCAAAAATCTCCAGCGGAATTGTCGTGCCACGCCCTTCAGACAACGTTGTGCCTTCGAACAACACTGAACCGCAGTAAACCCGAACAGTTGAGAGCCGCGGGATGTTGGGGGACGGATTGACCCAGCTGACTTCTGGCCAGCCAAAGCCTTTGGGGGCACAAGGCTGATAATCCTTCATCGCCACAACATTCAGCTTCAGCTTTAGTTTTTTATAATCTTGGTACCATAGCGCCGCCTCACCCAAAGTAAGACCATGCCGCATGGGCACTGGTGCTGCGCCAACAAAACTCGCATAAGCCATATCCAAAGTGTGGCCTTCGATGTCTCGGCCCGCTGGATTGGGTCGATCCAGTACCCAGAGCTCCTGGTTCTCGCCGTCCAAGGCTTCCATCATATAAAACAGCGTGGTCAAAAATGTGTAAATGCGACAACCCACATCTTGCATATCCACCAACAGCACATCCCAACCGCGCATCATCTCGGGTGTGGGTCGGCGAACTTTGCCGTAAAGGCTATACACTGGAATTTGCAGCTTGGGATCGATGTAGTCATCGCTCTCGATCATGTTGTCTTGCTTCTCACCGCGCATGCCATGCTGGGGACCGAAGGCTGCCACAACCTTTAGCCCCTTGATTTTGGCAATTTCATCGAGCGAGAAGCGTAAATCTTGGGTGACTGAGGCCGGATGACCGAGAAACGCTAAGCGCTTTTCAATCAACTGCTCTTGCAACGACGCTTCCGCCAACAGCCGCTCAATCCCCAACTGAAACATGTTTTTCTCCAGTTACATAAGCACGGTTAAAAGAACCATAAAGACTGCGGTTAGCACAAAGCCACCCGTGATAACCCCTTTGACCGTGCTGATCGGACCAGGCTTGCCAAAAATCGCGTTGAGCTGAATGCCGCCCACCATGAGCAGTGCCACAACCCAGTACAAGCCGACTTTCGACTCATCATTGACGGCGTAGCCCAAATGGTTTGCTCCAAGCATAAAAAACAACATGGGGACAGAAAATAAGGTGTTAGTCCGCGAGGCCGTAAGCGCGCGAGCTGCCGCACCAGCAGCAGCAGGATTCGCCGCTTCACCCTTGGCCGTTGCTTCGGCATTGGCAATCACTATTTTTTGTTTAGGCCAAATGATCAGCCACACATTGAGAAACATCAACGTAGCGAGCAACGAGCCTGTGAGAATCGTGATCCAATACGCAGCCGCCAACACGCCAATGCCACTTGATCCCACATCCACATGCGCCCGAATCGAGAGCATCAACACTCCGGTGACAAACGTCCAGAGGGCCGCCCACCGAAACCACCACAGCGCCCGGGGCAAAAGTTTTTGCAAAACCTGAGACTTGGCCGCAGGCTCGGTCGTCTCGGCCATGAAAGCGCCTTGAACAAAATTGAAGTAGTAGAGAATTCCGATCCAGACGATCCCCGCATACACATGCAACCAACGGAAAATAAAGTGGGCGCCCCACATCGGATCGTTCAACAAAGTATTTATCATAAAGCCTCCTCAAAAAATATTGCGACGCCAACTTAAGACGCCTATTTAACAACTTCGCCATATTAGGCCTGTCGAGCTTCAGAGTCCAGTGACTTGTCGATTGCGCCACACCAACATTAGAGAAACTCCAGCTCGTGCCCAAAGCTCAAGGTCAAGAGCACAATTAGACCCAACACGATTCGATAATAACCAAAGTGCCGCAGGCCATAACGCTCAATCAACCGAATGAAAAATCGAATGGCAACAAGGCCAACCACAAAAGAGACCAGGTTTCCGTAAAACAGAATTTCCCATTGGTCCCGGGTGAGAGTGTCGACGATCTTGATTCCCTTAAGAAACGTTGCACCCGTCAAAGTCGGCACAGCTAAGAAAAATGAGAATTCAGTTGCAGTCACTAAACCTAAACCCTGATGCAATCCGCCCCAAATCGTCGCCGCCGATCGCGACACTCCTGGCAAAAACGCCAAGCATTGAAAAATGCCGATTTTAAAGGCAGACAGGGGCTTCACCTCCTCAAGCCGTTTGACTCTCACTTGATGTCGACTGATCCAATGATCGGTCAACACCAAGAGAATCCCGCCGAGCAAGAGGGTACTCCCGACAATCCATACACTGCCCAAAATTTGATCAATATGAGATTTTACGGCAAGCCCAATGACCGCAGCAGGTATAAATCCAGCGAGCACAATTGGGTACACTTTCACATTTAGTAAAAATCGCCGCACATACAAAACTAGTACGGCCAGAATCGCGCCAAACTGCACCATCACCGTGTAGTCTTTTACAAAGGGATCGGTGTGGATCCCCATCAACCATGAGCCGAGGATAATATGCCCGGTCGAAGACACGGGCAGATACTCAGTCAGCCCCTCAATCACTGCCAAAATCATCGCTTGAAAAAATGTCATATCAAAATTCTGTCGCCTTAAGTCGATTGTGGCAATGTTAACTTTTTCGGCCGGGCTTCCGCTAAAATCGCCATGATCGCTGCTGCCATAATTAAAATTGCACCGAGCAACTCAAGCGGTGTCAAGATTTCGCCCAAGTAGACAAAGGCAAAGATCATCGCAAAGGGCGATTCCAACAAACAGATAAGGCTCGCCACCGTTGCAGAGATATGACGCTGCGCCCGCGCTTGCAGCGAAAAGGCCAAAATGGTCGACCCAAAAACCAGGATCCCAAAGCCAACCCAAAAATGTGCGGGGATGTGTGCCGTATTGAGCAGTTTGCTCGATAAATCGGTGAAGTTTACAAATGGGAGCGAGAACAACGCCGCCCAGTAGCACTGGTAAAAAATAAATAAAAACGCCCGCGGCACGAGCCGACCAGTAATTCCTAAACTGTAAATTTGCGCCGCCGCAAACAGAGCCGAAACCAGCGTCAGTAGGTCCCCAACATTCAGCGCGCCAAAGCCGATATTGACAATCAGGCCTGTGCCCAGCAGTGCCACGGCTATCGCAACACCCAACATCGGTGGAAAGCGACGCCGCAGCAAAACGAGCTCAATAATCGGCACAAACACCACATAAAGGGTTGTGATAAATCCACTCTTGGTGGCCGTTGTGTATTGGAGTCCCCAGGCGTGAAACACCAGCAGGCCAAAGAGAAACAACGCCGGCCACACCCCGAGCCGCACGTAACGCCGCCAGTCCCGTAAGCCCGAAGCAAAAAGCAAAAGAGGGAGCCCTACAAAACCGGCCAAGGAAAATCGCATAAAGGTCACTTCCATAGGCGACAGAACATCCAGCGCCCAACGAGTCCCAATGAAACCAAAGCCCCAAAGCGCAGCCGCCAAAAGCAGCTCGAGTGAGGCCAATAGTAAAACGGGACTTATTGAACGCATGCGCGGAGCATAAAGAGCGAGGCCAAAAGAAGCAATCCTCGAATTGACCCTACGCTTAAAAGGAGGATAGTGATCGGATATGACAAATAAAATTATCGCTCCACTCGCCCTCAGTTTGACCTTCACCTGCGCTCTTGCTGGGGCTGCGGCACACACATCCGTCGATGCCAAATGGACGGCCGATCGAGAGGCCATTTGGGACACTCGGGCCAAAAGGTGGGTCACACTCGAAGACGTAGCCCAACACTCCGAGCGCGGCGATCATTGGGTTTTGGGGGAGGTGCATGCAACGGCGAGCGACTGGCAGGAGCCAGAAACCATCGTTCACCACGACAATCAACTGCGACTTCTACAAGCTTTGCAAAAAAATCTTGCGGCCTCGATGACCCGAGTGTCTTTGGGTATGGAATTTTTTAATTACCCCAAGCAGTCTGTCGTTGATGCCTACATTACAGGGCAACTCACTGAAGCTGAGTTTCTACAAAACGTCGATTGGGGGAGCAACCCCTTTGGCTCTTACCGCGAGCAAGTTCTCTTCCCCGCCAAGAATGGTGGACGCACTTATGCGCTCAATATGCCTCGAGCGGTCACCTCGCAAGTGGCGAAAGGCGGGCCGGCTTCACTCCCACCGGAACTCCGCCAATTGCTGCCTCCCCTGTGGGACCTCGGCAACGATCTATATTTTGTTCGATTTCGGGAGGCGATGGGCTCCCATGTTCCAGAGGAAAAATTGCTCAATTATTTTTGGGCTCACTCGCTCTGGGATGACACCATGGCCTGGCGAGCGACGCAGGCTTTGCTTGAATCTCCCGATCAAGTGCTGCTCACCATTGCCGGAGCTTTTCATGTGCAGTTTGGTGGTGGACTGCCCGACTCATTAAAAAAATATGGGGCGAAGCGAATTCAAACGGTACTGCAATATCAGACGCCTGATTGGACCTCAGGGACTTTAGATTTGTTCGTTGCACCACACCCGAGGTATGGCGCCCGTGCGGACTTTATTTGGCTCCATTCGGGCAACTTCACCTGCGAGGGCCGAGACTGCCCCCGCTAGGTCAGTCATTGTTTTAGAAACGATCGAAGTCGCGGATTCGAACTGTACCGATTCGAACCTCGTGGCCGTGCTTGCCCCACTTCTGGATACCGTAGAGTGTGATCCGAGCATTATCAAAATCTAAATCAGGGCGCGCTCGAACTGAAAATCCAACGATGCAACGTTTTTTGCCTTTCAGATCTTTCCAGACTGTCGAGGAGTTTCTTTTAAAACGTCGGCGAACATCGATGTCTTGAGTTCGGCCGTTGGCAAATAAAATGTCGGCGTCTAAGATCTCAATGTTGTCACCAGTGACATGAAACCGCACCTTCGTGATTTCGCAGACTTCATCAACCATCTTGTATTTGCGTTCGGTGTAGTTATCGATGATCATGTCATCTCGTAGATCCCCCAACTCGAACTCACCACGATCACTGAATGCCGATGCAGTCATTGGCAACAAAAGTGAGAGCATGGCACCTAAAAATAACGACTTCATATAGACCCCTTTTTTTGAATGTTACTTTGAGTCGCCCAATGACAAAATTAAACTGTATCACTGGCGCAACTCTTCCACTTGAGAGAGCAACATCAATGCCAACGGATTCAGAGTCGAATTGACACCAGAGAATAGGACGCGTGAAAAATGAAGATGGGTTAAATTTTAATCAAAGAAGTGAGCCGCGCAACAAGAAGCTCGCCACAGAAAAATAAATCAGCAAGCCCGTGACATCGACGAGAGTCGCAACCAGCGGAGCCGAAGCGCTGGCCGGATCAAACCCACCTTTTCGCAGAGCAAAGGGTAACATCGCCCCAACCAACGTTCCCCAAATCACCACTCCTACCAGACTGATGGCGACGGTCAATCCAATCAAAAAGTAATGTTCACCAAAGGCCAAATTCCAATGTTGCCCTGCAACCACCCGCAGTAGACCAAACAACCCTAAACAAAATCCAAGGACAAGACCAGACGCCATCTCTCTGGTCAGCACCTTAAACCAATCTTTTAAGCGAATCTCACGCAACGCCAGTGCTCGAATAATCAGAGTTGAGGCCTGCGAACCCGAGTTGCCACCCGAGCTAATGATCAACGGAATGAACAGAGCCAAAACCACCGCTTTTGCAATGTCGTCTTCATAGCGAGACATCGCCGTCGCGGTGAACATCTCGCCAAAGAAGAGCACCGTCAGCCAGCCTGCCCGCTTCTTGATCATATCAAAAAAACCAATTTTGAAATAAGGGGCACCAAGTGCCTCCATACCACCCAACTTTTGCATGTCCTCAGTGGCCTCTTTCTGCACCACATCGACAATGTCATCGTACGTGACGATACCCTTCATTCGATTCATCTCGTCCACGACCGGGACGGCCATTAACCCATGGTTGGAAAAGAGCGCGGAGAGGCCCTCACGATCCGACTCATCATTAACGGTCACCAAATCGGTCTTCATAATTTCACGCATAGACTTCACTGGAGTCGACAACATCAACTCACGAAACGAGACCACTCCCAGCAGAGTCGAATCATAATCCAAGACGTAAGCGTAGTAGATGGTTTCAATCGGCGTGCGAGCTTGTGCCCGCAGGTACCGAATCGCCTCTTCGACAGACATGTCGGGTCGTAAGCGGATGTAGCGTGGGTTCATCACGCCGCCGGCCTCATCTTCGGCATAGGCCAAAAGACCCATAACCTCTTGCCGATTCATTTCATCAAGGAGCATTAAAATATCTTGCCGACTGTCGTGCGGCACGCGTTGAACAAAATCCGCCATATCATCTAGCGCCAGCAACCGGACCCACGAGCGCTGCTCAACAGGCATCCGATCCAAGATTAACTCGATCTGCTCATCCGGCCCTAAACTTAAAAACAACTCTTCCGCATCCACTCGTGGCAGTGCAAAAAATCGCGCTTTGCGACTGTCGAGATCCAGTTCAGACCAATGCTCTTTGAGGGTGTTGAGATCCGACCAATCCAGATCTGACGAAACTGTATCCATAACGTCCTCACTGGAGATGGAATTGGAAAATCTGAGAATTTTAAATTAGCTGAGATAGCTAGGGAACGCAATCTCGCAGTAGGCCCTGGCTGCATCGAGTGCGAATGTGATCGCTGATTCGATTCCAAATGTTCACGCCGGCATTGTTCACTTGACGGCTCAAGGTGGGCTTTGCGAGTCCAGCCATCGCGCGCGCTGGATCCTTTGCTCCGCCTGGCAGAAACTGTGAGAGATCCATTTTCGAACCTGCCTCTGCGCCTCGACCATAGCCCGAGAATCCACCGCCTTCGGTGTTTACAGCCCCATTCATTCCGGGAGACTGAGAGTACCCTCCACCTCCGCGCTCGCCCTTCATCATGTCCCTGGCAATGGCACTCCCGGGACCAGCACCGGGGCCACTTGGGGCCGATGCCGGGCCAAGGGCGGCGGGAGCTCCACCGCCTCCACCTCCAAAACCACCGCCACCGTTTGGGATGCCAGCGTTACTCGCACCACCCCTGGCTGCCGCCGCAGGATTGAGGGACTGCTCGCCGGTATCCGCGTTCGACAGATCCATATCGGTGGGATTAAACCCGCTTGCACCTGAGCGATCGCCACTTACCCCGGAGAAATTGGAGCCGGTGTTCCACGAGTCAGACTCGGGCTCTGAACATCCTGCAATCGCTGGATTGCTTGCACAATCCATCGGGGGATCTGAATCGTCATAACCGTTGTCCTCATTCGGCGCCGACATCATCTGAGCAAAGGTGCTTAACCCCGTCATCAACGCACTCGAGAGCATGGCCTGACGAGTGGAGGGCTTGTCGGCCGCTTGATCCTCTACCTCTGGATCCTCAGCTGTTGTGGCCTCGACGCTCGCCTGAGCCAAATCTAAGTTGGATTTTATACCGTTCATCAGCGCCACAACTCCCGTTGGAAGAAGCTGCGTGCAGCGGTTTGCGGTCTGTTGGACTTGGGTGAGACTGCCCTTACAGGTCGGGTCATTCTGGCACAAGGGATCAGCGACCATAATTTTATGGAGTTCGCGCGCGCGCTCCGCACAGGCCTTGCTACGAACAATGCAGGCCGCGGCGACAGACTGAAGAATCTCGAGCTCTAACGTCAACGTTTGTGCGGTCTTCTCACCCGCATCTCTAACACCCGTGGCTTCCGCCGGAAGACTGGCTAAAGCCGTACGAGAGGCGTTGGTCTGCGGATCTGTGAGGGACGCTGCGCACGAGTTGTTGCCAGAGCAGCACGCACTCGCCTTGGTGTAAAGATCGGCCGCAAATTTCGCTTCACCCTTTATCGAGGTGAGTGTGACCCTTGGGAGGGTGTAGGTGTAGTTGCAAGTGCGCAGCTCCGTTTGAAAGACAGAATTGACTCTGCTCATCACCCCTGCGGAAAACGGACCGGTCTGCTGGCCGGCTGCAGTCTGCGCGTTGGCGCACGTGAGCGCCTCCGACGGTGGAGTGACAAGTAGCAAAACCATGAAAATAAGTGAGCTCAGGCGAAAGCACCAAGTATTGCGCATCTCTTAAATATACACTACATCCAGCCCGTTTCGCACTTTGGGCCAAAGTCTTGTCTCAAGTCGAGACGGCCGGAGAGGGAGGGGTTGCAGCCCCCCCTGAGAAATTGAAGCCACCTTGAACTTTGGTCCATACCGAAAGCGAAATGAGAGTCGATCTCGATTTCATTGACCGCCTCCTACAACCCTTCTAAATATCTCGCTAACGGATGGCACTATCAATTGGAAAACGGGCTATTTAAGACGATCTACCGCTTGCACAGATACGCCGGTCTCTTTGTGGCCGTGCATCTGCTGGTGTTCTCACTGACCGGCATCGTCCTCCTCTTTCAAGACGAGATCCAAGGCCAAGGGGCCTCGCCGGTACCGTCTGAGCTGAGCCGCTTCACGGGCGACCACTACCAAAAAATTGCAACGGCGCTAACTGACGCCCATCCCAATGATCGCCTGCTGGCTTTTTACCCCGACGATCACAACAAAAACCTGTTGCAAACCCGCTTAGGAGTTGACGGTGCCATCCAGTTGCGAGGCGCTCGCCGACTGCAGTTTGATCTCACGACGGGAGCGGCATTGACCGAACCCCCGACCACCCAGGATGATTTCTTCTCTTGGACGCTTCGACTCCATCGCGAACTTTTACTCGGCAGCAACGGCAAACTCTACGTTGGCTTTGTCGGCGTGATTTATTTGTTCATGCTGCTCTCAGGTTTTTATATATACGGCAAGTTTATGCGCTCGCGCAGTTTTGGGGCTCTTCGAGGCCAGGGTCTCGGCCGTTGGCTGGATGTCCACAAGTGTTTAGGCGCGGCCACTTTTGGTTGGGGCCTGGTGGTGGGACTGAGCGGTGTGCTCCTCGCCTGGAACGGCGTCCTCATTAAAAAGTTTCAGGCCGATGCTCTCGCTCACTTAAGCGCGCAATACGCCAACCGCCCAGCGTCAGACGAGAAGGCCGCGCTCAGTCAAGTCGTCGACAACACCTTGGCTGCAAAACCCGAATGGAGCATTGGCTACATCTCGTTTCCAGACACGGAGTATGGAATCCCCGGGCACTATCTCGTGCTGCTCGACGGCGCGACCACTGAGACCGCGCGACTCAATGAGCTGGCTGTGGTCAACGCTCGCACCGCCCAAGTGAGTGAGATCGTTCAGCTGCCCTTGTATTTGAAAGCTGCTATTTTATCTGAGCCGCTTCACTTTGGCGACTACGGTGGTGTGCCCCTCAAAGTGATTTGGGCACTGTTCACCTTGGGGACGCTCGCGCTGAGTACTTTCGGCCTGTACGCGTTTGTCGTGAAGCGGTTTTTTCCGCAACGGGCGCAGCAACGACCGCCACCACGGCTCGATAAAAAAAGTTCGCGCTGGCAAAAATCCGTTTATCTGTGGCCCAATTTACTGGCGTTAGGAACAATTGCAGGAATCCTAATGCCGCTGTTTGGTCAAGGTTGGATCAAAACATTTGGTGTCGTAATCCTATTTGGACTTTTGACCTTAGCGAGCGCTCTCCCCTCGCTGTTGCGGGCACGTGGGGGGTCGGATGATTGACCTGGCTAAGCGGCACTCCATGAGCTGCTTTTTCAACTCCCTGTTGCGCGAGTGGCCGCGGCACAAACTTGTGCAAACGCACATGGCAAAAGAGTTGCACTTGCCCTTGTCCGACGACTCCCGATTGATTCTACCCCTATTGAGACACTCGGCCCTGGGCCGACATCAGTATACAGGTTCTATTTATCTTGAGGCAGGAGATGGCGCACGCCATGAGTTGGACTTTTCCCAGGCGCTCCCACTGGTACTGCAGAGCTTGAGCCAGGAGTTTAAATCCACGGCGGCCCAAGCGCAGGCCTTTGAAGAGCGCGTGCACTCCAGCTGGACATTTATCGCTGACGCCCTCGAGTACCGAGCCCGGCACGCGCCGATTCCGGAGAAGCTTGGCCAATATGATTTTTTGGCGGCTGAGCAGGCTCTGTTGATTGGCCACAATTTTCACCCCACTCCTAAAAGTCACGACCGCATGTTGGCCACGGAATACCCGCGCTGCACACCCGAATTTGCGGGAGCCCTTCGACTCGAGTGGTTTTTAGTTCACCCCTCCGTCCACCTCAAGCGCCAGGCCCAGAATTTTGATCCGACGGATTGGCTGAGCCAGCTGATGCGACAAGAGGTGGATCTATCCCCCGAGATGGAATTAAAGCTAAGCGAGGGCTATCGGCCATTCCCCGTCCATCCGTGGCAAATGCAGGTTCTGCTCCGACATCCGTTGATCTCGCGCTATCACAAGACGGGTCGCTTTATCCACATCGGAAGTTCACGAAAAACTTGGGCCCCGACGTCATCTATGCGGACTGTTTATAAACAGGAATCGACCTACATGATGAAGTTCTCGATGAGTGTGAAACTTACGAATTCAGTTCGACACCTCCTCCTGCGTGAAGTTGAACGTGGACTGCAGCTATATGACGTTTTGCAGACTGAAAAGGGCCATAGCTTTCAACAGCAAAATTCGAACTTTCACATTCTCGGTGAACCTGCCTATTTGGCCCTACTCGATGAAAACTTCCACGGCATCAGTGAGAGCTTAGTGGTGCTGCGCAACAACCCCTTCGGCACCGACAACGTGGCCCATCACTTGGTGCTGGCCACGTTGCTGCAAGACGCTCCTTATGGAGGCCCATCGCTCTTGCAACAGGCCCTCGCACAAATGCCCGTGGGTATGGACCCGACGGTCCGAGCACAGACTTGGCTCCGTGCCTTTCTAAACGTGGCGGTTCGCCCGTTACTCTTGGCACAAGCCAACTTGGGCGTTCTACTTGGAGCCCATCAGCAAAATTTGATTTTATCCTTGCGTGAAGGCCTGCCCGTTAAGGCCTATTTTCGCGACTGTCAGGGGACAGGTTACTCTGAGTTGGGCTATCGCTTGTTCTCGCCATTCGTTAAATCCATCCAACGAGACAATGGCAATGTTCTGGATCCCACGATGGGCAACTCCCTGTTCGCCTATTATCTCGTTCTCAATTCCACCTTCAATGTGATTGCCACTTTGGCTCAATCACAGGGTGTAAAAGAGGCGCACTTGCTGGCTCAACTGCGAGAGTTTTTGCTGGACGTCCGTTGCAGTGGCGTGACTGACCCGTCCTGTCTGGACTATTTGCTGAACGACAGTGCCCTTCGCTACAAGGGTAACTTTTTCTGCAGCTTACGCAATCTCAATGAAAACACGACAGACGATCCCCTTGCGATCTATACTAAAATTGAAAATTTAATTTTGCCTGAGGCGCTATGTTAATCTCCAACAAGACTGTCCAGCACTACCCACTCGATCAGCCTTTGCACTCACGCCGATTTTTTGCAGTTCACTCGACCCACGGCTCTTTACACATCCAGCAAGACGCACTTGAACTCCTAAGCGCAACCACTCTTCGGCACGCAGAAGAGCTTCAACTTAAACTTTTGAGTTTAAGTCCAACCGTACCCCAAGATTTTCTTTTTGGCTTGGCGATGGATCATTTGTTTGGTGAGAACCCACAAGTTCACTCTATTCAAATTGCGCCGCACCGGCCAGTGACACGAGCTGAATTTTATCAAACATCCCTTATTTGGCAGAAAGCCAAAGTGTCATCGCCGCTGCCGCAAGAGAGCTGGACTCATACCGACGGGCGGTCACACCCCATACGCCCACGTCTCACTCCGGGCATCCAATACCGTCGCTATATCCCGGAGCTCAAGACGCACTTGAGTTTTCGCACCATCGAAATCGAGCGAGATCTAGACACCTTTCATCAATGGCACAATCAACCCCGCGTGGCTGATCTTTGGGAACTCAACCAATCCAAAGGCAGTTTGCAGAAGTATCTCGAGCGCGGACTAAACGACTCCCATCAAATCCCCCTCATCCTGGAGCTGAACGAAGAGTCTGTTGGATATTTTGAAGTGTATTGGGCCACTGAAGATCGGCTCGGTCCCTACTACGACTCTGACCCCTATGATCGAGGCTTTCATTTCCTAATTGGTGAGGAGCGATTTTTAGGCAAAGAACGCACGGCTGTGGCTCTCCACGCCATTTGTCACCACTTGTTTTTGGATGAGCCGCGAACGTCGAGAATTGTGGCAGAGCCCCGCGCCGACAATCAGCGAGTGATTAAATATGTGTCGGTGGTTCCAGGCTGGAGTTTTGTCAAAGAGTTCGATTTTCCGCACAAGCGAGCGGCCCTACTGGAGTGTGAGCGCCATGGTTTTTTTGCTAAGGCCATCTTATGACTCAGTCAGCCCGCTGGCACGCGGCCAATCTCAACCTCGTGGCGAAGGCGATAGGTGAACTCACCTTTGAGCAGCTGCTGCAGCCAACACCTGACACTGGTGGCCAGGATGCACAGGTGCGCGGCTACACGCTGGCGCTTTCCAGTGGGTGCAGCTATCGATTCCGGGCCTGGCGCACCACCTGGGAGCAGCTTCGAGTCGAGCCCAGCTCCATTGATAGGTTGCCGAGTGCGGGAGGCATTTCTGCAGGCACCTTCTTTCGCGACGCTCAAACTGAGCTCGGTCTAAATGATCTGGTCTTGGGAGGCTTTCTGGAGGAGATGCAGTCGACGTTGGTGGCAGACGCCCACCTCCTGCAACTGCAGAATCAGCACTCAGTCGAAGCCCTTGTCAACTGGGACGGCTTAGCGGTGCAGAACCTCTTGCCCGGGCACCCCAAATTTATACTCAATAAGGGTCGTTTAGGCTGGTCCTTAGCGGACTGGCAAAAGTACGCACCCGAGTGTTCGAACGAGTTTCAGTTGGAATGGATTGCCGTGCAGCAAGATCTCTGTCGAGTGGGCAAACCATCGACGCTTGATCTCACCGACCTCCTGCTCCAGTGCATGAGCCTTGAAGATTTCCAGCTCGCGAAAGTCCGCCTCTCCGCGCAAGTGCAAACGCCAGAGAAGTTTCTGCTTCTGCCGGTGCACCCTTGGCAATGGGAGCGCATACTGCAATTGCAATTTGCCGGAGAAATCGCTCAGCAAAAAATTGTCTCGCTCGGGCGATTGGGCGATCTGTATCGACCGCAGATTTCTGTGCGCACTCTGAGCAATCGGACCCGTCCACAAAATTGCGATGTAAAACTCTCGCTGTCGGTGCTGAACACCTCCGCTATTCGGGGGATACCTCCTAAATACATCGCGATGATTCCACAGGTTACAGACGGCCTGGCTCAAATTTGCGCGCAGGATCCACTTCTCCAGCAGCAGCAGGCCACCGTTCTCAAAGACCTTGCGGGGATCAGCGTCTTGCACCCGGAGTTTAGCAACGTCCCGGCAGCAGCCTATCGGTATCACGAAAGTCTTGGCGTGATCTGGCGCGAAAGTGCACAGTCTAAGCTCGAACAGCGAGAGACCTACACGCTTGCGGCCAGCCTCGCCTACCAAGACACCCAAGGACAATCTCTTCTCAGCGCCCACTGTCGTGCGGCCAACTGCTCGATTGAGACCTGGCTTCGCCGTTACTTTGACCATGTGGTGATCCCCCTTTATCATTTGCAATGTCGCTACGGTCTGGGGCTCGTCGCCCATGGACAAAACGTGGTAGTGCGGCTGCGTGACCATCTACCCGCTGGGCTTTTTCTTAAAGATTTTCAAGGAGACTTGCGAAAATCCACCGACGCTCATCTGGCAACCCATCGACAAACCGCATGTATCACTGACCCGTTTGCGGGACTCGACAGTCTGCCCCCCGAGCACCTGATTCACGATTTGGTGACCGGACACTTCTCGACTGTGCTGCGCTTTGCCTCGGCCACTTTGCAAGAATCTGAGAATTTTCCTGAAGCCCAGTTCTACTCGCTTTTGCAAAGCTGCGTGCACCAGTACTTAAACCAATGGCCGTCACCCAATTCGAACGTAGACCTGCTAAGACCCCACATTGAACGAGTCTTACTCAACAAAGTGCGCTTTAAAATTGGCTATGCGGATTCTACCGAGCGACCCTTGCCCGCACTCGGTGACAATCTGCCCAACCCGATCGTTGCCTCACTGAGCAAAGGAGAATCCGCCCATGCGTGATTCAATCGACCTTTTAGGAATCGGCCTAGGCCCTTTCAACCTAAGTTTGGCGGCCCTACTGGATAAACTCCCACAGTTTACGAGCCTGTTCTTCGAACGAAAAGCCGCCTTTGATTGGCATCCAGAACTTATGTTTCCCGATTCGACAATGCAGACCAGTTATTTTAAGGATCTGGTCACGCCCATAGATCCCACCAGCCCCTACTCGTTCCTAAATTACCTGGTTCAACACGATCAATTTTACCCTTTTTTGAATACCCAGCGCACTGTCATCTCTCGGCGGGAGTTTGAGCTTTACTGCACCTGGGTCAGCCAACAGCTCAGCGAAAAACTTCGCTTCAACACCACAGCTCGAGCCGTATCTTTCACCGGTGCGCACTTTTCAATTCAGACCGACTCAGAAACTTACCAGGCTCGAAATATCTGTGTGGCGACGGGCATGCGCCCTTGGGTTCCTGAATTTGCCCAACCCTTACTCGGGCCCAAAGTGTTCCATGCGAAATCTCCCGAGCTTCGAGAGGCCAACCTAAGCGGCAAATCTGTATTGATTGTGGGTGGCGGTCAAACCGGGCTAGAGGTGTTTCGCAACGCCCTTAAAGCCAAGTGGGGTCACGTTCATTCTCTTTGTCTCATCACCCGCAGGAAGGGGCTGGAGCCGCTTGACGAATCCGCCTTCACCAACGACTTCTTCACACCCCGGTATGTTGAATCATTTTGGAACCTCAGCCCAGAGACGAAGTCGAAGACCGTGCAATCGCAAAAACTCGCGAGCGACGGCAACACGCCGAAGTACCTGCACGATCTTTATGTTGACCTATATCAAACAAAATATGTAGAGCGCGACACCAGAGACATTCGCATTTTAGCTTGTCGTCAAATGTCAAATCTTCAAAAGGTTGGCGACCAATACCGGGCCACAGTCGTCAACACACAGCTGCAGCGGCAAGAGGAGCTCTCTGCTGAGATTGTCATCCTTTGTACGGGCTTTGAAAATTACATTCCGCCGGCCCTCGAGCCACTTTTTCAACGCATCCCCTTAGATGAACGCGGACGTTTTCAATTTTCGAAGTCCTACGCAATCCATTGGGATGGCCCTGCTGAAAATCGCATCTATGCGCAAAACATGAGCCGACACGCACATGGCATCGTCGATCCGCAAACAAGCTTGATGGCTTGGAGATCGGCCGTAATCGTCAATGACCTCGTCGACAAACCCATCTATCGAACCACGGCGACTCACAAGAATTTCGTAGAGTACGACTAAGCTAGGTTAGGTTAGGTGCAACCGGTTTACGGCAGCTATTGCAAACGAATCGACAATGAACGGTAAGGGAACAGACAGCTCAAGTCCAAAAAATGGTCGATTCGTTGACCCCCACCCCCGTCGGCGATAAATCTTTTGGTTCAACTCTCTCTACCTGTTGGAGGCCCCCATGTTCTTTTCAGCTCGCACGACTCTTCTGACTCTCGCATCTATTCTTTCGGTATCCGCTTCGGCTCAACTCAACGATCTCCAACTCCCTGGTGAACGTTGGCTTTCGACCTTTGACAAATACATTTGCAGTGAAGATGGAACAGCCGTAGCTCGCCCTGCAGCTCTTGACCAATTTGACGTCAAATTTGAAACGGCAACTACCGACATCACACTCGACAATGTTTTGCTAAAGGCGACCTTCTCTGAGAACGGCGCTGTTTGCCGATACAACGCCATTTTGCTGGCTAACAACGCCAACCGCACAGCTGTTTTACTCCAGTCCGTTGCATTTTATCCACAAGGCGACGGCGCTGCCTACAGCAAATGTTTAGCTGGAAAAGCGCTGCTTGATGAGTCCTTCCGTAGCACGTCGTATCTTTACTACGGCAAACCCCACAAAGTGGCTTTCATGATCCCCGTTGTCGGCGCTGAAGTGGTTTGCGGCACTAAAGCGACTGCGGTTGGCGTGAACTTTCCCGTCACAGGTAAAATTCAGTAATATACACATTTTACAGAGGCCGGCACAACTCGTGCCCGCCTCTAGTTTCTGCCCAATCAGGAACTCTACGGTAAGTTTGGCCCTCACTTAGGGCCGAGGTTCCTCGCGGGGCTGGCCGTTGAGCGAGTGTCGGAGCCTTGAAATCGTGGCGTAAACTTCTTTCCGCACTCTAGAAATGCTACCGAGCGGTCGGTGATCGGCAAGTCCATTCCAGGGGTTGAACGACATGGTCTCACAGGCCTCGCCTTGCACGGGAGTCTGAGGGTCAATGTGAATGCGTGCGACTGTTTCAAAAGGAGAGACTTCCTCCGACCACTCCAGCGTCGGATCTTCGACGGACATGGAATCATCGGTTCGTAGCTGCACCCTAAAATCAAAACAAGCCGGCGCGCTGGCTAAGTGAAATTCAAGATTTTCTCTAAGTCTATTTTCACCGTCAATTGGCGCTTGTATTGCCGATCCCACGCAAGGCTGCACCGAAAACTTCATTTGTTTTGAACCCAACTTTGAAGCGGTCATACTCCAATATCTGGACTCCAGCGGATTTTGCATTTTCTTGCGCTGAATCGAAAACGCAATTCGACTCTCGTGCAATAACCGCGAAGGGGACATCAGCCAAAGCAACATCTTGCCCTGCATGACAGCCTCTTGAAATCCCACATAATCAATAGCGTTTCTGACAAAAAACACAGGATGATTGATCAGCAAAAAATCTTGCGAAGTCGACTCATCATCAAATTCGGTAAGCAGCCGTTTGCCCTCAACGCCCAAAACCTTTAAGGCAAAGCCTCGTCCGTCGCCATCTCGATCGTCTTGAACTTGTCCCGAGCCATTGGAGAATCGCACCCAGCTCGAGTACCGTGCCGGGTGACTAAACAAACCTTGATTAAGTGCTCCACCCGGGACTGGTAAGACTTCAAAAGCAGCCTTTACACAGCCGTGATGTTTTCGATGCGCATCCCGCACGGCTCGACCAGACTCGGAATACTGCTGCTGCACTGTTTGCGCAATCAGCGCCGTCACCCGAGCAATCGCTTCGGCTTCCCCGGCTGCAACGACTTCTCCATCATCTGCCGCAGCCACAGACCCGCTCAGAACCAATACCAACAAAATTTTCTGCCATACGCCAAAGCTCATTTTTACTCCTAGGTTTCTACTGACCAATGGCGCACCTATACATTTAAGGTATTCTGATTGCACTAAATATGACAAAAGTGCCTAATTCAGGTACTATTCTACCAGGCGGGTTTATGAAAACGGAACTGACAGAGTATCAACTGATTTTACAGGCCCTCAAGGTCACACTGAAAGAACAAAGGATCACCTACAAAGAACTGGCTCAGGAACTTGGAATCTCCGAGTCGGGACTCAAGAAAATATTCGGCGCAAAGGATGGATCTTTTCAGCGCTTGGTTCAAATCTGCCAAATTCTTGGGACCTCAATTCACGAAATTCTGGCCGGCACTGCGGAAAATGTACAAGATGTAAACTACACGCAAAAGCAGCAGGCTTTTTTGTTAGACAACCCAAAAGCCTTTCAATTGTTTTGGGCACTCGTGTACGAACGGCAAAGCCTTGAAGATGCAATCAAACGATTCACACTGACTAAGCCCGAGGCCTTTTCGTTGCTGCGAAAACTCGATCGTCACTCCTTCATTCGACTGCTCCCACAAGGGCGCCTACGCTTGCCTCCTATTCGTCAGATCCGCTGGGTAGGCAAGGGCCCTCTAATCGACCAACTCTACCGCCAATGGTCAGCAAACCTATTGTCTGACGTAGTCAGCAGTGGGGCCTCGCCCCAGCAACTGTTTCTAATTCGTTACTTCAGAGTCACTCCCCGCACCCTAACCGATCTGATCGAGGCCATGCGAGCGCTGGAGCTCGAGTTTGTGCGAAGGGCGACCCAGGATATGCGACTCAAAAAGACAAACTTAATCCATCTCCGCTGGCTATCGGCTATTGACGACCGAAGCTACCTGGATTCTAAATCGGTGCCAAAAAATTGACCTAAACAGGTAAGTTCTACATACAGCACGAACCACCGTTTAGTTCCAGTCCCGCCTGAGATAGACTCCGCTCGCATCTCAACAATCAACTGCAACCGATGTGGTTGCAGAAGTCCCAATTTCAAAGGAGAAAATCATGAAGCTACTCATTTCTGCTATGCTCGGCCTCTTAATTTCACAAAATTCAGTGGCCGGCGATGCGGGCTACAATTCACGGACCTGCACGTCTTCGTCCCAGCGAACCGTTTTGACTAGCCTCAACGATTACACAAGCAACATCGTCATTTACACACTCGTCATTGACGGCGCGTCTGCAATCTATGATTCAAGAGACCGTTCAGTTTCTGAAGTCGGTGACGATGGCTATCTTGAGATTTCGAAAAACGGCAAAAAAGCCTTTGTCATGGATTTCAACAGTCAAAATGGCGCACTCGCCCTCACAGTTCATACCGACCCGCGCACGGGCACGATCGCTGAAAACAACGCTCTCCCTACGCCCTCCACAATTAAACTCACATGCAAAGACTATTGGCCCGCACCTTAATTTAGTTCAGGCGCAAATCCCTCTGGGTGACCCGTTCACCCAGAGTCTCGGGACAGCGATTGTCTCATTCTCCAATTGGAAGAACGTCATGCTCAATTTACTGCACGTTTCAGAATCACACCAACTCATTGCCCCGACTAAAGTCGGAGCTCCGAGTTCAGGCGCACGTATCCTGTTCACAATTAAAGTCACCAATGTCGACGACGTGTGCGATCAGATCCCTACCCATGGAGGGACTCTGAGCGACGGCTCTCGATATCGGTTCTGCGCCGCATTACGCCCAGTAAACCTTCATTAGCGGATCTAACTTATGCACGAAGTCCTGACCCAGCAGTTAACAAACTCGCCCACGATGAATGTTCATTTGCAATACTGTTGGTGGAGACAAACCTCGCCCGAATAATGAAACCTAACAGGCGTTACACCATTCGTGTTGCAATATCCCTGAAGGGCGCCCGCTGCCAAGTCACGATGCCGAGCTAAATTGCAGCTCATAGGGGTGCTCCGGAAGCTGAACGACAATGCGGTTATAATCGAATACCAATTTGGGCTTAAGCGAACCCCTGCCGCCCTTCTCCTTCGCAAATTTAATGAAGCCCGCACTCTCTAGCATTTGGCAGTCCTTTTGAACTGGCGCAAGTCCGCGATCGAGCATCTGAGTCAATTCGTAAATAGACTTCGGCTCCGCTGTCGCGATGAGAGTTAGGATCTCAATTTTTTGGAGAGTCATAAAACTTCTAAACGACGCAATGCTGTCGAAGTAAACAACATCTTTGGTTTGCACCTTGGGAGTCTTTTTCTTGAGCACACCCAAGAGATCTTTTTCCAGATCGACCAGTCCTTTAAATGTCACCGTCATAGTCTTATTGCTCATCTTCAACCACCTTTTTTGCCTCCCTGATAAAGAGGCGGATTGCATCCTCGTAGCCCGACACCTCGACAGACTCCCGAAAATTTTTGTCATCCGGCAGCTTCGTGTGCAGATGATAACCAAAGGGTTCATGGTTATCGAGTAATAGCCGAGGCAAGCTCAGCTCCACATCTAGCAATACGCACCGAACCTTGATGCCGTCTGGAAACTTCGCACTCTTCGGAACCTCAATAACCTTCACTTGGGCCTGAAACCGTCCCCCTGCAAATACGACCATTTCCTCAACCAAGATGCGAGTCTTCACGTACTATTTACGATAGTATATTGACGGTCGAGTGTCAAGGGGCTGTTATAGCTATTCCCTGCACGAAATCAGATGAGTGGCATCTTCAAACGATGGACGAGGTCCAATTTTGATTGCGTTCTTTCGAAGCTAGGCAAGCAGAGGTTGCTTGATCTAGCCATGCTTACGCTTCGGCTTTTGATGGGCTACCCAATCACTGAGGACATCCCGAATCAAGACTTGGTATTTCCCAGCATACTGTTCAGTTAAGGCTGCGCGCCTTAAATCTTTTAAAAGTGTCATCGGTAAGCGAATAGAGATGTGAGCCGTCACATTTTCATCTTCAAAGGCTTCAGCCGGGATATCTACCTTTCCTGTTTTAACCTTGGCCATGTCTTGCCTCCCATTCATCGAGAAATAATCTTTAATTCTGTTCAACGTAGTCACAGATCCGCCGAAGTGTAGCAGGCGAAGAATCAGTTTCTTTGTCCATAACCTCAAGTGTCAGCAAATTGATCCTTAAGCTCGCACCTTGTCCTTCCACATGCATGTGAGGAGGGCGGTGATCGCGTTCGTTACTTGTATTTTAAGTGGCGGCTACACAAGATGACAGTCATTGAGATACAGTATATACTGTATCTACGTATTGTCAAGGCCAAAAAGTGCTGTCGAATGGCACATATTCCCGTGACGGACGAGGTCTGGTCTCGTTGTGGTTCTTTCTCATTTTGTGGCGGACTGAAATGCATATGGATGTTCACAGATAAGATTTTAATGAGCAGGTGTATTGATCTTTAGCCATCTCGAACCTATGATATTAACTCGTTTGAAAAATTGGGGGAAGCATGAGGATTTTCGTTTTTTTTAATTTTTTCTTGTTTATATGTGTGCCAACTGCTTCTGCAAATAGTAAAAAGACGGAACTATTTGCGATCGGCATTATTCATACAGTTTGCATTAAATCGAAATGCCAAGGATATAGCAAAATTGAAAATATTCAGGTTGAACTAGTCGAACAAAATGAGAATCCCAACAATTATTTTGGCGAGGCTATTTATAATTATAAAGTTGAAGATGTCCAATTCACTTCGAAAGTTCAGATTAGCGAATTTGAATTTAATGGATCAAAACAAATGAACTTTTACCTCAACACATCCGAGGATGGGAATTTGAATAAACTGGGTAGTGCTGAGGTTATAGTTGAATCAGTTGCAGATCTGAAATCCACGGCCTTATATTCAGTACCGATTGAGCGAAGGGACTTACAGATTAGCCCCATCTTAATGATTGGCCCGAGCCCATTATCGATTAGTAAGAAGTTAGCGAGCTTGCCGGGTTTTTAGTATTCGCAGCGACCCTAAGATAGTAAGTATGCATCTGGCCTTTCTGTCGAAGAACATGGCCCAATAGCTAGTCGGCGACAATTGGGATATTTGCCATTGAATTTCGATTAAATCAGGCCCTTTTCTTCTTGAAGATCTCGGCTTCAATCCTGGCAAGTCGTTCGTCGACGGTTTTCCCTTCCGCCATTTGCCTGTTTAAATACCAGTTAAGGAATGTCTGATATCCCATGCCATTTTTCTCGCCCTGCTCTTCCAACCACAGCAAGACTTCTGGGTCGAGTCGAAAGCTTTTTTGAACCTTAAGACCTTGCCGGTGTTTAGCCGGTTTTGCTTTTGAAAGATCGTATTTACTCTTCATTTGTTCACCCTCGCAAAGTATTGGTCAGTCTCATCTTTAACTGCTTTTCGAGCAGAAATGATGCGAACTGAGGATTCATTTCTTTCGACAAAAATGACGAGCAGTACTCTGGTCTTTGACGAAAGGCCTACTAAGATCCACCGATCTTCTTTATCTGAACTGTCTTCATCAAGAACTTCAATGGCGTTAGGATCTGAAAAAGCCGTTGCGGCTTCTGCGAAGCTAACTCCATGCTTTTTCTTATTGGATTCTGCCTTGGTGTCGTCCCAGTCGAAGATCAAGAGTCATGGTACTTCAATGTATTACCAATGTCAATACATTAATTTTGAGCTACAATAGGCGATGTGGCAATTCAGTCACTGATCTAGGAGGGGTCATTATGGGAAATGAAGCTACGCATACTAAGTGTAACGATATAGCCCTATAGTCAGGAGGAGACACTGTCGAGGACTTAGTCTATGAGTTTTTAAAGGGTAGAAGTCCCCTTACTGAGCTGGCTTATCAGCGCGACCTGAAAGCATTCTTTGAGTTCACGGCTGGATGACCACGTATCGACTCGAAAGAAAGGGTACGCCCCCAATACTATCAACAGGAAGCTCTCGGCAGTTTCGAGCTTTTTTCAATTTCTGCTTCAGCGAGAGATCATAGAAAAGAACCCGGCCGAATTTTGTGCGCGACCCAGCCGAATTGTTTTGGAGGAAACGCAAGAGGGAATCCGCTTTCTAAGTTACCTAGGTAAAGGTCAAAAGATAAACCAGATTCCAATTCACCCTACCACTGCATTTTACATCGATGAATACGTAGCATGGATGAGCGTGATAGGTCGTAAAGTTGGAGGCAACGATTTTGTTTTTCAGCCCACGAAAAATTCGCATGGCGGCGAATCAATAAAGACAAGAGAATCGCCCCCCACAGCGCGAGGGCTACGTTCATCAGCTCGCTTATCGAAAATGGAGAGGACATCAGTTACAATTCACAGCTTGTGAACCACGCGGATGTTCGGACGACCCAGAGGTACAACAAACGAGCCCGGACCCACAGGAAAAACCCAATATTTAACCTGAACTTCTTCTAACCCAGAGGGCCCCGGGTTTTGTTGGGCCGCGGGGCATCTCAAGTCATTACAAAGGGATAGTTGATAGCTGATCAACTGCAGATCTTGGTGTAGAGTCGCCTCATGTACCCGGTTTTTGCCGCCATATTTTTTGCCACGATCCTTATCAGTTGCTTGATCGTGATAGGCCTATTCCTTAGACCCAGACTTTGGCGAGCTAATTTGGGTGTGATCAAAATTTTTTGCGTTCTGTGGTATCTTCCATATCTTGTATTCGTCTTGTTTTTTACTGGTCCAGAGGACCTCGCGAAATATCCACCACAAGAGATTTCACCATACAAGCTCCCTTGGCTGGCTGGCGCAACTCGATTTGTAGCTCAAGGCAATCGGAGTTTTACAAGCCATCGTGGAGTCCATCTCGTCGCGTGGGATTTTGTAATGCCTGTTGGAACTGTGGTTCTGGCTGCGAGAGACGGGATTGTTATTCACGTTGAGGTCGATCATGATGGAGTCGGTTTACTTTCCAACTATATCGCTATTCAGCACGAGGATGGTGATAGAACCGGATATGCTCATCTACAAAAGGATGGTTCGCTTGTGAAAGTTGGCGAGCATGTTAAGCAAGGACAACCAATTGGGTTGAGCGGAATGGTTGGCCAAACGATATTTCCGCATCTTCATTTTTTTGTCACAGGCAATAATGGGGCTGAACCAAAACCAATTTCTTTTAGGGATGTGTTAGGAGGGGTTCCTCTTGCGGGTCATCTTTATACGTCCGAGAACAAGAGCCCGAAACCCTCAAAATAACTGTTTCAGTGGCACTTTAATCGGTAAAATTCGAGGTCTAAGGCGAGGTCATTCTTTGAAGGAAAGTCCATCAGACTTTTCGGCTTATAAAATCTTCGATCGAGAGTCAAATCTAGACAGCACACACATTTAAAGAGATAGATAGACATGCCAGATCCAATATTTGAAAATCCATGTTTGGCGAAAATTTTCGACGCTCTCGACGGAAATCGTGGCGATCTTGATCATTACATTTCGATCGCTAAAGAACTTAAGGCGAGATCAATCCTCGATATTGGATCTGGAACGGGCTGTTTCGCAATTCTAGCTTCAAGACAAGGTTTCGAAGTGACTGGCTTAGAACCAGCCAAAGCTTCAATGGATGTGGCCGTTCAAAAGCCGCATGCTGATAAGGTCCGCTGGATTCTGGGAGACTCGACATGTCTGACAGACCTGGGTATGGACCTAGCGGTCATGACCGGCAATGTAGCACAGGTGTTTCTCGAAGATCATGAGTGGGAGTCAAATCTAATTGCTATCCGGAAAGCTCTCAACCCTAAGGGCCATTTAGTTTTTGAAGTCAGGGACCCAGCAAGGAAAGCTTGGCTTGAGTGGAATCGAGAAAAGACTTACCGACGTGTGAATATACCTGGAATTGGAAACGTCGAGGAATGGTGCGACCTAATTAGTGTTTCAGCAGAACTTGTGAGTTTTCGTTGGACTTATGTTTTTGAAGAACACGGCGAAACAATTGAATCTGATTCGACAATACGCTTTCGAGGGCGTGAAGATATCGAAAGATCACTAACCAAATGTGGGTATGCAGTCAGTGAAATTCGAGATGCACCTGATCGTCCACAAAAAGAATTTGTGTTTATTTCTACCCCAATCTGATGGGACAATATCTTTCTTCGACTCGAAGAAAAACTGGGTCTGAAACGATTGAGAATGGCACATATTCAAAATACTAGCGAGGTTGTGATAGTTGTAGTTCCTTCCTCTAGATCTAAGTGCCTAAACCTCTTCTCGGGCCGCAGTATAGGTGTTATTAATATTTAAATGTTAATAGCGAGCTTTCTATTTTCGATTTTATTAGGCGCGATTTTTCTTCAGCGCCATGGTTTACCTCTATCAAAGATATTTGTAGAGCAATTCAAATTACCTACCACCTACCTCGACCTTGCTGCTTATGCGTTGATCGCGGGGTATTCAAGCCTCTTCCTTCATGAATGTGGCCACTATTTTTGGTTAAAGATTATCGGAATGGATAATGTGAAGATCTTTATCGGAATGTTTGGAGCACAGGTTACACATGGAACTCCCTATTCTCGTATGCTGACGCCTTTTGAGTATCAGGTTCTAGGCTTCGCAGGATTTGGAACAATGAGGCTTATCGCTGCCTTCTCAAACTTTGTCAGTGAGAAACTGAAGTTCAATTCATGGCAGTATGGGCTTCTAGGTGCAGTTTATCTATTTAATCGAATGGCTGTGGTCTTTGGAATAGAGCAGGCTTTCGTTGGTAAAAACGATCTTTCGGTCACTGCTTCTGCTGTTGCAATAAGCCTTAAAACCACTCAATGGACAGTCCTCGCCTTTCTCGCAGTTATTATTCTGATCGACATTTATCTCTCTCGAGAAAATATCTTCCAGAATGCGAAACGAGTAATTTTTCGAAGGTCAGCAGGTCAATTTATTAAATAACGCTCCAAGATCACAGGCAGCCTTGTCGGAAAGATTTGCCATTACTCCACCACCGGCTGCAAGCTCCCTCAAGGCTCTGCAGCTAATCAAAAAGCAGAAAGGCAGACGGGCCCCTAGTGAGTCACGGTAAAGCGACTCACTGGGCAAATCTCTTTGTATACTAAACAGGATCTGACCCAACTCCCGGCCACCGCGGGCTCATTCACCGTGACAAAAACCGTCACCTTCGCCACAAACGCAAATTATTTCACAACCCAAACTGACCAAACTCCGCACACATCCACCGAGCTAGCACCCCCACAAAGCGCCCGACACTTACACTCGCACGGACAAAAAGTTCTGCGCTATCTCAGGGATTTACCGACGTCAGCGTCTACTTCGCTGACATGTCCAACGTTTGAAGTGCCGATTTTTGCCTTATGGAAATCAGCAAAATTTTTCATTCAGCAAAAATTATAATTACCTCTATACTCCAGCGAGTGTGAAGAGATGACCTCTGCTGTACGTAAGATGGATCAAGGGGATTTGAAACATGTGGGTTCGTAGTCGACAAAACAAACAATTGAGCTTGAGTGGGTCAAGCATCGCGGTCGGTTGTTCAACCGCACCATCCAGCGTACACAGCAAAAAAATACTTTTGGGGTTTTGTCTTGGGGCGATCCTCTCCACACTGCTGCATCCAACAGTCGGGGTGACTGGAATTATGGGGCGGGACGACCGAGTGGCACTTGCAGATGCGGCCAACTCGGCGTCCTTTGCGGCGTCGGGGAATATCTTCTGCGGCCTCGCTGGTATCAATGCTTCCGCTCAGGTGGTCCTTGTGGACGATCTGCTTTTGACCAGCGCCCATCTATTTTATTTGAACGGCAACTTACGCTCACAACTCGCACCGGGAGAATGTCACTTTAAGCCCGTCGCAGGCCCATTCAGTGGACAAAAAATTCCATTAAAAATCAATACCCTCAGAATTTACCGGGGCTCACCGACTGTTGCGCACTCTACCGATTCACAATTCGTATTTGCGAGAGACTGGACAAATGACATTGCCCTCGTGCGACTCGATTACGGCAAACTAAGCTCACGTATTGAACCCTATGCTTTATCTGAAACGAGAATCAACGAGCCGCAAATGACCCATTTGGCCGCCATCACCAACGCCAACTACCAGGGCAGACTCAATTTTAATCCAACCGTGCAAACGTGCCGAGTGAGACATGACTTGATTGAAAATGGAGCTCTTGTGTTGTCTACAGATTGCGACACGGATCCGCAGGCCAAGGGCCCCTCGGGTTCAGGCTTACTCCGACCTAAGGATCCCAGAGACGCCTATGCTCACAACTCCGCGTGGATTGTCCAAGGTATTTTGAGTAACACCTACAGCACATCGACCGGCGCATACCAAGAGCGACAGAATGCCACCATCTTCATTGGCATCACCGAGCCGCTCCTCACGTGGATCGAAAACTACAGCACCCAAGTTCGTTAGCGGATGCCTGTGCCGGATGCACCAGCGTCATTTCCACCACCGGAGGCGGCTTCACCTACACAAAAATTGATTTCACCGCGAAGGTCGTTCTGGGCGCGTGCGACGGTCTCACCAATCGTGTTGCACTCGGAACAAAAGATCAGATTGAACCCTGGATTTACGCCTGGGAGATCGTCTCCACCGTAGCAATAATTCTCTAAACCGCGCTTAAAGTCTCGCCGTAAAGATTCCCAAGCCTCGTTGTCAAAACCCAGGAGTTCCTGAGTTACATCCTTGCCACCCTCGTTATTTTTTAAAGTTGCACAACTCGCAGTTGCTGCACCGTCACGCTTGACACAAAGTGGACCGCCACCCTCATCCCTCACACCGAAAACTAATGGGTTACAGATCACTTGACCGCCGCCGCAACTAAGATTGCCCACCTTGGTAACCGCCTGGCACCCTCTGCGCACTGGTTTATTTTTCGGATAGGTTGAGAAATTACCTGAGTACATACAAAGAGCACCAAAGCTCTGACCCGCTGCTGCCGGATTGTCGTTGTAGTATTTATAGAAAGATTGGATCGCACTTTCTTTTTCAGACTCACTTTCAGGACACGTCAGTGCCTTCCACTCACAGTCACTTCCCCCTGCAGGCACACCGGTAGTCGACGTAGAAGGGGCAAGGCTTTTAATCAACTGTGCCTGCTGACCCTCCGAGAAGCCTCCTAAGATCTCATCGACTGCGCCTATGTCGGTCAAATTCGTTAAAGGAACGCCAGTGTAGACAAACGCGCACTGCTCACCTCTTACCCCTGGGCTTTGAGCGGACGGACCCGTGGGTGGACAAATAACTTCTTGTTTAGCCTTGGATAGTGCTTGAAAGCTGGATTCAGGGACGCAAAACAATTCGCCCATCGTCGAAATCGTCCGGCCAAGTTCGGCCCGGAGACATGCACCCTTTCTCGTCGCAACACATGTGCCGATTACGGGATGAACTTCATAGTTGTTGTTTGTGCATTTCCATTTGCCGTCCACAAACTGTGGCAAAACGCCAGCTGGCAGCATCGAGCCAGTATTCGTTGGGCGAGCCCTGGGACCGCTAGCAGAAGAGCCTGCGGCAAGCGCCTCGTCGGGTACCGATGCCGCACCAGCTGTCAAGAGCGCCGTCGTCTGCTCCTCATTCAAGATGACTTTAAGAGCCTCGCGAGACGTAGCTATCTGTGCGATTTCTTCGGACTCGAAAGAATTGACGCGACTCCGAACGGTGGGGCCAGCCCCCATCCACCTGGCTCGAAGCGAATCCTTCACACTCTCACTAAACTTGTCAAAACTCGAGGAGGCAATACAATGTGAGCTGTTTATGGGGGTTGAAGGCTCAGTATCCCTCTCCAATGCTCTGTCCAATTTGTTCAATTGGTATGTTACCGGCTCGAAGCCTTCTGGGCATTTGTAGCCAGTAATCCTACGTTTCGGCGCCTCAGATAGCTCACATGAACGCAAGTGTGGATTCACCACGACTTTCTGACCGAAATATGTCCCTTCGCACTTAAGCGAAGCCTTGCCGTCTGCGCCGACCACGATAGTTGGGATACCAGTCCCCACTTGAGAGGCCTGAGCGTAGGCGGAATCCATCCAGGTGATTTGGGCGATAATATCTCGTAGGCGGTCGGCCATGGCGGACCTGCGGGGGGTGGCTCCGAGCATTTTCGTTTGCATAAGTTCGAGTTGAGCCAAGGCCTTGCCGACTTCGCGGAGGTATTTGGCTCGAGAAGCAGGCTTTAAACTGAGCAACTGTCGGGTCGTGAGAAGCTCAGGCATTCGGCTCGGCATCAGGTATTTTGATTTTTGACTGACATTTGCCTTTGCCTTCGTCGCACCCTTAGTTTTGGCAGGAGTGCCATGGGCAGAGCTAAGACCCAACGCAAGTAGAATACACACGAGCCCACACTGAACTGCTATCGCCATACCCATCTCCTTCAAAACGTAAATGAATGTACCCACCCGCACCCACACGGACAGCCACACTTAATAAAAGTTTATCGACGGATGGCCTGAATAGATAGGTCATGAAAGACCAGTTTTTCGACCCAAACGGGGCGCTCGGCGGGCGTTTGTAAATAATCCCTGTTGGACTGATCCGCGCCATTAGCCTCAATAACGCATCGCATTTATAGGCGATTTTACCAAATCTTGACCATATAACCATGGGCTTGAACCGGACATGCTAACTCCGATTGACGAGGTGTATATATGAGCGTCCTTTCGTCCTGGCCTAGCCAAAACCCAGCCCTCAAGCGCTGGATCCATGAGATGGTCGACCTGCTGCAACCCTCCCAAGTTCGATTCTGCACGGGCTCAGAGGCTGAGGACGCAGAGCTGATTCGCCTGCTCGAAGCCAAAGGCACCCTACAGGCCCTTAACCCCATCAAACGCCCCAACAGCTACTTAGCCTGGTCGGACCCTCGGGATGTGGCGCGAGTGGAAGACCGCACGTATGTCTGCACACTAGAGCAGGCCGATGCCGGTCCAAACAACAATTGGCTGCCGCCCACCGAAATGCGCAACAAACTGAGTCCACTGTTTCGAGGCTGCATGCGTGGTCGCCCCCTGTATGTCATTCCGTTTTGTATGGGACCGCTGGACTCTGAGTTTTCAATCATCGGGATTGAGCTGACGGATTCTCCCTACGTCGTCCTAAACATGAAACGTATGACTATAATGGGCGATCAAGTTTGGGCGAAGCTCGGCGACTCGCCGGATTTTGTTCGCTGTGTGCACAGTGTGGGCGCCCCCTTGGCAGAGGGTGCTGTCGACGTCGCATGGCCTTGTAATTCTGAAAAATACATCGTTCATTACCCCGAAACACGGGAGATCTGGTCATTTGGCAGCGGCTACGGCGGCAATGCTCTCTTAGGTAAAAAATGTTTAGCGCTTCGTCTAGCGTCCCACATGGGTAAACAAGAAGGCTGGATGGCGGAGCACATGTTGATTCTCGGCGTGGAGTCACCTGCCGGTGAAAAGATTTATGTTGGTGCAGCCTTCCCGAGCGCTTGTGGCAAAACCAATTTCGCCATGATGATGCCACCAGAAAAACTCGCCGGCTGGAAGATCACCACCGTGGGCGATGACATCGCGTGGATTCACGTGGGGGCAGAGGGCCGACTGCATGCCATCAATCCTGAGTCTGGCTTTTTTGGCGTTGCGCCGGGGACTTCGGTGCAAACCAACCCCAATGCCATGGCGACCATTCGTGAAAACGTGATCTTTACCAATGTGGCCCGCACAGACGATGGCGATGTGTGGTGGGAGGGCATGACTGCTGAGCCACCGGCACACCTCACCGATTGGCAAGGTCTCGATTGGACGCCAAACTGCGGCCGCCTAGCCGCGCACCCCAACGCCCGCTTCACTGTGCCGATTGAGCAATGTCCCACCTTAGATGACAATTTCAATAACCCCATGGGAGTTCCTCTCTCGGCTTTGATTTTTGGCGGTCGACGGGCGCAACTTGTCCCGCTGGTCACAGAGCTTGAGAGTTGGACGGCGGGTGTGTACTTTGGCGCGACTCTAGCCTCTGAAACCACCGCGGCCGCTACCGGCAAAACGGGAGTTATTCGGCGCGACCCAATGGCCATGCTGCCGTTTTGTGGTTACAATATGGGCGACTACTTTGCCCATTGGTTGGCATTCGATCGCCCAGGCGTCAAGCTCCCCGCAGTTTACGGCGTGAACTGGTTTAGAAAGAATGAACAAAATCAGTTTATCTGGCCGGGCTACTCTGAAAATATGCGCGTCCTCAAGTGGATTTTTGAGCGAGTTAAGGGCGCGGGTCACGGTCAGTTGCATGCTTTGGGGATTAGCCCCGACCACACCGATTTGGACTGGTCTGGCCTAGAGTCGTTTCCACAAACAGCAACAGCCGAGCTGTGCTACATAGATAAAGCCGCTTGGCGAACAGAGCTCGAAAGTCACCGGGAGTTTCTCAGCCAATTTGGCGGGACCGTCCCAAGCCGGCTGATGAATTATCAGGTCGCGCTCGGCAGCAGACTGTCGAATATCGATTCAACTCAGAATGTTTACAATACACTCGAACCTTAAGGAGATTTTCATGAAATCAACAGGCCTTTTGTTAACTGTCGCAATGAGTTTGACTCTCACCCACACGGCACAGGCCGCAACACTATCAAGTGATGATGCTAGATCCTTCGTCACGGCGTTGAAGACTGCTGGAATCACTGGGCAATCCACTGGCACGGGCGCTGTTGAATACGCCTTTGACCTGGAGTGCGTGCGCAATTTGTCGAACGTCAAAGACACCAGCAAAAGTGAGTACGGCGTATTTCAATACACCTGCAACGTCGGCGCGGGAATGGTCTATCTGGCGAAAGCCGGAGTGATCTTCAATGAGATGACGCGAATCTTTGGCACATCGTCCGTTGGTGAGGCGGTTGTGAGCACCGTCAACAATCTCGTGTGCCGCATCGATCTGTCGGACGAATCCCTAACCACTCGCTTTACATGCTCGCACGACTAATCAATCCTATTAGGCTGCAGAACCTGAAGCTCACGGCCCTAATCAATGGGTATTCGCTGTTGAAAATTCCACTCTTGGCGTTTGTCCTCCCAAGAGTGATTGAATCCAGCGAGCTTCGGAGTGTGGTTGAGGTTCGACTGGGAGCCCGCACCCGCAATCACCTGCGAGTGATGTACTTTGGGGCTCTCGCCATTGGGGCCGAGCTGTCGGTTGCACTGAGGGCAATTCAAGCCATTCGAGCCAGCGGCAAGCGGATCGATTTTATCTTTAAAGATTTTAAATGTGAGTTTTTGAAACGCGCCGACGAGCATGTGCATTTTTCGTGTGACGCTGGAGCCGAGGTCACGGCTCTTATTGAAGAGGCCGCTCAAATCGGCGATCGCATCAGTCGCACCTTCACCGGCAAAGCCTATTTGGCCAACCGACCGAATGAAGTTGTGATGACCTACGCCCTCACGCTGTCGGTTCGACAACGACTCAAGATTCAAAAAACTTAATTGCCGAGCTCGGTGACACCGGGCAAGGCCCCCACCGACTGTTCATACTCGTGCACGAGCTTCTCGATAATCTCTCGAGTGGAGAGAACGGAATCGATCATTCCAACCGACTGGCCAGCGCTCCACACGGTCTTCCAGGTTGGGGATTCCGCCGCAGTTTGCAGAGTCCGCATCCCCAGCCAGTGGATCAGCGGAACCGCGTAACGCTTACTGAGCTTGCCGCGTTTAAGTCGATTCAACCACCAAGGCAACTCGGTCCCCAACCGATCCACATACGGTGTGCGAATTACCGCAGCTGGCGTACCGGAGATTCTTGAGGTCATCACAATGTCTTCAGCTGTTGCGTCCACCACCGCTTTTTTGTATGCGGGATCAATTTTCGCCTCACGGCTGGCGATAAAGCGCGTACCTATAGAAACTCCATCCGCTCCCAGCGCGAGGCACGCCGCCAGACCTGATCCGTGCGCAATACCACCCGCCGCGATTACGGGAATCTTCAGCTTCTGCTTTAACCACGGGATGAGCACCAGCGGTGAAATCGGTCCCGCGTGTCCACCCGCCCCGTGCGTGACAGCGATGACTCCATCTGCGCCGAGGTCTTGCACTTTCACCGCGTGCTCTAGGCCGATCACATCACAAATCACTTTGGCACCGTTGGCATGAGCCAAGCGGATCACCTCGCGGGGGCTACCGAGCGAGGTGATAAAGAGTTCAACGCCGGCATCAAGAGCGTGCTTCAAATCCTCTTTTTGCCGAGTGTTGCTTTGGTTGACGATGATGTTCACCCCAATTGGATTGGCGCACCGCTTGCGCATCGCTTGCAACGCCTCGCGATACTTCTCAATGGGTCGGTAATTCAACGCAGGAAAAGTCCCGATCGCTCCACTCAGCGAAGCCTCGCAGACGATGTCCTCATTGCTCACTAAAAACATGGGAGCGGCGATGATTGGCAACCGGATCTGCATCATTTCAGTAAAAGCTGTGCGTATCTCTTTGTTCATGGGTTCACTCTAACTCACCGCATTTTAGAGTGGCAGTAAAATTCCAACAGAATCTTTGTCTCAGAGGAAAAATCTGGTTAACCTTTTGAGCTCAAACCATAAGGAACAGCTATGACCCATCGAAACTGCCGTTGTCTGTTGATCGCCATTTTTACCACGCTCATCGCGTGCACCTCCACTCCCGCAAAAGATGCAGGTCAAAGCGCTAGCTCAGCTGCAACTGCCGCGTACATCACTGATGTTCGACAAGTCACTCACGACGGTTTGCGCGCAGGTGAAGGCTACTTCAGTGCGGATGGTCAATCGCTGATCTTTCAAAGCGAGCGCGAGAGCGACAATCCGTTTTACCAAATTTATCTATTGAACCTGCGCTCAGGGAAAACCACTCGACTCTCCCCTGGCCAAGGCAAGACCACCTGTGCCTGGCTACATCCCAACAATAAACAAGCGCTGTTTTCAAGCACGCACGCTGATCCACAAATCAAGCAAAAGGTTGAGATGGAGTGGAAAGAGCGAAAGTCTGAGAAGAAATCCAAATACTCTTGGAGCTTCGACGATCAGTTTGACATTTACCAAGTGGACCTTAACGGCAAAAATTTAAAAAATCTTACTCGCGCACCTGGCTACGATGCAGAGGCCTCCTACTCCCCCGATGGCAAATGGATCGCTTTCGCCTCGAATCGTCAGGCCTACCTCAAACCCATGACCGACGAACAAAAGAAGCTCTTTGCCAAAGACCCCTCGGTGATGATGGATCTTTTTATCATGCGCGCCGATGGCACTGATGTTCGGCAGATCACCAACGCGTTAGGGTATGACGGTGGTCCGTTCTTTTCACCAGACGGCAAACGTTTGACCTTTCGTCGATTCACTCCCGATGGTCTGCAGGCTGAAGTGCACACGATCAATGTGGATGGAACAGATGACCGACAGCTGACCAACATCAAGGCCATGTCGTGGGCGCCGTTTTATCATCCCAGCGGTGACTACATTATTTTTACAACCAACAAGCTGGGTTATGCCAACTTTGAACTCTACATCGTCGACACTTTAGGTCAGCGCCAACCGGTGCGAGTCAGTCAGCGCGATGGCTTTGATGGGCTACCCGTCTTCACTCCCGATGGGCAAGAGATCTATTGGACTCATTCGAACGAACGAGGTGAAGCGCAAATCTACCGCGCCAAATGGAGTGATTCCCTCGCGCGAGCCGCCTTGGGACTTCCACCGCGCGCCACTCCACCCCCAAGCGGCAAAACCATGCAACCCACCTTAAGTGAGCAAGACGCGCGAGCCTGGGTTGAGTATCTCGCCTCGGAGTCCATGCAAGGTCGAATGACTGGTTCAAAGGAGGAGCGCGAATACATGGGGCGCATCACTACTGCCTTTCGCGAGATGGGGCTTCTGCCGTATGGCGCAAAGGAGATGTTGCACACGTACTCTTTCACGTCTGGGCTGGAGATTGAAAACAACACCAAGCTCGAGATAAAAATGGGTCTCGAGACTCCCGCACTTAAGCTTCGACAAGATTGGATTCCACTTTCTTTTTCGTCCACCGGAACCTTTGCAGCTGCACCCATCGTTTTTGGTGGCTACGGCATAGTTGCGCCGAGTGGTCCGGGGCAGGCGGCCTACAATTCTTATGAAGGCTTAGACGTGAAAGACAAATGGGTGATGGCCTTTACGGGATTGCCCAACGACATTGGCAACGAGCGCCGATTTCACCTGCACCTTTACTCGCGCTTGCAACACAAGGCGATGATGGCCCGACAATTGGGTGCGCGCGGCCTGATCTTGATTGACGACACAGAGGCCGCTAGTTCCACCTTAGACTTGCAGTTTGAAGGGCGCGACGAAGTTTCGGGCGTACCCGTGATTCGACTGTCATCCGCAGTTGCCGACCGACTGTTGAAGCTTGAGAAGACTTCGCGCAAAGAGTGGACCTCGCGCTTAGCTAAGGGTGAAGTGGCGAATTTGGTGTTGAAGCAATCGTCGCTTGCGGCCGAGCTCGGGTTAAAATTTACAGCGAGTCCGGCGCTCAATGCGGTTGGTGTATTGAGGGTCCCCGGCGCGACCTCCACTGTTGTTATCGGCGCACATGGGGATCACTTAGGCCTTGGTGAAAAGGGCAACTCTTTGTGGCGTGGTGAACCCGGCCGAGTGCATCTCGGAGCAGATGACAATGCCTCAGGCGTCGCGGGCTTGCTCGGCATCGCCAAGGAGCTTGCAGAAAAACAAAAACGCGGTGAACTGAAGTTGCGGCAAAATATCGCGTTTGCCGTTTGGTCTGGTGAAGAACTTGGAGTGCTGGGCTCGAGCGGATTCCTAAAGGCCAACCCCAAGCTCAAAATCTCTGCCTACCTCAACATGGACATGATTGGTCGACTGCGCGAGCAATTTATGGTTCAAGGGACCGCCTCAGCGGCCGAATGGAAGACTTGGATTGAGAGTGTAAACTTACAAAAAGGTTTACCGCTCCGCACGCAAGAGGATCCATACCTTCCGACCGACGCCATGGTCTTTTATATGCGCGGGATTCCAGTGCTCAGCTTCTTTACCGGCTCACACAGTGAATACCATATGCCCACAGACACTCCAGCGCTGATCAATTACCAAGGCCTTGTGCAGGTTGCAGACTTCGTAGCTACGCTGTCGGTTAAACTAGCGGCTGAATCGAATCCGCTCACATACAAGAAGGTGGAGGCCGTTCCACAAAAGAGCACAGGGCGAGGCTTTAGACTCTACCTAGGCACTATCCCCGACTACAGCCAAGATGGCAAAACGGGAGTCACCATCTCAGGGACCAGCAAAGATTCACCGGCCGAAAAGGCGGGCTTAAAAGCGGGTGATACAATTGTCGAACTGGGTGGAATGAAAGTGCAGAATTTAAATGACTACGTTTATTGTTTACAGGCCTTGAAGGCGAATGTGATCACTTCAATCAAGGTGCGACGAAACGGCATGGTCAAAAATCTCGAAGTGACTCCCGCCCTCCGCAACTGAGGGCTTGAGTTTAGGTGTTAGTCCTTGCGGATAACGGCGAACTTGAACTTCGTAAAACCAGCTTGTGAGCCCGCTAAAATCACCGGGCTCAGGTCTTCGTAGTCCATCTCTTGATCAGCCACAATCACGATTCCCTCGCGTTTGGCCACATCAACGCTCGAATTTAAGCTTTTCAAATGCGCAATCAGTGCGCCTTTTGCAATCTCTTTGTCCTCGACCAAAAACTTCCCGCCCTCGAGGCGAACCACAACACCCTCCTGAATCAACTGACTTTCAGTCGCCTGGGGCAGCTCGATATTGCCGACGTTCACCACTTCGTTGTTGGCCGAGTGACTTAAAATTAAAAAGATAACTAGAATCGAGAAGGCATCCACCAGTGACGTCAACATCAGACCGGCAACTGAAGACTTTCGTCCACGCCCACCCTTTGTGCGCAACATCGATTTTTCTTCTAGAGTCGACCCAAGTGCCGATTGACTCAAGGGACTTGCAGCATTCAACATATCAACCTCATCAGTTTATCTTTGATATCTCCCGTTACTCTATAACGGTGCGATACCGATTTGATCCATTTTCGATGCTTTAAATTGCGCCATCAACTGAATCAGGTCGTTGTATTTCGACCGAGGATTAGGCATGATCAACACGGTTTTCACGTCTTCAAACCGCGCGCCAAAGCTTTTGATCCAATCTTCAGTCCGCTTAAAATTCACTTTTCCAGCTTCACCACTGATCGTAACGAGCGATTGATTGCCACGCACGCCTTTGACATCTTTCACTTCAAAGCGCACATCGCCCTTTTCACCTAAAGACACCGTGACGCTACCTTTGGGTTTATCAGCACTCGACTTTTCAGTACCGACGGCCTGACTCACATGAAACGAGCCCAAGCTAATGAAGACTGCGGTGACCAACAAAAAACAAATGCAGGTCGAGAGCACATCAATGAACGGAATCAGATTCAGCTCAAAATTCATGCCTTTTTTTCGACCGCGTTTAGAAGAACTTCCGCCATGCATAACTAACTCCCTTTATTGCCCTTCGGCCACCGAATCCATTCAGCTCATCTCAGCTGCAAATTACTTTTCAGAGGCCTTGCGGCTTGCAGGTACGGAATCATAATGAAAGCCCAGCAAGTTAAACACGCGCATGGCAGACTGAACCATATCTTCTGAAAGCTTGTTGATGCGATTCTGCAAGACGGAGTACATCACCAACGCTGGGATGGCCATAATCAAACCGTAGGCTGTTGCGTGCATCGCCTCAGAAACACCAGAAGCCAAAAGTGTGGCTTTTGTCATTTGATCGGCTTCAGAAATCGCCGCAAACGATCGGATCATACCGACAATCGTACCGAGCAAGCCAAGCAATGTACCGACGTTACCAAGCATTGCCAAAAACTCCACGCGCACGTCCAACTTAGATTGCTCTCGCACCAAAACTTCGTCCATCTTCGCTTGAACTTCCTCGCGCCCGCCCATGTTTTGCGCCGCCGACACACCGGCTTCTACCACATGACGTAGAGGGGAGCTGTTGTCTAAACTTCGAGCTTGCAACAAGACTCGATCTAAATTTCCACGTTTAATATCGGCTTCAAACACATTCGCCTGCTGCCGTAAGTTTGGATTGCGTTGAAAGTAGAGTCGCACAACTCGTTCAGCGATGATCGCCAACGAGGCTACCTGAGCCAAGAAAATTGGAAACATCCAAAATCCGCCCACGACAAAAAAACTAACGATTGACCCAAAGAAGCTTGCGTTGCTGTCCATAACATCTCCCACTCATCGGGGCCGTCACCGTGGTGCCCGATAAAAAATAACTCGCCCGAAGATCTCCCCATGAGATCCAAAAGCCATCGAGGAGCCATAACGCAAGTGTTGTGCCACGATCAACGCCGTCACAAATGGAGCCCGGCCACGCACCAGTGCCACTTTCCGTCACCCACACCCGACAATTGGCAGGTTTGTGGCGGGGGTGCGTGCGGAGTGCGGGGTGTGGGGGCGGTGAAATTTCTATCTTGGGCATTAGCCACCGCGCTCGAGCAGTCCTTCACCAATGGCCTGTGATCACGCTTCGATGCGATTGGATTTTGGCCGTAGCGCCAACTGAAAACCGAGTGATGCTCAATGCCACGATATACGTATTTTATTTACATGCTATTCGACCTGTATTATATTGCCCGTCGATGCCAACCCAACAGATCTCACTTTTTTCAAAGTCTCAGAGCAAGCGCTACTCGCGCCGCGTGCACGGCCACATGATCAATTCAGGCAAACGCAAACTTGAGCGGCCGCTCTCGACCAAGGCGTGGCTACATTTGACGCTCAAGTCCAATAAGGCTAAAGGGCACCTGAGCTTCCTCACCGGTCGGAACAAAGCGATTATTCGAACCGTACTTTTAGAAAAGGCAAAAAAGTTTGGGGTACTTGTTGCTGACCAGGCCAATGTGGGCAATCACTTGCATTTGAAGATTAAGATTCAGTCGCGCGAGAGTTTTCAAAATTTTCTCCGGTCGATCACGGCGTTGATCGCGCGCAAAATCACGGGCGCTAAGCGGGGCAAGAAGTTTGGCAGGTTTTGGGATGGGCTGGCATTTACTCGGGTCCTGATGAGTTTTAAAGAAGAGGCGATTTTGCGGGGTTACTTTGTGGCTAACCGGTTGGAAGCCACGAAGGGCTACTTGGCGCGAGAGAAAGTTCGGCGCGAGTTCAATGACTATATCTATGGTCGTGGGCGTTTTGCTTAACTGGCTAGATGCGCTCCATGCCGCCTGAATTAGATCCTGTCATTCATCAGCCCATTCGAACCAAAATAACTGCTCTCTTGCTGAATTCGGGTGAGTGCGATTACTCGACTATAAAAAATACGTTGGACATCTCCGATGGACACATGAGCACACATATGAAAGTTCTGGTGTCAGAGAAATACGTCGGAATGGAACAAATGTTTTTAAACAACAAACCAAAAACGACCTACAAAATGACAAAGCCAGGCAAAAAGAAGTATGCCGAACATTTTACTATTCTGAAGAAGATTATCCAGTCCAAATGATGAAAGCTCTCCATTGATGCTACAAAATAGTTTATAAATACTTATCCACTTCTTGTGTCTTGAGGCTTGGATCAAAGCGCAAGAGGTCTTTAAGAATGGCCATGTGGCCTTGGCCTGCAATTGCCAACACCCGGGGTTCGGTCTGAGCTAGTTTTTGCAGTCGAGCGAGCATGCGAAAATTTCGATGCCACCAACTGGCCGATGCGTCCGCTCCGGCAAAACTTCCACCTGCACCGGCCGCATTGGTCAGAACATATAAGCTTTTATTCTGAGCGTCCATCTCAGAGCTGTTGCACCGGCGCAATAAGTCCTGCAATGACAACTGTGCATGGGCCAGTGCCTCCTCAGCCTGAGCCTGTAAAATTCGCTCTTCAAAGAGCCGTTTTAGATCGGACTCCAGCTCTAACTGATCGATTAGCTTATGCGCTTACCAGGGAACATTTGTCTCATCGAATCCATGCACGCGCTTCAATTTCACCAACGCAGCCACGCGAAAGCCAATCTGTTCTATCTCACTGGCCGCGAGCGGGTGCTTGCCCGCGCTATACTGCAGGTAGCGCTCATTGATTTCAGGATCTCTTTCCTGCCCATATTCCAGCGCGATCGCCGTTGGCTGAAAGCGTGCAAGCCTTTGCGCGAGAGCTTGCAAATAGAGTTGGGAGCTTTCACTCAAGACGTCGATGACGTTGTTTTTGATTAAATCCTTGCCAGGATTAGCAAAGTGAAAAGTTCCTAGGAGCATAAGCATGGATGCGAATCTCCGATTAAATATCCACGCCAGGTTTGTCGATTGGCCGGAGGGTGTCAACCCAGTTTGTGCCTTTGGCGACGACTTCAGTTTCGCCACTGGCCGACGTTAAAGTAATTCTCCACTCTTGGGTGGCCATAGAAACGTAGACTTCTAAGGTATTGTTCCCAGCGTTGGTCAATCCCCTACCTTTTTGAATTTCACCATTTCCATTCGGATCGACGGAGTCGCTAGTCCAGAGATGGCCGCCACGAACTAAACAAACCTCAGTATCACCCGGCTGACTGACAAGGAGAGTCCAAGTGCCGCTATCCTCGGAGACAAAGAGTTCGATAAGAGCATTGTTGGATTCGATACCCAATCCCAGCTGAGACTCAGCGTACTTTTCACTTAGACGCCTGACAACGTCAGAGCGGAGCCTGCAAGTACGTGCACTCGTCGTGAACTGTACAGGTATCGACAATTTCGGTTCATTAGAGAACTTACCCACCAAGGTCGCATTCCCTGAATGTGTGGCATAAACGGAGCTTGTGAAAAAGACCAAGGACCACGAAACTGCCGCAAAAGAAACAATCTTAAAAATCATAATAACTCCCTACATTAAATTGATGCCATTTTTCTGGCAGCTCGCTTAAGCCGAGGTTCAAACCCCAAGTTCTACAACCGCTCCAAAGGCTAAACCTTGCAAATGAGATGCCTAGTCGTAGGTTGTCTGCGTTCAGCCGAACCCCTACAGCCAATTTCCACCCAGGTGTCCCCTGAACAAGGCCTTGTTTATAAATAAGTTGAATCTGCAAGAACCAACCTTTTTCAGCTTTTGCGAGGCCGCAAATCGTCACTCAACTCGCGCTCAACAGCGCCGTGCAGACGCCTACAACGAAAGGAGAGTGCACTCCAAAAATGAAAGTTTGCTCATGATTTCCGGCAACAGTCCAACACGGCAAGATTTGAGCTAAGGAATAGAAAAGAGCATTAGTGTCGCGTCGACGGGTATCTATAAGACGTTTGTATGTCGGAATTGGCGCCATATGGCTTGAGATCAACGCACAAAAGGTCGCAGTCTTGCACTCAACAATCTCTGTGAAGTTGCTAAGTTCTATACATCGACAAATTTAATGTAGGTTGCCCCAATTAACCGTGGAGGGTTTATGAGTCAAAGATCTGAAGAGCTAAATGGAAGACACTCCATAGAGGCAAAAGGCACAATGGATGAAGCCTTTAAGGCAAGCCAGTTTGTCGAGGAAGGCAAAAGCAGAACCTCAAATGTCAGAAGGCAGGCTGATAACTACGTGGAAGTGAGTGTCAAATATGCCATGAGACATCCTTGGCGAATTGCAATTGCTGCCGCAAGTATTGGCGTAATAGCTGGAGCTTTCTTTTCTAGGAGGACAAATGTCGATAAAAATAATTGAGCTCCCATATCCAAAGGATGCACTAGAGCCTCACATTTCGAAAAAAACTATGCAGGTTCACTACGAGAAGCATTACAAAAAATATATTTCAACACTCAACACGCTGATTTCTGGATCACGTTTGGACAGTTTGACTTTAGAAAATATTATTTTAGAAACATTTCAGGATGACAGTGCAATTTTTAATAATGCCGCTCAAGCCTGGAATCACGCCTTTTTTTGGAATTGCATGAGCCCGAATAAAACTAAACCGTCATCGATGGTGTTGGAGGCAATTAACCAGCAGTTCGGCTCGCTGCAAGAATTCAGAGATCATTTCTTTACAACTGCTACAAAATTATTTGGCTCTGGCTGGGTTTGGCTGGTGAAACGATCAGATGGCACTCTTTCGATTGAAGCTTCAGAAAATGCCGATAATCCCATGACACAAGGACAAATTCCACTGTTAGTCTGTGATGTATGGGAACACGCATACTATCTAGACCATGAAAGTGACCGGGCAGAATATGTGAAACAATTTGAGAGTGTTATAAATTGGAATTTTATCAGATTAAATTTAGAGCGAGAACTGCCAAGTCTTCAACGAACGAAGCGACCTGCAGGTGAACGCACGACTGCGGCTGAGTTCAAAAATGCGCGAGCGTCTAATTGATAGCGCGCCTTAGCTCCGTAATTCGAAAAAGTCAGTATCGAAAAGTTACGGCCTGTCGGGACGTAGATCTGTGGGAGAAGTACGTTCATCAATCGCGACATTTGGGCGCGAACTCTCCGATTAAAGATCTACGCCAGGTTTATCTAGTGGCTCCGACGTATTTTCCCAAGCCGTACCGGATTTGAATTGGGATTCGAGGCCATCTGGGGTGGTGACAGTAAAATTCCAGTCACGGCTCTTTTCTCCGACGTAAATCCGGAGGAGGTTCCCGTTATTTGATATCCCAAAACTATGCAGGAACTTGCCATCCTTAGATTTGCTGGGCACTTTCCCTGAGTCACTAAAATACTTCACGCCGGCCGAGATCATACAGCTTGTGACACTGCCAGGCTCGCTGACCACTAAACTCCAAGATCCTTCGTCAGCCGAGGTGAATATTTCGACGAGAGCGTTTTTGGAGTCAAGACCCATACCTTTCTGACTTTCTCCGTGCTGAACAGTGAGGCGACTCAACAGCTCTTCGCGCCCAGCACAGACATTGGCGTTGCCTGTGGACACAACAAACAACAAAGAAAACAGCGCTGTGGACACTAGAGCTTGGCGGTTTGACATTTGGACTCCTGAGACTGAATCGAGGTTTTCAAATTTTTCTTCCATTCTTTAGGGCTCAATCCCGAAGACATACCCCATCGTGGAACACTCGATTGCAAACTATGTACTGAGCCGCAAGCGCAGGTCCCCTTTGAGCACCTGAGCGAATTCAGTCGACGATCCGCAACTTTATCCGGCTCTTGAGCTCAATGGCCATTTCAGTTCACAACTCAGAAGTATGCCAAAAACGGTCCGAAACTCTCACAATGTGCCGTGAATAGTCACCCACCTACTGTCAAACCCAACCGACTTTCCGCGAGGGTGTAAGCGACTTCGATAACTTTTACTATTAAATAATATTTGTAGACACAAACCTCCTGCCATTTTTCTTTCAGCCGAATTGGTTTCGCCATTGCAGAACTTCCGCATGCAAACACATTGTGTGTAATAAAATGTACCCAAAAAAAGAAGTGAGGACGTATGCTCACATGGTCAGCGCTTATGTTTTTAGTATCTGTTGTGATCAGTCAGGCCAATGCTAAATCCGTCTGCCTTTGCGACATCGGCCAGGTGCAACGCGAGAAGGGATTTTACCGAGCCGGTTGCAGCCTTTGGCTTAATCAACAAAAGTGTGATTCAAAAAAGACCATCGATCGAGAGCATCGTTACAGTTTGGCTCGCTACGTTACGGATTTAAAGGCCGGCGACAAGTTGATCGTAGGCTATGTTGGCCACTGGTCCAACGCATGGGAGACCGTCAACTTCATCGAGCGAGAACTTGTGCCCCTCGCTCAAAAAACTCCTATACAAATTATTTACGACAACACCGCTTGCCGCCCAATGAACGATGCCGAGTCTGTGCAAGAGACGCTCAATCAAGTTGAGATTGCGACCGGCAGCTCGATTTATGTCAAAGGCAGTCAAACGCTTTCCGTCGGAATGTGGGAGGGATTTTTGCCAGGAACATCCAATTTCTACGCACACGCCAGCACTGAGTGGTCCAGGCCACGCTACTGGGACTGCGCCGACATCGAAAATGTGGCTTGTTCCGCCCGGTTTCAGTTCGGTGAATCCGGACTTTGCCTCGACACCAGCTCGCGCACTCTCATACGACTCACGTGTATCGGCAACAGCCAATCGGCTAAATGGAGGCGCTAAGAATTTTGTCAAAGAACGGTGCGCCGATTCAAATTCTCTTGCGCTCGAAGGCCCGCGTGCTTTAATGGCAACCACTATGAAATACATCCACACAGCAATCGGTCTTCCGCTCTGCATCGGCCTCTGTCTCGGCTTTAGTGGCGGCATCGGCTGTTCGAGCTTGCCCAAGGCCAAACCCACAGCCGCAGCAAAGTCGCCCAATCTCGAACTGGTGGGAGCCGCAAGTATTGTTCGACGATCAGCCGCTGGAAATGTCGAGAGTGTAAAAAAGCTGATCGCCGATGGAGCTGATGTGAATGCGACAAGTGATCAAGGTGTGACTGCGGCCATGGTTGCAGCCCGCAAGGACCATCACGAGATTGTGAACTTACTACTTGAAGCGGGAGCTCAGGCCAACGCGCAAGATACGCAAGGCGCAACCGCTTTGCATTACGCAGCTCTCGGCAGCTCGGCTCGCTCGGTCGAGGCCCTCGCAAAACACAGTGTGCAAGTGGATCTGCGCGATTCATTTGACCTCACGCCCCTAATGATGGCCGCTCGCTATGCCAATCTGGCAACGGTAAAAGCGCTGCTCAAAGCGAATGCATCGCTCGAAGAGGCCGACTCGAGTGGTTGGACGCCAATCTTTTTTGCGATACCCCGAGGCGATAGTGCTATTTTTGAACTGCTGCTCGACAAATCACCTGCGCTTCAAGCCATCGATGGCGATGGGGATTCGATGCTGAGTGTGGCGATCCAATATCACCAACCCGCTTTGGTGAAGCGCTTGATCGAGGCCGGTGTTCGGTTAGACCTCGCAGATTCCGAAGGCAATACAGCCCTGCATCAGGCGGTGATTGAAAGAAATGTCGAGTACGTGCAGTGGCTGTTGGCAAATCGCGCGCCACTGAATCAAACCAACTCTTTGGGAGAGACGCCCCTGCAAATCGCCGAGCGTGTGCGAGACACGAAGATCGCTCAAGTCCTCAAATCGCCGCCAGCGAAGAAAAAAGCCAAGACTACAGACGCCCCACCGACTGAAAAGACACAGCAATGATCTTTCAACGACTTTCACTCCTACTTTTAAGCTTGGGGCTTGCGGCATGCATGTCGACTCAAGTGCAACTCGACTCTCGTTGGAATCCTACGGCGAAACCTTCGTATGAAGACTACTTTGATTACTATTTTTTGGGGCTTAAGGGTGACAGACAATTCAGTTTACAAAAAGTCTGTATGGATCAAAGACCCTTTGGCTTTAGGCGTTACCGCTCACTCGAGGACTCCTTTTTAACAGCGATTACCCTCGGGATTTACGCACCTATGACCGTACAAGTTTGGTGTGGCAACTCATGAGGCCAATATTTTCTATCTTCAAAATTTGGGTCTTTGCCGCTTCACTCGCCTTTCAACTTACCGGCTGCGTGGCTATGCAGGTGCAGCGCGAGGAGGAGCTAAGACCCGTGGCTTCGACAGCGACCATCGCCCAACACAATCTCGTTTTTGGATTTTTGCCGCCCCGTCGGATCAATGAGCAAGATCTCTGCCCCAACTCTCAAATTGAGACACTCAAACTCCAAATGCGCGGAGTAGATGTGCTGCTGTCTCTAGTGACTCTAGGAGTCTATGTCACCCAACAGATTGAGTACTCCTGTGGTGCGCTCGGCTCGCGCTAACTGGACTTAACTCAGGGGCAGAATCATCCGAAACCCTCCCTATGGGTGAAAGTGTACGACGATTTATTCCACGGGCCGCGCGATATTCGCTGCGACCAGGCGAGCGCAACAACATGCGCTTTAGTTTGCACACGGACCTGAATGTGGGCGGCATCGTGGAGACGATTCTCCTCAATCTTTCTGAAACTGGCTTGGCTTTTTTAGTGAAACCCGGCTCTGAACCGATGCTGGGCGATCGCATCAAGGTCGAAATTCCAATTCCAAGTGGAGAACAGATCGCTTGGTTTGGCCGAGTGGTGCGCATTCAAGAGCATCAACCGACAAAGTGGAACGGTCGTAAATATGCCGCGCAAGTGGAACGCCAAATTTTAGTGGGCCTAAAGTTTGAAGAACTCCCCACCGGCCACTCTCGCACACTCCGCCGCGGCATTGAAGCCAGCTTCATCAACGCTGCCCGCGAGCAGCAGTATCGAAGCTTGGCGTATTACAAAACCTTTGCCCTGCACAATTTTCCCGCATGGATTTTGTACTTTGCCCTGGCTGCAGCCGCCGTCGGATTCATCTATTATTTTAGTTTACCAAGTGCCAACTACGATTCGAAGCGCGGCGCTCCCTGGGGCGAACGCTTTTAAAATTTCAAAGGCTTCGCGTTAAGTTTAGCCAACTCCACCCGCTGCAAATACGCATCACGTGTCACATAGCTGCCGCCAAACTGCTGCAACACCGGCGTCACCATTTGAATGTCCATCCACCGCAGACCTTGAGCCTTTAAAAACCCAACCAAGTGAACAACAGCGGCTTTGGAAGCGTTCGGCACAAGATAAAACATACTCTCGCCAGAGAACACTCCCGCCACATACACCCCATAGAGTCCACCCACCAAAGCTTCGCCCTGCCAAACCTCAAGACTGTGGGCGTAACCAGCGCGATGAAAGCCTTTGTAAGCTCGAGCCAGTCGCTCAGTGATCCAAGTTCCGGGTTGCCCCGATCGATGGGCCCGCACGCAAGCCTCTAGCACCTGGTCAAAGGCGCGGTTGAAGGTGAAGGTGAAGGGCTGCTGCAACAGTGTTTTTCGTAAACTGCGCGCTACATGAAAGTGAGCAAAATCCAGTACGCCTCGCTCGCTTGGACAAAACCAAAGTGTCGGCAGCTCTTGGTGCGGCCACGGAAAAATTCCGAAGCTGTAGGCCTCGAGCAACCGCTCCACTCGCAAATCGTCACTCATATCGACGATGCCCTCATCCATGGCTAACCGCGGGTCTGGAAACGTCAGAAGATGTTTTGCAAAAAGCTTCGTCACGGCGACTCACACCGATCACAAAAACCACAGGGCGTGGCATTGTCCCAACCAAAATATTGGTAGATGACCACTTTGCGGCACTTAGGACTTCGAATCCACTCCACCAACGCCATCAGTTTTTTGTGCAGTTCAAGCCGGCGAGCCTTCCACGAGCTTTCTGATAAATCGTCCTCTGCCAATTCGCGTAGCAACACTAAATTTCGCAACTGCCGATGGGGCCAGCGTAGCACATCTAATCTTTCCAGCGCGTTCAGCGCCGTCTCCAATCGGTAATCGCGTTTGTTTTTAAAACTCAATTGAGCACGTAGATCGTCCATCTCCAAACTGGCCAGGCGATCGCGCCAATCGACGAGCAGTTTATGAACCGCACGTAGGTAAGCCGGCTCTGGCGTCAACGAATCGATAAAACCCATCTGAATCTCAAGATCATCTTGCACATAAAGTAGGCGGCAGTGCGCAGGGGCTCCATCTCGACCTGCTCGTCCCACCTCTTGAAAGTAAGCCTCTAAAGATCCTGGAATTTCAAAATGCAACACACCCCGAACATCGGCCTTGTCCACTCCCAAACCAAACGCAGGCGTAGCCAACATCAGCTCAGCTGAACCGTCCAGAAATTCTCTAAGCGACCTCGCCCGTGCCCGATCCTGCATGTCGCCATGATAGGTCGTAAACGCCACACCTTTTGCTCTCAACCTGTCGGCCTGTTTTTCTAAAGTTCCGATCAAGGTAAAGTAGATGATTTTGGGGCCTTGAACTTGCCCTAGCCACTCCAGCACCGCCGCAGGCTTATCGGTCCCATCCTCGAGCTCGCGCACCTCAAGATGGAGGTTGGGGCGCTCCACGCCCTCCCAGGCTGTTTCACCAGGAGCGTCTCCCAAACCCAGTTGCACCCAAATATCTTGCTGCACCACGCGTGTGGCGGTGGCGGTCAAGGCGAGAACTTGAGGTTCACCCAGTAGTTTTCGAATCTGGCCTAAACGCGTGTAATCGGGTCGAAAGTCGTGGCCCCATTGCGAAATGCAGTGAGCCTCATCAACGGCCAACAATCGAACTCCGACCGCAACCACAGTCGCCACAAATTCCTCTTGGCGAAACCTCTCAGGCGTCACATAGAGCAATGAAATTTGACCGTTCCGCACGGCCTCTAGCCGCCGGGTGCGCTCCTCCCGATCCAGGCCGGAGTGGATGCAGGTCGCACTCCATCCTCGCTTTTTTGCTGCGGCGACTTGATCTTCCATTAGGGCAATCAGCGGCGACACGACCAAGGTCAGCCCCGGCCAAACCTGTGACGGCAATTGGTAGCACAGTGACTTACCTGACCCCGTGGGCCAAATCACCAAGAGGTTGGTTCCGGCAGCCAAACTCGTGAGCGCTCGCACCTGACTCGGCCGGAGTGGATAAAGGCCAGCGATCTTGGCTTTGGCTTCGACTTGCTCAATGAATGACATAAAACACCGAAATTGTATGAAATTAGTGCGAGGTTAGGAACTCTCCCCCACCTCTTTCAGTCACGGTCCGTGTTAATCCTTGAAAAATCAAATGCATTCGGGCAATTAACTAAGACTGATAACTCTCAAAGACAATGCAAGGCGAATTTTAAATTCGATCACGAAAGGCAATCTATGGCTTCAGCAAAGTGGAATCTGGAAAAAGTCCGTAATATCGGTATTTCGGCGCACATCGACTCGGGCAAAACAACTCTTACCGAGCGCATTCTCTTTTACACCGGCCGAATCCACCAGATTCACGAAGTTAAAGGTAAAGATGGAGTCGGCGCCACCATGGATCACATGGAGCTCGAGCGTGAACGTGGGATCACCATTCAGTCCGCTGCGACCAACGTCTCTTGGGGCGACACTGAAATCAACATCATCGACACCCCCGGACACGTGGATTTCACAATCGAAGTCGAGCGAGCTTTACGCGTTCTGGACGGCGCGATTCTCGTGCTTTGCGGTGTGGCGGGTGTGCAGTCGCAGTCGATCACCGTGGATCGGCAGATGCGTCGCTACAAAGTTCCCCGTTTAGCGTTTATCAACAAGCTCGATCGAGCCGGTGCCAATCCCTTTCGAGTGGTTGAGGCCCTGCGTGAAAAACTCCGCCACAATGCTGCATTCATGCAAATCCCAATTGGGCTCGAAGACAAGCTTGAGGGAGTTATCGATCTAGTGAAGATGCGCGCCTTTTATTTTTCCGGCGCGAATGGCGAAGTCATAACTGAAAAAGACATCCCTGAAGAATTCGCCGCCGACGCCAAAAAATACCGCAACGAACTAGTCGGCAAAGCTGCGGATTTTGACGATGCCTTGGCTGAAAAGTTTTTGATGGAAGAAGAGCCAACTGAAGCAGAATTGAAAGCCGCCATTCGAAAAGGCACACTCAAGCTGGATTTGACTCCGGTGTTTATGGGGTCCGCTTACAAAAACCGGGGCGTGCAAAAGCTGCTCGACGGCGTTACCGATTACCTCCCCAATCCTGCGGAAATTATCAACGAAGGTTTGGACCTCGATAAAAACGAAGAGAAAGTGGAGCTCGCCTCTGTCCAAGACAAGCCCTTGGTCGCTCTCGCATTCAAACTTGACGATGGTCGCTTTGGTCAGTTGACCTTTATGCGGATCTATCAAGGGACAATGCGCAAAGGTGATTTCATCACCAACACCGCCAATGGCCGTAAAGTGAAGATCCCAAGGTTGGTGCGAATGCATGCCGACGACATGGTGGATATTGAACACGCCAGTGCCGGCGATATCGTGGCGCTGTTCGGTATTGATTGTTCCACCGGTGATACGTTTACCGATGGCACAATCAACGTCGCCATGACATCCATGTTCGTCCCAGATGCGGTGATCTCCTTGGCCGTTCAACCCAAAAACAAAGAGGGCGCGGCGAATTTTTCTAAGGCTTTGCAAAAGTTCCGCAAGGAGGATCCAACGCTTCGCGTGAAGCGAGATGAAGAATCCAACGAGACCATCATCAGCGGTATGGGCGAGTTGCACTTAGAAATTTACATTGAGCGAATGAAGCGCGAGTTCAATTGCGAAGTCGTCTCAGGTAAACCTCAAGTCGCTTATCGCGAGACGATCTCAGTGGCTACCCCTTACGATTACACGCACAAAAAGCAAACGGGTGGTTCGGGTCAATACGCTAAAGTTATGGGTACATTTGAACCGCTCGATAGCCCCGACAAAACCTATGAATTTGAAAACAAAGTGGTCGGCGGTAAAATTCCTCGTGAATTTATCCCTGCCGTGGACAAAGGCTTTCAAGAGCAGTTGGCAAAAGGTTTGTTGATTGGCTTTCCAATCGTTGGCGTTAAGGCCACGCTGCTAGACGGCGCATACCATGACGTGGATTCAAGCGAGATGGCCTTCCGTATTTGTGCAATGGCCGCCTTCCGTGAATTCTATGCCAAGGCTCAGCCCAAAGCGCTTGAGCCCATTATGAAAGTTGAAGTTTCAGCGCCCGAAGAATTTCAAGGGAACGTACTCGGTCAAATCAACCAGCGGCGTGGCGTAATCATGGGAACCACAACCAATGATGCCTTCACTACAGTTGAAGCCGAAGTTCCATTGTCTGAAATGTTTGGCTACTCGACTGAGTTGCGATCAGGTACGCAGGGTAAGGGTGAATTCACTATGGAATTCTCTCGTTACGCGACTGTGCCCCGCAACATCCAAGAGGAGTTGGTTAAGGCGTATCAAAAACAGCGCGCCGACGACGCTAAGAAGTAATCCCGATGATACTCTCGGATCGGACTCTCAAATCGTTAATCGAGCGCGGCGAACTTCAGGTTGAGCCGATTAACGAGGAGTCCATCCAACCGGCAAGCATTGATTGCCGCCTGGGTGAGAATTTCTTAGTGGTTGAAGACCGCCAAATGCACACGATAGATCTCAACTCTGAGATCATCTATCGCCAGCTGAACGGTCCTCAGATCACGATCCCGCCCCATTCGTTTTTATTGGCCACCACAATGGAATACATCAAGCTTCCGCAGGACCTTACCGCCTTTGTCGAGGGGCGAAGCTCCATTGGTCGAATTGGGCTTTTTATTCAAAACGCCGGATGGGTCGACCCAGGCTTTGAAGGTCAGATCACTCTAGAGCTTTACAACGCCAATTCATTGCCTATTCGACTTGAGGCCGGGCGCCGAATATGTCAGCTGGTTTTTTGCCGAATGGATCAAGCAGCGAGCACGCCTTATCGCGGCAAGTACCAGGGACAAAAAAATGCCACAGGCAGCCAAGTATTCAAAGATATTGAAGTAAAATCCAGAATTCAGTCCTGAGGTAAGTCTTTTTTGTATGGGTCCTTCCGCCCCGAATATTTTGTGGTACAATGTTACCGAATGAACTTGTTCGCTTGGTTAAATGAAGAATCTGATGAATCCTCCGCTGAGGTGCCTCCCCTAGTCCGCTCCAATCCGGTGTTGAATGCCCGGTTGGATGAATTGGCTCACCAAACAGTTCGCGAGGCTATGATCCCGCGCTCCCTTGTGAAGGCCCTCGACGTCGACATTCAGTTGCGGCGAGTACGCCGATTAAAATCGTCTAAGAATCTTTATTTTCCCGTTTACAAGGGCGACCTCGATCAAATTCTTGGCTGGATCTCTAAGCAAAAAGTCATGGAGCTGATGAATGAGATGGGCGATGACGCTCAAATCTCACAGCACGTCCGCCCTGTTGGTTTTGTCCCCGAAGGACTGCCACTCTCAGGTTTAGCCGATGCATTTTTAAAATCTCACAGCCCTGTGCTGATTGTACAAGGTCCGCAAGACACCACTTTGGGTGTAGTGACCGTTGCAGATTTTGCCGAACTGCTCTTTGGTTTTGAACTCGCACCTAGCGAAACTGCCAGCGTAGCCGATGGCGTTGGCATTACCCCACGCAACTACGATTTATAATTCGAATCCCTAGATCAGATGGTGGATAAAACCCTTGCTCATCGCGATCATCAAGAGCGTGAGCAACACCAAGAGTAGATAAACCCGACCGGCAGTCATCTTAACAGGCTCTTGCTTCATGCACCGTTCACCCTCGGCATAAGGATGCTCCCACTGACCTCAATTGCATTGGATATGCCAGAGTCAAAAGCATCCTAATCTCTACTTTGATCGTCTCTTACTACTACCCGAACCTTCAAATTTCCGCCAAAATAGCACCTAGTTGGACCAAACAAGTGTCATTGTGACATCAATCCACGGAGGCTATTCCATGCAAAACTCACCTGACACCGAAGCTTTGGCGCGAGCGATTTATAAAGCCTCCCATTTGACGGGACAGTTTAAGTTGCGATCTGGCCTCACGTCGGCTGAGTATTTTGACAAGTACCGCTTTGAATCCAAACCTGAACTTCTACGCGCCATCGCTCAAGCCCTTGCGCCGCTCGTACCCAAAGACACGCAAGTGTTGGCAGGGCTGGAGATGGGCGGAATTCCAATTGCCACTGCCCTGTCGTTAGAAACGGGTTTACCTGTTGTGTTTGTTCGTAAGACAGCAAAGGACTATGGCACGTGTCGCTTTGCCGAGGGCATGGAAAGCCTCAAAGGTCTGCGCCTGTGTGTGATTGAAGATGTCATCACGACCGGTGGGCAAGTCGTGATCAGTGCCGAAGATCTTAGGTCTGAGGGGGCACTGGTTGAACACGTCATCTGTGTGATCTCGCGCCAACAGGGTGGCGAGGAGAATCTGCAAAAGGCCGGGCTTAAGACGATTAGCCTATTCAATCAAGCGCAACTCAAAGCTGCAGGTCGCGATTAGCGTTAGGCCGGGCATTGATCGCTCAAAAACGCAAAACTGTCTCAAAATGAGAGTACGAAGCGAATGCAAAGCTCAGTGTCGATAAGTCAATCGACTGCACAGCCTTTACCAAGTGCGGTGTTCGCAACTCCTGACTGAGGCGGACTCATATTTGCAATTCTGTAGTTGTAACTGCGAGGAGCTGAGGTCCACAGTTAAAGTGTCTCAGTTTGAAAGGCCACTATGAAACTTCTGATTGCTCTATTTTTCGCCAGCACCCCGGGTCACACCACGGGACTCTTGCCCATGCAGCCTGCCCACAACCTGCTTTTGAACAACTCGCATCTGCACAATGCTCAGCTTGTAAACTCTGAGCATCTTACAGGCTGGAAGGCCGCCTACTTCAATCGAGCCGATCGACTGCTCTTACCCCTAAAGCTCGATACTCGAACATTCCTCCTGCGCTATCAAAACGCTTCGACAGACGTTATGTTCTCTGTCCTCAATAGCTTGTTTGACCGACTTTTTGTTGTGCCCAAATCTGGCCTACCTCGCAACGAGGATTATTTGAGTGTCTTCCTAACGACAAACAGCGCGGAAATGCGACTGTCTCAGTTCGTGCTGGATACCGCATTGGCGTGTCACTGGATGAGTTGGAATTCTTCTATAAAAACAGCCTCGTGCAAAATACTCCCACAGCTAATTGCCGCCACAACGAAGCTCGCCTATGCACGGTTGCTTGGGCGTGGGCAAACCTTTCAAAACAGTATTGATGAACCGGTTCATCTTGGCCGTGGACTCGTTTTATCGCGGGCATTGGTGCCGGTGTTATTAAGTCTATCGATGGTTCCCGAGCGAATCCAACGCCTTGGGTCCAGCTCCCATGCCGATCAAATTCTGCGTCACTTTCTAAAGCGTTCGATGATCGTGTTCACCGACTCCACTTTTAACTTTTTTGCTCACCTCGCAGTGGTAAATTATAGTGTACCCTTTGCGCGATTTAAGGCCGAGTACAATATAGAGACGGCTGTTCAACAGTGTCGCGCTTACCGAATAGCGGCTAAAAGCAAGATTGAAAGATGCGCAAACAATCATCTGGTGGCCAGCACCCTGGGACGCTTGATGGTACGGGCCGTACTCGGTGGCAGTTTACAGGCAAGCCGGTTTGAATTCACAGAGCTGTTAGAGCACGGGCTACAAACTATCGTGCATCCAAAATCAGGTGAGCTGCACGTGCTTCCGTCGGATCGGTACCGTACCTTTGAAAGAAAGGGCATAACCTACAGCCTCCTCCAGTTGGATCTTATGATGATTGGAGTTGAAGTCTTACAAAACAACGGCGTGGGAGTTCGCCCGGACTTGCGAAGCAAGTTGTATCAATCTCTAGATTTTATGGCCAAGCTGTTCTCTAGATCCACCTCATTGGCTAAATTTGTAGAACTTGCCCCCTGGCTCAATCCTTTAGAGTTTAACAAGTACATAAATAGAACGAGTTTGGCTCCATGGGCGCGAAACTTAGGCCCACTTTCCTTGGCATCTGGAACTATTTGCCGTGAGGCAGACCAGATCAGCGCTCTTACGGACAGCCTTTGCAAAGAAGGACCGGAGATAGCTCCGGCTTCACTTCAACGCCGAATGCCGAGCGCGAGCTACACACTGCAGGAGTCTGTTCTGTATGGCCCCAGTCAGCTGCTCTTCGGCAACTGAGGGTTCTAGAACAACATTACTCCTCTTCGCCAGTTTCGTTGAGTTGCAAGAGAATCCTCTCCGCCAAAACTCGATTCATCTGGGGCAGCTCGAGTAGCTGCTCCACCGAGGCCAAGCGAATGGCTTCAATGCTACCAAATTTTCGCAAGAGCGCCGTTCTTCGCTTTTCACCCAGCCCAGTGATGTCGTCTAATACGCTTTGCAGAGTGCGTTGACCGCGGAGCTTTCGATGGTAGGTGATGGCAAACCGATGGGCTTCGTCGCGGATGCCCACCAAAATTTGTAGCGCGTCGGAGTTATTTAAAAACACCACTGGATTCTGCCGCCCCTTGAGAAAAAAGCGCTCTTGCGTCGCCACCACCTCTTGGTCGGCAAAATTAGATTGGGTCCGCGCTTTGGCGATGCCAACGACCGGAATATCGGTTTGACCGATCTCTTCGAGCGCGGCTAAGGCCATATTCAGCTGCCCTTTACCGCCATCCACGACGACGAGATTGGGGACTTCATACTCCGTGTGGGCGAAGCGCCGACTCAACACCTCTTTCATCGCCGCAAAATCATTGGCTCCTGTGAAGGATTTAATTTTGTAGCGGCGGTAATCATCTTTGTAAGGGAGGCCATCTTCAAACACCACTTGCGAGGCGACATTTTCATCGCCTTGAAAATTCGAAATATCAAAGCACTCAATTCGCCGAGGCAAAGTCGGCAAGTTGAACTTTTGTTGAATAAGCTCTAGCCCCTTCACCTGCTGGTCGGCCTTATTCGCTGCCGCTTGAAAGTGACTGACGGCATTGGTCATAGCCAAATCCAAAAGCTTCTTGCCCTCACTGCCGGTCGCTGCCCGCACCTTGACCTCGCGTTTGCTGCGCTCAAACAGCACGGCTTGTAAGAGCTTGATAATGTCGAAACCGAGATCCACCTGCACCAAGATTTCGTCGGGAATCACATTCTCTAAATAGTACTGATTTATAAATGAAGTCAGCCAGTCTTTGACCTCTTCGTTTGGCGACGCACTATCTAGCTTGGCTAAGAAATGTGGGCGCGACCCTATCACACGTCCACTGCGCACATGCAGGGTTTCGACCAACGTCCCGCGCCGGTCGCCGGTGAAGGCAATGATGTCTTGATCGAAGTCACGGTTTTGGGTCACAACAGTTTGTCGCTCCCAGATTTTCTCAATGCCTTGGATCGAATCCCGAAGCTTCGCCGCTTGCTCAAATTTTTCTTCACCGGCTGCGAGCTTCATCCGCTTAGTGAGATCTTGTAAAATACTGGCGTTTCGGCCCTTTAAAAAATTAATGGCAGACGAGACGTCCTCTCGGTATTCACTCTCAGCCACGAGCTCCACACAGGGCGCTTTGCACTGGCCAATTTGGTGTGAAATGCACGGCCGGGTCCGCGAGCGAAAAAAGCTATCGGTGCAGTCCCGAATTTTAAAGGTCCGATTGAGAAACCGAATGGTTTCACGCACGGTAAATCCAGAGGCATAGGGACCGTAATACATGGCCCCATCACTTTGCACTCGTCTCGCCAGAAACAATCGTGGAAAGCGCTGATCCACTGAAAAGCGAATGTAGGGATAGGACTTGTCATCTTTTAAGCGAATGTTGTAGCGCGGGCGGTATTTTTTAATTAACGAGGCCTCGAGCAAAAATGCCTCAACCTCAGTGCGTGTGAGAATATACTCAATCGTTTGCACATGACTGACCAGGTAGCGGGTTTTCACTGAGTGATCGGCCAGGTTGTTGAAGTAGCTGCGCACTCGGGCCCGCAGACTTTTGGCTTTGCCAACGTAAATCACTTTGTCTAAGGCGTTCTTCATCAGGTAAACCCCTGATGTTAATGGAAACTCCGCCACTAGGGCCTTGAGTTCATCGACGGACCGGCTCAAGCGTCCCCCGACGTCAGCCCCACAACTGTTTTTGAGAATTCGGCATCGACTTGACCATTGTGAATGGAGAGATCCAAAATTTCCAGACGACGGATTTCATCGCGAATTTTAGCAGCCTCTTCGAACTCCAAATTGTCTGAGGCCTTCTTCATGGCCTTTCGAAGTTTGCTCAATTGCGCCAAAAGCTTTTTTGGATTCTGGCTGTAGGTGGCAATGTTCTCGCGCAACACTTTGTTGTTCATTTTGGCGTCTTTTACGACCACCTCCATGCCCATCAAATCACTAAGTCCGTCGGATATACGTTTGCTAATGGTGACGGGAGTGATGCCGTGCTCTTTGTTGTAGGCCACTTGAATTTCGCGCCGGCGATCAGTCTCTTGCATAGCTTTACGCATAGACTCGGTGATGCGATCTGCATAGAGAATCACTCGCCCACTGGCATTGCGGGCCGCACGCCCGATGGTCTGGATGAGTGAGCGCTCGGACCGAAGAAACCCCTCTTTGTCTGCATCGGTGATCGCAACCAATGAAACCTCGGGAATATCCAATCCTTCTCGCAGCAAATTGATCCCTACCAAGACATCAAAGATGCCTAAGCGAAGATCCCGAATGATTTCACTCCGCTCCAGCGTGACGATGTCACTGTGTAGGTACTTAATCTTTACCCCAAGGCCGTCATAATAGGAGGTCAGGTCTTCGGCTGTGCGTTTGGTGAGTGTGGTGATCAGGACGCGCTCTTTTTTCGCAACCCGAGTCTGAATCTCTTGCAAGAGATCATCCACTTGATGCTTAACCGGGCGAACTTCAATGGCTGGATCAATCAATCCCGTAGGACGAATGATTTGTTCAATGACGATTCCACCGCTGACTCGCAATTCATATTCGCTGGGAGTGGCAGAGACGTAGACGACTTTGTCCATACAAGCTTCAAACTCTTGAAAGTTGAGCGGTCGGTTGTCTAAAGCGGATGGCAGGCGAAAGCCGAACTCCACCAAATTCATTTTGCGCGCCCTATCGCCGCGGTACATGCCGCCAATTTGCGGGATGGTGACGTGACTCTCATCTACGAAAGTCAAAAACTCATCTGGGAAGTATTCAATCAATGTCGGTGGAGCCTCGCCCGGAGCGCGGCCGGTAAAATGCCGCGAGTAGTTTTCAATGCCAGGGCAGCTGCCCATCTCTTGAATCATCTCTAAATCGTATTGGGTGCGTTGCTCTATGCGCTCACGCTCCACAGGCTTCATCTCCTGTTGAAACTGATTGATGCGCAAACGCAATTCATCTCGAATGGTCTCCACGGCAATGCGGTTGCGCTCATCGGTACTGACGTAGTGACTGCCAGGGTAAATCGCGATTTGATCAAGCTCGGCAATCACTGAACCACGAAGTGGGTCGACAAACGACAATCGATCAATGAAGTCGCCAAAAAACTCCACCCGGATAGCCCGATCTTCTTCGTAGGGGGGATAGACCTCAATCACGTCGCCACGAACACGAAACGTCCCCCGCGAAAAGTCGATGTCATTGCGTCGGTACTGAATCCGCACGAGCTCGCGCAAAAATAAATCCCGGCGGATCTCCTTATTGGCCACAATTTGTAGCATCATCCCTTCGTAGGCCTCAGGGCTCCCAAGACCATAGATACAAGACACGCTACTCACGATGATCACATCGCGCCGATCAAACAGGGAGCGCGTGGCAGAGTGGCGCATGCGATCGATCTGCTCATTCACGGCTGAGTCTTTCTCAATGTACGTGTCGCTTGAGGGCAAATAGGCCTCAGGCTGATAGTAATCGTAGTAAGAGACAAAGTACTCCACCGCATTTTTTGGGAACAACTGCTTGAACTCAGAGTAGAGCTGCGCAGCCAATGTTTTATTTGGCGCGAGAATAAGACTTGGCAAGTTCAACTGCTGAATGACATTGGCAATTGAGAACGTCTTGCCTGACCCCGTCACGCCCAGCAACGTTTGGTGCTGGATGCCGCGACGGCAGTTTTCAACCATCTCTTGAATCGCCTTAGGTTGATCTCCCGCCGGCTGAAAATCAGAAACGAGCTCAAACTTCCCCTTGGGTATTCGAGCCACGCGAGACTCTACATTCATTATTTACTGACTTCCCAGTCGCTCCCCTGCGGACTGTCGTGCACGGCGATGCCCATCTCTTGCAGCTTTTGTCGGAGCTCGTCCCCGCGTTTAAAATCTTTGCTCAACCGGGCAGCGCTCCTCTCTTTCACAAGACTGTCGATCTCAGCCCGATTCAAACCCTTTTGTTGCAGCAGACGGTTGTCGAGACTCAGCAGAAATTCGGCCGGCGGCTCTCTAAACAGACTCAGCAAATCGCCAAACCAATTTGAAAACTGCAAAAAGGCTTTGGCGTTGGCGACTTTCTTAGGAGTCAGCGGGCCTGGCGTGCGGGTGAGGTTGTTAAAGCTTCGAACCACTTCAAAGTATTTGCCCATGGCCTCAGAGGAATTAAAATCATCATCTAAGCTGGCCTCGATCCCCGCTTTGGCTTGAAGGAGAGCCTTTTCCATTTCGGGAGTTGGTGCGGGATCAGCGGCTTGTCCTTGCAACTTCGTCGCATAGGCCAGAGCCGAGTAGATTCGAGCCAGGGCTGCAATCACATGCTCGATCTGTTGCGGTGAGAAATCAATAAGGCTGCGGTAGTGCGCCGACAGCATAAGATACTTAAAGACTTCAGCGCCGTATTCTCCCACAAATGAGCGCGCGGTGCGAACATTGCCGAGCGACTTGGACATTTTGTGTGCGCCAAAGTTCAGCATATTGTTGTGCATCCAGTAGCGCACAAAGGGTTTGCCAGTCAGGCCTTCACTTTGCGCCACTTCATTTTCATGGTGCGGAAAAATAAGATCGAGTCCACCGCCATGAATATCAATTTGATCACCCAATAGGCCGCGCGCCATGGCGGAGCATTCGATATGCCAACCCGGTCGACCTGGCCCCCAGGGAGATGGCCAGGCCGGCTCGCCGTCTTTGGAACTCTTCCAAACAGCAAAATCAGCGGGGTGTTTTTTACGCGAGTCGACCTCAATGCGCACGCCTTCTTCTAAATCCTCGAGCTTTTTATGCGAAAGCTTGCCGTACTCTGGAAACGCATGCACATCAAAGTAAACATCTCCATCGACGACATAGGCGCGACCGTTCGCAATCAGCCCCTCTACAAATTGCACGATTGGATGCATAAACTCAGTGACCCGCGGATTGTGGGTGTGTCGACGCAGTCCAATGGAGTCAAAATCTTTTTGAAACTCTAGCACAAATCGATTGGCCACTTCATCGGCTGACACTCCGTCGACTTTGGCTCGAGCGATAATCTTGTCGTCGACATCGGTGTAATTGTAAACAAACGTGACCTTAAAGCCCCGGTACTCCAGCCAATTGCGAACCATGTTGAAAAAGATGGCCCCACGAAAGTTCCCGACATGTAAAAAATCGTAAACCGTCGGACCACAAACGTACATCTTCACCTCATTTGGTGAAAGTGTTTGGAAGTCTTCTTTTTTATGCGACAACGAGTTGTAGATCTGAATCATACGCTTCCTCTATTTCTTTAAACGAGCCAAGACCGTGTCGGCCCGCTCCAGCAAAATGCGCTTTTGCAACAGTGGGACGAGCATTTTCAGTTCAGTGCCCTGAGGCTTGCCAATCACCGCTACTCGAATCGGTTGAAACAGCTGTTTGCCCTTTACGTTTTGCTCATCCTTAATGCGATCTTGCAGTTGCAAGAACTCAGCTTCAGTCAAATACTCGGTCGAGAGTTTTTCTAATCCGGCCTTCCAGCCCAAGATAACTTTTTCTGTTGTCTCCCAGCCTAGAATCTCTGCGGCATCTGCTGAGATATCTAACGGAGTTTCGCTGAGCGGCCGACACAGCTCAACCGCATCCGTGAACTTACTCATGCTGGTCTTAAGGGCCGCCAGCGTGCGATCTCGCCAAGCGGGATCCTTGGGCAACTTCAGGCCGGCTTCGAGCAAAAACGGCTCCACTCGCTCCCAAAGCTCCGCCTGTGGCAGCGCGCGTAAGTGAGTGGCATTGACCCACAGCAATTTGGTTTCATCAAATACGGCCGGCGATGAGTTTAAGCGTTCCACACCAAACTGTTGAATCAGCTCCTGCATCGACAAAATCTCTTGCGCATTGGGCGAGCTCCACCCGAGCAGAGCGATAAAGTTATTCATGGCTTCAGCCAAATAGCCGGCGACTCGGTACTCGTTGCAGCTCGTGGCGCCATGTCGCTTAGATAATTTTTGTTTATCGGCGCCGAGGATAATCGACAGATGGCCAAACTGCGGCAAGGGGTAATCAAACGCCTCAAACAGCATCATCTGTCGAAGGGTGTTGCTCAGATGCTCCTCGGCTCTCAGCACGTGCGAAATTTGCATCAGAGCGTCATCGATGGCACAACAAAAATTATATACCGGCATTCCCGTCGAACGCAGGCAAACAAAATCACCGACCATATCGGAGGGAAAGGTCACATCCCCACGCACCAGATCTTTTAAAAGGTAATCGCGCTTCTCCTGCACTTTAAAGCGAATGGCCGCCGTGTCGCCCTTAGCTAGCCGCTCTTGGGCTTGTGCAAGCGTCCAATTTCGATAGGGAGAGTTCACCTGCGGCGGCTTGTTTAAGCGCGTCGCCTCTTGCCGCTGCACTTCGATTTCAGCATCGGTCATAAAACAGTAATAGGCCTTGCCTGATTTTAACAGTCGATCCGCGTGCTCTTTGTAAATGTCTTGTCTGCGACTCTGCCGATAGGGTCCATGCGGTCCACGATCCACGAGTGTCTCTGGATCAGGACCTTCATCCCACTTTAAACCCAGCCAATTGAGGTCGGCGATTTGCATGCGCATGGACTCTTCAGTGCTGCGCGCTTCATCGGTGTCTTCGATTCGGTAAATGAACTCGCCGCCGTGGTGTTTCGCAAAAAGATAATTGTAGAGTGCAGTGCGGGCTCCGCCGACGTGCAGGTAGCCGGTGGGAGAAGGCGCAAAACGGACTCGGACTGGAACTGCTGCTGACATGGGCACCTCTTAAAGACTAAGAGATTACCCTGAATTGTTTTGGGAATATAGAGTCGGCCGAGAAGATTTTTTACAGATTAAAGATCGAGCGAACTTCATCTTGAGCGCGAAGTTCATCGGTGCTGGTGGCAAGGGAGAGCTCGCGCAGCAAGAGGGCACGGGCACTGTCGAGCATCTTGCGCTCACCAAAGCTTAGCTCTTTGTCGACTTTGAGCAAAAAGAGGTCACGCAAGACTTCTGCGATCTGATAGACCGAGCCCGTCTTGATTTTCTCCATGTACTCACGGTAGCGGCGGTTCCATGTCTGATTGTCAATTTTGACGTTCGTTTCACGGAGGATCTCGATGACCTTTTTTGCTTCTTCACGGGAGATTATGGGACGTAAGCCCACCGACTCCGCGTTGTTTTGCGGGACCATAATCTTCATTCCGGAGTCGATGATATTGATGCTGTAGAAGGTGTGCTTAGAGCCGAGGATTTCTTTGGATTCAATCGAAGTTACTTTGCCTACGCCGTGACCAGGATAAACAGCGTTGTCACCGACTTTAAACGAAACCATAGTTACCTCCAAAAGAACTTCAGCAAGGGGATCACGCGAAGAGGTAAAGCAATACCACTTTTGACACATATAATCAATTGGAGAGAGGGGCGAGCGCGAAATTTTGGCACCGAAGCTGAAATTTTTACGCACAGCAATGCAACGGCAAAGACTTTATCCGACCCAGTTTAAAAAGGCCTTTTGCAGACGCTGTTTGAGCGTTTGATGCTCAATTTTTTTCAAATCTGGATCAAGCCGAACGAGCTCAAAGGCGGCCTGCCTTGCCTCCTGCAGGACGGTGATGTCTCTGATGATGTTCGCCAACTTAAAACCCGGGAGTCCACTTTGTCTGGTGCCAAGAAATTCTCCGGGACCACGCATCTCCAGATCGGCCTCGGCGATTTTGAAACCGTCGGAGGTGGACTCCATAATCTCGGCGCGACGACTGGCCTCCTCTGACACGGCGTAGCCCAAAACCAGCACACAGTAACTTTTGTACTCGCCTCGACCCACCCGGCCGCGCAACTGATGCAGCTGCGATAGCCCAAAGCGCTCCGCATGTTCAATCACCATGATGTTGGCGTTCGGGACATCCACACCCACTTCAATCACGGTTGTGGAGACCAGAATGTGAATGCGGCCTTGGCGAAACTCGGTCATCACCTGGTCCTTCTCAGTGCTCTTCATTCGCCCATGCAGAAGGCCGACCCGATACTTTGAGAACTCCGTTTGAATGCGCTCAAATTCCTCCAGCGCATTTTTGAGGTCCATGGTCTCGCTCTCTTCAATCAAGGGATAAACAATGTACGCTTGTCGGCCTTTCTCAATCTGCTCACGCACAAAACCCATCACCAACGCCTGCTTACTTTGAAACGTCTTGCGAGTGACGATCGCCTGTCGGCCCTTGGGGAGCTCATCGATCACCGACACATCGAGGTCTCCGTACACAGTCATCGCTAAAGTCCGAGGGATGGGAGTGGCGGTCATCACCAGAAAATGTGGCGCAAGCCCTTTGCCCTTCAAGCGATTGCGCTGTTCAACGCCAAACCGATGCTGTTCATCGACGATCACCAAGCCGAGCGTCTTAAACTCGACATCCTCTTGAATCAAGGCGTGGGTGCCGATGAGCAAATGGATTTCACCGCGCTTGAGTCGGTCTAACAAGACCTCTCGGTCCTTCGTTTTAATTTGGCTTGTCAACAGTGCGACCGACAATCCCAGAGGCTCGAGCCGGCGCTTCGAATTTTGATAGTGCTGTTCGGCTAAAATTTCAGTGGGAGCCATCAACGCGCTTTGTACGCCACCCTCTGCGGCAAACGCCACGGCTAGAAGTGCCACCAATGTCTTGCCACTGCCCACATCCCCTTGCACCAAGCGGTGCATCGGATGAGCCTTTTGCAAATCTTGGGTGATCTCTTGCGTGGCTCGGATCTGCGCTCCGGTCAGTTCAAACTCCAGACTCGCATGCAGTCTTTCGAGCAGGGTGCCCGCACTCTCAATTGGAGTGGAACGCTCTCGCTCTATCCCCGTCTTTCGCATGGCCATATGCAGTTCAAGCAAAAAGAACTCGTCAAAAATCAGACGCCGCTGGGCCGCTGATTTAAAATTGAGAAAAAGATCCCCTTGATCAACGGGCGGATCATGTATTTCATGCAGCGCTTGTGACAGCGGCATCAAATTCATTTTATTTACCACAGAGAGCGGCGTGGTTTCGGGGACCTGGTCCAGCATGGCGATGCGGATCAATTTGGCAATTTTGGCAGAGGTCAGTCCTTCAATTTCGGGATAGATAGGGATCAGATCGTTTTCATCTTCGGCCTCGGTTTCAATGGCATGAATATCGGGGTGGTGAAACTGGGTGGCGCCACGGTAGTGAGTGACACGCCCAATGACTCGCACCTCTTGCAGCGGTTGAAAGCGTTCAAAGTAACCCTTGTAAGGCACTCGGAAAAACTTGCAGGAAATCCGCCCCGTTTTGTCACCAACGACGACCTCCCACATCCGTCGATGCGAGCGACCCATTTGTATCGACCGAATTTTTAGCACCTGTGCTTTGATGCTAACCAACTGCTCCGGGACCAAAGACTGGATGTCGCGCACCGCTCGGCGGTCTTCGTAGGTACGAGGATAGTATTCCAACAAATCTCGAACCGTGATGATCCCACGCCGACGCAAGAGATCGCCCAACTTTGGACCAACTCCTTTTATATACTGAACGTCTGTGTCAATCTGAAGCGCCATATTGGGACCCGAAGTTTGCCATCTTTGTTTGGAGAGTCAATCAAACCATGGCACAATTGGACATGGGTTTAATTAAGTCTGGTATCGATTCACTGCACATGAAAATTCGGCTCCACAGCTTACCGCCCGCTCGGCCCGTGCCATTTGATTTGTTCATTCAAATTGGCGAACGCTTTGTGCACTACTTGCGCGCCGGTGACTTTATACCGCTAGAGAAAATTTTGAGTTTTGAAAAGAAGGCGCCCGAATCGTTTTACATCTTGGCTTCCGAACGCACACGCTACCAAGCGTTTGTCAGAGAGGGCCTGGTCAGTACGGACCTCACCACCAAACAAAAAGCTACCTTGTTACGCGAGAGCACGATGGTGTTGGTCGAAGAGCTCTTTGAAAGACCCGACATTGATCAGGCGTTGAATGATGCCCGGCAAGTGATTGAGGATTTTGTGGGATTTATGGACGAAGACGCTTCGGCCATGGTGAATCTGATTGGACTTTCAAGTCATGATTTCTACACCTACAACCACTCCCTAGATGTGAGCATTTACTCCCTCGGACTTGGCCGCGCCGTCGGCTTTCAGGGCAAGGAGCTGCGAGAGCTAGGCTTGGGCGGACTGTTTCACGACATTGGCAAACGCCATATTCCACTCGAGATCATTTGCAAAGAGGGCTCGCTGACAGACGCCGAGTGGCGACAGATGCAGAAGCATCCTCAATATGGACTCGCCATTTTGCAAGAGCACAAATCGTCGGAGGAGATTCAGGCTTGTGCGTTTGAACACCATGAGAGCATCGCTGGCAATGGCTACCCGCAAAATCTAACCGCAAACGAAATCCATGCCATGGCGAGAGTCGTGAGTGTGGCCGACACCTATGATGCGCTCACCACCAAGCGCAGCTACAACGACCCCATGCGCCCCACAGACGCTATCGAGCTGATGACGGGTAAACTCGGCACCCGCTACGATCCCGAAGTGCTCAAAGCCCTTGTCGGCATTTTTAACAAATTAAAGGCTGCTTAGGCTATTCCAACCGATTGTAAAGTTTTGCACGCGCGTGAATCCGAGGGCGAGCAGCGCATAACTTGCGGCGGCCGAGCGAACCCCTTGGTTGCTCACAATCACGATTCGGTGCTCAGGCCGCACGCCGAGAGCCAAAAGCCGTGCCTTCAGGCCTTGATTGGGGCGCCCCTTATTGGTGAAGAACTGCTTCCACTCCACGTTGAGCGCTTGAAAATCAGGGTGCTTTGAGCCGATGTACTCTTTTTCTGAACGCACATCGAGCAGGTGAATTTTTTTAGCGAGCCGCCCCTTGGGGTCACGAGCGAGAGTGAGAAACTCGCCTTTGTCGATTTGCATTTCAGGTTGGTAGTCGGCCTTCCATACGTCCACATTTTGTGGCGGGGCGGTTGGGCTTTGAGTCATCTGACTGCGAAAGCTTTCGATCGCGGCGGTTTGCACATCACGAAAACCGAGCAACAGCAGGTTCCAGGCCAAGCGCCCTTCCTCCCCTCGTCCTGCGGCACCGTAGCCGACGATCACGATCGGCGTCTGCTGAGTAGCGCCGAGCAACGACATGCGCAAGATGGCCTTACGTGGGTCGCGCAGCACCTCACCTGACGACTCTTGTTCTGCCAATCCCGACCAGGGGAAATGCAAAGAGTTGAGAACATGATTCAAACCGTAATCAAACTGCGAGCGCACATCCAAAACCAGCGTTAAGTCACCGATCTTGAGCGGGGTCTCCGCTTTCGCAACAACTGTCTCAAACCCGGGCCGCGCACGATTCACGCTGACTTTAGTGGGCTTTGTCTGACAAGCCGAGAGAAAAAGCCCACTTGCCGCTAAACAAAAAATAGATATCCTACTCACCGAGCGCCTGGTCATTTGAACCGCATTGTGGGGAACAGAATAATATCGCGAATCGACGGCCGATCCGTCAGCAGCATAATCAAGCGCTCAATGCCAATTCCAACACCGCCGGTGGGGGGCATACCCGTCTCAATGGCGCTGAGAAAATCTTCGTCCATGGGCTGTGCCTCTTCATCGATCACCCGCATGGCCTCCTGGGCCTCCAGTCGGCGCCGCTGATCTTCAGGATCGTTGAGCTCCGTGTAGGAATTGCCAAGCTCCATATGCGCCACCATGGGCTCAAAGCGCTCGACTAAACCTTTGTCTCTGCGGTGGCTCTTCGTGAGCGGCGAAACATCAGCAGGGAAGTCCAAAACAATGGTGGGTTGCCACAGGTGTTTTTCCACCGTCAACTCAAAGGCCTCCATCAACATCTCGCCTCGAGTGCCGGGCTTATCGAGATCGGCACCGAGCTCACGCACGCGCAAAAACAAATCGGCGTCAGAAATCGTCAGCGGATCAAACCCTGCGTACTCTCGAATGCCATCGTACACGGTGAGTCTGCGCCAGGGCCGAGTGAAGTCGAGCTCTTTGCCTTGGTAATTGAACTTTAGCGTGCCCTTCACCTGCATCACCACATGACAAACCAACTCTTCAAATTGATTCATCTGATCGACGTAGTCGGTGTAGGCTTCGTAGTACTCGAGCATTTCAAACTCAGGATTGTGGGAGCGATCTATCCCTTCGTTGCGAAAATTTTTGCCCATGTCGTAGACCTTTTCAAAGCCGCCGACAATCAAGCGCTTTAAATACAACTCAGGCGAAATTTTTAAATACAACTTCATGTCGAGCGCGCGGTGGTGAGTGGAAAAGGGGTAAGCCGCAGCTCCCCCATAGATCGGTTGAAGAATGGGAGTTTCCACTTCCATAAACCCACGGTCGTCTAAAAAGCGGCGAATCTCTCGGCGAATCTTAGTGCGGGTACGAAACACGGCGCGCGATTCTTCGTCGGTGATAAGATCCAGATGTCGGTGGCGGTATTTAATCTCAATGTCAGCCACTCCGTGAAACTTTTCTGGCAGAGGCTCGAGCGTTTTGCAAATAATGGCAAAGTCCTTAGCGTGAATGGAGAGCTCACCTTTTTTGGTCTTGAAAATAAAGCCTGTAACGCCAATCCAGTCGCCAATATCGACTAGGTTAAAAAAATCTTTGGCCTGATCATTGAGCTCCTCAAGCCGTATATAACCCTGCAGCGCTCCGGTTTGGTCTTGAAAATTAAAGAATGCCGCCTTGCCCATATCTCTATGGGTCATTAAGCGACCGGCCATAATCACGTCTGTCGCGGTCTGCTCACCCGCTGCCAGAGCATCGTGGGCCGCCTTGATCTGTTCGACTTTGTGAGTGGGCTTAAAGGAATGTGGAAAAGGGTCTAGACCCTTCTCCCGCAGTGCCGTCAACTTGCGGCGTTTTTCGGCACGGAGTGGATTGTCGCGAGGTTGCTCCATTACAAGGTCCCCGAGAATGCGGCCATCACATTTCGCAATAACTCCACGGCCTCTTTGCGAGGGCGCTGAAAGGCATTGCGGCCCATGATACTGCCAAACGCGCCACCAACGGCGAGCTCACGCACCTCTTTGAGTAGGTCCTCTGTGCTCTTGGCCTCTCCTCCACTAAAGATCACAATCCGTCGACCATTGAAGGTGGCCTCAACCACATGGCGAATGCGATCGGCCATCTTCTCGACTCGAATATTTTTTTGCGAGTACACAGCCTTCGCTTCACTTTGCTCAATGTGCGCGGTGGGAGGCTTCACTTTAATAATGTGTGCACCGAGTTGAGCGGCGATCTGAGCTGAGTATGCAATCACATCAATGGCCGTCTCGCCTTCTTTTGAAATCTGCTCGCCCCGAGCGTAGGACCAAACCACAACAACGAGTCCGGCCTTTTTTGCCGCAAGAGTCGCCTCACGCAAGGCTTCATACTGTTGGTTGCGCGCACTCGAGCCGGGGTAAATCGTGTAACCAATCCCCACACAACCCAAGCGAAGTGCATCTTCAACGCCAGAGGTAAGGGCCGAAATAGGGTCAGCCTTTGGCTTGTAAAGTGAATCGGAGTTGTTGATTTTTAAAATCAACGGAATCTCACCGGCAAAATCCCTAGCGCCGGCTTCAATCATTCCGAGCGGCGCCGCGTAGGCATTGCATCCCGACTCAAGTGCTAGGCTAAAGTGATAGAAGGGATCATAGGCGTCTGGATTCATCGCAAAGCTTCGCGCCGGCCCATGTTCAAACCCCTGATCGACGGGGAGAATCACCATCTTGCCCGTGCCCTTTAAGGTGCCGTGATTCAGGATGCGCGCCAGGTTGGTGAGCGTTCCGGGGTTGTCTGCACCATACCAGCTCAGGATCTCTCTAACTCTTGGTGTCATCGGTGGGCTCCTAAATCGTGTTTGAAGATGCACAAAATTATTCAGTCCGTCCCGAGAAATCAAGCCTTAACACTTGCTCACTTGCAGGAGATACTCTGCCTCCACATGAGAGAACTGCTTCGCGCCCGCCTATCCCCTTTTCGCAATCGAGACTTTCGCTTATTTTTCTTGGTGCAAACGCTTTCCTTGATCGGGACCTGGTCACACGATCTGGCGCGGTCATGGATCATCGTCGAAGCCACTCAATCCAGTGGCGCTTTGGGCAATCTGAATATGGCGGTGGCTGTGCCCTGCTTGTTTTTGATTTTGCATGGAGGAGTTTTGGTGGACCGAACAGACGTCCGCCGACTGATGCAAAAAACCAAAGCACTCATGGGTCTAAGCTCCTTGATCTTGGCGTTTCTCTGGGAGAGTTCGCATCTAGAGGTTTGGCATTTGCTCGTCTTTGCCGTGATCGAGGGCATCATCGTGTCGTTTGACTCCCCCGCCTTTCAAGCTCTCACGGTGCGCATGGTTCCTCGCGCTGATTTTCAGCAGGCCATCGCCCTCAATTCCACCAACTTTCACGCTTCACGCATGTTAGGGCCGATCGTTGCCGCATGGTTGATGGCTTGGCACGGCCCAAGCTTGGTGTTTTTGTTTGACGGACTCACGTACTTTCTCGTGGCATTTGTTCTGGGGCGGGTCCGCTTGCAGCATGCACCCCCAGGGTTGGGGCAAGAGCTTGTGAAGGCCGCGGGTCCGAAATTGCGTGAAGGACTCGCTTACATGATAAATAATTTGAGTTTACGATTTAGAATTCTTCAGCTGATGCTCACATTGGCCTGTGTGTACCCGTTGATGATGGTGGTCTTTCGAGTCTATGTGCAGCAAAAATTCTCACTCGACGCTCAGGCTTTTGGCGCGGTGTTTAGCTTCCCCGCTCTGGGCTCTATGGCTGGGGCTCTGACCTTCACGGTGCTCAAGCCAAAGGAGCCGCTTCGAGCGCTTTGGCTGGGGGTTCCGCTCGTGGTCGCCATGCTTGGGCTGATCCCGTGGTTGAATCAGCTCTCCATAACAGTTCTGGCCATGACAGCCACTGGGTTTGGACTTTACTTGATCTTCGCCGCGCTCACGGTGTCTATGCAACTCGAAGTGGAGGAGCGCTTTCGCGGGCGACTCAGCGCCGTGGTGGGAATGGGATTTTCAGCCATCGGCCCCCTTATGGCCTTCCCTTGGGGACACACGGCCGACAGTTTAGGTGCGCCTCGAACCATTTGGCTCGCGGGTGGACTTTTCACCCTTGGGTCCCTCGCTCTTGCTCTGGCCAACAAATCGGTTTATGAAAGAAGCCAAAGTTCAAGAGAATGAGAGAGCGACCATGACCGAATATCAAGTGTTTTACGAGGCGACTCCAAATCCGCAATCCCTAAAATTTTTAGTGACAGCCCCCATCGCTGAAGAGTCCGCCAATTTCACCCAGGCGGAACAGTGCAGTCGAAGTCCACTGGCGCGAAAGATTTTTGGTTTTCCCTGGGCGGCGGGAGTTTTTATTGGACCTAATTTTGTCACCGTCACGAAACAAGAATGGGTGGACTGGGATATTTTGGCCGAACCCCTCTCAAACCTGATTGTTGAGCACTTAACCACGGGCGAAGGCGTGCTCTTGCCCGATTTGAATGACGTAGAACCTGACGATGCTGCCGATGAGTCACCCATCGTACGACAAATCAAACACATTTTGCGCACTGAGATTCGCCCGGCTGTCGCAATGGATGGCGGCGACATTGTCTTTGATCGCTATGAAGAGGGACGAGTGTTTTTGCACATGCGAGGCGCGTGTTCGGGCTGCCCCAGTTCAGCCATCACCTTAAAAGAGGGCATTGAATCCCGCCTGCGCCAGGCGATTCCCGAGATCCAAGAGGTGATCTCGAGTTAGGGCTTGGCGTGCTCACTGCCGAGCAGTTCTCCTCGCGGCGGAAGGCCAAATAGATCTAAAAACCGGTTGAACGTCACCTGACTTAAACTTTTTGAACGCGCCAACCACTTGTGCGTATCAGCGGCAATGGTCTCCACTTGAAACCGCCCGTTAGATTCCTCGAGCTCTTTCAAATTCCCCGGCACCTTTAACCAACGATGGACGGTGGCCTGATCGACCTCGAGGTGGCACTGCAACCCGTAAACTTTATTGCCGTAGCGAAACACTTGCGACGGAAACAGCTCAGTCTTCGCCAAATGAACCGCCGTCTTGGGCACTTCAAACGTGTCGGAGTGCCACTGAAATATTTTTTCACGCGGCTGAAAATGTGAAAACAAAGGGTCAGCTAATCCTTCAGCAAACACGTCTAAGTCATACCAACCAATCTCTTTTTCTAAGTTTTTGTGACGATGCACCTGAGAGCCCAAGACTTGGGCAAGCAGTTGCGACCCCAAACAAATGCCGAAGATGGGAATATCGCGCTTAAGTGCAAGCTCGATCGCCGCCAGCTCGGCTCGCAAATGCGGGAATTGATCCTTTTGATAAACACCCATCGATCCACCCAGAATCACCAAGCCATTGTAGCGTTCTATCGGCGGGATAGAATCTGGCTGTCGCTCAAAGTTTATATAGCGAACCCGAAAGCCCCGAGCCTTTAGCAAAGGATTAAACGTTCCCAAAATCTCGTGGGCCACGTGCTGCAGAACTAAAACCTTGCGCACGCTACTTCACCCAACGCACTTTGCGGGTGGCCTCCCGAATGCTTTGCACCTCTTTGCAAAAGGCCTCCATCAACGCAAGAGCCAGCCGCTCCGGTGCAACACCGAGATCTTCAAGCGACAGTGTCGACACCGGCGTGCCGGCATTGGAAACATTCACGGCAAAATGAATCAGCGAACTCACCGGACTTTGCGTGGCGATAGAAATACTGAGCTTACGGGTGCCGGCGAATATATCATCTCCTCGTCGCACGAGTGACTGAGCGAGCTCCTGTCGAGGTGAATCCGTGCGCAGTTGCTCCAGCACAAGGCTCGCCAATAGACGCTGCATCCCGACCGCCGCAAACAGTGTTGAATCAAACATCTCCACAATAAAATGTAGCATGCGGTCGCCGGCAATCGTCGCGTTCTCCAACAGGTCTTCGCCATCCACCATGTGAGCCGCAGAAATGTCACAGCCGCCAATCCAACCTACGATCGAATCCCCAAGCAAACGATGCTGCAGGTAATTGTGGAGCGACACCAGCTGAGTGCCATCATATTTTGCCTCAGATTTAAGAAAGCTCGAGATCATCTTTGGCCTCTCTGTAATTTTTCAAACACGAGACCGTTGGCCTCGACAGCGCGTGCAAATCTTTGGCAAGACTCACACTCTCCACACCACTGCGGCTGATTCAAATAGCAGGGCCACAGCACAGTTAAGTCCAACCCCGATTTAATCGCATCAGTTACAATACTGGTTTTGTTCATTGCGGTACTGAAACAGAACGTGCGCACTTTAGTGGCTGTTGAAAAACTAAAGCTCGAATCGAGTGCGTGCAAAAAGTCCGCGGAGTTGTCAGGGAAGGTATTGGCCTCCTCCACGTTGAAGCCCGGCACGATGACTCCAGCTCCGAGGCCTTCCGCAAACCCTGCCGCAATGTTGAGAAATATGCCGTTTCGGTTGGGGACCCACACTCTGCTGGCGGTCTCGAGCGAGCGAGTCAGACTGTCGATTTGCACCACAGACCCACGTGGAACCTCTTCTGCGCTGGTCAGGGAGGATTTGGAGAAGTCCTTAAACCACGGCAAACTCACCACTCGGTGCTCAACCAAGTAGGTTTTTGCAAGTCGGCGCGCCGAATGAATCTCGCGCTCAGCGGCACGCTGTCCATAATCAAACGTGAGCACTAAGCGCACGCTAAATTTCTCTAGGGCCTTTACCAAATTGTAAGAGGAATCCAGTCCACCGGAGAGGAGGACCACCGCAGCGGAGACCGTGCCAAATTCACCGTGCAACTCTGAGCTCATTTGCCCTCAATGCACTATCTGGCAGCAGTCTTGGCTTTACGTCGGGGCGCGACCACAGCCTTCTTTTTGGTAGGGCCGGCTTTTTTAACTCGCACGCTCTTTTTGACCCCAGCCTTTTTAACTGGTGCTGCGGCAGCGGCTGAACCCGGCAAAGAGCTTCGAATCATCCGAGCTCGTTCGAGAACCACTTGCGCCAGTCCCCGCACGAAATCTGCATTCCACTTTAACATATGTCCAAGCTCTGCCATTCGCCCCGCCTTCTGCACTTACGCTGTTTGCAATTGTTGCTGCTTACGCCATTTTTGATAGCGATCCATCCACAGCATCAGTGGCGTGGCCACGTATACGGTTGAATACACGCCGAGGAACATACCGATCATCATCGCCACGGCAAAGTCGCGAATAGCGCCATCGGCAAACACGATCATCGCCGCCACCGTAAAGAACGTGGTGACATAGGTCAAAATGGTTCTCGACAAAGTCTCATTGACCGATCGATTGGCAATCCAATACAGGCTCTTGTCCCGCCAAAGTGGTTGGTTCTCACGGATCCGATCGAAGATCACAATCGTGTCATTCAGCGAGTAACCGATAATGGTCAGCACGGCCGCCATTGTTTGAATCGTGAATTCCCAATCCAGCAGGGAGTAAAGCCCAATGGTGATGATGGCATCGTGAAACAAACAAAACACGGCGCCCGGAGCGTAGCGGTAGTCAAACCGTAGACCCACGTAAATTAAAATCAGCAAGAGACAGTAAAAAGCCGCGAGCACGCCGTTGCGACGAAGTTCGGCTCCCACTTGGGGACCAACCGTGTCGACTCGGCGAATTTCAGCTCCACCTTCAGGGAATTTTTCCAACAGACCGGCCTTGATCTGACTGACCACCACCTGAATTTTGGCGTTTGTGTCGGCTTCGTTCGTACCCTCAATCGACTCCACATGAATCAAGTACTCATGGGTAGATCCGATCGCCTGCACGTTCGCTTTTTCAAAGCCCAAGTCAGTCATAAACTTGCGAACGTCCCCAGCTTGAACCGTGTCGTTGAACTGAGCTTGAACCTCAATGCCACCGGCAAAATCCACCCCGTAGTTAAGGCCCTTCGTTGAGATCAAGATCACTGATGCAACCACAAAAATAATGGTGATTACACTCACGATCGACGACCACTTTAAAAAGTCGAACCGGCCCCAACTCTCTTCTGGCTTCTTATATGTGCTTTTTGCGTCCATGTTATTCAACTTTCCTTTTGTTCACTCAAATCGCAATTTTTTTGGCAGACTTGCCCGTCAATAAATCTAGAAAATAATGAGACACGAAGACAGCCGTGATCATCGTGGTGATGATTCCAGCAATCAGAGTCACGCCAAAACCTCGCACAGGCCCGGTACCAAAATAAACCAACACTCCGGCTGCAATCGCATTCGTTACGTTGGAATCAAAGATGGCTGACCACGCGCGATCGAACCCATCTTGAATGGCACGCTTCATAGTCACTCCACGCGCCAACTCCTCTTTGATCCGCTCAAAGATAATCACGTTGGCATCGATCGCCATACCCATGGTCAGGGTGATTCCAGCAATCCCTGGTAAAGTTAACGTTGCACCGAGGGCGCTAAGCAATGCCAACAGCAACATCATATTGATGCCCAAGCACACGGCCGCAACTACACCCACCATCTTGTACCAAAAGATGATAAAGGCCACGACTAGAGCCATGCCGATGAGACCTGCGGTCTTACCCTTGTTGATGGAATCTTGCCCAAGCGATGGCCCAACCGTTCGTTCTTCAACCTGTTGTAAGGTTGCAGGCAAAGCACCCGCTCTCAAAGTAGTGGAGATCAACTGCGCTTCTTTTAAATTGTCTTCAAAGTTGCCACGACCGAGGGTGATCGTGCCTTCGCGGTCGATCCGCGACTGAATATTGGGAGCAGAGTAAATCACATCATCCAAAACAATCGCGAGCCGTCGATTGATGTTTTTGCCGGTGAGCTCACCGAACTTTCGGCTGCCCTCTGGATTGAAGCGAAAGGCCACCCGAGGAGCACCCGTCTCTTCGTAGGACACAAACGCGTCCTCAAGCAAGTCACCGGAGATGTCACTGTCTGTTCGTAGCAGATAGGCGATTTTGCCGGCCTCCATAGACGTCGCGTTGGGGGCTTTTTCAAAAGACACGATGGTATTGGGCGGCAGTTTGCCCTTTAGCGCTTCATTGACCCGTTTGGCATAAGGGGCAAACGCCAGTTTATCTTTACCGAGGCCGAATCCGCCCTCTTTCTCAGCGCTGGCCACGAGCTCCGAAACTTTCACGGCATCTAATGTTTCGTCGACGATTCTAAAATCCAAACGCGCTGTTTTGTTGATCAGCTGTTTGGCGTGAGCAGAATCAGATACACCGGGCAGCTGCACAAGTATTCGATCGCGCCCCTGGGCGGCGATAATGGGCTCTGCTACACCAAATTCATCCACTCGGTTGCGGATGACCTCAATGGCCTGACTCACGAGTTGGGTTCGGTACTCCTCGAGTGCGGCTTCAAAGTAGCGCACCTCGACCTGCAAACCGTCAGACGCAATCACCTGCAGGGTCGTGCCATAAAAATCTTTGAGCTTAGTCAATAGTTTTTGTTTATCAGCGTCATTCTTCACATCCAATAAAATAGCATCTTTCGCCTCAGTTGCCCGGGCTGTCAATTCAACGCCGTCTTCTTTGAGGTCATCAGCAAGCGCGCGGGCCATGCGGTCGGTTCGT
>JBGSNU010000016.1:0-35035 GCA_041739415.1 Bdellovibrionales bacterium | reverse complement strand
TGTCCGCGATTGAGGGCTATCAAGTCCCGTTCGGGCACAGATTCCGCTCGGAGTTCTTCGAGTTCGTGCGATTAATGGAGTGCTTAAAAGAAAATACACCCAAGCGTTGATGGCGCGGCTGTTTCAAGCGCGAGCCGGTCGAGAATCAAAACAAAGGTCAAACAAAAGGTCCATGCGTGGTTTTGACTTTTGATTGGCCCCGCGAATCCGTGCAAGTAGCGAAGATCACAGCGGGGTCTGCCTGTTTTACCCTCCGTCCCTTCCGTCTGGCCGCTTGCTGACCACCCCCACTCTACGATTGAAGGTGGTCAGCAAGCTAGACTACAGGGACTACGGGTAAAACAGGCAGAGAAGAAGGTAAAGAGGGGGATAAGAATAAATAAAAATACCAATACAGGGAGGGGAATAAATCTAAAAAAAATTCGGGGAGGAAGCCAAAGACACGCAAATCAAAACGCCAGGCCCGACGAGAATCGATGAGTGGCGGCAATCATTTCTCAAAGGGAGGCATTACGTGGAACGAAACGTCATTGAGTTATTAACGATTGATGAGGCGGCGGAACTTTTGAAGTTGAAAAAATCTAGGCTTAGAAAAGCGATATTTCGGCGCGAAGTCAAGTTCGTGAAGCTTGGCGCGCTGATCCGGTTCAAGCGGGCGCATCTGATCGAATGGATCGAAAAAGGCACGATGGGTCCGGCCTCGGCCTGAACGCGGACCCGCTTTTGTTTTTCAAGTCCCCGTGGTAAGAATGCCTGTCCTGAAAAGTTCTTTGAAAATTAAATAGAATTCGAGAAAGCAGGAGGCATTTTTCCATGGGGTCTTCCTAACCTCTCCCGTACAGGGAGAAAAGGAGACCATAGTGGAAAAAATCAAACGCAAAGGCGGCGTCAAATATAGAGAGCGAATCTATATTGGCGGCCAGGAATTCAAGAGTCCTTGCTTTGAGAAGAAATCTGACGCTGTCGCGTGGAAGTCCGTCAAACTTGCCGAGCGAAGGGTGTTTGACTCGACCGGCGTCATGCCGGTGATGAAACCCATGCTTCATGAAATGCGATTTAAGGATTTTGCAAAGTGGTGGCTCACTCATCGAGTGGCCCCACGTTCGTCGGCTCGAACCGTCGAGCGCTACGAGATGAATCTTAAAGTCCATATCTACGGATTCATCGGCGACCTTTACTTATCGCAGATTACCCGTGAACACGCAGATCAGCTTGTGACCAAGCTCAGAGAGACGAATCACAATCCAGTTGGGACCAACTTGGTCCTTGGGGTTTTGAAGCAGATCGTGAGCGAAGCCTTCAAGCAGGAGAAAATCCTTAAGTATCCGTTTGCTGATTACGGAAAACTCAAAGAGCCAAAAAGAGCGGATCATTTTATGTCTGTCGAAGAAATTGAAAAATTTCTCGAAGCAAATAAAGATGATCCAAACTACTGGCTTTTTGTGATTGCGATGAACACCGGAATGAGGCGCGGAGAGCTTGCGGGGCTTTGTTGGGACCGGGTGGACTTCGATAAAGGCTACATCCATATCACTCGACTGAGAGATAGAAATGGTCTGGCGGATCGAACGAAGACTCGGAATAGTCAGAGACGCATTCCCATGAGCGATGTCGTAAGACAGGGGCTTATGGAACTAAAGGCTCGAAACTATCATCCAGAATTTGTGTTCTGCCATTCTTACGGAAAGGCCTTCGATGAGGGACACATTTACTGGTACTTCCGACGAGGCCAGAAAAAGGCGGGTTTAACAAGCCACTACCGTTTTCACGATCTAAGACACACTTTTGCGTCTCATTTTGTGCAAAATGGCGGAAGCCTCTACGACCTGCAAAAGCTCTTAGGACATGCGCGGTTTGAGGAAACTCAAAGATACGCGCATTTGTCGAATGAGCATTTGGCAAAAACGGTCAACGTGGTGTCCTTTGGTGGAACGCCAGAAGTCACTCCAAGCTTGCAGCCAGTCTCGGCGGTTCAGCCGGTGGCGGCAAAATCCGCCCCGGCACCGGTACTCCGCTTGGTGGGCCAGTCCTAAAAAGCAAAGAAATGGCGGTTTGTTTCCGGGTTTTCTGTGTCCGATTTTATTGTTTTTCAAAAAAGACGCGAGCGACCAGGGACACTAATCGGACACAAACGCCATTTTTCTGAAAAATCGGACACAATTTTAGGTATGCTTTTGTGTCCGAGACTGTGCTTGAAAACGACCCCGAAAGAAGCCTTTCGAGGTTCAGTTTTGTACCGTTTTTGCGGCGCATAACTGAACCTCGGAGGGCAACAAACTAAAAGGGAAGTTTATTTGCAGATAGGGGCCTTCGGATCTTACGCGCAAAGGTAAGCTTTTATTGCACCATCTAATTGCCGGAGGAACCTCGACATGTCTCAAACCTGAACGTCTAAACTGTCAGGCTCAACGTCTGCACACCCCTCTCTTCTCGGACTTGGGCTTAGTTTTTTCGAACGCAACGAACATTGTTTCCCCAATATTTGTTCCATTGGCCCGTGTAGCCATCTGAGAATCTATAAATATAGGCTTCGTTAGTGGATTGCTCAGTCGATGACCAATAGTATCCAACAAGATCAGTGCCGGTGAGATTGAAATTGCCAATCGCCGAACGGTTTGTGTAGAGCACGTCGAGTTCAGAATTTGCGGGCAAATACCAGTCGCTCTTACCGTGGGCAACAAGATCGTAGCAATACTGAGCCGCTTGGTGGGGCTGAGTCCCGCCTGTAATACTGTCTGAATCCAGCGCGACGCTCGCGGTCGTATTTGCATTGCCAGTAACGCCATTTAATTGAGAGGTGGCAGTTTGCCCACTAGAGTTGCCGTTATTCCAAGGATAAAGTCCCCCATCATTGGGCGTGGTGTACATAGGATAGTTGCCGTCTACGCTGTAGCCAGCAAATACGCTACCATCGCTACAGACTGTACCTACAGCTGGCGAACTCGTGCCGTTGCAGAATGTTGGTGCTGCGCTCGAACTCAATACCTCGACTGCGACAATTGAATATTTTTGCCCAGTGGGTGCTGACAGGCCAACTGTATATGTTCCTACGGCTCCGATGTTCGGGTGATAGGCGCCGTAAATAGTATAGGCTAAGGAATCTCGATCATAAGAGGCTTCAATTGGGCTCAGTCTCCATGTCCTTGACGAGCCATCGACCGCTGACCAATCGCCATTTACAACAACGACCGCACTATTTGTTGCCCGAGTTGTGATGTTCACTGATGGGGCGCCGCTAGCTCCCAACGCGGATACCGAAGCGCCCGCTCCCGAACTTCCACGGAAGGTGAGAACATTGCCCCCGAATTTAGATCCAGATGCGTTTGTAAATGTAACTGTCATCGATTTATTGGAATCAACGACGGCCGCCCATACTCGAACTTCTGTATAGTTTCCTGAATCAGTATCCGCTACACCGACTAGGTACCATGTGAGGCTTCCTCCTGAAACCGCCGTATTCGCGTTATTGTCACTTTCCTTTATGGCATAAGCGATCAAAACGTCTCCGGCTAATACGTTGAATGATGTAGTCGTCTTAGGCGAGGTCGTTGTGTTCCAAGCAGTTTCAGCTTCCTGAATATAGCTCGGTGGCGTCGACTGAGCTCTGAACATTCCAAACGTCGATGGCACTTGAGACCAAGCCGTATTTCCAATCATCAAAAATGCCAACAGGCACAGGAGCATGACTTTCATCATTGGTAGCCTGGCCCCCACGAGAGATATCCAACAGTGCCGGCCTTAATGATCGTTAAAACGGTATGATTAGTTGCAGTGATTTGATTCGAAGTACAAGCTGGTAAACACTTCCAACTTGTGATGTCACCGCTGGTACTCATTGTGAAAGTACCTGCGGAAGTTAAGATCAACACATAAGACGCTCCATCAAACATAGAGTTTGACGTGAATGTAAGCGTCCCCGCGGCTACGTTAGTGAGTTGAATATTTCCCGACTGCCAGTTCGTATTCAGCGACGAGTGGGAAACGAATCCCCCCTTGATCTGGCCGTTGACATCAAGCTTGGTTGCGGGAGCTGCCGTGCCAATGCCGACGATGGGGACGCGGGCTTCAAACAAAAATGACGCTGAATTTCTCAATGTGTTGGAATCAAACAATTTTTGAATAGTTCCAATGAATTGAGAAAATCAGTTTCAACCAAGACCCTTTGTATCGGGTGGATTCTATTTTCCTTCGTTTTCTTCTGTTTTCGCCTATTTTAGGCCAGAAACGGGACACGTTTTGTTCCGATACCGAAGCTCAGAGCAGCGATAAAAATTGACTGCAATCAGGGCTTGTTTAGGACACAGATTTGCGGTCCACTTTGCCTCAACGTCCAAACCAAAAGGAGAAGTCCCATGGGTTTTCAAGGATCGTTAGTAGCATTGGCTAAGACTTTTATCTTATTCTATATTGGCTGTTGCCTCATCGGCAGGCCCGACATTGTGTTCAAGGCCGTAGGTGGTTTGCGAGCGAAGGCATTAGCCGGTACAAGCGCAAGCTGGGGTTGCCCCAGTCCTTTCCATCGAAACGCCTGCAAGGAGTATAATCCCAATGGCTACAGGTAAGATGGATCTGCTTGCGGACTCTTTTGGCATTTTAAAATGAGTGTCGTATTTTATAGTAAATTCAGGATGTTGCTGAGTTCAAAAGTCGTGTTATATTGACCGAAGAAAGTGAGGTCAGAATGGAAAAGCCATTAAAGATACCAAAAAAAGGCGCAGTCGCGCGAGTTCGGGAAAAATATAAAGAACTCACTCGGCGTCGGCCCGTGCCTGCCGCCCTTAAAGATGCACTTATTCAAGAAGAACAATCTAGGCAAGATCGTCCGGCTCGCAAGCGGATAGCTAGGTCAGATAGTGACCTGGAGACGCCTTGAGACATCCCGCCGTCTCAGGTTTTTCAGCCCTCCGTGAATTTGTCCGACATGAGGATAGTCGATCCGGTGTCTTTGCGGACACCAGCATTTTGTTCTCGGCGACCTATCCTCTTGACGCCTTCAACGGCGAATCAGAGCAAGCATTTGATCTGTTTTCAGAATTCACCGTACCTGTTTTCACAAACGTCAATGTTCGAGTCGAATACATGGAGAACCACCGCAGAATTTTAATTGCTGAAAATTTATGCGACCTCTTGGGGGACCTCGAATCAATACTCAAAGGGCCGCTTCCGCTTCTTGAAAGACTCAAAAGCCATCGCAAAACTTACCGGCAAAAAATCAAAGAAGAGCGCTCGGCGAAGATGGATGTTGGTCAGATCAAAATTTTTCGTGAACTGCTATCGGAATTTGATACACCGGAGGGATCTGGTTGGGAGTTATTTTGCCAGGGCTATTTGCACAGCAAGCTCATGCCCATTTGGAAATTTGTAACCGATGATTTAAATGTCAATTTTATCTCGCTCCGAGCCGCAGATGCGAGCCCGTACATCATTCACCCTCTCGAATGGGATACGGCTGTCGATTTGATGGGTCGTTATGGAATAGCGTCAATGGACGCGATGATCGTCAATATGTTCCTTGCGTCGAATATATCTGCGCTTCTTACGGCTGACCTTGAAATGGCGAACTGTGTTGCGAAGGAATCTAAGGGGTTGAAGCGGATATTTATTCCCGACTCGGCGATGTCGTAAACCCAGTACGAGACGATCGCACCCCAGGGCCTCCACCGCCCCATTCCAAAAATCAGAAAGATGTTCAAGCGGCCTGGCGAATTGACGACCCTTGATGGACTTATTGAGGATGCCCTTGCCAAGTACGGCCAAAAAGAATTGATGAATTCATTTAGATACACATGCTGGGCTATGCGGTTCCGCAATTGGCAAAACTGTGACCATATTTTTCAACCGCGATGAAATAAGTATATTTCAGCGGCCCCGACCCAAATTTGGGTCAGCGTAATTTTCTAGATTCATAAATTAGAATCACGACTTAGGCTGATGGCGGTCTCTGCCTCACAATCTTGACCGAAGTCTCGGTCAGTTAAATTAAAGTGGTTTATTTATGAACTTGTTGGATTAAATCGGGCAGTTAGCGTTGATTGTAAGTTTTCAATCGACCCGGTGGCGGCCGAACATTCGGTCATTGTGGCACCACTCGAATAGTTCTCTGAGATCGAGTAAGGCCCAATTTCACCGCGCTTCCGATGGTTTGCGAAATATCTCAGATAATCAAAAGTAGCGGCACGCAATTTGCCCTTAGACGTATTCACCTGAGGGGGGTTAAAGATGAAGCACAAAATTCTCGTGATTGATGATGAGCCTCTGGATCTAAGCAGTATCCATAGTCTTCTTGGAGATCAAGGCTATCATGTCAAGGCGACATTGGACCCAGATGAAGGCATCGCGTACATTCGGCAGAATCGTGGAAAGGTTTCTCTCGCCATTGTCGATTTCGCCTTATCGGATTCACCATCGGGGCCGAACGGCGCAACGGTCACAAAACAACTCCTGGAAATTGACCCGCGTCTTCAGATTGCAACGTACTCAGGCCAAAAGGGTGATGAGGCATTTGAATCAACTCTCGCCGCAGGGTCTCGCTACTTCATTGAAAAGGGCGTTCAACCCCGAAAGCTCCAGGCCATTGTCAAAACTTTTTGCGACAGATTTGAAGAAGCACATAAGGTCATTGTACCTCCACCTGTTACAGCACCCGATGTCGCTAGAATTGAAACGACGGGCCTCACCGGGTGCTCAAGAAATCTAGTCGATGTAACAGAGCGAGTTTATACCTTTGCCGGTGAAGATGGTACAGTTTTGATTCGCGGTGAAAACGGCACTGGCAAAGAGCCAATCGCTCGCGCCATCCACAACTTTTCAAACAGGCGTGGCCCCTTTATTGCTGTCAACTGTGCCGCAATTCCGTTTGACTTGCTTGAGAGTGAACTATTTGGGCACGAGAAAGGTGCATTTTCCGGAGCGACCAGGGACAAAGTTGGTCTTGTCATGGCCGCCAACAATGGGACTATATTTTTGGATGAAATTGGCGATATGCCAATGCTTCTTCAGGTCAAGATTCTGCGTTTCTTGCAGGAAGACGAGGTACGCTCCGTTGGCAGTGAGACGACTACCAAGGTCAACGTCCGCGTAATTGCCGCCACAAACGTCAACTTAGAGGCTGCGGTCAAAAGCGGACGGTTCCGTGAGGACCTCTATTACCGAATCAAGGTTTTACAAATAAATGTGCTCCCACTTCGCGAGCGCAAAGAGGACATCAGGCCACTCGTCTTGCGGTTTTCCAGCGCCTTTGCAAAGAAGAAAGGCATCAAAAAGGAGTTTTTGGAAGAGACCGTAAAACTCCTTGAGAGCCATGACTGGCCGGGGAACATTCGTGAGCTTGAGCATGAAGTCGAAACCGCCATGCTCTGCTGCAAGGGCGTCAATGTACTCCCTGAGCACATTGACCCTAAAATTCGTCAAGTCGTAGAGGAAAAAGGCCAAGTTGAAATCTCGGACGCCGACGTAGTTGCCTTCGAAGAAAGTCAGCGGGACCGTGCAAGACAGTTTTATTCAAAGGGTCTCGAGAAGGCTGGCGGTTCTGTGCGAAAGCTCGCGCGGGAAATTTTTAAAATTAGTAATAGCACCCTTCAGGCACGCCTGAAGGCATTGGGAATCGTGATAGCAAAACATCAACCAAATAAAGGGGTATAAGATATGAAACTACGAAACATCATTGCGGTATTGGCGCTTATGACGATGACGTCAAACGGCCGACTAGCTCAGGCAAGCGTCGGCGGCAGCATGGTTCAAGAGGATGCAAAGGATCAAGCCAAGCTTGACCAAATCGCTGCGCTCCTCGACCAGTTGTCAGTGCAAGGTGCTCTTAAGGTGGCGCCGGACGGCAGAGTTGTGGTCAAAGATTCGGTGATAAAAAAGCTTAAGGCGCAAGGCCGCTTTACGGTGCAGATGGCCTCATTCGGTGGTATTTGCGAATAACAGAAGAGGATATGCGTTATGGCTCGTAAGCTGATTCTCTTGTCTATATCTATAGCATTTTTATTAACTGTTGGAGTTGTGGTGATGAGTGGCATTCGCGCAGAAAAAAAATCGGGAGTTTTGCGAGTGGCTTTTCCTTACGCAAAACCAGCGTCAGCCTACGAGCCTGCGCAAATTCACTTGGCTCCAGAATATATTTTTCTGGAGAACATTTATAGCCCCCTTGTCGAGATGTCAGCCCGCGACGGCCAAGTTGAGGGCGGCGTTGCGAAGAATTATTATTGGAAAGATAACGAGCTTCATTTGGTGATCCGTGACGATTTCAAAACCGTCACGGGTCTTCTTATCACGGTAAAGGACGCGGAATTTTCCCTCAAGCGCCTTTTGGCCATGCCTGGCAATACTCACGGAAATTTTAAGGAGCTGATCTGCGGGAGCCAGGAGCTTAAATCTATCGAGGATCGTTGCGACGGCATTCGTGTTGAGCGTGACGAGCTTATATTAAAGACTACCAACGCCGGAAAGACTTTTCTCTTACCCATGCTTGCCGCCATTGATTTTGCGGTCATTCCACTGGCGAGTGTTGATCCTGTCACGCTCAAAATAATCGACTTTAAAAACACCTCCGGCCCTTACTATGTTGCCAAAGACAACGAGTCGGGAAAGATTGAGCTTCGAGCAAATCCAAATCACTTCCGCTATTCTTTGAAAATGCCCCAGATCATCGAACTTGTGCCGACGGACCCTAAAAAGCCGCACGGCTCGCTTGAAGATTTCCAGGCGAACCGAGTCGACTTCATCACCACGGTCGATGCCGCTCGCGCTGATGATGTAATTGCATTCAGTAGGCACCATGCGGATGCGACCCTTCACACGACAATGAATATCCGCTCATTTATCCTTATGTTTTCAGAACGCGGATTAAAGGAACTTTCTCGCGAAGACCGCTTTGCGATCGGTCGAAAAATTCAAGCCTCTTTTGTGCAAAGTTTTGCCGGTCGAGACGGCTATGAAAAATCAAAGCAGTTTTTTCCTATGTTTAGCGAGGGTTCGCTTGAGCCCGATGTCATCAGAAAAATAGAGAGTTCATTTTCGTCAAACGCTGCCGCGCCTCCACAAAATTTAAAAATGACGATGGTTCGCCTCGGCGACTTTGCGAAGTTTATCGCGGCTGTAAAGACAGTCTTTCCAGAGTTTGAGATTACCGACGCGCCAAAAAATCCAAATTTTCTAAAATATGATTCGATGGACGCCATGCCGCACATGGCGATTACCGGGCCTGATGCTGGATTTCGCGAGGACATTGGCCTTATCACCTATTCACTCAATGCTGGGTACTTTGGTATGACGGTCGCTGAGCGCAAAACCTGGCTTGAACGCTACATGAACGAACAGGATAGACCTCGGCGCCTTGAAATGCTTAAAGCCCTTCATGAAAAAGCACTTGGCGAGGCTGTCATCATACCACTTCTTGTCGCACCCTATGCGGCCCTTGCGCGAAAGCCCTGGAAAATTGGTCTCTCACAACTCTTTGCGAATAATCAATTATGGCTCATCCAAACGGACTGACATCTTGGCTCCTCAATAATACGGAGCGATTAAACCTTCGCGTGACTTCGTTCAACTGGGTCGAAAGCTGGAAGCTTGATGCTTATCGCGACTTTCAGGTCCAAATAGACGTTGGTGGTCAAACATTTACGGGCCGCGGAACTGCGCGCGGTGAAGACCTCGCATTTTTAAAAGCTGGTGCCGAGGCCATCGAACGCGCCTTCTGTAAAGGGCATCATATCCATACCACCGGGGTCGCGGTTCACACCGATGAGCGACTCGCAATAGAGGCCGTGACAAATGAGCTGAGTGAGCGCGACGCTTTTTTCTGCCACTTCTACACCAAGACCCCATTTATTCCGGTGGAGTCGCGATATCTTTATGAGTTGACCAAGCTCTTTAAGGGTGTTTTTGACGAAACGCTGCCACGTGGTGTGAAGTTCCAGCTCTTTCGCGCGCGCTCTATGGGAACAAAGGTATTTATCTGTGTTGCCTCTGGCCTAAGTGCCGATCCGCAGTTTGGCGGTGTGATTGGACTTGGATCGAATATCAACGAATGGCGCTCGATTCAGGCAGCTTTTTGGGAATGCACCAGAAGTGTCGCCGCCGTCGTGTTGTCCACCGATCAAGCGGCCACGATCGCGGTAGAGGAGTTTCAAACCATTCTTCGTCCGACTGCCCTTGAGCGGCAGCGGCTCTCAAGGAATGTGGATTATTGGAGAAGCATTTTGCCTCTATTCCCTGAGGGCAATGCTGACCCCGCAGCACAGGTTCGGTCCGTTGGGGACGCCAGTCACTCACTTTGGCGCGTGGAGCGGCTGGAGTGCCCATTTGAGGAACTTAGAACGGCTCCCGTGCATGTTTACCGCGCAAGGTTTGATGCCAAGAGTGGTGAGGCGCTCCTTCGGGAGCGGGACAATAGTCCAACGACCCTCAGTCGCTTAAGTGAATTCCTCGGGCAGAGTGTCGTGAAATCAGAAATTGAACTCAAACCACATTTTCTAGGGTGATGATGAAGGACTCAGAACTCAAAGAACATCTTCAAGCCCTTGAAAGACGGATTCTCGTCATTTACGGGCTAGGTCTATTGGTATTGATCGGCCTTTCGCTAGTCTCGAATTTTCTTATGAAGGATCAAGCCGCAAGGCAAGCGGCCAGTATGATTAAGCGCTCGGTCGCAAGAGACTTTCGCGAAACTCTTTACACATTGAACGACGCAGAACTCGATTATTTTAATGCCGTAGCCTATTTCAACCGCGACTCCGAGCGACTTTTTTCTTTGCCCGCTGGCCTTGATCTAAATCTTATCAATCGTCCGTCGTTTTGGCAGGCGCTTGTTTACTCGCGCATTGATGTTGGTATTTTCTTTGATCACGAAGAGAAAAACAAAGTCGGCTCCGTTTTATTCGTCTTCAATCGCTTTTCTCATACTCCGTGGGCATTTTTGATTTGGATTTCATTTCTTTTAGGCACGCTGCCGGTCATTCGCAGTTCGAGACATCGACTCATTGAAAACTATAAACGGGACGTGATCTTGAGAGAGGAGTCCACGCGCGCGGATTTGGCAAGAAGGGTTCGTCACGACATTGCATCGCCACTTGGAGCGTTACGGATCGCTTCTCGCGACCTCACGAGTTTGTCGGAGTTGAACTCGTCCACTATCCAAAAATCTATTGAGCGGATCAGTGAAATCGCAGCCGAGCTTGAACTGATTCGGCTTTCAGATATTCAGTCTGTTTCAAACGAAAAGTGCGTTCAACCGATAACAAACATTATCCAAGACATCATTCAGGAAAAAAGGATGCGACTTGCGTTTACGCGAAAAATTGCGATAGTAACGGACTTTGAGCCGGGTGCGGCCGTAATTTTCTCTGAGTTTGTGGCGTCGGAGATGAGGCGCGCCCTCTCCAACATAATCGAGAATGCAATTGAGTCTGTTGAGAGTCGCGGACGAATTGTCATTAAGCTCTGGTCCAAAAGTGAATTCGTTTTTATCGAGGTCATAGACGGTGGACAGGGCATCGCTGCAAATATTTTGAGCCGTGTGACTGAAAAAGGATTTACTAGTAAAGAGAATGGCACGGGACTTGGCCTCTTTTACGCTGAGCAAACCGTCTGTGCTTGCGACGGAAAACTTGAGATTGAGTCAATAGAAGGTGCTGGCACCACGGTCAGAATTTCTCTACCGCTTTCCGTTCCACCAGGCTGGTACACCGATAAAATTAACGTGCCAAGGGGCGGAACTGTCGTCATCTTAGATGACCAGATTTCGAGTCAAATATCGCTTCAGGTGCGGCTTGAGGAACTCAAGGCCGAGGGCGTTGAGTTTCAGATCAAGGTGTTTCAAAATTCCGAAGATTTTATCTTCTGGCATAAAGGGCAACAGGAAACCTCACTGGCACAGACACTCTATCTCGTTGACTACGATCTTGGGCCTGGCGAGCCTACGGGTTTGGATGTCGCACGCGAACTGTGCCTTTCGACCAATGCCGTCCTTGTGACCGCAAACTTTGAGTCTGGCGATGTTCAGCGCGGTTGTGTTGAACAGAATATGTGGCTTCTGCCAAAGCCACTAGTACCAACAATCGGACTTAATGCGTTTTGAATTCCGGCCTGTCAAATCTAACGTAAATCATCCTGTCCAAAAAAGCCGACCCAAATCCCGGTCATGCACATAAAAAATCGGTCAGACGCATAACGCCTCAAGTTCATTCATAAATAATAATAGTTGAGTGTCTGCTCCGACCGACATCTCGGTCAGTTTTTATAACTGCGATTGATTGCTAAACTTGATTTTACTTCGCAGTTCCAATTAGTTGTTTAACTTCTGGCAGGCCGCCATCAAGTTGGTATGAATTTTGACAATGTAACTCCCCATTAGGGCGGCAATTGGGCCAGCTCTTAAGACCACCTGATGAGGGGGACAAGTTATGCGCAAAAAATCAAAGCCCGTTATTGCCAAGCCTTCAAAAGCCTTCAGCCATTGCCCGGCTTGTAAGTCGAAAAGTTTGATCCGACTCGAAGTCGATGTCGTCTGCGGCGACTGCGATTGGACGAGTTGTGAATCTTACGTTGCCAGTGGCGGCATGGACGATCTAGGCCAGGCATTCGTAGAGCATTTTCTATCGGTCCCGGAGGTGATTGAGCTGCCGATTGGCGCGCGCTCAATCTCACAGCCGGCCATCGCGCGACTTGAGCAGGATGCACAACAAGTTGAATTCGAAGAAAGCGACCAGTTACGCAAGGTCACGGCATAAACATCAGGCAAATTCGTTTTAGGAACAATTGAGATTTAAATAAGGGGACTAGATGAAAGCACAAATCGCAAAGCAGACCGCACCGCAGGCAAATCCGCCACCGCATAACCTAAGCCTAACATCGGTGAAGTTCGAGCGGCCCGCGCGCCCTTCCATCATGGTTTGGTCAAGGCTCTTTGCAGTGGTTCGCAAAGGTCTTGGTAAATTCAAAAACTGGGGCGCTCGGCCCGATCTTGATTTCGAGCATTGGAAGCGAATTGAGTATCGCAATGAGCATGTCGAGGATTCGAGACGTGAAGCATTTCGCGGGTATCGCACCTGGTAATAAATCTAAAAATGTAGTGGAGGAAAAAATGATTATAAAGCAGGAATTCAAACCGCGTATTCAAGAAGAGGTTTTCAGCAAAACCGATCATGCTATTGTGCGAGCCGCCGTCAGGCGACTGCCCGGTCTACTGTCGGCAATCGTTGAGCAGCGTTTTTGGAAAAAACATTCCATAGCGGAGATTGCGGAGGAGCTGGGCGTTACGATGTCGTCCGTTGAAAAGGCGATAGGAACCGCATTTCGCCTGCTCCGTGAAGAGTGTTTGCGACATCCAGATTTTTCGCGCTCCCTCTATGCGGTCATCAAGGAATCGCAATCAGACTTTGCGGCATAAGGGGAAGATTTGACAGACGCCAATTTTAAAATCAGAGACAAAGGGGAGAATATGAATCTGAATTTAGCCAAAACGCAGGAGTCCAATGCAAAAGACAAAATCAAGGTGTACCGTTTCGACGTTTTCAAAGGAACGACTGGCATTGATGGCAAGGTTGAAAAGGTTTGCTCTCTCGGTCATTCGACGCTCTATGAGGGTTCGACGACATACAGTGTCTACCTCCGAACGCTACTCAAAGACCTGTTCTATCTTTTGCCCGAGCAGGACGTGGCACGGCCCTTTGACTTCGTGATTCTCACCCGTGAGCCGTCGAATCTGCCCGGCCGAAAATATTTTTGGAACCGGGTCGGTACGGCGCGACATCTCGGCAATCAAAATGCGGGAATCATGAAACTCGATTTTGATTTATTTGGCGGCGTGGACGTTTACCTGAATTTCCACGATGCGGTTGTGAAGGAGCAAGAGAGCAAATCCAATCCCGCCGCCTAAAATGTCGGCGGAGGCTTGCCTCGCCGTATATTTTCTAGAGCAACGCCGCTCCCCGATGAAAGATATTTTTCGGGAGGTCATGATGTTTTCACACATCAAACAACGCAAAGCGATTGCTTTATTTACCTTGGGGCTCTTGACAATGACAGTCGTCATTGCGAGCCCAGAAGTTGCCCATGCCGATTTTGTGTCGTCGCTTACTGATCTAAAGTCAAAGCTCTCAGGTGTGGTCTTGCCACTACTGTCGGTGATCGGCCTCTTGGTTGCGTCGTTTAGCTATCTGACCGGGAACCCTGAAGCCAAAAGACATATTACCTACGCGTTGATTGGGGCTGGGGTTGGGTTCGGAGCCCAGGCTATCATCGACTTTATTAGTCAGACGATTCACTAGCGCCACCAAGGCAATTTAAAACTGATTTGAACTCTGAAGACCAAATGGAGGAGTCCGTGCTATTAAATTCAAAAGTTCCACGCTCGCTCGAAAAGAAGGTGAGGCTTTTCGGGTTTGAGCTTTCCGATCTGTTGATTATTTTTCTCTACCTTGCGCTTAGTAATCTTATTTTCGGCCAGACCAAGCTCAAGCCACTAATTGTTTGGGGTGGAACGATTGCGCTTGCGGGAGGTCTGTACTATTTCAAACGCGGTAAGCCCGACGGATACGTCGGGCACTACGGCGAGTTTTTAACCGCGCCGTCCGTGTTCTCCGCTGGCCTCCCTGACATTGACTACCGGCCCTACATTCAGGACCAGCAAAAAGAATCGAGCGCAAATGACAAAACGCAATCGGCTGTTTAAGGAATTTAACGAGTACCAAGCTGAGCACTCACTGGCAAAGGAACTTCCCTATTGGGAGTTCATCGACGAGGTCGTGGTCCTCTCTGACGGTACACTTTGCCGTGGGTTTACTCTAAACGGCGTCTCGATTGAGACTTGGGACGCGGAGCGAATCAATCGCCTGACCCAAGATTTAAGGGCCACGCTCAACGGTCTGAATGATGGTTGTGAACTCACGTTCGCGCTCGAAATGAATTCGGATTACCGAGAGTTGATCGCGGGCCATGAAGCCTTGAAGGGGGAAAATTCCGACATCCGGTGGGTTTCTGAAAGCCGTATCGACCGACTGAAACAAGAATTGGAACACGGTGCTTTGCTTAAACCCAATCTCTACCTATTTGTCTATCACCGATTGGGAAGAGATGGTGCGGTCAAGAAGCCTTCGTTGTTCAAATCGTTCTTTAGCTCACCAAAGAGTTTTCAAAGTGTCCGGCGTGAACAGTTTGAAACAATGAAAAAGGACTTGGGTCAAGTTGCCCAGGCACTTCAAGACTCATTGACGGCGCTTGGGATCGAAAGCAAATCGCTCACAACCAGTGATGTCCGGTCGTTAATCTATCGCTTCCTCAATCCGAAGCGTGCGAAAACACAACCCGCGCCGGAAATGCAAGAGCAGCACCGCAGTCAAGAGTTCACGAGCGAAGAACTCAAAATCGTGCCTGAGTTGGTCCACGCGAGCCCGCGCGAGCAGTTGGTTTTTTCAGATATTATTCAGGGCTATGAAACATTTTTTTATGACGGCCATTACCATCGCATTGTCATGTTAAAGACTTTGCCAGAAGCAACGCACTCGGCATTGATCTCACGCCTTACAAACTTGCCATTTCACTATTGGCTTGATGTGCATTTGACCGTGCCGGAACAGTCGAAAGAGCTTTCGGACCTTCAAGCAAAACGTCGTATGGCGCACTCAATGTCACTGTCGCAAGGTGGCAGAGCTACGGATCTTGAGTCAGAGGCGCAGCTCAATTCGACGGAGGAGTTGCTTCGCGAGCTTATCAATACGGGGCAGAAAATATTTTATTTTCAAACGGCGCTGCTGCTCAAGTCTACGTCGCAAGACGAGCTTGAGATGATGACAAAGACCGCGCTCAATAGGTTCCGTGAGCTTGGTGGGGCCGAGGGGCTATCTGAGACCGTTGCAGGATTTAAGGCTTTCAAAACCATTTTGCCAATGGGAAACGTCGCGAGCATTCGCAGTAAGCGCGTGAAGACGGATAATCTCGCCGACTTCCTGCCGGTCTATGAACCATACCAGGGAAAAGGTGTTAAACCTGTTTGCCTGTTTCGCAATCGCAATGCGGGGCTTGTAAGCTACGACCCATTTGACCAGCGGCTGCCAAATTACAACGCCTTGGTGACAGGTTCAAGTGGTGCCGGGAAGAGTTTTTTGAACAACTTGATCTTGCTCCAGTTCATGACTCAAAAGCCAATCGTCTTTGTGATCGACATCGGTGGGTCCTACAAAAAACTCTGCGAATTTATGAATGGACAATACATCGAAATCGCACCGCCCAAAGAGGGTGAACTGAGACGAGCGATTAACCCGTTCGAGCTTGAGCCAGGAGAAAAAGAACCGTCGTCGCAAAAAGTAAAGTTTTTGATAGCACTCCTTGAAAGCATGTTCACGGACACGGATCAGGAAAAGCTACCAAAGCTTTCAAAGAGTTTACTTGAAGAGGCCGTGATCCAGACCTACAAAAATGCTTTCACTAAGAACGCAAAGGCACCGGTTTTGAGCAGTTTACGCGAAATTCTCGCAAGCTCACCAGAAAGTGAGCTTCGAAATTTCGCCAAGATGCTCAATCCATGGACTGGCGAGAGAGCTTACGGAAAACTTCTCGACCGCGACAATGAGTTAGATCTGACCTCCGACTTCGTCGTCTTTGATCTCAAAGGACTGTCCAGCTATCCCGATCTGCAATCCGTGATGACTCTTATCATCACCGATTTCATTGTCGGCAAAGTTGAGTCACGAAATCCCGCCTACTATGGACGGCGCAAGCGGATTTTGATGGACGAGGTCTGGGAGCTTTTGAAAAGCAGGCCAGCATCGAGCGCGATGGAGTATTGGGTCAGAACACTTCGAAAAAGTGGATCGGGCGTGACGTTTATCACTCAAGGTTTGGCTGAGATTGTGGCGCATCCGATTGCATCGGCGATTTTAGGCAATACCGCCACCAAGTTGATTCTTATGCAAAAGGGCGATCTTGAGGGCGTTCGTCAGGTGTTAAAGCTCAATGACCAAGAGGTCGACTTGATTTCATCCTTGCGCCAGCAAAAGGGTCATTTTTCGGAAGCCTTCATGATTGCCAACGAGGACCGCACGGTTATTCGGGCCTATCCGACATCAATTGAATATTGGCTCGCCACTAGCGACCGCGACGACAACAATGCGCTGGAGGAGTTGCGAGAGAAGCGACCGGGTCTAAAGATTTCCGATCTGATCTATGAGATGGCATTGAAATATCCAAAAGGGGTCGCAGGCGGTCCGGCGCCAACTTAACTGGGAGGAGGTGAAGTCATGAAAACTCGACTAAAGTCTAAAGTTGCGGCAGTCATTTTAAGTCTGTCACTTGTGCTTATGGCCCCCCAAGCCCGCGCGGATTTCTGGGGTGGTGACCTTGTTTTTCTTGCGCAGATACTTGCTCAGGCGATTGAGCAGGTAGCACAACTTCAGTCAATCCTTGGTAACGGTAAGGATTCGCTCAATTTCATGCGCGACATTAATCAGGGTTTACGAGATGCCATGCAGCTCATGAATACGATGAATCGGACTCTTAAGCCTGGCAACTTGTCGAATCTTAACAACGTGAACGACCTCATTCGCGAACTTGAGGGCATTTACGGCCGTATCCCGATGACGGCTGAGGCAAAACTGCACAGCACACATGATTTAACCGTGGCTGAGAGTGTTCAACTCCACAACGATGCCTTCCGCTACGCGGACGAGGTGGACCCGGAGGCGGAACGAATCAAGAACTACGCGCAATCTGCAAGTCCACAGGGAGCGGCTAAAGCGGGTCTTCAGGCGCAGGGCATTCAGATTCATGTGTTAAACCAGATTTTACGAACGAACGCAGCACTTTTGAAAGTTCAGAGTGAGAATTTGGCAATGCAGAATCGCAAATCAAAACTGCAAAGCGAACAGTTTCGCCAACAGTACACTGAGCTGTCAAAGTCACTGACAGATTTTACTCCAGGCTTTGATTTACCGTCCCTGTCGGGTAGCCAATGAAAACCTAAAGTTTGAAAGCGAGGTCCAATGGATCAATTCGCGGCCCTTGGCTCCGTAGCGTACAAGCTGCACATGGAGCTAAGGAGTATTTATTTTCTTTTGCTGCCAGTGTTTTTCATGGCATCAGTCGCAATGGTCTGGATTCAAAACCCCACAGGCGGTCCAGAATTTATCGACAAGGTGAAGAGGGCCTTCGTCGCAACTATTCTTCTGGCGGGGTTCTCCGAAATTAGCGACGTGATACTTTTTTTGACCAACGGAATTGCAGACAAGATCGACAACATGAGTGGCCTCACGAGCGTGATGCAAATGGCGTCGGAAAAAGCGCACTCGTACACGGTAAGCCCGATGTCACCGATCCTCGCGTTCGATGATTTTATAATGGCGGCGCTGTCCTATTTATCTTATTTCATTCTCTACTGCGCACGATTCATTATGGTGGCGATTTATCATTTCTCGTGGATATTTTTAACGATCATGGCTCCGATTTTACTACTGTTCCATCTTTTTTCGACTCAAATAACCATTAACCTTTTCAGGTCACTGCTTGAGGTCGCAAGTTGGCGAGTTGTGTGGAGCGTATTAAGTGTGATGCTCAAAGCCCTGCCCTTTGGGACGTGGTACGCGATGGAGGGCAATTACCTAACGATCATTGTCTTAAATTTCGTGATCGCGATTTGCATGATCGGTACTCCGCTTGTCGTCAGGGCCTTGGTTGGAAGTGGATTTTCGGCAATGGCTGGCGGTCTCACGGGCGCAACTGCGGCTGTGATGCTCGCAGCTCCGGCAAAAGCCATGGCAGCTGCAAAACTCGGCAAAGGCATTTTGGGCGACTTTGCAGGCTTTGGCCGCACCATCAACACGAAACTCGGGCAAGGAGGTCAAGGCATTGGTGGAAATTCCGCGCACCAGTCTAAGCCGCCACCAGGGGGTGTGGTCGCACTGCCGAGACATGAGACTATAATTTCAATGCCCACGCCACCGCGACCGCCGCCACGACAATCAACGTAAACCAGAAATCTAACTTTTCCAAATTGGAGATTACATGATTCGCAAAATTCAAAGACGATGGTTCGAGGTCTGGGGCGATGAAGAAGCGCAAAACCGATTGCTAAAATACCTTCTACTGGTTTTTGCATTACTCATCACGGTGGAGCTAGTGACAATCACTGCTCTCGCCATGAAAAAGCCGGTGATCGTTTCAATTGGTCAGGATTCAAGCAAAGCCCTTATTCAGCAAGAGCCAGACGCCAACGCACTTAATCGTGAACTGATCCGCATGTTGAAGCAATACCTGCGTACTCGGCACAATTGGGACTGGATGACGATTGAGGCAAAGGCAAAAGAGGCGGCTCGGTATGTGGCCTCTGAGTATCGGTCAAAGTTTTTGCTCAATGTCCAAGAGCAGATTCGGATCGCTAAAGAAAAGCAGGTTTCACAAAAGCTATTCCCCGAGGAGCCAGAGATTGATCTCAAGGAAAAGAAGGCCAAAATCGTGGCCGAGCGGATTCTCATTTTAAATGGCATTCGCGCGAGCCAACCGATGAAGTTCGAGCTTGGATTTTTATTTGGTGAGCGGACCGAGGTAAATCCCGAGGGGATTTATATCACGAGCGAAAAACTCGATCAAGGCAACTGAGAAATCACTCTGGAAGCACTCAACTTCCGAGCGCGCTAAGGAGAATTAAATGCTATTTTTGTTGTTGTGTCTTTTGACACTTCAATGCCCTGCCTATGCAAGTTCATCAAGGACCGTGAAACTGGCTGACGGCGAGATGGTTCCGATTTATCTCGAATCTGGGTTCTCGACGCTACTTAAATTTAGCTCCCACCCAGAGCCGGGACTTATCGGCGATCAGGATGGATTCAAAGTCGAGTACATGAAAAATATCGTCGCGATAAAGCCACTCGTCACGAAAGGTAGGACGAATCTATTTATATTCACCAAGGACGGTCAATTTAACTTTCATCTTATCGCTGGCCCGGGCCAACACGACAATGTCGTTTATGTCGAACCAAAACCAGATCGATCAGCGCCGCAGTCATTGACAGCTAAAGTTGCGATTCCCATTGATGAGCTTCTGACCAAGCGAATTAATAAAACTGCAACGTCTAAGAATTTGCGCCTTAACTTAGAATCGATTTCGGCCCCTGTGAGTCGCACGGCGCTGGTGGTGAAATTCTCCTTGCAAGAGCGTGTTTTAAAAAGTGGAGAATTTATGCTTCGACCACAAACTGATTGGTTCTCCATTGCTCAACGTGAAAGGCCGATCAAGATCGAAAATATCTACATTGAATATAGGCGTGTCAGTGAATTTTTAAGCCAAACGACGGGGATCATCCTAATTCGACTGGGCGATTTAAAAAAATCTGAAAACCTGCGCTTGATACTCACGCCGCCCAAGAGCCATGTTGGAAAAACGGACTCGCCGCTTCAGGTGACTTTTTTGCCGGATGTTTCACACCGTTAATATTCAAGGGAACACTTAGTCAGTCATGAACAGACCTTAAAACTTCATTGGAGAACAGCAATGGGCTTCTTAAATATCGTCAAACGAGCCGTTACATTCGCTCGGCATGACAATAGTATGTCAATTAATTTCAAAGAAATGATCCTCATCATTGAACCGCGCGAGGTCGCGGTTCTGGTGATTCGGCCCGGAGCCGAAATGATTGTCACTGGCTTTGCCGGGACTGTTTGGATCAACGTCGCTGGAGATCCCACGCGATACATCGTGAAACACGGGGAAACTTTTAAAGTCCCCGCCCACGGCAAGGTCACGATTGGGTCCGCTGCTGACTATGTTCCGGGCCGCATTCATATCAAGCATTTGCCAGAGAAAAGTCTTATCCACTGATTGGTCGTTTTACACTTTAGAAAGCCGGAGGTAAACCGTGCCTCTATTTAAAAACGTAAACGTCGCCGATTTTTTCTTAAACGAAGCACACCCCTACAGCAAAAAGCGTTCGATCAAAATGTGGCATGTCTGCTCGGTACTTGGAGTTCTGGCTGTCCTCGTGATGATTGCCGGAACCTATTTTGAGAATAGGGCGCAACATGAGCGTGAAGTTGCCCAGGCGCAAAAAGAGGCCGAGCGAAATGCCACGGATAAGGAGGGCGGAAAGACTCAAACAAGTAGCGCCTACCTGGATCTACAAGCGGGTTCTGGCCAGAGGTTTGCGAGCCGTGGTACATCAAGGCAGAACTCGGCCTCGCAGATCGTGAGGCGTGGCGATTCGCCGGGCGATGTTCTCCCAATGGGAACTCTTGTCAGAGTGCGGCTACTTGGTACGGTCGAGAGTGCAGACTCCAACAGCCCAGTGACGGCCATGGTACTTGAAGATGCGAGCAGTCCTGCGCTATCGCTTGTGATCCCCAAAGGTACAAAGGTCATTGGCAGCGGTCAGCTCGATCAAAAGCGAGAGAGACTGCAAGTTCGGTTTCATACCTTCGTTTTCCCAGAGGGAGAGCAATACTCGGTTTCTGGGCTTGCAATGATGCCCGACGGGTCAAGTGGTATCACTGGCGATTTTTCTTCAGGCACATTCCGTAAACACGCGAGTCAATTTCTAGGTAATTTTATCGGCGGCCTTGCTGGAGGCATGAAAGATCGCTCAAGCAGCGGTCAGCTTGGAATTCCAATTGAGCCAGGCAGTCTAAAAAACGGAGCCCTGAATGGTGTAGCGCAATCGTCACTCGACTATGCCAAGTCCTCAAGTGAACAACTGGGGCAATCGAGTGCGTCAATCAGAGTTCAAGGCGGAAAGGAATTTAGTCTTTATCTTGAGCGGGAGTTTCATCAATGAGAATGGATAAAAAAGAGCAAGGCGCAAAGGGGGGCGAGCATACGCAGGTCATGCTCGTCGTACTCCTTCTCCTATGCGCAGGGCTGTCTAAAATATGGCCGGGACTAGTCGCGTTTTGGCTCAGGCATCGCATTTCGATCTTTCTCTTGAGCGGCCTCATTATTCTCTCCGTGATTGCCGCGATCATTATGAAGGTTTGGAATCGGTACGTTGAAAAGTGTCACGAACACGGCATTTCCGCAGCCGATGAGACCGCCGTCTTCTTAGGCGAGGATGTGGAATCATGGCGTAGTGCCTATTTGAAACAAGAATACCGCACCATGCACGCGCAGATCATTGCCACTACCAATGCCGGGAAAACTGAAAGTGCGGTCATTCCGATGGTCATTCAAGACGTCAAGAACGGCTCAGGAGTTCTTCTAATTGACGGCAAGTCGGATGCCTCACTAATCAACAAGCTCTATCCTTATATTAAGCAGTACGGTCGCGAAAAAGACTTCAAAATGTTTTCGCTGCCCCATATTGGCCCCTCTTCGACGTTCAATCCATTGAGAGGTGAAACTGCGCAAGAAGTGACGGAGCGGGTATTCTCAAGCTTCACATTTGAAAATGAGTATTACAAAAATATTCAGTACAAGATTTTCTTAGGCATAATCCGGCTCGTTTTCGCGCAAAAGCAAGTGCCGACGTTTTCCCTTGTCCATCGGCTATTGATCGACATGGAGGAGCTAGGCAAATGGGTCGAAGCCTGTCCAGATGAGAACCTAAAGCGTGAAATGACGAGATACATGAATCTCTCGGAAAAAGACCGCGAGGAAAAAGTCAGTGGTATTGACGCAATCTTAAGCGATTTTACCGCAAGTGAACTCTCCTGTCTCTTTGAAGAGACGGACAGTCGGATCGCCTTTGATGATGCAATGGAAAAGGGCCAAATTATCTATTTCCAGCTTCCGACAATGTACTATCCAAGGCTTGCCGCAGCTACGGGCAAACTTGTTCTGCAATGTTTTCAAAACGCCGTCTCTAAACGTCAAATTAAAATGAGCGGTGGTGTTGATGGGTCAGAAGTTTTTTTCCTGCATCCTTGATGACTTTCAAGATTACATCTATGAGGGGTTTGGCTCGCTGTTGAATAAATCACGCTCTGCCAATGTGGGCGTTGTGTTTTGCCATCAGTCGCTTGGCGATCTCGACAAAGTGTCCGAAGCCTTTAGGAATGTGGTTCTTACGAATACCAATATTAAGATCGTGATGCGCATGAACGATCCCGAAACATGCGACCACTATGCGAAGACATTCGGCACAAAAACCACGACCAAGGTCACCGACAAGATCAAGGACGCTGAGAAAACCGGCGATGGGACAATTCGTGATGTGGAGCAGTACCACTATCACCCGAATGTTTTTAAAAATCTCGGCACGGGCCTAGGGGTTGTGAGCATTCCCCACCGGGACGGGGTTAAGCTCATGAAGATCAAGTTCGCGATGCGAAAAAAATTGCCGTCTGTGCCTTTACCCAACGTCGAAAAGGTTTTGAGGGTTAGGAGCTTTCCACCGCCGCCCGATGCTGTTTTGGAAAATAAAACTGAACCTGTCGTAATCTTGGCCCCACCAGAGGCGTGAATGATAGGTCATGATCTACGCTCCACCAAGGCGAATACAAATCCTTTTGGTTGGAGGAGATATGCTTAAAATTTTTGTGCTACTCACCATTTCCGCAAGTCTAGGTCTCACCGGTTGCGCATCACTAGAAAGATCCACTTGGCTTGGTTACGGCGTCGGCACCGGAGTTGGTGCGGGTCTCGGGATTGCGATTAACTCGAACGAACCACCGCAAAGGCGAACTCAAGGGGCGCTGATCGGAGCTGTGGCCGGTGGACTGGTCGGCGCGCTGATTGGATACCAGGGCTTCAAGGATAAGCAGAAAAAAGAGGCACTGGCACTCGGCGATTTAAGTGCTAGTAGCGCCGAAATGTTTGGCGGTGCCAATAGTTCAGGAAATCGCCCTAAGCTCAAGCCTGCCCAAATCAAAGTCCGTTATGTCGAAGATCAGATTAAAGATGGAACCTTTGTGCCCGCACACTTTGAGTATCTGATTAGTGAACCGGCTCGCTGGGAACAGTCAAAATGACCTTGGTTTCAAAATCTGAAATCCAGGGTGGCCATCGTTTGACTGGGCGTGACCAGGATATTTTGAGGCTTTTGGCCGAGCACGGATGTGTCAGCGCGGATAGAATCAAGGTACAATTTTGGAACAGCAATCCGCTCGCTCGCGCGCACTACAGAAGACTCGCAATCTTAAAGCGAGCTGGATTGGTCGAGAATGTCTTTGGTGATAGGGCAATCACAATCGGTTATCGACTGACTAAACGAGGCCGAGAAGTTTTGCAGCTTTTGTTTCCTGAGCAAAGTGTTTCTTTTGTTCGGCGGGCCTACAAAACGTCTTTTGAGCACGATCAATTGCTCATTGATGTGCAAAGAATTTTTCAAGCTAGCCCTGTAGTGAAGGAATTTGAAACAGAGTCCGAACTCAGGCGCCGAATCGAGCCGGTAAAATCCGGTGACTCTCTTTGGAAAGAATCGCGGGCTATTCCAGACGCTCTTTTCACTTTCGAGACACCGAATCAACGCATCAAAGTAGCTGTCGAATTGGAGCTGACTCTAAAATCAGCGCGGCGGTATGCGCGAATATTTCGGCATCATTTGCTCTCGAAGGAGTGGAACTTGGTTTTTTATATTATCAAAGACCGGCGATTATTGATGCCGCTGCGGGAAAAATTAGAGAAAGCTAAGCGCGAGGACAGTTACGTCAGAGTGTCAAAGGCAATCAATGGAATTTACTTTTGCGAGCTTGGAAAATTCCTTTCAAATGGACTTGAAACTCCTTTTTCCAATGGAAAAGAGGAAATCTCGCTCGACAAAATTGCCAAAAACTTCGGAATGAAATGACTTTTATTGGGTTTCCGAATTTCGAGGTTGCCTGTTGAGTTTCTGGGGCATGGAGGTGTTACGAGCGTGTAACAGTTAATGAGGTCAGTGGCGGCGGACTCGGAGCGGGCTCAAGTGTGCGAAGAAAATGGGGAATGCCTTGACCCCCTGGCCCATTCCTTTGCGCCTGTTCGTTCCTGACCACCCCCTCCCTACATGCAAGCATGTTTAACGGGAGGAGGTGGTCAGGAACTGTCTCCAATACATGAACCAGGGGGTCAAGGCAGTGTGGGGATGGTATGGGGGGAGGGGGACTGGGAACGGGTACGGGAGCGGAATCAAATACAAATCAAGGACATCAATGGCGGTTCGATCAAATCTAAAAGGTCGCGACTTGAGGTAGGAGTTGAGCGGTGTAACGTCATCGGGATTTCAGGCTTAAAGTTATTCTTAGAGTGCCAATGGTAGTCGCTGCTTTTCAAGGCTACCTTCAAGTTGAAGGTGGTCCCACTACACGGTTCACTTTTTTTGCAAACGTGAACCTTCTGAAATTGGAGTCTTATGAAGAAAATAATTCCGGGCTGCGCGCTCATCGTCTCGCTAGCACTTTGCGCGTGCGCCAAGGGCGGCGCCAACGTCGCCGCTACTGAAACCAGGAAGACGACGGTCTATTTCATCAACGGGATGTCTCCCGATGACTATTATAGACAGTTCCTATTTAAGCTCACGCGGGCTTGCGGCCGAGGTGCCGTGATCTACCGATTCGCGGCGTCCGAGACCGTCAAGATTGCGGTCAATGCCAGAGGGCGGGACGTGTTGGCCAACCTGTCCGTCTTCATGAGCGCCGATCACACCTTTCAAGCGTTCTATCAGGAGATGGACGTTTTGAACTACACCACCGACGGATTCACCTACCGCGACAGTCGCGAAACGGTTGTCCGGGGACAGTGGCGCATCAATGAAGATCGGCTCGTCTTTGACACCTTGGGCGTAGCCCGTCCGATGTATGAAAACGGTCGGCCCAAGATGGTTCTCCGCATGAAGGATGACCTCATGACCAAGGGCTTGAAGGGCGCAGCGCTCATTCTAGCCAACGTCCGTGCAGACTATATGCCGATCCCGGCACTTGATCCGTGCCGATAAAAACCAACCATCACACGAGTGCCAAGGAAGTAAAATTAAAACATTACTGGAGGCAGGATGCGTGATTACGAACCCTACAAAGATGAATGGAAAACCGAGGTCGGGAGAGCAACGGCTCGCTTCATCATGAATGTCACCGCAATGGTTCCGCTCATTGCGGCGGCGATTGCACTTGGACTGTTCGTCCATTTGTTGTTTTCAGAGCCCTTCGGGTTCTCGTGCAGAAGTATCGCGGTTGAACGCCCGGTCACCACGAGCAAACATCGCTTTCAATCGAGTCGAGCGACTATGACGGCGCCCACGTCTTCGGATCGCTCGGACAAGGCTCCGCTAGTTGAGCCTGTGACGATAGACACCACCCAAGAATAAAAGCCAAGTCGAAATCTGCAATGGGGCGGGCCGAATCGTGGCTCGCCCCATTCAATAAAGACATTAAAGACAAAAGCAATAATGGAAGCCCTTGCGGGCAAGCCTATATAAGAAATTGAGGTTGCGGCCACAAAAGGTGGCCGCAGTTGTTTGTTGGTCGAAGCTAGCACGGTTTGCAAATTCGACTTCTCACATCAGTGTGTCCCGCCAGGGCTTGAAGGCCCTGTCATGCCCCCCTGAAACGCCCCGTTGGGGCTAATGAGAAGGCGAGCAACCCGCGCCAGCGTTCTCCTAATCTTCCCCCCGCCCAGCGAGCTGGGTGCATACCGGGACGGGCGGAAGATTTTTTTTTGGGTAATAGCGCCTGAAAAATAACTTAAGGAGAAACCACCATGCACAACCAAACTCACGCAGTCACATCACGAATCTATGTTGCCTGTCTTGCGGCCTACAACAACGGACAGCTTCATGGCCAGTGGATCGACGCCAACCAGAGCGCGGGCGACATTCACTCGCAAATTGCGTCAATGTTGAAATCATCTCCTCAAATCAACGCCGAAGAGTGGGCTGTTCACGATTACGAGGGCTTCGGTGAAATTCGCCTGAACGAGTGGCCGGATATTGATCGTGTTGCAGCCCTTGCACGGTTAATCGAGGATCACGGCGAAGCCCTTACGCTCTGGTATCAGTCCCAGGATGCCGAATATTTTGACGTGGCCGATCTGGAAGAAAAATTTCTGGAGCAGTGGCAGGGCGCGCACGACTCAGAGGTCGCCTTTGTGGATCAATTGCTCGAATCGACCGGCCAACTGAGTGCGATACCTAAGTGGGCGCAAAATTATTTCGATTTTGAAAGCTATGCGCGCGACCTGCGCTTGGGCGGTGATTACACGTTCATCGCTCATCACGGACAAGTTTACGTCTATTCAAATTACTAACACGCGAGGATGCACTGGCCCCACGGCCAGCGCCTCGTCCAAGTCACTATTTTTCAACCCTAACGAAAGGACCAAGACAATGAACACGCAAAGCCAACTGTCCAATCAGGAAATTAAATTGCCCCGCGAACTTCGCGCCGTTTTGCGAATTTTCAACTACGACAGCGAATTGCAAAGAAAAGCACTTCCACACGTCAATATCGAACGTCAATCGATCAATTGGCCAAAAATTTGGGCCAACGACTTTGGCGGAGGACATTCGGCCGCAATTCTCTTCGCGCAAGCGATTTGGTGCGACCGCGTAGAAACCAAGTCGGACCCGTTTGACCGCGCATTCGCAATGGATCGTGAGCTGCAAATTACTTGCATCGAAGCCCTCGCGATTCGTTGGGGCTTGAATCCATAAAGGAGCCGTATGGAACCGTTACCGAAAATTGTTGTCACCCTAGAGGCCGACCAAGCGCTGGATCAAATGCTGACTATTGTGAATCAGGATTCATCCAGCGGGCGAGTGAAGAAGGCGCAATTTGCGACGTGGATCATTTTACATTTTCACGCCAAGGCGTTTTCAAAATTGGTCACTAAAATTAGGGCCGATCATTTTGATGAAATCGCGCACCTGCGCTCTGTCATCACGAAACTCGAAGAGGCCAGGCGGTCCAATCAGGAATTGAAGCTGGGTGAGCTGCTTTCGCCGCTCAAGACCAAAGCCAAAAAGCCCACCACGCGAACCAAGGTAAAACCCGATGAAGATTGACCAAACAATTTTCCAAAGGGGTCTGCATGGACATTCAAAAAGTCATCGAACTCTTAACCATAGACGAGGCGGCACTACTTCTCAAACTCAAGAAGTCCCGCCTCAGAAAGGCGGTTTTTAATCGAGAAATCAAATACGTGAAACTGGGTGCGCTCATCAGATTCAAGCAAGAGCACCTGACGGAGTGGATCGAGCGCAGCACGCTTGGTCCTGCCGCGTAGCCTTAAAGCGCGTGAATAAATTTAACAAACGGTGGCCCTGTGGTATCAAGATGTTTCTAAAAAGTTCTTTGAAAATTAAATAGTTTTAAAGAAGGAAAATAGGAAACGCTTGATCCATGGGGTCTTCTTAACCAAGGAGATCCATATGGAGAAAATCAAACGCAAGGAAGGCATTCGATTTAGAGAAAAAATCTACATCGCTGGCCGGGAATTTAAAAGCCCTTGCTTTGAGCGTAGAGCCGACGCGACGGTCTGGAAGTCAGTCAAACTCGCTGAAAAGCGGCAGTTCCTTGCAACCGGCGTTATGCCGGTTATAAAGCCGGAACTTGTCGATATGAAATTCAAGGAGTTTGCTGAGTGGTGGCTGAACACCAAGGTTCGAGCCAGATCGGTTGAACGCACTGCCGAAAGGTATAGTGCGAATTTGCGAATTCATATCAACCCAATAGTGGGCGATTTGATGCTCTCGCAAGTGAGCCGCGAACACGCGGATCAATTGATTTTGAATCTTCGGTCAGATGGCAGCCACAATCCGACAGGCACGAATCTCGTAGTCGGCGTCCTAAAGCAGATTATGAAAGAGGCATTCAAACAGGAGAAAGTTTCGAAATACCCGTTTGCTGATTTTTCCAAGCTCAAGGAGAAAAAGCGCGAAGATCATTATATGTCGATTGAGGAGATTGAAAAACTCCTGCAATCGACAAAGGAAAAAAATGATCCGCTTCGCTATCTCTACCTTGTGGCTTTGAATACCGGAATGAGGCGTGGAGAGTTGGCGGGTCTCTTGTGGGATCGGGTGAATTTCGAGCTGGGTCAGATTCAGATCACTCGAACGCGTGACGGAAAGGGTTTGGCCGATAAGACCAAAACCAAGTCCAGTCAACGCTTGATTCCCATGGGAACTGTTGTGAAAGCAGCCCTGCTGGAACTCAAAAATCTGGGTTTACACCCGGAATATGTGTTCTGCTCTGCCTATGGCAAACCGATGGACCCTTGCCATCTCTCGACCACGTTCGGCGCTGTCCAGAAGAATGCAGGACTATTGAACCATTACCGTTTCCACGACTTGCGCCACAGTTTTGCGTCGCATTTTGTGATGAACGGCGGAAGTCTTTACGACCTGCAAAAACTTTTGGGCCATGCCCGGTATGAGGAGACACAGCGATACGCGCATTTGTCGCCTGCGCATCTTGCCAAGGCGATTAATATCGTGAATTTCGGTGGTGATCCTGACTCAGCACCGGCCATTCAACCGGTTGAACCGGCAAAACCGGCCGCAGAGGGTCCGAAGTACCTCCGAATTGTAGCCCAGCAGTGAGTTAGGGTTTAGGCCATATTTTGTGGCCTACGGGCCTGGCCTAATCTGTGTCCTACGCCTGTAAACGGGACATAAACCGTTTTGGCGCAGGACACTAATAGGCCACAAAGCCCGTTTTTCGGAATTTTAGGACACGAATTTCCGTGTCCTAATTGACTTGTTTTGAACCTCTTTTTTGATCTGAAAGGTGACTCGATTGGATTGCGGGGAACCATTTCGGGGGTCTTTAAAAAGACCCCCGAAATTGGTTTTTTTAATCCACGGGACACGGCGTTTAGGCCACCCTGAAAACAGACGGATTAACTGCAATCTAACGGGAGCTGACCGCACTGCCCCCGGCTACATATACGCAGGCTTGTGGAAATCGTACTCAGAACGATTCCGGACTGGTCTCGACAACACATAAATCATAGTCGATTCGATAAATCGGTGGCGAAGCTGCTGCTGGATCATCATCAGGCTAGCTCCTCTGTTCAAAAGATTCGTCGCCAAGCTATGACGCAGCAAGTGTGGGAAAATTCTTCGCCCGATCATTGCCCGTGCTGCGGTTATTCTTATCGTTTTCCTTACATCACCGGTTGTCAGTTGGTTGTTTTTGACCAAAGTTGTGAAGAGGAAGTTTTCTTTTTCTCTCGGATGATGGCGCAGATACTCAATAAGAATGCGGGTACATTCAGCAGAAATATTGATCACGCCATCTTGTCGATTTTTTCCGTCTCTCACGGTCACTTGATTGCCTCCCAAATCGACATCTTCTAGCTTCACATTGCAAAGCTCGTGATTCCTGACCCCAGAATAGGCCAACAGACAAATCATGGCTTTCACGCGAATGTTCTTGGAGGCCAGCAACAGCCGTGAAACTTCGCTTTCTGTCATTACATCTTTAATAAGACGTCTTGGTTTTTTGGGCCTCGCAAGCTTTATGACTTCGCCCTTGGACCTGGTGTAATGCTCAAGCCCGAGCGAGGTGTTGACCAGGTGACTGTAGCTATATTTTTTGTCGTACATCCAGCCGATATGCTCTTTGATATTTGCATACTGGGGCACAAATTTTTTCATTCGTCGAAGTGAGATACTCACGGCCCTACAGTATCCGCCCGCCGTCACTTTTGAGAGGCCACGGTCTACCATCAGGTATCCTTCGAACTTTTTCATCTGCCTCTCTAGTTTTGTTTTATCCATTTTTTCCTCGGTTATGTTTGTTGTTTTCAAAAATCCAAAGCCGATGCGGGGGTATGATGGTAAAACCTGGATGTTTCGTCTTTTTTCGTCGGGGCATCACCCTAGAAACTTTGTAGCCCGCTTTCGATGAAATTTTGGCTGAGACATCGTCATCTTTCGTTTTATGTAGCGCCCTCTTCGGTCGTCTGTTCCATTTTACGTTGTTCAAAGATTCAGCTCCGCTAGAGTGGGGGCGAATTCAAGATTTAAAGTTTTCAATTCGCGCCAACTTACAAGGGCAAGAATTACCCGCGAGAGATTTTGATGAGTTAGTCCGTTTAGCAGTTCCCACAAAAAGACATTACCGCTGCTGCTCCATATATCGAGGGCAGCTCTGACTAAAATCCGCTGCTCACCCGTCAGCTCCCAACTATCAGAGACAAGGACGTCGGGATGTTCGCGGAGATTTTGAGATGTCGGGGGATCAAAAAGGAACGCCGTCATTGCGCGATCTGAATCGAGTAAACGAGAAATAATTATTTTTTTCTGAGATTTCAAAATGATCTCCAGGAACTATAATTCGAATAGGCCTCTCGCAGTGCCAACACTGTTTTGAAGCCTTACTCATTGAGCTTGAGGAGCGTCTTATTGTTCTGGAAGCCTCTCGGGTAGATTGGTCAGTTACTCTAAGGCCTAAAATAACTCGATTGCGAAAATTTTTCTGACGGCGGCGGCGACTCTCACGTCCCTTCTTTGTGGCGGCATATCTTCTTTCAGTGATTCGGCGATTACGTTTGCGCCCTTCTCGGCTGCACGAAGGCCCGCAATATTTGTGACCCCGCCAACAATGCTCGCAGAAGCAAAAGCTCACCTCGCAGACCGGGCAGACCCTTTCAAGGCCAATGAGCGCAGCTAACTTTGTTTTTGGGTGACCGTTCATGAGGAGGCATCATTTTGGTGACCAATTCACGGTGAGTTCCCCAAAAAACCGCTGTTTTGGGTGGGGGGAGGCACCAAATTGGTAACCGAAAATGAGCGAAAATCGGTGGTGATACCTAAAAACCCCTCGGTTTTGGTCACTTTTTTAAAGCCTCCATATTTAAGCTCCGGGTATCATTGCTAAAAATAAAATCGAGGACGGCAAAAAGCACACTTTTTGTTTAATGTCCTCGACGTGGTCGGTGGAGTGCATCCCAGTCGCGCTTTAAACCGCTCAGAATCTGTTCTAAGGCCCGCTGCCCCGCTATTGCACATTCGGATAAATGGGAGCTGGGTTGGGCCAGGCGAGAGAGCGCCACCCTAGCCTAAACGCAATCCGCACCTAGTTTCCGCCGCAGGTATAGTTGAATTTCACGCTGGCGGTGCCGGTTCCGAGCGTCACGGTAAAAGCTGTTTTGCTCTGAGCCGAAATATAATATGTGCCTGTGTAATTGGTTGCAGGAGTTACTGTACAGAACGCAGCATTTGGAAAGGCGTTTGCAAACGTCACAGTGCAGGCTGCTGTTGCCCCAGTTCCCAATGTGAACTGGCCGCTATTGTTGTTACTCCCAGCCGTTGCCGCCGGAGGCGAGGTTCCACAGACGCTAATCGTCGGCACACTGCTCGAATTGAGTATGGCTTGGGTTGAGCGAATTGTGCCTGTTACATCAAGTGGATAGCTTGGCCCTGTAGTGCCTATACCGACGTTACCATTGGCAAGAACAGTTACAGCCTCAGTGCCGGCAGTGGATAAGCTGAGAGTATCGGGAGCAGCACTAAATAGACCTGTGTTAGAGTCTCCATTGAATGACAAACCTGGAGCCGAAGCCGAACCGCCTTTAAGGTTGAGAATGCTAAAGTTAGCCATACCCAAATCTGTAGTGGCAGTATGATTTCCAAGATTGTCAGCACCACTTGCAGGAGTAGTCCATGTCAAAACACCCGAACCATTGGTTTGTAGCACTTGTCCTGAAGTACCATCGGCAGCGGGGAGTTGCCAGAGCACAGTCGCGGCAACCGAATCAGGTGCACGGAAACCGACAGAGTGGGTGCCGTTAACAGCAAGCTCTTCCAATTTAATTGCGCCACCTTCGCCGGTAGCTGTGCCTTTGGGGCCGGAAAAGATAGTACCGTTGACTTCTAATAGCCCTGAATAAAACCGCATCCCAAGGTCACCGCTTGAGAAAAAATCTATTCGGTAATCCTTGACATAAATTCCTGTTGAAAATGAGGCTGGTGCCTTTGGTGCTGAGATATCGAAAGTTAATCCGAAAAAAGATGCATATGAATCTGAACCTGGGATGAGCATACCATTGTATCCATCCCCTGATGAATACCTACCAGAATAGAATCCTCCGGCCTCATGGCGCGCAAATAAAATAGCATTACCAGTTGGCCAGCTTCCTAGGAGTGCATCTTCCGCAATATCAAGGTCATCACTAAAAAGCGCATTAGGAATCGTTCCAGAAACTTCAATAGCTCCGTTATTGAGTTTTAAATCTCCAATCTCAATTTCTAAGGACGCTGTAGGATTATTTGTTCCAATGCCTACGAGTCCTGCTGGTGTAATTGTTAGGGCTTCAACGCCTGCAGTGGTTAAACTGAGGGAATCAGCACCAGCACTAAACAAGCCAGTGTTAGGATCACCATTGAAGGAAAGACCTGGAGCTGAAGCCGTTCCGCCTTCCAAATTGAGTATGCTAAAGTTAGCCATTCCAAGATCAGTTGTAGCGGTGTGGTTCCCAAGATTGTCAGCACCGCTAGATGGGGCTACCCAAGATAATATTCCAGATCCGTTGGTTTGTAGCACGTGTCCTGATGTTCCGTCTGTCGCAGGCAATTGCCAGAGTATTGTAGCGTCGATGGAGTCGGGTGCTCTAAATCCAACTGAGTGCGTACCATTGGTAGCAAGCTCTTCAAATTTAATCGCGCCACCTTGACCTGCGCTTGTGCCTTTGGGACCGGAGAGAATGGAACCTTCGATATCCAGTTTTTCACCAGGCGCTGTAGTTCCCACACCCACATTCCCAGCAGAGGTCACGGTCACGCGAGTTGAATTGCCCGTTAGGATATTAAGGTTAGTGGTGTCGGTTGTACCAAGGCTGGCGACCTCGCCAAACGCATTACCACCTTGAACAAAAGCATCAGTGCTCGCTTGGGCCGAGCGAGGCTCCCACACACTTGTTGTGTTGTTCCACGTGAGCACTTGATTGTCTGACGGCGCGGTGGCTGCGATATCACGTGTTTGCAGTTTCACAGCGTTAACGTTGGAGATGAGATTGCCGTCCACTGCAGGGAGCTGAGCATCCGCCGTGAGTTGGACGATCTTGTTTGCGGTTATGCCAACGTCTAGACTGAGCGTGCCTGTCGAAGTGATGGTAAGTGGCGATAGGCCAGTGCCTGCAACTACGCTGCCGACTGTGCCACCGCCTGTACCGTAGTTCACCCAACCGCCGGCTTGATAAAACTCAAACTTCGCATCGTCCGTGTTGTAGCGGATCATCCCGTTTGTGACGTTGTCCGTGGGACGATTGGCCGTGGTATCGCGGGGTACGATAAGAGCGGAATTGGTGCCGGTGGAGGTGAGATCGAGGATGGACTTTGGATCGACAGTGCCTACGCCGAATAAACCAGATGTATTTATTCGAAGTCGCTCTGTCCCTGCAGTCGAAAAAGCAATAGTATCAGCAACTGGACTGTACATTCCCGTGTTTGAATCACCCATAAATGTGTAACCAGGAGCACCTGCCGTGGTCTTGTTTCCGACACTCATGCCCACGTATGATTCCAAAACAGTGGCCGACAATTGCATACGATTGACGCCGCCGGTTGAAAACTGGATCGTGTCATTCCCTACACCCCAAATCCCGGTGTCCAAATCTGTCCTGAATGCGAAGCCCGGACTACCGGGAGTCCCTATTTCGGCCGCAATGACTCCGTTAACATCAAGCTGAGCTAAGGGTGTCAGAGTTCCTACGCCCAACCGACCGGCCGAGGTCACTGTCATGCGTGTCGCATTGTTCGTGATGACATTCAGGTTCGTCGCATCCGTCGTCCCAAGAGTCGCCACGGTGCCAAACGCATTGCCACCTTGAAAGAACGCGTTCGCCTCATTCATCGAGTTACACAGCCAGCCGGTGGGGCCGTAGACTAAGATCTCGCCGTCAGTACATGTAGCGTATGTCACGAGATTAGGATTCGTTCCATCGGTGATGAGCAAACGATTGATCGCGTATCCAGTGGCATTGATCTTGGCCGCGGTGATGGCACTGTTCGCGATCGTCGCCACCGCAGAGCCTGGACCGGTGGCGGTGACATCCCCAGTGAGATCGGTGATGCCGGCGACTGCGGGTGAGCGTGGCTCCCAAACGGCCGTGGTGTTGTTCCAGGTGAGGATTTGATTGTCGGCTGGTGCAGTTGCGGCGATCGCGTACGAGCGCAAGCGAGTCGCATTGACGTTGGTG
>JBGSNU010000046.1:0-27903 GCA_041739415.1 Bdellovibrionales bacterium | reverse complement strand
CGTGCCCAGAGTCGCAACTTGTCCAAACGCATTGCCGCCTTGAGCGAAGGCCGAGCCTGCGCCGGAACCAGAGGCGAAGTTCACCCAAGCGCCGGCTTGATAAAATTCAAACTTCGCGTCGTCGGTGTTGTAGCGGATCATCCCGTTCGTGACGTTGCCAGCGGGTCGGTTCACTGTTGTGTCGCGGGGGACGATGAGAGCGGAGTTGGTGCCGGTGGATGTGAGATCGAGGATGGATTTGGGTGATGTGGTGCCGATGCCGATAGTGCCATCAGACAAAATGCGCATCCTTTCATTTCCACCACCACTGCCGCCCGAAAAAAAGTGAATATCATTGCTGGCGGATACGATGTTCAGTCCATACGATGTGCCGGCACTAGCAATTAGCGAAAGCCGCGAACGATAGTTGGAGTCTGCGTAGTTCGAACTGCCGACGGTCAGACCTCCAATCGACCCCACATCGCTGCCTAAATTTAGTCCGACCGCAGCTGAAGTTCCGCTGCTTGCGTTCCTAACCATTAACGTTCCCCCTGACAAATCCGCATCTTGATTTTTAAAGATCTCAAAGGCGTAGGTGGGACTAGTTGTTCCAATCCCCACGTTCCCAGCCGAAGTCACAGTCATGCGAGTGGCATTGTTAGTGATGATATTCAGATTTGTAGCATCCGTCGTACCAAGCGTGGCGACGGTACCAAACGCATTGCCGCCCTGAAAGAACGCGTTCGCTTCTTTCATCGAGTTACAGAGCCAGCCGGTGGGGCCGTAGACTAGAATCTCACCGTCAGTACATGTGGCGTATGTCACGAGATTTGGGTTTGTTCCATCGGTGATGAGCAGGCGATTGATCGCGTAGCCGGTCGCATTGATCTTAGCCGCAGTGATGGCGCTGTTCGCAATTGTTGCAGCTGCTGAACCTGGGCCTGTGGCTGTGAGATCACCGGTGAGATCGGTGATGCCGGCAACGGCAGGTGAGCGGGGCTCCCATACGGCCGTGGTGTTGTTCCAGGTCAGGATTTGGTTGTCCGCTGGTGCAGTGGCTGCGATGGCGTACGAGCGCAACCTCGAGGCGTTGACGTTGGTGAGTAAAAAGCCATCGACTGCGGGGAGGGCCGCGTCGTTCGTGAGCTCTACGAGATTGTTCGCAGCTGTGCCGTAATTCTTGGTCGCAGCGGTCCCAAGACCGGTGATGTCAGCGGCGTTGAGTGTCACTACACCTGTGCGGCCCGCAACAGACAAAACCGGTGCGTTTAAGTTTGTGAGTAGCCAACCATCGAGTGCTGGCAGCACACCCGTGTTAGTCAACTGCACGATCTTGTTTGCGGTTGTGCCGACGTCGATGGAGATCGTGTCGCCGGAGCTTAAAGTTCCGCCCAACAACCCCGTACCGGCCACGAGTTCAAAGCCCGCACCCGGCGCTTGTGCCACCCACTCGTTTGCCGCTTGATCCCATACCAAGGTTGATCCGCCGCCCACACCCAGGCCAACGCCACTCACATCTAACGCTGCTCCACCAATGCGGGTGTCGACGTAGTCTTTGTTCGTCGCATCGGTCGCCGCTGTTGGTGTTGCAACATCTGTCAAACGCTGACCGTTGAAGTCCACCAATGTGCCCGGGCTAGAGGACACTTACTGAGTCGACGTGCCGTCGAGCAGGTCTTGCAATTTAGCAAAGTTCGCGGTGGAAAAAACATCTTCTAAATTTGTTTGGCTCAAAGAAATCGGCGCGTTGGTGTTCACCAACAGCAACTGCGAAGCGGAGTAGCCTTGTAAAGTCTCCGCGCGCTCTGCCACCACCGCTGACGGAATTGAGGTGATCGGCATGTTCGGTGAGATGGTGCGGGTGACGTTGTCTGGTGGTTTGATTAAAACGCGTAAGTACCGAAGGTGACCTGCGCTTGGATTGTAGGTGCAATCGAGACCGTTTGAAACGAACTTGCCCGCTACACTGGCAACCGTGTTGGAGTAAACACTTTGCATTGTTCTAGCCGAGTAGAAGGCTGTGCGTTTACCAGCGCCGCTCGCTGAGCCCACTTGAATGGTGAAGAAGCCGCTCGTGCTGGAGGTGTTTACGTTTTGCGTTTCTTCATAAAGTATACAGGTTTGATCGTTGTTTAATATTTGGAGCTTGAGCTCGACTGGATTTGCTTCCATCGGTGTTGTGCCGGCGGTGTCGCTGTAGAGGCGGCCGTCAAGAGTAAAGCTCTGTGACACCTCTTGCGCGGCAAAGGCGACGGCACTGTCGGCTAGGCACCATAGGCCGAGGAGAGTGCGCGTTAAAGTTTTGGGAATGCCAGTAAACGTCAGATAGAACTCCCGTTTTTGCGGAAAGGCAAAGCTCCTACCGCTAAGGACTACATCGGTATAATGGTTGGGTTTCTTGATCTTGGGATAGTTAAGGTGTCTCAGTTTAAGGCAATTTCAAACGACTCAAGTGGGAGGAGGGAATTGTCGATAGGTCGGGGTATGACAAATCGCTTTTTTACAAAATTGAGAAGGCTCGTTGGCGCCACGCTGGTCTTGGTGTCAGTGACTGGTTGTGGTGGTCAGATCAAAGAATTCGTGAAAGGCGCAAGGCCACCAACTGAGAACCAACCCGACGAAACACCTCCAGTTGTCGTGGCTGGGCAAACGTCGCTCAAGATATCTCCTGGACGAATGGTGGGTTCAGCGACGGATGGCGCGATAAAAGCCACTGTGACTACGACAAATCTCCTTTTGCCGGCAGGTGATGTGAGCGTTCGCCTCACCATCAACCGCTCGACAAGTCCTCCCTCCAACTGAATCACGGCGCGCCGCTTCTGATTGCGCAAGCTGGGTGTACGTAAAAGGTCTGCTGTGAGATCGTTAGTTCATGCCGTTAGTCAATCTTACCGAAGACAATTTCGATGAACTGATTGAGAGTCATGAGCTCGTACTCTTGGATTTTTGGGCGGAGTGGTGTGCTCCGTGCAAGGGATTCGCTCCTATCTATGAGGCTGCCGCCCTTGAGCATCCCGATATTTTATTTGCAAAGATTGATGTGGATTCGCAGGCGCAGTTGGCCCAGCAATTTGAAGTGAAAAGTATACCCACATTGTTGGCTGCAAAAAGCGGGACAGTCGTTGAGGTTCGGCTGGGGTCGCTAAACCCTGCAGGGCTTGAGGCCCTCATTGCGAAAGTGCGACAGGCACAAGTTGAACCTTAATGCGTAATTTTTTAGTGTCCGTGGGGTTTGTCGCGATTTTGCTCGGGCTTGGATACTTCTATTTGCTGCCAGGGTCCGAGGCCTTGCTCGAAAATCGCCAAGATGTGGTGCTCAGTGATGGGACGGACGCCGCCTCGCTCCCCGGTGCATATGATCAGCTGTTGCGAGTCTGGAAGTCCAATCCAGGGCGTTTGTTGTATGGCGCAGTCTACATCAATTCAACGGAGCCTGACAACGCTTGGGCCTATGCAACGCCTTGGAATGAGCGCTGGATTGTGGTGCTCACCTCGTATTTTTTCACTGTTGAGCAATTGTCGACGGCGTTCACGTTTGCGCTACTTTTACTCAATGGTTTAGCGATGTACGCTTTGGCCAGGTACTGTCGGTGGTCTGTCGGACTCAGCAGTGCGCTGGGAATCGTCTGGGCATTCAATTGCTACACAAGGGCGCGCGCCAAAGTGCATATGGCTTTGGCGGGCATCTATCATCTGCCATTGATTTTTTTGGGCCTGCTCTTGGTTGTGCGCGGCAAGGGCTGGAAGTCGCTGGTCGGAGCCATGGTGGCATTTTTGATCGCTGGAACTGTGGCGCACTATTATATTTTTACCTGTATGTTTCTCTCACCTTTCTTTTTAGCTTTTGTTTTTATTCAGCCCGAATTTAAAGAGCGCAGGCGACAAATTTTAAGGCGCTTGGCTGTCGCCGTTGTGCCGGTGCTAATTTTTTTGGCGGGGAATTATTTGTTTATCTTGCCGAAGGATTCGCCAATTGCGGGGGAGTCTATTTTAAAAGCGGGGATTGCCAAAGAGGGCGAGCAAGACAACTTTATCCTTTATTTAAAGGTGTTTCATGCCAAGGCGTTGGATTTTTTTGCCGGAGACATCGCGCTCCACAATTCACCAGAGGATTTGAATCCACTGCGAGAGTTAGTGAATGCCAGTATTTTAAACGATCTAGGTATGAGCAATTCACATGAGCGCACGAATGGCGTGCGTTGGAGTCTTTGGCTCTTCGCCATCGCAGGAGTGGTGTGTGTCCTCGTGCCAAAGTTGCGCCGAGTGGTTGGCAACCAAGGGTATTCGGCCAATGTGATATTCTTTATGTGTTTTGGTCTGTTCACCTTTTGGATGGCGTTGTCGCCGGATGTGCTGTTTGAGAACTCTGGGCCATCGTATTGGCTGTTTAGTATTTTTAAGAAAATTCGGGTGACGTCTCGGGCTGGTATTCAAGTCCACTTTGCCTTGGTGATGCTTGCAGGACTGTATTTGTCGAGATTGCAATTTGGCCGACGGTGGATTCACTTGCCAGGAGTTTTGGCCACATTGATGGTGCTGGATTATTATCCTGTACAGGCGATGCCGACGGCTAGAGTGTATCCGGCGTACACGGATCTGGGGCGTGACACAGGTGAGTGTGGCGTGGGTCTCGCGTTTCCGTACGTCAACCCCAACTTCTATGCACCGGTGCAAGGGTATTACTTGATGCAAAGATTGCGGGGGAGTGACTGCCCCAGTTTAAACTTCACGTCGACAATGTCGCGGTCACGTTGGTTGGCAGAGTTGTTTCCACCGACGGACGAATTTTTGGCATCGCTTACAACTTCGCAGGTCGCCCAAAATCAACTCTTGACCCTGGCACACTGTGTTCCACTCAACTGGATTGCCTTTCATCAGGCAGTGCCTACGGATTGGGCTCGTGCTGTTTGCGGCACACTCGGCTGGACTTTAACGAGTGACGGGCTATGCTTGCCGCCAAAGCGCACGCGCCTGCTCGTTCGCTATCCAGAGCAATGCACACTGCCCCAATAGTTTTTGCAGATTGAGCGTGCGGTCTCGCTACTGCGGACAACGAAATTGAGGCTGTTGGCTTCCCATAGGGAGTTGAATCTGTCTCACTTTTGCGTTGAACGCTGCAACCCAAGTTGGAATTTCGCTGGCGTCGATGCGAGCCGCTTGAAACAGCGCGATCACCCGGCTTTGATCTTCAGAAAAATCAGTCAGAAGTTTTGCTAAGAAGGCGCGCCCAGCTTCTGAAATTTGTGGAGTGCTCATTGAGCCATCTGCCAAAAAAGTTGAGATGCGTTTGCTGAGGGAAATTTGCGCCACGCAATTGGCCGGATCCTTCCAGATCGGAGTGTTCGCCCAGGTCTGAAGATCCAACTTTTTGAGCGAGAGCTTGCCTTGGTTGAAGGTGACACCAAAGCTTGTTCCAATATCTTGAATCATCATAATTGACTCTTCACAGGCCCCGGCTTTGTTCGTCTGCGTGCAAAGCATACGCTGGTTGTCTGCCTTTAAATCGGTGTGTTGAAGAAATATGGCCATGAGCCGAAGCGCATCCCGCTGGGCAAGTTGCTCGGCGCGATTCTCTCGTGGCAAGTGATTCATCATTTCTCTGAACTCCACCCCGGCGCTCCAGTAAGTGATCGGAGAGTGGCCGGGCTTTCGCAAGGGTTCTGCAATTTTATATTCAGATAAAATTTCATCGCCCGAGACTTTCTTTTCAATCGCTGCACCGTTGAAGATGGTGCCGACCAATGGATTTTCTGACGCTAGCGTCTTGTGAGTGAACGGATTGTTCGTACAGCCGTAGCAGTAGACCTCATTCGCATAGAACATCTGATCCGCATAAAAGCCGAGTGCCCATAGAAGTCGTGTGCCGAGTATCTCGCCTTTGACTTCGTTATTGGTCACACCGGGTGGGCTGTATTTGACTTTGATTACACGCCGCTCGCCGTTGTCTTTGAATATGGGTTCAAACTGACCTGGGCCTTTGCGCTCTAAGAGTTGGCAGAAAAATTTGGGAGTTTTTCCAGAGGATTTTCTCTGCAAGTCCTCGGATGTGATCCGACAGTAAACGCGTTCATTCGTGAGATGCTTGGCGTACCCCTTGACTGCGGGACCGTGGAAAATATCTTGGGCAGATAAATTTATTGGTGGTGTCTGCCAAACCTTGGACTTTTTTATGCGCGAGTGACGCTCCTGCCTGGAGCTCAGCTCAATGTCTTTTGCGTGAGTCGTGGTGGATACTGCCATCCAGAGGGCCATTTTTAAGATATTCATAGCGCGAGTCCTCTAAGTTATTGCAATTTATATAGCTATTTTTTTGGCCACCCCTTGAGAGGGATCTCGTAGGGTGACAAAAATAATTAAACGATGGCAATTTCTTTAAAGTTATTTGATCTGGTAACAAGTGGCTTCATCAATTAAATCTTTGTATCCAGTCACTCTTGGCCATTCCACTGTTAGTGAAAAAACGGGGTTTCCGTCGTTATCTGTTCTAGTGGGCGCCAGTGTTAGTCGGAATGACTTCCTGTTGAACATAAAATCTTGGGTGATTTCTCCATTCACCGGTAGTTCCACATTAATCACTCCACCAACTTGGCCTCGAATTTCCCCTTGGCCAAGAATTTGAGACAGTGTAGGTACATTAAGATTGGTAGCCAATTTGTACACAAGGCCGTCTCTTTCATTTATGCAATCCCACACGGAAGCTGATGCACTAAGGCCAGTCATTAGCGTAACGCAAAGTAGAAGAATTTTTGTCATTTGGTACTCCCTTTTGAGTTTTGATTCAAAATAGAAATGGTTTGCAGAAATGGGGCCAAGGTTTTCTGGTGCTATGTTCGGCGGGGGATGGTCTGAATAATTGTGTAGTTTAGTTGGTTTGGAACGCTATTTAACAATCGTCGATTCACTTTTTAGGTGGAGTTTTGGTGTCGTGGGCGTAGTTTGTCACCGCAAAAAAAGTCACTTTTGAGCTTCTTTGGCCATGCTCTTGTAAAGCGGAGCTTCGAAAACCGTTCCATAAATGGAAGTCATGACTTGAAAATCAGGAATTAATCCCGACGTGGGCGGGTGAATCAGGTTGGGCGACCAAGGGTCGTTTCAGCCCGCCGCTCGCGGCCGAGTCGGCGCAATTTCAAGCTGATATTTAAGTCTGTTGTGAATTCCACAAAGCAACTGAAGATTGTCCAGCTTGTGCTCGCCACCCCTCCACCTTGAAATGAAATGATCCACTTGCAGTTGATATCGGGAGTTGCACCTCTCACCGCTGGAATGCACGTGCCGACAGCTCTGGTCTCGTTCAAACACCAAGCGACGAGTGTTGCGACTGACGCCAAGACTGTGACGCACCTTAACTTCCTTGAGGGAAGTCGAAGCGCACCCAGTTTTTTTAGCCACCGTAAACCGCGCGCAGTAACTGAGCACCTCTTTGAGCTCGCCACTCGGCACCGAATGCGACACCAGCTCTTTGGCGCACTCAATGATTGCCCATTCGTCTTTGGTGAATGTCATCTCCACCCGAACAGAACCATCGCGCTGCACTCGTGCCTTAGTAAGGCTCTTCACCTCAAGTTCAAGCTTCTCGTTCAATATGACCTGGGTGTTCTTCACAGTTTGCCCCTTGATGCTCTGGACAATCTCGCGCTGCAGTTCAAGTGGCACCGACTTTTGCCTTAGCCCCGCCGCCACCATTCCAAGCTGAGTGAGATTGATCTCGTTTGAGGCCACAAGCTCTTTGATCTCCGGTATTGCCTGTAGCAAGCGAGCGGCGTCAATCTTTCGTTGCGCCACAACGGGCGCGTAGTGAAAATGCGCCCGAGTCATAAAATCAAACATGCTGGTGGCACCATACTCCAGCCAAAGACGTCGGTGCATAATCTCCCGAATACAATCAATCATCTCCGCTTCGTTCGCCGACTCGCATTCTACCCGTTTGTCTAAAATTGAAATGAGAATCTCGTTGCTAAGTTCACATACGTCTTGATTCACCCTGCACCTCCGAAAAGAGGGTTATAGCACACGTTTTATTTTAGGTTTTTTTGCAGAACTGAGAAGTACAGAGTGTCCTCATGCACGTCACTTCAGCGGCCATTTTTTTCGCTCTAAAAGAGCGATTGAGGCGTACAACAAACGAAACATAAGAAGCTTGAGCTGCATTTTAAAAAACGCGTCTGTGCGGGCAACTGCGAGGGCAAAAATGCAGTCAATTAAAAATTTTGATCTTCACGAAAAATGCGGAGTGTAAGGATGTAGCATGGCGCCGATAATGCTCTCGTCTCGAGGTGGGCGTAGATGACCCTACCCGTAGTCACGCGGGATGAATTTTCTCCCCAGTCTAGGGCACCAATGACCAACGCGTTCGGGGGAAAGTTTTCAAGGCTAGTCGACGATTCTAAACTTTCTTTCAGGAGGGAAAATTGTTGGTCGAAAAAGTTGAGCCCGATGCACTTTTGCAGCTTCTCGGTTTTGCCAGGATTGGTCACTTTGACTATTCGTTTTTAACGATGAAAACCCTCTTGCTTATCGATTTTACAAAAGAATCTAGATGTCCTATGCTTAAATTTAACAGGAGAAATAAGTATGAAATGTCCTACCTGCAAAGAGTCCAACTTGGTGATTTCCGAACGGCGAGGAATTGAAATTGATTACTGCCCGGATTGTCGAGGCATATGGTTGGATCGAGGTGAGCTCGATAAAATTTTGGAAAGATCCCGTGAACCTCAGCCGCAAGAAAGGCAAGAAAGCTCGTTTCACCCATCGGCCCAGCCGAACTACCACCAAAAGCCATACAAACGGAAGAAATCCTTTCTTGAGGAGCTATTTGATTGATTCGATTCTTGATGTTGTGACCAAGACACTTCTATTCATGGCGAAACCTAGGTATGTCTAGAGGGGATGGCACTTCAGGTTTCGCGAATTCTCCATGCGGGTTACATTTTTGACTACTGCGGAACTGCAATTGCTTTCGATCCTATTTTTGAAAATCCATTCAGTCGGAATTGCTATGCCTTTCCGGACGTGAAATTTGACCAAAAAGCCATCCAAAGGCATCGGCTGGATGCTGTTGTTATCTCTCATCATCACGATGACCACTGTTCGCTCGAAAGCTTAGATTTGTTGGACCGACGGACTCCAATCTACCTCTATTGTGTGCACGAAGAACTGTTTCACCTGATTCGCCAACTGGGCTTCCGTACCGTGACGGCTTTGCAGATGCATGTCCCGGTTTCAATAGGCTCGTTAGTTGTGACACCTCACCTGGCTGTCGACGAAGATGTCGACTGTCTGTTTCACGTCAAGGCTGGTGATCTCAATGTTCTCAACGTCGTGGATGCCTGGATTCATCCTTTGGCGTTGGAGAAGCTCGCACGGCTTGCGCCATGGGATATGATCTTATGGCCCTTTCAAACCCTGCGGGAGATTGAGGTTCTGGCTCCTACAAGAGCTCTTCCACCAGAGCGGGGTCTTTTGCCTGAATTTGCCGAGCAGCTTGCGGTTCTCCGGCCCAGAGTTTTGGTGCCAAGTTCTTGCCAATTTAGGCACGAGAGTTGGTCTTGGTACAATCAGGCCATTTTTCCGATCTCCTATGCGGAGTTTGCGCGAGATGTACAAGTGCAGCTCCCACAAGTTCAAGTTGTGCGGATGGATCCCTCCGTATCGGTGAGCTTAACTAAACACTCATTGACTGCCGCGTCTTCATTGACTTGGATTCACCTGACCTGTGAGCAACAAGTGGATTATGAATTCTCGTCTGAATTGACGCCTCCTTCGACGGCAGAGATTGCGAAGAACTTTTTGCCCTTAACAACTCAACAGCACCAGCAGGTGATACAATATTGTGGCTCTGCCTTGCTGCAACAGCACTCCACTATCGCTTGCGCCGTGGATGATTACTTTTGTGAACCGAGGATTTGGTGTTTGAAGCTCTTCGATCATTTAGGTAACGCCTACGTTTTTCAGTATCGGATTTTAGGGGCTGAGATTGAAGAGACCCGCACCGTTGATGGACCAATGGCATGGCTCACGGAATTGCCGATAGCTAAGCTCTATGCAGCACTGGAATCTGGTGAGACCTTCACCTCAATGTATTTCAGAATCAATGATTGCGTGTTTGAGCCCGAATTGGAACGAGTTGTTGCACAGGTGGATTTTTCGGCCGATCCTTTGGTGCGCTGTCTGTTTGGTGGCACAATTGCCGGCTACCAAAAATATCAGTTGAATAAACTGCGGCAGCGGAGGGCACGCGAGAGGACATTATGCTGAACTCCTTGATTCACTTTTCACTAAAGCGGCGCCTGATGGTTGGACTTGCCGCACTTGCCCTGTCAATTTATGGCGCGTGGCTAGTCCCCTCATTGCCAGTTGACGTGTTTCCAAACCTCAATCGACCGACGGTCACGGTACTGACGGAGGCCCATGGTTTGGCACCTGAAGAGGTTGAAACTCTGGTGACACTACCCATTGAGTCTGTGCTCAACGGTACACCTGGCGTATTGCGACTGCGCTCCAATAGCGGCATTGGAATTTCAATTGTCTATGTGGAGTTTGACTGGGGAACTGAGATCTTTCGAAATCGCCAGCTAATTGCAGAGCGATTGCAGTTGCTCGAAGGGCGTTTGCCACCTGGGATGCAGCCCGTGATGGGTCCAGTGACGTCTATTATGGGCGAGATTCAATTCATTGGCGTGACGAGTCCAGAGGGCCAAATTTCACCGATGGAACTCAGAACGCTGTCGGATTGGACCATTCGCCCGAGGTTAATGACGATTCCTGGAATCAGTCAGGTGATTGTGATGGGGGGCGAGGTTAAGCAGTACCAGATCCTTGTCTCTAGTGAAAAACTCCAGCGAAAGGCTGTGTCCCTTGAAGATCTTAAACACGCCTTGTCTGAAATCAGCGAAAACACCACAGGTGGATTTATTGATGTGGGTGAGAAGGAGTTTTTGATTCGACCTATTGGTCGGGTCACGAGTCTAGAGGAAATCGAAAACTCTCTGGTCGGCATGCACCTCGGGCTCCCTGTCTTGGTCAAAGATATCGCCGAGGTGCGAATTGGACCTAAAGTTAAGCGAGGTGAGGGGAGCATCAATGCAAGGCATTCGGTGATTCTCACAGTGCAAAAGCAACCCAATGCAAGCACGGTTGACCTCACTCGAGCTGTTGAAAAAGAAGTGACTGAAATGGCGGCCACCCTCCCAGCCGGAGTTGCACTCGAGACCGATCTTTTTAAGCAAGCCCATTTTATTGAAACCGCAGTCGGTAATGTTGAGGAGGCGCTACGCGACGGCATTCTCATGGTCATGGTGATTTTGTTTTTGTTCTTAATGAACTTTAGAACGACCTCAATCACTCTTGTGGCGATTCCCCTGAGCTTGTTGATTACGGTCATCGTATTTAAAGTATTTGGCATTGGCATCAACACGATGACCTTGGGTGGACTGGCCATAGCGATTGGCGAGCTGGTAGACGATGCCATCGTCGATGTCGAAAACGTCTTTCGAAGACTCCGCGAAAACCATGTGGCCGGGAATCCCAAAGGCTATATGCGAGTGATTTATGAAGCGTCGAGCGAGGTCCGAAACTCCATCGTGCTGTCAACGATCATCGTGGTATTGGTCTTTTTGCCGTTGTTTGCCCTGGGAGGTATTGAGGGCCGGCTCTTTATTCCGCTCGGTGTGGCCTATATAATTTCTATTTTGGCATCACTTGTGGTGTCGCTCACCGTAACTCCGATTTTGTGTTCATACCTGCTGCCTCAATCCAAGGCCATTCTTAGTGAAAAGGATGGTGCCGTGGTTCGATTTCTAAAGGCTCAGGCGCTAAAGGTTTTGCATCTCACCTTGCCGAGGCCCTACGCCGTTTTGGGCGGTGCTATCGGTCTGTTGATTTTGAGCCTCATGCTTTTGCCTTTTATGGGCCGCAATTTCTTGCCCGATTTCAACGAGGGGACGGCCACCATAGGAGTTGCGGCGGCCCCAGGGATTTCACTTGTGGCCTCTGACCAACTTGGGAAGAAAATAGAAGAGGCGATTCTCTCGGTAGCGGAAGTGAAATCGACAGTCAGGCGCACAGGCCGAGCAGAAATGGATGAACACGCCGAGGGCGTTCACTGGCACGAAATTGACGTAGATTTTAAGCCGGAGGGCCGGTCCCGATTGGTTGTTTTGCAAGATATTCGTGAGCGCATTGAAAGGGTGGGAGATGTCTTCGTTAACCTCGGGCAGCCGATCAGTCATCGGTTGGACCACCTTCTCTCAGGCGTGCGTGCGCAAATTGCCATAAAGGTTTTTGGTCCGGACCTAAGTGAACTGCGCCGCTTTGGGGGCGAGATCTATGATGCAATCAAAGGCGTAGAGGGCGTGGTGGATCTGCAAACAGAACCGCTGGTCTTGATTCCTCAGCTTAAGATTGCCATTGACCGAGAGTCCAGCGCCAGGTTTGGAATCCGCAGTGGAACTTTGGCGGAGGATTTAGAGATCGCACTTAACGGTGAGACGGTCACTCGAGTGTTAGAAAACCAAAAGATGCATGATGTGTTCTTAAGGCTAGATGACAGCTCAAGAGGGACGCCCGAAAAAATTGAAAATACGCTGGTAAAGTTTTTGCCAACCGGTGCGGGCGTGCGGCTCGGTGAAGTTGCCAATGTCTACTCTGGAACCGGTCCTAACATGATTATTCGAGAGGATATGCAAAGACGCATTGTCGTTTCAGCCAACACCCAAGGGCGCGATCTCAGCAGTGTAGTAAGTGAAATTCAAATGAATTTGGCTGAGAAGATCAAGTTGCCAGAAGGCTACTTTTTAAAATTGGGTGGGCAGTTTGAAAGTCAACAGTTGGCGACTCAACGTATTTTTTGGCTCGGTCTATTGTCTTTGCTTGGGATCTTTCTCGTCCTTTTTGTTCATTTTAGATCTATCCAGTTGAGCCTACAGGTGATGCTAAACGTTCCTTTGGCGCTCATTGGTAGTATTGTTGCGATTTATCTGACAGAAAGAATACTTTCAGTGGCAACTCTTGTTGCGTTCATCACGCTTTGCGGAATCGCGACGAGAAACGGAATTCTGTTGATGAGTCACTACCTGTACCTCATGCAAGAGGAGGGGGAGGCCTTTGATCGAAAAATGGTTATTCGCGGTTCACTCGAGCGGTTGGTTCCAGTGCTGATGACGGCCTCAACTGCGGCACTGGCCCTGGTTCCATTGCTGTTGTCGCGGGGTGAGCCGGGTAAAGAGATATTGCACCCAGTGGCGGTGGTGATTGTGGGTGGACTCATCTCGTCAACTATCCTAGATCTCATAGTGACTCCAACGGTATTTTTGCGATTTGGTAAAAATGCGGCACAAAATTATTTGCGTCGACAGCATCAACAACAAGACGAAGGAGAATGGAAATGAAAATGAAACACACGTGGCTTGGACTACTCATCGGAGCGACAGGTCTAGTCAATGCCCATGATGGTGGGCACGGTCCAAAACTTTCCGATACGGGAAAATATGGCGGAGTTGTGTCCGGAGTGGTGTTAAAAACCGACGCTAAGAAGGGTGAAGCCGCATCGATCCTACACAAGGCGGAGCTGGTTCGATCAGCCGACGGTAAAGTTCGTCTCTACATCTATGATCAGGCGATGACTCCAGTCGATCTTAAATTCTTTGATGCCAAGGGAACTGCCATCCTCTCCGCAAAAGTGAAGGGCAAATACAAAGAGTCTACATTTTCTATTGAGCGAGCAGAGAACTCATTTGTAGGTCGTATGCCAAAGCCCGAGGGGAAGCCCTACAATATTGACGTGACGCTAAAAGAGAACGGCCGCGACTTACTCACCGCCTTCGACAATTTGGATTAAGAGAGGTTTTATGAGATTCATGCTGGGCATTTTGACTGCACTTGCGTTTTCGAGCATGAGTGAATCGGCTGAACTAGAGCCCAGATTGTCGTTTGCAGACCTTGCGGGGCTCGTGAAAGAAAGAAATGAAAATTTCGCAGCCGCTCGGGTGATTGTAGAGGCACAAGCTGAGCGGACAGGCCATTTGCGTCGATCATTTTTACCGCAGGCCTCAGCCAAACTAGGCGAAGAGTATTTTAGAGCTGGTCCGGATGCATCTAGACGGCAAAGGTATTGGGAAGTCGAGGCACTGGTCAACGTGTATCGAGGCGGGAGAGACAAGATAGACGAAGAGATTAGGCATGTTCAGGTTGATATTGCAAAAATCGACGCCGCTCGCGAATTTGCTCAAGAGTTGCGTCGAGCGCAGATTGCATTTTGGGAAGTAGTCGCCACAGACAAATTAATCGCCCTTAGGTTTGATGAACTCAAGAGCAACCAGACCAATGTAAACTCCTCCAAACGTCGCGCTGGAGCAGGGATTGCTACGACCGCGGACTCTATTCAGTTTGAAGTGCATCGGTCACAACTTGAACAAGAAGTTAAGCAGTTGGAACTGAAACAAGATCTGAATCGAAACCGATTGGCAGTAGTGCTCGGGCTGAAGAATCACAAGAACGTGCGCGTGCAAGGAGAGTTTCCTCAGGTTGTTCAGGGCCTTCGTCCTATTGAGCGGACTGCAGAGCAACTCGATTTTGTGGCTTTGCAGAAGAGGCAGCGAGTCGATGAGCTTCGGTCGCGCTTAGCCAGCAGATGGTGGCAGCCTAGGTTAGACCTATATGCGAACTATGGTGTTCCAGCGTTAAGTGATGAGACTGAGCGAGCGATTCGAATGGAGCGCGAGGTCGCAGCAGGTTTGCGGTTGAGTATTGATTTCGGACAAGGGGCAAATGATTTGTATGAGTCCAAAGCAAGGGGGCTCGATGCTAAATCGAGTGGTTTAAGAGCGGCATACAAGGCTCGGGAAGTAGCGGCGCTGGAGCATGAGCTACGACATGACCTTGAGCTGACAGAAAGTATCTTGAACGAAAACGAGAAAAATATTCGGAAGGTTCGAGACTTTTTGAGAATCACATTGGCTGAGTACGCACGGGGCTTGAAGAATGGCCCTGATTTGTTAGCTGCCTTTCGGCAGTATTATGAATTGCAAGAGCGCGCCATAGTGCTCAATCGCGATCTGCTGTTGGCTCGCGCAGATTTAGACAGCCTGACATTTGACGAAAGCTTGAACTGAAAATATCGCTGGCAGTCCCTGCCACGGTTCATGTTCCCTTCCGCTTTCGTTGCGGAAGTGGAAGGGAGTTGTCGCTATGTTGGATGAAAAGATTAGGATCCACTCGTGGATCCCGCATCAAATTTTAGCGTGAGCCAGTCGTGATAATATTGGAGCTGCACTTCACGTTCGACAGTCGATCTACAACCCCTTCACGAACAATTTCTGCGGACTGATTGCTAACGTTGGCGGAGATCGAGAACTCTGCTTCTGGACTCAGCGGTGCTGTTTCTGCTCCGAGCGGTCCGCCAAATAAACCCGCTGTTGCGAAAGTCACTTCAGCCTCGGATTCGAAGCCATCGAGTTGAACTTGTCCAGTTCCAGACACATAGCTTACGCCGTGCGTGTTCCAGGTTTTTTCGACCTTATTCATGTCGAGTGTTACGGTGATGTCGGTGACGCCATAAGAACCGATGCCGCTGCAAGTGAGTAGATAGCTATTTGTGGCCGCGAATGTTTGAGTCGATGCGGTCACCACGATCAAAAGTCCAAGTGCCTTGCGGAACATAAAAGTCTCCTTGTTTATTTGCCGTCTCTTAAGTGTCTCAGCTTGAGAGGCGACAGGTTGATAAGGTGAATATAATGCAATGCATTACAAAGGGTCAATCAAAATCTTTAAATATTTGAAAAAAATTTTCAATAAATGTAAAATATATTGAATTATGGATCAATTTCAAATAGTTATCGATGAGGTAAATTTGCCCTCTGAATACTCAAGGGGGGCAAAGGCAATCATTTTGAGGGCTGCCTGCAAAGTTGCGCTGGAGTCAGGACTAGGACGAAACACCTTGAGCGGAGTAGCAAAAGCCGCTGAGCTTTCGGTGCAGCGGTTGAGGTATCACTATCCTCAACTGGATTTGATCTATGTGGATTTGCTCAAATGTATTTTTATTTCTGGACGAGAGGCGACGGTTCAAACTCTACTCAGCCAACCACCTCAAGTCCCAAAAGATGTGATTGTTCGAATGGTGCAGGGGCTGTTTCTATGGGTGCGATTGTATACGCATTTGTCTCGGCTGTCCTCGGTAATGAGCGTGTTGGCGTCTGGTTCTAAGATGTTGGGTCCCATTTACGAACAAGAGTTTCAAATTGGCTATCAGCGATTGGCGCAGGCCGTTCACAATTCGTTTCCTCAGTTAGAAGATGAAGCGCTCCATCAAATGAGTCGCGCGCTGCACCTGGTGATGGTGGGCATGTTAGAGGATCTGCACAGGAAGGGTGATGTATTGAAGCACGTTGACGCACAAGAGAAGGAGGCTCTGAGCATTATCGCGCGACTCATGCGTCAGATTGGCGCTTGAGTGGGGTAAGGCTCAGTTGTTCAAAGCCTCGCGACAGGATTCATCCTTCGGGGCAAGTCCGAGTCGCTTCGCCACTCCTGGAAACGTTCGAGTCACGGTGCGAGTTTGAGCGATGGTTGATTGCCCCCTTCGGCCTTCGGTGCCGACGACGGCTGTGAGCCAATCTGCTCGTTTGATTCGCATGGGAATAACCATGAGGTCATCGTATTTTGACAGCACTTGCACAGAGTCCATTTCTATTTGAAAACCATAGCCCAAATACATCTTGAGTAGGCCCTGCGATCGTCCTGATCTTAAGAACTGTTCAAAGGCGTGTTTAGTCGTCAAAACTTCTGCAAAGTGGTAGTCCGGCAAGACGGGTAAAGCGTGACGGCTGTCCCATGTGCTAATGACTGGATCCCCCTCTCGCCTAATTTCGCCCGAAATTGAATTGAGGAAATAGCCGGTCCTGTTCAGGATGCTTTGAGTTTCTAAGGATTGAAAAAGATAAGGCATCCAGTCGCGGGTTTTGGAATCTCCCATCTCGCGCTTGACCATAAACGATTTCACTTCATTTCCACCGAAATTTTGTGCTTTCGAATGTTGACTGGGGGAGAACTCTTTAAGGGCAGGAACAATGAACGGATATTGGCTATTTTCGAACCAAACGTAGGATTGAGCCACTGAGTTTTTCAAGTCTATACTGCGCGGCTGAACCGAGAGTAGCGCTGGGGGTTGGCTCAAGTGCATCGCGAATGGAAGTTGAGGGTAAGCGTGGCTCACTGTGGAGACTCTCAGGCTCGCTCGAATGGTGTCTTCCGGAAACTCTCCGTTACGCAAAAGGGCGGTTACAATCTCATCGACAGTGCCCTTTACAATCAACGCATAAGATGAACGGCCATCTAAAAAGCGATCTGGTCCGCTTCCGACCTCTTTGAGCAACGTCTCTCCCGCAGGACCCAGGCGTCCACCCTCACGGTGAACATTTAAGTAAGCCGCCTGCGCCGCCAGTAGAAGCTTATCCATCGCACGTTTGACATACGGCAGGGGTTTATTTGCTGGAGTATCACTGACTTGCACGAGGGTGTAGCCGGAGTGTCTGGGTTGGAGATCAAACTCACCTTGTTCTTCAAGGTCTACCAATGAAATCCCGGCAAAGTCGTCTGGCCTATCAAAGTCTTCGAGGGAAGGACCTTCCCACTCGCCCTCGTCATGCTCTGGGACTGAGGTGCCTATCCCCTGTGCATGCGTCACGGAGGCGGCGAGACTGATTGCGAAAATTGTCCCACAAACACCACTGGCAAGCCGGCGAAGGAGCATCGAGACGCCTTGTTTATCTGCTTTTGGTGGAATCATATTCGATAAGGCATTTCAAGAATTGAGCCAGGTTGGCCTAGCCAGGGGGCTTTGCCTTCTACGGGGATAACCTAGGGTGTCTAAGGTCTGACATTCTCGGCGCCCATTTTGCGCTCGCTGATGTTTTGGCACTTGAGTTGGCGTCGAGTTGGTGCCAAAGGTAAACCAGCGGGGAGCGACGAGTGGATCAATTGAGACGCCTTGTTTTGGCAGTGATGATATTGGGGATATCGATCAGCTCCTTTGCTGAAGAGCCGCGTTCGAAGGCGGGAGCAGAGGAAGCTGAAACTAAATCTATCGCTGTTGAAGAAGTCATTGCTGATAAGAAAATTGAGCAACGGTTGAGTGACATACTCGCGGCTGTTGGATCCTACGAACAAGTGACTGTAGAAGTTGTTTCTGGCGTCGCAATTTTGGCGGGCTTAGTGGAAGCTGAATCACAAGTGGAGTGGGCGCATACCTTGGCTACGCGTATGGACGGCGTAGTGGCCGTGCAAAATAAAATTACCAGCCGGCCCAAAGACACTTTAGATCTCACCCCAGCGCGTGAAGAGCTTGATGGATTTAGTGTAGCCGTCGTTCGCCATGTGCCGACTCTTGCTTTGGCAGCTGGTGTTCTTGGGCTCGCAATGTTGCTTTTTTTTATAACGTCTTTTGGAATTCGTCGGATCTTCGCAAAAAAAATATTGAGCCCGCTGTTGCTGAATGCCACTGCGAAAATATTGTCGGTGCCTATACTCCTTGTAGGACTCTATTTGGCGCTGAAGATTTCTGGATTGGCAGGCTTAGCATTTACAGTTTTGGGCGGCACTGGACTTTTAGGGCTGGCCCTCGGGTTGGGTTTGAAGAATAGTGTTGAAGACTACACGGCGAGCATACTCTTAAGTATCAAAAAACCATTTCGTCCAAGTGATTGGGTAAAGATTGGTGAACATGAGGGAATAGTTCAGAACGTGACCTCTCGGTCCACCTTGGTGATTGATTTTTCTGGCAATCACATTCTTTTGCCAAATAGTTTGGTTTATAGAAGTGTTATCACCAACAAGACGGCCAATCCAAAAATGCGGTGCGATTTTTTGATTGGCCTGGACTATACAGATTCAATTGAAGCAGCGCAGGCTCTTATTGTAGATCTTTTGGCGCAAAGCCATTTGGTGTTAAAAGATCCTGAACCATGGGTGTTGGTTGATGAACTGGGTGGTTCTTCTGTCAATTTGCAAGTTTATTTTTGGCTCAACGTGCGTGAAGTCAGCACGTTCAAAGTCACAAGCTATCTCCTGCTAGAGGTCAAAAATCTTTTGCTGGCCGAGGGCTTTCACTTTCCTGATCCGCAGCGTGAGATTGTTTTTACCAATCGGTTTCCGCCCGGGCACAAGGCAATCGTCAAAAAAATTCAGGATGCTAGTGTTTCGGCTGCGGCGCCGCCTCGGCTTGAGGAAGTCCGTGCAGAGGCCTCGGAGCTCAATCGGCAAGCGCGCGAATCAGACCTTCCCGATCAAGGTGAAAACGTTATTTAGGATCAGCAGTGGTATTGGCAGTAGCGACTCACGTACACAGTTGGTCAGTGAACTATGCAATTTCAAGATTCAAACCACAGTGCCGAAAATCGCTCCGATGCCGGCAGTGATTGCCATTGCGAGTGCCCCCCAAAAGCAAACCCTCGATGCGCCCTTAATGACATTAGCGCCACCGACTTTCGCCGCAAGGATACCAAGCAGAGCCAGAAACAAAAGCGACCCTAGAGAAACGGATAGTTTGAGTTGTGTTGCAGGGAATAGAACCACCAACAGCAATGGAAAAACCGCACCCACGGCGAAAGCACCAGCAGACGCCAATGCAGCCTGCACTGGTCGTGCTCCAAAATACTCGTTGATGCCCAACTCGTCTCGGGCATGACTGCCAAGCGCATCGTGCTGCATGAGTTGCTTGGCCACTTGATTCGCCAAAGCAGGGTCGAGCCCTCGGCTGACATAGATCTCGGCAAGCTCCGCATGTTCGAACTCAGGGTTGGTTTCGAGCTCTAACCTTTCACGATTTAAATCGGCGCTTTCAGTGTCAGCCTGAGAGCTCACCGAAACATATTCGCCTGCAGCCATAGACATCGCACCGGCTACGAGCCCTGCGACCCCGGTGAGCACAATGTTCTCATGCGTGGAGTTCGCGGCGGCAACGCCAAGGATTAAACTCGCCGTGGAAACAATTCCGTCATTTGCACCTAAAACAGCTGCTCTAAGCCAGCCAATGTGGTGTGACCGGTGGACTTCAGGCGGCTCAAGGTCATTTTGCATTTGAACTCCAAGCCGCAAAAGATTTGCGTAGAAAAATGAAATTCTAGACGCAGGTGCGATCATCGCTGTCGATGCACAACCTGCAACTAGCCTAGGATTTCATTTGAGATGTGGATGCCACTCGAGTCTTGCATGTGCTCATTCCTAAAATTGTATATAAGGGGCACCAGCCACTGAGTCCAGTCACAACTGGGACAATCCCAATAAGAAACCAGAGGCTTTGTGGTCCCCAAAATACAAGACTTATAAGAAATAAGCCCACTGCGATTCTTGCTCCACGCTCGATGTGGTGAATATTTATTTTCATACGGCTCCCTTTGTAAATTGGGCGCTTCCTGCGCCAATAGTTTCAGAATTTAATTCCACTGTATAATGGATCGGAAACGATTTTGATAACATAGCGCTCACGCTACAGTACTTTGTCTGCGACAACACAATGGCCTCAAGCACTTTCTCTCGCTCGAGGGCTCCCTCAAGTTTAAATACAAGTTGAACCTCTTTGAAGACAATGGGGTGTGGTCCCTCACTGACCGAGGCCTCGGCGTCGATTTCAAATTTTGCGAGCGGTTGGTGATATTTTTTTAAGAGAGCCACAACATCCATTCCAGTGCAGCCACAGATTGCAGCAACTAACATTTGTTTCGGGGTGATTGCCGAGTCGTCGCCGATAGGTGATTTTGTGTCCATAGAGACTGTGTGGTTGTCCACATTGGCAGTGAAGCGCATTTTTTCGGACCAAGCTGATGACAGTTTCACTTGATGCCTCCTAGTGAGAGTCTGGATGTGCGTTCATTAATTTTCCCGCACGAGAGGATTTGGAATCCCATCGTAGGTGGGATTGCAAAATTCAGTCCACATTAAAATTGGTTTATCGAGTGCGCGGAGCCTGATTTTGAGTTTGCCCTGATGGGCAAGGTGAGATGTGGGCCAGTTAATCGGGGCGATACGTCCCACCCATTTTTAGTATTGGGCAATAATGTCACAGATGGATAACCTCATGCTTCAGTGCCAGGATTCCCCGATATCGGTTCTGCAGCGCAATACCTCGACCTGGCTTTGAGAAGCGGATCATGCCGCTCGACAAAGTCGTGAGCGAGTCCATCGGTTAACTCATCCGCTTCAGTTGAGACCTCGAGCGCGCAGCGTTGACTTTACATCTCTACCTGGACTGCAATTTGCACTCCAAACCAATGTCTATAATGAGATGATCTGAATAGCAGAATACAATTGCGAGCGAGGTATTTTGAATCATCAGCGAGTCTATTCTCCTCGTTTTTTAGGGAGGCAGCCTTGAACGTAAAAGAAAGAGTCAAAGGCTATTTCAAGTTTGCGCCCGCACACCTCGAACTCGTTAAGTCTGCGGTTCTTGCGGCGTCCAGCCACAATACTCAACCATGGAAATTTCAACTTGAAGATAAGACAATTTCAATTCTGCCCGATTTCTCTCGTCGCTGTCCGTCTGTAGATCCAGACGACCATCATTTATTTGTATCTCTGGGCTGCGCCGCTGAAAATTTGGCTCAAGCCGCCAGCGCTAATGGTCAAAATGCCGAAGCCTCGAGCGATTCTCAGAAAGCTAAAAAAATCGACTTTTATCTGACACCGACCAAAACTCGACTACAATCCCTTTTCCTTGCGATTCCATCGAGGCAATGCACTAGAATAAAGTACAGCGGACAAAGTCTTTCTGTAAACGAGCTGAATATCCTCGCAAAGGCTGGAATCGGAAAAGGTGTGCATTGCCATATTTACACCGAAAAAAGTGCGCTAGAAAAAATCCTTGAATTTGTTATTCAAGGCAACACGGCACAAATAAATGATCCGGCGTTTGTTTCCGAGCTAAAGACCTGGATTCGTTTTAACAGACATCATGCGACCGCTTCGGGAGATGGACTTTATTCGGCCACCACAGGAAGACCCAATATTCCAGCGTGGCTCGGCAAATTGATCTTCAGCATTGTGTTCACGACTAAGGGTGAAAATGATAAATATTCAAGTCAGGTTCGTAGCTCGGCTGGAATCGCAGTCTTTTCTTCGGAAAAAAATGACATCAACCATTGGATTGAAGTTGGCCGTTGTTATCAGAGATTTGCCTTGCAGGCGACGCTAATGAATGTCCGAAATGCAATGCTCAATCAACCCGTGGAAGTCCCTGCAGTGCGTCCACTATTTGCTAGCTATTTAGGTCTTAAAGGCGAAAGGCCCGATCTTGTGGTTAGATTCGGACGAGGCCCGGTTGCACCACGCTCTATGAGGCGCCCATTGGAGACCGTACTAATCCAAAACCCGCGAAGATAACTGCGATCCCAATCGTAGCCGCCAACCACCGCTGACTTTTGAATACGTTCCGCAAGTAGATATATTCTGCGCCAGCCGTGGGATACATGGTCGCAAGTTCGGCGTATGACAAGACTGTAAATAAAGCGGCAACTCCGGTAAGTAAAAACCCTTGCCAAAAACTCTCGCCCGCAATACCAGCTGCTTGTCCTATGATCGAATAGATTCCCGCTTCCAGAATCATCCTTGTTTCATAAAAAGTCAGCATTGGCAGTCCGAGAGGGCGATTCAGTGCCATCAGACAAGAGGTTGAACCGTCTGCTCGAGCCAACTCACAAATTGGTCAATTGGGAGCGCACCTGAGATTCGATTCACCTCTTTTTATCAAACGACTCAGCAGGGTGGTGGCCGGTATTCAAGTCAGTTTGATGGCATTGACGAAGGTACTCTAAATTCTATTTTTTCGCAGACGGGGCGACGTGAAGCTCGCTTGATTTCTTATACAACATCACCAGGTTTTTTCTGTTGGACCAATTCGTCAAAGGAGTTGTCTTCCCTTCTAAAATTCAATTGCGATTCGAATGGTGACAACTTGTGCGTTTTTGACATCTTTGCTCAAACCTGGATTTTGAATGTATTGAAAATCCGGCGTAACTGCGATGCCGTGACCTAGGTCAGCTTGGTATGCCAACTCGTAGGCTGCTTCGAATTCCCTCCCTTGCTCTGCCGTTACATAGACATCGCTAGCTTGGGCCCGCGAATACCCAAGTCCCAAAATATCGTCTTCTCGTCCGGGCAATAGACCTTGAAGATTTACACCAGCCTCTACTCCAGTTTTAAAGACATTCACTCTCTCAGAGGCCGTGCTATATTTGAGAAACAGCGACAGTGTATTTGTGATTTTATGGTCGGCAACCATATAAAATCCATAGTTCCGCGCTTCCCCAGTCCCATCAAGGCGATCAGAAGCCTTAGTGTAAGACCAGCTTCCAGCACCATATTTGAATGGATTGGCAGCTTTCTCATCGGCAATTCCCAGCTCATAAACGGAGAGAAAGCCTTCTCCTGATTTTACATTGATTTGGGTATCATATGGCTTCTCAGGATCGCCAGCTTGCGCGTTGAATACACCCGCTTGAAAATAAAATGGTGTTGAAGACTCATATTTAGCGTTGGCAGCTAGAGCGGTATTCGGAAATATAGAAGGTCCATTGACTCCCGTTTGAGAAAATGTCGGCGTTATTCCAAACGCGCTGTTGATGAATACTCTAGTACTCTCGATTGCATTGTAAATGGCGTTTAGATCTCTGAGGCCGAACGAAATCTGAAACCGTTCATCCACGCTCTGCTCTAAATAGGCCTCATATAGTTTGAAGGTGCTAGGGGCTTCGATGTTTGAGGTTGCAAATGAATCTCCAACAAACTCGGTGGCATCATCGCCGTGAGTGCCCAAGGCATAAAGATTTATTGAGAGCCCCGGAATGTGCGCAATTTTGTCGAGATCAAGCGTCCCCTGAACGTCTAAATTGCCTATAATTGCGGAATCTTGTTTGATGCCTCCACCCGTGTTACTGACATAATCGACCTTGTAGGCAAGGTCGAGTGTGACTCCAGCTTTCTCAAAGTTGTCTTTGATTCCACCCCAGTTTCCAAGTAGTCCACCTGCCTCTTCCTCTCGCTCCTGCTCTGCCTTCTGCGCTTTTACCCCCATCGGAAGAGCTGCAGATGTCGAAGTGGTTTCTCGCCGCGCAGGACCGGCAGTGACCCTTATTGAAGTCGGTTTGCGCGCTTTCGCGGATGTGTCAGATTTGAACTCTCGACTGTTAGAAGAAGCCTGCAACTTTTTAGGGATCACGACTTCTGGCTGGCGAGTAGTCGCGTCGCCCCCTTGCTTTTTCAAGGCCTCATATAAAACATCTTGGCCGAACGCCATGTCACTGGTTAGCGAAGAAGTGGTTAGAGCAAGCGTGACCAGGCAATATCGTGTCGCAGCGACGTTAAGGGCAGTGGAAAAGCGCAGATTTGCCAACGCCAATCAACACTCCAATAACAGATTGTTGATACAAGTGGAGCTCATAGCGCCTGGACCCAATTCGTGAATTCCTCGGCAAGTGAACAAAGGCCATGTGGAGATATCGACACTCCAAGGGAAAAAATTAAGAAATATCTGCTTTGTTATCTGTCGCTATAATTTTTTCGCACATCATTTGCACTTTGGCTTTGGCGTCGCCTGGATCGAAACTCGATTGAATTATTTATCCTTTGCTCTAGCACTAGGGTCATTTTGACCTCGAATGAAATTGTCTAATCCAATTTATTGCCATCTATTGGCGGACTATGGGCCTGTGCTTTGGTATAGCCCTTGCTAAACTGAATTCATCATTGTGCGACCAGGACGGTCTACACGACAAACAACGACCTAAAGAAAGTGGGGAGATCGTGAAGTTCTTGATGCAGGTTCTACTGGCAACCAGCCCAGTGTTTTCATTCGCTAATATCGCAGATCGAGCTTACAGCGTTGCTGAGGAGATTGAGAGAATAGAAGACCAATTGACTCGAAGTGAAAAGCAGCAGTTACGGGAAGCTCTTCGCTACATGGAGCAAGTGCTTGGAGCCTCCCACGGGCCCACTCCCACTCCCTCAATAAAAGCCATTTGCATATCGAATGGTGAGTTTGGTGGATTTGAAAAGTTTGCGCCCTATATCGACGGTCAAGTGGTAGGCAGGTACACTTCAAGGTCCACATGCGAGACTATTTTGAAGTCTGGCAGTCAAAGACTTTTATGTGCATCCAACGGTGAATTTGGCGGATTTGAAAAGTTCGCGCCCTACGATCTCCGCCGAGGAGCTTTGGGTGGATACACGTCCTTCTCCACGTGCCAGCGCTTACTGCAAGGCGCCACTCGATCTCAAGTTTGTATTTCTAACGGAGAATTTGGTGGCTTCGAGAAATTTGCCCTTTACGACCGGCAAAGTCAGCGTCAGATTGGCGGATGGACAAGTTTCCAAGTGTGTATGAGCTACTAGCGCCGATTAAATTTGAGGAATTGAAATTTGATCAAACGGAGTGAGGCAAGGTCTTAGTTTTATTATTCCTTCATTGCGAGGCTCCTAGCGTGGAGCCTTTGCCCTTTCCCGGCGCCCGTGCGAAAGCCGACGTCGTAATGGATGCTCATTGAAGAATTTCTATTGCATCAACGTGTAGCGTCCGCGGGCTTAAATGTTCGTCGAGATGCCCCCGCACTCAATCCTTCTTGAATTTGACCGAAGATCTGCCTTGCTTGAGATTTTAATGATGCTTCCACCTTGTGCGAAGCCGCAGTCGCTCGAATCTCCCTCTCTTCTATCGAGCGAAAGTCAATTTCCTGGAACGCATCGATCTGAGACAACTTCTTCGTCGAGCTTCATCTCATTTTGACATGGTCTCATTTGAAATAGAAAGCTAGGTGTTCATGCGCTACACGGTCTGTTGATAATGTGAACAGGCTGATGTTGTCACCGGCCCTCTTGGTTCATTTGAATTGGCGAATCTATTGCAATTTGGTTTTGGCAATTGATGACTTATAAAAGGAGTTCCACATGAAGAAGATCATATTGCCTGTTTTAGCCTTTCTACTCTTCCAAGAATCAGCACAAGCAGGATGGCCATCATTTATTGAACGCAATAAGGGTTACCAAGGTTATGACAGAAACCCAAGCAAGCCTGGAACTCAGCTTGCGGAGGAGACCGGCAATATGGGTTTCTATAAATTTGATGGAGGTATGATGTATATCTCTCCAAAAACGGGTACATATTTCAATCCATCTTATTTGGACCCTATTACGGACCCCAAAAAAATGTATCCGGGTCCAGCCAACGATAACAGACCCCCATTGCACATTATAAGTCGAAATTTGGCCTACCCTATTAGCCCGTTGTATAAAGTAACCAAAAAGAAAGATCCTAATACGAGAGACAGGTTCATCTATGTAAGAAGCTACGCATCATCATCATCATATAGACACCAATCATGCGCTGCGATAATTTCCAGCGGTGGTCTCAAAAAATATTACCCCTGCACTGGAGCCTGCTACGGGATTGGCTGTAACTAGTTAGTTCGAGCAGCCCAAATTTATAAAGTCAGCTCAGCCGAATTTGTGCTGAGCTGACTAAGCCGCTCTTGACATCTGCACTGCAAGCACAGGAGAAAAAATGAAAAAACAAATTAAGAATCGAAGCATTTGCTCCAAGTTGACCCTCGCTTACCTATTAGGGGCATTGGCAGTTTTGATGATTTGGGTGACACTGTCTTACTCCTCGAAGCCTGTAGTGCATTCTGGCTCCAAGAAAACAGCGACAAAAATTAAAGAGACGCATTCAATTGAAATAAGTAGTTTGATTGGCAAAAAGAAACAAACTAATCCAACTTCTTCATTTGTACGTTCTGCAATGGATCAGCCGAAAGCAGATCAACCTGTGGCGCCCCCAACTAGGATTCAAAAAAGCATCCAAGAGGTGCTACAGTCAAACGATCCCTACAATGAAACCCTGAACTTTATCAACGCAAAAAATGGTGACTCCGATCGAGAGACGCGGCTTGCACTGCTACGAGAGGTCGCAAAGGCTGGAAGAGTCGATCCAGAATCAATGGATAGATTGGCATCGGGCGAATTCTTCAGCGGTCTAGTCGTAGAAGTAGAAGCCAATCGAACCTCTTCCCAAGCCGCAGCCCATTTGGCTGAGGTATTTGATGTGATGGTCAGCGCACGCTACGAAGCTGATATGAAAAGGGGCTTTGGTGAGGCAGAGAGTACCGACAAGTTGGTCAAGGATCTGGTTCAATTTCTGAATAGGTATCCCGACGATGACGTAGCGGAAATGCTATTTGCCAAACTTGATGTACAGTATCCTGAAATGAGTCTTAGGGAAATTTTGGTTAGGACTCAATAACAAGGCCCATGCGAGTGGTGTGCTAAGTGTGACGGCAAAAAAGATTTACCTGTGATTTAGACAAAAGAAACTCACGCTACTAATTGTATCAAGTAGCGGAAGTGAAAATACTTTCGAGGTTTGATTTGTGACCAACGCAATCGGCCAACCTCGATTCTTTTTCAAAGGGTGGCAAATCTCTCGCAAAGCGGTCGGCATGTTGTGTTTGATTTTGATTTACCTGTATTTATCGTTTCAAAACGAGACACCCTGGAGTGCGGTTGCGTACAAAGAAACTCCTGGCTCCTGACCGCTACTTCCGCCCATTTAGGGACTTACTCACTTTCGCGTGGCCCTATAGTCGCGTGCTCATCTCGCGTGTTATGGCGTTCGGCTCGGCCGTTCTGGTCTTCCTAAATCCCGAGTACCCGTAGCAATTCTCATGCGGGACCATTCATCCTTGATTGTCTTGACCCCGGGTCCTGTCCTCTCTCTTCTGACTGAGCGGTCACTGGTATATTTCACCGTCCATAATGTGCTATAACTCGGCTTAAAGGAAAGTACGCGCTATACTGACTTCAGCGTACTAAGAAAATTTCCACTAACTTCCGCTACTTGATACAATTAGTGGCGTGAGTTTCTTTTGTCCAAATCACAGGTAAATCTTT
>JBGSNU010000011.1:0-48818 GCA_041739415.1 Bdellovibrionales bacterium | reverse complement strand
ACGGCAAGATACTCGGCATTTTCTGAGCTCGGTGACTCTACAAATCGACCACTCCCCACCTGCCGCTTGGGAATCCGACCAAAGTGCCCCATGCCTATGGATGTCGAGTCGGCGCAGACAAAGTTTTGAATGGGCACTTGCCAGTTTTCAAATATGTTGAGGCACTCTTTCGCTGAGCGACTTCGATAAAGCTTCCTTAAAACGCTGAGTTCATTGCTGGGCTTGTGACCGGTCCAGTGCGCAACCAAGCCGATATTGCCCTCGCGCGCAACGACGGGACCCCAAATGGTCCAGGGAACTTCAAGGGTGTAACTAGGACCAAATTTGGTGGAAACGATTTCTTTGTCCAACTCAGCATCAAGCCACTCCCCGTTTGCTTGGTAGCGTAGACTTGTGGCATCGGCAAAACGGATTTCATAATAGTCTAAAACATCCGTCGTTCCATTGGTGGGGCCCCAGGCTACATTTACATTGAAGCCGTTGACGATGCCGGGAATATTTGCAAAACCCACGCCGTAGACATTGAACTCTGGGCAACTCAGCTGAATTTCAAACCAAACATTTGGCAGCGTGAGCCCAAGATGGGTGTCGTTGGCGAGAATCGAGTACCCGGTTGTAGATTTTTTGGGCCCTACCGCCCAGTTGTTGCTGCCATTGTAGGTCGGCGGCATTGGAAACTCGGGCAAATGTTGAATCGAAGACTTGAACGTATCGAACAGCGCCGGAGTCTCCTTTGGCCGTGAACCTGGCCCCTTTAACTGAGGAAACACCACGTCTTCAAATTCGCTCGGTAAAAATTCTGGAAACAGATCTAGGATCTGAGCATTACTCAGTTGGCGCTGCAGCCGGGTCAGATGGAGATCCGAGGCCGCCCCACTCAAAGAATAGGTCATCGTCTTAGCCATACTCGAGACCATGGCTGCTGTTTGCTTGACTGGAGTGTGCTCGAGGAGTCGGTACTCGATATTTTTTAGAGAAGTATTATGTTGCACATCTTCGATGTGTGCGTTGACTCCAAGGAGATAGGCATCAACCGTGCTGCGAGTTGCAGGATCGGCAAGAATCAGGTCGCGCGTTAAACGCTCAGCTCGCCGCATGCCGAACTTCACAAAAAACTCGTCGAGTGGGAGCCCGCGTGCACCGACTAGCTCTCCGACCTGGCCTGTGGTTGACCTGGTGTAGAGCTCCATTTGAAACAGGCGCTGCGTGGCGACGACATAGCCTTGGGCAATAAACAAATCGTGTTCATTTTCAGCAAAGAGGTGTGGAACTCCGTGGGCATCAAAGGCGACTTCAACTGGTGCACGAAGTCCCGGCAACGGACGACTTTTCAATTGGAAGGGCTTGTGCTGCCACACTCCACTTTTGAAATCGAAGAGTGGGCCAAGGGCTGGAAGTTGACCGGGCCAGCCCCACTGCAGCACGCCTAACCAGAAGGCGGAGATCGCGAGCGACAGCGCAAGTTTCATTTCATTATTTCAGCCGAAAAATAGGCTTTTGGTCACGCGTTTATTTTGCGAGTTCGTAATAACAGGTTCGAATGGAGGTCTGCTTCAGCGCCGTGAAGTCGTTGCCTTCCCAAATCGACAATTGCAACTCGACCTGATTGCCCTTTACCATTAAAGAGTGGCGAGTCTCCGCCGGCTCGCCGCGTGTGCAAATGGAGCGAATGACTTGCTCGAGCTTATTGGCTGAAGCCTTTGAAACCGTATGGAATTGACACCCTCGGCCCTCTTTAAAAATCGGCAATTTATCTTGCGCTGAAAAGCTCCCCATGCTGAAGGCCGCTCCGACTTCGAGGCGCTCGTCCGTGCCTTTGCCAAGCCAGCGCCAATCCCCAGCAGGGCAATCCTCAGGCCCTCGCTTGAACTCCAGCCGCTCGATTGCAAAACCAAAAGCTTTTTGCGCTGAGCTCGTTTGTTTATCAGTTGCTCGACTCGCTGGAATTAACAACAGAGAAACTCCAATAAGCACCAGCACTTGGGTAAATTGCATAAGTTTATTCATCACGAATTTCCGCAGGGTTTAAAGGTCTTGGTCCGCTTGATAATATCACCTGATGGTCCGCGCCGCAATTTCTGCCAGTACTGATGCCCACCAGTTAAGGCTCGAGGAGCTTGAGAGGGGGTGCACTGACCGCCGTTTCCACTGTACTTACCACAAAGTGATCCGCCCAATATTTCGATGGCGCAAGGGATGTAATTGGCTGGGTTGGCCATGTACCACTCGCCAAGGCTTCTCCCGGCGGAGTTCACGGCAGTTACTCTTGCATCCGTGGCATTGCAACCAGGACCTCTGTTTTTTCGTAAGTTGAAGCTTTCTTCCATTTGCAACTCCCCGCCAGCGCGCCCATTCGTTGCATCTCTGCGTGAGATGTTCACTTTGCAGGTGCCCTCGGCCCAGGCAATCGCGGCCATATGCCAAACATAGAACTGGGCTTTGCGTCGGCGGGTCATGATGTTTGGATTCTTCCAATTGGGGCAGATCAATTCAATGTCTTTTATTTCGTTAGAAAAAAAGAGATCGGTCCGTTTGGTGGAACGGCCTGTGCCCATAATTTCACTAACGATGCGAACACCGGTGCGCCCCAGAGTGCCATCGTTTCTAACGTAATGAGTGCAATCGGCGCCACGTGATCGAAACAAGGGGTCAAGTGGAAAACCGACGTTGTAAAGTCGCGGGACTCGTCTCAATGGTCCTGGTCTCGTGGTTCTCGGTAGATTTTCAGGTCGTGGTCTCGGTCGCATATCTGCGGGTGTAGGCCGGGGCAAAGGCGGGGGGACATTTTCAGGAGCGGCCGTGGGGCAATCGATGCACTCTGCCTCGGCTGTGCCGGCCTCGGTTGATTCGGCCAACCTACTCCCAAGCAAAGTTGACAGCAGTGCACATGAAATCACAGTGCGATAGAGGAATTTCACAAAGATGAACCGACGCTGTTGCATAGTGGAGTTTCGGTGCCCCCGGCGATCTCTTCGAGCCCAGTTTGCGACTGCGTGATTGAGGGCCTCTCGGTTGATCGTACTATGACCTTCGTCTAAGTTGCCACCTCGAGGGATTGCCCCTAACCTTGAACAACAATGGGACCAACCTTCGAGATCTTCGGTCAGTATAAGCTCTTCAAACGTCTAGCCGCCGGTGGAATGGCTGAAGTGTTTTTAGCGGTCCATCTCTCTGAGCCCGACAAAGTCTTGGCTCTCAAACGCATTCTGCCGGATTTTTCTGACAACACCGATTTTATTGCGCAGTTTCAGCGCGAAGCCTATATCGTGCGGCAACTTCAACACCCGGGCATCGTCGCAGTGAAGGACTCCGGCGTAGAGCGACATCAGTTGTTCTTGAGTATGGAGTATATCGCGGGCAAGAGTCTGTCGGACCTTTTAAATGCAGCGCAGAGCCGCGGCGAATTTTTGCCCGTTGAACTAGTGACGTATTTGGCGGCCCAAATTTCCTCAGCGCTCGCTTATGCCCATCAAGTGAAGGACTCAAAAACTGGAGAAAATCTCGATATCGTCCACGCCGATCTCAGTCACCACAATGTGATGATTGGCTTTGACGGCCAAGTGAAGATTATCGATTTTGGAATTGCTCGGTTGCGCGCGCAAACCGAAATCAATCGCGACGGTAAAATTCAAGGCAAATTGGGCTACCTCAGTCCAGAGCAAGTTCGACGCGAACCCATTGATGCGAGAACCGATATTTTTGCCATGGGCATCTTGCTGTGGGAGATGATTGCTTATGAGAGCCTGTTTCTCAGTCCCGAAGTGAACAAATCCGTTGAGAACGTCTTAAAGAAAGAAATGCCGTCGTTAGCCAACAAGTTGCCAGATGAGTTTAAAGGTTTAGATGATTTGATCGCGCGTTGTCTCGCCAAGAATGTCGAGCAGCGCTACAGCTCTATGAATGAAGTGAAGGCCGATTTGATTGCGTTTCTTCGCCCCGGCTCGCGCGAACGACTGCGAGCCTTTTTGGAAGCCAATTTTCAAGTTCAAATGGATGAATCCCAACGCCAAATCCACGAGCTGTTAGAAAAACACCGACAGCTCGACTCTTCGTCCGCGAGTGCGGTGGCATTGAACAGAGACCAAAGCGACAGTAAGACTGAGAGTGGAATCGACGACGACACCGCGACAGAGAGTCTGGCCATCTACTCTCCCGAAATGGCGAGACGACGCACCTCCGGATTTTCAACACAAAACGATTCGATGCGCAGCTCCCTATTGAGCGCCTTCATGCTCGTGTTGTTCAGCTGCGGGGCACTCCTCGTGATCGGTTATCTGGCATTCCCCAAGATGATGAAGCAACTCGAAGTTCGACTTCAAGGGAACACTGTTGGAGTGCTTGAGTTTCAAGTGCTTGTGGAATCTTTACCTCCAGGTGCAGAAATATGGGTAAATGACCGCTCAACGGGATTGCTCACGCCCACCACGATGACCTTTAAAAACCCTGCTCCAGTTGCAATTTCCCTGCGCAAAAAGGGCTTTGAGATCCACCGCTGGGCTACACCCGTGGATCCCCAAAAATACAATAAACAAAAGTTAAACGCCCAGCTCGAAAAACTGCGGCCAGCCCTTTTGACCTTCACTAGCCGACGACTGAAGACTGTGACACTGAAAGTGAATGGGACCATTTATGAAGATATTGAATTGCCACTGAAAGACTTTTCTGTCCCCAGCGACCAGCCGGTCGAAATTGAAGCGTATCTCCGCCCCAACTCAAAAAAGTTTTTTCGTAAGCTTACCCCTCGAAGTGATCAACGCCTACAAATAGATATTGTACTGTGAGATCTACTCTCCAAGCGCCCGGCGAAAATTAAAGGCGTACTCCACCACTGTCGGACGCTTACTCTTGGCCACCGGAAAACTAAGCCCTTTCAGAAGCGTTGAGATGCAGTTGGTGAGCTTAGGGTATTCGATTTCAGATTGCTTGATCGCAACAGTACTGACTTTGCCGCTGGCCAAAATCGTCCAACCAAAACGTACGGAACCCTGAAGATTAGAGCGAGAGGCCAGAGCGGCTTCATAACACTGCCGCACTTCGCTGCTGAGGCCGTTTAGCACCTTGGCCACTTGCGCTCTGGTGAGTCCACCTTGCACCAAACCATCAGAACCAAAACGAACCACGAGTGCAAAAGCCTCACGACCAGAGGTCACGGGAGAAACATCTTTGCGTGCCAGTGCGAGCTGTGAATCCGCATTGAATTCCTTATCCGACGCAAAGGTCGTAGACGCTTCAACCAGCGCATTGCCTTTGGCCTCCGAGCTCTTTTGGGTATTGTCAAAATCCACCACGCCGGCGGGCGATCGCTCCACCAGCAGGTCACTCACTGAACCTGTCAGCGCCGGCTCAACCACTGCATTTTTCATCACCATATTTGCATTTACTTTTTTGTTTTTTCTGGTTGAATCGGCGCGCGATGCGCCTTGCCGAATCGATCCCACCTGATTGACCTTTTTGATTTTCCCTGGGCTGTTCAGCCCCACTTTGGCTCGACTAGAGACCTTGGATTTGAAAGCGCCGCTACTGACCGCGCCGGCTTGCACTGCAACTTTTTGATCTGTTGTGGGTCGACTCGGCAAGGGCTCAGGCACCGGCGGTGGCGCGGGACTTTCAGGTTTTTTGGGGCTCGACTGGTTGACGATTTTCACTCGCAGCTCGACTCGTTTGGGTGGAGGAACGTGCACCTGTAAGCCGACTTTTTTGGCCGTGGCTAGGGCAAAGAATAAGCCTAAGAGAAAGACGCTGCACAGAGCCCCAAACATCGCCTTCTTTCCTAAATTGGAGCGCGACGGAATAATGTTCGTGGGCACTTCTGGTATAAAGCTCAAGTAAAGTGTTGAAAATTCTAGATCAAATCGCAGCAGGTGAAACGGGGTCGCATCGAAAGATTTTTTACTCGGCAGTTCAAAGATTTGATCGGCCTCACGCGCGTAGCCGTGCTCTCCCTCGCGCAACATCGCCCGACATCGCATGTGTCCAGGACGTATCCAATGACACTTGATCCTGTAGCACTCAAATAGGCGAAAGACTTCGCCCTCAGTGAAGCGATAGTAACCGATATCCATAGTCGCACGGCTCGTTCGACTCACCTGAACACAGCGCAAGACGGTGCGATTCGAAACATCGGCAAAGGGTGATACCCCCACATCAAAGTCACGGCGGGCCTCTCGCTCCAAAAACTGACCAGAGACAAAGGACAAGTGCAAAGGGTCTGACTCGAGCTGAAAAACCAAACCATTGATCCGCACCGGGGCATCGTGCATAGGGAAGAGATCGTAGGTTGTGCCGGTACCTACGCCGACCCACCACTGCCCGAGCGAGGGATTAAACGCCGCTTCGCCCTCCCACTTCAGAACCACGCGATGAGTTTCAGGCACGGGCAAATGGGCAAAGACGTCACAGTGAGCATCGGCCCCAACCGTGATCAAGGCCTTAGTTAGGTCGATGCGACTCAGCTCCAATCGCTCGGACTGAATCTTAACCACTCTCATCTCTTGCCCTCTGGAACTTGCGTGCGAAACCTCAATCTTGTGTCGTCCAGCTGATTGCGATCGAAGTCATCTCGGCGAAAGATAATCGAGTCCATCGTTGGAGAATGCGACTCAAATTCCAAAAAGATCCTTGGTCGACGCTGATACCCAACGATGTCTTCACTCTCGAGCTCAACCACTCCCTTTTTTTCCTGCCCAAAGGCCAGTGAAGCTGAAAGTAAAATGAAACTGTAGATTAGCCGGAGCATCAACTTATCCAACATTAGGCTTCCCTCGCCGGACGGGCGGCACTTTGTGGGTGGGTACGGAGAGCTTCTCCCGCTTGAGAACCGCAGCTGAGTAGGACTGCCGACCCACATTGGCCGGAAGCCGTAAGATAATCCCCACTTTGATTTGAAAGTAATCTGCATTCTTAATCTTTTTGGTGTCGCGCAAGACGTCTAGGGAGACGAGACTGGCCAGTACCCCCTGCTCGCGCGCAATCTTTGAAAGCCAAAGGGATTCCTGAGTGCGCGGCAAAGGCACCCGTAGAGTTGCCGAGGGGGAGGCCGGAGCTCGATTGAGCGCCGCGCGCTGTTGTTCAGCCAACGGACGTTCGCGCCGGAGCTGGAGCTCATATTTATTGGCCTGAGCCAGAAATTCTTTTGCAGACTTTTCGAGCGACAATACAAATGCTTTTTGTTTGGCTGAAGAAAGACCCTTCGGCATAGGCGTCTGTAAAACGATCTCTGATCCACGCAGCTCCGCTGTTTGCAAATTTTCAAGAATTCGCACCTTTGTTTCGGCATCGACCTTTGTGAGTTCGGCACTCACCAACTGCCGAGTTTTGCGAATCTGCGATAGCTGTTGAAGCACTTTTTTAGCCACCATCTTATCGCTCCCGCTAAAAGACTCTCGCCCAATCTTCAAGGCAATTTGCTCCGAGGGAGTCACAGGGGACTTCAGCCACGCGTTAGGGAGTTGTTCACCTAAGGCTCGCTGCATCGACTGCGTGACTCTGGGGAACAGAGCGTTTTCTTTGACTTGAAAGGCAAGGGCCCCAACCAACCGCACGTCACTGGTCTCGCCCTCGGAAAATTGCACCAGATAGTCGATCACTTGGTCTGGACTCACAAGTGCGAGCAGTTGAAACAAATAACCTTTTTGCTGTGTCGACAGCTTTGAAAACCGAGGTCGATCAAAAATCTTTTCGTGGATTAGCTTAGCCACAACTGCCAAATACTGCACGCGGGGAGATGCAGCTTGATCTGATTCAGGCACTAGCCCCGCGATCCAGTCGTAACGCGCCTTCTTCAAAGCAAATTGCATAAGCTCGTCCACCAGTCCAACCACCTTACTATCGCCCCGAATGCTGCCCGAGGCTGCGGTCAGAGTTTCGATGGCCTTCACCTCTTGCTTGTTTCGAATCAGGGCGCGCACATAATCAGCCAACACGACGGCTTCTTTTTCACTATCCTCATTTAACTCCAAAAAACGCAGAATATTCGATTCGTATCCTGCAAAACCATTTTTTTGGCCATTGCTTTGAATGGCTAGCTTGAGTGCGGCTTCGCGGTTGAGCTCCTTCAATCGCTCACTGGACTCAAACCCCTCAGGTACACCCGCTCCACTTAGCTCTTCGAACTTGCCAGCTTTGAACCGTGCCAGTTGCAGTCGATAAAATGTCGATTCACTGGGTGCGGCTCGATACACCTCTGCCAACACTTGGAGCGCCCGATCCAACTGTTTGTCTGAAATGTACATATTCGCGAGCAAATCGGCAAACTCCGCCCAGCGAAGATTCTCTTTGTTGGCCACGTACTTCTCGAGGCTGATTAACAAATCGTCTTTGTATTTTTTGTCATAGGAGCGCGAGAGCGAATTGAGAGCAATGATCTTCTCCACGTCGGCCCTCTTGGAGTACTGCTCGAGTGTTTTGTCTTTCAAGACGTTGTTTGCAACTTCGATAAGACATTCAAACTGCGCTTCTGCCGCACACACATCAAACCACACTTGATACATTAAGATTCGCTTGGGCGACTGCGTGTAATAGGTGTCAAAAAAGCGAAACAAGTCTTGCATCTGTCGCACGAGTTCAACTTTGCCAATACCTTCAACATTTTTTGTGCGCAGTGTGTACGTGTCTATATAGCTTCGAATAAGATGCGAGACTTCGACCTCAACCTCCGCTTGAACAGGTTGTAAATATTCGACTCGAATCGGTTTTGGAAGGGCCGCGAGTTCATGCTTTAATGATTCAAAGGACGAAAAGGCGGTCTTCGATGCAAACTCTTGTCTGGTCGATTTTAATTCTGACAACCACAACTGCAACCGACGTTTGGGCGACCCAGCGAGCTTAAGTAGGGCCGAAAACACGATGGGGAAGTTACCACCACCTCGCACGCGTCGAAGATTGGAGTAGGCTGCGCTTAAAAACTCCAGCCGAACCTCCGTCTCTGCAAAGGTTTGCTCTGCCAACTGCAAAATGCTCCGTTCGCTGCGCGTCTCAGCCGCAGTAAAGGCCAGATCCTTCACCGCAATTTGTCCAACCTCGGTGGACTTCGCTGTTTTAACGAGGTCAATAAAGATCGACTCTGCCTGTTTGAGATTCCTCTTTGAAATATACGCCCAGGCAATTTTGTACTGAGCCATCGGCCGGTCACTTTCCGACATGACCGACATATACCTGCGGTAGGTTTCAATAGCCTTTGTCGCTTGATCTACACTCTCTAAATAATCCGCCAGATAAAACACAATGGTGGAGGAATAACTGGCTTCACTCCAAGTCTTGAGGGACTGCTCAAAGTAGTCAGCGGCCTGTGGTCGCATGGATTTTTCCACATGCACGAGTCCAAGTAGGTAGAGCGCGTAAGCCTTGCCCGTTCGAGTGATGATGGGGGAGCGAATGTAGGCTAAACCGTCATCACGCGCCTGATTCAGATTTTCGACTATTTCATCCTTATTTGTGTCACTCTTACTCAATCCATCTTCCTCGGCACCTGACCTAGACTTGAGCGCTTGGGCCTTCTGCAAGCGCAGCACGGCTCGACTTAAGAACATCTCTGCCCGCTTGCCGGCATCGAGTTCAGCCTCAATCAACGTGGTGAACCCATCCAGCCGGATTTCTATTTTCTCAAGGTCAACTGTCACCCGTTGAACGGATTCGTCCATCCCTAAACTGGGATTCACTTCCATCTTTACTTTGGCTTTTGTGGGCGACATCTCGGCCCGCTCAAACTCAGTTTGGGCAAAGGCGACAGAGGCGATGAGGGACAATAGACAAGCAACTACTGGGGAGCCGAAAAAACGCCAGAACGGGTGCCGACCGAACTTAAGAATTCGACTGGGCCTTGGGGCACAATAAGATGAACATTGCTCTCGGACTTCTTGCATTGACTCTTCCCTAAAAAGAACTTGTTACCAATTTCATCCAGCCAATCTTCCGAACCATCTATAGGCCACATCTCGAGACGCTGCCGTATCAAAGTCGCAGGATCAGGGAGCTCTCGCAGTCGAGGCAGCTCCTTCGAGCTCAGATCAAAGGCCATTTTGGCGTAGACAGTGACCTTCGTCAGATTCGCTAGAAAGTCAGTGCGATCGCTGTCGTACCTCTTTTTCAAAAAATTCAAGATACTTTGCTTCTCTTGTTCGCGCGCGGCTTCACTAATCCAGGCGCTTTTACTATAGCGCTCTTGCACCGAGAGATTAGCCAACGGCATGATCTCCCAATCCGAACTAGCCCACTGCTGAACAGAGAACTCGTTTTCCTCTAGGCGCTTTCGGAATTTATCGACCAAAAGTAAAACGCGACTGAGGTCTTGGTCTCGACAAAGCTTTTTGTAGACGTAGATCTGCACTAAAAATATTTCTGGATTTACGACGCCGTTGAAGTAGGGAGAATACTGGGCAATCAAATCCCCCAATGCGTGCTCCAACTCCCCGGCACGAAACGAGGCCCAGGTACGCTCAAAAAGAATCTGTCTGTATCTGGGGTAGATGGGTGGAATCCACAGGTAAAGGCGGTAGGCGCGGTAAAAGTCTCCACTAGCATATAGCGATCTCGCCATCCCTGTGACCAGATCATAGTAGAGGTACCGATTCTCAGAAAATCCCCCACGTTTTTTGACCAAGTTTGCTGTAGCCATGTAGATCGCAAAGGCCTCTTTGTATTTTTTTTGTTTAAAAAGTTGGTCACCTTGCTGAATTTTCAAATCGATCTGAGCCCCAACGCCCGCCCTAAAGGCAATTGCTTTTGAATCCCATGAACGCACAATCTCCCAACCCACCTTTGGTTCAAAATGCAACTGTTTGCGAATGGCCTTCCACTGAGCACGTGTCAGCTGAACGCTCCAATATTGTTTCAACAAAACCCGTGCAGAGAGATAATCACGCTTCTTCATCAGCCGAGAGAACTCCTCCACCAGCTGGGGTCCAGAGATCGCCGTAGCCGCTCCACTCTCAGCAGCGGCCCTTTGGTTTAAAGAGGTAAAACCGAGCACGCACAGACTCAAGACGAAGCTCAACCAGGCGTTTGTCATAGTTACTTTGACCCCTTTGTTTGATTCTCTTCATACCTTGAGACAAACAACATGCTAGTAAATCCTAAATCGCGCAGGCCCTTCAACACATCGAATATTGTCCGGTACGAAGTGGTTCGTTCAGCCACCACATTGAGCGGTTGATCCATCTGACTCTCAACCTTGCTTTTGAATTTGGTCACTTCTTGGCGCAACCGAGCCAGGGCCGCAGTGGCCTTGGCATCTCGTGCTGTGAATACGTCCAGTGGATATTCATTTTTGTCACCAAACGACAGTCGAAAGCCCGAGTTCACAAAAATTAACTGTGGGGCTAAGATCAACTCGTTTTGCTGATGTCCCTCTGCCAAATTGTATGGCGTGGGCAGTTCGATAGTGGCCGCGCCAAAAATCGTTCCGGCAATTAAAAACATGATCAACATCGACAAGACGCCAATCATGGCAATCAACGGCGGTTCTGAGGGCCTTCGTCTTTTGGGTTGACTCGTGAGTTCGTCCATTTGTGTTCCCTACTCTGCCGTTTCGAGGCCGAGAGCCTCGGTTTCGACGTAGGACAATAGGGCCACATCTTTGATCAACGGAGTGACGGATTCCAAAGTGGTGATCATCACTTGATAATTCACATCTGAGCCAAAACCAATCTGAATCGATTTTTCGAGCGGAAACTTAGTTTTAAACTGCCGGACAATCTGTGCCAGCCTCTCACTAAACATGGCGTCGAACTGCATGGGGTTTGCAAGCGTCGTTTTGATTCTAGCTACCCCTGGTTCTAAACCCGACCAATTTAATACGGCAGTGATATTAGCTCCACTGGTTGTCACCAACAACCGAGGCGAGCGAGGTGGTGGTTCCAATGGATCATTGATGGTGACGGTTTGCGAGGGTGGCACCGATTGAAATGTCAAACTGTAGTAAGTCGTTGATAGAAGTAGAAAGAAAATAATGGAAACCATCATGTCTAGAATTGCGGCAATCGGCAGCTCCATTGAGGAGTCTCTCTTTTTGATGGAAAATAAATCATCCTCCATCTTGTCGCATCCTCTCCGCGCGTTCCACCCAAGAGATCACTTCGAGTCCTGCTCCTTTGCATTTGCTCACAATCGAATCAGCTCGACCCACACAGATTGTATGAACGACCATTGCCACCAGGGCGACGATTAGACCCGCGCCGGTAGAATACATGGCCTCTGCAATGCCAGATCCTAGAGCCTGAGCTTTGGAGGCGGCGTCGACGCTGGCCATTCCAGCAAACGTCTTGATCAATCCAGAGATCGTCCCGAGCAAACCCAGGAGAGTTCCCGCCGCGGCAATCAGCGCCAAAATAGAGAGTCGCTCTTCACAACTTGCGGAAATGCGAATGATACTGCTGCCGAGTGCCGACTTCATGGCTTCACGCCCACTCTCACTCGCGACTAAGCCAGATCGAACAACGGTGAGCTCCGGATTGTCCTTTTCGGAATGACAAGCCTGCAAAGCAAGCGAGTACTTTCGATTTTGCACGAGGTCCTGAATTTTACGGAGAGTCGATCGATTTTCAAAAGAATAGCTGACGAACAAAACATAAAGTCGCTCGACCGAGACCACGATGAGAACCAGAGCGACGACCACTAAAATCCATGAGGAGAAACCTCCAGAGTTGACGTAAAACAGTATATTCTGCATTAAATAGTTCCCTCTATAAATACCAAACCAAACCTAGCTCAAAAATTCCGACAAATGAAAAAGCTTTTTCTTTTTGCACGATAGACTCAAGATAACTCCCGCCTGCGGAAACCCGAACATTCATCAGCCGATGGGCAAAAAAAGTTTTTCCGACAGACATATTAAACCGCATCCCCGACTCGCCACCCTCAAATTGAATAACTCCGGCACCCGCTTTTAAAAAGGTATCACTCCGGATCACGGTGTATGGGCCCCAACTGTCCTTGCCGTAAGCGGGTGCCCAGATGAACTCCGCCATATACTGAGTCTTCGGTTCAGAGTACTGGAGGCTTGCCTTCTTGCCGTCGAGATCAATGATTTTTTCAACTTCGCTATTGATGCGCCTCTTTACCGGAAAAAAGAACGGCGACACGCTGGCATACACTTCAAAAAAATCAGAAAGTGCATAACCAAAATTGATTGCAACATTGTAAAAAGTAATGGGGCCATCAGAGAAATCGAAGCTCGCATACGGAGACAACAAAAAATGATTAGCTTTAACTCGCGCTCTATTTTGCACCACAACTAGGTTGTCAAAGAAGCGATTGAGCTCCTCTGTGCTGACCTCGGGAGGCTTTAGCCTGCTCCACTTCTTGTCCTTTTCATTAGACTTGTCTTTGTTTATGGATTCGGTCGCCTGAGCATAGGCGGCCTCGTGACCCAACATGAGACCCGACACTAAGGCAAACATTAGGCCGGAGACGAGAAATAATGACGTCGCAAAGTAAATTCTCATTATGGATCGCACCCGGGGTCCCCCACTCCAAGAGCCTAACATGCTTTGTGATTCACTCGGAACGATTGTCCTTTCTCAAAATGAATCCCTAGTCATTTGACTGGCGCTATCTCAATCTAAACCTATGCCTTAAAACTACTTTGTGAGTCGACCTAGGTCGCGAGACTATAAGAGGGTGACGTCCCCTAAACTCAAAGCATCCACTTGGCCCATTGCACTTTGCCTCAGCAGTTTGCTGCTGCTTGGAGTATTTCAAAACTGTGATCGACCATACAATCTGGAGCTTTCTGACCCCGAAGTGACTGAAGCCTCATCTGCCGAAGGTCCAGTCGTGATAAACGGTGGCGGCGAGATCACCAACGAACCAAATTTAAAAATTAATCTGCAGAGAGAATTTGCGCATGAAGCTTCTGTCTCTTTCGAAGTTGAGTGCAAAGGCAGCTGGACGCCTATGGCTCGCACCGTTGAAATTCCGTGGTTGGGCGGCGATGGCCTGGTGGAAGTCTTTGTCAAATTTCGAAATTTTCGCAAAGAAGAAACGCCCTGCTTTTCACGCCGAATTGTTATTGATACGACTGCCCCGAGCTTAACTTTTTTGCAAAAATCAAATACCATCTCCAAGTCACGCACTGCTGAATTCCTAGTTGAAGCTGAGGAATTGACCTCGCGCCTCGCGAGTGTCGAGTGTCGCCTGTTGACAGGCGCAGCGGTTGCCAACCCCGCTGGGTCGCAGGTGCGATTTGAAGAATGTGGTCTCAGCACAAAATTCTTCTCCCTACCCGACAACTCCTACCGAATAGAGTTTCGGGCATCAGACCGGGCCGGCAACACCTCAGATTTGCTCGTCCACAACTGGGTTGTCGATTCTAGAGTCCCCGATTTGCAGGTGACGACTGCGCCGGCTCGATACACAAGTGTTTTACCCGCAGTTTTTGAATTCAACTCAGGCAACAGTGTCGCAATCACGGGATATACTTGCCAGATCAACTCCAACCCCAAACAGGCGTGTGCCTCTCCGTTTGTTATGCCCGCCCTAGCGGATGGCACCTACACCGTCAAAATTGAGGCCGTAGGAGTCAACGAGATCTCCGCCCAAGTTGAGCACACCTTCAGTGTCGACACGGTTAAACCCACACTGACGGTGGGACGCACTCCCTTAGCTAGCACCAGGGGCCGCGTACAGACCTTTGAGTTTTTGGCGAGCGATTCCGCCGGACCGTCAGGACTAGAGGTTAAGTGCCAACTCAATGTTGCGCCCGAACAACCCTGCACAACGGCCACCTCCTATATTAGTCCAGCTTTGGCAGACGGGACCCACGTTTTGCGGATCTCAGTTCTCGACCGCGCTAAGAATAGATCAATTCAATTTGTTTATAATTTTACGGTCGACAGCACGCGACCCGTCGTTAGCCTACAAGCAGAAACCCAACCGGCCCCAGCCACCAAGAGTCGGTCTGCTGCCTTCCGCTACACCATTGCTGACCTCGGCACAGGGCTGGATACTGTCACCTGTCAGTTGGACACCGGCCCGATCAATACGACCTGCAATCGGACCGCCACTAATTTTTACAACTTGGCCGACGGCCCACACACGTTTCGATTGATCGCAACCGACAAAGTTGGAAACTCAGTGACCTATCAGCACACCTGGAGAATTGACAACGTTGCTCCCGTGATTGAGGTGACACGATTCCCCGCTCCAACGACCAGTGTGAAAACGGCGCAATTCTTTTTTTCGACAAGCGACGATGGAGGTACGGGCATCCAGAGTCGACAGTGCCAGTTGGACTCAAATCCGGTAGTTAACTGTGCCAGCGGCGTCAAATATTTCATCACCGTGAAAGGCACCCATCGCTGGCGCTTGACGGTCACCGACAGGGCAGGCAACGTTCGGGTGAGCACTGTCCACTGGAACCTGCAGTACTAAGGCTAAGCTGTCTCTAGGTGGTTTGGGCCTGAAAGGTCGAGCGGGGCGGGCGATTGCGGAGGATAAAGTCCCAAATCCCACTCCAGTAGCCAAAGCCATAGCCTAAATGCAGAATCAAACACACCAGCACCACGGAGAGGCGATCAAGCACTCCTAGCCCCCGACCCACAGACAGCCAGCCAAGTAGAAAATAGACTAGTCCAACGGCAAACAAAAGATCGCGCACGCCTGAGTTAAAAAACGCCAATGGAATTCCAACCACTAGGAAGGCCAAAAACGCCGCCGGCACCACCTGTCGAAACGTCGTCAGCGCCATATGCTTTTTATTTACAAAGACCTTGAAGTACCCATACTGAGAAAACTGGCGAAAGACCTTCGAAATAGAACCGCGCACCAAATAGGTCACTTTTGCTGAATGCACGTACTTGATCTTGTAACCCGCCATCCGCAAACGAAAGTTGAAGTCGTCATCCTGATTGCGAGTTAGATTTTCATCGAACAGCCCAATCTCTTTAAAAACCGCAGCACGATACAAGGGAACACCCACTGTATCGACCCAGGCATCGACCGCATAAGTGCGATAGTTGCCCACTCCCATGCCGAAGGACGACTCCATCGCCTGACTGATCCACCGCCCAACCTTCGAATCATAGATGTGCTGAAAGTCTCCACCGACACATCCGATGCGGGCATCAAACCGCAAGCCTCGAACGAGAGTAGAGATATAGTCCCGCGCGAGCACGTTGCGCGATCCCACAATTTGTATGTACTCTCCGTGAGCATTTTGGATGCCAAAATTGAAGGCGTAAGGCGTAAGCTTGTGCGGATTGTCGACAGTTCGAACCCTTGAGTCCTCTCGCGTGAGTTGCGCCAGCACCTCACGCGTTCCGTCTTCGCTCATTCCATCGACAACGATCACTTCTAGATCTGAATAGTCTGAGTTTAAGATGGATCGCACCGTGGCCGCAATTGAACGGACCTCGTTGCGACAAGGAATCACCACACTCACTAAATTTGCAGTGTTTGATGTCATTAGGCCATCCCCTTTACATCAACAGAGCCCGCTAAGGGAATTTGTCCGAGCCGACATTTCTTCGGAACAAACCGCAAAGACACCTCACGTCCCGTCTCCACGGATTCATAAATTGCCGAAATGAGTTCTAAGGATTTACGCCCCTCCAGGCCGTCCACCAAAGCCGACCGCTTTTCATGCAGGCTCTCCACCACTTTATTGAGGTACTCCGTGTGACCAAAGCCGTAAACATTAGGCGGATGGACCCTATAGGTCTCGACGACATTTCGGTCCTCCTCCAATGCGGTGGTAAAATTCCAAGTTTTCATTTCATTCACGGCAAAGCCCGCAATCTCTACGGCACCATGTTCACCAAGTATGGACAGCGACCCCTCGAGATCTTTCGGTCGCGCCGCGGTTGTAGCCTCGATCACGCCAAGTGCACCACTCTTAAATTTCACCAGAACCACACCTGTGTCTTCGGTTTCGATATTGACCAGTGCGGTAGTGGTCTTAGCGAACACGGACTCCACCTCACCCATCATCCACTGCAGCAAATCAATGTGATGGGAGGCCTGATTGGCAAAGACCCCCCCATCATAAGCCCAAGTCCCCCGCCAAGCCGCTTGATCGTAATAACCTTGGGTGCGACACCAGCGAACTCGCACTGTACCCATAACCATTTTGCCAAACCGACCGGCCTCAACAGCCTGTCGCAATTTCTTTACGGGATGATTGTATCGATTTTGTTTAACCACAAAGAGGCGCACGCCCGCAGCATCACAGGCCGAAATCATTTGATCGGCATCGGCCAAGGTGAGTGCCATTGGTTTTTCTACGATCACATGCTTGCCGAATCTCGCCACATCTTGGGTGTGAGCGGCGTGGAGTCCAGAGGGGGTCAATACACTCACCACATCGATTTTCTCACGCATAGCTTCCAACATGCTTAGGTGGGATTCAAAGTGTGGAATCTTGAGTCGCTCGCCCACCTCTTTTGACTTAGCCACGACTGGGTCACAAACGGCGACCAACTGTGCTCCGGGAACAGCCCCACTCGTGAGCGCCTCAATGTGCTTTGGAGCAATGCGACCACACCCCATCAAAGCGAAACGCAGTGGACTGTTCGGCGACATATGAAACCTCGTTGGTAGTAAGCGAACTCATCACATTTGACTAAGAATGGCCAGGACTAACCCGGGTCAAATGCCTACCAAATTCTGACTCGAGGAGCACTCTTCTCCATGTCAATTAACACAGTGTATAATTTTGTTTGACCCCACTCTAGGAGGAGGCCATACACTTAACCCATGCGAAAAATTCTCAAACGGTTTCACCCCAGTCAGTTCAATCTTCGCCCGATGGCTGTCGACACGTTGGCGATTTTGTTTTCACTCTATCTGAGCCTCTGGTTGCGCCTGGGCGAAGCCGAACTCGGTGACCACCTGGCCGTGTTGAATCAGCTGGCGATCGGCTTTGTACTTATCCGTCTAGTGGTGCTGCAAGGTTTTGGGGTGTACCAGTGCATGTGGCGTTACACTTCGACGGATGATGCAATTCGGCTCTCGCTTGCAGTCCTTGTCTCAACGCCGGTGATGGTGTCGCTCACTTATCTTTTCTCAAACCTGGGATTCTTACCTCGATCCTTTTTTGCCATCGACACTTTTGTTTGTCTGATGTTTTTAATGGGCATGCGCTTGGTGCGTCGGCGAATTTTTGAGTCGAGCAACAAAGGCAAAAAAAGTGCCATATCCCTAGGAAAATTGCTCATCTACGGTGCCGGTCAAAATGGTCGGCTGCTGGCCCAACGGTTAATTAACGACCCCAATCGCGATCGAGATCTGCTCGGCTTTATCGATGACGATAGCAAAAAACAGGACAAACGCATCCAGGGTCTGCCGGTCCTGGGAGGTCTCTCGGATCTTGAAGCCATTCTAGGAGCTACAGACTGCACCGATTTAATTGTGGCTATCACTCACCCTGCGCCAGAACTGATGCGCGACCTGGTTCTGCTGGGCCGTAAACTCAATGTGCGCGTGCAAAGGATTGCGCAATTTGAACCTTCACAGATCCTTAGCCAAACAGAAGCTATTTATCGACAGATTGAATTAAAAGATCTGCTCAATCGACCGACCTCCGAAATCGATGTGCCTTCGGTCAGCAAACTGATGCGCGGCAAAGTGGTTTTAGTGACAGGCGCCGGTGGAAGCATCGGGGCTGAGCTGTGCCGGCAAATTCTACGATTTCAGCCGGCCAAACTTCTCCTGTTAGATCACTCTGAATACAATCTTTTTGAGATTGACCGAGAGTTGCGTCCTGCCACCCAAAACTTTCAGACTGTTCAGCCGTTGCTCGTTGATATTAAAGATACGCGCGCCCTGGAGCATGTGTTCACCACTCACGCTCCACAGGTGGTCTTTCACGCTGCGGCCTACAAGCATGTCCACCTCGTTGAGGCCAATGTAGCCTCGGCGGTGCTCAACAACATCAAAGGCACTCAAAATCTTCTGACACTTTGTGATGCCCACACGGTCGAGCGGTTTGTCATGGTGTCGACGGACAAGGCCGTACACCCGGTTGGCGCCATGGGTGCGACCAAACGAGTTTGTGAAATTTTGACCAGCCTCACTGGTCTTCGAACAGGTGTGCCTTACTCGTCAGTTCGGTTTGGCAACGTACTCGGCAGCTCGGGCAGTTTGATTCCGCTGTTGAAGCAACAAATTTTAGACGGCGGACCCGTCACGCTCACCCACCCCGATATGAATCGCTACTTTATGCTGATTCCCGAGGCTGTTTCGTTGATTTTAATGTCGGCCACATTGTCTCAACCCGGCGACATCAATGTCTTAAAAATGGGTGAACCCATTCGGATCTTGGATCTAGCCAAAAGTTTGATTGCACTTATGGGTAAGGCCGAGGACGAGATTGGCATCGCTTTTACAGGAGTCCGACCCGGCGAAAAGATGTTTGAAGAGCTCTATCTGACAGGCAATGAGAGCTCCACCCATCACCCCGACATCCTCACCATGCCGCGGGGAGATCACGCAGAGCAAATCGAAGCGCGCCAGGTTGAGAACTTACTCCATGAAGTTAAAATTCTATTGGAGCATGCGGAAAACAATCAGCCAGAACTTTTGCCACTGCTGCTGAAAATGGCCAATGCCGATGCCACACAAGACAAATCGTCGAATGCGACTAAAGCTTTTGCGCCGCAGTTAGAGCCCAGTAGGTAAAGATTAGGTCTGCGCCGGCTCGACGAATCGCGAGTAAGTTCTCGAACATCACCCGATCCGCATCCAGCCAGCCCTTCTCACCTGCGGCCATCACCATAGAGTATTCGCCGCTCACTTGATAGGCTGCAATGGGAACCTTGGCTTGACGTTTCAGTTGATGAATAACGTCCAAGTAGGCAAGAGCTGGCTTCACCATTAAGATATCGGCCCCCTCAGCCTCGTCCAGGAGCAATTCTCGCACAGCCTCACGCCGATTTGCTGGATCCATCTGATAGGATTTTTTATCGCCAAAGCGTGGAGCAGAGGCGAGTGCCTCTCGAAACGGCCCGTAGTAACCAGAGGCATACTTCGCACAATAAGAGAGAATGCTAACTTGCGTAAATCCATGGGCATCCAAGGCTGTGCGAATGGCGCCAATCCGACCATCCATCATGTCACTTGGAGCCACGATGTCGACACCGCTTGCCGCTTGCATAAGAGCTTGCTGACACAGCAGGTGAACAGTCGAGTCATTATCTACAGCCTCACCTTGGACCAAGCCATCGTGACCATCGCTGTTGTAGGGGTCGAGCGCCACATCCGCCATGACTACAAGCTCGGGCAATGCGTGCTTGAGCGCCGCAATGGCTCTTGGCAGCAATCCATTTTTATTTATAGCCTCCGTCGCTTGGTTGTCTTTTAAGTCCACACGGATCACAGGGAACAAAATGACCGCGCAAATCCCTACATCTACAGCCTCTTTTGCCACTCGCAGCACCTGATCAATCGAGAGCCGATAAACTCCTGGCATGGATCCAATCGGCTCTCGAATGTTTTCACCTTCGCGCACAAAAATGGGCAACACAAACTGACTGGGATGCAAGCGCGTTTCTGCCAGCATGGACCGAATAGCCGCGCTTTTTCGGTTGCGCCGTGGCCGATGCCTTAGGTTCAGTTGGAACTCAGACTTTGACATACAATCTCCTTTGCGGCACTGACCCAGGCCGGATGGGAATTCAGACAATCGATCGCCGTAAACTCTTGCCCGCCGGCATCCAAAAACTGTTCACAAAGTCCCATCTGCACCTCTTCGAGAGTTTCAAGACAATCCGTCACAAAACTCGGGCAAAGTACAACCACTCGTTTCTTTCCGCTCTCTACCAACTGATTTAAGACATCCACTGTGTTCGGCAAAATCCATTCGTTGGGCCCAAGCCGGCTTTGAAATCCCACACTGTAATCGCCGCTCTTTAGACCCAACTTGTCGGCGATGGCTGCCGCCGTTCGAAAACTCTGTCGGCGATAGCATTTTGTTTGGCTCGCGTCGGCATCGACCACTGGCGGGCAAGGAGCGGTCTTTGGACAGCCTGCACACGCCTGAGACAAAATCGTCAGGTGAGCCTTTGGCAAACCATGAAAACTAAAAACAACATGGTCATATGGCCTCAGTGCCTTCGCGTGAAACTGCTCGCACCAAGCTTCAATGAAACCTGGATTCAGGTGAAACTCTTCGATCATAGTCGGTTGCATTTTTGGTCGAAGTTTCGTTAGCTGCACGAGTGCCGCATCGATCGAGCTTTGCGTGGAACTCAAGGCGTACTGCGGAAAAAGTGGAAACACCACCAGCCGCTGAATTCCAGCAGCCAACATCGTCTCCAGGGCCTGCTGAATCGACGGTTGGCCATAGCGCATCCCCAGAGCCACCACCCATTTGTCACCCAATGCCTGTTGCAGTTGCGTTTTGAAACTCAACGACTCCACGAGCAGAGGTGAACCCTCGACCCGCCAAATCTTTTGATACAGACGGGCCGACCGACCGGCTCGAATCGGCACAATAACCCCTTGCACCAACAAAGCGCGAAACACCCAGGGCAATCGAATCACCTGGGGGTCCATTAAAAATTCGTTTAAATACAGCTTCACGTCTTCGCGAGTGGGACTGTTTGGCGTTCCAATGTTGGTCACCAACACTCCAATTTTTTCATCCTTCAAGACTCAATCCTCCTGGGCCTAGGGGCCAACCGTTAATTTTGCTTGGAGGGTGTTGACCAAGTCTGCAGTTTGCTGGGCAATCTGCGATAGACCAAGCGCTCCTAAAAAATTGCCGTTAATAAATATATTGTGTTTACGTATGGGGGTGCTTTCTAACAGCTGCTCTAACTCCACATTGTAGATTGGAATGCCGGGTTTTGTACGTCGAACCGAGGTTGACAGCAGCACTTGGTCCTGACCAAAGCGCCTGTGATCGCTCAGAGTCTTTTCAACGATTGCCGCGTCGGTGAGCTGACTCAACTCCGGCAGGAACATCTCACTTAAAATGTATCGCTCCCGGCGGAGCGAAGGCTCAGTCAAAAAGCAATCGCTCTCAAACAAACAACCGAGCGCATGAAAACCGGCTTCAGGGTGAAACAGCATTCCGTACCCATGGAGATCTTCCTCATTCGGCTTAAAGCTCAGCATGCACGAGACAACGGTTGGAGCTTTAACTGACACAAAGGCCTCTGCCCAAGCGGTATCCACCGGGCACAGCACGCTGGGCAAGTCTTTTACGTGCACGCACACAATTGTTGGCACCGGATCATTTAACTGCAGTTCAAATGTCTGATTGAGTCGAACCACGGCTCCCGATTTTTCAAGATGTTGAACAACTTTGGCAATCCATTCCTCCATCCCACCTCGGGGTGCAACCGTGCCTCGAAGTCGCCCGCGACGTGAACGGCGCTCTCGCCTCGAGATCTTGAAAAATCGGCCGACAATCAAATTGGCCGACAACTGTTCAATTGGGGCCGCATAAATTCCAAGGACGGAGACCCGAAGCACGGCTTGAGTAAAACAAGACCCCAGCACCCGCCGGCCCCAATCTCGAAGACTCTCATTTTCTTTGGGGGCAGCTTGCCGAGTCGCCAAGTGATACAAGAGGTGCAAAATTGTCTGTAAAGTTTCAAAAGCGCTTAACGGCCAACGTCGAATACTTTGCCAAAAAATATATCGACGCCGAGCCCTAGGAGACGTGGGGATCAACTCCACTCCTATGGTGCTTGCGATGTCCTCCAGCAGGCGACTCGAAAGAAATCCATGGGCAGCCCATTCAAAGGGTCCGCCTTGAGTGTGCTCTGTGCCAATCACCCCGCCCCACCTCGGTCCGCGTTCAAGCAACTCAACAGAGTAGCCCGCTCGATGCAACATCAGCGCCGTGAGAGTCCCCGTAAATCCACCACCCAAAACTCGAACTTTCTCCATCAAATTGAACGCGAGAAGACCCTCGCCTCCTCCGCATCCGTTTTTATGATGGCCTCGTTCTCAATGTTGGGATCAAAGAGCATGCAGATGTTGCGCAAGAAGGGTCGACCTTTTTCTAAAACTTGCAGACCAACTGCATCGACTTGCACCAGCCCATCTTTGAGCATCTCCTGCACTAGATCGGCCCTATGCACCAGCTGTTCGGTATTCAAAAATCGCGTGGACCACTGGGTCATCAGTTCGAGAATCTGCTGGCGCGTTTGAATTTCAACTGGCGTGAGTTCATGTCCTCGCAGTGTGGGGAGCTGTAGTGCTTCGACTTTACGGACATATTGTGCCAGTACCTTCTCATTTTGATGAAAGCAATGGCCCGTCTCACTGATCGCACTGACTCCAAGCCCCAAGAGAAGATCCGTCTGCTGATCGGTGTAGCCCATAAAGTTGCGATGCAATTTCCCCTGCATTTGCGCACTGGTGAGGGCATCTGTAGAGGTGGCAAAGTGGTCCATCCCCACTTCTAAATAGCCGCCTTCTAAAAGTAGCCGGCGCGCCAGCTCGTACAGATCTCGCTTCTCTTGCCCTTGCGGCAGGTCCGCATCGGTAAACAATCGTTGTTGTGGCTTAATCCATGGGACCAATGCAAAACTATAGAGAGCGATCCGATCTGGCCGCTGCCTTAACGTCTCTTCGATTGTAAGTTGTACGGAGGTCGCCGTTTGCTTGGGCAAACCATAAATTAAGTCCCAGTTGATCGAGGCATACCCGAGTTCTCTTGCGGCCCGAGTGATGCTTTGAGTTTGCTCCAACGTTTGGTGCCGATTGATCACGTGCTGCACCAACGGATCTAGATCCTGCACTCCCAAGGATATCCGATTAAATCCCAAATGGCGGAGCCTCTGCAACTGCTCTTCGGTTGTGCGCCGCGGATCCACCTCAAGTGAGGCCTCAAAATCTGCGGTTTTTCTCAAATTCGATAGCAACGGCTGTAACAGACGCTCCAACTCCACTGACCGTAAGAACGTCGGGGTTCCCCCACCCAAATGTAAACTCTTAATCGCTCGTTCACCCAGTGCTGGAACTTGCTCCAGATACTGCGCCCATTCGGCAAGCACGGTCTCGACATAATCTGCCCCCACCTGCTTGTTTTTGGTGATTGAGGTGTTACATCCACAAAATGTACAGAGCGTCTCACAAAACGGAATATGTATATACATGCTCCATGAACTCAAAGGTGATTGGAGCACACGCCTGACATGCTCCAGCCAAGCATCACTGGTGGGGCTGGTCTTCCAATGGGGCACCGTGGGGTAGCTGGTGTAGCGAGGCGCCGGCACGTCATACTTTTGAATCAGTTGCGCGAGCTCACTCATGAATCACCTCTCGAACAATTCGCACAAAATTCCGCACATTGACTTCGGGGGTCGTTGGGAGCAATCCATGCCCAACTCCACAAACCCAGCCGCGCCGTTGCGCCGGCGCCAATTGACTAAAGGGCTCTAAGAACTGACGAAAGACCGACTCAAACTCAGAGGGTGGCAAATGCAAAAGCGTCTGATCAAAATTGCCTTGAACAAAGCGAAACTGCTGCTTCACTAAAATTTCGGGCAACGAAAAGCGGTGATCAAATCCCAAACCAAACGCCAAGTTCTTTAGTCGCGCATGCATCAACCGGGTCAGATCACTGGTCCCACCCTTAGCGTAGTAGCCGACCCGCCCAGAGAAACCATTGAGGATTTGTGCGAGTGGCTCCAGCGTCCATGTGGAAAACTCAACAGGGGCCAGCTCGCCTGCCGCCGTATCCAGAACCATTACCACTTCGGCTCCTGCATCCAGCTGCAATTGAATGTTTCTTTGCAAGAGCGGCACCATATGTTCACAAAAGCGTGCAAACAGATCTCGGGCTGCTCGCTTGGTCGAAAGCAAATGTCCCTTATGGCTTCCCTCAACGGCGTAGACAAACAGTGTCCATGGACCTCCCACAAACCCAATTAAACTTTTGTCTTTAGGCAGGAGCTTGCGAGTCTCCGTCATGGCCTCGGCTTGAAACTGCATCTTCGCTACGGCAGTTTCTAGATTAGAAAAATTATGTAACACACCTAGATCCAACCGTTGCCCCAACTCTGGCCCACCATTGTCGTAGGACAAATCCATTCCCAAGGCTTCGAGTGGAAACAGCAAATCACTAAATAAAATGGCGAGATCAAAATCAAAGTCCTGTACTGGACCCAAAGCCACTTCGGCAGCCAGCTTGGGCTGCTTGCACAGTTGGGAAAACGAATAGGATTTTTTTAAATTTTGGTAATGAGAGTGGTAACGACCAGCTTGTCGCATCATCCAAATAGGTGGTGTGGAAGTCACTTCACCTCGCAACACGCTTTGAAATCTGGAATTCATCTCAACACTCCTTGCCTTGTTTGGCTGACTCTACTCAGACACCCATTGATAACCAACGCCCCGGATAGACCGAATGATCTGACCGTCCTCATCCCCCACGATTTGTCGCAGCCGAACAATGCAATTGTCGATGGTGCGATGGGTGGGAAACTTTTCTTCTCCCCAAACCAAATCCAACATTTGATCTCTTGAAACTGGTTTAGGTGCGGCATCTAGCAAAACCTGCAACACCCGAAAATCTCGGCTTGAAAAAAAGGCCACCTGGCCGGCATGCCCTTCAAAACACATCTTGTCTAAATCCAGCACACCGCTGGGGATACGAATGGTCTGCCGTTTCGGCAGCTCATTCAGGACATGCCGCAAGCGCAACAGCAATTCTCTAAATAAGAATGGTTTAGGAATAAACTCGTGTGCGCCTAGCTCCAGACCTTTCAAGCGATTTTCTGCCGTGTTTAATGCCGTTGTAAAAACAATTGGCGCAGCGGTAGTCAGCCGAATCCACTGCACTAAATCCAATCCAGATCCATCCGGCAAACCAATGTCTAAGATAAAAACGTCAACCTTGTCCAAAGACTGTTGTTTGAACTCACGCACGCTTTGACAAAGTCTGACCGAAAACCCCTCTTCAGCCAAACTCCGGCTGAGACTTGTGGCGATCGTCACGTCATCTTCAACGAGTATCACCTCAACCATTTAGGCTCCCGGGCAACTGCAATTGGACAGCGAATCCCCCCGGTTCGGCGACGCCTGATGAAAACTCGGCCTGGCCTCCCATGCGTTTCGTCAAGCTCTTCACTAAATACAGTCCGATGCCACTCCCCGAAGTGTTGCTCGGCCGATAGAACAGTTCTCCCAATCGAGCCGAAGTCTCTGCTGGTGACCCTTGACCATCATCCCGAACATTAAGGACTACGGTCGAGGGCTTTGTCGTGGTGACCTCGACATCGATCCATAAATTTTCAGCTCGACCATGCATGACAGAATTGTAGATCAAGTTGCGGAAGATACTTTCGAGCGCACGCCGATCCACAGTCAGCCAACAATTTTTTTGCAATCGGACCTGTAGATCTAGCTGTGGTCCAAGTCCGGTGATCACATCTTTTAAACTTAGCTTCTCCACCACCAGTTGATCCTCAGTACCAACGGCCAAGAAAAGCGAGTTTTCGAGCTGCAACTGAATGCGATTGAGATCGTTCAATAGTTCTTCTCGATACCAGGGGCCAAGCTCTTTGTTTGGTACTCCGGCTTTGAAATTGTGCAGGTTTTCAGCACGCAATTTGATCGCTCCAAGCGAGGTTTTTATTTCATGGGTGAATGTCGCAAAAAATTCGCTTTGCACCCGCGACTTCAGACGTTCTTGTCTGAGCAAAATGAAAAGACCAACTCCCCCAGCCACAAGGAGCAAAAGCAAGGTGACGTTCTCGTATTGCACCATTCGCAAGAACCGTTTTTCCCCTGCGTCTGTACTTGTCAGCAGCGAAGGATTGTTGATCAAACGCATTTGAAAAACAAATTGCCAAATGGCCAACGCCAGCGTGAACAGCAGCCATCCCCAAACCATAGACCATCGAAGATCGGGAATTCGCTTCATTTAGCTGCACTCACGAGCCGCATCGACCAAACCCAAGGCCAATCGCTCCAGCTCAGAGTCTGTGTGCGCCATAGATAAGAAGCCAACTTCATAAGCCGATGGGGGAAGGTAAATTCCAGCATTTAACAACTGGTGAAATATGCCCTTGTACCAACCCGCAAGCCCCTCTGGAATATCCGTCAGCTGGCGAATGGGTCCCTGCGGATTGGGCAAAAGCCAAAACAGTGAACCTTGTCGCACCACGCTGATATGTAAATTGTGTTTACTTTGGGCATCGGCGAAAAACTGCTCAAACCTTTTTGCCCGCTGCTCAATTTCGCCCCAGGCATTCAATCGCTCAATCTTTTTTAATGTGACCAATCCAGCGATCATTCCCACAGGGTTGGCACTGAGAGTGCCGGCTTGATACACGGGCCCAAGTGGAGCCACAAGATCCATCCACTCGCGTTTGCCCCCGTAAGCTCCCACATTGAATCCACCACCCATAATTTTGCCGTAACAGACGAGATCGGGATCCAGTCCCAGCAACCCCGCCATGCCGGTCAAACCCACACGAAATCCGCTGATCACCTCATCCAAAATCAAAAGGCTCCCATGCTTTCGACAAAGTGCTTGCAGGCGTTGCAAAAACTCGGGGCGCTGAATCAACAAGCCGTAATTGGCTGGAAGTGGCTCGATGATCGCAGCGGCGATTTGCGAACCATACATATTGAAAATGTTTTCTAACTCGGCCTCGTTGTCGAGTGGACAAACTAAAGTCTCGGCCGCAGTGGCGGCGGAGACTCCGGCGCTATCACTACTGCCGATGCCCGCAAGGCCACTGCCGGCGCGCACCAGTAAGCTATCCACATGCCCGTGGTAGCAGCCTGAAAACTTTAGAATGAGGGATCGTCCTCGGGCGCCCCTAGCCACTCGCAGTGCGCTCATGACCGCTTCGGTTCCAGAGGAAACAAAACGAATTTTGTCAACAAAGGGCAAGCGTTCAATCAACCATTCACTCAGTTCTAAGGAATAAGGCTCACAGGTTCCGAGCGCCCATGCCGTATCAACGGCTCGATGCACGGCCTCGGTCACTTCGGGATCTCGATGTCCCAAAAGCATCGGACCAAAACTCATGCAAAAATCCAAATAGCGCTTGCCCTCGACTGACTCTATGTACGCCCCTTGAGATTTTGCGAAGAAAATGGGATTGCCTCCCACCGAGCGGAACGAGCGCACCGGGCTGTGCACACCCCCAGGCGAAACGACGAGTGAGCGTTGAAACAGATCAGCGGAGTTCAAAGTGTTGCCTCCATTCGGCTTCGTTTAGAAAAATTCCAACTTCAGAATGTCCAAGGGTTTGCATTATAAGCTGGGCCGACTGACCGACACCACAACTATGATTTGCGTCACGCAGATGGGGTGCAAGTTCCAACGCGCGACAAAATTGCGAATGACTTCGCCAAAAGTAATGCGTGCCCGCTCTAAAGTCCGCTGGATCTAGTGGTAGTGGCTCCAGTTGATAGGTGGCTAAGCTCTGCATATGGTCAGCTTTGGGCGCACGGCTGTGCGAGAGCTTAACCCACTGGAATGGAGCCGAGCTGTCCGTCGCGAGTCCCGCAACATCAGGCAACGACTCACCTAGGGAGTCGTCGGTGCCATTCACCCAAATTCCCCGCTGCGCCAAAGTTCTCCAGGTGCTGAGGCCCGCAGTCCATATGACTTTTTGATTGAGCCATTCCGAACTCCAATGCGCAGGACAGGCGTGAGGATGGGATATATAAATTCCGTTTGCAGTACAAGGCAGCTCAGCTGGCACGCTTACGCGCCGCCAAACCGGCGGAGGTTGAATAAGAATCGGAACGTCCAGCCTATCACCCACCGACGTGGACTGCTCACGAATCAACCGATGCTCCCTCCAAGTCCGCCCCTCTGGTCGCAGCCCACGCACCGAGAGCACTTGGCCGTAGCGGTGTTCAGTCACGCTAAAACCCAACTTCTGGTGGCATCCACCGCCGGACTGCGCGAGCAACCGGCGCTCGAGCTGTACATTGTTGAACGTCACCGAGTCATGAATCGCAGCCAAGAGCGACTGCACATCCACTCGACTCAGCAAACCTTCGATCGCCAGAGCCCCCTGTGCAGCAGCCGTTGGGCTCTCAGACAGTGGCAAAACCATCCAACGGCAGGTTCTGAGTGCGGTTTTTAGCACTTCACGCGCCTCATCGAATTCAGCCTCCACAGAATGAAGTAAACGATCCAAGGCGGCCTTGGCCAGAATAAGGGCTTCGCCTTCCCCCCGCAGCAGTTTTTGTACACGAGTGGGCACATTGCCACGCACGGATTTAAATTCCACCTGAGCTAAACCAAACGGCCAATAGTCTTTGAGAAAGGGAGTGAGGTTGTGCTCACGTCGGGGCGAGGAACTCAAGACTCGAAGTCGGCGTCTTTCGACAGGTTGCGTTTGCAACTCTTCAAATACCCGGTGCGGAAGCAGGAGCAGATCGCGCTGGTCCGCACGTGGCAACGTGGCAAGCACGGCCGTGCCAGGCTGCATCTCCACCGGAAGATCCTTCCAAGAGTGCACAACGGCGTCCCACTTGCCCTCTATCAGGCCCGAAGAAAGATCGGAGGTAAAAACCCCCTTCTCCGGCATCTGCCATAGGGGATCGTGCTGATTTAAGTCACCGAGGGAATCACGAAAGTGGCACTCAATTTTTAGGTGGGGGTGCTTCGCTTGAAGGGCTCGTGCGACCATCTGAGTCTGTAGACGCGCCAAATCACTTTTCCGAGAGGCCAGTCGCAGAATCACGAGGTCAAATCCTCCCAACCGTAAGGTCGGTGAATGATGTGGTTCCACCGTTTGACGGCTCTGCGACTCAGCTCTCGACTTAGTCCCCGGTCACGCAGTTGATCCAACCGAATGCTCGACTCTCGTTGCTCAGCAAAGACCTCAGACAAATCCTGCTGCGCTTGAAACGACCTTCTTTCCCCCCGCAAATCTATCCAATGCAATTTCAAGCGAGCATAGGTTTCTTCAAGCTCGTGTAGCGAGGCGCAGTCTATGGGAGAGGCGATCACCAAGGCCGAATAGGGAGTTAAGCTTGAAATTCCGTCAAGCCCTTGGATTGGCCACGTGGGGAGACGCAGGAGCGCACGCTCTGGGTTGCGAGAGAAGAACTTTGTCTCTGCTGGCACCCAAGGACGAAGCTCCGTTGCTAGTTGTCCTGTGCCGAGAATCCCCACTTCCACTCGGTCTTTGGTCCACTTGCGGAGAATTCGACCGTACGAATCTCCGCCCAGGCCGCGTAAAAACTCCTGTCGAATGGCCTTGCAGTCTTCGAGGAGTAACATCGACCACGGCCGAAACCGGCGGCTATCCGGCGAATTCGATTCGGCTTGCATGCGCGCAAACTCGCGGAACTGCCCCAGCACTTCCGTCTCACCCAACACGGGTGAATGCAAACCACTGATCACCTCTAATAGAAACTGATAGGCTTCAGACTCAGTGAACACTTCCACATTCAGTCCCGAATCTGCAAAACCATGAAAGGGATTATCGCTCGAGAACGAGATCCAAAGAATGCGACGACAAGTCTCAAATTGAAGCAATCCGGCATCGCGCATCTGCAAAGGCAATTGCGGTTGAGCTCCAGCCGTGCGCTCCCAATGGGCAACCGAAAATGAATCCATAGACTTTCAGCGTACTCGCTTTCACGCTATGGATTGTCACAGAAGTGTCATAGGGGGCGCTGTGTCTCAATCTGATTGAATGAGTGCTTGTTCCACGTAGTGGCGCCCTTGGCTTGGCTCAGTCTAATCCCAGGAGTATTCAATGCGAACATTTTGCTGCTTTCGATCTGAGTCGTATAGATTCGAAAGTCCCTCATACCGAAGGAGCCGATTCTTTTTGGCGTCATAGTGGAGAACCAATTTGGGCGCAAAAAGCCGTAGCACCAAACTCTTGATATGAATTTCAAATATTTCGTGCCCTGCCTTGTCCGGACCTTTGTACTGCATTTCAAAATTAAAGGTGTCGAGCTTGCCGGGAATTAAAAAAAGTATGGGAACTCGCCCCTGTTTGCGCAGATCCGCCAATTGAACTCGAAAGTAGTACCCGAGCCCCTGACAACCCACCAACAGTTTTTCCCCACCGTCGCCAACCGCTTTGGTTTTCTCAGGCTCGCTACCCTCTTGCACAAACATCGTGGCCTGCTTGTCAGAGTAGCGGATGCCGTAGCGCAAGTTGAAACGCAAATCCTTAAAATCATGGGCAGGAGCCGTGAGGCTCAAACTAAAGTCGGATTCAAGCTCGGCAATTTTTTTGCCCGAAGGATCCTTGTATACCGTGGAGGCTTTAACTATCGTGTCTCCCTTAAACTCGGCTTTGTGCTCCTCTGTGTAGACCAACTCACCGGAAGAATTGTAGGCCCTACCGATAAAGCTTTCATATTCGACTAAGACTTGAGAAGAACCGGTCGAGGTCGAAGCCGCTGGCTCGGCACCGTGACCTGGCGCTCCTACAAACAGACTGACCACGACTGGCAAAACTAAAAATCGCATAAGCGGCCTTTCGCAATAGATCCTTCAACCTGGAGAATAGGAGCATGCAAGCCTCTTGCATTGCCCGACAGTTCATATTAGCGTGAACTTTGTGGCGGCTCAATACAATAGGATTTTATGCTAAGGACTCCGCTCTTTAATTTTGCACTGTTTCAAGTGGGCTGGTTCGCCACTGCGTTTTGTATTTCCGCCCAAAGGCCTGAGCTGGCCCTGTTGTCTCAAGCTCTTATCCTGCTGGTGCATTTTTACGTGCATCCAAAAAGATCTGAGCTGGCATTTGTAGGTGTTGCGGCAACTCTGGGATTTGCGATGGACTGTGTATTCACAGGGTTTAGTATTGTCGACTTTTGGCCACCAAAGGAAACTCTCCTGCCTCACCCCTGGCTGTTTGGACTTTGGTTGTTATTTTCAACCACGCTTAACCACTCGCTGAGCTGGATGATGCGGTTCCCCACTGTCGCCATTTTGCTCGCCGGTGTTTCAGGCCCGTTCACCTACTACATTGCCGGTCGCACATTTGGTATCGTGACCTTTGCTGAGCCTTTGCTCTGGAATCTCGTGGGTTATAGTTTGGCCTGGGCTCTGTATATGGCTCTGATCATTTTGTTTGAACGCAAAACAAGACCGCACCAAAGGACATGATATGAATTTCACAAACAAAACTGCACTCATCACTGGAGCCAGCCGTGGCATTGGCTTGGCGCTGGCCGAGGCGGCTGCAAAAAGAAAAATGCATTTGCATCTGGCGTCGCGTACGCTACCAGCAGATTTAGAACAACAATTGAAGGCCAAAGGAGCGCTCTCCGTTCACCTTTGGCCGGCGGATTTGACCAAGAGCTCGGCAGTGGATCAACTTGTGCAGCAGGTTTATCAAAAAACAAAACAAGTGGACGTGCTGATCAATAATGCGGGCCTGCTGACCGGTGGACTGCTAGAGGAGCAAGATCCAGATGCTATTGAGAAAATGCTGATGGTGAACGTTCATGCCGTGATCCGACTCACGCGATTGATTTTGCCAAAGATGCTCGAAGCCAAGACAGGTGTGATTGTGAACAATGCGAGTGTGTCTGGGAAAATGTTCTTCCCCTGTGCGAGCACCTACGCGGCCTCAAAGGCTGCCGTCGTGGCCTTTACTGAATCCTTGAAGCAGGAGCTCCGCAACACCGGCGTGTCGACTCGATTGTTGATCACTCCGGGAGTGAAGACGGATATGTATGACGACATTTCAAAGCTTTATGGGTCGCACCTCGATATGTCGATTTTAACTTCAATTCCAGCCGAACAGTGGGCCGAACACGTCTGGAATGGAATTGAAAATGAGACCGACACCATCTGGCCCGTCGGTCGCAGTCGATTCGGAGTGTTTCTAGGACATCACTTCCCCGGTGTTTTTGAATCGATGATCAAATCTAAGTTTTCCCGTCAGTAGGCCCCTCAAACGTTGCGTCTGTATCGACCACCGACTTCAAACAATGCGGTGGTCATCTGACCAAGCGAACAATGCCGAGACGCCCGCAGCAAAGCCGCAAACATATTCTGGTTCTGGACGGCGGCGTTTTTAAGCAGCGCGAGTTCAGCCGCGACTTGCGCGGAATTGGTTTTTTGATAAGCGCGCACATTGTCTAACTGCTGCTTCTTCTCCTCAACCGAGGCTCGGGCCATCTCAATCGTCGGCGGCACATAGTTTTCTGCAAGAGTCGCTGGATCGACAAAGGTATTCACACCAATTATGGGCAGACTGCCGTCGTGTTTTAGAGTTTCATAATGGTGCGATTCATCTTGAATCTTCCCTCGCTGATATTGGGTTTCCATTGCACCCAGCACTCCACCCCGCTCATTTATTCGCAAAAACTCTGTGAGAACAGCCTCCTCCACCGCATCCGTTAACCACTGATGAAAGTAACTGCCTTGCAAAGGATTTTCATTTTTTGCCATGCCAAACTCTTGATTGATTATGAGTTGAATCGCCTGGGCACGTCGCACACTCTCTTCTGTCGGAGTTGTGATCGCTTCGTCATAAGCATTGGTGTGCAAACTGTTGCACTGATCAAAAATGGCAATCAGAGCCTGCAAAGTGGTGCGAATATCATTGAATGCGATCTCTTGCGCGTGCAGGGACCGCCCCGAAGTCTGAATGTGATACTTCAGTTTTTGCGACCGTTCGCTAGCGCCATACTTGCCCTGTAAGGCAATGGCCCAAATTCGCCGAGCCACTCGACCAATCACCGTGTATTCAGGATCCAAACCGTTTGAAAAAAAGAACGATAGATTGGGTGCAAACTCGTCCACTTTCAACCCACGCGACAAATAGTACTCGATGTAGGTAAAAGCGTTGGACAGCGTGAGTGCCAATTGCGTGATCGGGTTGGCCCCTGCCTCCGCAATATGGTAGCCGCTGATGCTCACGGAATAAAAATTGCGAACTTGTTTTTGCACAAAAAATTCTTGGATATCCGCCATCATCTTCAGCGCAAAATCGATGGAGAAGATGCAAGTGTTTTGTCCTTGGTCTTCTTTTAAAATATCCGCCTGCACAGTGCCGCGCACGGTGGACCAGGTGAACTGCTCCACCTCATCTCGTTCAATTGCGGTAAGCTCTCGCCCGAGGGCCGCCGCCTTTTTTTCGAGTTGTTGATCAATAGCGGTGTTCATAAAAAACGCCAAAATCATCGGCGCAGGACCATTGATCGTCATGGAGACACTTGTGTTGGGATCACACAGATCGAAGCCCGCGTAGAGCTTCTTCATGTCGTGGAGTGTGGCAATACTTACGCCACTCTCCCCCACTTTGCCGTAGATATCTGGACGAGGATCTGGATCCTCACCATACAAAGTCACGCTATCAAATGCCGTCGATAAACGCTTGGCCTTAAGACCTTGGCTAAGATAATGAAATCGCCGGTTCGTTCGCTCCGGCGTTCCCTCTCCAGCGAATTGTCGAGCCGGATCTTCTTCCGGCCGCTTCAATGGAAACACGCCGGCTGTGAACGGAAAATAACCCGGCACATTTTCGAGTTTCAAATAGCGCCAACGATCGCCCCAATCCGTGTAACGCGGCAACACCACGCGGGGAATGGCCAGTCCACACAAACTGTCACGGGTTAACTCGGCCCTGACCTCGCGCCCGCGCACCGTGTAACTCAGCTCTTTGCCTGCGTAGCGCTCGAGCAGTTTGGGATACTCCTCAAGTTCAGCCCACTCCTCAGTCGTCAATGCCTTTCGATTTTCATCCAACGCCTTTTGCAATTCGAGTGGAGTCGCTCCGCCCAGAATTTTTTGGCTCACTTCGAGCGCCGCCACCTGAGATATTTTTTGCGCTTTGACCTCAACGTTTTTTTTGTAGGCACGGACGACGGAAACGATCTCTGCCAGGTAATTTTGCCGATCCGGACTCACCACGCTTTGTTTGTCGTTGCCGGGGAGCTGAGATGCTAACGGAGCAAAATCCTTTGCCCCCTTTTTGCCCAAGGTCTCTATTAGAGAGCCAAACAGTTCGTTCACGCCCCGGTCATTGAAGTTCGAAGCCTGAGTGAGGTGCACCGGCACCGGCGTGGAGTGGTCAAAAATCTTGCGGGCTCGACGATACTGCTTTTGCACATCTCGATGGGCATCGAGAGAGCCTCGCCGATCAGCCTTGTTGATGGCAATGAGATCGGCGTAATCAATCATATCAATTTTTTCAAGTTGGCTTTGAGCGCCAAATTCCGAAGTCATCACGTAAAGACTGAGGTCGCTGATTTCGAGAATGCGCGAGCTCGCCTGTCCAATGCCCGAGCTTTCGGCGATGAGTAAATCAAAATCACAGGTCTTCAAAAATTCGAGCACTTTGGGCAAACTGTCGGCCATCTCATGCCCAGAACCGCGACTGGCCATAGATCGCATAAACGTACCCGACCGCGCCAAACTGTTCATCCGAATCCGGTCGCCGAGGAGTGCTCCTCCCGTTCGACGTTTGGAGGGATCCACACACACCACGCCAATTCGACACTCTGGATAAGCATTTAAAAAACGCACCATCAGTTCGTCAATCAACGACGACTTACCTGCGCCGCCTGTGCCGGTGATGCCCAAGACCAGAGGCTTTGCTGATCTTTGACGTCGGGCGAAGTCTCCAAGCGATTTTTGAAGCTCAGGCGAAAGGTCTAAATGACCAGTGGTTTCGATCGAAGCGAGGGCGATCCCGAGTGCTGCATGGGGAATTGTGTTTGATCCCTTCGGTTGCGGCGCAGGCATTTTCAGCAAGGCCCGAGTCGTGAGGTCAAAGTCGCACTCTCTCACAATCACTTCAATCATGCCTTCTAGACCTAAGCGGCGGCCGTCATCGGGATGAAAGATTTGTGAAATGCCGTAGCTCTCTAACTGCCGCTTTTCCTCATGCACAATCACGCCACCACCGCCGCCAAAAATTCGAACGTGCGATGCGCCGGCCTCGTTTAAAAAATCCCGCAGGTATTTGAAGTACTCCATATGGCCGCCCTGATACGAGCTGATACATACGCCCTGGGCACCCTCTTGCAGCACGGCTTCAGCAACCTCACGCACCGATCGATTGTGTCCGAGATGTATAACTTCAACGCCAGAGTCCTGCAGGACCCTGCGGATCACGTTGATGGCTGCATCATGTCCATCAAACAGCGAGGCCGCCGTTACAACTCGGATTGAATTTTTGGGTCTGTAAGATTCATTTCTATCAAGCGATTGAGATGAGTTCATAAAAAATTTAAATCACTTTCCAACAAAACCAGGTTGACGTTTTTCGATAAAGGCCGCAACACCTTCGCGGCGATCTTGAGTTTCAAAGGTGCGACCAAACAAATCGGCTTCGACTTCCAAGCCTTCCAACGTGGACAAATCAATGCCTTGCTCCATCGCCTCCTTCACCCAGGTCACAGCCAATGGCGCCCGCTGCGCGAGCAGTTTTGCGGTTTGCAGAGCTGTGGGAAGCAATTGTTCGGGCTCGATGACTTGAGAAATCAAACCCCATTCATAACCCTGTTGCGCTGAAAAAATCTCACCACTCAGAGCCACGCGTCTTGCATTGGCAGGACCTATCGCTCGCAGAAGCCGCTGTGTCCCGCCATACCCAGGAATCAAACCCAAAGTCACCTCTGGCAAACCCCATTTCATTTTACTCGATGCCAAAATAAAATCACACGCCAACGCGAGCTCCAGCCCACCGCCAAGCGCAAACCCATTCACCGCCGCAATCACCGGAAACGGCAGGCCCCGGAGGCGCTGAAACAAAACTTGGCCCGCCTGCGCCAACTGTCGCCCTTGGTCTGCATTGAGCCCTTCCATCTCCTTAATGTCGGCTCCGGCAACGAATGACTTTTCACCTTGGCCAGTGAGAACCAGCGCTCGCAGATTCGGTACTTGCTTCAACTGCGTGATGCACTCTCGGAGATCCTCTAGCACCTGCTGATTGAGCGCATTCATAGCCTCGGGTCGATTGATCTTTAAGACGATCACCTTGGCAAATTCAGTGATCGACGTTTCTTCAACTAACAGTGTTTTAAATTGCATCACAGCTGCCCCTATTCTATTTGTTCTCGTAGGTGTAAAATCCACGCCCAGTTTTTCGACCCAGCCATCCCGCCTCGACGTATTTCACCAAGAGGGGACATGGACGATATTTGCTGTCTCCGAGTCCGGTGTGCAGCACTTGCATGATGGCCAAACAGGTGTCGAGCCCGATAAAGTCGGCCAGCGTCAGTGGACCCATAGGTTGATTGGTGCCAAGCTTCATCGCCGTATCGATATCCGAGGCGCTCGCAATGCCTTCATGCAGCGTGTACACAGCCTCGTTGATCATGGGCATGAGAATACGGTTGACGCTGAACCCTGGCATATCTTTGACTTCAACAAATGTCTTACCCAATTTGGTTGTGAGTTGGGCGACAGCTTGAAACGTCTGATCCGACGTTTGTAAACCCCGAATCCCTTCAACCAATTTCATCAGCGGCACCGGATTCATAAAATGCATTCCTGCAACCAATTGGGGACGTTTGGTCCCGGCGGCTATTTTTGTGATGGAAACACTCGAGGTGTTCGAGCAAAGAATCGCATGGGCCGGGCAGACTTCGTCGAGCTCGCGAAACACTTTAAGTTTCAAATCTAAGTTCTCCGCGACGGCCTCAATAACAAAATCACAATCTTTAAAATCTTGGAGGGTTGTGGTCGGTTTGATTTTTTCTAAAATTTGAGTTTTTTGCGCGAGTGTTAGAGTCTCTTTTTTGATCAATCGATCACAACTGGAGGCAATGCTCAAAATAGCTTTTTCCAATGCGGCTGCTTGCACATCTATCAGGCGGACTTCTATCCCTAAAGTCGCGATGACTTGTGCGATCCCATTGCCCATTTGACCTGCGCCGACCACACCCACCCGATTCAGTTGTGCTGACATATCTGTCTCCTCTAGATTGAACTCAAAATTTATTCGCTGGTTATATCGACTTCAAGGCAGTGGGTCAAAAGCGAACGACACCACTTGGAGAAAGACTCCAAATGAGGCGCAACTCATCATTCGGAACTGGCGTACCTTCTTCAAGCACCTTAGTTCCCACTAAAATAAGATTAGAGGAGCGTGTCGGGTTCGACAACACCAACGCCAGGCTCACATGCTGCTCAAGATCTCCATCCCGCGTCACGTAAGGATCCAACATATCGTAACGCAAATGCGTGGAAAACTGTCGCCCCCAATTGACCCCAAGATCGGCGTGGCCGGTCATATACTTTGTGGTGCGACTCTCTTGATCCAATTCACCAAAGTAGAATTCAAGCACCGAATCGATCCAGCGAGTGCTCCAATTGGCGCGCAACCCGCCGATGCGCCACCGAGCTTGCATCGATGGATCAACGCCCGCTAGAGTGTCGCCACTCTCACTGGTCGCAGTGGGCTTGGTGCTACCGGTTTGCCCAACCAAGCCGATATTGAATTTGTCACCCGCATAACCCCATTGTCCTGTGTACCAGATTCGTCCATCTGCGTCGGCATCACTCTCACCATTGGACACCAGCACGCCGGTGTACCAATTGTTATGTTGTACAAAGTAGGAGATCCCCATATCTCGCAGCATAACCATCCGCCGCTGAAACAATAAACTGCGAGGGAAAATCAAATAGCGCTCCCATAGGCTTCCCTCGTAGCCAAACTCCACCGGCAACCTGCCAAATCGAATGCGACCATAGCCATCACTGTACTCACCAAATGCCTCCACTAGCGTCACGTCTTCATTGACGTCCTCAGTGAAGCGGGCCAGCGGGTTCATGAGGGAACGTGGTCCGATGCGAATCACGCCGACGTATTTTTTTTCAAGCTCCCAGCGCAGGGCAAACGAGCTTTCACCAACAGTAAACTCTCCTTGGCCGGGCTCACGCAACGTGAAGGTCGGCCGAAGCAAGAGATCATGAATCTTCAGCTCGCCAATATCTTCGCGAAACACTTGCGCTGACGCCGCTAGAGTCAACGACAGCAAGTGAAGCCAAAAGAGTGTGAGTAAAAAAATCTTCCCCATGCGCTTGATCCTAACGCAGACTACCCACCGATCAAAAGCGGAGATGCCTTGATTCTCACCAATAATGCAATGCATTTAGGAGTTCAGCGGTCCCGAAACCGGATCGGCAAAGACACGATCGCGAGCCCGCTGCCGCTGCCGAGCTTTGTACTCATCGTGCGATGCTGGTCCAGTCAGCGACTTTAGATACCGGTCGTAATCTAGAATCTGCACTTCGTAAGGATAAAAGAAACTAAAGGACTTTTGTGTCTCTGGCAGTGTCACACGAACAAGCTGGCGCGTGATGAATTTAATGAAGCGATATTCACGATCGGTAAAGCTATTGTGCTTTTCTAAAAACCTCGCGCCCGCTGTGTTTTTCTGTAAGCGATCAAATAGTATTTGATCAATATCTGCGGGCTTCAAATCCGCATTTTTTGGCAGACCCTGCAGCACTTCCATAAACAAATTTACCGGATACAACGTATTGTTTGATTGATTGGGAATCACGTTGGCGGGACTCATGACATGATTGACCACCAAAAAGCGCATCACTCGAAACACATCAAAGAGATTGTAGGTGACAAAGCGCACGCCAATTTTATCGAGCAAACCAAAAGCGACCTCATCTGGCCGAGCCAAGAGCTTGGTGATAGAAGAATCCGAGTCCTTGAACGGCTTAATATCAAATTTTTGTAAGGGGATCGTGTCTGAGCCATCGGCGCCCGCCAGCTTAATTCCAGAGACTGAGTCCTTGGCCACAAAGTGCCGATAGGGTCGAAAGATCTCCTCTTGAATTTCGAGCGAGAAGTAATTGAAGACATCGTTTTGCAATTGCGAGATCACATGCATCACCCGTAGCAGCGCACAGGCCCAGCGGCTCAAATGGCCGTCGTCTGAGTCGCGCTGACTGGCCAGCAACAACAAATCCGCCATGTCTTGAAGTTTTTTTGGATCGGTCACTTCATCTGGAATAAATTCGCCATCTTTGAGCAATTGTGTGCGTAGGTAAATCACCGCGCGCGAATGAATCTGTGCCAGCTTCTCTCGATCTGAATCCACTGCCCAGTCATAGCCGTAAGCCTTTAGGTAAGCTTGCGCCTCAGCTTTTGACTTCAGTCCGAGCCGAGGCGTCTCAATGACCGCTCGCCCACCGATCAGTGACCAAAAAACTTCGGGATCGAACTCGAGATCTAGACTCATACTTGTAACGGTAACGATCTCGAGTGGTCTTTGGCAACCGCAATCTTCTTAGCTATTCTACTGTTGACACTTAAAGAATCCGCAGGCAGGCACGCTAAATTCACCAAGCTCCATTCGCTCTCGGCCAGACTCGTCGGTGAACTCAACCGTGCCGACAAAATTCTCATCAACAATTTCTCCATTCATGAGAACGCCGCCCATTTTGTCGATAAAATAAAGCTCCACTTGATTGCCGTCGATTCGACCACCAGCCTCAACGAAACCAGAAATCTTCGGAGAAATCTCAACAACAATTGGGGCACGTTTGCCACCACCGGACTTCTCCTCACCTGTGCGATCATCATACACTTCAATATGAATCATCATACTGGCAGGATCAAACGAGCGCACCGAACCACCGCTCCCATTTGTTAAAGCGTTGCCGTAAAATCGAACTCCCGTGGAATCGCCAGAACGTGGACTGACTCGGCCCACCTGATCGTCTTCACCTAGATCTCGAACGGACGGCAAAGTGAAATAGTAAATGGCTTCTTCCCAAGTGCGCGTGGAGGCGCGTGAGGTGATTTCACCCCAACGTTTGTTGCTGTCGATACCAGCCGAGCTGTTGCTATGATTGGCGTCAAAATTGCCGGTCACGCCGGAACGACCTCGGCCAATGCGCTCCTTCTTATCTTTGCGCGGTGGCTGGCAACCTAAATTGGCAATAAGGACACCCACTAAGCCTAAGAAAACTAGCGTTTTAGTCATATTCAATCTCCTGTTCACAAAGCTAATACGCAAGGTTAGTGCCAGATTTTTCGCCGTCATTTCGAATCTGTAAGGAGTAGATACACGGGCGCGTGAGACCAACCGACCTTTGACATTTTACGTTCCCAGCTGTCAGCCTTATTGACGGTCGTCTCAATTTGAGACATGGATGGGACATGCGACTTCGCCGAGTGATTCTCCTGATAGGACTTGCTGCTTCAATGGCCTCAGGTGCTAGTTCAACAGCCCTCGCTCTTTCGCAAAACGGCAAGCTCGAAGCCTTGGCTGATTCCTTTCCCCATGCTTACGACAAACAGACTGAAACGTTGGTTCCCTATATAAAATTAGACTGGAACGGAAAACTCCGTTTTAACAAAAAATTGCGGGGTCAATGGTCACTCTTTGCCCTCACCAATCCAACAGCTCACGGTGCACCAGAGAATCTCTACGCGGACCTACCTGCGGCCTTCATTGAGTGGAGAACTTCATCCCGACTCAAACTGCGCGCTGGCATGAATACGCTCAATTGGGCCGTCGTCGACTTCAGCAGTCCATCCGATGTGGGCAACACAACTTTTACCTCACATCCTTTGCGCAGCCATAAACAAGGCTCCCCCATGCTCGAGACCTCTCTGGGAGGAGACGTTTTCAATTTAGATCTTGTTTACATTCCATTGAGGCGTCGGCCCGAGGTGCCAAGTCAAAACTCACGCTGGCTACCTCGCTCCTTGCTCTTAGACATTGAAGCCGAAGGGCAACGCATTGAGCTGCCGAATCAACTCGAGTATCGGTGGGATCCAGCACAAACGCTTGGGCCCGCACTCCAGCACAATGCCGGAGCCAAGTTGGCGTCAAACATTGGCGCGGTTGACCTCCAAGCCACATACTTTCGCGGCAGCGCCCCCACACCAAAGATTTTACCGACTCAGCTGGAATTTGATTTTAACGTGGCTCGCTCACCCATTCACCTCACCTCATATAGTTATTTAGTTGAGACAACTGGCATGGGCTTCACCTGGGCGTTGGAAAACTGGATTATTCGAGCGGAATCTGTTTATGAGGACTCCATCTCTGAACATCCCCTTCTGCAAAAGTGGCGTTGGTCGAATGTGTTGGCGCTTGAGACAACCGTGGACCTGGCCACACGCACAGCCAACCTCTTGCTGCAGGGCTATTGGGCCGAGAATCCGCGCGAAAGCGACAACCTGATTTCGTCCTCTTACCGATTGTTCGACCGGTCGGTGCTGGCGGGAGGACGCCTGGCCTGGAGCGATGATCTGGTGCTGTTGCTTTCGAGTTTGTATGAAACTGAAACCGATGGACTCTTCTGGCTCGTTGGCTTTGAACAAAAACTGACGGACCAAGTTCGCTTTGGCGCGAGCTGGCAGGACTTTTCAGCCCGCCGAGAGGGGCTCCTCAAGACCTTTGAGAAAAACGATCACGCCACTTTTACAATGACCTACTTTTTCTAACGCCTCACCGCAACTGCAGCGGTAAGAACAACAGCTCCTTCGAGTTCAACTGAACATTCGTCAGCTCCACGTTCACGCCGGGCAAAACCTCCCAGGTTGGCCGTTCCATTTGCAAGGTCTGCTGCTCGAGGTAATCTCGAATTTTACCTTCCATAGCAGAGGTCGCGACGCCTCCTTCAAATGGGCGATTTTTTTTAAACTCTGGCTGAATATAGGCTTTGAACTTCAGCTCCCGAATCTTCGGTTGAAACTGCACTTGCTCCGAATTCAACTGTGGACGAATTTGGGCGGTCAGTGACCCTCGAAAGGTCAAATAGGGAATGTAACGCCCCTTTATTGGGGCCCATTGATTGATCTGAAACGGGACTGTCAAAGTTTGATTGCTCCACTGAGGTTCGGCCGCCGCTGCCAGGTCAAAATAAAATACACTGCGCTTTCGAAACTGCATCAAATCGGGCCAAATGAAAAACTGCATAAATCGACTCTGCATGAGGTCGACAAACGCCGGAATTTCAGTGGAGACAAAACGGCGCTTCAAAAAACCATTTCTATAAACAAAGGCCAGCACCTCTTGCGGGGTACTGACCGGCAATGCAAAACCCGAAGACATCGTCTTGCTCAAATGAACCAGTATATTCGGCGCGCGTTGAACGAGCCGTTCGTTGGACTGGATCAAAGGCTCTTCTTTATTCGTTGTCGGGCTGAGCGCTTTTGGACTGCTCAATTGAATTTCACCCGCAACCCGAATGGCCCCACTCTCGAGGGACGTGACGTGAGCCGGAATCCACGCGGCTCCAAGACGGTCTGTCAGCGGTAGAAGTTGCGGTGCGAGTAAGTCCCGGGCCAGCTTTTTCAAATTGTCTTCGAGCCACTCCTCGGTGGAGCGACGGAGCTGAGCCTCTAGCCATCTGGGGTCTCGCATGGCCTCCGTGATTGAATCCTTGATTGTTGCAATGAGGGCCTTGGGGCCCACGCAGTCACCAACATCTAAGTTCAACTTGTCTGACTGCATATCCAAAGTGAAGTCTAGCCAACTCACCTTGACTCCAGACTCAGAGAGTTGCCAGCGCAACTTTCCCCGCAACATCATCTCAGCGTTCGGCAACTGGAGGTTCAGGTTGCTGCAGGTCCCATCCAAATGCACGACAACTGGTATCCCCCCGACGATCCGACGAATCGTATCTTGAATGGCAAACGCGCCGACAGAAATTTTGGGCGTTGGCCAAGTGATACTCACACTCAACAACTGTTGATTCAGCATGGACGTGTCGACTTGCACACGGAGCGGCCCCTCAACCCGAACATTCTTCCACGCAGTTCGATAGGGCTTAGAAAAATTTAAGTGCGACCAACTGTAACTTTCAATTGATTTGAGCTGCAGTGTGCGCGCTTGGACCACCTGCTCGAGCTGTTCCGGCTGAATCAAAAGATCGGACTCAAGCTTTAATGTTTCCGTTGGAACAGCTGTCTCCGCCTCGCCAAGAGGCGCTGACAGGACTCCCAACAAAAGCAGCGAAGTCGCTACAGCTCGTAGGCTCGGCATTTTCATTTGCTTCTCTAGCTTCATTTGGTTCACACGTTTCGAATTCATTCGCATTTGGTATTCCTCGATTGATGCTCAAGTATGGCACTCGCCCAACCGTTAAGCTAGATGGCTTCTCAACACGGGATAAATTAAAAATGCGAAACACTTCGACAAAAATTAAAATCTTAGCAGTGAGTGCACTAAGTGTTTTCACTTTACTTGGAATTTACGCTGCGAAGTTGGCCAGCGGAGTCACAACCGACTACGCGATGGAGCAATTTTTTCCGCTCAAACATCCCCTGTTGCTTGCAGATCAAAGCACAAAAAAAGTTTTTCAAATTTCTGAAAATTCGCCGCACATTTTGTTGATGAGCATTCCACTAGACCAAAGTCGTCGCTGGACAGACCCCGCGTCGCTCACTCGGCTGCGCGAACTCTCGACGGAGCTGGGGCAAATCTCTAGCGTCAAGTCCGTGATCAGTTTAGGCAACATCCGATCGAGTGTTGAACACAAGGGCACACTCACCGTTGCTGATCTCGTCGATTTGCAAAGTCTGGGTTTTGGCAAGCCCCAAGATATCTTAAGCAATCCTTTATATACACCAAACCTCGTCTCCCGTGATGCTCGCGATGTGGCCCTGTTCATTTTTCCAAAAGATTTGACCCACCACCAACATCAACAACTCATTGGTCAAGTCTACCAAGCGGCAAAAAAGCAGTTCCCCCGAACCTATCTGCGTATGGGAGGCCCTGCCGTCATTCGAACCCAACTTATAGATCTCTTGTCGCAAGAAATTCTGCTCTTTATCTTCTTCTCGCTCCTGGCCTCCTTGCTGGTGGTGAAGTTTATGTTTCATGGAGTCGCGATTGTTCCACAAATCCTATTTATTTTAGTGATCGTAAATGCTTTAAGCGTCGGTATGATGAGTGTTTTTGGATTCTCATTTAACGTCTTGTCATCGACTTTGCCCATCATCGTGACGATCACGGCCCTCGGCATCACTTGTCACACCTTGGTCCGCATGAGCGACTCCGCACACCTCAATTGGAGCTTACGAATGGTTCATCTCAAGAACCTCATGCGAGAGTTGGCGTTGCCCCATGCCCTCACGGCCATCACACCCGCAATTGGCTTCGCTACACTGGCTTTGTCAGACGTTCCGCTCATTGCATCTTACGGTAAAGCTGTAGCCATAGCTTCACTCCTCACTGCCGCAACAACGATCGTGCTGGTGCCAGCAGTCTTCACTTGGGCCAAGTGGCCGACTCCCAGATCTATTCTGCAAGACGCACCTTATTTTTCGCATTTTTTAATTCGCAACAGTCGTTGGATCGTTCCTTCCGTCGGGATAGCTCTGCTGGTTTTAACAGCCGTCGGTTCAAGACTCAGCTGGACGGCAAAGCTGTTTGATGATCTGCCCCGTTTTCACACGGCGAATCACTCCACAAACAAGATTTCTCGAAAGCTTGGCGGGATTGCCTCTGTGGATTTTTCCTTGGGGCACAACAAACGGTCTCAACTGTGGAAGCAGCCTGTTAATTTACGAAAACTCAAACGCGTGACCGAAAAGTGGCGAACCAATCCCAAGGTAGGGTCAGTCATCGCTTTGACCGACTTTATGACGACGGGGCGCCGGCGCACTCAGCTGCCGTTAAAACAGTCGGGCGTAGCCGAGCTGCAATTCTTGTATTCAATGGCTGGCGACAGTCCGCTGAAGAATTACCTATCCGTTGATGAAAAGTGGACTCGAGTCTCTGTTCGATTGCCCGACCTACCGGCAAATGAGTCGCAGCAACTCATTGCCAAAATGACGGCTGACTTAAAACGCGAATTTCCCAAGCTAGAGGTGCGAGCCACTGGCACGGCTGTGATGGTGCCAAAGATCAACGACGGGATATCGCGGGAGCTCATGTGGGGATTTTTCGGGGCCTTGTTTTGGATCGTGCTCGCGATGACCGCGTTCTTTCGCTCGCTCAGATGGGCGCTCGTTGCAACCCTGCCGAACTTGGTTCCACCAACTCTACTCATTGGATTTTTGGCCATCTTTCAGGTGCCGATAAAACCGGGCATCGCCATTATTTTCTCCATCAGTCTAGGTCTCGCCTTTTGCAATACAGTGTACGTGCTGGACCGCCTTCGCACGTTGCTCCGAAAATCACCACGCCAAACATCTTTGCCGATCTTTACGCTGATGAAGCACGAAACTATGCCCTGTTTAGTCTCAAGCTTGGCTCTCTTTGCCGGCTTCTCCGTGTTTTTGTTTTCAGCCTTTCCGGTGAATCAATTGTTTGGACTGTTTATGCTGCTGTCCATTTTGGCGGGGCTTCTCGGCGATTTGGTGTGGCTACCCGCTTTGCTTCGACGCTTTCCCTGGCTGCTAATCCCTGACCTGGAGGTCAAGATGACACACACTCACCGCTTTCAATGGCAAACCGCCTCGCGCGCCATTCCTTACGTTGTGCTTTTTGGGCTTGGCGTGATGGCGTACCGGACGAGCTTCGCCGCAGAAAATGCGCAAGCGATCCTCTCCCAGACCGAGAAACGAAGCGCCCCACCCAACGAGCGCGTCGCACTTAAAATGATCACGCAAGAATCTGACGGTTCTAAGAAAGTGCGTGAGCTGACGATTCTCCGCACCAGCAAAGGCGGCGCAAAGGCCCTCGTGCGCCTCCAAAAACCAGCTGACCTCAAGGGCCTGTCACTTCTCACTGTCGCAAAGGGTAAAAAAGAGGAGCAGTATCTGTATTTGCCGTCAGACAAAAAGGTGCGAAGAATTTTAGGGTCGAATAAAAAAGGGAAGTTTCTAGATTCCGAAATTGCCTTTGAGGATCTCTCGGGTTCAGCCTATCGCAATTTCAACAATCGTGTGGTCAAAGACACCGGCAAACTCGTTGAGATTGAAAGTACAGCTCGAGCCGACTCTGACTCATCCTATGGTCGGATTCGAACCTGGATTTCAAAACCTAACTATCGCGTCGAGAAAATGGACCACTACGACTCCAGCGGCAAGCTGCTGAAGCAAACGCAGTTTCTCGATTATGAAAAACTGGGCGGGCAATTTTGGCGAGCTCGCAATGTCATCGTAAAAAATGTGCAGGACCGTCGGCAAACTCAATTGCTGGTTAAGCACGTTTCGTTAAGAAAAATTGCCAGCGATGAAATCTCGGTTGAGGCTCTGGAGGACTGAGGCATTTCTGAATCAGCCGAGGTGAAAGCTCAAAGAAGCTCGGCACACAGAGCACTCGGTTTAAGCTTGCGTATTTCAAAAGCGTGAATCAGCTCAATTAATGCCTGACCCATGAGGTCTGAGTTAAGTGACTTCGCATCGGCTTTTGCCGCCTGAAACGCAACTCTCAGCGAACTCTGCGGATATTGAATGTCGATAAAATACCGAGCGATTGGCTTTGAGGTTTGCATCTCTCGGGAACTTCTGCTGTCTAAAGCCATAAATGCCGACTCCACCAATTGCCGCTCGCTTGATGAAAGCTGAGCCCGCAGCGGAGCGAGTCCAAAGGTACTGCCAATGACATTTAAAAACGGCAGACCCTGATTCAACAACATAGAGGTTAGATTTTTACCCAGCAACAAAGCTGGAAGCGTCGCTCTTTTAAAAATCGCGTCAAAGACTTCAGTGGGCATTGGTCCCACGTGCACCACCAAGATCTCGCCAGGCCGCAGCTGCGTGAGTCGTTCGCTGGCCTCCGAATTTTCTGCCGATAGGTGCTCAACCTCGAGCGCCTTTAATTTTTCCAAAAACAAAGCGTTTTTGTTTTCGTCTTCAAAGCCTGCAAATACCGGAATAACAATCGGTTTGGTGAACAGATCTGACCGTTCGGCCACAGCCACCCTTAGGGCCGAGACAACCAGTTCAATGGTTTTGCCCGGGTCAAATGGGTAATCGATGCCATAGGCTGGAAGTAGATCCAGTTGCGCTCGATTTTCCATAAGCGTCTGTAGAAACGGTTGCCGCAGCAAGAACTGCGGACTCTGCGCGAGCTGTTCTGATAAAAATGTGTTCCAGTTCTCGATTTTGTGATCGGCTGTGACAATTCCGAGGTTGTGCAAATGTTCCAGTGATATCGACTCATGGGTCTCAAGCAAAATCTCGCGCGTGCTACCGCGGTGATTCCAATGCCGAGGCTGCAACTGTAGCACATTTGCAGCATTGAGTTGTGCCATAAGGGAGTGTGAAACTGATCCATCATGTGCACCTTGAATCGCAAGCAGCACCCGCTCCCGCCCGATTTGATTTTTTGCAACAGAATCGGCGATCCACTCAATGCTCTGGAGTTGAACCGAGTGGGTCTGTTGCGTTTTCTTTGTAGGATCAAATCTGGGAATCATATTCGACAATTGTATGGCCACAGAGTCTGAATAGAGCGCCTGCAGTCGTCCCGTAAATCCTAGCTCTCGCAGCCGAACCATCGCATTCACATTCGCCACCTGATGCCCATGCCCCGGAGCTTCAACAATGTGCAGACGAATCAATGGCAAGGTTTTTAAGAACTCACTGATTTTCTTTAGCTCGACTTGTGTTTCTGCCGAACTCAACTGAACTGCTTGGCTATGGCGTGGTGGTATCCGTTCAATCCGTTGAAAAGGCACTTGCGCAAGTGCTGTCGATGCGGCAACTAGCGAGCTCAGCAGGAGCAAAATCTGAACCGCACGAGCTTTCATTCGTCTCCATTTATCGCCTTAGATCTTAATATTGCTGGATCACTTATTCACATTCGATAGCTACAGATGCATCACTGCAGTCTTAATGCCGTCGACAGCAGGACTAGATTCAATCACAACTGGTTTAATTTGAATTGGTCTGCGATATAGCCTATTTCTGCCGCCCTAATACAAAAAGCGCCGCAAATTGGCGTTAGCCAGAGCCTCTCCGGTTTTTAGAGAACTTTGGGACATCAGCGACACATTTTAGTGAAGTAGCGGTAATGATTTGGGGAATTTGGCTGGTACTTTCGTTGCTAGTCCAGTTGTCCCATAAGAAGCAGACATCTCCTATCATCCAATG
>JBGSNU010000056.1:0-13340 GCA_041739415.1 Bdellovibrionales bacterium | reverse complement strand
CTTGCCCTGTAGGGTCTGAATGTCACCCTCCTGCCCCAATAGTTTATGCTCCAGCTCAAAGGCGTCCGATTCAGCTGCGGTCGCTCGCTATGGCTCGTTCTACCGCAAGTCCGATGGTCAGGTGGTGCAGCGCTACCGGTGTCAGGCCTGTAAGAAGGGCTTCTCGGCGGCCACCTCAAATCCCTGCTATCGACAAAACAAGCGGCATAAGAACTCGTTGATCTATCAACTCCTGGCCTCCAGCGTGTCGCAGCGACGGGCTGCGCGTATTGCCAAGCTCAACCGTAAAACTGTGGTGCGAAAGTTCTTGTTTCTGGCCGAGCAGGCCAAGTTATAACTTGAGGAGCTGAACCGAGCGGCTACGAAAGCTCAGGCCCTTCAGTTCGATGATATGGAAACCTTTGAGCACACCAAGTGTAAGCCCCTGTCGATCACCGTTGCCGTTGAAAGCAATACAAGACGTATTCTTGGGCTGGAGGTGTCGAAAATGCCTGCCAACGGCCTGTTGGCTGAGATCTCCGTTAAAAAATACGGCAAGCGAGCGGATGAGCGAACGAAGGGTCGAGAGATTTTATTTACCCGAATCAAAGACCTCATCGAAGAAACCGCAGAGATCAGGTCGGATCAAAATCCACACTACCCAAAAGTGGTTAAAGAGTATTTTCCAAAAGCCACCCACGTCACATACAAGGGGCAACGAGGTGCGATCACTGGTCAGGGAGAGCTTAAGAAAGTTGGATTTGATCCGCTCTTTAGTTTAAACCACACGTGCGCAAAACTTCGAGCCGACATTAACCGTCTTGTCAGACGCACTTGGTGCACAACGAAGAAGCCAGAACGCCTGCAAGCGCACTTAAACCTCTACGCCATTTATCACAATTTGCACTTACCGAAAAAGCAGGCCGCCTAAGCCTGTGGCAGGCGTTAACCCGCAGGGTGTCGCCGTGGGCCGCGGGCACCTGGGGGTGGGGAACGCCCGCCCCCGGGAGGGGCTGGGCGGCCAACAGCAAGGGGGGCCAGTTTCTAGAAGGTGAGACCTAGGACTTTTACTGGCCTCCATATATTCGTGTGATGAATCCAAGCCTGGCGCCCGGTTTCATCCTCCACCTTCACCCAATCTCCCTCCGATTCAATCCGCTTAAACGGCGTGAATCGATCCACAGATCGAAGCTCCGCCAGTGCCGCAGCGGCCGAGGGCTCCTTCCGCAGGTTCGCGACTTGGGCTCGAACCACTACGCACGACAATGAGCTCGTGAGGTCCTTTGACCGCGCCCAGTGCATTTCTCCGTCGAGATCCTGCACTTTAACCCACGACGACTTTGCTTCGAACCGAAGAAACGGCATGAAACGAGCGACGCGCCAGCTGACCGAGTAGCTGGAGCCAGGACCCTTGCGAAGTGTCGCGTAGTCTTTCGCACAAGTGGGGTCGCCACTTGCGGCCCAAAGTGAAGATGGCGCTAACCAGGCGAGGAGAATCAAAAATTTCACAACGCCAACTCGACGAGAACGGGGCAATGATCACTACCCTCTTGTTGATCCAATATTTCAGCGCCACGCAACGCTGACTCTAGATTTTTTGACACACAAATGTGGTCAATACGCCAACCGCGGTTACCCAACCGGGCATTCTCGTAATACGCCCACCAAGTGTATCGATCCCCAGCATTTGGATGAAAGTGGCGGAAGGTATCGATAAACCCATCACTTAAAAAATCGCGGAACCATTGCCGCTCCTCGGGTAAAAAACCGCTCTCATTGTTCAGAGCTTTTGGATCATAAACGTCGTGATCCAAATAGGCGATGTTGTAATCACCGACGATCACCAGGCGTTCCCCTTTTTCTAAGCGCCTTTGGAGGTGGTGGCGCAAGCGACGCAAAAACTCTTGCTTAAATCGGTGGCGCTCATCACCTGAGCCTCCATTGGGAAAATAAATATTAAAAAGGGTGAACGCATCGAATACTGTGACGACCACGCGCCCTTCTGCGTCAAACTTGGGAATATTTATTCCGTGTTGGATCTGGGTCGGAGCACCTCGCGTAAAGGTGGCAACGCCCGAGTAACCGGCGCGTTCAGCCGACGACCAATAGCTATGCCAACCTTGAGGGCACACGAGCTCTGGCGTCAATAAATCGGGATGAGCCTTAGTTTCTTGCAAACAAAGAATGTCTGGCTGAGCCTGCTCCCAGAACTCGTGCAGCCCTTTTTTTGCTACAGAGCGAATTCCATTTACGTTCCAAGTCACAATTTTCAATTGTTGATCCTCCGACTCTACACGCTAACGGGCCAAACCAAAGATGTCGAGCCTTGATGATAACTCGAATCTATGGCAACCATTAAGACCTCTACAGTTCAACGAAGGAGTTTCATATGCCGATGATTGGTCAACCTGCACCTCAGTTTGTAGCGCCTGCCGTAGTCGATGGTGGCGACTTCAAAGATATCAACCTGGCGGATTACAAAGGCAAATGGGTTGTTTTGTACTTTTACCCACTAGATTTTACTTTTGTTTGCCCCACCGAGATCACGCAATTTCGGGATGCGCTAAAAGATTTTCGCAACGAAGGCGCTGAGGTCATTGGCGTGAGTGTGGATAGCGTTCATTCCCATCGTCGTTGGATCAAAGATGATTTGGGCAATCTCGGTTATCCACTCATAGGTGACGTGACGAAACGCGTTTCCCGTGATTACGGGGTTTTGCTTGAGGACAAAGGCATCGCCACTCGAGGAACTTTTGTAATTGATCCTGAAGGTCGCATTCAATACATGGGAATTCACAATTTGAATGTGGGGCGAGATTGCCGCGAGATTTTGCGCGTGCTGCAAGGATTGAAGACCGGCGAACTTTGTGGTGCGGGATGGAAAAAGGGCGATAAATTCGTCGGCGCCTAAGTCTTAGTTGATGGCACTTGGCAATTCGCGCTAGCACTTGGTGCTGGCGCTTTTTTTATTTTGAGTGAATATGTCCTACAATTCTTTCTACAAAAAACTACAACAGCTCGCCGCGCGAGAGTTTCCAAGTTTGAGTGAAATTCCCGAGGTGACCTGGGACCACCTGATCTCACCACTTGAGCTCACTCTACCAAAACTTGCGCTTGAGCGCGCAACTGCTGCAGTCAAAGCCTTGCATGCGGTCTCTCGTCGAGCGGCGTATTCGCAGGCGCTGCCGGCACAGCCTGGCGTTTCAAATGTTGAGACCAAGCACGAGTCCGTGTTGATGGCTTATGATTTTCACACCACTGAAGACGGCGAATGTGCATTGGTTGAAATCAATACGAACGCCTCAGGCTTTATGTTTGGATCGCTGATGCATTTGGCCCATGCGACGGATGGGACACTCGAATCTTTTGCGCCGCTTAATGATTTGCGTGACGCTTTTGCCCGTGAGCTCAAGCTCGGGACTGGTAAGGATATGCAAACTTCCACTCCCCACCTTGCGATCACTGACACAGACATTCGTGAGCAAAAAATGCTCCCGGAGTTTTTGATGTATAGAGATTGGATGCAAAGACTTGGGTGGAAAGCCGAGTTTTGCGAGCCCGAACAGTTTGAGTGGCGCGATGGACACTTGTACAATGCAGCCGACACAGCGCCTAAAACTCCTGTGGATTTTGTTTACAATCGGCTCACCGACTTTTATTTTGAAGAACCGCAGAATGTTCAGCTGGCAAAGGCTTTTCAAGATCGATCGGTGTGTATCTCACCCAATCCAAGAGAGTATTGGTTGCTTGCCGATAAACAGCGGCTGATTCAGTTTACCCAGCCTGGATTTTTGGAATCTGTAGGAGCCACTCCGGCTGAGCAAGAGGCCATCCGCAAAGTCATGATCCCGACCTATGAGATTGGCGATTTCAATTCACACGATGAGATTTGGCAGCAGCGGCGCGGTTTGTTTTTTAAGCCGAAACGCTCGCACGGGGGAAAATCCGTCTATCGCGGTGAAAGCGTCTCACGTAAAGTTTTTGAGCGGCTGATGGCAGAAGACATCTTGATCCAAAAATTCACGCCGGCGCAACGCATTCCAACAGATGATGTGCGAAGTGTTTTGACCAACTGGAAGTTTGATTTGCGCTGTTTTGTCTACGCAGACCGCATTCAACTGAGCATCGCTCGCATCTATCAGGGGCAAGTTACAAACTTTGCCTCGCCCCTTGGGGGCTTTACCTTAGTCCGATTTTAATCAAACTGTCTCAGTTTGCTACGAACTTTGTGCGCAGAGCTGGATGGCCTCCTAAGGTCGTGATGCGCTTCAGCCGATGCATTGAATAACAGCATGACTATAAAAGAAGCCAAGCTAAACCGCCCCATGTCGACCGAGTCCGACTACGCCGCTTTTCAGCAGCTGGACGGTCGCCATCCTTGGCAAGACAAAGTTCCAGAGGGCTTGATTCTTTATCCCACACGTCGACTGACCAGCGGCACTGTGGCCTATTTTAACTTTGATCTAGCCAAAGAAATGGGACTCATTGCACCTGATCATCCAAACAAGTTAAATCGCAAGCTCACGCAAATGATTCTTGAGACCTTTTGCCTAAGAATCGTCAACGAGTACGACCGCGAGCACAAAGTTCGTTACCCACGTGTCACACTACAACCCCATGCGTATATGGCGACTCGATATTTGCAGATGCAGCACTCCGATCGCACGGGGCGCACGAGTGGCGACGGTCGCTGCATTTGGAATGGAACAGTTCGAGGGCCTAATGGCTCCACCTGGGATGTCTCAAGTCGTGGTACGGGAGTGACCGCACTTGCTCCAGGGGTGGTTGAGGCCGGGCGGCCATTGAAGTCCGGAAATATGGACCATGGTTACGGCTGCGGGATGGCTGACATTGACGAGTTGCTGGGTGCATCCATTTCAGCTGAAGTATTTCATCGCAATGGCATTCCGACTGAGCGAGTGCTGGCCATTGTGGATCTTGGTAAGGGCATGGGCATCGGTGTGCGCGCGGCTCCCAACTTACTTCGACCAGCCCATATGTTTTTATTTTTGCGACAAGGCAAACGTGAGCCTCTGGAGCGAGCGTTTGATTATTTTATTCAGCGGCAATTTGACAATGGCCGTTGGGACATTCGAAGCACTGACCCACTTCGCTACCAGAAGGCTCTAGATCGCCTAGCCCAGGACTACGCTCGGTTCGCAGCTTATCTAGAGCGTGACTACATTTTTGCCTGGTTGGATTGGGATGGAGACAACGTGCTCGCGGATGCCGGCATTATTGACTACGGTAGTGTTCGCCAGTTTGGTCTTCGACATGATCAGTATCGATATGACGATGTCACTCGCTTTAGCACCAACCTCAACGAGCAACGACTCAAAGCGCGAGACACCGTTCAGACCTTTGCCCAAATGGTTCACTTTTTACAAACTGGGCGAATGGAAAAGTGGCGTAAGTTTAGTCGTCACAAATCCGTGAAATCTTTTGATCGAGTTTTTAAGGATGAATGTCTGCAGCGCTTTCTTTATCAGATTGGACTCGTGGGGCCGCTGCAAAGGCTTTTGCTCAACCAACACCGTCGAGCGGTGCAGTCCCTTTATTCAGCTCATTGTCATTTGGAACGAATCAAGACGTTTAGAAAAGCGCGTAAGGTAGCTGATGGAATACATCGGCCCGCAATTTTGAATATGCGCCGAGCTCTAGCCCTAATGCCCACGCACCTCTTGAAGCATATGGTTAAGGGTGGCAGTGCCGCAAGCCCAGACGAAGTGTTCTCGTGGATTATCTCTAGCCAAGCCACTAAGCGCGAACGGCAACTTCGAGGTGGCGTTCGCAAGAAAATTCAAACGTGGCAGCAAGCGTACCTCAATTTATTTAAGAAAATTTCTACCCCAGCCAATGGGCAAAAAATATTGGCGGGGATTGAACTGCGAGCGCAGACGATCAATTGTGACGAGCGAATGACGGGCAATGCCCTAATCAATGTGGTCGACGAAATTCTGCAGCGGCGACGCAAAGGTCTGTCGAACACTGAGCTTCAGTTTGCCATAGATCGATTGATTGCGGCCCAGACCTTAAACCCTGACTTTCAAAGTAACCCCCCGGGGCCAGTGGCGACTCCGGGTAAGGCAAGTGCCAAGACTACGGCACCGCGAGCCAATTCTCTGGTTCGAGGCCTTCTGACCGTTGTGCACGGGTTTAGAGAAGATATTTAACACTTGTTGTAGAGCACCAAATCTCCTATTTTACGGAGCATGTGGATAATCACCGGAGCGACAGGTTTTATTGGTAGCGCCCTTGTTTGGGAGCTAAACTCACACGGGATTGAAGATCTCATCCTCTCAGATCACATATCGCCCGAACAGCGACCTGGCTTACTCGTCAAGCGCAAGTATCGTGAGTTTATTCTTGCCAATGATTTGCTTGAGCAGCTGCGAGGTCGGCACGACATCCAAGGTGTTTTTCATATGGGAGCTTGCTCCACGACCACTGAAACGGATGAAGACTATCTCCGGCGGAACAACCTGGAGTACTCACAGAGTGTTTTTACTTACTGTCGCGAGCGCCAAATTCCGTTGATATATGCGAGCAGTGGTGCGGTTTACGGCAATGGTGAAAATGGCTTTGACGACGCTCGCGATCCAATCGATTACAAACCGCTAAACCTCTATGGCTGGTCTAAGCTGAAGATGGACATTTGGGCGCTCCAACAGAACCTTACTCCTCCACGGTGGTACGGCCTACGCTTCTTTAATGTCTATGGACCGAACGAATATCACAAAGGAGATATGGCCAGTGTCGTTTACAAGGCATTTCTTCAGGTTAAAGAGTCTGGCAAACTTCGCCTTTTTAAATCTCATGTACCTGAATACAAAGATGGGGAACAGCTCAGAGACTTTGTTTATGTAAAAGATATTGTGCGCTGGATGCGGGAGATGATGTTTACTGAATCTATTCCCTCGGGAATTTACAATATGGGTTTTGGAAAAGCGCGCACCTGGTTGGATTTGGCGACAGGTGTTTTTGGCAGTCTGAAAATGCCTTTGTCGATAGATTGGATTCCAATCCCCCTCAATATCCGCCACCAGTACCAGTACTTTACGGAAGCTAAGATTGATCGGCTCTTGCAGCACGGCTTATCGGCGCCGCAGTGGCCAGTAGACACCGGCGTGAAGGATTATGTGACTCTGCATCTAAATCAGAAAGATCCATACCTGTGACCGAGTCGACGCGCGCTAGGTTGCCACAGCATTTGCGCAAATACGTGGTGGAGCAGAACTACGCACGCTATTCACCTGAGGACCAAGCGGTGTGGCGCTATATCATGCGCCAGCTCACTGGTTTTTTGTCGACGCATGCGCACCCGAGCTACCTCGACGGTTTTAAAAAATCAGGCCTTGAGGTGGAACGTATTCCTCGGATTGAAGTCGTCGATTTACACCTTGAGAAATTTGGCTGGGGTGCAGTGGCTGTGAGCGGATTTATTCCGCCTGCCGCCTTTATGGAGTTTCAAGCAATTGGTATTTTACCCATAGCCAGTGACATGCGAACGCTCGAACACCTGCAGTACACACCTGCACCTGATATTGTACATGAAGCCGCCGGACACGCACCGATACTTGTGCAGCCGGACTACGCCGCTTATTTGAGAATGTATGGAGAGGTCGCGCGCCATGCAATCATTAGCAGAGAGGACCTCGCCCAATACGAGGCCATTCGAATTCTCAGTGATCTGAAAGAAAACCCAGAGTCCTCCAGCACCGAGATTCAGTCTGCCGAAATGGCGCTTCTTCGCATCAATCAAAATCTTCAGTTCACTTCGGAGGCAACGCTGCTGTCTCGAATGAATTGGTGGACGGCGGAGTATGGATTGATTGGCGATCTGAAGACGCCTAAAATTTTTGGTGCCGGCTTGCTCTCCTCGATTGGTGAAGCGCGAGCCTGTTTTGCTCCAACAGTGCGAAAGATTCCACTCACTGTGGATTGCGTCGATTTTTCTTATGATATCACCGAACCTCAACCTCACCTATTTGTGACCGAAGATTTTGCGCAGCTTGGTGATGTTTTGCAGCAGTTGAGTCAACGTCTGGCCTATAAGCGTGGTGGCGCCTTTGGGTTAGATCGTGCCATTGAAGCTGAAACCGTAAACACGGTCGTTCTCGACAGTGGGTTGCAAATTTCGGGAGTCTTGAAATCCTACCTGACTGATGCGATGAAAAAACCCTGCTATCTTCAGTTTGAGGGACCAACGCAATTGGCAGTTGAGGGGCAAGAACTAGACGGACAAGGGTGCGCGCAGCATTCAAGTGGCTTTTCTTCACCTCTAGGCAATATTAAAAAAATCAACCGCCCCCCTCACCTACTTGCATCGAGCGAGCGTGAAGCTCTCGGCTTGGTGGCAGGTCGAAGGGCGCAACTCGAGTTTGATTCGGGGCTAGTGGTTTCAGGGCAAATCAAAAATTGGACTCAGTTCGACGGCACACCCATTCTCCTCACTTGGACGGATTGCACCGTGCGACGGGGAGACACTGTACTCTTTCAACCCGCTTGGGGCACTTATGATATGGCTCTTGGGTTAGAGGTCGTATCTGTTTTTGGCGGGCCGGCAGATCGCTCGTGCTATATAAATACCGATGATTTTATCGCAGCCGCTATTCCACTCCGGCAATACTCTACGACTGAGCGAAAACGGCATCAACTTTTTCAGCGCCTCCATGCCCTTCGCCAACTCGCACCCGCAAGTGAGGCCGCCACGACCGAGTTTCAAGATCTCATGAAAACTATATTGACCACTGGAAACACCGATTGGCTGTTGTCGCTAGAGTTGCTCGAGCTAAGTGTACAATTCAAAGTCATAGGTGCTACTGAAAATCTGCGCCGCCACCTCGAGAGCTTTAGCGATGCGCGCGAGAGCATTGACCTGGGTCTTAAGCTCGTCGAGAGCTCCTTAAAAGACAGTTGAGATCCTCCTTAGTGAAGTCTGTGCATGTTGTACTGGTGCGATCGGAGTATCCAAGCAACATCGGAGCGTCCGCGCGGGCCATGGCCAATCTAGGGGCAGGCCGATTGATTTTAGTCGATCCAAAATGTGAAGTTGATCACAGTGCCCACCAGGCTGCAGCAGGTGCGCAAGCGCAGCTGAACGGAGCAATTATTTACAGCTCATGGCAAGAGTTTTACCGGCATGAAGGTGATGGCCTGCGGATTGCCCTCAGTCGGCGCCATGGCAAATCTCGCCCCTCGACACCTTTGCCTGAGCTCTTGCGAGAACTTCCACAAGATCTCGACCAGTATTCCAACCTGTATTTGATTTTTGGACCCGAAGCGAGCGGTTTAGATCAAGACGATCTCGCGCTCGTCACAGGCTGCTGCACTTTGCCCCTGAATGGAGAGTTCACCAGTTTAAACTTATCGCAGGCGGTTCTACTCACATTGTTTATCGTGACCCAGGCCATGGAACCGTTAGTGAGCAAACCGCAGTTTAATCCATCGAAGACCATTCGCCCGTTGAGCTTTCCAGATGAATTGATTAAGCAATGGCTCATCGAACTCGGCTTTGAAATCGAGTCTCGAAAAACTAGCGCCTATCTCACACTCAAGCGTCTGTTGTTAAAGAATCTGGCCACAGCCCATGAACACCGGGTGCTTGAGGCCATCCTACAACAAACCGTGCGACGCTTGAAAAAGTAGTTGCTAGTTCCGCGCTCGTGACGACTGGGCACGACTGAATCCAAAAGGGTGACATTTATCGCGGTGACAAGTTAGGCCACCGACAAATAGGGGCTTCTGATGGTCCACCTGCTTCATCCGCCTTCAACGAACGCAACTGCTGATATTCACTTCACAATCTTGGCATAAGCAGACAGACTTGCACACCACCTGTCTTCTGGTACTAGGTTTGCTTGCAGACAACCAAAGACATGACCTCAACAGTAGAACGTAGTTAAAACTAGAGGAAACATATGATCGCTATAGTCGTCGATTCTAAAAGTGCTCTTTTCACACAATTTGTTGTGCGAGTTTTGACATTGGCAATTCTCCCGATTGCAGGTATCACCACAATCGCCCATGCAGAAGGCGTTGATCCCATTCAGGAGATTTTTGAGCCCGCAGGAGAGTTCCCCCCTGACCAGTTTATGAAAGTTGCAGTGATCCAGTCTGCGCCACCTGATGCAGCACTAGTCGAGACGGCGGAAGAGGCTGAGCGATACAAACGGCGCAATCGAGAGCTTTTGAAACCTCAAATCATTGAGGCTGCCAACAATGGTGCGAAAATTGTGATCGCTTCCGAAATGGTTGTTGTGGGATATCCCGATATTCCTGAACTTGGCTCGGAAGATGATAATTTTCGAACGCGCGAAGAAGTTCTGCCCTATGCTGAGGTGATTCCAGGTCCATCGACAAATGATTTTTCTGAATTGGCAAGAGAGCTAGGAATCTTTCTACAGTTCGGTATGGTCGAGCACGACAAGACAACAGGAAATTTGCACAATGTAGCCGTAGCGATTGACCCCACTGGGGCAATCGTCGCAAAGCACCGCAAAAATAACCTTTACCATCAAGAAGGTGATTACTTTACTCCAGGCAACGGCGGATCTACCTATGCTACGCCCGCAGGTGACATTGGCCTTTTGATTTGTGCCGACGTTTATGATCAAGCCCTGCTGCAAGAGTACCGAGAACAAAATGTTTCAACGCTCGCACTATCGACTTCTTGGGCACAAATGAATACAGGATGGAGCTACTTTACCAATGCGGCAAAGAGGGTAAATGCCCATTTGTTGGCAGCCAACCAACCTTATTTTCCCGACTCCGGAGTGATAGAGCCCGACGGGAGAACTCAATCACATATTCGTCAGACTTCTGGAATTGCCTACGGCTACTTGCCACTAAAGCGCTAGAGACATGCAAATACTGGGGATCGTGATGCAACTATTTATAAAAATGCAGTGGCTAAGAATTTCGATGGTTTTAACCATTGCCACACTGAGCCTAGCCTCTGCGGTGAGTTCGGCAAATGAATATCGACCCGACTCGAACCCATCGACCTGTTTGGAAGTCCTTGGTTCGGCGTCGAAAGTCTATGGTAGCGATCGGATCTATCCGGCAGGCATAGATCGGACACAGGTTACCAACTCACATATTCAAATGTCTTATGAGACAGAATATGTTTTTGGGGATGCAGCTGCACTGCTTCGAGACTACGCTCCGGATGAAGCAGTCATGGCCAGAAGCACCTGGAATGCGCTTTCGGACGAGCAAAGAGTGGCTTGGATTAAGAATAAATTCCCGGTAAAACCCGAATATCCCACACCCGCAGGGCTCAAAAGAGCAGTGGATCTGCCTCAATTGCCTGAGGAACTCATTGTAGATTCGACCGGCAACATTGAACTTGTCATTAATCCTCCGCTCAACACCCTCAGTGAATGGAATAACCTAGTAAACACGATCGTCACTCGTTACGGCCCAGGTTCACAGCAAGCCACTGTGTCCAAGCCACGTGAGGCTGCGTTTGCAAAGCCAGGCACACAAGAGCAAACGTACCTATACCGCCAACATTTAGGTTGGCTGATTTTTACAAACTTAATGGATATGTTTCAAAAATTAGATTCGGGAGCAGATCGATATAAAAGTGAACCCACAAAACTCACTGCCCTTAGTTTTGACCACCCATTCTTGGGTCCAATGACAAAAGTAAAACGAGACCGGCTAGAAGAATTTCTGAACCTAAACGCCGAAGGTCTTAGATACGACTTAGATTCAAAGAACTTTGTCCGCAAAAGTGACGCCTCTTTCAAATACACAAGCGGCCCTTCTTATCGTCCTGACATTGCCGGCCAAACTCGTTTCACCTGGGAAATCCGCAATTCTCACAAGAATTTGGACGATCTGAGAGCTAAACTGATTCGTGACCTCCAGGCGCACGAGTCTGGACTGAAACCCTATGCAGCATTTGCGGACGTTCCGGCCTTCGATACGTTAACAACTTTTGAGGCCTTACCATCGGAGGTCCGCAAAAATCTGAAAACTCTGTTTCCCTCCAAAGCTGACCCGCGATTTGACTACAACGAATCCGAGCACTTGGCACTTGAAGTATATCGGAATTTTGCTTTGCCTAATATGAATCTCATGCCCTTGGTTGCCGCCTTAGCACCTTCACCGCGTGATGCGGCGACCTTGCGCTTTCGCATCAATAGTGCCCGAGTGCAATACATCCAGGCGCTGGTGAATATTGCCCGTGATTTCAATTCTGGCCGGCTCTCTAGCAAAGACGCTCAAGCACGCATCATGGGGGAACTGGGTCTGTGGTCGCAAAGGTCAAAATTAAGTGAAGCCTTTTCGGCCAAATTATTTTTGATGCAAAACGAGGAAAGTGTCGATAGACAGGCTCTATAACATCCGACTCACGAAAATTTTTTAAGCCTGGCTGGAGAGACCGATGAAAATAGCAGTCGCAATGGCAGGGGCGGCCGCCACCATTCTGAGCACCCAGTTCTTTTCAACCACGGATAGTAGCGTAGCGGCTCCAATCGCCCTAATTTACCAGGGGCCAGGCAGCTGTGACCCGGGTACTCCAGATGGTTGTTCAGAGTCAGCGGCAAGAGTTGCTCGAGCGGCAGGGTTCAAACCGATTTTTGTCGGTCCCGATGGAACAGAAGCCGTAGAAATTTGGCACAAGGCTGCGGTGTGGGTGCAGCCTGGCGGACGGGCCCGCATTCAAGTTCAGACCATGTCGGCACAATTAAAAGAAGACATACGAAACTTTGTGGCTGGAGGCGGTGGTTACGTTGGGTTTTGCGCAGGCGGCTTTTTAGCAACCCAGCAGTTTGGCTGGCAGAATAAAGAAGATCCAAGCAAAGATTTCGAGGCTGAAGCCCTCGGACTGATGCCAGGCTACACTCAGTACTACGAATATTTCGATGAAGAAATCACCGAAGAGCGACCTGCTACGGTCATTTCGACGAATTGGCTAGGTCAAAATCGTCAGGTTTACTGGGAGCTCGGCCCTTACTTTGACAAAACAACAGTCGGCCCTGGAGTTGAAGTCGTGAGTCGTTACGGAGATGAGCGAATCATGAGCATTCGCAGCCAATTCGGCCAAGGCAAAGTATTTGTCACCGCCGTACACCCTGAGGCGCCGCAGTCCTGGTATGATTACTACAATTTAACTGACTCTGATGGAACTGACCTCGAGCTAGCGGCTTCAATGCTGCAATGGAGTGCCCGCCAGGGTCACCCATAGATCTACAAAGGCGACCCTTTCGGAAAATTTCAAGATAGATGTCGCATTTAATTTCATGATGCTTGCTGACAAGTACTGAGTTTGTTTATCTTCGGACTCCTTCCTGGATTTAATTCTACAATATTAGGACGAGACCAGTCGCGGGTGTTTTCTGACCAGC
>JBGSNU010000042.1:0-15014 GCA_041739415.1 Bdellovibrionales bacterium | reverse complement strand
GCAGAACATATTCCGACGGTGCTAAGAGAGATTGAAAAATTGCAAACAGAAACTATTGACAACAGAAAGGTGCATGCAGCATAACTCAAGAAATCAACCGGCGCTCTCGCCGACTTTCAACTGAAAATGAAATTTCCCCCCAAAGGCATTGCCACCTTGAACAAAGGCGTTGGAGCTGGCCTGGGCTGATCTAGGCTCCCACACACTTGTTGTACTGTTCCAGGTCAGCACTTGATTATCTGACGGGGCTGTCGCTGCGATATCAAGTGTTTGCAGTTTCACCGCGTTAACGTTGGAGATGAGATTGCCGTCGACTGCGGGGAGCTGAGCATCCGCCGTGAGTTGCACGACCTTGTTGGCTGTGACACCAACGTCGATGTTGAGAGTTCCTGTGCTTGTGATGGTGAGTGGCGAGAGGCCTGTGCCTGCGACGACGCTGCCGACTGTGCCACCGCCTGTGCCGTAGTTCACCCATGCGCCGGCTTGATAAAACTCAAACTTCGCGTCGTCGGTGTTGTAGCGGATCATGCCGTCTGCAACGTTGCCGGCGGGGCGGTTTGCTGTGGTGTCGCGGGGGACGATGAGGGCGGAGTTGGTGCCGGTGGATGTGAGCTCGAGGATGGATCTGGGTGATGTGGTGCCGAGACCCAGGTTGCCTGTGGATGTGAAACGCGCCCGCTCATTTCCATTGGTTGAAACAGCTAAGGTATCCGCCCCTGGAGAAAATATTCCTGTGTCTTTGTCGAAGGAAAATGAGTAGGTTGCCGCGCCGACAGAACCTCCCAAACCTAGAAAAGAACCTTGTGACGAAACATCTCCGTCAGCGCCAATATCTCCGTCGGCATCAATATCCGAGTAGGACTTAACGAGGTTATTGGCAACGAGTGTGTCAGTTTCAATTCGTCCCACAACATGCAAGGGTGATGCTGGAGTGCTCGTCCCAATCCCGACGTTGCCAGTGGCTGTTATGGTCAGGCGATTGGCGTTGTTCGTGATGATGTTGAGGTTCGTCGCATCGGTTGTGCCAAGTGTCGCGACCTGACCGAACGCATTGCCCCCTTGAACAAAGGCGTTGGAGCTTGCCTGGGCCGAGCGAGGCTCCCACACACTTGTTGTGTTGTTCCATGTGAGCACTTGATTATCTGACGGTGCGGTGGATGCGATATCGCGTGTTTGAATTTTCACAGCGTTAACGTTGGAGATGAGATTGCCGTCCACTGCGGGGAGCTGAGCATCCGCCGTGAGTTGTACGATTTTGTTTGCTGTAACGCCAACGTCTACGTTCAACGTGCCCGTTGAAGTGATGGTGAGTGGCGAGAGGCCGGTGCCTGCGACGACGCTTCCGACTGTGCCACCGCCTGTGCCGTAGTTCACCCAAGCGCCCGCTTGATAAAACTCAAACTTTGCGTCGTCGGTGTTGTAGCGGATCATGCCGTCTGCAACGTTGCCGGCTGGGCGGTTTGCTGTGGTGTCGCGGGGCACGATGAGGGCGGAGTTGGTGCCGGTGGAGGTGAGGTCGAGGATGGATTGAGGAGTCGTAGTGCCAACACCGACGTTGCCAACTGGTGTAATGCGCATTCTTTCTGCGCTAGCATTTGCGGCGGAACCCGAACTACCGCCAGCTGGAGATGTCTCAAATAGCAAGGCTCCACCGAGACCAGTGCCCGTTCCTCTGCCGCCCCTCAATGAAAAGCTTGCTCCGGGAATATTCGTTCCTAAACCTCCACCCGCGTTGATGGCCATATCCATTGGTGTTGCCGAGGCCTTGCCTCGACCAATGTACATGTTGGACACTCCGCCCTGACCTATGTCTCCACCAATAACAATCTCAGCGGCCGCAGCAGCAGCAGTGCGCCCAATGGCAATACCGCCCATTCCAGTCACCGAGGCAGCGTTCCCAATTGCGATGCCCTGCTGGGCTCCAGTGACGGTGGCACCCGCACCGATCGCGATATCTCGATCTCCATTAACTTGCGCGCCGTGCCCGATTGCCACAACTCCATAACCACCGGTGGAGCGCGCATTAGAGCCAACAATTACGGCCTGGCCTAACACGTGATTGTTGGAAGTGCCTTCTCCAATCAATACCGTGCTGGGGTAGGTGTTGGTGGTGATTAAGCGGGTTGCAGTCAGGTCTCCAACCACCTGCATTTGTGATGTTGGTGCGGAGGTGCCCACTCCGACATTCCCCGCAGAGGTCACAGTCAAGCGTGTCGCGTTGTTCGTGATGATGTTGAGGTTTGTGGTATCCGTCGTCCCAAGAGTCGCCACGGTGCCAAACGCATTGCCACCTTGAAAGAACGCGTTGGCTTCGTTCATCGAGTTACACAGCCAGCCCGTGGGACCGTAGACTAATATCTCGCCGTCAGTACATGTAGCGTATGTCACGAGATTTGGATTCGTTCCATCGGTGATGAGCAAGCGATTGATCGCGTATCCGGTCGCATTGATCTTAGCCGCGGTGATGGAGCTGTTCGCAATTGTCGCGACGGCTGAGCCCGGCCCGGTTGCGGTGAGGTCACCCGTGAGATCGGTGATGCCGGCGACTGCGGGTGAGCGTGGCTCCCAAACGGCCGTCGTGTTGTTCCAGGTGAGGATTTGATTGTCGGCTGGTGCAGTTGCTGCGATCGCGTACGACCGCAAGCGAGTCGCATTTACGTTGGTGAGCAGATAGCCGTCGACTGCTGGCAACGCAGCATCATTCGTGAGCTCCACAAGGTTATTTGCGGCCGTGCCGTAATTCTTAGTCGAAGCGGTCCCAAGACCGGTGATGTCGGCGGCATTGAGTGATACCACGCCCGTTCGACCTGCCACGGACAAAACCGGTGCGTTTAAGTTTGTGAGAAGCCAACCATCAAGTGCCGGCAACACGCCTGTGTTGGTCAACTGCACGATCTTGTTAGCGGTTGTGCCGACGTCGATAGAGATTGTATCGCCCGCGCTCAATGTGCCACCAAGCAAACCAGTGCCTGCGACGATCTCATAGCCCGCACCGGGAGCTTGTGCCACCCACTCGTTTGCCGCTTGATCCCACACCAAGGTTGAACCGCCGCCCACACCCAGGCCAACTCCGGTCACATCCAGCGCCGCTCCACCAATGCGGGTGTCAACGTAATCTTTGTTCGTCGCATCGGTAGCGGCTGTCGGAGTGGCAATATCCGTTAGTCGCTGACCGTTGAAGTCCACCAACGTGCCGGGGCTTGACGGTATATACTGCGTGGACGTGCCGTCGAGCAGGTCTTGTAGTTTTGCAAAGTTCGCAGTTGAAAACACATCCTCTAAATTTGTTTGGCTCAGCGAGATCGGCGCGTTGGTGTTCACCAACAGCAGCTGCGAGGCCGAGTAGCCTTGCACACTCTCCGCCCGCTCCGCCACCAAAGACGTGGGCACAGAAGTGATCGGCATATTGGGTGAAATCACGCGCGTGACGTTGTCTGGCGGTTTGATCAAGACGCGCAAATACCGCACATGGCCGGCGCTTGGATTGTAGGTACAGTCCGTGCCGTCAGAGACGAGCTTGCCCGCAATGCTCGCAACCGTATTGGAGTAAACGCTTTGCATGGTGCGAGCTGAATAGAACGCTGTACGTTTACCTGCGCCGCTCGCAGAGCCCACTTGAATCGTAAAGAAGCCGCTCGTGCTTGAGGTGTTTACGTTTTGTGTTTCTTCGTACAGGATACACGTCTGATTGTTGTTTAGAATCTGCAGTTTGAGTTCAACTGGGTTTTCTTGCATCGGCGTTGTGCCGGCGGTGTTGCTGTAAAGTCTACCGTCGAGAGTAAAGGTTTGCGAGACCTCTTGCGCCGCAAGGGCTGCCGGGCTCCAGCCAAAGGGCAGGAGACCTAGCATGATTGCCGCAGCCACGGCTGATTTAGGGAATTCAAAACACGTCAATCTGGCTCCCCAGGGCGATCGAACTTGAATGTCTCGACGGACTAGGAATATATCGACTTTTATTTACAATAACTGAAATTTTTTAGGGTAAATGCTGACGAAAGCGTATCAGTTTGAGGCGTGTCGACAAGTATGCGCATGAGGTAGAGCATGATTGCTTTGGCCACTCCATTGTGACTGTTGAGACCAGCGAATTCTCGATCAGAATCCCTCTATGAGACTGTCACCCGATTTAAATTCTCCATTCCAGATCTGCTGGATAATCTGGGGGTGTTTAGCTCCATAACGATACGACATCACGCCAAACAGGTGAGCCGCAGAAAAGTGCAAGAAGCTATTGATCTGCAGTGGTCCGCCAAACTCCGACTTCGGAAACAATTGGATGACTGGCACAAACTCGCGATTGGGTAGGGTCGCAATCTGTACAGTATAGGCAAAGAACTCATGCGTCGCGTGCTCTCTGTGGGCGCCTAAAGCGGCCAGTCGAAAGTCCAATAGGGCATGGGCCATTTCATGCGTTAGTATTGAAATGTAGTACGAGCGATTCATAGGGATGTCGGCCATCACATTCCTGGTTTGGACGTACTCGATCGAGTATTGGTGAATCTGGATTTTCGCCTGTTCGCCGTCGTAAAGTGCAAAGATGCGCGCATGTGCTTGATCAGCGCCGGCATGATCTTTCAGGACCAATTGGACAGTTTGGGTGAACTCCAGGGAAAATTCCCCAGGTGCGACCTCAAGCTGATGTTGCTTCACAAACCGGGAGAGTCTACCACAGGCTTCACGGATCAAAGTTTTGTTCTCATCGGGTAGGGCGGTGTTGAGAGCCACCTGAACTCGGATGGATGAGCCCACACAGGGCAAACTCTCGGCCTGCGCCGGCATGAGGCCAAGTGTGAGAGTGAAGGCTGCAAGTGTAGAGATAAGCATGAGTTCTCCCCTCTGGTGCTCGGTCTACAGTGCGAGACCCAGGCCAGGCCAGATTCACGTAATTTGCAATAGAGCTTCGGGAGCTTGGCTTTTTTTCACGTTTGACTAGGGCAACTCTGTTTGTACAGAGTTGTCGATTCTTCAATTAAAGAATTTCCGAAACGAACCCGGGCATCAGGAAAGTATTTTATAAGATTTTCTTGATTCTCAGAGCTTAATTTATCAAAGCGAGCTCCCGATAGCAGTGACGTCACCAAGGAAGAGTCCACCTCCTATAACGGGTCGTTCAATGTCGGCGTTGACGCAGAAGAATTCCAAGTCAAATTCATTAAGAATGACCTGCCTTTAAAAGGTGATCATGACAACCGACTTAGAGGACGGTCTCTGGCGGCCAGAGCTATAAATCTAAATGAACTTTTATGGCCCGATTGATCTCGCCCGTGGTGTTGACGTCAAGCCGCCCGACCTTCTTTGTGAGCCTTGATTTGTCAATGGTTCGGATCTGGTTTGCCTTGGCTTTTGAGGATTTTGAAAGGCCTATGTTGTCTGGAAGCAGGACTTCAAATGGGTAAACTTTAGAGAGCTTCTGCGAAGTGATTGGAACAACGGTTACAAGGTCGCTATGGGTGTTGCTCACGTCATTTGATACGATGATGACGGGTCTTGTTTTTTGGATCTCCTTACCAAGCGTTGGGTCAAGATTTGCGATAAATATATCACCTTTAGTAATTTTCATCGTCAAGTCCATCCACGAGTGTTTGATCAAAGTCCCTGGTTAGTGCGAGATCTTCATTGGCGGTGGCCTTATAGCCTTCTTCGAGCTCTTTTTTTAGCCGTTGGCGCTTGATGCGTTTGGCGTAAAAGCGAATGCTTTCGGCAACGAATGAGCTTTGCCCTCTGGGGCCGGCCATTTCTTTTAGTGTTTGGGCGATGTCTTCTGGCAAAGTGATATTCATTCTTATTGCGGACATGGGCCTACCTCCGGCGCTTATAATAAGTATACACTATACAGCTAACTCAACATACTAAAAATACACCAGATTGCGATAAGTCAGTGGTTTTGAAACTGATGTAGGCCTCATTTTATCGAAACATAATAATTTCAAATACTTATAACTAATACTTATAAGCAAAGAACTCAGGCGTCGCGGGCTCTCTGTGGGCACCTGAGGCAGCCAGTCGAAAGTCCAATAGGGCATGGGCCATTTCATGCGTGAGAATTGAAATGTAGTAGGAGCGATTCATTGGGATGTCGGCCATCACATTTCTGTTTTGGAGGTACTCGCTTGAGTTCTCCCCTCTGGTGCTCGGACTACAGTGCGAGGCCTAGACCATGCCAGATCCACGTAGTTTGCAATAGAGCTTCGTCAGCCTGGCTTTTTTTCACGTCTGACTAGGGCAACTCTGTACAAACAGAGTTGGGGTTGGGACATTCGGGTCATGCCGCCTTTTAACCTATACTATGGCACGTCCATCTCAGATGATCCCCTCCATCCGTTCATGCAGCCTCTGAACCTTCATCAATCCCTCAAGGTATCCTGCTACAGAAAACGTTTTAATTTTGCGATCATAAGTCAAAATCTGGCGCCGGAGACATTTGAGCTCCCTCCGCAAGCGTGATTCCGCCCATAGAATCTCCTCCTCAGTCGAACACGTCGCCAGCTCGCCGGTGATATCTCCATCAGCGACCTCTCTCTTGCGCGTAGTCAGGACGTTGAAGATTCGGCCCATGCGCTGACCCATTAAAAACACCTCGCGCATCAGCCCCAGTTCTGAAAACTGAATTCGCTCGGTCGCCATCAGGTCCATCATGGCAACCAAAACCATTCCCATATTGTGATGTACGTACAGGCGGTTCTCGATTGTGCTCCCTAGATCCGAATTGGCAAGTAACAGCGAGCTGTATTGATTTGCCAAATAAAACTGCCGAAGATCAAAACGAAGAACCTCTTTGAAATGTGCATAGTGCGGCAGTCCACGCAAAATGTCAGCGGTCGCAGCTAGCAGGGACTTGGCGAAAAGCAAAACACGGCGATTCATGGGGGCTAAATCACTGAGGCTGTCTCCTCCCTCAAAATCCAGTCGATAGAGCATTTCCAAAAGATCAGGATCACACTGCGTGGGCCGGTCCGCATAATCGTCATAAAGTGTAATCAAGGTTCCAAGACATAGCTTAGCTCGCAGGAGTTCTAACGCCCTCGTATCAGAAACTGAACTCAACGTGACGGCACTGTAGCCTTCCACCAGAAATTCGTTGAAGAGTACGGCTGGTCGGTAAGGTGCGAGCTCTCGCATATTTTCATGGATGTCTCTTAATGTGTGCTGAAGTTTAAGCGCAGACATCGGCTCTCCTAAAAAAAATGGGGAGCGGGGAGTTGGTGTGCGCTGTGATCAACGCCTCAATCACTGGAGGCTCTGGATTGGCCGGCCGCATTTCATAGCGTTCGCAAAGTTTTTGCAGCACGAGCACAGCTTCAAGCTTGGCCAATGCGGCTCCGATACAAATTCGAGGCCCACCACCAAACGGAATAAATGAAAACGGATGTTTAATGTCGGTCAAAAACCGGTCCGCGATGAAAGTATCTGGTTGGTTGAAATACTCAGGATGACGTTGGATGTGTCGAACGCTCAAAAACACTTGCGAACCTCGCGGGATTTTAACCCCACCCAAGACGTCGTCTTGATTGCTCTCGCGCGGCAAGAAATACGCTGATGGGTACATTCGTAGCGCCTCTTTGTACGTCGACTGCATAAACACTGATCTTCTGACACTCTCATAGTTTAACGTCGAAAATCCTCGAGCCTCAGCCGCAATTTGCTTTTGTACGGATGCATGCGCCGCCACAAGATAGGTCGCAAAAATCAGTGACGACGCCGTGGTGTCGTATCCAGCAAACATAAAAGCCTTGAGCTGGTCACGTACAAAAGATTTGTTGGCACCTCTCGCCTGTAAGGCCCGCAAAAGGGAGGGCTCTTCCTGATTTATGACTTGATCCGCGATCTGATCCAGTTCGGCATGAATGGTCCTCAAGGATTTTCGTTTGTCAGACAAAAAGGGGCACTCGACTAAGCTTCGCAAACCTTCTCCAGCCTGGCGATTGAGGCTCACAAAGGCTGCATTGAGTTTGTCGGATTCAGCAACGAAATCATGGTTCAGCACAAACACACCCGCTGTTCTGAGCACGATTCGGGTCAAGTGCGGAACCAAATCCACCGACTCTTGTGTTTCGCAGGCTCTGTCAAGGAGCGGAAAAATTTCACGAACAAACGAGTCGACCCTTCGTACCATGCGATCCATGCCTGCATTGTGCATGAGTTTAGTAGCGGTTTGTCTGACTCTTTGTGCGTCTTCACCATTCAGCTGAATAAGGCCCTGGGGGCCAGATAAGGATTTTATCTTTTTCAGCACGAGTGAGCTCTTGTCATACTTGTGCCGTTGATCCTGCAGAACGTGTTGTGCGTGGTGCGGATCATAGCAAAAGAAAAATTTCCGAAACCCCAAGTTCAACGCGACGGGCTCGTGCGTATCCACCGGTCTATGGTCATCAAAGAACCCATACGGATCGTTTTGAAAGGCCATAAGTCGGCCGATGGGGTTCATAGTCATTAACATTGTGAAGGGGCATTCTCTGGTTTTCATGAAAGCCAAGGTAGGCCAGAACAACTATAAAAATAAGTTCAATTTAGTTTAGTATTCATAACCCATAGTTATGAGTCAGAGGCGCAAAAGCACCTCCGTCAAACGAGCTACTTCAACTCCACCTTTTGTGGCGTCGTAATAAATTGAACCGAAGACGCTTTGACGTGCGCCTCTATCGGCTCAAGTCGCCCGCCGTAGGCAATCCAGTCCCACAAAATACTCCCGGTATTTGCAAAGCGGCAATGAGTCCTGTAGTCTGCCGCTCATTCTTCATAGGAGAGCTTGCCCATGGACATTTCAAAGTTTCTCACCGCGACAGCAGTTTTTGGATTGGCACTCGTGGCCCCGCAAAAGTCCCGCGCAGACTTTGGCGAAATCGACCTTTTGGTCCGCGACAGTATTGCCACCCACTTCACTGAAAATAGTCAGGTAGTAGATCTTCAAAGCCTTATCTACACTCTTGGGCCGAGACTTGATGGGAGCACTTTGGAGATTCATTCCTCCGTTTGGACTCAACCGTCGCATCTCAGGTACGAGTGCACGACTGAAATCGAAATCCTAGCGCGCGGAGTGTACTCCGATCGTGGCTCGATTTGCACGAGTGGTCAGAACTGAGTTTTGACGTTTGAGCTAGGGAGTAGCGGGCAGAAACTTCGATTTCAACCCCGTTTCTGTAATCAGCGATTGCCAGAGTTTTCCATATCCACTAAACCACACGATATGACACTTGATCACATTCAGCTAAACACTCCGAAACTTGAAGAACAGGTCGCTTTCTACGAGAAGTATTTCGGCTTTAAGCGAAAGAAGCACGGAAAGGGTTGGTTCCTCTGGAACCGCGCAGGCTTCCTCATGGCTGTTAATCCCCTCGATGAATTGCCGGTCATGCCCTCGTGGTTTCACATTGGATTTCGTTTTGAGACCAAGCAGGAAGTAAAATCACTCTACACTCGGCTCGAGACCGATGGTTTTAAGCTCGGTGAAATCGATGACTCCGATTTCTACATGCAGTTTCGTTTTGCCGATCCCACCGGCTACATCATTGAAGTGTTCTGGGAGCCCCCACCTCAGCTATGGTAATTGATGGAGTTTAATCACTTTTGCCGCCAATTTCGTTGGCGATAGAACACCACAACAAGGGCCCCGAAGTCCGTATCATGGGTCTGATCTCAAAAGCCAAACTAGTGTACACTGTGTTTACCAAATACATCTTGTTTTCTGCTCCGACTCCGCCTTCGAGAACACTTAGCGGAGTAAATAAACCTAGAATCCGCATCGCTAGGTTTAAAACGATCGCCGCAAAACTGAAGACTCAGCCCACGGTTCTATCCAGAACTTTCAAGGCGAATTTTGGCAAGACTCCGGCTTTTTAGCGAAAGGACCTGCAGAAAACGCGACCCGGCGACGGTTCCCCGATATCGGTTCTGCAGCGCGCCATCTCCGTTTGGCAATGAGTGATTACCTACGGGGCGGTAGAGGCGGACTCTTCCGAGCACGAAAACTACCGACAAAGGTACCACGCAAATCTATTAGCTTGCACCAGAAGACAGAAGTTCTGTGCGAAAAACCCTGGGTGCGCTGACTTCCCTTTGAAGCTCTCGCCTTAAACTATCCTAATTTTATTTGCAGGGAACTTTAGTGTTGAAAATAATGAACGTAGCCAAGTTTTGTTTTTAAACGGTACAAAGACCAAAAGTAAATCTTCTTCTTGGCAGCTGACTCTACAGAATCATTTGTTCCATTGACACAAAAATATCTTTGATTCTTCAAGAGTTTGATTAAACGTGCTCGCATCTCGTTGCAGACCTCTCCTGAAATTGCATGTGAGTGTGAATAAATATGATTCTCAAACGTGGTCTCAATCTGAATGCTCAAGGCAGAACCAACCTTTGACAACGGCTTGTTATAACTGCATTTAAAATAAAGGTGTTTTTTGTCAAAGCACTGCCAATATGGAAAAAAAGGATTTTGACCATTAAATGGAGTCGCGGGGAATGAGTTTTCCGAGGCCATTTTTATGTCCTCGTCTGTTAAAATCCCGTGGTGGTTATTGATCACTCCTGCAGATTGAGATACCGTGTGGCTTAAGCAAACCGTCGATGCGAAAACCAAAATACTTTTTACTGAGAGTACCAATTTATTCACGTTCTAAGCTCTCATATCGTTTCAAAAATTTTTTCCACTGACGTACGGCGCTCAATTGCCCCTTTTTCAGATCATTGGTGTAGGCCTTATATTCCATTACAGCTTCCTCCCAAGTGACTTCTCGTTTTTTTCGTTTTTCTAGAAGAAATTTTTTATGAAATAGCCACCTGATGCCTGCAGCTATGTTTAGATTTGGATCATGAATATCTCCCTGGTCAACATTTACCAGATAGTCTTTAAGTTCACCTTTTTCATCTTTTAGAATACTGAGGGTTTGGTCAGTGACTTGCATGAGGCCGCGAGCCCAGTTTTTCTCAGAAGCCAAGACTTTAGCCGTAACCTTAAAATCGGATTCCGTGCTGATGAGTGCCTTTACCAAATTAGGTGGGAGGGGCGTAGCAGGTTGAAACACTTCGTTCCAATACTGCGTCCATCCCGCAATGAGCAGGTCAAACTTATTTCCATTTGGTCGACCAAGGAGATTCGGTTTAGGCAGATGTTTAACTTGAGCGAAGTATTCGATAGCCATTTTTTGGATTTCATCAGTGTAGAGCTGATCTTTTTTTGAAGGGTTCGTGCGACAGTGCCCGTCTCGAAGAGTTACACCCATTGGGTTTTTGTTGCTGACCGGTATGTGAAGGGGGTGAGAGGAAACCCAGTGCTGTCCTAGAGGACAAATGCGCCATGGGTGGGATCTGTTTAAAGTCCGTTGAGACTCCATTTTCGCAAGTTTCTGACTGAGAGGGGCAAAGCGTTTTAGTATAGCCTTTTTATATTTATAGGCACGCTTCTTTTTTGCCACTATTTCCGGAAAGAGTTCAATCGCCTTGGCGATATTTCTCAGAATTTTTCTATTTTCGCTCGATGCCACGAAACATTCCTTTTTCAAATTCGGAGCCAATTTGATCTTTGTCATCTTGGTTTAGCTTTGAATATTGATCGCTCGATAGCAACAGGGTGGGTTTAGTTAGCGAATTATCAAAGATAAACCAGTTGTCCGCGTAAGGCCGATAGATGTTCCAAAAATTCTGGAAGCATCTTGAGTGGCGGCGCAATACGGATTTTTTAGGAATATTGTGTCCTCCAATTGCAACGCGAGCTCTTATCCGTTCTAAATTTTGACTCACTCGCTGCAAGAAAAGAAAATAAATTGTGATGCGATAGTTTTGAATTTTAGCTTGCTTCAAAAATTTGGCCCACATAAGGCCAGAGAGTGTCGATTCAAAGGCGAAGCTTTCATTTCTCTCCAGACGGGAAGTGACCTCATGAATAAGCACTCGCCCTGCTTGGAAGGACGCATTTGCGATATCCCCGGGCGCTATTCCTGATGCAATTAAGTCAGGGTTTAAAAACACTTTTTTTCGTTGGGCCCCAAATAGATAGGACTCAGCAAAAGTGGTCTTTCCACTTCCATTCGGACCAGAAATGATTTCTAGATGTTTTTCACTAATCACTGAGCCTCCAATCTACACCAACTTACTGTATTTCTGCCAGAATGCCTACTTTAGTGAACTTCTCTGGGTTCAGATGACTCCCGCGCTGCGCCGTGATCCAATCTGAAAGTCTATCCGGATTTGTTCCTTTCGGCTGTCTCAAGACCCTGTTTAAAATTGTCCATCCCTCACAAAGATTGGCCAGTCTCCTTTTACATTTCAAAACTCAAAAGCACCATTTCCCCGGCGCCGAGGTCGCGGCGCTCCATTCTTTTTTCAACAGAGCGCCGGAAGAGCCGAGCGGGATTGATGCGTGATTCAAGCCAGTCATTTGGACAAACATATCCAATAGAAAATTGTGCGGGCGTTAAACCAGAGCCAGATCGTAACTGAGTGGTCGCGATAATGGGTCCAGAGTCTAAACGGGAAATTGACCATATCCTGCATGAACTGATTGAATGTGCCAATGGGTGCAATTCAATCTCAAGGCAAAGTGCATTTAATTGCAACCCTTCTGGGCATTTATGCCTTCCATTCTTCCGCTATCGCTACTTCTTGTGATGAGTGGTTTGAGAAGCTCAACCTAAAACTTGGTTCAGTTGGTTGCGAAGCCGATTGTACTAAAGCTGCAGATAAGGTCGCAGAAGCTAACAAGGAGTCTTATTGCACTCCGTATTGCCGGGGTATGTGCGTCCCGGAGAAAGCCGATGCACCTTGTAAGCTTGATTCATTTTGGATGAAAAGATTAAAGGCATCTGCTGAACCATTTTCCCATTTGGCTTCAGAAGATCGGCGAATTGTGGCCAGGGCCTTGTCGCGAATGCCAAAAGCCTTTCGCCCCGCTAAAATGAAAGCGATTGTAAAAGCGAGTGGTGAGGGCGGTATAATTACTGGTTATAGTCCCGCGGTCAGTTCTGACGAATATTTGATTCTCTTCCCAAGCGCATTTGGGAAGCCCGGAGAAATCCCACGAATTTTAGCTCATGAGCTTTCGCATTTTCTTATCGAAAACGAATGGGCCCATCAATTTAAAGAGTATAAGCAAGCTAATGGATGGGGCACACGTACGCGCCGCAAGGGCGGCTTCGTCGAATCCGATGGCAAGTCATCCGCAGAAGAGGACTTTGCAAACAATATCGAGTTCTATTTATTTGAACGGTCAACCTTGAGGACTCAGTCGCCTGAGATTTTAGGATGGATCGAGAAAAATATGCGAGCACTTTTACAATTAGAAAAGGAGTGCGCAGATGCTAAATAGCCATTGCCTCATATTTGTCTTTTTCTTCATTTTGGTGGCCTGTGCTTCTCAACCTAAGTTATCGGGTGAAGGATCTCAGGAAACGTTGGATCGGCTTTCAGCGGTTTCATTGGGCGACTCGAAATCCGCGGTGGTTGCAAAACTGGGACCTCCCCAGAGTAAATCGACTGAATATTTTAATGCCATAAGGTATGAGACTTGGTCTTATTTAAGACCGGATGGATCTCCATTGGGTTCAGTTAGTATCGATCCTGAGTCAGGTTTAATTTCGCGTCGGTTAGTTTGGATTTCCGATAAGCAGCCAGAAGAAGATTTTGTTTATTTGAAAAGTCGTATTTTTCCTTCTGCTGATTTTGAAGAGTTCAATTCATGCGATCGACATTGGGATACTAAATTCAAGGTAGACCGTAAACGGGGAGTTCTGGTCGGAATTCGTCGTCAAAAAGTCTTTATGGTGTCTTGGAGTGATCCGCGTTTAACTAAGTTGCAAGCGGAACAACTGTCTACAAAATGCCCAGAGCATCAAAATCGTTTCTGATCTAGATCCGGTCCGAAATCGCAATAGCGATTTTGGTCCCCAGGACTGGAGTTGCGGCCGCCATCGTGACGGCCATCCTCACGGACTCGCCTGGTGGCTCGCGCCCTCCCGCGCGTCAGCCCCTCAAGCTGATGCGTTTACCAATCCTAACTACTTAATTTCACGTAAATTTCCAGAGGCGGATTTTCTAGGTTAGGGGGTGCATGGCGGCATTCAAAATCGTTCGGTTACGGTCAATGGCTGTAATGGTAAGATTAAGTCAGAGGGATACTGGCCAAACATTTCGAAGTGATCTAAGTTGACCGATGAGGGAGTACGTATGGGAGCTAGAAAAAAGCGTTCGGTGGACAAGGTACTTGAGTTGAGTATTCCAGAACGAATTTTGGTCGTGGAGGCGATCTGGGATAGTATCGCTGACGAGCCCGATTCTGTTCTGACTACTAAAGCCCAAAAGGAAGAGCTCGACCATCGTCTGAGTGAACCCGCAGTAGGCGTTGAGTTATCGGAATGGAAAAAAGTCAAAGGCCGCATTCAAAAGCCGAAAAAATGAGCGTTCAAATTTTGTTCCGGCGTGAGGCCGAGGCGGACTTACACGACGCCTATGACTGGTATGAAACTCAAAGTCAGGGGCTAGGCGAAGACTTTTTACTTTGTGTCGAAGCAGCAATCAATCAGGTGAAAAGAAATCCCAAAGCATTCCAAACGGTTTATCGCAAGGTGAGAAGAGCTCTTTTGAGGAGATTCCCCTATGGAATTTTCTATACGGTTTCAGAGCAAACGATCGTAGTTGTTGCGGTTTTTCATGCTAAACGAGACCCCAAGCGCTGGCGCCGTAGGTAACTCCACTCCACGTTTGGTTAACATCAGGCGACCTCTTTCGTGCAGGCTCGCGAACGGTTTAATTTCACTCAAGAAGAGATTTGCCAACTCACCGGACTTAAACGGGAGAATGTTAGCACTGTAGAGAATGGGCGAGTTCAAATGACTGTCTATTATGCGGAGCTATTCGCTGCGGTATTCGACCTTCGTATTCGGGGGTGGCAAAATTTGAGACATCGCCGGCACGGCGATAACGGATTTGAGGGATTTTTTCTCTTCCCCCTCCACCCACGCAAGATATCGGTCGACCATGGTGATGCGCTTAGGTTTTTTAGTTTTTCTGGTCGGAAGTGCCGC
>JBGSNU010000041.1:0-51314 GCA_041739415.1 Bdellovibrionales bacterium | reverse complement strand
GCGGCACTTCCGACCAGAAAAACTAAAAAACCTAAGCGCATCACCATGGTCGACCGATATCTTGCGTGGGTGGAGGGGGAAGAGAAAAAATCCCTCAAATCCGTTATCGCCGTGCCGGCGATGTCTCAAATTTTGCCACCCTCTCCACCTAAATATAATTTATACTAACTATCTCTTCAGGTTGATGACTTCGGCCAGCAATTCATCTGTGGTCGTGATGGTCTTGGCGTTGGCCTGAAAGCCCCGCTGATTCTGAATCAAGTTCACGAACTCCATCGCCAAATCCACCGTTGATCGCTCAAGGGATTTGGCAAAAATCTTACCACGACCTGCTCGTTGAGGCGCGCCAATTGCGGGTGCGCCCGAGTCACGCGCCTCTTTCAATCGGTTGTTACCCACTTTAAACATAGCCTCGGCGTTTTCGAATTTGGCTAGACCAATCTGAGCGATATCGGAAGTTTCTCCGTTTGAGTAAAGCGCGGTCAATATCCCTTCATCATTGAAGGACAAATTGTTGATCGTGCCCGCGGCGCTTCCGTCTTGATTCCATGAGATCAAGTCTGACTCTTTACCATACTGCTTAGAGCCATTTAGGCCGGTGCCTTTGTCCGTCGTGATCGAATCTCCAAAATCGATTTTGATCTGCTGGTTCTGCTGGGCGCCGCCGCGAAAGTTGAAGGCGGAGAGAGTCTGCGTCTCTGTGTCCAACTTACCCTCTGGCGTGAATGTCACTTGGCCGGAGCACACCTGAGCCATTTCATCATCTTTTGCGCCGGTGATTTCTTTGCCATCCACCATTCCCGTGTAACTCCACGTGCGATCTGCCGTCTTGGTGAAGAACATGTTTACCAAATGTTTATTACCTTGAGAATCATACATCTCAAGACCTGTAGAATAGTGCGAGCTATCGTAGGGGTTCTTGGGATCAAAGACTTTTACGTTCTGTGTGCGAGAGTCTAAGTTCAAATCCAAGCTGATTTTTTGAGTGGGCTTGGCAGGTGTCAGAGCGCGGGGGAACCGAATATCACCAAGCTTGTTTATGATGGTGCCTTTTTCATCGGCCTGAAAACCTTGAACTCGCTGATAGTCGTTGGTGACTAGGTAGCCTTCTTTGTCGAACTTGAACGAGCCGTCGCGCGTGAAGGACTCGCCATCTGACCCTTTGAGGGTGAAGTAGCCGTCACCTGCAATGGCAAGATCTGTCGTCTTCTCAGTGGCATCGACGTTACCTTGGGAGAGGATGGGGTTAACAGCCCCAATTTTCGTCCCGCGGCCGATCTGGTTACCTCCCAGAATACCTTTAAGACTTTTTGCGACTATGTCTTGGAACTCGGCGCGCGAAGCTTTGAATCCGACCGTGTTCGCGTTGGCAATGTTATCGCCGATGACGCCTAATGCTTCACCTTGCGCAGCTAAACCGGACACACCGGTGTACAGTGAGGAAAGAACTCCCATTTTAAGACCTCCGTGTCTTATAACCCGCGTTCAGCCAGAACGCGGAAATTGTTATCACAAAGGGCCCCCTCAAAGAGGACCAGCCCCATATTTTCTTCTAACTCAGATCATCACGGTCGAATCAATATTGGTGAAGACGTTCTCCTTGAGAGAGGCCTTATCCATTACCGTTACCACCATTTTGTCCTTCACACTCACAATGAGCGCGGAATCATCGGTGAGCAGGAGCGTGTCTTTTGCCCCTTTGCTCGCCGCTTTTTCTACCGCGCTCTGAATCTTTGCCATTTGATCGGGTGAAAACGCGATGCCTCGCGATTGCATTCGATCAATGGCATGATTTGAAAATCTCAAGGCGCCAGGTGCCCCCGCAGAACTGGAGCGCGGTTGAGGCGCAACGGCTGCGTTTGAGAGACTTTGCAAAGCTTGCAACTGACTCAAGAACTCGGTTCCACTCCCAGGACGATTGCTTCCTGGAGGCGTCGCCGGATTGGCACGATCCAAAGTGCCAACGCGCGTGTTCACTGAAGGAGCCGCTGCAGACATATTCTTCATAGGCCTGCATCCATTCCAGCTTTAGCGCCTTCTTTATTTAGTTTGTTTATAAGACCTTGGGTCATAGCCAGATCATTGAGGTTGCCTGCAGCCACCGGAGCGGGCTTCTTGCCGCTATTTTTAGAAGCGTCTGCTGGTGCCACCTTGGCTGTTTCAGCCGCAGGTTCAACGGGGGTCACTACGTTTGCAGCCGGCTGCGCTTCCATCGAAGGATCAGAAATAGATTTAACATCGGCCATGCTCAGAATGCGCTTGCCCATGAGGAGCTGCGGTCCTTGTGCGGTAAAATTGACGCCAGTGATTTTGCCTTCGGCCTTTGTTTCGACATGTAGCTTTTTGCCGTTCGAGCCCACGGCTTCGACGTGCATTGTGTAATCACCGACTGGTGCGCCCGCACCTTCTTCAGTCTTGCCATTCCAACTTAGCGTGTTGACACCCGATTTAAGATTGCGCATTTCAAGTTTGCGGATGGGATTACCCGCAGGATCGCGAATTTCAATGTTGGCCTTCTGTGCATCAGTTGCCAAGTTGAAGCGTAGCTCGTGTGAGTCTTGGTCATCGGTACGCGCGATTTTTGAGTTGTCCATGTTCACAACTTTGCCAATCATGTTCAAGGCTTGAAAGTTGTGACCGGGCAATTGGTCTTTTCGAAGATCGCCGATTCCATCATTAATATTATTTAGCTTTTCTAGGGAGGTGAATTGCGCCAACTGCGCTGCCATCTCATGACTTTTGAGCGGGCTAGTGGGGTCTTGATTTTTCATCTGGGTTAAAAGCAAGGTCATAAACGCATCTTTACCCAAATCATTGTTCCCGACTTTGCGCTGAGCCTTTTCGTTAGCCACGTAATTTGGATCGGCCACTTTGTTTAACGTGTCCCCAAGCGCTTCGTTGTCAAAAAACTTTTGCTTGTCTGTCGCGCTAACTGTCTGCGCGCCATCAGATTTAAAATCCGTTCGTTGCGGCGCGCTCGACCAAGTTTGTGTTCCGCCTTTAATATCCATCATCGTGTGATCACTCGCTTTGTGTTCAACATATTAGGCCACCAAATTCAGCCGGCGTGAGCTGGCTCGTTTGGCTTCATTGGAGTCCGTCGGAGCATTGATATCGCGGGGGGCTTCGGCTTGACTGCGATAGGGCTTGGCACCTGGGACATCAAAGAAACTGCGCCGCCAGCCCTGTTGGTCCTGTCGAAACTGCTCAAGGTTCTGCTGTGCCATTTGGCGCTGGGCCTCATCGTACTGCTGCTCCAATTGGCGCCCTAGATTCGAAGCCGTATCGACTTTAATTGTATCCACCTGCAAATTGCTTTGAGTGAGTCCCGACTGAAGTTCGCTCATGGACTGTTCGAGCAACTTTTTGGCCTCAGGATTTTCAGTGATCATATGCACACTGACTTTGCCATTCTCAACTTGAACACGCATGGCAATTTCGCCCATACCTTCAGGCGTAAGCGTGACTTTCATCTCGCCGCCGCCGTCGCGAATCATGACTTGTGCTTGCTGAATGGCTTCATCGGCTGACATAGGCGTTGGCATGCCAAATGAATCTAACCGGTTCTGAAATTCTGAAATCGAGGTGGGATCACTCGTTGGAATGGTAGCGTCGGCGACTAATCCCGCTGGAACATATTGGCCGTTCTCCAACTCTTTGCCCGAATCATCGCTGGAGGTTTCAGCATTTCTTTCACTGCCTCCAACCACCGCACTCAATAAGCCTGCGCCGATTCCACCGGCAGCAAGAGCCGTAGTGCCTACGCTCGAACTCACTTTTGGCATGGGCGCTTGAATCACGGGTGCTACGGGGCTTGGGCTCGCTGTGCTTAATGTCTGTGGGGTCACGACGGGAGTCATTTGCGCCGCGAGTAGATCTAAGTTTGCGGGAGCCGGCTGCGCCGTGGGGGGCATTGATGGTGCTGCACTTGCCGCAGTGGCAGCCGCAGTGACGTTGGCGGCGGCAGTCGCAGGTGCGGTCATAGTTGTGGGACTAGGTACGGACAAACCTGGAGCCAAGGCTGAGTCCAACGACATGGCTGGTGTCGCACTCATAGGCGCAAACTCGAGTGAGTCACTGGTGCGTCCGTCATTGGCAACTGCATGGGGTTGGGATGCAGGCACTGCCGTCATCGGCACTTCAGCTAACGGTGCAGCGGTAGGCCCTTGCAACTTCTGCATGAAGAAATTGCGTTCCAAATTGTTCAGCGAGTTCACCATGGCTTTTTGCTGCAAACTTCGTTGCGTCAGCACGGAGAGGCTCGCTTGCTTTTTTGCGATATCAAACTCTTCGCCAAACGTCTTAGATTTAGTTTTGCTGATGAGGTCAGTAAATGCTTGCTTGGCGAGACTCGTGTCTTTCTCTGTTAAGCCAACATTCAGGCCGAGCACATTCACCATTTGAGCGACAGTGTCTTCGGGCGGCGCCTTTAGTTCCTCTTCAGATAGAGACGCGAATGCCGTCATCACATCATCAGCTGAGACTCCAAGATCGTTCATTTTTCTGAGAAAGTCGTTCCACACCACTCGTCTTGTGAGAGAGTTGGCAGAATCCTCTATCACCAATGGCTCACCGGTTTTTGCTTTGCCCTGGCTTTGAACAGGCGCGCTGACGGGACCTTTGGTCGGAATTGGCCCCGCACGATCGGGAGTTTTCATGCCGCCATTCAGACCCGGCATTCGGCCCGAGTTGGGCATAGACTCTGTCAGTTCCGCTTCAAAAGGTTTTGCCGCCGGCCCCTCACCGGCGGAACTGCTCGACGCAACACGCCCCTGAGCGGCAACAGGTGCCGGACTTGCAGGGGTAAAAATGTTGAGTCCAGACAAATTCATTGAGTTAGGTTCCTTTGGGCTCAGCCGCGAGTTTTCGGTATCCCATATATTTTTCGCTCAAAACACGCGACTTCTCTGGCGAGAGCAAGTTCATAACTTCAGCCGCGTTCTTCTTTTTCATCTTTGCTAAAATTTCCACGGCCAAATCCTCATTCAAAGTGCCGATCACATCGGCCGCTTGTTTGGGCTTCATGCTCGAGTAAAGTTCAACCAACTTGTTCACCTTCTCCTGATCGACCTCGACTCTATCTTGCAGAGTCTGGGCAATTTGACTGCGTGTGGCCTCGAGCTGTTGTATGCGCTTATCGAGCTCCACCTTCTGCCTTTGCAATTCTTCTTCCAACTCGACCAGCTCCTTCTCACGTGCATCTAACTCGTCTTTACGTTGGCGCAACTTTTCGTAATGACTGAGATCTTCTGAAACACGACCCTCCGTTTGATTGGCGGAAGATTTTGCAGTCGCAACGGCGGCCTCGGCAGATTTTACCGAAGGCTCTTGGGGCGACTTGGACTTTTCTGCCGCTCCACCGGCTGCTTCAGCCGCACCGAAAGCCGAGATTTCAATTCGACTGAAAATGGATTCAAAAGCTGCTGGCTCAAGGAGATAAGAAATGGCGAGGACCAAAGTCACACACAACCCGACAACCGCACCCCATGGCGTGCGAGCGGGCTTACGGCGCTTTTTCAGTGCCGCCGGGCGGGACTCAACTTTTGCCGGCCGAGGTGAGGGCGCCTGACGCTCGACTCTTGCCTCTTGGGCTTTTTTAAAAAATTGCTTATAGCCATTTTGCTTCATACTCTACCTTTATTGAATTTAACCACGTTGAACTCGCGCGCGAGTCATTGTCGTTTGATCATCTGCCAGTTTGACTTCAATTTGATTGAGCCACGCTCGATACTCCACCAGCCGCTTGTCTTTGAGCTTCACCAGAATTTTACGCTCTTGCGCTGCTTTAATGAGCTCCTCTTGCTTTTGCTCTGCCACCAGCAAGAGCTCGCGCGCGTCTTGCCGCTTGTGTTCGATTCTAATTTTATGCCCAATTAGAAAGTCTTCCATCTGTCGCACGCTCTCTAGATCTTTGGCCGAGCCGTCTTTTTGAGTGCCCGAGATTTCCTCACGCACCTCATCTATGCGCGTGTACATGGCCTCAAGCTCGCGCAACACTGCATCCACCCGCGCCTGTGCCTCCGCAAACTCACGCTGGGCGGCCTCCTCGATGCGACCTCGATATTTGAGAACGGCCTCTAGATTGAACTTAAAGCCCATGCCTTAGCCCAGTCCCATCAAGATGCGCTCACTGTCGGCGAAGGTCGATGACTCCTCGACCACTTGCCTGAGCATCTGCTCGATGGCGCCTTCCATCTTGATCGCTTGATCAATCCTAGCGTTGGAGCCGGATTTATAAGCCCCGATATTGATCAGATCTTCAGCCTCTCGATACACCGCCATCAGTTCTCGAATCCGCATTGATTGCTGATAGTGCTCAGGCGTAACGACAGCTCGCATGACCCGTGAGGTGCTCTGCAACACATCCACTGCGGGAAAATGCCCTTTGTGCGCCAGTTGCCGTGACAAGACAATGTGACCGTCGACGATAGAGCGCACCGAGTCTCCGATCGGGTCATTCATGTCATCGCCTTCAACTAAAACTGTATATAGACCCGTGATGCTGCCTCGGCCCTCAAAGTTTCCGGCGCGCTCTAACAACTTCGGCAAAAGTGCAAAGACGCTCGGCGTGTAGCCCTTCGTAGCTGGTGGCTCGCCAATGTTGAGACCAATTTCTCGCTGTGCCATCGCAAATCGCGTGACCGAATCCATTATGAGCAGAACATTGCGATTGTTTTGACAAAAGTATTCGGCCACAGTCGTTGCAACAAAGGCCGCGCGCGTCCGCATCAGTGCGCTTTGATCACTCGTTGCCGCAATTACAACAGAACGTTTAAGTCCCTCTTCGCCAAGAGTGTGTTCAATAAATTCTCGGACCTCACGGCCCCGCTCTCCCACCATGGCGATCACATTGATATCTGCATCGGAGTTGCGGGCCATCATACCCATCAAGACTGATTTTCCCACACCAGATCCCGCCATGATCCCCACCCGCTGGCCGCGGCCCAAAGTGATCATGGAGTCAATCGCTCGCACCCCAAGAGCTAGTGGCTCTGCAATGGGTGGCCGATCGAGGGGGTTGCCGGCATCGCCGTAGAGTGGAACCTCTTCGTTCAAATATAGGTCACCTTTTCCATCAATGGGTTCGCCCATGCCGTTGATGACTCGACCCAACAGCCCTTCTCCCACGGCAATGGATGCCATATGTTTTCGCACGAGAATAGTCGAACCGAGCCCCAGGCCACGCATTTCACCTAGCGGCATCAGGAGCACTGTGCGATCGCGAAAGCCCACCACCTCTGCATGAAAGCTGGCGGCACCCGAGTTCGGAAATATTTCGCAAATTGTACCGATGGAGACTTCGGGAATGTAGCCACTGATTAAAAAGCCAGTCACTTGAGTCACCTTGCCGATGTCTCTAGTGAGTTGGGCGTTGTCTAAGGCCCGTTCATATTTGACTAAATTAAGTGTCTCCATGAGTTAGCCTGTGCCCTCAGGCGTTTGGTGGGGCGTGCGCGACAATAACGTTTGCCAGGTTCGCTCCACTCGCTCTTCGACGGTGGCATCGACACTGCCATAATCAGTTTCAATTTTACAGCCACCTGAGGTGATGCTCTCCTCGGCAACAAACTTCACTCTCTGCAGCGACTCGATTTTTTGTCCACTCTTCTCTTGTAAGGACTCCAAGAACTGCAGATCGTCTGGAGACAGTCGAACCGTCACCCGCTCATTCTCTTGGATCTCCCCAACCACATCTTTCAAGATGTGCTGAACGGCCTCGGGATTGTCCTTTAGGTCGCGCAAGGCCATTTTTTTAGCCGTGTGAAAAACCAATTGGATAAGTGTGGCCTCATTGTCTATCAGCAGCCGATTCTTCAACTGCTCCATGCGCTGAAGTAAGCTCTCCATTGATGACAAACGCTGGGTGAGCTCAAGCTTAGCCTCTTGAAACGCCTTCTCAGTCCCCTCGATGAGGCCTAGCTCGTGGCCCTCCCGGTAGGCCTGCTCTTGCACCTCTTTGAGCTTCTCAAGCACCTGCATGTTGATCTTGTCTTGATGGGCATCACTCTCAAGTCGACTGATGCCAACTTGATTGGCGATGAGCTCAGAAATCTTAAAATCGGCGGACCGAAAGGCATCTTCATCCACAAAGGACTTCGCCACCCTCGAGGGCTCTTGTCCCAGTTCTCGCGGCATGTAGTCAAACGTCGACTTCGCCGCCAGAGAGGACTTGATAATGGGTTTTTCTAATGCCATCGACTGAATCCTTTAGTTACAGCAAGTCTTAAACCAGTGCGTCCTCAGATCCACCGCGAGCAATCAAGATTTTGCCTTCTTGCTCGAGTCGTCGCGCCACATTCACAATCTCCACTTGCGCCGTTTCAACATCACTCAAGCGAGCTGGCCCCATGTTGCCCAGATCATCCTGCAGCAACTTGGCCGCACGTTGAGAAATGTTCTTAAAGATCTTACTACGAATTTCCTCATTGGCAGTCTTAAGCGCCAACAGCAACTTGTCATTTGGAACTTCTTTGAGAAGCGTTTGAATCCCTTTGTCGTCAATTTTCGCAATGTCCTCAAAAACAAACATGAGCTTGCGAATCTCCTCTGCCAAAATCGGATCCTTCTCTTCGATGCGAGACATGATGGCAGTTTCAGTGTTCTTATCCATGACGTTCAACATCTCGGCGACAGGCTGAACACCACCAAGTGAAGCCTGCTCGACGGTCCCAAGTGTGGAAAGCTCTTGTTTCAACACGCGGTCAACTTCGGCAATCAACTCGGGCGCGACATGGTCTAAATTGCTCAACCGCAGCACCACCTCAGCCTGCAAAGACTCGGGTAAGCGTTTGAGCACCTCACCTTTTTTCTCAGGCTCGAGATGCGCTAAAATCACGGCGATGGTTTGCGGATGCTCATTGATTAGAAAATTCGACAGAGATTTGGCATCGACCAGCTCAAGACTTTCAAGGTTTCGAGCGGCAGGCGATGCCGCAGACAAGTGACCCAAAATTCCGCGCGCGCGCTCTTCTCCGACCGCATCGACGATCACGTCTTTGTTCGTTACGGTGTCTGAAAAGATGTAATCACTCGATTCGCTAACGAGTTCATAGTACTCCTCTAGCACTCGCTTGGTCACATGCACGGGCACGATCCGATATTTTTGCATCACCCCTAACAGTTTACGAACGTCGCCATCATCGACAAACTTGAACAACCGCTTGGCCGCCTCAGCGCCGAGGTAATTTATCAGAATCGCCGCTTTCTCAAAGCCGCGCAGATCCTCATACTTAATATTTTCCAATCGATTGAGCTTTACGACGTTCATGCGTCCTTCCTAGACAACCACAAACTGAATGCGCCGGCTGCCTTCTCGGAGTCAATTTCCATCAAATTCATAATGCGCTCTTTTAGGAGTTCGCTCTCGGCTTTGTCCGGATCAAGCGACGCTTCCAACACGGGTAGGGCGCCGCTCATCCCTGGCAGACTGCTGTCGACGGATTGAAGCTCTTCCAACTCTTCAATGGTCTTTGGCAACATGTCTTCAACGGTGTCTTGAAAACTATCGGTGATCCAACGCATGAAGGGACGCACCACCAAAAAGAAGAACAGGGCCACGACTAAGCTCAGTACCAACCACTTGATTAGTGACTGCACCAGTTTCTTTCGCTCGAGTGTCGTCAACAGACGTTCAGCTTCAGAGAAGTCCTCTTTTTGAAAGGCGATATTTTGTACGGTGACTGTGTCTCCACGGCTGGCATTGAAGCCGATGGTTCCTTTGATCACTTGCTCGAGCTTACGCATCTCTTCGTCTGACCGAGGCGTCCATTGCTCAGTGACATTGCCGTCTTTGTCTTTCTCCATTTTTATCACGCCATCCACCAATACGGCGACAGATAGACGCTCGAGTGTTCCCGCAGACTCTTTGACGTTGCGTACTGTTTTTGGAACTTCAAAACTCTGCTGCTTCAGTTCTTTACGAACGTTTTGCTTAAAACCTACAGTGCCCGTGTCTTCTGCACCTGGGAGATTGGCCCGCGCGCCCGGAACCCCCGTGGGGTTGGTGCGCGCACCATCTAGCATTTCCTCTTCGGACTGCTGGGCCTTGAGGGCTGTGCCGTCGGCGTTTACTTCTTCTTCAGTCATAGTGGTGGAGCGAGGATTTAGAGAGGCATCGACTCGAGCGATGACCTTTCCCGCTCCAACAACTTTGGCCACCACGGCTTCAATGCGGTCTTCAAACTTCTCTTCAACCTTTTGTTTGATCTCCATCAGCTCGCCGCTGATGCCGGATTCACCACTGTTGTGCTTTGACAAAACCTTGCCGCGGCTATCGACGACGGTCACTCGCTCAGGCTCCAAATTTTCTACACCGCTGGCCACCAAAAAGGTGATCCCTCGCACTTGATCAGGCGACAAGGACTTGCCAGGATTAAACTCCAACACCACAGACGCCGACGGCTGCCCGCCCTCTTCTAAAAAGGTGCGCTGCTGGGGAATAGCTAGGATGACTTTGCTTTGCTTGACTGCACTCAGGGTGTTGATCGAGCGCATGAGCTCGCCCTGTAGCGCGCGTTGATAATTGATTTTCTGCGAGTAGGAAGTCGCGCCAAAATCTTGCTTGTCAAAGAGTTCAAGCCCGATGTTGCCGACGTTGCTGCCGCCCATCTCCGTCATGATGGCCATTTGAGTTGAGTGCAATAACTCTTTGGCAATGAGCACGGTCGTACCACTGTCACTCAGCCGAAACGGAATACTTTTGCGCTGCAATTGATCCACGACCTGAGGCAGCTGAGATGCCGGCACGTTAGTAAACAACGGCACGTAGTTGGCACCCGACATCATCACCGTCAAAATACCAAGCGTGATCACACCAATGGCAGCCGCACCAGTGATCGACAAACGCTTAACGGGCGTTAAGCTTTTGTAAAACTGCCGAAACTGAACAAGCAAATGGCTAAACAATTTATTCATCTAAACTTACACCTGCATTTTCATAATTTCGTGGTAGGCATCAATGATCTTGTTTCGCACCTGCACCATCAACTTCATTGAGATGTCGGCCTTCTCAGCTGCAATCATCACTTCTGGAATATTGTGATTTTTGCCCGTCGCCAGCTCTTGCATTTTCACGTCGGCGGTCTTTTGCGCCTCGTTGACGTTTTGCACGGCCGCTTTAAGTGTGTCGGCGAATGAGGGCGCACCTGTCTTGTCGCCCATTTGCGGGCTAGGCACGTTGAGTTTGAAGTCACGGATTTCCTTGAGCGTCGTGCCCCTATCCACCAGTGCGTTGCCTGTCGAGATCGTCAAACCATCCATGGTTATTCCCTCATTCTTTAAGAGTACCAGAACCAATTTGCCTAGCAGGAGGAAAATTCCTCCACAGGCTCATATCCGGACCCGATCTAGCGGCCTATTTCCAATGCTCCTAGGGCCATGTCCTTGCTGGCCTGAATCGCCGAGACGTTGGCCTCGTAGCTGCGCGTGGCTTGAATCATATTGGCCATCTCTTCCATCAAATTGATTTTGGGGTAGAGCACATATCCGTCAGGGCCTGCATCTGGATGATCCGGCTCGTAGCGGGGCTCCACCGCGGTTTGATCCACATGGATATCCGTCACTTGCACGCGTTGAATGTTGTCATTTGGAGGCATCGTCACGAGCTCACCAAAATTGCGTGCCTCCGGCATCGACTCAAACACCACATCTTTGCGACGATACGGTCCACCCTCTGGCGTGCGAGTGGTGTTGATGTTGGCGATGTTGCTGGAGATCGTGTTCATCCGCTGCCGCTGCGCGGAGAGGCCACTCGAGGACACCCGCAGAGATGTTGCAAAGTCAGATGACATTATCGACCTCCATCCGTTGCGGCATAGCGGAGGGAGCCGAGCTTTTTATTGATCAGCTGCAGAGCTGCTTTGTAGAGAATGGAGTTCTCTTGCAAGTTGGCCATCTCCACTTCCATATCGACCGAGTTGCCATCATTGCGCACGGCCCCTTCAGGGTTTTCATAAATGTCGGCCTTCGCTCTGGAAATCGCACCAGAGCCCATGGCAAAATCGTCTGGACTCATGTTGTTCTGCGCATTCAAACCCTCAAGATCAATCGCTCGAGCGAGGGCATCTTCAAAGTTAAGAACTTTGGCTTTGTACCCCGGCGTCTCGGCATTGGCCAAATTGCTGGCCGTTACGTTGTGCCGCAGATTGCGAAAATTAATCGATGCCGCTAGCGCATCCGTGGTGCGATCAAAGACTTTGCTCATACCCCTCCCCTACTTTGTACTCGTTCAATTTGTTGCGCAGGGTGCGTATGCTGATGCCCAACATTTCTGCGGCACGCGTGCGATTCTGACTGGTAAATTCTAAAGTTTTTTCAATCAACATCCGTTCCGCTTGGCCCACAGTCATGCCCGGCGATAGCCCACTGCGGGTTGATGGCTCGGCCAGCTCAACTTGCGGCAAAAGAATATGCTCGGGTGCGAGTGCCTGTAGATTACATAGCAAAGTGCTGCGTTCGATCACATTTTGCAGCTCACGCACATTGCCCGGCCACTGGTACTGTTTGAGCTTTTGTACGGCATCACTGCTCAGGATTTTCGGTGGCAAACCGTTTTCGCGACAGCTTGTTTCGATAAAGCTAAGACTGAGATTCTCCACATCCAGTGGCCGCGTGCGCAGAGGCGGAATTTGCATCGGAATCACATTCAATCGGTAAAATAAATCTTCACGAAACTCTCCGGCCTGCACCATTTTCTCAAGCGAACGGTTGGAGGTGGCGATCAATCGCACATTCACTTTTGTGGGTGCTACGGCCCCTAGCCGCTCAATTTCACCCTCCTGTAGCACTCGTAAAATTTTGGACTGAAGCTGCAAGGGGAGCTCACTGATTTCATCTAGTAAAAAAGTGCTCTCATGGGCTTGTTCAAATTTGCCCGCCTTGCGCTGATCCGCCCCCGTAAAGGCGCCCCGCTCAAAGCCAAACAGCTCGCTTTCAAGCAAGCCTTCTGGAATGGCCGCGCAATTGAGTGCTACAAATCGACGCTGCGCCCGTGGACTCTTGGCGTGAATAAATCGAGCCAGGAGCTCTTTGCCAGTCCCACTCTCGCCGGTGATCAGCACCGTCGCGCGACTGGTGGCAATGCTCTCAGCGGTTTGATAAATTTTCTGCATGCGAGGATCCATAGATTGCATATTCAAGGTTTAGACTCCTTGTTCATAGCGGGAATGCGGTTGATGTATTTGGTGTAGTCATCTTGAAATTTGCTCTGATCAATTTTTTCTTTGCCGACCTTCCACAACAAATCGTCTTTCGTGCCGGCTAGGCGCTGCCAAGTTTCCTGTGCTCCTTTGATATCGCCTCGATCAAAGAGAATTTGTCCGACCTTATAGCGTTCAGAGCCGAGCGGCAGTTTGTCTTCAAAGCGTTCCAGGAGTTTTTGGTAGGCTTCGACTGAGGCCAACGATTTGTTTTGTCCTAAGAGTGCGTCGGCTTTGACCTTCATTGCGCTCGCGACAAGTTTAGCCTCCAATGGGGCTTCAGTTGAATCCGCAGCCAACACTCGATCCGCATGTGCCTCAGCCTTTTTGTAGTCCTTCAGCTTCAACTGAGTTTCAGCCAACTGGAGATTTACGGGAGCCACTAACACTGGGTCGCCCTCCCACTTTTGTGTCAGCTCGGTCAGGGCTGCGCGAGCCCGCTCGTGATCATTGCGCTGTTCTGCAATCAAGGCATTGAGTTGCACACGCTCCACCACCTCTGGCGGAGAGAGTTCGGCTTCAGGGCCGATGTCTCTTAAGTGTTGATAGGCTTCAATATATTTTCGGTCGCCGGCCAATGTGCTGGCCAAACGAAGATTCAAACTGGCGACTGACGGCAGGTATTCACTGACCTTCTTTTCGCGCTCGACTTGTGTACCAACTATGGCTTTGCGGCGAATCAATGCCGAACGATACATAGACTCAGCCTCAGATAGGGCGCCGGCGCGCTCATAGGCACCTGCGACGAAAACTGGCACATCGATTCGATCCGAGTGCTTCAACCAAGACTTGGAGTATTTGGAATAGAATTCCAAGGCCTGCATAAACTTGCCGTGTTCAAAGTTTTCTTTAAGCTCAGTGGCGATGTTGCGTAGAATTCGACCTTTAAATCTGTCAATGTTGGCCGACGGTGGATTTTTCTGATAGTAGCCAATTAAATTGTCGATTGCTTGCTTGTACTCGCCTCGATTTGATAGCCCTTCTGCAGCCATCAACGTCGTAAACTCAATTATGCCGGGCAAATCGAGCTTTTCAGCATAGCCGTTAATCTCCTCGACTGCTTTTTTTAGCTCCTTACTTTTCATGCCGCGCATCTGCTGTGCTAGCATTCGAATGCGCGCCACCTTTGCACCCGCATGATTGGGAAAGCGAAAGTAGCTTTCAAGAAACGCACCCATAATGCGACGTTGGTCGACGCCCAACACGCCCATGAGTTCGCCAATTCGAGTCAATGCATAGCCACCATGCTGATGGGCCGGGAACAGCTTTAAGAACTGAATGTAATTGTCCAATGCCGGTTGGTAATCCTTTTGCCAAAAGCGCGCCTCAGCCATGTTGAAGTTGGCATTGGGATAGACCTTCTCGAGCGCTGGTAAATTCTTTATTGCGGTTTCATACAGACGCACGGCTTGAGTGAATTCACCTTTGGCGAAAGCCACGTCACCCAATCGATACACAGCCTCTTGGGCGTAAGGAGTTTTCGGGAAGTCTTGGATGATATTGTTGTATTCACCGGTGGCTTCATCGAATTTTTTCAAAATGATATAGGCTTCGGCAATCGCGTTGCGAACTAAGGGAATCTCTGGCGACGTGGGATAGGTCTTTATAAATGCTGCAAATGTTTGCAGAGTGGCTAGGGCTTCGCCTCGCTCCATCAGGGCAAATCCCAAGATCAAATTGTTGTGCTCGCGCACAGGACTCTGAGGATAACGTTGCACCAACTGGGCATACAAGGCCCTGGCCTGGTCAAATTCGGTGCTCTTGCCCGTATCCTTCCAACGCTCTAAATGAATGCCGGCCTTTATGCACTTCAGAATCTCAAGGTACTCAGTCTCTGGGTATTGATTGACGAAGTAATTGTAAGTTTTTAAGAACACACCGTAGCGTCCACGTTTGAACAAAGTCATAAGCAGGCGGGCTTCTTTATTTTCGCGGTCGTCGCGCGGATGAATCACATACTCCGGCTGCTCTTGCATCAATTTATCCAACTGACTCACTTGCATTTTTAGAATCGGAAAGGGCAGGTAGATATTTTGTCTAGAGGAGATGATGGCGTCTTCGTTGACTTCATAGCCCTTCACTCGAAAGCGGTCGTAGTTGTCATCTCCGCCATCAAAGACGCCAAATTTGGTTTGAATATCTTTGTCTGCTGCTGCTGGGGTGGAGGCCTGGGGCACAGATAAAATCTCGCCTCCTGCCGGCTTGCGATTCGCCCCGGTGGTTGGTGAGTCAGTCTTGGGCTGGGCCTTCACTGTTTTTGCGGTCCTCACCGATTTTTCGGTGGGTGCAGGTGTGGCTGGAGCTTCGCTGGCTTGCTGAGGCTTGGTAGCCTCGACTGGCTTAACGTAAAAATCCACAATCAAGCTTGAAGGATCATCTGTTAAGTATTCAAACGACTCGACATCGCTCTTGGCCAAGTCAAAGTGCACCACAAATGTGTTGTCTGGTCCATCTTTTGAAACTTTGATGGAGCTGATTAAAGCGTCAGAGAAGCCCTGGAGTCGGGCGATGCTGGCATCGTCGATGGGAGGAATCGTTAGAATGACCTTGTTTGGATTCAACTCGTCTTTTTTGAGTTCATAGTTCCAAGTTTTTAGGCCCCTAAACTCTAAGTGTGCTGTGTCAGCCTGATGTGAAATCTCCGCGCGCACCACGGACTGAGTGAGCTGTTGCGCGTGAGTCTGCCACGAGCCAAAGGCGCCAACGACCAGCCACAGCAATAGACTCAATCTCACTAAAGCCACACGCCTTGCGCGCTCGATCTTCGTCAGACTGTCTCGACGTCCTGTCAAAACCAACTCCTGGATGTAGAGGGACTCCACCTCTGATGCAAAGCAGTTTTGATGCCAGCTAGACAAGCCCTGACTTTCCGACTATTTATCGAGAGAACAAGGACAAACGTCGAGAGCAATCTCGTCAGATTCTCTTGAGGTGACGACAAATCAATGACGCGACCATCTTGGACTTTGGAGAGTGATGTAAAATTCCGATCAATCCCTTACGAGCACCAAAGTTTTTGACCATTGAAGTTTTTAGCTACACCTGAGTGACGACAAAAAGGGCAATTGTGATGCGACACACGCTACGTTTACAAATTACTTTCGGATTGGCGCTGGCCCTTACCAGTGGCTGCATCAGCGTTAAGCTCAGTACAGACTCTAGTGCGAAGCGCGCCGAGGGAGTAACCTACAAGGATCCCGCATCGCCTTTTGCCAAAGAGGATCGTACGGATGTGGACGCCGCTTGGAAGAACACACAAAACGGCAATATGCTGTCGTTTCTCACAGAGTGTCAGGCTGCCTCTGATCCGACGTTAGACACCATCGTGCAAGGGACCTTGCGCGGCTTAAATGAACTGACAATTGAAAATTCTGATAAAACTTCATTTCAAGGGCGAGAGGCTCGCCGCGTATTGGCGCTCGGCAAAGTGGATGGCGTGCAGAGCAAAATTGATCTTTTGACGTTCAAGCGCAACAATTGCATTTATATTTTGAGCTATTTTGGTGTGGCCAAGTCGTTTGCGCAAGATCACTCGCACTTTGACCGGTTCGTCCAAGGGTTTCGCGCACCATGAAGAAAACGCAGCCGGATTTTCTAAAGCTCATGGGAGGCACGACTCTCCTCAGTAAGCAGGTTGTGTCGGAGATGTTTCGTCGACCGCATTACCCGGGCTTAATCGTTGAGCAAATTTATCAGGTCGGGATTCGATCGATCCCCCTAGTGTTGGTCACCGCTGGCAGCACAGGGATGGTGATGGCGCTGCAGTTCGGTTTGGGGCTAGAAAAATTTGGCGGCAAACTCTACATTCCCAAAATTGTGTCGATCTCGATCGTCAGAGAAATGGGTCCAGTGTTTACCTGTTTGATGCTCGCAGCCCGAGTGGGCGCTGGAATCACCTCTGAAATTGGTTCGATGACAGTGACCCAGCAGATCGATGCCATTCGCGCGATGGGAACCTCTCCGATTAAGAAAATCGTAATTCCACGAGTGCTTGGCTGTTTGATTGCCATTCCGATTCTCTCGCTTGCGGCGAACTTCGTTGGCATTTTGGGAGGCCTGATTGTGGGCGCTAACGATCTGGGGTTGGATCCTATTTTCTACATTCAGAAAGTCTTAGACACTTTGTGGTTGCCGGATTTTCTATCCGGGTTTGCAAAGACTCCCGTTTTTGCTCTGCTGATTGCGCTCCCCGCCTGTTACTTTGGCCTAAACGTCAAGGGTGGAACTCAAGGCGTGGGCAACGCCACGACCCAGTCGGTTGTGACCTCATCGATTTGCATTTTGGTTGGCGATTACTTTCTGACAAAACTCTTTTGGATATTCGAACAATGGCTCTGATTGAAGTTAAGCATTTCAAAAAGTCGTTTGAAGGACGCGTGGTTCATCAAGACGTCAGCTTCAAGGTAGAGCAGGGCGAATGCGTGGGCCTCGTCGGTGGATCAGGCGTAGGTAAGTCGGTTGTGTTGCGTAGCCTTATTGGGCTTGAGCGTCCTGACAGCGGTGAAATTTGGATTGAAGGAGAGGAGATCTCTCGATTGTCCGAACGCGACCTCGTGCCGATTCGAAAAAAAGTAGCGTACGTCTTTCAAAATGGCGCCCTATTTGATTCGATGTCTGTGTATGACAATTTGGCCTATCCACTGCGCGAGCACACCCGTGACAGTGAGACGCAGATTAAGAAACGCATCAAAGATCAGCTGGAGCAATTTGGACTGGGCGAAGCGTTTGATAAATTGCCGGCCGAGCTCTCAGGTGGCATGCAAAAGCGCGTTGGCTTGGCTCGCGCCATGATGATTAAGCCCAACATTATTCTCTACGATGAGCCGACGGCGGGCCTCGACCCCTTCAACACGTTAAAAATTCGTGAAACCGTTTTAAATTTGAAGAAGACAGGGGTGACGTCGATTTTTGTCACCCACGATATGCCAACGGCAGTGGCAGTGTGCGATAGATTTTGTTTACTTGGAGATGGCCGAGTCAAAGCGGAGTGCACCGTTGGTGCATTGGGCGATGCGAACGGCCCGATTGAAAGCTTTATCAATGGCAATGACGGGGGATAGAATATGCAAACAACATTGAACCACGAAATCAAAGTGGGACTTTTTGCAGCTGTTGGGGTCGTACTGTTTTGTCTTTCCATAGTTTTGCTGGGTGGAGATAAGTTTTTCTTCGCGAGCCGATACACACTTAAGATTCAACTGTCGCAGGTTCAGGGAATCACGAAGGGCAGCGTGGTCACCGTTACGGGGCTTAAGGTGGGCAACGTGGATTCGGTAGACTTTCTACCCAACAGCTCTGAGATGGAAGTGACAGTTTCAATTCAAGAATCCATCCAGTCGCGCATCACTGAGGGATCAAAGGCCTCAGTGAAAACTCAGGGTGCCCTTGGCGACAAATACATTTATATCGAGCCCGGACCGATCGGCAGCAAGCCCCTACTCGAGGGAGCAACGCTCGAGACGGATCGTTCGCCGGATTTTCTAGATATCATCGCGGCTAAAGGTGCTGAGATGGGCGAAGTTGTTGAAGTGATTAAAGAGGTTCGGATTTTATTTCAAAACATCAATCATGATGGACGCAGTGCCAAATTGATGCAGAACCTGGTGGAGAGCTCCGGTGAAATTTCTAAAACCATGGCTGAGACTCGTGAGACTATGCGGCTGCTTCGGTCTGAAGCGATAGTGCCCCTCGCCAGCGTGATGCAAAAAATTGATCGTGGCCAGGGGACGCTCGGTGCGCTCGTGAACGACTCTTCGCTGCACACTCGAATTTCTGAAATGGTGGGAAGCTCGCCGCACAATAACTTCTTAAAACCGCTGCTGCGAGAATCCATTCAAACCAATGAACGGAAGAACTAGTTAAGGCTCTTTCGCTAAAAAGTCTTTGAGCTCTGGTGACGCCTCGGCGGTGGTGGGAATGCCTCGACGATCCAGGGTGAAGCGAATGGAGCGGACCCATTGCCGACCCACATACTCATTCACTTTGGTTTTGATGGTGTCTTCAAAGAACCGAATCTCCTGCATACGGGCCGAGCTCTTTACCCACACATAAAGGCGCGTGCGCTCATACCCCACGGGCTCGCAAATTTCACCCAGTCCTTGACCGACGACCTTGGGCCAAAATCGCCACAGCTTCCAGCGGAGAAACTGATCCGATAGGGGCGACTTGCCATTTCCTAAAACAGTCTGTAGGACCTTGGAAACCGCCGACAGCTCCGACTTGGCCTTAACCGGCTGCCTAGGTCTTCGATGGGTCGGTTTTCGCTCATCAGTTGCCATAGGAGTTCCTAACATGCCCTCGAACAGCCGGCAAATCTCAGTTGTAGGTGGAGGTCTTGCGGGGTCGGAGTGTGCTTATCAATTGGCAGAGATGGGCTTCAACGTCACCTTATTTGAGATGCGGGGCGACCGCACCACTCCTGCGCACAAGACAGATCGCTTGGCGGAACTGGTCTGCTCCAACTCCTTTGGAAGCACCACCGATTACTCAGCTCCTGGCCAGCTCAAGTGGGAGGCTCGGCAACTCGGATCGCTGATCTTGAAGTGTGCAGAGGTCGCGGCCGTTCCAGCAGGAATGGCTCTAGGGGTAGATCGCGAACGCTTTGCTGAGGCCGTGACCTCGGCTATTGAGGGACATCCGCGGATTCAACTGCGGCGCGAGGCCATTGCCTCTTTAGCTCAGATTCCTAGGCCCGCAGTGATTGCGACGGGTCCGTTGACGGATGAACCCCTGGCCATGGATCTGCGGCGGCATTTTGATGGTGAGTTTTTTTACTTCTTTGATGCGATCGCGCCCATCATCGAGGCTGAATCTATCAATCCCTTTGTGGCGTTTAAGGCCGACCGATTTGATAAGGGCAACAAAGATTACTTCAATTGCCCGCTGGATCGGACCCAGTATCGGCGCTTGATCGAGGAGATCAAAACCGCGCGCAAAGTCGAACCCAAAGAATTTGAGAAGGACACTCCCTACTTCAGCGGCTGTATGCCGATCGAGGCTATGCTTGAAACGGGCGACGAAACGCTTCGACATGGCCCGATGGCGGCTCGAGGCATCAAACACCCTTGGAGCCAACGAAGTTATTACGCTATCGTTCAGCTGCGACAGGACAACAAAGAGGCCACCGCTTATAACATGGTCGGCTTTCAGACCAAGATGGCATATGGAGAACAGACCCGCGTGTTCCGCATGATACCTGGCCTTGAGAACGCCGAGTTCTTAAAGCTCGGGAGCATTCATCGCAATCTCTACATCCAAACGCCGAAGAAGCTGTCGCCAGTGCTGGCCAGTGTTAAGGACCCCGAGTTGTTCTTTGCCGGGCAGATCACCGGCGTCGAGGGCTATTTTGATTCCACCGCGATTGGCATTTTGGTGGCGCACTTTCTTAGGGATCAGCTGATGGGCCGGGAGATTTCACGCCCGCCCCGGGAGTCCGCCATGGGCTCCCTGCTCAACGCTATCACTGAAGACAATGACTACTTTCAGCCCACGAATATTAACTTTGGGCTGTTTCCGCGGGTGGATTGTCGAGATAAGATTCAGAAGCGTGAGAAGCAGTTAAATCGAGCCAAGGCCGCTTTTTCCCAGTGGTTGGGCATGAAGCCAGATCGAATAAAACCAGAGCAACTCCGCAGCGGAAGTGAAATTCCGCCGCCTACTCCACTGTAACTGATTTGGCCAAATTCCGAGGCTGATCGACGTCATGTCCCAAAGACGACGCCACATGATAAGCGAGCAGTTGCACCGGCACGACTTCGAGCAGCGGCAGCGTGAACCAGCCGACTTCAGGTAAGGCCAAATAGTGATTTGAAATGCTCTCGAGTCTGGAGTTTGCCCCAGTTCCTATCGAGATCATCTGCCCGCCCCGGGCCTTGGCCTCCTCTAGGTTGCTAAGGGTCTTCTCATACAGATTGTCTTTAGGCGCCAAAGTGACGACAGCCATATTCTCGTCGATCAAAGCCAGCGGCCCATGCTTCATCTCGCCGGCGGCATAACCCTCGGCGTGCATATAGGCCAACTCCTTCAGCTTCAGGGCTCCTTCTAGTGCAATCGGAAAGTGCACGCCGCGCCCCAAATACAAAAACCCTTTGAACTGCTTAAGATTGGCAGCTGCCTCTTTAAAGAACTTATCCAAATTCAACGTGGTTTCAATATGAGCGGGGGCCGCCAGCAATTGTCGCACATACTCGGCTTCGTCCTTGGCGCTCAAGGTTTCGCGAGCCTGAGCCGTAGCGAGCGCCAGCAAATTCAATATCGCCAAAGTGCTCGAAAACGCCTTGGTCGACGCCACACCCACCTCAACCCCGGCATTCATATACAAATGACCATCGGCCTCGCGATCAATCGTCGACTTCTTCACATTGCAAATGCTCAGAACTTTAAGCCCAGCCTGCTTTGCCATCCGAACAGCCGCCAGAGTATCCGCTGTTTCACCACTTTGCGAGATAGCCACCAACAGTGAGTTTGGCGGAAGAACCGGCTCCCGATAGCGGAACTCGCTCGCCACATCGCACTCCACCGGCACGCGCGCCAAGCGCTCGATCATATACTCCCCGATGAGAGCCGCATAATAGGAGGTGCCACACGCGACAAAAAAGATGCGCTCGACACCGCTCAGCACCTGCTGCACACCAAAACCCACATCTTGCAAAGACACGCGCATGTTGGCCAGATCGATATGAGGCTGGAGGGCTGAGGCAACGGCACGCGGCTGCTCAAAAATTTCTTTCAACATAAAGTGCGCATAGCCACCTTTGCTGGCGACCTCATTCGTCCACTGCACTTCAACTGGAGCGCGAGTCACACTTTGGCCATCCGCGGTGCACAGCTTGAACTGACCGGCTTTTATTTGCACGATCTCGCCGTCTTCGAGATACACCACCTTACGCGTGTAGGAGATCAAGGCCAAAACATCACTGGCCACATAAATAGACCCGTCTTCACCCAATCCCAAAATCAACGGTGGACCATTTTTAAACGCGACCAACGTATCCGGCTCAGTGTCACTCACCGCCACAATGGCATAAGCCCCATGCAAGTGCGGCAGCACTCGTTTGACTGACTGAAGTAGATCCGGAGTTTCATTCAGCTGGCGATCCAAGAGATGCGCCACTAACTCTGAGTCTGTATCGCTCTCCATCACCGCACCCTGAATCACCAGGCGCTCGCGCAGCTCCACATAATTTTCAATAATCCCATTGTGCACCAAACTCACGTGTCCCACCGAATGGGGATGGGCGTTGCGCTCACTGGGCTTGCCATGGGTCGCCCAACGGGTATGTCCAATACCGAGATGACCGGTGAATGCCTCGTGTGCCAGCTTCTCCGCTAAATTTTTAAGCTTGCCCTCAGCCCGAACCCGCTTAAATAAACCATTGTCTAATATGGCCACGCCAGCGCTATCATACCCGCGATACTCAAGCGCCTTGAGACCAGTCAATATAACAGACTTAGGGTCCTGCGGACCAAGATAGCCAACGATTCCACACATAGCTCACTTGTCCTCTTTTGCAGTCTCGGCTTTAGAATGAACCGCGACAGATTTCACATATTCCTCTTTGATAAACTGCTTGCTGCGCGCAACGGCCAACGCACGCGCCGGAACATCTTTGGTGATGGTTGAGCCTGAGCCTATCACCGCACTGTCACCCACAGTGATCGGTGCGACAAACTGCGTGTCACTCCCCACAAAGACGTCTTTGCCAATTTTCGTTTTGTACTTCTTGCGATCCGCCGCATAGTTGCAGGTGATCGTTCCGCAACCAATGTTGGTCCGCTCGCCCACTTCAGCATCGCCAAGATAAGTGAGGTGACCAGCCTTTGCGCCATCGCCAAACTTGACCTTTTTCATCTCCACAAAATTTCCGACCTTGCACTCTGTGCCGATTTCAGTGCCAGGCCGCAAGTGAGCGTAGGGCCCGATTTCAGAATTAGCCCCCACTTTAGCGCTATCCATATAAGTTCCGGCTTTCACATGCACACCATTGCCGATAACACTGTCAGTGATCGTGCAGCCCATCTCGATGCAAGAGAGCGCCCCAATCTTCGTTTCACCACGCAGAAAAATATTGGGGTAAAGAATAGCTCCAGGAGACACTGTCACTGTGTCTTCGATGTACGAAGTTGCTGGCTGAAGTAAAATTACACCACTCTCCATCAGACTCTTGCACTTGCGCCGAAACGCTCGCCGAGTCGCCACGGCTAGCTCAGCCTGAGTATTTACTCCAAAAGCCACGTGTGAAGGAGCATGAATCCCATGCACAGAGATGCCCTCCTCAGCCGCTAGCGCAATCATATCGGTTAGGTAGTATTCACCTTGTGCATTGTGGCTCTTAATTTGCGGCAACAGTTCATTCAGCAAATCCGCTTTCACTAGGTAAATACCCGTATTGATCGTCTTGATTTTGAGCGTGTCATGCGAGGCATCTCGAGCCTCTACGATTGCTCGAACTTTATCGTGTTGATAAACCACACGGCCAAATCCACCGGGCTCCTTGAGCTCAGCGGTCACCACAGCGATATCGGCGCGGTGAGTTTTAAAGTACTCCAAAAAACTCTTTATATCGGTCGATTCGAGCAGAGGATGATCACCGTTAATCACCAGCACATGCCCCTCAATTTCATCAACTCGAGCGGATCGAACCGCATCGGCAGTGCCCAACTGGCGGTCCTGCTTGTAACAATGCCCACCGAGTGGCTCGACGATCTTTCGCACTAAGTCTTCACCAAAGCCAACGACCACACGAATATCCGCGATTCCCGCAGCGAGCACCGATTGCATCACGCGCTCTATCATCGGTCGCCCAGCCACTGGATGAACCACCTTGGGCAATGGAGAATTCATCCGAGTGCCCTTACCCCCCGCCAAAATAATCGCAGTAAACTTCGACATGCTGTCGAAACTAGCCGGGTTTTCAACTTGCGGCAACGGCACCCACATCAACTAACGCATTGTGCGGCCTAGGCGAGGCATGCTACGCTAAAAATGAAATGCAAGCATCCAAGGGTCTTTTGACCCACACCAGTCTGGGCACTCCAATCGAGATTTATTCCTCGCGTGCGCTTGCAGAGCTCAAGGCATCCGCACCCATTCTCCTCATGGGCGGCGTGCACGGCGATGAACCTCACGGTGTACATCTGGCACAAAAGACCTTAGAATTTTTGCTCCTCAATGAGAGAAAGCCCACTCCCGAAGTCAAAGTGCCTTGGATTTTGATTCCAATTCTAAACATAGATGGTTACCGACAAGGTGTACGCGTGAATGGTCGAGGCGTGGACCTAAATCGAAATTACCCCTCCAGGTCCTGGACTGCAAGTTTTGAACAAGAGCGGTACAACCCGGGCTCTGGCCCAGGTAGCGAGCCCGAAATTCAAGCTGTGGTTAAACTCATCCAAGAAACAAAACCAAGACTGATCATACATTGCCACTCGTGGAACCCGATGATTGTCGCGGCTGGTCCTGGAGCGCAAAGGGATGCCCAGCGGCTCTCACGCTCAAGTGGATATGACGTTGTGGCTGAAATCGGCTACCCCACTCCGGGTTCCCTGAGTCAATACGGCTGGGTCGACAATGGCATCCCAGTCATTTGTATAGAGGAGTCCGACCACACCCTCGAAGAAAACGTCTGGCCTAATTTTGCGCAAGGCATGCGAGAGATATTCCTAGACGCCTCATCTCGGTAATTTTCAGTACAATCAAAAGATGCTTTCTACATCTGGAATCTTGATTATCGGCCATCCAAATCCAGAAAGTTTAGAGTATGGCGCAGCCACGGTGAGTGGATTTGCTGCAGCCAAAAAAGTTCTCAGTGAAAGGCAACCTTCGCTCCTAGTTTTTGGTGGCATCGATCAACGGCATTTCGACTCCTTCTGTGAGTGGGCGCAAAAAAATTCGCCGCACTCACTTTGGATTCTGACGACCGAGGGGCTCTCGCCCAAACAAATTATTCATTGGAACAACTTCGGACGGGTCCATGACTTTGTTGAAACCCTCACCGATCCCCAACTTGAGACGAAAATTCAGTCGGCGCTAGAGAAAATAGGTGAATCTTCGCAACAGAAAAATCTAGTTGAAATGTTTGCAGAGCAAAGTCTACATTTCAAACACCTCTCCACGGAGCTGGAGTCTCGTGTCGACAAGCGGCAAAAGGTGCTTCAAAAATCTCTCCAAACTTTAGATCAGACGAAGCAGCGACTTGAGACTTTGCACAGAGCCATGCTCGGAATACATCGCGCCATCTCCATCCCCCAAATTGAAGAGTCATTGAGCGAAGCACTGCGCGACTCACTGGCAATCGATTGGGTTCGCTTGCGCTTCGAGCATCAAAGTCTGATCAACGAAAAAAAACTGCCACACATTTTGGAAGTTCGAGTGATCTGTCCCAATGAAAACTTACGAGCCAAGGTCTATTTTTCGAAACGAGACAGCGCCGCCTTCTCGGCCAAAGAGATCGATTTTTTACATGAACTGGCCGATGCCTTAGGATTGGCGCTTTCACATCTACACGCGCTCGAACAAGCCGAGATGGTGAAGGCCCAATGGCAGGCCACTTTTGATTCCATACCTCACCCCCTCTGTTTGACGACAAATGAATTCGACATTCTCAAACTTAACCGCGCCTTTCAAACAGCCTGTAGCTCTCAATCCTTTCGAAGTTTGCTCGGTAAAAATTGTTTTTCGAAATTCTTTGGCGACGGCCTTGCTGACCTCACGGCTTTGAAGGAGCCACTCAACACTCGGCTCACTCGCATGACCCGTGGTGATGTCGAACACTACGAAGTTGTGGGTCAGTCGCTTGGTCTTAGGTACGACGAGCAGCCCGTACGAATGGTGCTTATGCGCTCGGTGACAGAGGATGTCCGCATGGAACGGCGGATTCTTGAATCTTCAAAAATGGCTGAGCTCGGGACGATCGGGAGCAGCATCGCGCATGAACTGAATAACCCCCTGGGCGGCATGCTGTCTTTTCTGCAGCTTATTTTGCTCGATCTCAAACCCGAAGATGCCCAGTATGCGGAGATAAAGGCCATGGAGGCGGCCACTCTTCGATGCCGAGACATCGTCATCAATCTTTTGAGTTTTGCGCGAAAACAAGACCTTGGAGAATTTGGTCGAGTCGACTTACAAAGCCTCACCAACAAAGCGATAAAGTTGGTTGAGCTTCAGTCTAAAAGCAAAGGCATTGAAATAAAAATTGAAACTCTTGGCAACCCGACCACACTCGGCAGTGGGAATGCCCTGACGCATGCCCTTTGCAATCTTTTGCAAAACTCCATCGATGCCATTGCGGACAAACTGCCCGACGAAAAGTTTTTGGGATTGATTCGAGTGCAAATATGGCAATTGCCTCAACACGTGCAGATTCAAGTCCACGACAATGGATCAGGTATCCGCCCCGACCTCCAGTCCCAAATATTCAATCCCCACTTTACCACTCGAAATAATTCAACAAATCGTGGAATGGGATTAACCGTTGCTTACACGATCGTGAATGAACACAAGGGAAGTCTAGAAATCGTCTCGCAGCACGGAGTCGGCAGCTCTGCCATAGTCACTTTGCCACTGGATGTACCTCTAGAAAGACAGGATTTTGACGGCGAAATTTGACACCGCCAAAACTGACTCGGTACCATAGGTAGAGTAGGTGCCATGGAAGGAGCCGAATGCAGGGACAAAGAATTTTAATTGTAGATGACGAGGCCAGCCTCAGAACCGCCTTGTTCCGCAGCCTTGATCGAAAAGGCTACCAAGTTATAACTTCCGCCACATATAAAGAGGCCGAAACCATAAGCCAGACTGACAAGCCTGTAGACTTGGCATTGGTCGATCTACGCCTGCCTGATGGCGATGGCATTGAACTCATGCAGAAGCTCCGATCTCTGCATGCCAATATCCAAGTCATAATTCTGACTGGACACGCATCGATTGAGACAGCGGTGGAAGCCACGCGCAAAGGCGCTTTTCACTTCGTCACCAAGCCATGCAATCTCGACGAAATTCTCACACTCGTCGAACGGGCCCTCTCTCACAGTCAGTTGGCAAAAGAAAATCTCCAACTCCGCACCGCGCTCCACTCCAAATATCAGTTTGAAAATATCGTCGGTCAGAGTGAAGCCATTATGGAAGTCTTGGGACTCATCGAGCGAGTCGCTCAGAGCGATTCCACGGTGTTGGTCACAGGAGAAAGCGGCACTGGCAAAGAGCTAATCGCCAAAGCTTTGCACTACAACTCCAAGCGCGCGAATGAACCGTTTGTGCCTATAAACTGTGGTGCGATTCCCGCAGAGTTGCTAGAGAGCGAGCTGTTTGGTCACGTCAAAGGCGCATTCACTGGCGCGATTGCGAATCGCACAGGTCGATTTGAAATGGCCGAAGACGGAACCCTCTTCCTCGATGAAATCGGTGATATGAGTCCGAGTCTTCAGGTCAAACTGTTGCGCGTGCTCCAAGAGCGACGCTTTGAACCCGTCGGCGGCGCAAAAACTCTGAGCTCCAATGTACGAGTGATCGCTGCAACTAACATCGACCTCGAGGAGGCGGTTGCCGATGGCCGGTTTAGAGAGGATTTGTTTTATCGGTTGAATGTGATTCCCATACGGATTCCCGCGCTGAGAGAGCGGCGCACCGATATTCCGCTCTTGCTGCACCACTTTATTGAGCGCTTCAATCGCATGCGAGGGCGCAACCTCCAAGGCATCACCAATGAGGCTTTGTCCTTTTTGTCGAGCTACAATTGGCCCGGCAACATTCGAGAGCTTGAAAACCTGGTGGAGCGATTGGCAATTTTAAAAGGCAGCGGCATCGTCGATGTGCACGACCTTCCAGAAAAATACCGAAGGACCGTCAGCCCTTCAAATCCCGATAAGATTGAGATTCCAGACCATGGGATGGATTTCAATTCAGCGGTCGACGCCTATGAGAACGCGCTCATCATGCGAGCGCTTGAGAAAACCGGCTGGAACAGAAACCAAGCGGCGCTCCTGCTCAAATTAAACAGAACCACATTGGTTGAGAAAATTAAGAAAAAGGGTCTACGACCCTTTGATCGAGACATGTAAGGAATCTAATCACGCGCGGCTCGAGTTGGACTTCTGACCAATATCTCGGCGCATGCGAATGCCCTTCCAAGTCACGTGCTCAGCTTGTTGATAAGCTGCAGCCAAGGCCTCGGTGAGTGAAAAGCCCGAGCCAACCGCATTGAGCACTCGACCACCCGCAGTTGTCCACTGTCCAGTAACGTTCTTCGCCGTTCCCGCATGCAAGAAGTAACTCGACGCCGATTGATAGCCAAGATCGCCTTCGATAACTACACCCTTCTCCACATGCTCAGGATAACCGGGGGCCGCGAGCACAACGCACGCACTGTGCATCGGCTTCCACCTGAGAGGTGCGATTTCACCTTTTGCCAAACTCACAAACGTCTCCGCCCAGTCGCCATCGAGCAAAGGCATAATCACCTGACACTCGGGATCGCCAAAGCGCACGTTGTACTCAATGACGATGGGACCTTGTCGAGTAATCATGAGACCGATATAAAGCACGCCGCGATACAAAAGCCCGCCGCCGGAGAGATGCCGCAACGTCGGCTCCACAATCTCCGTCTCAATTCTTTGGCGCAACTCTTGGGGGATCATGATTGGCCCTATGACTCCCATTCCACCGGTGTTGGGACCCTTATCCCCTTCGTTTAAGCGCTTGTGGTCTTGCGAGATCGGCAAGGCTTGAAATTCTTTGCCGTTGGTCAACACCAAATAGGAGAGCTCATACCCGTCTTGAAACTCCTCAAGCAGGGCACGGCGGCCGGCAGCACCCAAACCATTTTTCTCAAACAAAAACTCAGCGGCGCCCTTGAGATCCATCAGGCTCTCGCAAACAAAAACTCCCTTACCCGCAGCTAGACCATCGGCCTTTAGAACATACGGCGGCTGAAAATTCTGCGCCTCTTTGACCGTTGAGGCCACGTCTTCTACCAACACATAAGCCGCCGTCGGCACACCGGCTGTGACCATGAACTGCTTTGAGAAGACTTTGCTTCCTTCAAGTTGAGCGGCAATTGCGCTCGGTCCGACAACATTCAAGCCGAGCGCGCGCAGCTGATCTGCAACCCCCTCAACCAAGAGATTCTCTGGGCCAATCACAACGCAGTCGAATTTGTACTTGCCGAAAAAGCTAGCCACAGCGGCCGCATCACCAAAATCAAGCGGATGACAGATGGCCTCGCGCGCGATCCCCTCACTCCCAGGGATAGCGTGAACTTCACTCACCTGTGATGAAAATTTAAGCGCATGGACGATTGCATGTTCGCGGCCGCCTTGGCCAAGTACTAAAAAACGCATTCTCTACCTTTAAGTCATGCCATCATCACAGTCAATTGACCCCGCCGGCAATCTGCCCTTACCCTGGGAGCTGCATGAAAGATTCAGCACTCCGGCTACAAGATAAAACCGTCGTCATGGTGGGGCCCTTCAACGGCATCACCCAGGCCATTTTGCGAACGATGACTGAGTTTGGCGCGGACATTGGCTTTGTCAGCGATCAGTTGAACTATGCGCCTAAGTTTATTTCAGCCATCAATGAAGCGCGCGACATTCATGCGCACTACGGGCGGGCAGCCCATATTCCGTTACCCATGCAAAGTGAGTCACAGATTCAAGAGGCGCTCGGGCAAATCGTCGGCTCCATCGGACGAATGGATGTTTTGATCGATGCCACGCCTTTAGGTTGGAATGCGAAAACTGAAGTCAGCGGCGCCACCAAGTTATGTCGGGAACTCGCACAAAAAATGATCCCGTTCTTTTTGGCTAAACAGCGTGGTCGGATCGTCTATTTGGTCGACGACGATGCACTCAATAAAGTTTTGCCGGTTGACCTCGTCCACAATGGCCAAGCGGCCCTGATGCAAACGGCGCAAGAATTGACTGCCCAACACCGACATAAAAATGTGACCGCAAATGTGGTCAGTGTGGGCATTACCGAAGACACTATCCTTAGGGTGTTCCCAAAGAGCACCTCACTGAAAAAGTCGTTTTTAGAACTGAGTGAAAAACACAGTGAACTGAAGCTCGTGGAGTTCCACGACATCAGTCTGGGCACAGCCTATTTGAGCAGTGCACTGAGCGCCAGTTTAACTGGGCAGATGCTAAGACTCACGCACGGGGCGCATATCCAAGATTAATTGAGAAACTGGCGACGCTCGTCAGGCGTCGGCAAGCGGCAGGTGTCCCGTTTGCCAAACCACACATAGCGACGCCTAGCAATGGTCTTGTAAACAAGATCTCTAAGCGGTGCAGGCATAAGCAAAAAACCTAAGGCGATTCGGTAAACGCCACCCAGTGCAGCAATCGCCCGCAATGCCGCCGCTGAATGCACATACATTGTGCCCTTGGAGTCTTCAAAAACAACCGAGCTCAACGATTCACGCAGGGCTTGAGGCAAGCGGTCCGTCGCCGTCTGCCCCTGCAAGGCTGTAAACTTCATGCGGCGCTTGGAATCGCGGGTGATCAAAAAATCGACGAAGGTGTTGCAGAGATTGCACACGCCATCAAAATAAACAATATTCATTATATCTTCTTCGCGATCAGTAGCTTTTCGGCTCGTTCAAAATTTTCTGGTGCGACGTAGATACGGTCAATCCGGCGAATGTCTTCGTAGCGCTTAAATATTTCCGTGCTCTCCTCAATGGGGAAAGGCTCGGCCAGGTAGTCGTACTTATCCACAACGTAAATACGTAGCGCTTTGTCTTGCTCAGATCCGCCGTGGTATTTGCTCAATCGGGCCTGCGAATTGGAGTGAATCACCTCAATACCTTCAGACTCCAAAGCTTTGCAGATCAGAGCGGGCCGCTCCGTTGGCGCGTTGGTGTGAAGTTCAAACAGCATTCGAAATGGTCGCCGCTCGACTAGGCGCTTCGCCCAAGGATTTTGCACCTCTTGCAAATGCTGATAGAGAGCGTAATCGGTGCAGTGGATGTAGCGCTCGATATCGGCCGGCACATGAAAGGTGCAATCACTTGAGGTGAGGTAGCGATACACAAGCTCCTCGTAAATGACGCTCTTGTGATGAAAGTACACCATCAAGTGCATGTGATGCCGTGCAAGTAAAAAGTCGTCGAAGGTGTAGAGCGCCCGGCGATTGAGCGCCAAATGCAAGTCGCCGTTGTGGAGATGATATGTTAAGTTGCTGAGGAGCCAACTGAGCTCCACTTTGCCGTAATTGGTGCCGCAGAAGTAGGCGTCGCGTTCCAAGTAGTCCATTCGATCGACATCCATCTCGGAGCTCACGAGCTGGCTGAGAATCGTGCGAAAGTTCATTCCACCATCGACAAAAAAATCGTCCTTCAACACCAACGACTTATCGATCAGACAGGCCACATGAAACGGCTCAATATCGGGAAAGTTGCGCTGTAAAACCTCAGTCAGTGACGAATCCGTCACAAATTTTATGGTGTAGTCCTCATGATTGGCTTGAGCGGACAGATCAGGAGCCGTCTTACGCTCGGCATACGCTTTGATTTTAAGGTCACCGAGCTTCGGCATGACCTCCTCAGAGGCGTGCGACAAGGGACCATGCCCAATATCATGCAAAAGCGCGCCCAAACGCACTGTCTGCCGCAAGCGCTGCCGGACTTCAGTGGATGAAAACTTAAAGCCGGTAAAAATCGAATCAAAGGCGACACCGGCCAGGTGACACACGCCCAGCGAATGTAAAAATCGATTGTGCGTAGCGCCGGGGAAGCTGAACTCCGCAAACCCCAGTTGCTTAATGGCGCGCAGCCGCTGATAGGCCTTAGAATCTAAAATAGCCACTTCAGCATCGTTGATCGCTAGGTTTCCATGAATCGGGTCGCGTACATCCATAGAGCGTTTGTACCCTCTGTCACCTGGCGCGTCAATGTGCTGCCCGGTGTCCTGATGCGAGCTGCTCTTTGCGGTCTGAAGTTTCTGCGCTACGTTCAGTCCCATGAAACAGTATCATGAACTTTTGCAGCATATTTTACGGAACGGCGTCGACAAAGACGATCGCACCGGAACCGGCACTCGCTCTGTATTTGGCTATCAACTTCGCCTCAATCTCGAAGACGGTTTTCCACTCCTGACGACAAAGAAAATCCATTTGAAGAGTGTCGTGCACGAGTTGCTTTGGTTTTTAAAGGGCGACACCAACGTGGCTTATTTACAAGAGAACGGCGTGCGCATTTGGAATGAGTGGGCCACCGAGGCCGGTGACTTGGGCCCAGTGTATGGCAAACAGTGGCGAGCTTGGCAGACGCCTGACAATTCCAGCATTGATCAGATTGCCGACGTCGTATTGAAGATCCGGTCCAATCCCAACAGTCGACGACTTATCGTCAGCGCCTGGAATCCGGCAGACCTCCCCGCAGAGACACTCTCGCCACAAGACAATGTGAAAATGGGCAAGATGGCTCTTGCTCCCTGCCACACGTTCTTTCAGTTTTTTGTGTCGAATGGACGCCTGTCGTGTCAGCTGTACCAACGCTCCTGCGATGTTTTTTTAGGGCTCGGTTTTAACCTCCCGTCGTATTCACTTTTAGTGCACATGATTGCACAGCAGTGTGACCTCGCGGTGGGTGATTTTATTTGGACTGGTGGTGATGTGCACATCTATAAGAATCATTTTGACCAGGTGCAGTTGCAGCTCTCGCGCACACCCCAGCCCTTGCCGCGCTTGCTGATCAAGCGTCGACCGCCCACCATCTTTGATTACAAGTTTGAAGACTTTGAAATTGTTGGTTACGAACCTCAGCCGGCGATCCGTGCCCCCATAAGCATTTAGGATAAATTCAGATGATTACACTCTCTCACATTGTGGCCGTATCTGCGAACGACGTGATCGGTGCAAACAACGATCTCCCCTGGGATATCCCCGAGGATCTCAAATTCTTTCGCGATAAGACCAAAGGTCGCGCCCTCATCATGGGACGAAAAACCTTTGAGTCCGTCGGCCACCCTCTACCCCATCGTCTCAACGTGGTGGTGACCCGCCAAGCAGACTATGATCCCAAGGCCGAGAGTGTGATTGTCCGACCCGATCTGCAATCGGCCATCGAGTACTGCGCCACCCAAACATCTAAGTTTGGTGAAGAGATTTTCATTATTGGTGGCGGTGAAATTTTTAAAGAGTCCATGGATCTGGTGAACGTCATTTATCTCACGCGCATTCACCAAGACTTTGCGGGAGATATTTTGTATCCCAAAGTCGACCCTTCGAAATTTGCCCTCATCGAACAACGCGACCGACAAGAGCCCGTGCCGTTTTCATTTCTAACCTACGCCCGAAAAACCTGACACTGCCTCAGATCGAGACAGATCAGCGTATACGAAGTTGGCAATGTTAACAGTTCGACATCTCAGCTAAAAATTAGCGGCTGCCCAGACCACATGGGCCTGGCCCAACCCTTGCTTTTCACTAAGTAAGGCCTGACATCGTAGGGAAAGAGTCATGGCCCCGAGTTTATCTGGGGAGGTCTTATGTTTCACAAACTGATTTCTACAAGTTTAGTGATTGCGGTTGTATTGACCAGTGCGCCTGCATTGGCGAAAGCCAAACGGGCTAGCAAAGCCAAGCCATCGGTAAGTCATGCAGAAATTCAAAAGCAGATCGAAGACTATCAAGAGCAACTGCAGCTGATCGACGAGAAGGAACTCGCAGACGACGACTTCGATCGAGCCTTCTTTGAGCGCATTCGCTCCACCTATGATCGCGAAATCCGCCGTCTAGAGCAGTTGAAGATCAACTCTTAGTCTTTAGGGACATTCGTCCAGTTTTATCTCAAAATGAGAAATACCCCTCAAGCCTCAAACTGAGACACCGATCAGTGAGATGGAAAGACTAATCCCCCGAAGTGGAAACACTTCTTAAGCATCAAGGACGATGCTTGCATCTTCAAGGAGGAGGAACATGGGGCTCAGAATTAATACCAATACGGCTTCGTTGAATGCCCAGAGAAATCTGATGGGCACGAAGCTCGGTTTGGACAAAAGTCTCGAGCGATTAAGCTCGGGCTTTAGAATCAACAGAGCGGGCGACGACGCCGCAGGTCTCGCGATCAGCGAAAACTTGAAAGCTCAAATCCGCGGCCTTAAACAGGCCTCACGAAACGCGCAAGATGGAGTATCGCTCGTCCAGGTTGCAGAAGGCAGCTTGAACGAAATATCCTCAATCTTGATTCGACTCAGAGAACTTGCGGTGCAAGCCGCTTCTGACACCATCGGTCCGGTGGAGCGTCAGTTCTTGAATGTCGAATACGATCAGCTCATCTCAGAGGTGGATCGTATCGCTGACGGCACTGAGTTTAACGGCACGCAGCTGCTCGCCGGCACAGGTGCCATTCTCGACTTTCAAGTTGGGACGAGAAACGACCCAAATATCGATCGACTCTCGTTTGATGCCTCCCGCGCCGATGCCAACGGGGCCGCGCTCGGAGTCAACCTCACCTCAGTCGCCGACAAAGCGAGCGCGCAGAATTCACTTTCTGCGATCGATCAAGCGATTGTCTCCGTGTCTGCCATGCGCGCCGACTTCGGAGCTGTACAGAATAGATTGCAGTCCACAATCAGCAACTTAGCTGTGAGTGTTGAGAATATGGCAGCCGCTAACTCGCGAATTCGAGATGTCGATGTCGCCGAGGAAACAGCTGAACTCACACGTAACAACATTTTGTTGAATGCGGGCACATCCGTGTTGGCACAGGCGAATCAAACCGCTCAAACAGCACTGGGACTCTTGAACAAGACGTTTGGTTAATGACTAAACGGCTTCTGGTCTAACGACTTTAGCTCACAATAGCACCAAGGGGTCGCCAAGGATGGCCACCCCTGCCCCGAGACCTCACGGTCGTACTTGGTTCGGTAAAAAGTTTCCTGCGTGACTGGGGGTAGCGATCCTACCCCTTGTTTTTCGGTTGAGAAGCTGCCTTTTAGTCCTATGACCACCAGAACTTCTGGTGACGAATTTGCAGACCCGTGCCAGCCTAGTGACTCACCTTTCTATTGGAGTCACCGCATGTCATTAATATTCGCCTTTCTATTCGCCTTTAGTTTAGCTCAAGCCGAGGACAACTTCCTTTGGCTCGAAGGCGTGGAAGACGCTAAAGCGCTTGAATGGGTCAAAAGTAAAAATGCGCTGACGCAACAGACGATCGAAAGCTCAAAGAACTTCCCCCAAATGCGGCGGCAGGCTGAGAAAATTTTAAACGCCAAAGACAAACTGGCCGAGGGCCCAATCTATGGCGACTACCTCTACAACTTTTGGCAGGACGAAAAGCACGTTCGAGGCCTATGGCGCCGTTCAAAAATATCTGACTTCATCAAGAAGAAGCCCAAGTGGGAGCTACTACTCGATTTTGATAAGCTCGCCAAAGCCGACGAGGAGAACTGGGTTTACAAGGGCTCAGAGTGCCTGAAGCCCGATTACAATCGCTGCATGCTAAAACTCTCACGCGGCGGCAAAGACGCTGCCGTATACAAAGAGTTTGACGTCAAAAGCCGCAAGTTTATCTCGGCCGCAGAAAACGGGTTTGTTATCCCCGAGCTAAAGTCCTACTTAGAATGGATTGACTCCGACACGCTTCTACTCAGCACACCTTTAAACGAGGCCGGCCAAACTGATTCTGGCTATGCTCGAGAGGTGCGCATTTGGAAGCGCGGTCAACCTTTAGAAAAATCCAGCGTTGTGTTCAGCGGCTCAAAGTCGGATGTGGGGATTTGGGGCGGATCGATTGAGCATGGGGACCGCAAGTTGTTTGTTATCGCTCGCGCTATCAACACGCTCGAGCAAGAGTCCTACTTGCTTTCCTCTGACTTAAAAAAAGTGCAACAGATTAAGCTTCCTAAAAAATCTGAGATCCATGGCCTTTACCAAGGCATGCTCATTGTAAAAACCAATGAAGATTGGACAGTGGCTATTGAGGGCGCCGATAAACAGACTGTCCCTGCGGGGCACGTGGTGGCCTTTGATCTAGACGCTTACATGAAGCAGGGCAAAGTCAAAGCACTCCACACGTTGTTTGCAAGTTCAGCCACATCGTCTGTTGAGCAAATTGCCATCACAAAAAGCCACATTTTTCTCAACACCTTAGAAAATGTCCAGACTGTGCTCCTTCGAAAATCTTGGGATGGCACCAAGTGGAGCGACACCAATGTCAAACTCAAGGATCAGGGCATAGTTTATTTGCGCAACAATGACATTCGGCGCGATGATCTGATGGCCACCAACACCAACCTTCTCACGCCAACACAATCTGTTTATATAGATTCTCAGGGCAAATCCAGAGTGGTCCAGCAACTACCGCCTCGATTCAACAGCAAAGGGCTGATGGTTGAGCAAAAGTTTGCCACAAGCAAGGATAGCACAAAAGTTCCGTTCTTTATCGTTCGCTCACGCAAACTCAAAATGAATGGCAAAAATCCGACGTTGCTTTACGGCTATGGGGGCTTTGGCATTGCGATGACTCCGTCGTACCCCAGTCTCACCGGCAAACTCTGGCTAGAGAAGGGGGGCGTTTACGTTCTTTCGAACATTCGCGGCGGCAGCGAATTTGGACCGAAGTGGCACCTGAGTGCAGTGAAAGAAAACCGCATCAAGTCGTATGAGGATTTTATTGCGATTGCCGAAGAGCTCCATCGAATGCAGCTCACTTCACCTAGCAAATTGGCGATTCAAGGGGGAAGCAATGGCGGACTGCTCGTGAGCACGGTGATGGTCATGCGGCCCGAGCTTTTTGGCGCGGTGGTGTGTGAAGTGCCGCTGACCGATATGCTTCGCTATACAAAACTACTGGCCGGTGCGAGCTGGATTGGTGAATATGGTGATCCTGAGAAGGACCGTTCTATTAAGAAATTCTGGGAGGCCACGTCGCCATACCAAAATCTTAAAAAAGACGTGCAGTATCCGCCAATTCTTTTTGCGACCTCGACCAAAGATGATCGTGTTCACCCCGGCCACGCCCGCAAAATGGCCGCGCGAATGCTAGAACTCGGCCAAAACGTCAGCTATTTTGAAAATATGGAAGGTGGCCACTCCGCCAGCGCCAATCTACTCCAACGCGCTCGCCACCAAGCCATCGTCTATACCTTCCTCCATCAGCGGCTCTTCTGATCCGCTGGCTGAGTCACATTAGAACTTAATCATGTATTTTGTACTTACAGATTACCACGATGTTATTTACACGCTCTTCGTCTATCCCCTGATTATAGGCCAATTGGCCAAGATCGTCACAGTCGGCATGAGGAATGCCAGGGGTGTCATTTACACAAAGCCACATCTTGGTCGAATATAAGCCAAGAAGCAATTCTCGATGAGCAGAGTCGTTTGATCGCTTGAGCTCTTCTCCCGCCAATTTAGCGCAGAAGGAAGCCTTCTTCCCCAGCAGGATTTTTTTCTCAGCACTTGCCAAAGAAGGCACCTGCGCAAAAGCGATCAAAAGTGCAATGAGGCTCAATGTCGTTTTCATAGTTTCTCCAGTTTCTAATGTTGTGTTCAATCCAACCCAAGGTAGAGCAAACCTAAGACCAGGCGAAGGCACAGCCAATTGAACCTGAGGGGCGCGCGCCTAAAAGGGTGACCTTTTTTGCGCGACACAGGTCGAGGCCGCTGACAGACGAATGACCAGTTTTCTCAATTCTAGGCACAGGTGTCTCATAATGTGGGCAAAAACTGCCGATCCGCTCAACATGAGGGAAAGAAGGATCTTTCCTCCGAGTCGGTCCACGGTGGGATCTTACATCCAACTCCTGGCCTCGCCTTGCGAGAGATCAATCCTTAATTCCCATTTAATAAAACCGCGGCACAGTATGTGCCCGTAGCCAATGGAAGGCGCTAATCAAGGAGGATTGGGAATGCAAGGAGGATAAATGGCGCTTAGGATATCCACGAATGTGGCTTCCTTAAATGCGCAGAAGAACCTAACCCGTACCAACCAAGGTATGGAGCGGTCTCTCGCTCGGTTGAGCTCTGGTTTCCGTATAAACCAGGCCGCGGATGATGCCGCAGGACTCGCGATAAGCGAAAACCTGCGGGGACAAATCCGTGGATTGAAGCAGGCCTCTAGAAACGCCGAGGATGGTGTTTCTCTTGTTCAAGTCGCTGAGGGCGGTTTGCAAGAGATGTCCAATATGTTGATCCGGTTGCGCGAACTCAGTGTTCAAGCCGCTTCCGACACGATTGGTGACACTGAACGACGCTTTCTGGATGTGGAGTATCAGCAGTTGAAGTCTGAGATACAACGGGTATCCGAAGTGACTCAGTTCAACGGACGCGATCTCTTGAATGGAACAGGCGGCATTATCGACATCCAAGTCGGTGTGCAAAATGATCCGTTTAAAGATCGAATCAGCTTTAACTCTTCAGCTGCCAACGCCACACTTGAGGCCTTGGGAATGACAGCAGAAGGATTGGCAACCAAGGAACAAGCGCAACAGGGCTTGTCGACTCTGGACAACGCGATGACTTCTGTAAACTCCATGCGTGCAAACTTTGGAGCTATGCAGAACCGTCTCGGATCCACGATCGCAAACTTGGGTGTCTCGCACGAGAACTTGTCTGCGGCAAATTCGCGAATTCGCGACACTGACGTTGCAGAGGAAAGTGCGGAGCTGACTCGAAACAATATTCTGATGAACGCTGGTGTTTCTGTCTTAGGACAGGCCAACACGATTCAACAGGTGGCCATGAAACTGCTCGGTTAATATTCCATTGATTTTTGTTCGACCTCTGGAGAACTTCGGAGGTCGATTTCTCACGCAATTCAGTAGCGCAGAATAAGACCTAAAAAAACCGCGGCGAGTATAAGACCAAAGAACTGCAACCAATAACCACGCTCCATGGTCCGACGCAAACTCTCCAAATCGGCTGATCGCACTTCAATTTTAAAATCAGGATCGTTCAATCGCCGAAGCACCTGCTTGAGTTGCCGGGGCAAGGTGGAGATCAAAGAATTCATATCGCGCGCAAATACCGAGGCGTCGGACACCACGCGCTTGGGCTCAAGCCGCATCTGCACGAGGTCTTTTGCAAACTCCAGCGAGGCGCTCAAAAAATCAAAGTCCTTAATCAAGACTCGGCCCATACCTTCAAGCGAAATCACCGATTTGAAAAACATCACGAGCTCTGTTGGCAGAATCAACCCATGCCTAGCGGCGACAGCTGTTGAATCCAACATCAGTCGACCCAGATTGACGTTCTTCATCGTTAGGCCAAAATACGGTGCAATCAAATCACGGATGTCTCTGGCAAACTGATCTACGTCCACCCGTTCCGTGAAGGGCGCGAGATCGACGTAGAGATACGCCAAGCGATCATAGTCTTCCTCAGCCAGTGCCAAAAAAAGATTGGCAATCGCCGACTGGGTTTTTCGATTGAGGCGACCCACAATCCCAAAGTCAATGAGCCCGATCTGATTTCCTCGCAGTAGCAACACGTTGCCCGCGTGCAAATCACCGTGAAACAACCCATCTCCATAAACCATTTTCATATAGGCTCGTAGGCCCCGGCGCAGCACTTCTTCAGGGTCGACCCCCTGTTGCTCAAGGGCTTCACCTTGAGATAGTGGGATACCATCGAGGGCCTCCATCACCAACACGCGGCGGCCTGTGTACTCGCTAAAGACCTTCGGAATTTTGATGTGAGGCTCGTCGGCAAAGTTGATTGAAAAACGTCGAATATTGTTCGCCTCGACAATGAAGTTTGTCTCAAACTCCATTGAGCGGCGGAATTCGGCAACGATTCCCCCAAGATTGTAGATCCGAACCTCTGGAATATAGCGTTCAGCCAATTCAGCTAAGGTGCCGAGGATTTGCAAGTCCTCACGAATAGATTTTTCAATGCCTGGGCGCTGCACCTTCACCACAACTTCATCACCGCTCTTTAGCCGGGCGCGATGCACTTGAGCGATACTGGCGGCGGCGAGCGGCTCGACGCTGAAGCTTTCAAACACATCGGTCAGTGGTGCGCCAAAATGAGTCACCAAAATCTTCTCAATTTCAGCAAACGGAATCCCCTGCACTTGATCATGCAGCTTTTTAAATTCTTCAGAAAACGCCTGAGGGATGAGATCGGGTCGAGTGGCCAACAACTGACCCAACTTGACGAACGTTGGCCCAAGTTGTTCAAAGCTCATCCGCAGACGAACAGCATTCGAAAGATGAGCGACGTCGAGTGCGGCGAAGCGGTTGAGCACAAAGCGCCCAAGTTTAGCTTTGACAGCGAGGCTGTGAAATCCGTGACTAGCAAATACACCAAGAATTGTTTTTAAGCGGGCAACATTTCGAAAGGCAACGGGATTTCTGGGCCACATAAAAGAGTCTCCCTCGACTCATTCATAACAGATTTTGGCTGAGGTTACCTTTTTTTCTTGGGACGATCTCTACGAAACGAAGACTTTTTAGATTGGTTGTCTTTCTGCTGCCGCTCACTGCCTCGCGGAGTCGCGCGCAGCGCTGCATCGGCACTGGCTAAGGTAAAGTCAATCTGTCCCTGGTCCACATCGGTTCGAGCCACAGTCACCTTCAGCGGCTGTCCGACCTCGTAGGTAAACCCAGAGCGTTGTCCCACAAGTTGCAACCGGTCTTCAATAAACTCAAACCGATCACTGCCAAGCTCTTCTAACCGCACCAACCCATCGATATCAAATTGCCGCAACAACACAAATACGCCAAAGCGAGTGACGGAGCTAATCACGCCTTCAAATTCTTCACCCAGATAGCGGCTCATGAACCGAGCCTTTTTTATCGAATGAATCTGCCGCTCCGACTTTACTGAGCGCTGCTCGCAGGCACTCAAAACAGTTCCTGCCGTTTCTAAGTCAGCCATCGGAATTCGCTGATAACCTTTTCGCGGCTCGATGACAGATTTGATCAGCCGATGCACAATCAGATCGGGATACCGGCGGATGGGTGAAGTGAAATGGGTGTAATCCGCAAAGCCCAAACCAAAGTGCCCCACATTGTGTGGCGAATACTTAGCCTGTGCCAAGGATCTAAGAGCCAACATGTTGAGCACATGCGCCTTGGGATGATCCTTAAAAAACTCAAGTGCCCGGGTGATGCGTTTTTGCAAAAGCCCACCGGTCATCTTCTCGTTGAATCCAAAGGTTCGTAAAAAGGTCTCGAAATTTCGCATGGCTTCGGAGTTGGGCTCCTCGTGAATGCGATAGATAGCATCAATACTTTTTTCTTTAAAAAACCGAGCTGTGGCCACATTGGCGATCAGCATAAGCTCTTCAATCAAGCGATGTGAGAACAAACGCTCGGTCTGCATAATGTCTACAGGAACGCCCGTTTCATCGACTTCAATTACGGTTTCAGGCAGGTCGAGATCCAGCGACCCCTCACGAAATCGACGAGACATCAAGAGCTTTGCCAAATCTGAACATAGCCGAATGTTGGCCTCGACATGCTTCAGCCGAGGTGTGGCTTCGCCCTCAAGTAGCTCTTGTGCCTCACCATAGGTGACTCTTGCTTGGCTCTCAATCACGGCTTCATAAAATTCAGTGGCTCCGAGGACTCCCGAAAAATCTATCTGCATATCTGCAACTAGAGCTAAGCGAGGCACATGAGGTTTGAGTGAGCAGAGTTCGTTGCTCAACTTCTCAGGCAACATGGGAGCGACGAAATTGGGAAAATACGTAGATGTGCCTCGAGCGTAAGCGTCGTCGTCAAGAGCTGTACCCGGCTTGACGTAGTGGCTCACATCCGCGATCGCAACAATGAGGCGAAAACCAGTGGGAGTTTTTTGCGCGAGAACCGCATCATCAAAATCTTTCGCCGTTTTGCCATCAATGGTGATAATCGGCAGGCTCCGCAAATCTTTGCGCCCGCGCCAGTCCGCCTCACTCACCTCTGGATTCAAGCGATCACACTCAGTCATCGTCTTTTTTGAAAACTCATGGGGAATGTTGTGGGCGTGCAACATGCGAATGGAGTCATTCAATGGATCTGCCGCATCGCCAATGCTGGCCACCACTCGACCCGAAAAGCCGCGGGCCGACCCCGGGTAATCTTCAATTTGCACAACGACGAGTTCGCCCTCTTTGCAATTCATTCCGGGGGGACAAGTGACTCGCATGTCCTCTCCCCAGCCAAAGCTTTTGTCTCGAAGTTCGCCCACACCGGGCTCGCGCGGATGATACTGACCCATCACTCGCGTGAAGGCGCGGCCAATGACCTCCAGAACTTGTCCGCGGTAGCGATCTCCACCCCGTTCTCGCTCGATCTCAACTCGCACCTTATCATTCGACATCACACTGTTCATGCTTTGCCGAGGAATATACACGTCTGGTTGATCGACTTGATCGGAGATAAAAAATCCAAAACCATCGGGATGGCGCTTGACCACGCCCGTCTGCACTTTGTCCGTGAGTTTGCGTTTAGTCGCATGCACCGACTCCACCGCTCGATTGGGATTGCTCCCCCGTCGGTCGTCTTGTCTTTTGTGCTGAGGGCGGCCACCCGGCGCTGGTCGATTGTTGTGAGTGGGCCGGCCATTATTTGGTGGGCGGCCTGGAGATTTTTCGCCCGACTGAGACGCTGCCTTGACTCCAGGTTTAGCCGCAGGCTTAGAGGCAGAACCGCCCGGCTTCGGCTTTGCACTAGGCGCCGACTTGGATCCGGCCTTTGCCAGGAGATTTGCCAACGCCTTTGATTTAAATTTGAACTTGGATTTGCCAGTAACGCTTTGCTGTTTTTTCTTCATGTGCCTATGTGCTTACCGTATCGCTAACGAACGGTCCATAATTTCAGTCACTCCTACAAAGGAAAACAACAAATTAAAGCGTTTGGAGTCGATCTCTTGGCCGTTGTAAAAGTATCTAGGATCCATCGGTAAACTGTCCCAACGAACCGCGGCTTCAGATGTGTCATAGCCTATCTTCATTTGGATCTTGATTTCACCGGCGGCATCGAGGCCCACATACGTCTGCTGAGTCGTGACAAGGACACTCACAGGCTCCTCTATGCCTTGAAGCACAACATCGCTATACTCAATGCGACCCGAGATTCTACTGCCACCCGGGGTCAACTCCATCGCTAGATCACCCACAGCGCGATACGCATGCACCACACTCAGACTACGAAAGTCCGCACTGTCCACACTCAGTCGCTCGGCAAACTGCCACCGCACAGGCTGCTCCACTCGCCGCCAACTTCGCAACAAGAGGAGCGGGCATTTTCCACCAGGAGCTGATTTCACATACAGAGCTTCACTGAGGTCAAAATTCTCCTGCCAATCGCCGCGACAGTTTTTGCCCTCAGGATCTTCGAGTGACTTGCGCATTTTCTCTACTTTGCGGTTAGAAAGAGTCGCAGAAGTAAAGCCAGTAACGGCTAGCGCCTTTGGCAGGCTGGGCATCGCCTCGCGTACAGCGGTCATGATTTCGGCTCGGCTGCGGTTGATTTCCTCCAGCTTGTTGGCTGGAATCGAATCGGGCCCACCGCCCCCACTTCGCTGACGCACTTCTTTAGGGCTACAGGCAACTAGAAGAAGCGCGAGAACAAGTCCTACATATCGATACATCTGAACCTCCGACTGGGCTTACCCTTGTGATACTAGGTGAGTGTCTACGGGCCTGGCAATCCCGAGCACGCAACCCAGACCCTTGACCCCCATAGGCATTTGCGTTACCCGTAGGGCGCCACATGCGAAACCGGAGTTTGACTATGCAAAAAGTCCCTGAGCTCTCCTTAAAAGCCTTCACTCATGGCTCCGCCAAAGACCAACAGGATTTTGTTGAACGTCACTTCAACGGACTCAAGGAGTACGGCTTTATCATTCTCAAAGACCATCCCGTGGCGCCTGAGCTTTTGCAAAAAGCCTATCACCTCAGCGAGCAATTGTTTGCACTCACAGAGCCTGTCAAAAAAACCTATATTAGCCCTGATGGTGGAAACCAGCGCGGTTACACTCCCTTTGGCAAAGAGCACGCCAAGGATTCACGCTTTCCAGATCTCAAAGAGTTTTGGCACGTGGGACGAGATCTCAACCCTGAGCATCGACTGAAGAGATTCTTCCCTGACAACATTTGGCCAGAGACAATTGCCGAGTTTAAAAATACCTTTCGGGAGATCTTTCAAGCGCTCGACGACACAGGTCGCATTCTACTGCAATCGCTCACCGGCCCCCTCGAGGTCGAGAAGGATTATTTTGCGCGGATGACTGATACGGGCAGCTCGATTTTGCGTTTGCTGCACTACCCGCCCATTCCGGCAGGTGCCGAGCCGCAGGCTTTGCGAGCCGCAGCCCATGAGGACATCAATCTCATCACTTTACTGGTTGCCGCTTCCACTTCTGGACTCGAGCTCCTCACTCGCGACGGCAAATGGTTGCCCGTGGACGCCGATCCCGGGACGCTGATCGTCGACTCAGGTGACATGTTGGCTCGAATCACCAATGAGATCATTCCCTCCACCACCCACCGCGTGGTGAATCCAAAGGGCCCCAACGTGAGCCGCTACTCCATGCCATTTTTTATGCACCCCAATCCCGATGCTCTACTGACGTGCCTGCCCAGCTGCCGCAAAAGTGGCGCAAAATTCCCAGATATTTTGGCCAACGACTTTTTGTTTGAGCGCCTGCGCGACATCGGACTGACCAAATAAATAGCCCAACTGGACCAAGCCCCGACCACTTGGGGCCCTGGCCTTGCCAAGAATCACCTCGGCCCAGTACTTTAAGATGAACATGAGTAAACCCGGCCTGTTCAAACGCATCTCCCAGCTCTTCCAAAGTCCAGCGACTGAGGAGCCAACGTCGCCCACGCCCCAACCATCGCCTGTGCTCAAAACTGAGCCCGAGCCCGAGCGAGCGCCCACACCCGTGGCGATTCCCACAGTTGCACCGCAAGTGAGCGTGCCGCCAAGACCCGTAGAACCCATCGTGCCACCCGCTCCAGAAATGACAGTCGAGCAGATCGCCTGGAATGGTGGACCCGAGGTCACCATCGTCAAACGCGGCGGCGACAATGTGTACGCTGTCTGTCCAAAATGTGAGGCGATGTGGAAGGTCAAAGACCGCCTGACGGTGATTATGCAAAAGCGCTTGGATCGATCGTTAACTTGCACGGCGTGCGGTGAGATCGTGGCACTACCCAAATCCCTCAATCTTCGAAAGCTCTAGCGCGTCTGCCGCACACACGAGGGGTAAATGTAAGCGCCGGACCAAACACCCTCAGCGCAAGTCAACTCACCCTGCTGACAATTTTCTCCACCCGACTCCACCGGGCGCAAATAGCCCTTAAGTGCATGGCCATCTGGGATAAACCCCAATGGACTCTCGCAGCCAAGCTTCCCATCGGCTGACTCAGCTGGAGGACTGTTGAGAGCGCTCGAGTCGGGCAACTTTGTCGAAGACGCACAACCCACCCACGAACTCAGCGCAACTAAACCCACCAAAGAAATTTTAAACATCACTCCACCTGTTCTTGCCATTGTATCTATTTTCACATGAGCCTTGCCAAAGCTGTCTCTAACGTCGAGATTTGCGAGCGCTGCTCTTGCAGTTGCCGCTTGCCCTGTTCAACCACTGCCTCTGGCGCGAGACTGACAAAGTTTGGATCGCCCAAACGTTGACTCAGACCTGCCACCTCTCGCTGCAACTTCTCGATTGTTTTGCGAATGCGTTTAACCTCTTCAGCCAAATCCACCAGTCCAGCCAAGGGCACAATCACGTTCACCCGCAGATCTTGCACTTGCACGGGTTGAACCGCACACTTGGCCAGATTGCCCTCTGCGCCAATCTCACACGTCTCAAGCTTCGCCATGGTCATAATAGAGCCTTTATTTACACCAAGGATTTTTTGCGAGCGATCGTCCATAGGAGCTATGCGGGCATCTATCTTCACGCCGGGCTTGATGCGATTCTCTCCACGAATATTTCTTAAAGCGGTGATCACCTCGCGCACCAAATCCAACTCGAGCGCGACATCCTCACTCCCAAGGGCTAAAAAGGCTTTGTCGTTTTTTGGCGTGGGATAGGTGTCGACAATCAACGCTTTGCCTCGAAGCGGCAGCTTCTGATAGATCTCTTCAGTTATGAAGGGCGAAAACGGATGCAGCAAGCGCACAATCCGATTCAGTACATGCGCCAAAACGAGTTGCGTGGCCTGACGCTCCGGGGTTGCCTTTGCGCCTTCTGTTGAATCTTGGAATATGGGTTTAGTAAACTCGAGATACCAATCGCAAAACGTGTTCCAGATAAATGCGTAGAGCGAATTCGCCGCATCGGAAAAGCGGTACGTCTTCAGCATCTCATCCATCTCGCGCTCAAGCACACCCAGCTTGTAAATGATCCATTGATCAGGATCACTCAAGTGAGATTTCTCGGGCAAGGTCTCCAGCCCATTCGCGGGCACTTGAAAATCTTTAAGAGAATTGAGTGAAAAGCGGGTTCCGTTCCACAACTTGTTCATAAAATTGCGATAGCCCTCGAGCCTGGGGAGCGCAAACTTCAGATCTTTGCCGTTGGCGGTTTGAGCCAATAGAGTGAAGCGCAGTGCATCCGAGCCGTACTCCTCAATCAACTTCACTGGATCTTCGGCATTGCCGCTCGACTTGGACATTTTTTTGCCCTGAGCATCACGGATCACGCCGTGAATGTAAACCGTGCGAAACGGCACATCCTTTTTAAACTCCAGACCCATGATAATCATCCGCGCGACCCAGAAAAAGATAATGTCAAAACCCGTGACCAAAATATTGGTCGGGTAAAAGGTCTTTTGCAGTTCTGTGTCCGCCGGCCACCCCATAGTGGAAAATGGCCACAGTGCCGAACTAAACCAAGTGTCCAGCACATCTTCTTCTTGGGTAATCGTGCTGCTACCACAGTGCTGACATTGGCTTGGGTCCGTCTCTTGCACTGTCAATTTGGCGCAGGCCCCACACGTCCACACCGGAATTCGATGCCCCCACCAGAGCTGCCGCGAAATGCACCAATCTTGAATGATATCCATCCAGTGCAAATAGGTTTTCGCCCAATTGTCAGGCTCAAATACAACCGTGCCGCTCTCGACCACACGCTTAGCCGGACCAACCAAAGGTGCCATCTTAACAAACCATTGCTCTGACAAAAAGGGCTCCACAACAACGCCTGAACGCGAGCAATGACCCACTTGATGCGCGTGTGGTTCAGTCTTCACCATAAGGCCTTGCGCCTCTAAGTCGGCAATGACCTGTTTGCGCGCCTCTTGAACTTTTTTGCCCTGGTAAACTCCTGCAGTAGAGTTCAAGGTGCCATCCGTGTTTAAAATGTTGATCAGTGGCAGCTGATGCCGTTGACCGACAGCGTAGTCATTGAAATCATGGGCAGGAGTGATCTTTACCACGCCCGAGCCAAACTCGCGTTCAACGTAAGTGTCGGCGATGATGGGTATTGTTCGATCGGTCAGTGGCAGCTTCACCTGCTTGCCAATCCAGGCGCGGTAGCGCTCGTCCTCTGGATGAACAGCTACGGCCACATCCCCCAACAGGGTCTCTGGCCGAGTGGTTGCCACTTCTATAGCCCCTGATCCATCGGCAAGAGGATAGCGAATGTGATAGAGCGTGCCCTTCACCTCCACATAGTCCACCTCTAAGTCAGAGATGGCGGACTCGAGGGCTGAGCTCCAGTTGATGAGCCTTAGGCCTTTGTAGATTAAACCTCTGTTGTATAGATCGACAAAAACTTTACGAACGGCGGCAGATACGCCCGCATCCAGCGTGAAGGTGTGGCGGTCCCAGTCGCAGGAGTCGCCCATTCGCCGCATCTGCTCAACGATGCGATCGCCATACTGCTCCTTCCAGCTCCAAACACGCTCGACAAATTTCTCCCGACCTAGGTCGTGCCGAGTTTTGCCTTCTTTTTTAAGCTCACGCTCGACTACACTTTGAGTGGCGATTCCGGCGTGATCTGTGCCGGGCAACCACATGACGTTGAAGCCGCTCATGCGCTTCCAGCGAACCAACGCGTCTTGAATTGAGTGATTGAGGGTATGCCCAAGGTGCAGTGAGCCAGTCACATTGGGCGGCGGCAGAATCACGCTATAGGGCGGCCGAGTCGATTTCTCCTCGGACTTAAAATAACCATTGGTTAGCCACCATTCGAAAATGCGGCGCTCAACTTCTTGCGGGGCGTATCTATCGGGGAGTTCCATCCCCCGAGACTATCACTGGGCTTCGGGGGTTACAAGATTTAGGCGGTAGCCCACACCCCGAACCGACTCAATATCCAGGCCCTTGCGCCGCACCTTTTTTCTAAGGGCACAGACGTGGACATCTAACGAGCGCTTGTTCGGCTCGTGGTGCCCAAGCGCCTTGTTCAAAATGGCACTACGGGGAATCACATCGTTATTGTCAGCCACCAGCTCCCGCAAAATTTTAAACTCCGTCAGAGTCAAATCCAAGATCTCACCAGCGACAGCGGCCTGACATCGCTCACTGTCGACCGATAGATTCAACCGCTCGGAGAAGAACTTCACGCTGCCAATCCCCTGAACTCGGAGCAGGGAGCGCGCGTAGGCCTCAAAATATCTAGGGCTAAAGTGGGGCCGATGAATGAAGGCGTCGGCACCGCCCTTGAGCGCCATGGTAAAAAACTCTTCGCTGCTTTCGTCGTGCAAAAAAATCACGGGTCGGTTTATCGATTTGGGAATGGCATTCCAGAGCTGGAGCGCCTGAGAATCAGCCACTTGCGCCAAAATAAAATCAGGCTCATACAAGTGAATTGAATCCTGCAATTTGGTCGGATCGGCGATACATTTAATATCCCAGCCGTGCCGGCCTCCCTCCTCTAACAGGTGTTGGTTCAAAACCTCGTTGGCAGACAAAAATAGCAGTTTCATGGCCCTCCTCGTACTCAAAATCGGCAACTTCGGCTAATTTCTAAACAACTTTTATTTTGTATTACGGGCGGGCTCGCCGTCAACGGACCTAGCCCATTCGCCATAATGCGGAGTGCTAAGGGCCTCGGAATAAATGTTGGCAGGAAGAATGAGGAAGGCTATTCGGTATTTTGAAAAAACTGAGGAGGCTATATGAAGTGGGTCCGCGCGCAAGACGGTGCACTGTTTGGAGTTTGCAAAGGGATGGCACGCACTTTGAGCTTACCGGTAGGAATCGTCCGACTGCTCTGGCTGTGCTCGATTTTGTTTATGGGAACAGGAGTTTTAATTTACGTCCTGCTCGGTATTTGTTTGCCACGCGAAGACAAAGTCGCCCAAGCCCTTGAGCCAATGCTGTTAGGCGTCTGCTCTAAAATTGCGGTTCGTTCGCAGCTCGAGGTCGGCGTAGTGCGGTTTTTGTCGGTGTTGCTGGCCCTATTTTCCTTTGGCGCGACCATCGTCGGGTACATCGTCTTGTACTTTGTAATGGACAACAACGGTAGCCAGTCCAAGGTCGCTTAGAACGGCACGTAAGAAACCCAGAGAGTCGTTCCATCATATACGGCCGTGTAAACAACTCCACTGCAGGTCTCGCCGCCTGCGCCATAGATCACTTTATTGTTGATAAATGTTATAAAATATTATAACTATATATCCAATGGCTCTACACTTCTCCAAACCAGTCTTGAAAGACTTCCAAAGTGAAACCAAAGAGATCCAGGAGAAATTGCTGATCCTGTTTCGCGCTCTTGAAGAGGGCGCAAACTTAACGATGCCCGTAGCCCGGCAAATGTCAGGCTATCCCGGGCTTAAGGAACTGAGGGTTCGGGACGCAAGAGGCATAGTTCGAGCTTTCTACTACGTTCAGCAGCGAGATCATATATTTGTCTTGCACTTGTTTCGTAAGAAGAGCCAAAAGACGCCTCAGCAGGACCTCGATACGGCGTGGGCGCGGCTTAAACGTATGAAGGAGGATTTCCGTGGCTAGCAAAAAAACTATGCTCAGCTTTAAATCGACAGAAGATCTTGCGCTAAATCTGGGGTTTTCAAAGGCTGAGGCCGAAATCATTGCCATGAAGGGCACTGTCATCGGTCAACTCGACAAAGAGCGCGAAAGACGTGGTTTCAACAACACTGAATTTGCTGATTTTCTGGGGATTCCAAAATCAAGATGGAGTAGCGTTTTCAGTAGGCCTGACAAAGTGACTTTGGACTACCTGTTAACGTTAGCTGCCAAATGCGGAACGCTATTCAAGCTTACCAAGAAGGTCGCTTAGAACGGCACGTAAGAAACCCAGAGAGTCGTTCCATCATATACGGCCGTGTAAACAACTCCACTGCAGGTCTCGCCGCCTGCGCCATAGCCACTTGGTAGTTTCACGTTGGTGGTTGCGCCATTGAGATGCACGACCGTACACGTTTTTGTGGCCGCGGGAATGGTGACGGTATACGAACCACCAGCAGCCACATTGGTAAAATTAAGAGTGCCGCAATCGTTCGCCCCAGCGGTCGCGCGCACCATGTTGGTGTTGCTAAAATCCACGGTGAGTGCCGTCAGCGCATCAGCATCCGTAGCAACCCCCGCCACAATTCGCCCTGAGACGGTAGCGTTACCAGCAACAGCCAATCTCTCACTCGGTTGATCAGTGCCAATCCCAACATTACCGGCTGATGTCACCGTCATACGATTGGCATTGTTAGTTACAATATTTAGGTTAGTGGTGTCAGTTGTACCGAGAGTCCCGACCTGCCCAAACGCATTGCCGCCCTGAGTGAACGCCGAGCCTGAGCCTGAACCAGAGGCAAAGTTCACCCATGCACCCGCTTGATAAAACTCAAACTTCGCATCATCGGTGTTGTAGCGGATCATGCCGTTCGTGACGTTACCGGCTGGTCGATTCGCCGTGGTGTCGCGCGGAACCAGGAGCGCGGAGTTTGTACCAGTGGCGGTGAGATCGAGGATGGATTTGGGCGACGTGGTACCAACACCGACGGTGCCACCGAAATAAGATTTTGTCGCACCGTCTGTGTAAACTGCATAATTGTTTGTGGCATTGACCAATGAATTTACATACAACCCATACTGAGTGCCAATGTTGGTCGATGCCGCGCCAGCTGAATCATTGACGCTATATCCATATCTAGTGGAGATTGTGCCTGAGTTGACATTCAATAACGCACGGTAGTTGTGAGCCCCGGCTAAAATTCCGTTCGCATTAGAAACTGTACTCTGAACTGCCGTACCGGTTGCAGCAGT
>JBGSNU010000047.1:0-75810 GCA_041739415.1 Bdellovibrionales bacterium | reverse complement strand
TGCCCTTTTCAGGCGACTTGCGTTTCACTGGCATCGGGGATTTCTCCTTTAGTTAAGATGGGTTGTGTAGTTACATCCATCTTGGAGTCTTCCCCTCTCTTTTTCAAACTACCAATTCCCACCAGACGCGGGACGCGGCCTAGCGTTTTGCACCATACGCAAACATTAGAAGCGGAAGAACTGCGCCGATTCCGAAAACGATGAGTACGACAGCAGATTTTAATAGATTTCCCTCTTGAGAGGCCAATCCTAGAGCGGCACCTAGGCTAGGGCCGCTACAAGGGGTCCAAACGGCTCCTAGAAGAATGCCTCCAATGAATTCTCCAATAAATCCTTTTTTCGGTTGTACTTGTCCCAGGCGATTAGCTTTTGCAGAAATGAAAGAGAGCTTTTCTGAGAGCCAATCCGCAAGCGGTTGAGACAGGAAAAGCAGGCCACTCAACATTAAAAGAAGACCGGAAATTTTGCGAATTGTCCCGGGTTCTACACCCAAGATCATTCCGGTCGTGCTGACCAACAAGGACACGCCCACAAATGAAAGAAGCAGTCCCAAGCAAAGATAGGCGGGCCCCAGTCTGCTTCGGCTCATCGAGGATGCTGTTATAAAGGGCAGAACCGGCAATACACATGGAGAAAGAGTTGTCAGCAAGCCTGCTAGAAAAGAAAAAACAAGATTCATTTTAGCTGTGCCCTTTTAAATGTAACCATCAAACTGTACTTTGATGGTTGTTGTGACTGGGTATGTCTGTCAAATGCATTACAAAAAATCGGCAAGCGAAAGGATTCTCTGTGTCATCTGGCCGCTCAAAAGAGAAACATCCAGATCAAGGCCCAGCATTTCTGACTTTGGGCGGCAATCCAGTTTTGGATCTCAACTATTATACTTTATTGATTCATGGAGATAGCCGCGAAAATATCTGTGGAGTAGCAGATTGAGATTTCTGTGAGAAAGTGAAGGGCGCTGGCTGCAGACATCAAACATCATCAGATGATCGTGCACGCACCTTTGGTTCCCGCGCAATCCGTATGTCCAAGAGCAACGACGACTTTGGCTCGAGAGACCTAACCCCACTGTCATATTGAAAGTAGGGCCATCCTGTTTCGCTGAGTTCATGATCTTTGTCGGGTCCGGCTTCAAATCGCCCATAGTAATTCCTGCGTCCCATCAACTCTTGAATCTCTTTTGCTGTGGCGGCAAACGGAATTTCCGTAAATATATTGAGTATTTGGCCGCACGCATCTCAATAATATACAGGTCAGTATATTAATACTGCTATTTAATATACTGCCCTGTATATTAAATAGCAACAGCACAATAACCGCGAATTCTATTCGCTAATAAGAGGAGAAGAACATGTCACGTATAAAACCAATTACCCCAGAGCAAGCAATTGGACACACGGCCGAAGTCTATTCGGCAATTACAAAGGCCCTAGGCAAAGTTCCAAACCTTTTCCAAGCCGTCGGCGTGAATTCAAACGCATTACAAACGTTGCTTGGAATTGGCCCAAGTCTAAAAACGCTAACTGGCGCGGAAAAAGAAACGATCGCTCTAGTGGTGGCGCAGAAGAATAATTGTGGATATTGTCTTTCTGCGCATACGCTTCGTGCGGGAATGCATGGTATTTCAAAAGAGGAAACGATAAATATTAGGAAAGGTAGCCCGCAAAGCACTAAGCAAAAGGCCTTAGTTAGCTTCGTCAGTGAAATCGTCACAGAAAAAGGCCACGTTTCAGATAAATCCTTGAACGAATTCAAAGCTGCTGGATATACAGATGCTCACATACCAGACGTTTTATTGGCTGTGGTTGAAAACTTCTATACGAATTTTTTTAATCATATCAATAAAACTGAGATTGATTTTCCACTGGCCGAGAAGGTCTAAGGGGGAGAAGGCTTATGAAAGAATCGATTACCATTTATTCCAAAAAGAATTGTATTTATTGTGTTCGCGCCAAAAATTTGTTGATCGAAAAAGGTATCGATTTTCGTGAAATTATGGTTGATACCAGCGACCAATGCATGGTTTCCGAATTGGAAGACAAGACGGGAATGAAGACATTCCCCCAAATCTTTATCGGCAACGAAGTGCTTGGCGGATATTCAGAGCTAAAGGAGCTCGAGCAGAATACGGGATTGAATCAGTTTCTATAAAGATTTGACATGAGGCAGCTGGAGCGAATCTCCAGCTGCTGCTAAGGTGAAGCTGTGAAAACAATAGCGAAAGTAAAACCGAGAAAACGAGGGCGCCCGCCGGCAGATTTGGGCGGCGAGCTATGCGCTAAGGACAAATTGATCGATACGGCTCTTCGTCTTTTTTATAGATACGGAGTTAACTCGGTTGGAGTGGACCGAATTATTGCCGAGTCTAATGTTTCGAAAATGACTTTCTTTAAACATTTTCCGACCAAAAGAGATCTGATTTTAGAATTTTTAAGAGTACGGGATGAGCGGTTTGCCACTTGGTTCAACAGAACTCTAGAAGCGAAAACGAATGACAAAAAGAAGAAGCTTCCTGCAGCTATCAAAGTGATCGAAGTTTGGTTTAAAAGTGTGGATTTTCGCGGATGCGCGTTCATAAATACGACCGCTGAAAGTGGACCAGATAGAAATGATGAAAAGGCGCTATGCTTGGGTCATAAGAAGCATTTCGCAAATATTCTTGAAGACCTGGCAAAAAGTGACGGTGTTAAGAGTTCAAAAGTTATTGCGGACCAGTTAGTGCTTGCTATCGACGGAGCGACGATACGGGCACAAATGGAAGGTCCACGGGCCGGTATCATTGCTCTTCGAAGTTTGACGAATGTTATACTCAATCAAAACTAGTGGTAATTAGGACTTAAACCTGTGAGCATCATGCCATTCGTGTTGAATTCGCGAATAAGTCAGAAAGTCGAAGGATATAGGTTTGCTTCTCTGAAAAGGATTCTGACGCCCTGGGGTCCATTTGAGGAGAAAACCGATGGCAAACTCGAGATCGTTTGTGAATTGCGTGGAACCATATACCCGAAAGACTTAAGAAGTGGGGAAATTTTTTATCGCTCTTATTTTATTCGCCGGATGTGCTTCGGCTTTTGCGTTCACCTATACTCAATTGCTTACTGAGGACGATATGCAATTCCAGCGTATCGACAACGCCAATGGGTTGGCTTTGGGGTCGGCGCTGAAGAGCGAGCATCCGTGGGGATCTTTCAATCAGTGGCAGTGCTTCCATATGTCTGAGGTCGAACTCACCTGTGCCGACTATGACGATGGCACTTTGGTTCCAAGTATCAGCGTGGTGACTGAAAATGATATCTTTCTTTTTGACGCGCCTGTGGAGGACCGCCTGGACTGCGAGCAGACTTTATCCGCCTGGCGGCAGTTGCTCACCGGCGGGAGTGAAGCCTGTATCTTCGCCGCCCATTTGCCCGATGTCGATTTGGATTCGGATGGGGATCGGCCGCAATCTTTATGGTACATCAATCGGCTGAAGGGCGTGGGCGGCTACTGGAATTTATTCGAAGAAAGTAGCGAATTCCGGGACTGATTTTCTACTTGAACGAACCAACGGGCCGGGTGGCAATTAAGTCTTGCTTTTCAAGGCAAGCAACTCAATCAGGACAGTCTTATCCTTCGGCCGCGACATCGATTTTTTCACTGCGATCAAATCATCAAGTGAAATGACTTTACAGCGATAGCCAAACAAAGAAATCTCAATCGATTTTTCTTTGATGCGATTAAAATCACCGACAGGCTCAACAATGTCTAAAATATCTAAAATACCAAGATCGGTGCGTAAATAAATATTGCTCATCTTTTGCCCGAGCTTTGGTACGTCCAAAAACGAGGGTTGAAAAGAGGGGTTCATTCGATGAACAGGTTTAAAATTTCTTAAGCTATCGCGAAGCGCAGAAATGTGGGCATCTGTCATCATCGCACAAATATCAACATCTTGTGTGACTTGCATTGAGCCATGCACCACGGCCGCGTATCCACCAATCAACACAAAATCAATTTTGCTTTCAAGTAGCGTTTTCAGGAGATTGTTCAGGTTCTCCATAAATCGCCTTTCTAGCGTTTTGCAATTCGCGAATGGTTTGGCGCGCCCGTTCATGCTGAAGCAGGCGCTCTTCATAAGACATACTTAAGGTGTAGGCCAACAGGCTTTCATCGACGGCACTTTCTAGACTATTTTTGGGTTTCTCAGCGGCTGGATTTTTACTTTCCATAGTGGCCTTCGAAGTGAAGAGTAGCGTCCGCATTCACCATTAAATTGAACTCCGTTTTAATACCGCTACAGCCTAATCTTGCGAATAGGGCATGGTCAATAGTGGATTGTCTGGTAGAAGCGCCTCTAAGGCTTTATGGAACGCTGTGGAAAGGGTTAGGCGACCCGGTCAGTAATGATCTGATCTTCACTTAATCCAAGAGCATCGGTTCGCTCAACTTTACCTAGCCCTGACACATGAAGGACTAGGCTTTAAGAATCACAATCGCAAGCCTCACCTGGATTTGGTCAGAACCCAAATTGTGCCGCTTCATCTTGTAGCTATATTGGAACGTCTTGACGCTCATATCAGTTGCAGGTTCCCAGAATCCTTTATCGATAGCGCCATAGGCGCAAGTGAGCGTTAGCGAACATTCGCCGAAGGCGAAAATCAAAACAGAACGTAACAAGGATCGGGAGGTAGTAAGCCGACCAGGCCGGCGGCTTGTGGAGTGGCGTTCCCTAGTGCCTCGTCTTAGAGCTGAGATATTGGAATATGCCGTGTGATCTCAAATCCTTTGAGGCTTGAGTGGGGCCCGATTGCTTCGATGACGGAAACGAGTTCAATTGTAGACGTCAGCTTTGGATCCGCTTTTTGAAAGGCTGTGTTTTCATTTATTTTTACAAAGCTGTGTTCAAGGATGAGGCCAAAGGGAAAGCCCGGTGGTCGCTTTGCTAACTCATGAATCTGAATTTGCCCGATTGGTAATTCTAGGGAAGAACGACTCCAAATTAATATCAAAATATTTGGACCATCCTCTCGGACTTGCTGAAAGTTTTTTGCGACAAAGTCCAACATTTCATCCGCAGAGGAATGGCGAAAGTGCGTCTCACGATAGAAAAATTCTGAAATACAGAAGCAGTTCACCTTTTGATCAAAGATTCTTCCGATGGAACCTTTTAACCTTTCAGGTATTAAAGTGGACGCACTCACTAGGAGGCGTGTCCTACTTCCCATCCTGGGAAAACAATAACCGCAGGGTGAACACGCAGTGCTTTAGCTAAAACTTTCGCTCGTTCAACTCCGATATTAATCCGTCCCGACTCCATACCAGAAATCGTAGATTGCGGGAGACCACTGAGATCAGCCAATTCATTTTGCGAAAGCTCCTGAAGCTCTCGCATGACACGCAAAGATTGTCCCGGAGTCATCGCAACCCGAGTTTTTGCTGGAGCAAACTCTCCGTTCTTAAGCGTTTCCTTGACCCTTTTTCCGGTAGTCATGCGGTGTAACCTCCATCACTAAAATTTTAACCTCATTGGCGACGACATAATAGATCACTCGCCATTGATCGTTCAGTCGACTGGCTCTAGCTCCTTGCCATTCACCTCTTAGGGCGTGGTCGCGAAAACCTTTGATTTCAAAAAGACCCTTAGGTCCTTGAAGCCGAACGATGTCCTTCCACTTCTCGAACTTATCCTGGATTTCCTTAGGTGCTTTATTCAGAGCTTTAACTGCGTTCCTTGCCAGGAAAACGTTCCACATACTAAATATGTACTATATCCTTTAAGATATGTCTACAGGCAAAGGAAAAGATCGCATTCGAGCTGGGTTTTCTATGTGATTTTGAATAGTTGAAGATCGAAATGGAGCGAAAAGATAGTTGGCGTCCACAAGTGCCTCGTCGTAGAACCGATCTGCTTACACTTGACTCCTTTATTTGTACCGTTAAGATCGAATAACTATGGCAGAAAATGAAAAATGGACATTAGTCGGTCAGACCACTCAATTGATTAAAGAGATGGAATCAAATGGGGGATTGAAAGAAATCTCATATGATGGCAAAAAAATTGTTTTAACCTATTATCAAAAGAAATTTGGAGCGCTTAACAATAAGTGCAATCACATGGGTGGCCCCCTCGCAAAGGGTAAACTCAAAAATGGCTGTGTTGAGTGCCCTTGGCACTACTGGCAATTTAATCATGTCACGGGTGAATCCTCGACGGTCGAAGCCTCAAAGCACTATACTTCAAGTGGCGGGAGTGTTCCGAACTTCCCAATCAAAGAAGAGGGGGGGGCGCTTTTTATTGATTTAGGTAGGGAGTCGCACCGAGTTCCTGCTGCCTACAGCATGAAGGGGAACTTATCACGAGATCCAAAACGTGAACCTGGTAAGACTCGTGTTTTTGGGATATCGACAACAGCAATGGATAAAGACCATCCACGCTTTTCGACTTCAGAAGAACTCTTAAAGGCTGCTCTTGATGGTGCGACTCAGAAGTTCGATGTTGAAACAAAGTTCATAGCGCTATCAGATTTAAAAATACGCAATTGCGAAGGATTCTATTCAAAATCTGAAAGAGCATGTACGTGGCCTTGTTCAATAACCAAAATGGACCCATCTGACGAAATGAGTGTTATTTACGAAAATTTAGTTCATTGGGCGGATGTTGTCATTGTGTCGAGTCCGATTCGATGGGGTGGCGCGAGTTCTTTATATTATAAAATTGTTGAACGATTAAACAGTGTGCAAAATCAAATCACAGTTAAGAATAAAGTTTTGATTCAAAATAAAGTCGTAGGCTTAATCATCACCGGCGGGCAAGATAATATTCAGTCTGTTGCTGGGCAGATGCTTGCTTTTTTTGGCGAGCTTGGTTTTATGGCGCCGGCATTTCCCTATGTGGCCCACTCTCTTGGTTGGTCGGCTGAAGATATGGAGCGCAATATGGACTACGTAAAAAACTCTGAGTTTCTTCACGAAGAATCGCTGAAGTTAGTCGGGCGGAGTGTGGAGCTCGCTCGTAAACTCAAAACGTAGAATTCAACTCGCTCGGTAAGCCTTTCATTCGAATCTACTAGAACCCTCAATGTCAGGATAGATGTCGCCCCGGAAAATTTAATTCATAGGGAGCGGAGAGAGATCGTGACAAATGCTCCTGCCGAGTTTAATGGCGGGTCTATCCGCTCGCCGCTATGAGGAAGTTGTAGTGAGGGCGGCGGACGCCTTCGGCGTTTCGCCGACGTCGGTGTCGCGCCATTTCATTGAGGCGCCGGCAAAAAAGTTAAATGAGTTTTCTGAGAGGTCCCTTGCGGAGTTCAAACCATTCGCCATCATGCTCGACACCGAACATCGCGGTGGGGTTGCGTTCACTGTGGCTCTAGGGATCGACATCTTGGGTAAGAAAATGGTCTTGGGCTTTTGGGAGGGTGCGACTGAAAACAGTGACATCACCATCGAGCTACTAGCCAGGATCGAGGAGCGCGGGCTTCAGTTGACCTCTCGTTGCCTGTTCGTCACTGATGGCGGCAAGGGCATTATCGCAGCCCTCAAAGCCAAGTTTGGAAAGAAATTGATGCACCAGCGGTGCGTGCTTCACAAGGGGCGCAACATTCAAAGACATCTGGCAAAAAAGTACCGCAAACGTGCGCATGATTTGTTTACAAATGCCCTCCAGCACACCAAGTATGAAGACGCAGTTCGGGCGTTAACTGAGCTTGAGAAGTGGCTACGGGGGATCATCCATCAGCCGCCAACTCGCTTCTTGAAGCGTTGGACGAGATTCTGCTTCTCCATCGACTGAAGGTCCCCGTAGAACTTCGACCATCACTTAGAAGCACCAATGGAATTGAGAATTTATTCTCTGTCGTTCGCCATCGCGAGAAGAACGTTAAGAACTACAACCCCAGCTGCCGCGGTAAGCCTGCAAAGAAGGGAATGTCGCAGCGTTGGCTCGCTACAGTGCTGCTCAATGCTGAGAGTAACTTCAAAGCCATCAACGGTGCCGAGTATATTCCGGAGGTGCTGAGGACAATTGAAAAGATACAAACAGAAACTGTTGACAGCAGAAAGGAGACTGCTGCATAACTCACAAAATCATCCGGCACTCTTGCCCACTTTCAACTGAAAATGAGATTTCCCCAGGAATTTTTTCTAAAGTAATGACATAAGTGTTCATAAAGTCACGCTACACTCTTTCGGGCATTCCAAAGATCATAATCAGCCTGCATGCGCACCCACATTTCAGCTGTTGTGCCCAAGACTTTTTCGAGTACAATTGCAAACTCCGGTGAAATAGCACGCTTGCCATTGACGATCTCGTTGATTTTTCTGGGCGAGCATTTACACTTTGCTGCCAGCTGTGACTGATTCAGTTCCATTTCCTTCATGTAGACTTCATCAAGCACTTGGCCGGGGTGAAGTGGTTTTGGATTTTTAATCATATTCTATCCTTTGTGATAGTTTTCAATTGTTACGTCTGAGAATTCGCCATCTTTAAACTTAAAGGTGATGCACCAGGGAAGTTTAATCGTGACACTCCATTGGCCCTTGCGACCACCCTTTAATTTATGGAGTCGAATGTTCGGCGGCTGACCCTTTATCTTCAAGTCGTTGATTGCAGATGTGCTGTGCATGATGGTTAACAACGCCTTCGCTCTTAGCCACAACTCCTTTGGTATTGCCCTCGAAGATGAATTCTCCCAAACTTCCTCAGCTCTCCGATTACCAAAGTTTTTGATCATCCCTGACTCCGAATTACACTATACCGTATAGTGTAATATATTGCAAGGTGGGAATCAGGGGTTTGAGTTCTTTCAGCATCGAAATGCGTAACTTGCTGGATTCAGGCTACAGTTAAGCGGTATTCTGGATACCGAATTTAATTTGGCGTCCCCTACGAGATTCGAACTCGTGTCTACTCCGTGAAAGGGAGTTGTCCTAGGCCTCTAGACGAAGGGGACGTGATGTGCGTAAAAGTAGCTGGTGACCCGCGATGGACTTGAACCATCGACCCCTTCATTAAAAGTGAAGTGCTCTACCAACTGAGCTAGCGGGTCACTGTAAAGAGGATAATGTTTCTAAGATTGTGCGTTTGGAGTCAACCTCTTTGACGGAAAAAGACAAGTGCACCAGAACTTAGCTGAATAACGGCTTAATCCAAAGTGTCTGATCGCGGCCAGGGCCCACGCTCACAACATCTATTGGTACAGCCACGGACTTACCTATGAACTGAATGTACTCTTGGGCATAGCGCGGCAGATCCTTCAGGTTTTTTGCCACCGTTAGATCCTCCTTCCAGCCATTGAGTGTTTCGTAAATAGGCTTGCAGCGGGCGAGATCGCCAGGGCTCACGGGGTACTCGGTGATGCGTTGTCCGTCGAGTTCATAAGCCAAACAAACATCGATTTTTTCAAAGCCGCTGAGCACGTCGAGCTTCATCAGAGCCAAGCTTGTTATTCCGTTCAGGCGGATGGCGTATTTAAGCGCCACGAGATCCAACCAACCGCACCGACGCGATCTGCCAGTGGTGGAGCCGAATTCAGCACCCACCTGTCGCATGCGCTCACCTGTGGCGTCATCACATTCGGTGGGGAACGGCCCCGCTCCAACCCGCGTGTTGTAGGCCTTGGTAATGCCCATCACGTTCGTGATCGTGCCAGGGCCAATGCCTGCGCCCACCATGGCTGAGCCACTGAGGGTAGAGCTGGAGGTGACGAAGGGATAGGTTCCGTGAAGGAGATCGAGCAGGCTACCTTGGGCACCTTCAAAGAGGACCTTCTTGCCAGACTTTAGCGCTTTGTAAATGACAAGGGAGGTGTCGCGACTGCGATAGGGCGCGAGCTCTTTGGTGACTTTGTCGATGAGGGTGAGCAGGTCATCGATATTGACGGGCGTCTCGCCGTAGAATTTTTCAAGCAGAAAGTTTTTTTCTTCCAATGCAAGTTCCAGTTTAGCTCGGAGAGACTCTGGATTAAATAAATCGCCAAAAAGTAGCGCTTTGCGACTGGCGCGCTCCTCGTAAGCAGGTCCGATACCTTTGCCAGTGGTGCCGATTTTATCGAGGCCTGCGCTTTTCTCACGCGCTTGATCCAGTTGCCGATGGTAGGGCAAAATCAACGTTGCGGAATCGGAAATCAAAAGTTGTGAGGCCTCTTGCAACTGACCGTTGTTTTTTAGCGCTGAGATCTCTTCACTTAGTTTTTCAATGTCGAGAACAACACCTGCACCAATAATGCAAACGGTATTGGGGTGCAGAATTCCGGATGGAATCAGGTGCAAGACGGTTTTTTTGCCATCCACCACCAGCGTGTGGCCGGCATTGGCTCCCCCTTGATAGCGAACGACGTAGTCCGCTTTGCTGGAGAACACATCTACGACTTTGCCTTTGCCTTCATCGCCCCACTGCGAGCCCACAACTATAATGCCTGGCACGTCTGCTTACCTCGGATTGGTTAAACGTGAAATTTCGAAGCCCCCATATGACCACAAGCGCTGTTCGGACTCAAGTTTTGTCAAACCAGGGGGTGTTGAGGGGCAATGTGTCGCCAATCGTCTGGCCGGTAGCGAACGTCAGGATCTTGTCCACGGCCTCGTGAGAGGCCTGATCCCAAGCGTGATCGGTAAAAGCGCCGATATGCGGCGTTAAAAGCAACTTCGGATGATTGCGCGACTTGTGACCCTGAGGTGGAGGCTCGCGCTCGATAACATCCATTGCGGCTCCGGCAATGACGCCTTCATCGAGCCCTGTGAGCAGGGAGCTCTCATCCACCACGGCGCCGCGGCAGGTGTTGATCAGCACGGCATCGCTTTGCATTTCACCAAGGGTGGGATTGTTGATCAAGTGGCGAGTCTCGCTAGTGAGCGGGACGTGCAAAGTGAGGTAATCACTCGAGCGGAGAATCTCAATCAGCCCCAGTCGCTCAACCTCTAAATCCTTGAATACGCCTTCTTCTATATAGGGGTCATGCGCAAGGACATGCATGCCAAAGGCCTTAGCGATTTGCACGACTCGACGACCGACACGACCCAGGCCAACGACTCCAAGATTTTGCCCCTTGAGTCCCCGCGGGCGTTGGAGGGAGTCTCGCCAGCCGTTGGTGCGAACGGCTTTGCAGGCATCTAACAGGCGTCGTTCCCAGGCTAAGATCAGAGTAAAGGTGAGCTCAGCGGTGCTGGCTGCGTTGGCCTCTGGTGTGTGCGACACTTGAATGTCGCGACTCTGGCATTCACGCCAATCGATGTGATCAAAGCCACTCGTCGCCGTGATTACCAGCTTCACCTTTCGGGCTTGATCCAACAGCGCTTTGTCAATGCGAGTGCGCGAGCGAATGAGCAAAATATCAGCCTCAGCTAAATCGTCGGTGATTGCCAAACTGGGTTCGGCACGAAGCCGTGATACGGCGGTGAGGGAGTGTTGCTCAAACAATTTTATTTTCATGGAGTCGAGACCTCTTGGGCAAATAAGGGCGGAGCCGATTTTAATTTTGCTTCAACTTCTGCTTTCAATTTAAGCCAGCGTTCAATCTGGTTGGCGTGTTCACTCAAGCTAGAAAACAGTGCCAGCATGTCGTCATCTTGCACGTCACCCATGTGACCAACGCGGAGAATTTTGCCTTTCAAGCGATCTTGTCCGCCCATCAGGGTGATGTTGCGTGAGCCCTCGAGCCAATCTCGAATGGTAGAGCTGTCGCTAGAGGTGGAGAGAGCCGTGACTGAGGGCGACGGACTTTTTGAGTAAGCGGGCATCCCGAGTGCCGTGCCCACTTCTCGTGTTGTCTCTGCTAAAATCTGACAGCGTTGTTGCAGCTGCCGCAATCCACCCGGAGCTTTTAGGCGTTGCAACACCAGATTTAAGCCGGTGACAAGCGGAGTTGGAATTGAAAACTGTGAGTCGCCTTTGCTGTTGGCGTTCTTCTCCGCTTGTAAATCAAAATAGTATTTTTGTGTCACCGACTTGGATTGGCGGCTCCAGGCTCGCTCGGAGAGGGCAATGAAAGACAAACCCGTCGGGATCATGAAGGCCTTTTGTGAGCCCGCAATCACAATGTCAATGCCCCAGTCGTCCATTTGCAATTTGGTGCAGCCAACAGCCGTGATCGCATCGACCGCAAAAAGTGCATCTGGCAAAATATCCCGTACCAACTTTGCCATGGCTTCAATGGGATGTAAGGTGCCTGTGCTGGTTTCACAGGCTTGCGTGAAGACGACTTTTGTTCGCGGATTTTCTTTCAATTGCGTTGCAAAGGCGGAAAGATCGAGAGCTTCGCCCCAGGGGACTTCCCAACGAGTGGTGGTGAGTGAAAAGCGCTCACACATGTCGGCCCAGCGCTCTCCAAATTTTCCAGAGACAACAACCAGAACCGGCTCACCTTGACTTGCCGAATTGACCACCGCGGCCTCCATAGCGGCAGAGCCCGTGCCCGTCAAAATTTGCACCATTTGTTTGGTCTGAAACACGATCTTCAAATTTGCCCAAGTTTGTTGCAGAATTTGTAAAAACTCGGGCGTCCGATGGTGCAAGACGGGACCGCTCATGGCTCGCAGTACGGCTGGTGGAACGGGCACCGGGCCAGGAGCGAGAAGTCGGTAGGGCTCAGCTGTAGGTTTCATCCCGCCAATATGTCGACCAATCCCTTGACCGGTCAAGGGCAATTGATTAGCGTTTGAGGGTGTCAAGACCAGCGGTTTTTCTAGCTCTAATTGTGTTTTTAAACAGCGGCTGCGCCTATCGTTTTGGTTTAAGCGAGCGCACCTTGCCTGGTGGATACACCCAGATTGCAATTCCTATTTTTAAAAATCGCACCTCTGAAGTTGGCATTGAGCCGGCCTTTACCAATGCTTTGATTCGTCGTTTTGGTCGCAGCAAAGTGGCGCGGGTGACAGATCTTGAGTCTGCGCCGGTTGTGCTGGAAGGCACGATTGTCGCCCTGAAGACTCGCGGAGACTCGCCGGTAAACAACAGAGAGATTACCACGTTGCCATCGGACACGGTCTTGATGCGACAGTACCGACTAGAAGTGACCTCGGAAATTATCTTGCGGCGTAAGTCAGACGATCGTGTGATTTGGCAGGGGTCGTTCACCAATGAAGAGGTGTACAGTCCACCGCGCATCGGGACAGCGGTTGTGAATTCGGCCAATGCAACTTACAATCAATCTGCCCGGATGGAATTCCTCTCGCGGCTAGCCGACGACATGATGGCCGAAGCGCACGATCAAATTACCGATGACTTTTAATTTGGGGTTGAAGTGAATTTGGATTTTCGAAAGCTACAGCAGCGTTTAGAAGGGCATCCCCCTGAGATGATTTATTTGCTGGTGGGCGAAGAGAGTTTCTTGATCCAAGAGGTTTTGGATTTGTTAAAGGCAAAGGTCCTAGAGCCTGCGACTCGCGAATTCAATTGCGATGTCTTTGATGCCTTCGAGACAAACGCCGCTGTGGTGAAAGATGCCGCTGAAATGTTGCCAATGATGAGCTCACGCCGTTTGGTGATCTATCGGGGCGTTGATAAATTGAAAGATAAGGACTGGGAGTCACTGTTCCCCATCCTCGATCGTCCAGTGGAATCGACCACACTTGTGTTGACTGCAGAGTCTTTAGATAAGCGAAAGAAGTCATTTAAGAAATTAAATGAAGTGGCCGTGGTGGTGGACCTGAAGCATCCCTATGAGTCGCAGATTCCAGATTGGATTGATTATTTGGCGTTTCGGCGTGGTCTGAAGGTCAATCGAGAGGTCGGTCAGTTGTTGAAACAATATGTGGGGGCAAATTTAACCGAACTCAATAATGAGTTGGCTAAACTCCAGGATTATATCGGCGACCGCAAAAATATCGAAGTTGCAGATGTGATGCAGGTGGTATCACAAACGCGAGTGGACAGAATTTTTGATCTCACCGATGCCATCGGTCGTCGAGATCGAGTCACGGCTCTCCACAGTTTGGCAAATTTGCTAGAACATGGTCAAAGTGAGGTAGGAATTTTAGCGATGATCACCCGCCACTTTCGCATTTTAGCGCAGCTGAAAGATGGACAAAAGTCGGGGATCTATGGCGCCCGCTTGAGCACGAAGGCAGGGATTCCACAATTTCTGCTCGACCAATATCTGGCACAAACGGGCCACTGGAACGAGGCCAAGATCGAGCAGACCTTTGGCGTACTCGAAGACACCGATCGAGCCCTTAAATCCTCTAGTGTGCCACCGCATGTTTGGCTTGAAAACTTCGTACTAAAGACTTGTTCTTAAACCTAACTCCTTAACTGCACTGGTAGAATTGCCGATCTGAATCTTTGACGGGTAAAACGTTGGCCTGGAGAAAGAGAGAGATGCTCGTGCAATGGCTTGGACTTCTATTGTTGTTCAGCTGCTTTTTCACCGATGCTTCGGCTGAACCGAAGGCCGTGATTTGGACAAAAGCCAATCCGGATCGCGTTGAAAAAATGTTTCGTAAGGGCACTGTTACAGTCATTGACTCAACTCGCGAGCGTGAGAAGTTGGCTGCAGAAGAGTGGGATCCGCGGCGCCGAGATGCGCTGTTTGACAAAGTCGGCCTTGCCGAAATGGTCAAGGACTGGGATCAGCTTGATCGAGATCTCCTGATTGTGAATGTTGGAGAGCATTCGCTACAGGAGCTTAGCCCTCTTTATCCGCAGTTTTCTTCCGAGACTTTGCAGGTGCTTAAGCGTGAAATCAGCGGCGAGAAAAGCCGATGACTCCGTTGATTTTTGTGTTTGTTTCGATGTTGAATCTGCTTTCGTTGCGCGAGACCGCATTCGCCTCCGGTAGCATTCTCTACATCGATTTAAACAATCGCGATATGGAAGTGAGTAAATGTGAGGAGGGCCTAAAAGAAGCCTACGCCTCCCAAGTGCAACCCGAGTGGAATTGCGATGACAGTGCAAACATGCAGTCGAGGTGCATCCAGCCCAAAGTGTTTCGCTTGAATGCCGAAAAAGCGAAGGCCTACTCAACAGAACAGTGTCCTTGGCAGGGCGAAATCAAAGAATGTCATGTCTCAACGTACATGCAGCAGATTCGACGGCACCGATACAAACTAGATACGATTGCGCTATCCGGCGATGACGGCAATGGCCAGTTTTTTGGAGTGGGTGGAACTCTCACCGTGCAAGATATTCAAATGGCCCTAAATAAGAATCCAAGCACACGGCAAGGCATCACCACCATGCTACACAATGGCTGCTATGCGGCGACTGTGCAAGCTTGCAACAAGACCTGGATGCGCAAAGTGGCCCCAAATGTTCAAACGACTATGGGCTTTTTGCTACAAGCTCCCTACGGAACTGAACCAGAGAATTACAATCTCATGAAGGAGCTTTGTGGCAAGCGCGATCAAATCAACGCGGCTGCAACCGAGCAAGAGCTTGATAGCGCGTTTAAAGGGCTGGCGGGCGTGGATAAAGTCTCCGCCTCAATTTGCATCGACCGACCGGAGCTGAAAGGCGTGTGTTCAATGGAATATGCGAAGGGCGGCACAACTCCTGCAAGCTGTTATCAGTCTTACGACGAGCTGTACCGGCGCTGTCAAACTGAACTGCCGAGTGAAGATAAATATAATATGTATATGGGTTTTTTAAATGCCGACTCAGCGGAGTTTGCAAATCCACCGGCGAAGGGGCGGGCCGATGCTTGTTCAGTCAACGTTGGAAAATCCTGTTTGCGGCAGTACTACGATGAGGTGCAGAAATGGCGGCACTGCGCAGGCCTGTACCAAGAGAGAGCCGGTCATCCTTTGCCATCTCCAGGGCAAATGATGCGGTTGATTTTTTTCAATGAAATAAAGTCGCGCGTGGCGAACAATCATGCGGGAGAGTTGGCCGCTTACAACAAACTGCTCGATTATTACAATCTAAGTGCCTATCGCTTGGATAATCTGCAGTCGCTGTCGCGGGCTGTGATCAATCAGCGCCTGATTGCCGTCAGGCGTGCGGTGCGAAAGCTCCCGAAGAATCAAGCGACGGTCAATGGAGTGAAAATTGGCTGGATGGCGCAGGAACTAGACCGCACTTTACGTGAGTTGGAGTCGAAGTGCGTGCCTGGCGCTTGGGTGAATGCAGACTCAGAAAAACGCAGCAGCTGCCTCAATTGGGCAGGAGGAAGAGCGAAGTGATGAATACAGAACGGGTGGCGAACGGTCGGCGGCGTGTGCCTCGACGGGCGTTTGACAGTGCTGTGGGGACGTTGGTGCATGGATTGTTTCGAGTGGAGCGGTCGTTTCAGGTGGGTGAGGGCGGAATGATGATCTCTTCACTCACTGAATTGCAAGAGAGCGAACAGCTCGTGGTGAGCTTTTATCTGCCGACCAGTGGGATGATCATCGTGCGCGGCGTGGTGCGCTCGATCGTCAAAGCCAACTCGGGGACTCCTCTTCGCTATGGGGTGGAATTTTTAAATCTTGGCTTTCATCATCGGCGAGATGTGCGGAATTACGTTTCAGCAGCAACACATTTAGAAGGTCATTCCCGTAGCTAGCATGGCGGGGTTCTGTTTGAGCTCAATCACCAAGGTATCGAGCTCAGGACAGGGAGGAGCCGGTGACTCAGGCGCGCTGTAGGAGTCACTCGAGGGCATCGGGTATTTGAGGAGGATTGTGTTGCGATCGGAGTTGGCTTTGGCAAAGGCCTCGACGGCATCGTTGCCGATTCTGAAAACAGCTCCCGGAACAAAAACCCGGTTCATATTGGGTACGGCACCCGACTCACAGCTGACTCGGGTGACGTCGAAAATTTTCGCACGTTTTGAAGGTGCGCCTTGGCCCATGCTCGGCGTAATCCATGTACCTATTACAAATATTGGTAAAAAATAGAGCTTCATATGGATTCCCTTCGGCTTCATTGCCGACACAGAGAATCTTTGCAAATCCAAAGCCAGTGATGCCTAGCCTAAGCGAGGCTAGCCACTTGACGAGAGAGACGGCTAATTTTGCGAGACGCAGTGGCCTTTTTGATTCGACCTTTTTGTGCCGCTTTAGCGATAGTGCTCATGAACTCAGTTAGGCCTTTCGCAGCCTCATCTTTGCTCTGGGTGGTCAGCGACTTACGGAGCTTCTTCTCGCTGGTGCGAACTCCATTCATCGTCTTGCTATTGATAGCGTTTTTTCGCAGGGAACTACGGGCTTTTTTGATCGCAGACTTATGGTTTGCCAACTGAGAACCTCCGGTGATTCAATCAGGATATATTCGAAAACACCTGGGAATACCACACTGCATAGCGTCCCACAAGTGTTGCCTCAAGGGGACTTCAATTTGGATGCTGAAAATTTAGGTAAATTAAAGGCTAAGCGATCGGTTATCCAATCCGCGATTTCGATGGCCATGGGGACGTCTTCAAGCCGAATTTTGGGTTTTCTTCGAGATGCTTTGTTTTATGCTCTGTTTCCTCGCGCGGTGACGGATTCTTGGGTCGTGGCGTTTCAGCTCCCCAACATGTTTCGCCGGCTTTTGGGTGAGGGATCGCTCACTCCCAGTTTTGTGCCCCAGTACGTAGAGGCCCAAAGGCACTCGCCCGAGCGGGCCCGACAGTTGGCAAGTGCAGTCTTTAGCATTGTCTTTACCGTCGCCACCCTGATTTCAATCGTGTGCTTTGTCTACATGGATTCCATTATATGGACGCTTGTGGGTGATCCTCGCGGATTTGCTGCGGTCCCCGGTAAAGTCGAGCAAACCGTGTATCTAGCACGCATCATGATTTTTTACCTGATTCTGGTGTCGACCTACGCGTTTCATATGGCCGTGGCCAACACTCATGGATACTTCTTTTTGCCAGCGATCGGGCCGACGCTGTTCAATCTCGGGCTGATTGGGTCGATGCTGATGGGTTGGGAGTTTGGGGCCTATCCCGGGGCGACGCCATCCCTCGGGGTCATTTTTGGAGGAGTGCTGCAAGTCGGCGTGGTGATCTGGCTGCTGTGGCGCGAGCAGTTGCTCCCTCGCTGGACATTGAATTGGCGAGTGCCTGGAGTGGCTCGAGTTTTTGTGAACATGGGCCCGGGGCTATTTAGTTTGGGTGTATTTCAATTGATGACTCTCATGAACACCTATTTTGCTGCTCGCCTGCCGCAGGGAACCCAGAGCTATGTGTATGTGGCCGACCGAATTCTAGAGCTGCCGCAAAGTTTGATCGCTGTGAGCATAGGAACGGCCCTTTTGCCGCGCTTCTCCCAGCTGAGTGGAGCGGTAGATCGAGGTGAATTTTTACTTGAGGCGAATCGTGCGGTACGTATCCTCATGTATTTGTCTCTACCCGCAGCCGTTGGCATGTACTTTCTGTCTTTGCCAATGACTCAGGCGCTGTTTATGCGAGGGGCGTTTTCCGCCGAGGATGCTGAAAAAACGGCATCAATTGTAAAAATCTATTCAGTGCTGATGTTGTTCTCGAGCTTGTCGCGCATCACAACTCCGGCGTTTTATGCGATGAAAAACACTTTGTTGCCGGCGGCTGTCGCGCTTGGCGTGTTGCTCAATCATCTGATCCTTGGGCCTTTTTTAATAAATAAATATGGTTTAACCGGGCTGGCGCTCGCAACGTCGGTCTCAGCGTTTTTGTATGTAGGAGTGCTGCAGATATTTTTTCACTTTTGGATTGGTCGGCTAGGGTACGGACGGGTGGCGTTAAGCGTGCTTAGGCTGGCTCCCGCACTCGCAGCTTTGGCAGCGATTTGTCACTATCTTCACGCGCCACTACAGGCATTTTTTATGGATTACGTCACGCCGGTTGGGGCGAGGCCGCTGGCTTTGGGGGCGTTGATTGGTATTGGGATGCTAAGTTATTTTTTGCTGTCTGTGCTGTTTGGCTCGATTGAAGCGAAGCAGGTCCGGGATATTTTGTTGCGGCGACTGCGTAAGGCGCAAGCCGCTTAAGCAAGAGGTGATTTTGCCGACTTCCAGAGCCGCTCTTTTTCATTATTGGGCAGCTGGTCCCAGTTTTTGCCCTGAGATTTCGCGAGCTCTCGCATGCGGAAAAAGCGCCGTTCAAATCGAGAATTGGCTTGTCGCAGGCATTGCTCGGCGTCCAGTTGTAGGTGCCGAGCCAACTGCACGATTGAAAAGAGCACGTCGCCCATTTCAGCTGCAATTTCCTCGTGGAGGTAAGCCGCGGGTTGAGAAACAGATGAGTCGACTGGTGCGTTCGCGATGGCCTCTTTCAACTCTGTGAGTTCTTCGTCTATTTTGGGCCAACAGGCAGCCGCATCTGGCCAGTCGAAGGCGTGTTTTTGTGTCTTCTCACCAATTTTTTGACTGCGCATAAGTGCTGGCAAGTGATTGGGAATGTCAAAACTCGGGGAGGATTGTGGGCGTTTAGCCTTCTCGGCTTCTTTGAGTACATACCAATTGCGGAGAACATCCTCTGAGGTCTCAGCCACCGTGTCGGAGAAGACATGCGGATGTCGTCGAACCATCTTTTCATTTAAATTTTGAATCACATCCTGAATGGCAAAATGTCCAGCCTGTCGAGCGATTTCAGAATGCAATACCACTTGAAAGAGCACGTCACCCAACTCGTCACGAATGTCGTCGACCTGGCCGCCTTCAATGGCCTCTGTAAGTTCAAAGCTCTCCTCAATGGCAAACCGCGTGAGACTCGCGTGGGTTTGCTCCTTGTCCCAAGGGCAGCCGTCTGGCCCACGGAGAATCTCCACGACTTTGAGCAGGGTGTCGAACCGGCGGAGGTCTTTCGGTGGCTTTTGCATACTAGTCCTTTGACGAGGGGCAGGTTAAGGTTCATTTATGTGAAAAACGTGTGAAAATGCAAGAGCCATCCCTTGAACTAGAATAGACCGCTCAAGCCCTAGTTTAGTGATAAAACGAGACCGTTTAACCGATGATAGAAGGGGCAGGACAAACAAAGCACAAATGGATCAACGCAAAGGCCTATTTAAAAAGAATGATTCGGAAGTGCACTTGCGGTCTAAGTACACCGATCCGTCGCGGCGTTTTTCAGAGTGGGTGGATTCCATTCGACTTGAAGGTATGCCGATGGGGCAGACCTTAGCGGCCTTTGATAAGCGTTTCAATGTTCGGAACTGGCTACTCATTTTCATCTTTTGCCTCGGCTTGTCCTTTCTGATTTTTTGGAACGTCGATGTGTCCCACCAGGTGAGTCTAGGTAACGTGGCGCCGGTCGATATCAAAGCGCCGATTTCATTTCAAATGACCGACGAAGTCGCGACGGATGAAAAACGTCGAATTGCAGAAGAGAATGTACCTCCCATATTTGATTACGACCCCAACACTTTCGAACAACTGATCAACCGCGTGTATCGAAGTTTTAGAGCTATGCGGCGTGAGGTTAAGGGTGTGCAGTGGCCGAAAAATCAGGCCCAGCATGAGCAGGAGATCAAAGACTTTACTCGCTTCAAGCCCGTGTTTGAACGTGAGTTGGGCGTGGAAGTCCCAGATCGCTTGTTTGAATGGCTGACTGAAAATAAGTTCTCCGCCCCGTATGAAAATGTCTTGATTCGTGGCCTGGTAAAATGGTCAACCCGGCGCATTATGGACGGGCAAACCAGTTTGTTTAAGGAAGTCGATTCACCTTTGTTGGTGCGCGTGGTGGGGCATGGGCGCGGTACGCACGAGGAGTTCACTCTACGTCGGGACGAAGTGTTTGATGTTAAAAAGCTAAGCGAATTCGAAATGGCAGATGTAATCGGGATGGATCGTCTCTCGAGCCGAGATCAGAAAAACGCACTTTATCTAGCGCAAACGTTGCTTGCGCCTAACCTCACCTATAATAAGCAAGAGACGAACGATCGGCGGAGTCGAGCCAGGGACTCGGTAATTCCGGTGCAGGTCTCAATTAAGAAAGGGCAAACCATCGTCAATGCGGGCTCGGTGGTGCAGCCGCTGCAGGTGAATTTGATTGGTGAACTTAATCAGCTCAAGAGCGCTCGGCGCACAGAGTTTATCTCAGTGGTTGTGGCCTTTTTATTTTTGATTCTGGTCGCTGTGTTTTTCTCCTACTTGCGGCGCGTGTCTTTGGACGGCTTGGGCGTTGAGATCAAAGATATCTACGCCATGGGTAGTGTGGTCGCTCTGGTTGTACTCATGACTAAAGTTTACATGTTTATAACAGACGCAGCTTTTGTGACCAAGGCCGATCTTATCCCTACCAACGCTTTACTCTATGCCGCCCCAGTTGCGGCGGGGCCAATGCTGGTTGGACTTATGATTTCTGGTGGTGGGATCGTTTGGTTGTTTACGATCTTTTTGTCGATTGCTTTGGCCTTGATGGTCGATTTTAATTTTAGCTTCACCTACTTTCTGGTAACCACCATTGGTGGAATAGCTGCGGCCCGAGGGGTATTGGCCTGCACTCGGCGGAACGATATTTACAAAGCCGGTATGCGTGCGGGGTTGGTCAATGCGGTGGTGCTTTTGGTCGTGACGTTTCTCCAGCCCGTTGGCGACAAATCAATTGGCACTATGTTGTTGTGGAATATCCCCTTGGGGTTTGTTGGTGGAGTGTTTGCATCGCTAGTGACGATGGCGCTCATTCCCCTCTTTGAAACGATTTTCAATTACACGACTGATGTGAAGTTGCTTGAGTTGGCCAGTTTAAATCACCCTTTGATGAAGAAGATGATCGTCAAATCTCCAGGCACTTATCATCACTCACTAGTCGTCGGAAGTATGTGTGAGGCTGCTGCGGAGGCCATTGGTTGCAACCCACTGTTGGCAAAGGTCATGGCCTACTACCATGACATTGGGAAAATGGAGCACTCGCAGTATTTTATCGAGAATCAGCGCCCGGGTCACAATCCGCATGATCACATTTCACCGCATATGAGTAAAACCGTCCTCATCGCCCATGTTAAAGACGGCGCGGAGATGGGTTTTGAGCACAAGTTGGGCCCCCCGATTATTGACGGAATTTTGCAGCATCATGGAACCACTTTGATCAGCTACTTTTACAACAAAGCGCTACGAGATCAGGACAAAGGGATCCACACCATTCATGAGGACGACTTTCGGTATCCGGGACCAAAACCGCAATTTAAAGAAGCGGCGTTGCTAATGTTAGCCGATTCTATCGAAGCTGCCGCTCGGTCCCTTGACGAGCCGACGCCAGGACGTCTCACAAATTTGGTCAAAAACATTATTCAGAGTAAGTTTTTAGATGCGCAGTTAGAGGATTGTGATTTGACTCTGAGAGATTTGAGCGTGATCGAAGAGACTTTTCGACGTGTGATTTTGGGAATTTACCATCAGCGGATTGACTACCCAACTCATTCGCCAGCTCGAGCAACACCAAACCTTCATTCGGCCAATTCTCACCCTCCAAAATCAACACGCAAAAAAGGCGCCCACGCGACGTGAAGTTACTATTGGTGAACTCTTGTCGGGCCCGCATCTCCGAGCCATGGCTAAAGCGGTGGCTCGCGGGTCTATCCCGACAATTGGCGAAGCAAGGCTTGGTGGATCCACAATTTGCTAAAAAAGAAGTGGTCGTCGTGTTGGTCAACCGCTCTGAGATTCAGCGCCTCAATCGGTTGTATCGAAAAAAAAACTATCCAACCGATATTTTAAGTTTTGCAGGAGCGGATGCTGATAGCGCGGGTGAACTGATTTTATGTATGCCAGTCATTCGCGCTCAGGCCAAAGAGACTGGACTGGGCGCACGTGGTGAACTCGGATTTATGTTGATCCATGGTGTTTTACACCTTTTGGGCTTCGATCATATGAAGGCAAGTGAGAAAAAGACAATGTTTGACTTGCAGGAGCAGCTCTATGCTGAACTTTCAAAGCGCGTTGGACTCGTCGATCGCTCGCGCGTGGGTTGAAATCGGCTGGGCTTCGAAGCCTAGCTTTCGGTTGTTGTCCTTAGGGTAAGATTTACTTGCCAGTCTTAACTTTACCTAAATATGATGCAAGGCTGGGTCGAAGTTGAGACGGGAGCTAGTCATGTCTATTGTAACTGAAGGATCAGAGATAAAGTCGCAGTTGCTTAAGCTGCGAGAGAAGACAGACGAGCTTCGGAGGTATCTTTGACATCGACATCAAGTCGAAACGTCTCCTAGAGCTCGAGCAAAAAGCTCAAAATCCGGAGATTTGGAACAATCATCTGGAGATGCAAAAAATCAATCAAGAGAAGGTCGTTTTAGAGCGGGCCATCCAAGATTATCATGAAGTCAGTCAAAAAATCGAAGATGGGTTGGTGTTGCTTGAAATGGCAACTGAGGCCGCCGACGAGAGTTCTTTCGTTGAAGTAAAAGCTGACCTTTCATTTATTCAAACACGGCTAGATGATCTTGAACTCAAGAGTCTTTTGGATGGAGAAGTCGATGCAAATGGCTCGTATATCTCGATCAACTCGGGGGCTGGTGGGACGGAGGCCTGTGATTGGGCGGCGATGCTTCTCAGAATGTACACCCGCTGGGCTGAAAGTCAGGGCTATAAGATTGAAGTCTTGAGCATGAATGATGGTGAAGAAGCGGGCATCAAGTCGGCGACCCTTCTTATTCAGGGCCCGTTTGCGTATGGTTATTTAAAAGCTGAGAGTGGAGTGCATCGGCTCGTGCGGATTTCTCCATTTGACTCCAATGCGCGTCGCCACACCAGCTTTGCTTCGGTCTACTGTTGGCCTGAAATCGACGATTCAATTACGATTGAAATCAAAGATGATGACATTCGTGTCGATACCTATCGCTCCAGCGGAGCCGGTGGACAGCATGTCAATAAAACCGACTCGGCTATTCGCATCACGCATATTCCGACGGGTATTGTGGTTCAGTGTCAGAATCAACGCAGCCAACATGCCAACCGAGACACGGCCTTTAAAATGCTGCGCGCCTCGCTTTATGAGAAAGAGATGGAGCGACGACAAGCGGAGTTAGATACAATCGCCGGCCAACGCAAAGCCAATGAGTGGGGGAGTCAAATTCGCTCCTATGTGCTTCACCCTTACCAGCTGGCGAAAGATCACCGGACGGATTTTGAGACGAGCAACCCTGCGGCCGTGCTGGATGGCGGAATCAATGGCTTTATTCACGCCTACCTGAGAGACAAGGCTTTAGCAGGAAGGACTCCCACTTGACGGCGGGGTGGCTTGCGCTTCGCTACTTTGGATCCTGGCGCAAGTTTTTCACTTTGACCACGACGCTAAGTGTGGTGGGCATGGCGATCGCCGTGAGCTCGCTTGTTGTATCGATGGCAGTGTTTAGCGGCTATGTCTCGACACTCGAGCAAACCGTACAAGATGCCGTGGGGCATATTCTGATTTTTAAGCGCACAGCCGGTGACCAAGCGGAGATGTTGAATGAAATTGCGCCACTGGTGGAAGGCCTAGAAGGCAAAACACCGTTTGTATACTATGAGGCCATTATGGCCCACAAAGGTAAGATCAATGGCGTTCTGATTGAAGGGATCGAGCCCGAGACCGTAGGTGATGTTCTCCGGCTGGATAGACGTTTGATTGCTGGAACGATGGATTTGCGGCCGGGTCGAAAAAAGTTGCCGCGCGTATTAATTGGGAAAGGCATTGCGCAAAAATTTGGCCTATCAGTTGGCGATCGGCTGAATTTGGTCGTGCCTCTGGTCAATGACTTTCAGCAATCGGGCTTTCGACCGAAACTTCGAAAGTTTGAAGTTGCCGGCGTTATCAATTTTGGGCGCTTTGATTTTGACTCCCGCTACGTCGTTATGGAGATGAAAGAGGCTCAAAAGTTTATTGAGCTGGGCAACCGAGTGACCGGCTATCGGCTTAAAATTCGGGATCCTTATCGGGCCAAGGCGGTGGTCGATGCAATTTCCGCAAAATTTGGCTCGAAGTATTGGGTGCGGGACTGGCAAGACGTCAACCGCAATCTGTTCGAGGCTGCAAAATTAGAGAAAGTCGTATTGTTTTTTATTCTGATGATTTTGATTGTTGCTGCGGCATTTAATATCACCAACACCTTATTTATTAGCGTGGTCCAGCGCTATCGAGATATCAGCGTTTTGAAAACAATGGGTGCCACCAATGGTTTTATTCGCCGGATTTTTGCCTACCAGGGTTTAATTGTGGGGAGCATTGGTGCGCTTGTTGGGATTTTTTTGGGAATAGGTCTCTGCAGTCTGTTAGAGGTTGCAATAGATCGTTGGCAGCTGATTCCGGCGGAGGTGTATAAATTGGATCGCATCGAGTTAGAGGTTCGAGCCTTAGATTTGCTGCTGATATTGGTTTCGTCTACAGTGATTTGTTATCTGGCCACCTGGTTTCCCTCGCGTCGCGGCTCGCGTATTTCGCCTGTGGAAGGATTGCGGTATGAATAGGCATAGAAACCGTAAAATAGGGGATGCAAATGCTCAGAGCCATTAAAATTGAGAAGTCCTATGGCAAGCTGACTATTTTGCGTGGTTTAGATTTTGAAGTTGTGCGGGGCGAAGCCGTTTCTATTTTGGGATCCTCAGGCGCAGGTAAGAGCACATTCTTGCATATTCTAGGAACCCTAGATCGACCGACTCGTGGCTCCGTGTACTACCAGAGTGAAGATTTGTTTGCGAAGAGTGATGCCGCTTTGTCTTTGTTCAGGGCTCAACGGCTGGGCTTTGTCTTTCAATTTCATCACCTGCTTTCAGAGTTCAACGCTTTGGAAAATGCGATGATGCCCGGGCGAATACAAGGGATGTCTTGGATCGACTGCCGGGCGCGCGCCACGACTCTTTTGGATTACTTAGGATTGACGCATCGGTTGACGCACTATCCATCAGAATTGTCCGGCGGCGAGCAGCAGCGCGTGGCGATTGCCCGAGCCTTGTTTCATCGGCCACAGCTTCTATTGGCAGACGAGCCGACGGGCAATTTGGATAGCGAGAACTCGTTAAAAATTCAGGATTTATTTTTTCAACTCAAAGAGGAAATGGGTCTTACTTTGATTGTCGTGACCCATGACACAAAGTTTGCGGCACGGTTCCCGCGATCGGTAGAAATGAACGATGGACAATGGGTCTTTTAATGGCATTTTCATTTTCCAAGCTTTGACATAGGCGCAGGTTTCGGGCTAGGGTCGTTGCTTGTAATTTAAGTGATTAAAACGACTTAAGAAATTAGAACTTATCGGTCGATTTATGGTCGACCCCCGGGGTTCAACATTGAGCTTGATACTGAGATAACCCGAGGATGACTTTTAAAAGCAATCATACCTCTTTATTTTTTGTCTTTTGTCTCGCTCTAGCGGAGCTTACGGCTTTTGCCAGTCAGTCGATGGCGCAAAATACCGTGCCTGCTCCAGCCACAAGGTCACAAAAAGAAACTCGCGAACGCGAAGCGAATGCCGCCGCCCGTGCGGCCCAAGCCGATCGACGAGCTCAGGCGCAACGCGAGCGGGCAGCGGCTCGGGCTCGTTCCGCCACCCAACGGCAGACGCCAGCAGATTCGGCTGCAATCGCCGGCACGATTGAGAAAATTGTCGTCAAGGGCAACCGCAAGATCGAGGCAGACGCTGTTCGGGCGAAGTTGATCAGCCAAGAGGGTGGAGCCTACAGCGACGAGACGATTCGGCAAGATGTGCAAGAGCTTTTTGAGCTTGGCTACTTTTACAACATTGAAGTTGAACGAACGCCAGGGCCTCGTCCAACGGTCACGTATACGGTTGTAGAAAAGCCGTCGATCTCTGAAATTCTATACAACGGCAACGACGAGCTGGAAGAAAGCGAACTCAAGGAGGCCGCTGGAATCAAGGCTTATGAGATTGTGAATATGGCCAAGATTCGTGAAGCCACCGAGAAGATGGAAAAAATGTACGAGGAGAAGGGATTTTTCCTCGCCCGTGTGAGCTATAAGCTCGAGCCCACCGGTGAAGGCGACAATGTTAAGCTCACGTTTGACATTCAGGAGAACGACAAAGTTCGAGTGAAGCGCATCAGTTTTATCGGCAACAACAAGATGAAGTCGGGTCAGTTGAAGAATGCCATGATCACTAAAGAGGGTGGTTTTTTTAGCTTCGTCTCTGGTGCAGGATCGTACAAACAAGACGCATTTGATCGAGATGTGCAGGTCTTAAATCTTCTTTATTTTAATGAAGGCTATGTTCAAGTTAAAATCGATCGTCCGCAAGTTTATGTGACACCCGACAAGCGCGGAATTTACATTTCAATTCGCATGGAAGAAGGCGAACAGTTTAACGTGGGGACAGTAGACTTCACCGGCGATCTTTTGTTTTCGCGAGCAGAGTTGTTTGAGTCGACCAAGATTCAGGATGAAGGGCTGTTTCGCTATCAGGTGTTGCAAGATGATTTAAAGGCTTTGCAGGCTAAGTATGGAGACTTAGGTTATGCCTACGCCAATCCCATCCCTCGCACTCGAGTGCGTGAGGCCGACCGAGAGGTCGACATCACCTTTGAAATTGATAAAGGCAACAAAGTGTATTTGGGTCGCATCAATATGATTGGCGACTCAAAAACCCGCGACAAAGTGATTCGTCGAGAGATGCGAATTGTCGAAGGGGAGCTCTACAATGAGACGCGCAAGCGTGAGTCTTTAGAAAATATTAAGCGACTGGGTTACTTTGAGGAGGTCAATTTCAATACCAAGACCCCTAAGGGCCGCAATGACCTTATGGATATTGATGTAGTTGTTAAGGAACGCAACACCGGAACGATTCAAATTGGTGCGGGCTATTCGAATTTCAATGGCGCCGTCTTCAATGGTGCGGTCAATCAGATCAACTTTTTGGGCAAAGGGCAAAAGCTCGGGGTAAATATAGATCTTAGCAAGCGGCAGCAGGTGTATAAACTCAGTTTTACCGAGCCCTACTTTATGGATACCGAGTGGTCGACTGGATTTGATCTGTATCAGACTTTGCGCACCTCGACGGAGTATGACGAGACTAAGTCAGGTGGAAATCTGCGGCTGGGGCACCCGCTCGCCCCTTATCTAGAGGGATACATTCGCTACAAGCTCGATAAAACCAATTTGTCGGTCGATCCAGAGACGGGCGATCCAGATTTGTTTCCGGTGGAAACAGCCAACGGGATTACGAGCTCCGCGACGTTCACGCTAGAGTACGACAAGCGGGACGACCGGTTCTCCCCCACAAAAGGGATGTTTGGAAGTGTGTCGCTAGAATATGCTGGCTTGGGCGGCGATCTGAGCTACACCAAGGGTTTTGGAACCTTTCGCTATTACAAAAATGTGATTTGGGACATCGTGTGGCGCAACAATCTCACCTACGGCTTTATTTCATCAAATGACCCTAATAAACCCGTGCCATTTAACGAACTGTTCTTGCTCGGTGGAGCCAACAGTTTGCGAGGCTACGACTGGTTCACCATTGGGAAAAGAAAGTTCTCCAGAAATATCTACAACCGAATCGCACCGGGCTACTCGAGTGATCTAGAGCAGGCTCGGCGCGAAGCTCTTCGGCCCTTCGGTGGAACTCAGCAGCTATTTTACAATTTGGAAATGCAGTTTCCGCTGATTTCTGAGGCCGGTATTAAGGGTGTCGTCTTCTATGACATCGGGGATGCGCAAGATGCCTTCATCCTTGAAGATTTTAGGCAGGACGTGGGTTTTGGCTTTCGCTGGTTCTCTCCCATTGGCCCGCTTCGGTTTGAATGGGGATTTCCACTGCAGCGACGAGCTGAGTTCAACGAGGGTGCTGTAAACTTTGAATTCGCGATCGGTTCGCCCTTTTAGATCCAAGCGCGAGTGGCGAGCGAGCTGAGTCCGGGTGAGCGACGCATGTCATCACTCCGCGATGTCCTTGAAAAAATCAACAGGCCGTATATATCTGTTATTACAGAGGAGATTTCACAAATGATGTTATGCAAACTACTGATTGCAGTTCTCGCGACGACGTCTGTTGGCGCCTATGCCGCAGATATGAAAATTGGTCTTGTGGATATGCAAAAAGCAATTCAAGAGACGTCCACCGGAAAAAAAGCAAAGAAGGAACTCGAGACCGAGTTCAATAAGAAGAAGAAAGACCTCGACAAACTCGAAGCCGATATTAAGAAGAAGGGCGAAGAGTTTGAAAAACGCTCAATGGCAATGAACGAAGACGCCCGGGCAAAAAAGCAGGCTGAGCTCCAGGTTGAGATGCGTAAGTATCAAGAGCTGGCTGCACGGAGCCAGGGAGATATTCAAAAGCGCGAGCGCGACCTCACTCAACCGATTGTTACAAAGCTACGCGCTGTGATTGAAGAGATCGCGACCAAAGATGGTTTCACGATGATCTTGGAGCGCTCGGAGCAAAGTGTGATGTGGGCGAAGCGTGAGTTTGATCTCACGGATCGAGTTGTCAAAGAGTTCGAAAAGAAAAAATAGGATTTTTTAAGTATGGAAACGGTTTGGGAATGTAGAGATCTATTTGCAAAGTTGCCCCACCGTTTTCCATTTCTATTGGTCGACCGCGTATTGTCGTTAGAGCATTCGAAAGATCCAAACTCCCGTGTGGGCAACAAAATTGTGGCTCTGAAGAATGTCAGTTTTAACGAACCCTATTTTCCGGGTCACTTTCCCGAGTTGCCAGTGATGCCTGGAGTTTTGCAAATTGAAGCCATGGCGCAGGCTGTCTGTCTGGCTTTTGTGCGCAAAGGCGATCCGCCGATGGACTATTTTATTGCAGCAATCAACAGTGCAAAGTTTCGGCGGATGGTGGTACCAGGTGACACGTTGATTTTGCATGGAGAGATTATTAAGGACCGCGGTTCTATGCTCTTGGTTCGCACGGAGGCACGAGTAAAGGATGTGGTTGTGGCCGAAGCTGAAATTTTAGCGAAGGTCACCCCTCAGTCACTTCGTAAGCCTTAACTATGGCGCGGCATTTTCGGAAAGCAAACATATGAAACCAGTTCAAATTCATCCCACGGCCCTTCTCGACAAGACCGTTGAACTCGATTCTGACGTTCACGTTGGACCGTACACAGTCATCAAAGGTAAAGTGAAAGTTGGCGCTGGCACTCGGATTGAAAGCCACGTTGTGGTTGGCTCCGAGCATGGGGTGGTCACCATTGGTAAAGACAACCACATTTTTTCTGGTGCTATGGTGGGGGGGCCACCGCAAGACTTGAAGTTTAAGGGTGAAGAGACGGCTCTAGAGATCGGTGACGGCAATGCGATTCGTGAGTTTGTAACTATCAACGTCGGCACCGCGACGGGTACCGGAGTGACAAAGATTGGCAGTGGTAATCTGTTAATGGCTTATGTGCACGTCGCACATGATTGTCATTTTGGAAACCATATCGCTATTGCCAACACCACCAACTTTGCTGGCCATGTGACTGTAGAGGACTACGTCCGCATAGGTGGAATTTGTGCATTCAATCAGTTTATCACTGTTGGTAAGTATTCATTCATCGCTGGAGACGCCGCAGTCAATAAGGACATTGCTCCGTTCACAATTGCACAGGGGAAGTACGCGGTGTCGCGCGCTTGCAATACGATAGGGCTCGAGCGCGCCGGGTTTAGCAAAGACGAGATCGACAATATTTATAAGGCTGTGCGAATCGTCACCAAGGGTGGACGAACGATAGAAGAAGCTCTCTCCGACATTGAGGCTGAATGTCTGCCGTCGGAGAACATTCAATACCTCACCCATTTCATTAAAAAATCTGCGCGCGGAATTGCCCGATGAGTTTAAGGACCGCGGTCGTGGGTGTTGGGCACTTGGGTCGGTTCCACGCACAAAAGCACAAACTCATCGACGATATAGAGTTTGTAGGCGTTTGCGATCTGAATCCTGAGAATGCAAAGAGAGTGGCTGCAGAGCTGGGTGTGGCTGCGTTTTTATCGCCGGACGATCTCATCGGTAAAGTTGATGCAGTTACCGTAGCCGCGAGCACGCCTGCCCACTATCAGTTGGTCGAGTTGTTTTTGCGCAACAAAGTGCATGTGTTAGTAGAAAAGCCGATTGCCTCGAACTCGAGTGAGGCTGAGCGGCTGTGTGATTTGGCAGATAGGCACAGTCTAAAATTTCAGGTGGGTCACGTGGAGCGTTTCAATCCCGCTCTGCAAGCTGCTCGTTCTAAAGTCGGCAAACCACTGTTTATGGAAGTTCACCGATTGGCTCCGTTTAAAGTTCGCAGCACCGAAGTCGATGTGGTGTTGGACCTGATGATACATGATTTGGACGTGATTTTATCAATGGTGGCGAGTGATCCTATCTCAGTTTCGGCGGTTGGGACACCTGTACTGACTAAAGTGATCGACATTGCGAACGCGAGAATTGAGTTTGCGTCGGGTGCGGTGGCCAATGTTACGGCCTCTAGGGTCTCGCAAAAGACGGAGCGAAAATTCCGCTTGTTTCAAGCTGACCAATATTTGTCGATTGATTTTCAGGCCGGCGAAATGAATTTGTTTACCAAAACGGGCGAGTGGGTCGAGGACTCGATTCCGATAGAGCATGAGAGCTTCAATTTAGAAAAAGGCGATGCTCTGCTCGAAGAAACCAAGGCCTTTGTGGCGGCCATTGCCAATGACACTCCCGTAATCGTCTCTGGGCGAGACGGACTCAAAGCTTTACGGCTGGCGGAGAAGATCGTTGAAGATATCCTCAAGCGCCTCAAATAAAATTCTGATTGTTGCAGCTGAGGCTTCAAGCTGTTTGTACGCACAACGCCTTTTGCAGCACTGGAAGCAAAGTGGGTTTAAAGTCGAAGCGTTCGGCATTGGCGATGCGAGTATGGCGCGTGAAGGTTTTGACTGTCTTGCTCGGGCCGAGGATCTGGCAGTGGTTGGGCTGCAAGAGGTTCTCGCTCACTGGCGGGAGATAAAAAAAACTTGGACGGATCTATTAGAAGCAGTTGAACAGCGTCGACCCCAGGTGGTCTTGCTACTGGATTACCCAGGCTTTAACTTGCGCTTTGCCAAACGGATGAAGGCTATTGGCATACCCGTGGTTTATTACCTGTCGCCACAAATTTGGGCATGGAAGACCGGCCGCATCCACACGATTCGTCAAGTGGTAGATAAAATGTTGGTGGTGTTTCCATTTGAAAAGGATTTTTATAAGCGCTTTGGGATGGATGTTGAATTTGTTGGACACCCGTTGTTGGATGAACTCAAACCCAGTTTTTTTGATGGAGAGGCGCGGAAGATTCGACGCCAACGCTTTGGGGTGCAGGACAATGAGGTCTTATTGGCACTTATGCCAGGCTCCAGGCGTTCTGAGTTGAAACATCATATGGAAACCCAGCTCGAGGCTGCACGGTTGCTCACTCGGCAATATCCACACCTTAAGATCGCTTTATTTGTGGCGCCGAGTTTCGAAAAGCATGATCTACAGGTCTGGTTGGACGGTCTGGATTTTCCTTTGATGTTGATAAAGGACCAACCATTTTCAATGATTGATCTGGCAGATGTGGTGCTATGTGCTTCGGGAACGGCAACACTCATGGTTGGGCTTTTAGAAAAGCCAATGGTTGTGATGTACCGAATGAACCCGATCACGGCATTTATGGCGAAGCGGTTTGTGAAAAGCACCAAATACTTCGCGTTGATCAACTTGGTTTTAGATCGACTCGCAGTGCCTGAGCTGTTTCAAGAGCAAGCCGAGCCAGAACATTTGGTGCGACATCTAGCGCCACTGCTAAAAAGTGCGTCGGCTCGGGCTGAAATGGCAGGCGAGTTGCGTGTGGCAAAGGATCGATTGGGAAACCGTGGAGCGACGGTGCGTGTAGCCGAAGCTTTAACTGAATACTGGAGAAATTGACGTGCGTGAGTTGTTGTTTCCCCTGTCTTGGGTTTATCAAGGTGTCACTGGTGTCAGAAACTACCTGTACGATTTTTCGATTCGTCGGACGCAAAAGGTGGAGGCCGTAGTCATAGCTATTGGCAACCTGACCCTCGGTGGGACGGGAAAAACTCCTGTCACACTTGCGATCGTTGAAGCGCTGAGAAAGCGAAAATTTAAGGCGGGTGTTGTCAGTCGAGGCTACAGACGCAGTAGCAAGGGTGTTTTGGCCGTTACTGATGGCCCTGGAGCAGCAGCTGATTTTGGTGATGAACCGACATTGATTAAAATCACCCATCCGGATGTGCCGGTGTACATCGGTGAAAAGCGAGTGAAGGCTGCGCGCAAGTTGTTAGAGGATCACAAGGTGGATTTCATTGTGGCCGATGATGCCTACCAACATCGATCGTTGGCGCGCGATTTAAACCTCCTGTTGTTAGACGCCACTGAACTGATGAAGTGGTACCGCGTGATACCAGTAGGCAACGGGCGTGAGTCGATGTTGCCCGCGCTTAGCCGGGCCGATTACTTTATTCTTACCAAGCCCAATTTGGCTGCGCCTGAGCAGCTCGAGAGCATCGTTCAATGGATCAAGGAGCACTCGCAGCGGCCGGTGCTTATGGCGCCTTACGTATTCCGCGGCTTGCGCTCGCAGCGTGGGGAGTTTGTGCAAGAGCTCTCAGACTCGGCGTATTTGGTCTCAGGTGTCGCGAAGCCTTGGACTGTTGAGAAGGTGCTCGGCAATCGAGTCAAAATTGTGAAACATAAGAGTTTTGAAGATCATCACAAGTACAGTCATTTAGAAATTGAATCCATCTTGGATGAGGCTTCACAGCTGCAAGCTCGTTGGATTTTAACGACCGCAAAAGATGCGGTTAAGTTGCGACACTTCAACGGTCTACGAGAGCGGCTGTGGGTGATTGAAATGGGAGTGGACCTCGAGGGAGATCTAAAATCTTTTTATGCAGACATTGATCGCCTGGCTCGGGCGCGGAATTAGTTTAGCGCTGTTTCGATCGAGCCAATTACGGGTATTTACCGCCAATTTTTTAGCCTTCCTGTGGTTTGACTTATTTCGCATTCGTCGAGATGTCGTGTTGGCCAATATTGGCAAAGCCTTTCCTGAAATGGCGGTAGGAGATCGCGTAACCCTAGGTCGTAGATCGTTGCAAAACTTAGCTATGAGTTTTGTCGAATACAGTTTCCTCCCCTGGTTGAACCAAAAAAATTGTTTAGAGCACTTTCGCTTTGAAAATTCAGAACTGCTCGATTCCAAGTTGCAAGAAGGCAAGGGTGTGTTGTTGCTGACTCTGCATTTAGGGAATGGCGATTTGACCTGTGCGGGGATGGCCTTAAACGGTTGGCCAATGGTGATGGTGTCGAAGGAATTTAAGTTCAAGTGGCTAAACGACGTCTGGTTTGGCCTGCGCGAGAGGTTGGGAGTGCGGTTTATTCCACCGCGCAACTCCTCGTTTGCTTTGTTGAAGGCCTTAAAAAAGGGGCAGGCGGTCGTCATTCCACTAGACCAGTTTACTGGACCACCGATTGGTGTGCGCACCACCTTCTTTGGACATGAGACGGGCACGGCAGCGGGGTTGGCCATAATGGCTGAGCGATCGGGTGCTCCTGTTTTGGCCGTGTACACGTATCGCGATTCTACCGGGACGCACGTGGCGCATTTTGAGCGTGAAATTCCAGTCCCTCCCAACTCAGATCGCAGTGAAGATCACGTACGTCAGGTGACTCAGACCTTTAACGATCAATTGGAGGTGTTTGTGCGTCGACATCCAGAACAGTGGATGTGGATTCACAAGCGATGGAAAAGATTTGTCGTCCATTGACACGCCATGTACCATGCCTTCATGCAGCGGTTCACTTGGCCACGGCCCTTACGTGCTCAGATTCTCCTTCATGCACTTGCAGTAGCGAGCGTCGCGCTCACTCTAGGCTGTGCAGGGCGAGTGCTTGAGTTCGAACGGGCCGATGAAATTTTGAAAAACGATGAGTATGAAAAGCAGGTCAAAGTTAAAAGCACTCCACCGAAAGAGCCTGTGGCTCCAGCTCCAGTTGTCGTGACTCCACGGCTAGAGAACTCCCAGGTCAAAGGAACAGGTGTGAAGGCAAAGTCCGCCAAGGCAACTAAAGCCATAGAATCAAAAAAGCCAAAGGTACCATTGAGACGTCAGCCTGAGGTTGAAGATACGGTTGGTTTTGAGGGTCGTCGTCCGATACGTGATCCGTTTCGAGTCGGTGAGAAAGTCACCCTCAACGTGACCTATTTTAATGTGGTCGCTGGCACGCTCGAGATAATGGTTAAGCCAATGGTTGAGGTCAACGGGATAAACGCCTATCAATTTGAAGTCACTGCCAAGAGCAACTCACTGTTTAATCGCATCTATGCCGTCGACGACAAGGCGATCACGTTTATGTCTTATGACGAGATGGTCCCGCTGAGTCTTTCGATCACCCTAAAAGAGTCAAAGCAGTTGGCTGAGGCGCGAACGTTTATCGATTGGAAGACCAACAAGGCCACGTATTGGCGCAAAAAAGTCACCAAGGAGAAAGGTGAGGAGAACAAGAAGCTCGAGTGGAATGTTCTGCCTTTTTCTCAGAATGTAGTGAGCGCGCTGTTTTATCTCCGGACTTTTAGCTGGGACGTGGGGCGAGATTTGGCGTTTCGTGTGGCGGATGAAGGTAAAAACATTGTGTTTAGGGGCGAAGTCATTCGCAAAGAGAAGTTAAAAACAGAAATTGGTGTATTGGACACTTTAGTGCTTAAACCGCATTTGACGGTAGATGGCGTATTCAAACCCGTCGGTGATATTTTGTTTTGGATGACGGATGACGACCGCAAGTTCATTGTTCGAATTGAAAGTAAAATTAAGATTGGCACAATGGTGGCCAAACTAAAGTCCCTAGAAAAAGGTCAAGATTAAGCCCTGACACGGGCTCCTGCGCAACGGCCCAGTGCTCTCTCACGCTACAATAGGGAATGTCGAATGCTGCCCATTTGCCGTCTGAGGACGTGCTGTCATCGCCAGAAACGCAGTGCCGTCACTTTAGTGGCTATCGGCCCTGCAAACTAAATTCAACATGTGATGCTGGATGCAGCAAACGCTCGCTTGTAGAAAAACGGATTTTATTTATTCACTTGGGCGCGCTCGGCGCTGTACTTCGGAGCACTTCACTCGTTTCGGCAATTTTACGCAAATATCCGTCGGCCCAAATCACTTGGGTGACCCAGGCTCCGGCGCACCACTTGTTGCTTGGGGTCCCTGGAGTAGATCGAGTTCTCACGTTGGCGACCGAAGACATGCTCACCTTGTCGGCCCTCACCTTTGATGTGGCTTTTATTGTAGATAAATCTGCCGTGGCTGTGGGGGTGCTTCGTCAAGTTCAAACCCCCGTGCCTGAGATATATGGATTTCTAACCAATACTGTTGGCGCGATAGTTCCTGCAACCTCCGCAGCCAGTGAGCTCTGGCACTTAGGATTAAGTAACTCACAGAAATTTTTTGTAAATAAAAAATCGGAACAACAACTTGTGCATGAGGCTTTGGAGCTTGGCCCGTATCATCGCGATGAATATCGAGTGAAGTTCAGCGAATCCGAACAGCAGCTTGTGCAGGCGAGGCGCCAACTGTGGCGTAGCGGGACCGCACCTATTTTGGGCGTCAACACGGGCTGCAGTCCAAATCTGCCACAGAAGAAACTACCTGTTGAAGTTCACCGAAATCTATTGCAGTCGATTCAAGCAGATGCGCGTCTAGCGGAAATGCCCATCGTGTTGTTGGGTGGACCAGAGGACAAGGCGCGCAATGAGGCCATTGCACACGGAACGAAAGCATTGCTATCGCCGACTCAGGCAGGGCTACGCGATGGACTCGTCAGTGTCGCAGCTTGCGATTTGGTATTGAGCGGGGACAGCTTGGGGATGCATATGGCGATCGCATTGAAGAAGTGGGTTGTCGCATGGTTTGGCCCCACCTGCGCCCAGGAGATTGACCTCTATCATCGCGGCGCGAAGATTTTGACCCAAGCGGGTTGCAGTCCTTGCTGGAACAGAGATTGTCAGCTTTCGAGAATGTGTTACGATCAGCTCGATTTCCAACAGGTGATCGACGCGTTAAGAAAAGGGATTCAGTGGCACACCTCGTCTTTCAAACCGCCTACCCAGGCGACCTCTTTCTCTCCATTCCACTCCTCAAGCGTCTAAAAGATTGGGATCCACAAACGGCGATAGTGCTCGCCTGCAGGCCCGGTCTGGGTGAGTTTTTTCTCAAAGCTGAGTTGGCATCTGAAGTGATAGAGATTGATAAAAAAACCAGGGCTGGGCGGCAGGCCTCCATGCGGCAGTTGACGGCGCGTGAGTGGGATTGGATTTTTGTGCCACATGAGAGCGTGCGAACGGCTCTTTGGCTGACTCGAATGCGCGCTCGAGGGGGCAAAGTGGGGTTCGCCAAATGGTGGAATCACTTAGTGTTCTCTCACAGAGTGGTGAAGCCCGTGAGCTATCCCGATGCGCTTCGGCAGCTGAGTTTGCTGACACCGCTGGATGAGCATTTGGCCGAGAGTTTTGGTACGCCTGAAATTCAAGCCTTTGATGGGCCAGATTTAGGCGCAGCACGGGTTACGAATCCGGGTGCCTCTAATGGGCGGGTGATTGCCACGGATCTTCGGCTGCCGCGGATTCCCAACTGGGCGAGCATGCAGGTGCAGCCACATCAACCTCGGGGACGCCGGATATTTTTAGCGCCCGGGAGTGTGTGGAACACCAAACGGTGGATAGCATCTGGCTATCTTGAGATTGCGCGAGAAATGTTGGCCCGAGGCTTTCATGTGGACCTCGTGGGAAGTTCGGCTGAGCGCGACCTATGTGAAGACATTGTCGCACAGGCTCCAGGAGCCCGAAACCTTGCGGGAACCACTTCGCTATCTGGACTCGCCGATTTATTGAGTGAAGGGACTGCGCTGGTCTGCAATGACAGCGGCGCGATGCACGTTGCGGCCTCTGTGGGGTTGCCCACTCTTGCTATATTCGGCCCGACTGTCTTGAGCCAGGGGTTTCGGCCCTGGCAAAATCAAGCTTTGGTCCTTGAACGTGACCTAACCTGTCGGCCGTGCGGCAAGCATGGCAGTCAAGCTTGCCCCATTGGCACGCACGAGTGCATGACCACCATTTCCGCCGCAGAAATTTTGCGCTACCTGATACCTTTTGCGGAGCTGGCGCGCTAGATTGTGCGTCTATGATGTTGAGCTATCGGAAGAACTACCAGGCCCCATTTTTTCTGATTCTTTCGCTGTCATTGTTGGCGGCAGGCATTGGTTTGGGTGGACCGCTGTTGCAAAAGCTTTTTGTCGATCGTCTTTTGGGAATTGAAGATGACAAAATGTTGCAACTGGAATTTTTGCGAACTTTGAATGAGCTCTCTCCTCCATGGCTTGTGGTGGGTGCCTTTTTGTCGACGATTGCTGCCACTGGATTGACTCTCGCCGCAGCCTGGTTGGGACTCAAAGAATCTATTCGCGCCCAAGCTTGGTTGGCCGAGCAAATTTATCACAAAACATTGCGTTTACGGGCGGATCAGATGGGTGGGCGGACAGTGGGCGAGGTTGTCTCGCTCTATGCGACAGATGTCCCAGGTGCAACCGCATTGCTGGACCAAACTTTGCCAGGAGCCGCAGGAATCATCTTTCCATTGCTGTTGGCTCCGATCGTCATCAATTGGATTGCCGACGTACCTCTTTGGACGACAGTTCTGCTCATGGCGGCGATCGTTTTGCTTAACGCAGTCTTGGCGTATCGGCAGGCGCGCTTTTTTAGAAATTTCAAACAACTCGCGGCCGAACGGACCGGACTCGTGGCCGAGTGGATTCAAAACATTCGGCTACTCAAGATATTGGGATGGATCGAAAGCTATGAGAAAAAAATCTACCAGAAGCGGGTGGAAGAAACAGACAATCGAGTCGTGATGTTGGCCAACGGCCAGATGATGGGTGCGATTGGAAGCTCGATGAGCTTTTTTATCAATCTCAGCGGAGTTGCTTCAATTGTTCTCATTCGTCAGGGTGACGTGACTCCTGGTGAATTGCTCGCCTTGCTTTGGATATTTGGCGTGTTTTTGGCGCGGCCCTTTCGCCAGACACCTTGGATGCTCACTTGGGGTTTGGATGCACTCACAAGCCTTCGTCGGCTCGAGAAATTTCTCTCCAGTGAAGAGGGGAGCGTAGGCCCTGCTGGTGTACACGTAGTCTCAGCCTCAACGGCTCGAGAGGAGAGCTTGGCGTTGAGGGTTCGCGGTTTGAATTTGGAAATTGGCGGTGTGGCTCTGCTGCATTCGATAGATCTGGATTTATTTAAGGGTGAATTTGTGGCGGCGGTCGGCGAGGTGGGGAGTGGAAAGTCCCTCTTTTTGCTGTCCTTGATGGGTGAGACGGGAGCTGTGTTTCAAGAGTATCAGGTGGGAGGGCGCGATGTACGCACCATGACCGAGCGCGAGTTGCGTTCGGCCTTCTCGTACGTGCCGCAAGAGGGATTTGTAATGAGTGCGACTCTCCGAGAGAATGTCGCCTTTGCCTATGGTGAATCTCAGATGAACGATGCGAAACTCCGGACTTCGCTGCAAGCGGCAGAATTTGATTTGGGCCGAGAGGGCATCACCAACGGACTAGAAACAGATATTGGCGAGCGTGGGGTGAATCTATCGGGTGGGCAAAGGCAGAGGGTGAGTTTAGCACGTGCCGATCAAAACGCTCGCTCGATTTACTTGTTAGACGATTGCTTAAGTGCTGTAGACGTGGAGACAGAGCGAAAGCTTATTCAAAATTTGTTTGATCGAGATTGGAAGAAAAGCACTCGGTTATTGGTGACCCATCGCCTCTCTGTGTTGGAACACGTCGATAGAATTCTATTTTTTCAAGGGGGTCGCTTGTTGACCCAGGGTACACTGGCTGAGCTACAGGCGTCATCCGCAGAGTTTCGACAGTTTACCGCCACCATCGCGCTTCAGAAAAAAGAAGCCCCTCCCAGTCACACTCAGCTCGGATTCGACGGAGGTGGAGATGGCGAAATCTAGCCAGGATCGAAGGGCTGCATCGAAGCGGTACATGCAAGGGGAGGATAAGTTTTCGGGGCGCTATTCGCCGGAGGTTTTTGAAACCTTACGCTTTGCCTATGGCAAACATTTAAAGTTTATAATTATGGTTGGCGTATTGGGTCTCTTAGGTCGAATGCTTTTGCTAAGCAATGCCAATATAATTGGGGTTTGGGTGGATACGTTTTGCCGCGCGCCTAGCACCTGCCGGCCTGTTGCGACTGTGTTTGCTGGCCTGACGGACACGGATTTTTTAAAAATTCTGTTGGTTGTGACGTCTCTAGGCTTTGTTTTAGCCGCCTTTTTTCGATTAAAATTTTCGAGAATGAGTGCCCGCGCCGTTAGTCAGCTCTATGATGAGGTCACTTGGCGAACGAGCCGATACCCTATTCGGTTTTTTGACACGACCCCTGTCGGAGCGGTGGTGACGCGATTTTCTAGCGATTATGGGAATGTGTTTCGACTGTTTGGCGGACCTCTGGCGGAGTTTCTTATAATTATTTTTGATTTGATTGGAATGTTTATTCTGGTCACAGTCGCTAGCATTTGGTTTTTGCCGGTTTTTGTTGGAATCGGTTTACTGAATTATTTGGTCTATCGTTTAAATCTAGTTAGGCTTCGCGATCGGCGTCGAGAGACATCAGCCGCGAGAAGTCCAGCACTTGCCCATTTCAATGAGACCGCGCAAGGAGCCAGTACGGTCAGGGTTTTCTCTAGGCAAGATTCATTTATTCAGCGGTTCAGAGCTCTCAATGGCACTTACCTCCGGCATCGATTAAGTGCCTTTGCTACCGCCTATGGTTTTTCGCTGCAAATGAATGCCTTGGGAGCCTTACTCCTGTTGGTTACTGGATTAGCGGGCTATTTTTTGGCAGATGCTGGATGGGTGAGCGTGGGTTCGATCGGCGTGGCTTTTACCTTTGTCGCGCTGTCCACCGGGAGCATGCAAATGTTTTTTGAATGGATGGCGCAGTTTGAAGAGACCATGACCGGAGTGGAACGGCTCAATCAGTATTTGCGGCGAGACTTAGAAGGTGGTTTGCGGTTGCCTATTCACGCCCAGTATCCGACGAAGCATCCTAAAGAGTCGGAGCTTACGCGTGAGCATCGAGATGCCTCGGCCTTTGCCACAGCGCCCTCGGTAGAAATTCGAGCCGAGAGGCTTTGGTTTCGGTACCAAGCAGAAGGTCCGTGGATATTAAAGGACATTGATTTTGTGATTCGTCCTGGCGAGCGCGTGGGGATCGTCGGCCGGACGGGCAGTGGCAAGTCTAGCTTAATACAGGCTTTGTTTAGGCTCTATCCAATAGAACGGGGACGACTGCTCGTCGATGGCTTTGAGCCAATTTTAGACGGCCAAGCCCAGCCAGGAGAAAAGCAGGTGGACTTAGAGCTGTACCGCCGCGCTATCGCTTTGATTGCGCAAGAACCCATACTGTTTCGCGGCAGCGTGCGTGAAAACCTGGCTCTGGGTGAAGGATTGTCAGATGAGAAGATGCGCCAGGCGCTTGAACGGGTGGGCCTGACTAGTTGGTTGATGAGTCAACCGGAGGGGCTGGGAGCGCAAATCGAGGAGCGCGGCAGAAATCTTTCATTGGGTGAACGGCAACTGCTGTGTATGGCTCGGTGTCTGTTGCAAAATTCCCCAGTCGTGGTCATGGACGAAGCCACTAGCGCAATAGATCCTCAGTCCGAAGAAATTCTTGTCCGCGCCACCGACGAGTTTTTTTGCGACCGAACTCAGCTGATTATTGCCCATCGATTGTCGACTCTTGAAAGTTGTGATCGCATTCTGTGGATTCGAGATGGAAGTGTGTATCGGTTTGACTCCGCGCCGGATGTCCTACGAGAACTGCGGCAGGCTTCGGCGCAGGATATTCTAATTTGAATTTGGTTTAACTCTGGTACTCTTTGAAAACCTTCATCTCGGCTTTGGCCAGCACTTGCTCACCAAAGCTAACTTGACCTCGAAACTTCACGATCGGTCCCATCTGGCGAACCCCATCGATTTTAATGATAAGGACGTCGCCTGGCTTCAGGCTGGCACACAGAGTTTCGCTTGGTAGCTCTGCATCTTTCATAGAAGCCAGATAGGCCTTGCTTAGCGGTTTTGAATTTGGATCCATGATGTATATGTGATGGCAAACTGAAATGAAGCCGTAAGCCTGCGCGATAAACTCTAAGCAGGCTGAGGCTCGCAGTCCTTGTCTATCCATATACAGACCATCGCTCTTAAGGCTAATCCGGCAATGTCCCTGTCTTTCAGAAAAGGATAAGATCTCATCGATCCAAACCATGGGTGGTCGATGTGGCAAGTAGGGTTCAACCACCTGAATCGGAATCGTGCGATGTTCAATTCTTTGGGGATCCAGGTCGACCTTGGCGTTCATTCGATGAAGTGTACGGCCGCCGGTGGCGCGAGTCTAAGACTAAATCTGCTTTTCAACCAACTGCAAGGCGGCTACTCTAGCGCATCTATGATCGACACCCACACTCTCTTTAACGCTTGCTTCTCTGGCTCAATCGCACAGTCAATAGGCGAGTCCAGCCGTGTAACGTACAGCATGAACTGGACAATTCCATCTCACCTGCCCTACTTTGACGGGCACTTTCCAGGCCAACCGGTGTTCCCGGCAGTAGGAATTGTCGATGCATCGCTGTATTTGCTCCGGCAAACTAGACCTGAATCGAACTTCAGTATCACCCAGGTCAAGACGGCTAAGTTTTTGCAACTTATGGGTCCTGGTGCCGAGGTTGGCATCGAATGGATTCAAGAGGGAACTTCAACCTGGAGTTTTCAGTGGCGAGGGCTCAAGTCTAAAGATGTCTTCGCTTCAATTAAAATTCAGGTGTGAGTTGAACGGATTAAGTTTCTCCGAGATCCCGCACGTTGATTGAATACTTCTTAATTTTCCGCAAGAGCGTGTTTTTTGGGATATTGGCCTGCGCGACGGTTTGATTGATACGACCTTTGTTGGCACGCAACGCTTGGACGATAAACTCCTTTTCGGTCTCCTCTTTGAACCGATCGAAATCCAGAGGCCCCGAATAAGAGTTCGGTAATGAAAACTCAACTTCACTCGCCGCTGCCGCACGAATATTTTCAGGCAGAGAGCCTGGGCTTACGACATTGCCGTTCTCAATGATAAACGATCTTTCAATTATATTTTCGAGCTCACGAATGTTTCCGGGCCAACGGTAGTGCCGAAGAATCTCTAGGGACTCGTTGGCAAAACCGACCAGTTGACGGCCCATTTTGCGATTGAATCGTCGGACGAAGTGATTGATGAGGTTGGGTAGATCGTCCAAGCGATCACGCAAGGGCGGTAGAAAAATGGGCATCACATTGAGCCGATAAAATAAATCCTCACGGAAGGAGAGCTCCTCGATCATCTTCTCTAAATTGCGATTTGTAGCCGCAATGACACGCGTGTTCGTGGCGATTTCACGATTGCTACCCACGGGTGTAAAACGCTTTTCTTGCAAGACTCTGAGCAGCTTCACTTGCATGTCTGGTTTTAACTCGGCGATCTCGTCCAAAAATATTGTGCCTTTATTGGCCAACTGAAATTTACCGATCTTGCGTTCGACGGCTCCCGTGAAGGCGCCTTTTTCGTGCCCAAAAAGTTCACTTTCCATAAGTGATTCGGGGATGGCACCACAGTTTATTGCAACAAACTCCCCGTGTTTACGAGGGGAGTTAAAATGAATCGCTCGGGCCACGAGCTCTTTGCCGGTGCCATTCTCACCTCGAATTAGAACAGTCGTGTCGACCTGACTGAGGCGATTGATGAGGTCAAAGATCTCGCGCATCTTTTTGTTTGATCCGACGAATTCTGTGTCGACGTCGTCATCGAGAATGGGCGCTGAGATCGCCAAGCTTGAGACCATTTCTTGAGTTTCGATGGCCTTCTTTACAATGTGAGCGAGACGTTCCGGTTGGACGGGCTTTTCAACGTAGTCGTATGCCCCAGCCCGAATGGCTGCGACGGCATCTTGCAAATTCGAGTGGGCGGTCATGATGACGACAAAGATTCTAGGGTCGAGGGTTTTGATCTGTTCGAGCGCCTCGAGGCCGTTCATTTCAGGCATGCGCACGTCCATAAGAATTAGGTCAAAGGCGTCACCAGTGCTCGACGCGCGAACGGCTTCCAACGCTTCTATTCCCGTGCTGGCCTCGCGAATTTCAAACTCAAAATCGGGCATCGAACCCGTGAGCACCGATATGACCGACTTTCTCAGCTCAGTTTCGTCGTCGACGATCAGTACGCTCACTTTATTGTTCATCACATCTCTCCCGTTTCTCATTTATGTCGCCAAAAAAAATTCCAGCCACTTTTCGCCAATCAAAGGGGAAGGCTAAACCCTGCCCTTGTACCCTTTCCAACCTGACTTTCCAAGAAGACTTCACCACCATGGAGTTCGATGAAGTATTTCACCAAAAATAGGCCAAGGCCCGTGCCCTTAATGGCACTTTGCTGAGCGGCCCCTCGATAGAATTTTTCAAAAATTCGAAGCCGATCGCTCTCGGGAATTCCGGGGCCATTGTCCCGCACGCTAAAAATCACCCGGTCCTCCAGCTCCTGTGTGATCACTTCGATTTGCCCCTCTGTGGGAGTGTACTTGATGGCGTTCTCCACCAGATTCAAAATAACTTCTTGCAGCATCACGGGGTCGATTTCTAAGGAGAAGATGGGCTCTAGCCGAGTCACCAAAGTCTGACGTTTGTCTTGCGCAAGGGGCTGCAACTGCAACACAACTCGCTCAACCAACTCGTTGATATCCGCTGCTTCTCGTCGGAGTTGACTATCACTGGCCTCTAACCGAGAGATCTGCAAAATGCTCTGGATGTAGCGATGCAGTTCAACACTTTCTTTGCGCAGGTTTTGCAACCCATCCTTGACCTCTTCCTCGAGCGTGCGGGTCAAAAGGCGATCACAGATGGCCTGAATCTTGGCAATCGGAGTCTTTAAGTCATGACTGATGAGGCTGATGAAGTTGTTCCTCAGCTGATCCAGTTCTGAGAGCAAAGTTGTCTCTTGCTGCAATCTCCAAGCTTGGCCTTCTTTAACGGCGAGTTGATAGCCAATCAAAACCATGTAACCAATCATGATGAGAATCGCTGGCGAAAAGGCTGGAATCCAAATGTAGTAGGAATCAAAAATCCAGATCGACAAAGCTGTTGTCCCTAAGCCAAGCCAAAGTAGCGCAATCAGTGCGACAGTTTGGGGGTACTGAGTGAGAATTAAAACTGTGAGGAGTAAGATCCCGAGAAGATAAATCGAGCTTGCCCACGGCTGGCTCCGTTTGATCCAGCGGTTTTCAATCACATTGTCTACCACCTGAGCCAAGACGTCACTTCGACTTTGGCGCCCCACGGGGGTTTGCAAAGAGGGTGACTCACTGGCTTGACTTCCAATGATGACAATTTTGTTGCGAAAAAACTCGGGTGGAACCTGGTTCTTTAAAACCGACACTGCTGAAACCGACTGAAACGAGCCGGCCCGCTTGCGAAAATTAATAATCATCGAGTCTACCAGGTAGTCATTAAACTCGTTAGCAGACTTGCCGACGACCATCTCAGCCATTTTGAGAGCCATGTGAGGCAAGGGTGCCAGAGCCATATTCACCCGTCTCAAGATTCGATCTTCATCTTCACGAAAGTCCAACAGGCCAACGTTGTAGCCATAGTTGCTGGCAGTGAGCGGGAGAGCGGGGCGGCCCTCTGAGTCCAAGTGTCCGGCCCATACGACTCGAGGATCTCTTAATGACTTGAGATTGTCCTCGGGCCGGGTGAGATACTCGTCAAAGAAAAAAGTCACGCCTACAGACTGTGGAGAGTGCGATAAAATCTTACTCAAGAGTTGATCCCAAGAGCGAGGATGCCAGTAAAAGCTATCGTTTATTGTCGGAGTGAATTCTTTGAGTGAACGCAAAAGGTTACGACTTGCAGCGGGCCCAATCTGGGCGCTCCACTCGTCCTGGGTGAAGTAAACTAAAACTATATCTTTTTGCAGAGATTGCTCGCCGCGCATTTGGAAGCGCAGATCGTAGTCTTTGACCTCATCAAAGAGCGAGAGCGAAGCTCCAAGGCCCCAACAAAAGAGCACACGCAGGGCCAGCCCCCGCACTTTCCAGAGTCTTTGAAATTCTTTCAGAACACTCGTTAAGGGCATCCGACGCAACGTATCAAGGGCCCTGCTAAAATTCAATTGGTTATGGGTTGAAAATCAGTCATTTTACCAAGCATGCTCATTGAGCAAAACATCGAGCGATGTAAGCAAAAATTTCATGGCGGGGTGCTGACGATCGGCAACTATGACGGACTTCACCTGGGTCACCAGGCGCTTTTGCGTCGGGTTCAGTCTGCGCCTGGCCCCCGTATCGTCATTACCTTTGACCCCCATCCCGTTCAACTTTTGTACCCAGATCGGGTTTTGCGTCGACTGGTTCCGCGCGAAGATCTACGTGAACGCTTACCTGAGTTTGGAATCGATCTCTTGTTGATTCTGCCCTTTGATCGCGCGTTAGCAGCACTTTCTCCAAACGTATTTTTGGAGCAAATGGTCCAGCAAAATTGCTCACCTCGACAGATGATTGTTGGTTACGACTTTGCCTTTGGCAACGGGCGCAGTGGCTCACTTGAGACCCTGCAGGCTTGGGGAAAGGCGCAGCAAGTGCGGATCGAGGTCGTGCCTCCGCTACAATTGCTTGGCGAGACAGTCTCGAGTCGAAGAATTAGAGAGTGCGTCGAATCGGGAGACATGAAAACAGCGAGGCTGCTGCTCGGTCGGCCCTTTTATTTGCGTGGCGAGGTGGTGAGTGGAGTGGGGCGAGGTGCACAGATTGGTGTACCCACCTTGAATCAAAAGGTAGTGAATGAGACGCTGCCTAGAGCTGGAGTTTATGCCTCACGGGTGAGAGTTGCGGGACACCAGTTAGACAGTGTCACCAATGTTGGCACCAACCCTACTTTTGAAAGTGGAAACTTAGTGAAGGTCGAGACCCACATCATTGAAGGAGCACATAGCTTGCGTGGAACCCTTGTGGATGTCGATCTTCTGGAGTACCTGCGGCCTGAACAAAAGTTTGCAGACGGCGCAAGTTTGGTGACGCAGATTAAGCTAGATATTGAACGTGCTCAGTCGTTTTTTCGGGCGCAAAAGTGAAGAAGTGGACAGCCGTTGACTCGAGCGATCTTCGGCGCTGGCAAACACTTTCAAAGTCTTTGCAAGAGGCAGGATGTGCCAATGAATTCATTCCGTGGCCTGGTGATTTGGACGCCACTCCTGCACTGACAGATTTTTCTGAATTTTCGCATGTGCGACTGGCCACTCGGCACTCAGCCTCGATACTCGCTACGTCGCCTGTCCAGTCCGCTTGGATTAGCTCGCTCGGTGTTGCGGATGGAATCACGCAAACGGCGAGCGGCTGGTGGCCCCAGTGTGCTCTATATGAGGCGTTTAGTGAGCAGTTGATCTCCATGGGTGAGAAAGATGCCATTGACAATCGGCGCAGCGTTTTTGTGGCCGGGGCAGGAGGTGCGGCTCGTGTCGCCATTGCGGCCTTCTTTCGAGCGGGGTTTCAAAATTTCTTACTGTCGAGCATTGATGAGTTACAGGCGAAGACTTTGCAGCAAGATATTCAGAGCCGATTCTTTGGCTTGCAGTTGCAGATCGTTCCACCAGAAAAAATTGTTCTACTCCCGGGCGAGAGCGAGGTTCTTGTCAATTGCACACCGATCACGAATGACAACAAATTGATGGTCGAGCTTTCGTATCTTAACTTTTTGCGCCGCCCAGGTGTGTTATTTGATTTAGATATCGGGTCTGAAACCCACGTGCTACGGCAAGAGGCGCAGGACTCAGGAGTTCAAGTGGTCTTAGGCGCAGAACTCGCCGCACGAGCTGACGTGCTCTGGGCCAAATGGGCTTTTGCGTGTTCGCTAAATCTTTCAAATTATCTCACCCAGCTGCAGAAGGTGCTGGCTGAGACTAAGGTCAAGCCAGATTAACTTGCCGTGAGACGCCCAATCCTACAATTCAGTACTATGGTCTAGTTACAAAAAACGTCACCACCGTTTAATCTTAAGAATGAATCTCTCGCAATTGAGCAAAAGGGGAATACATGTCGGCAAAGAAGTCCTTAGCGGAACTTCTGGTCTCCCATAACGTATTGGATATGGAACAGCTTGATACGGCTCGCCGAGATCAGCGGGCCAACGGTGGTCGCTTAACTACAGCAATTGTTCGTTTAGGTTTCTTGAAAGATGCTCAACTTGTTGAGTTTATGGGTAAACATTATGGTTACCCCATCATTGATCTATCCAATTTCGAAATTGATCCTGAGGCGATCAAAATGCTCACTCGCCAAGTGTGTGAAAAGCATATGGTGGTCCCTGTTTCTAAGGCCGGTAAGAGTTTGGTGGTGGCATTTTCTGATCCGAGCAATATCTACGTCAAAGATGACTTGGCATTGATCACCCGTTGCAAGATTGAGGTTGTCGTCGCCACAGAGCCCGCCATTCACTCGGCGATTGATAAATACATGGGTGGCAGCACCAGTGCCATCGACAATATCGTTTCAGAAATTGAAGACTCGGCCGAAACCGCAGCGGCAGAAAGTGTTGCGTCTAATGTCGAGGTCATAGATAGCGATAGAAGTGCAGATGAGTTTCCGATCGTTAAGTTTGTCAATGCGATGTTTGTTGAAGCGATAAAATCTCGTGCGTCCGACATTCACATAGAGCCGTATGAAAAGCGCTTTCGCATTCGCTTTCGAATCGATGGATCGCTGATGGAGAAGACCCAGCCCCCGGCCAACGCCGCAGCCGCCATCATCAGTCGGGTGAAGATCTTGAGCCGGCTAGATATTGGTGAACGGCGTAAACCGCAAGATGGACGAATGAAAGTTAAAATGCGCAATGGTCGCGAGATCGATTTTCGAGTGAATTGTTTGCCCACCATTTTTGGTGAGAAGGTTGTGCTTCGATTGCTCGATCGTAGCAACCTTCAGGTAGATATGACGAAGCTCGGTTTTGAGCAGGAGGACTTTGCCGCTTTTCGAGAGGCCATTCAAAAGCCGCAGGGAATGATCTTGCTCACGGGACCTACCGGTAGTGGCAAAACCACAACGATCTACTCGGCCCTAAACGAACTGAACAAGTCCGATGTGAACGTTTCGACGGCCGAAGATCCGGTGGAATACAATCTGGATGGAATCAATCAGGTGCAAGTGAATCCAGCTATTGGATTTACCTTCGCGGATGCCTTGCGCGCCTTTCTCCGGCAGGATCCCGAGGTGATTATGGTGGGGGAGATTCGCGATCTGGAGACGGCCGAGGTGGCTTACAAGGCCGCATCAACTGGACACTTGGTCGTTAGCACTCTGCACACTAACGACGCAGCCTCTACAGTGTCACGATTGGTTGAGATGGGCGTTGCACCTTACATCGTCTCTGAAGCCACGACGATCGTGGTGGCTCAGCGATTGATTCGGACTTTGTGTGCTCGATGCTCGGTTGATCACAAAGTTCCTGATGAAGTGTTGTTAAAATTGGGCGTGCTACCCGCAAATCTTGAGGGCTATCGAAAGCTAAAAAAAGGCGAAGGCTGCGACGCCTGTGCGGGGACTGGGATGCGGGGGCGAATGGCCATTTTTGAGGTTTTAAAAATGAACGCGGCAATCAAAGAGGCAATTTACCGAAGTGCCTCGCCGATTGAGCTCAAGCGCGAGGCGATCAAGAACGGCATGCGCAGTCTACGGCAGGCCGCCTTGCTCAAGTTGCGTGCTGGCGTTACAAACATTGAAGAAGTCTTAAACACCACGGTCGCAGACGATATTATATGATCAACCTGCACCAGCTCCTCAAGGCGGCCGTTAAACAAAATGCCTCTGATCTGCATATCGTCGCCGGTTCGCCTCCCGTGTTGCGAGTCGAGGGCAAAATTGTTCGCGTAAAGGCCGACGAGCTGACTCCGGACCTCACCAGACAAATTTGCTATTCCATTTTGACTGACGCTCAGAAGAGCCGCTTTGAAGCGACGAAGGAGCTGGATTTTAGCTTTGGCATCAAATCAATGGCGCGCTTTCGAGCCAATTTGTTTTTTCAACGAGGCTCGGTATCTGGAGTTTTTCGCCGCATTTCCATCGACGTCCCAGACATAGATGCGCTCGGGCTGCCGCCAATAGTTGTAGATGTGGTCAATTATCCAACCGGATTAGTCTTAGTCACTGGACCCACGGGGAGTGGAAAATCAACCACAATTGCGGGACTGTTGGACAAGATCAATCGGGATCGCCGCTGCCATATTATAACTCTTGAGGATCCGATCGAATATGTGCATGCGCACAAAAACTGCATCGTCAATCAGCGCGAAGTGGGAATCGATACTGTCAGCTACCGGTCCGCTCTGAAACATGTTCTTAGGCAAGATCCTGACGTGTGTATGATGGGAGAGTTGCGAGATCTGGAGACCATCGAGGCTGCACTAAATATTTGCGAAACAGGTCATTTGGTTTTTGCCACCCTTCACACCAATTCTGCAATCTCCACCATCACTCGAATCGTCAATGTGTTCCCTGCCGATCAGCAAGATCGCGTGCGCACTCAGCTCTCCTTGACCCTGCAGACCGTAGTCAGCCAGCGCTTGGTCCCTGGACTCAATGGCGGGATGGTTGCGGCCATGGAGGTTTTGGTGATGAACCCCAGTGTGCGAAATCTGATTCGCGAGGGAAAGCTCCACCAGGTCTATGGCATGATGCAAGTGGGTCAGGACAAATCGGGGATGATGACGCTGAATCAGTCGCTCTTAAAACTGGTGATGAAACGGAAGATCGATGTTCGGCAGGCTTTCTATTTTAGCTCGGATCCGGATGAGCTCGACAAAATGATGAAACAAGCGGGAGTCTAGAGCGGTGTATGGCACTATTTAGTTTTCATGCAAAGGCCGAGGATGGCCGAATTGTAAAAGGTGACCTAGATGCTGCGAATGAATTCGAGGCGAGAATTCGGCTTCGAGCTCAGCGTCTGACGCCACTGCGTATGGAAGCTAAAAAAGCTGAGTCAGGCTCGGATTCACTTTCTAAACTTCTTAGTTTTGGTCCTGGCTCAGTTTCGCTAAAGGATCTACAGGTGTTCACCCGCCAGTTTGCTGTTTTGGTTGGAGCGGGAGTGCCCATCGTACAAAGTCTTGAGGCCATGTCGAAGGGGGCACGTAGCCCAGCAATGACCAATGTCTTAAAGACGGTTTGCTCAGAGGTCGAGCGAGGTCGACGATTGGCTGAGGCGCTAGCAACTCAACCTACAGTTTTTGATCGCCTGTATATCAATCTGGTTCGGGCTGGTGAAGAGGGTGGTGTGCTCGAGACCGTGTTGAATCGTCTCGCCCAGTACATTGAAACAAGTGTGAAATTGCGCGGTAAGGTGAAGTCTGCCATGTTTTACCCTGCGGCGATTGTTGTGGTAGCGATAGTCGTTATTTTATTTATCATGATGTTTGTCGTTCCGAAAATGTCAGCTATGTTCAGGCAAAATGGGCAGGATTTGCCTGGTCTCACACTGTTAGTAGTCAATGCGGCAGATTTTGTAGGACATTATTGGTACGCCATTATCGCAGTGATCATCGCTGTCCCCTTGGGTTTAAAAATGTATTACGAAACTGACGATGGTCGAAAGGTCATTGACGCAATCATGGTTGAGGTGCCCGTACTTGGCGATTTGATTCGCAAGGCGGCCATTGCTCGGTTTTCTCGAACGCTGTCAACGCTGCTGTCGTCAGGGGTTCGAATCATTGATGCGCTGGAAATCTCTGCCAGCACGACCGGCAATTTTATGATCGAGCGAGCTTTGTTAAAAGCCAAGGATGAGGTGGCTCGAGGTAAAGCTCTGGCGGACCCGCTGTCGAAAATTTCGTTTTTTCCCAACATGGTCACCCAGATGATTTCGATTGGTGAACAAACCGGTAACATGGATCAGATGTTGTCCAAAGTGGCAGATTTCTATGAGGATGAGGTGGAGAATGCCACGTCCGCCATGACGAGCCTGATGGAGCCCATCCTGATGGTCGTCTTGGGCGGAATCATTGCCGTCATCGTCATCGCCATGTACCTGCCTATTTTCAATATGGCCAATACGGTGCAGTGACATGGGACTAGAGGCACCACTTCGTAACCTACGCCTGATTGGGGTCGAACAGTCCTCAGACGGCTTGCGACCGTGGCTTTTGGTGCATTCCATCCGCACAATTTTTTTGGTGCTCATCTTAACCATTGCTTCGGTGCTGCAGGTGCGGTCGGGAAATTTTCTCAACATTGAAGTCTCGCTGCCCATCTATTTTGTCTTGTTCACAAACTTTATTTTAAACGCACTCTACCTGCTTTTGTTTGATCGGTTAAAAAGCCACGCGTATTGGACAGCGGCCTTGCTTGCACTGGATGCCCTTGCAATCACCTTGCTGATTTATTTTACGGGCACGGGACACTTTTTGTTTTTGTTTCTGTTTCTGGTAAATCTTATTTTGGGCGGAATGGTATTTGAGCGCGAGGGTGCCTGGCTCTTAATGATTTGGACCTCGATCTGCTTTAGTGCACTTCTGCTGTTGTCGCCAGAAGTGACGGGGCAGAATCTTTATTTTTCACTTGGGGTGAACAATTTGGCCTTTGCGGCGGTGACGTATTTGGGTGGAATGCTCACTCAGCAGATTCGCACCGTCGGTGCACAGCTGCGTGAAACGCAAACGGACCTCAGAGTCTTGCAAGATCTTAACGAACTCATCGTGAGCAATATCACAAGTGGAATTTTAGTGGTGAGCCGCACCGGGTTTGTGCAGTTTTTTAATCAGCGAGCGACTGAAATTTTGACAGCAGACCACTTCACTCAACGGAAAATTCAGGAGGTCATGCCAGAGCTGAATTGGCCTTGGGAGTCGCTGTTGCAAGATGAGAGCCGAGTCTTTGAGCGGCGCGAGATTCAACTGCAGCGAAGCGGCCCTGATTTCAAGATTGTCGAAGTCGTTGTGGCTCGATTTGTCGAGACAGATTTGCGCGTTAAAGGTTGGCTTGTGGTGCTGGACGATCGGACCGAGCAAAAGGCGCTGGAGGATAGTCTCCGACAGCAAGACAAGCTGGCGGCAGTAGGACAGCTCGCGGCCGGCATTGCGCACGAAATTCGCAATCCTCTGGCGAGTATCTCGGGCAGCGTTCAAATGATGTTGAGTGAGCCGAGTAAGCAGACAGAGGACAACGTCCGCCTGATGCAAATCGTTGATAAGGAAATCAGTCGTCTCAATGGATTGATCACTGAGTTTTTAGAGTACGTGCGGCCAGAGCCTAAGCCGGTAGAGCAGGTGGATTTGAATCCACTGGTGCGAGAGGTGATTGAGGCCTTGCAATTCAACTCCAAGCTCAGAAAAGACGTCAGTCAGAAAGTCACTTTAAGAGCCGCAGCTCCTATCTATGGGAATCGGGATAAGCTCAAGCAAGCTCTACTAAATTTGTTGATAAATGCGTATCAAGCCGTCGAAAAAACGGAGCAGCCACAAATTTCAGTTGAGACCTTCGATCAAAGTGCCTTTGTTGTGCTCCGAATTCAGGACAATGGTTTGGGGATTAAAAAAGAGAATTTATCAAAGATATTTGAACCCTTCCATACGACCAAGACGCACGGGACGGGCCTTGGTCTAGCTATCACACACAAGATTTTGCAGGCACATTCCGCACGAGTCTCGGTGCAAAGTGTTGAAGGGCAGGGAGCCACATTCACGGTAGAGCTGCCCGCTGAGCGTGGCGTCCATACTGAAGACTTGATTCCATTGAAACGAGCGTCCAAAGGTTGAGCAATGGCCGGAAACCCACGAGAATGTAACAAGAGCAAGGGGAACCCAATATGAAATCACGCGTGTTAGTGGTGGATGACGAAGAGTCAATCCGCGAGTTTTTAGAAATTATGCTGCGCAAAGAGGGCTACGAAGTCACCTGTGCCGAGGATGGTAAGGCAGCACTTGAAGTGTTAAAAAAGAAGTCGATTGATTTGGTGATTTCAGATTTGCAGATGCCAAATATGACCGGAATTGAGTTGTTGAAACAGGTTAAAGAGCAATCGCCCCAAATGCTCTTTATGATGATCACCGCGTTTGGAACTGCAGAGACAGCTGTCGAGGCCATGAAAATTGGTGCTTATGATTACATCACTAAGCCATTCAAAATTGACGAAGTTCGCATTGTCATTGCCAACGCTTTACGTAGCCAAAATCTTGAAGTAGAAAATCGGACTCTTAAAAAAGAGTTGGGCAAAGAGTACAGTTTTCAAAATCTAGTGGGCAATTCGGAGATCATGCATCGAATTTATGAGATGGTTCGACGAGTCTCGCAGACTCCGACCAATGTGTTGATCACGGGCGAGAGCGGGACAGGAAAAGAGGTGGTAGCGAAGGCTATTCACTTCAATGGACTGCTGAAAGAGCGGCCTTTTGTTACGGTCAACTGTGGGGCGATCCCAGAGTCCTTGATGGAATCCGAAATGTTTGGTCATAAGAAAGGCTCCTTCACTGGAGCTGTGGCTGATAAATCAGGTTTGTTTGAGGTTGCAGATGGTGGCACGCTCTTTTTAGACGAGGTTGGAGAGCTCCCCCTCTCCATCCAGGTGAAATTGCTCCGAGCGATTCAAGAGCGCATTATTCGGCGCGTGGGTGCGACTGAGGATTCAAAAATCGAAGTTCGCATTATTGCGGCGACAAACCGTGATCTCGAGGACATGGTGCGGGCGGGTACGTTTCGGCAAGATTTATTTTATCGCCTCAACGTGATCAATATCAGAACACCTTCCCTGCGCGAGCGGCCTGAGGATATTCCCGCATTGGCCACGCACTTTTTGCGAAAGTACAATGACCGGCTAACTAAGACCGTTGGCGGAATCAGCGCGGAGGCGATGGAGCTCCTGAAAAAGTACGACTATCCAGGGAACGTACGAGAGTTAGAAAACATCATCGAACGCACAGTCGCGCTTGAGGGTGGGTCGACGATCTTGCCAGAGAGTTTGCCTCCCTTTGTGAACACACCGTCTGGACGGAAGTTGGCCTCTACCCATGAGATTCAAGTCACAGAGGATGGGCTGGATCTAGATAAAATTATGGGTCAGATCGAGAAGGAACTTTTGATAAAAGCGATTCACGCGGCAGGCGGAGTGAAGAAACGCGCGGCTAAGCTATTGAACATTACGTTTCGGTCTATGCGGTATCGAGTTGAGAAGTATAGCCTCGGCGTGCTCGGTGACGATGATCTCGATGAAGAATCGGCTTAAATTTGCTCTTCTACTGACACTGCTGGTGGGTTGGGGGCGCGCAAGCGCCCTTAATGTCTTTGAGTGCACGCGTGGTCTGATGCGAGTCACCGAAAGGGCCCTGTTGCAGGCGGAGCGTAAGGGTTTTGAAGCTCCATTCTTCGCCGGCGAATATCTTGTTTTTCCCGAGGTCAACAATGGCAAACTGGTCGGATTTTTTGTCTACAAAGACAAAAGAGCCTGGCATTACGACTCGGTTGAGCGATTAGCGAAAACCAAAGTGCAGCCCAGCATTCGGTTGGAGTCGGCCCCTTTGTCGCGCGACCGAATCTATCAGCTGATTGCCCAGCCGGATGGGCTGCGCACGATGACGCTTCAGTATCTTCCGGGAATAGGGGCTACCGAGGCTTCGGCGAAAGCTCCCGTTGCACTTGGAGCCACCGTCTTGCCCGTTGTTGGCGCCTGGATCGGACGAACTCGCCCTGTAACGCGCAGCGTATATTATGATCCCGCGAAGATTCCTGAAAGTAAAATTCGCTCTTGGCTCTATCAGCACCTCGATCGCAAGCCTTCCAGTCCCGAGGAAATTGAAATCAAGCGACCTCTCATTCGGCTCACGAGTTCTTCCAAATTGCAGAATAACGCACTATGGCAACCTCTTGAATCTGAACTGCAATTGCGAAAAAACTGGATTCGCTCCAACAATTTGGATGCGGACTCGTTTCAACTGTTTTCGCAGCTTCTGCAAGGGCCATGTAGAGAGTAAGTGAGAGTCACGCGCCACCAAGTCGCTACCTCTTATATGATCCATTCAAAATCATGTGTTGAATCATTTTAAACTCTCGAGGTATCTCCCTTTTGGGGACGCACTTATCAACGGGGGGAAAATGAATTTCAGAACTCTAGCAGTATCCGTATTCGCTCTGGCTCTTGCAACTCAAGTGGGCTGCGGGCAAAAGGCCGCTAACACTTCTAAGGATCTAGTCAACGTCGGAATCATTAACGGTGAGCCAGTGGCGCCTTCAGAAGACATCGCTGCAAGCACCGTTGCCTTTTACATCCTGATCCCCGGCGGCAACAAGGTTGAGAATTTTTGCACCGGTACAGTGGTTGGAGATGTCAAAATCCTCTCTGCCGCTCATTGCTTTGTCGATGCTGCCAAAGAGTTTGGAATGTCACTCGAAGAATTTATGGGATTTATTTGGGTCGGGTTCGGTACAAAGATTGTGAAAGACTTTAAAGATTCATCCGTCACTTTTGTGAAGGTCGCATCGGTTGATGTTCACCCTGACTACACCACCGAGCCAGAAAAGTTTGAGGGAGCTCTCAATGGTGTTGCCAATCCTGATGCCGCGGTCGTGACGTTGAAAGAGGAGATTCCCGCAGGGACGTCGGTGGTCCCGTTATTGGAAGGCCCTACGTCTCTAACGAGTGGCACAGAGTTGACGCTGGCTGGTTTTGGACTCACGTCCGCTCCACCATTAACGGTGGCTGCAACTGAGCTCAACAAGACTTCTGTCACTGTAGACAATCCCGCAGTCAATCCAGTTCAGTTTTTATATATGACCACCGACGGCCAAACCGCATGCTTCGGCGATTCGGGTGGTCCGGCTTACTACCGAGACAGTTCTTCAGGTCAGGTTTTTGTTGCGGGGATCACCAGCTGGGGTGACGGCGAATGCGCTCAGTTTGGAATTTACTCATCTGTTCCTGCCTTGGCTGATTGGATCAAGGGCCTTCTGTAGAACCACTGGCCTGCGGCTAGGTCGCGGGCCCTCTCTCTCTCTCCATTCAATGAACTTCCTAAACATGACACTTTCGACTCGACTAGGGACTTTGCTGGAACACTGTGAAAAGGGTGGCGCTCTTTGGGATTTGTGTTGTGACCATGGATACCTCGGTCTTTACGCCGCACAGACCGGCTGTTTCAGCGAAATTATTCTAAACGACTGTGTAAGTGAACTTATCGACAAGTTAAGTTCAAAGGTCATTCTCTCGCAGACTCCGGTGCGCACGCTCTGCTGCCCAGCCGAGGCCATAGCTGAAGTGGTGACGGGAAGTGTTTGCATTGCAGGAGTCGGAGGTGAAAAGATCTACCACATCCTCTCCTCCCTCGAGCAAAGCGGAGTTTTGCAAGCCAACTGCATTGTTGTTTGTCCAGAGAAGGACGCCGAGTGGCTGCTACGACAAAATCTCCGAGATTACTCGATCCATTTGCAATTCCAAATTCCACACAACCACACCACCAGGTGGATTGCAGTCTACCATCGCTTGCACGCTTCATAGTTGTGCACTAAAACTTGTAGTCTAAGCGTTGTCCCCATAGCTCAATTGGATAGAGCAAGGGTTTCCTAAGAGCGAGCCTATCCACGGAACTTTCGTTATTTCCACTATTTAGATTTGTTCTAAAAAACCCGAATGGATAGGGATAGTGGGGTGTTATGGCATTCATCGGCAAACGAGGCGGACGTAAAGGTGTTTATGTCTACTATACGGACAAGGATACTGGCGAGCAGAAACAGTTACCTCGTGAGCAGACAAAGCACCTAGACAACCTATCCGCACAAGAGGTTCAGCATTGGGTAGATGAATGGGAAAATAGGCATGGCGTCGTTAAGGAACGAGCGGTTAGAATTAATTTGAGTCCAGACGATAGGCTGTCCGCCTTGTGGTCCCAATATCAAAAGCAGAGAACCGGTACAACAAAGCGTCGTACCGCCACGACCGACAGCGAGAGTGGTCTATTCAATAACCACATCGTGCCCTACTTTGTCGGCAAACACGGTAAAAAGAGGCCCGAGATTTGGCACGAGCTAGTTCCGGGCTTTCACTCCTATCTATTCCAAGAATCTAAACTCAAAGATCAAACCATTCGGTATGTCCTTTGGGCGCTAGAGCGTTTCGGTCAGTACCTTGTCTGGTCACGGCATATGGCTCTACCCTTTTCAATACAAGTACCGTCCAGAGAGCACCACAAAATAACTCCGTTGAAAGTCAGACTTGAACCCAAGGTCGTATTAGATTTTGTTCGAACTCCCAAACTGACAGAGGTGGCTGATGGGCGCGTGATGATATCAGACCAAGAGCTCAAGCTTTCAGCTCTTCTAGGATATTTCGCCGGTCTAAGACCATCCGAACAATGGGCACTAGATAAGTCTGATTTTCTAACAGGCGGGTTAGCTGAGAAGAGCACCCGAACCTTGTGGGCATTTAGAAAGCACGGACTAGGTACGAAGCTTTCTGTTTTGGTGACTAAGACCTGGCAGCCTCGTGGCGGTAAAATTGAGGAGCTAACCAAAACACACTATAGTCGTGGAGTCGTTAACATTTGGAATGTAGAGGCGGCACAACTAATCGCACAAATGATTAAAGGTCTTCCGGACGGTAGACTATTTAGCGCCAGTTACTACGGCATGTTTCAGGCTTGGAGAAAAAGGGTGTTACCGGTACTTAAGGTTACTCCTCACGATCTAAGGCGCGCGAGCGGCCTATATCTCGGTAGAACGGCGCGAATTGAACTGACGCTACTCCAAGAGCACATGCGACATGCCGAGCTAGAAACCACAGCTCTGTATATTCGTGAACCAGACATACCCGACGTAAAGAATAAATCGGCGTTGCAAGATTTTGACGACGTCGTATAGAATGCCGGCTCTGACCACGTAGCTCAGTTGGATAGAGCGGCGCACTCCTAACGCGCAGGTCCCCTGTTCGATCCAGGGCGTGGTCGCCATTTCATTTCTCACCCTTCAAATACTTGCAATAGTCATGAATCAAGCCTGCAAGCAACTCACTCAAGGTCATATTCGCCTTCTTAGCCGCCGCCTCTAAGGTCTCCTTGTCGGCCATGTCCACCCTAGCTGAGACCTGCGTCTTCTCCGCCCTCACCTTATATTCCACCGGCTTCTTAAAGTACTTCATCTTGAAATTGTCCTCTATTCTAGCTGTAAAAACAAATATTGTACCATCTTGATACTTAATATGTTTTCATCTTTATTTTAAAGATGCACCGCGCTATCCTGTATTCATCGAGGGGGTAGTAGCCATGTACGAAGCAGATTTAAGCCGGTTCACAGACGAGCAGAAACGACAGATGTACCGAGACGCTATGGCCAGGGAAGAACGACGGCGCAAGATGAGAATGGGTAAGCCCAAACAGAAATAGTTTAAGTTGGCCTTAGGTCTAGCCGAGAAATTAAACACTGAACGTTATAACCAAGGAGTACCAGTTATGTTTACAGCGAAGTCTATCGTAGAGCAGTATCACGGGTTCCTTACCCCTTCGAGCGAACCCGGCATTGGGAGTCCCTATCGCCGAGCTGAGATGTTTATCCAATTGGTGGTCGCCGGCTTAGACGCGAAACAAGACTACATAGAGGCGAAGTTCCACAAGCCTCTGGCCAAGGCTCTCAAGTCGGGCGACGACAAGGCTGTATGTATGATAGTGGCGAAGTTTATCCTTTTAGGCAGACATCCTGGATTTTTAAAGGAACTCCCCTTAAGGCGGTTAGTCGACGACTTTCTCCCACAAGCTAAGTTTCTAATTGCGCAAGGTCGAAAGCTCTACAAGTGGCAGGTGGCCTCAATGAGGGTTCTCTCACAAATGAATGGGACTGATCTCGAAAGGAAGAGTACCGCCAAGATACAAAAACTCATGAAGCAGATTCGAGCGGCATAAGTGATGGACATCGACTTTCTTCTATCTCATCCGTTATCAGACGATGAACACCGACTACTAGAGCTCCACCTCGATCGTATGGTTGAGGTGGTTGGCCTTGGTGTTTCGGTAGTCTCGATTGACCGGGAGTTGGTGGTCCGTGCCCAGGAGTTTCTTGAATCGCGGGGGCACAAGGTGGTGGTTGCCGGCATTGGACGGCCCTCCCCGTCACGCTAACCCAAATCGACCAGAACGAAGTACAGACCGTGAATGCGCGGGATGTGCATACGTGGTTGGGTGTTGGCCGCGACTTCTCTAATTGGATCAAAGGTCGCATTGAAGAGTTCGGGTTTGTCGAAAGTGTCGACTTCGAGGTTTTTGATTCGCCGGATTTGGCGAGCAAAAACGGAAGTGGCGGGCATAACCGCATCGACTACATCCTCACCCTCTCCATGGCTAAAGAGCTATGCATGGTTGAACGGAATGACCAGGGGAAGAAAGCGAGGAAATATTTTATCGAGTGTGAACGAACCAAGGAGAGACGTGAGAACAAATATATTCGATGTAGCTCGAATTTTTGATAGAATTCAGTCTAAGGCCGCCGCTCGTTCAATTTCGGAGTGTATCAAAGTTATACACTTCTGGTTTATAAATGAGAATGGTTATCAGTCGATAAGTAAATTCCTGAATCATCTCATATACATTGGTCCAAAAATGGGTCACTTTTTCTATATAGGGAGAGGTGCATGTTGGTCACATCTCAAATGTTATGCCGGCTATAAATATATTTTATAGGTAAACTGAAAGCTCGAAAAATATTTCAGGTAAAATATCTAAGCATTTCCTAGGCATAAGAGAATTAGTTTTCGGTTTTAGTATATAGGGAGAGGTGTGCGTGTTTACTCAAGCGAGAATCATAGGCGCTGAATGGGTAGTCGGCGGACAAGAGATAGTTGACCTCAACTTAGGCGATAAGTTGGTTCGGGTGGAGTGCGATGAGTACATGAGACGATTAGCACCGAAAACGTGTGGGATATAGGTAAAATTCCTAGAATTAAGAATGATAGTGATATCATATATTTAATTCATTTTTCGCGCCGGTTTCACTATATCGGGAGACACCACACGTTCGTGTCTTCCCGCAAGCACTACACTCAGACCGTTAAAATCGCAGATGAATATCAAGAGGAAAGCCTAAGACCTAGGCGAGTACAAGATGCGGGAGAAAGTAGCCTCAGTCGAAAGACGATACTTCCAGGAGTCGAGAGATTAAGTTCCTGGCGGAAGGCTGGCTGTAGTATGACGATTAGCACATTGTTTTGATATGTTAGTGGCTATCGGACGCTGAAGACATAGGGCCTTGTCGCCCGGAAAGACCTACCCAAACTTAAAGAGATATCCCCTCACTAAGTAGGACTTCTATCGAAAGAAGGACGACGGCTATGCCTCGTCTTTTTTTTTACCTTACACCTCCAGAAGGAGAATAGGGATAGAAGCGTCCAAAACACATTATATTTATAACCTATTGTTATATAAGGACATTTTATGTTCAAACGTATTCTATTACAAATATCGCTGGTTTTTGTGATTGCTCTCGCCACTCTCGTGGGAGCTAACCTAGTGTACGACAATAGCGCTGGCGGGTCGCCAAGACCCGCTGACAGAGAGAAGATCAAGCTTACCGGACATAACACTGTTCTGTTCGACGCTACCATCGACGACTCTAGCATTGATACTAGTCTCGCTGCCCTAACGGGCAAGCGACTAACTCTACCGCTATCTCAGACAGTTTACATCCTGATTGCATCGGGCGGCGGTAACTACGCGGCTTCGCTTAAGTTTATCGAGGCTGTAAAGTATTTCCCGAACTTGAAGATGATATGCAAGTACTGCGGGTCTGCTGCGGGTATGATATTCGCGACGGCAAAACATGGGCAGGAAGACTCTATCCAGTGGCGAGCGCTCCCGCTTGATGGGCCGTCTACAGAACAACGGGCGTTTCTTAAAATGTTTGAAGCCCTACAAGAAATCGGAGAACAAGGAATTGAAAAACGAAGCTGGAATATACACCCTTGGAAACTCGGAAATAACCGCCCATATATCTTGGTGGGACCATACAGCCGAGGTGTCGAGCCTTGAGGATATTGGAAGACTTCCCCGAGTGGCTTCCCCGAGTCCCTCCACAACTTCTTCCCCGAGTCACTTCCCCGAGGGCTTCCCCGAGTCTCTTCCCCGAGTCCCTCCACGATTTCTTCCCCCCAAAGACAAATACGAAGGTAAAAGTAAAACCGATGGTAAACTTAAAAGCGATGCCGAAGGCAATCGCGATTTTAAAGCCAATGGTAATACCGAATCCGAAAACAAAAAGAAAAGCGAAAACGAAGTCGTACTTCAGAACTTAGAATTCTATCAGAACTTAACCAACGAGGACTTAGCAGCACATCAGCCATTGGTCTTCGACCATGGCGACAAGGTGGTTAGTTCAAAAGAAGAAGTCGATAGCCAGATTGATGTATCGAAGTTCAAGCCTGGAGAACTGGTGATGGTTACTTCTGACAACTTAGGTAGCTTGGCGCTACCAAGAGGCTACATCACGACGATTCAGGAAGTAGACGACTCGACGGGATTAGTTGAGCTCAAGGGACACCCGAATGTCTGGATCAATCCAGAGAATATCGAGTGGGCCCCAAAGTTCTAAACCATGGACACGGCTGTTCAAGAGATAGGCGACCTAGTCTACCCAACTAGTGATCTAAGCGCCCGGCTGGTTGCCGGGCTTATATGCGAGGTTATCGGCGTCGACTTAACGACCGGTGACATCGAGGTAAGCCCTGAGCCAGATAAGTGGTGGGCGAGTGAGCACTTTGAGGCCTGTTAGACAAGGGGTGGCCACTGACTCCCTAGAAATGTGTTTACGTTCAATGGCGGCCCTAATAGGCCGCTTTAAATCGATGCTGTATATCAGCAGGAGATATTTATAACATGGCAAAAGTTCAAGGTAAGAAATTGATAGTGATCGAAGTATTAGCCGAGGGCACACGAGTGGTGCATCGACGCAACCCACGGATCAAGGGAGTGATCGGCAAGGCGATCAATCTGGACATGCCGGACGACATCGAGATTCAGGGCATTCGCTACGAGGTCTTAACGGCAAGAGACAAGTGGTCAATCCCGGGTGAGATGCTAAAAGTGGTGGTCGAAAAACAAGCTGAAGTGGCTATGGCCTGTTAATAAGCCAAGTACGTTACTTTTTGATGAGAACTCGATTAGAGCGATTTAAAATGACTACCCCTCACTACCCTAGTGGCCCCCAAATTTGCGCGCGTTTTCGGCCATTTTAGGGGTCTCAGATCTAATATATTCGATTAGGAGCACCAAAAAATGCATGAACTGAAAAACACCCCCTGCGAACTATTCGTCTTATCGAACCCTCGCCGGATTTACGGAATTGCAGTCCGAAACCCGGTGGTCGCCGGTAAACTTAACGCCTATCTCGGGTACTACCCGTCGGACACTGAGTTCGACCAAAACGAGGAGGCGCTGTTCAAGTTCGATGAACTTCAGCTAAAGGCCGTGATGAGCATTGTAGCACCAGGCCAGACGTACAAGGTGCCGGCATGAAGCTAATCATGACTAAAGAGCTTGGGCTCGTGGAGTTGACGACTTGCCTCAAGCGAAGATCGATAGTCAGACGACGGTGGGCGAAGATTAGGGTGAGCGTGTGAGTTCATGGGTCCTCCCCGAGGGCTTTGACTGATCGAATGGCGCAGGCCTGAGATTCCAGTAGAGAATCATTGAGGAATTTCAAATCATCAGCAGCTCAAAGCGAACTAATTAGTTTCAAGGAATTTACATGCAAACAATCCGACATTTTTCAATCAGCCAACTAGCTGAAATGCTGAGGCTCGATCGCGCGACAGTGCGAAATAGACTAGCCGGTCTAACCCCTATAGCCGGTCCTAAGAACGCCAAACTGTACGATATAGCCGAAGTCGTGGATGCGCTACGAGGTGGAGACCCCGCCGAGGTGCAATTGGCCATTGAACGAGAAACCCTCAGACTGAAGGCGGCCCAAGCCGACGTCGCCGAGCAACAGGTGGCTCTCTTCCGAGGCCAATACGAGGACATCGACGAGGTGGCTAAGGTCGTCGGGCGCGAATACTCATACGTCCGAGCTAAGCTTCGGGCGCTACCGAGTAGCATGGCTCTCCCCTTATCGAGAATGGACAACCCTGGGGAATGCTTCCAGGCATTGACCGATGGAATCAACGAAGTACTGACCGAACTAACCGCAGATGCGGAGGCCGAACTTAAGGCCGAGGAAATAATGACACGTGAAAAAGAAAAGAGCCTCTAAACAAGAAGAACTGGATAACCGCCCGACATCAGAACTCACGGCAAACGAACTACTCGCTAAGCTACGCCGCAAGTATGGACTTCCCACTTCGGAAGAGGCCATAGCACAAGCCATGCAAGGTTCGCGCAAACGGATATTCGGCGCGAAAGACGACGACACTAACCACTAAACATACATTTTAACAAGCTCGGGGGCCTTGCTCCTTAGGAACCGAGAGCCCCTGCGGACTGATACGCCGGTGAGGGGCGCTTTACTTTCAAGGAACAAATGAAAAAATATAACACCGTGACCATCAATCAACCGATGGTTCGCACCAATTTCTTCGACTCAATACTCGCATGGCTATGGCCCGAACTCGCGATGAAGCGACTCATCGCTAGGGCTAGGCTTCACGAACTTCTGAAAGAGGAGTTCGACAGAGAGCGCCGACCTAAGCAACCCAACCCGTGGACTCGGCTCGAAGAGTTTAGATACTTCAATAAATAAATAAACCGACGGCAAAAGCCATCGTAGGAATACTCGACGTTTGATCGTCTGTGCGGGTGTTCCTTTATAATAATTCAGGCGACAGCGGAAAGCCCGCAAGGCTACACAATGAAAAAAGATAATAAACCAAAAGGATGGGACGTCAAAGTACGCGATATCTTTTCAATCCCCGACGTGGGTACAACTGGGTACGTGAACCCAAGATCCACGCTCGACGTGTTGGAAAGCTCCGGCGGTGAGACACGAAATGTCTCCCCTTGGAAGCGCCACGCTCCAAACGACAAGGTGGTGGCTCACGTTCAAGTCGGCGTCCAGGAGAAAGTAAAGAAACTTCAGGGCATTCTCGACGAGACGCTAGTTCGAGCAGGACTGGCCAAGTCCTTCCACAGTGAATTTTACGGCAAGAGTTTGCTCCGAAACTTCGAAGCAGTGCTCCCCCGTAAAGATGCTGAGTCTGAGATGGCATACGCTCGCAGAGCCCTTGGCTCGAGCGACATGGAGTTCTTGCTTGAGAACCTGAGTGAGAAAGCGGCGCTTGTCGCCTTTGATCTCGGTAGCACAACCACTCACAGGCTATGGACTAAGTACGGGAACATCGATTCGTATAAGCCCTCGAGCCAAATGAAACATGGTGGCTTCGGTGAAATTTACGAGCGCCAAGAGCACGGCGAAGTAGTTGAGAACCAATTCCAAGAATCTCGCGAGCAAGTAAGCCTTCGAGACTTCGCTGCTAAGATGGTTATCACCGAGAACATCATTCGCAACGACGATATCGGCGAGATCGCCCGTATCATGAGCGAGGCGGGAGTGGCTGCGGCATGTAAAGAGAACGACCTCTGTTACCAAGTTCTAGTGAATAACGCTGCAATGGCCGATGGTCATAATTTGTTTAGTGCGCAACACGCCAACCTTGGCGCGGGTGGAGTGATCTCTTCCACGACGCTAGGTGAAGGCTTGAAACTCATCAAGCAACAAAAGTCAGTAGGTGGCGGACGAGCCCTCAACTTGTCAGCGAAGTATTTGCTTTGTGGACCAGAGCTCGAGGCTGTCGCTCGAAAGGAAGTACGACTCATAAATCTAGGGAACTCTTCACAAAACGCCCTGGAAGTGATCGTCGATGCTCAAATCAGCGGATCGAAATACTTCTTCGTAGCTAGGCCCTCAGACTTGGCCGGAGTGATCCTGTACAGACTTCCAGGTGACGAGCGACCTCGAGTAGCTTCACAACGAAATGCATTCGGCGATAACTCGCTAACCATTCGTGTGGCTCACACTTGCGAAGCGGCAGCGGTGGATCCTAGACCTATCGTTTACAACCCCGGATCTTAGTAAAATGAGTTTCAAGGCCCTCGCCTCACAAGCGGTGGGCCTCTGTAACCGGGTATTGGGCGACCTAGTCGCCTATACTCGAAGCGGAGGTTCTCCCTTGTCGATTAAAGCGATATTTGACAACTCATATGTGGAAGTGGCGGGCATTGTCTCGCTACATCCAATCTTACGCATAGACCTAGGCGATTTAGACGAGCTACCCGGCAAGGGCGACACCGTCTCGATCGACTCAGTCAACTACGTGGTTCAAGAGTCCAGACTCGATGGCCACGGCGGCTCTACATTAGTTCTAAAAAAATCATAGGTCGTATCAGACCAATTAAAATCAGGAGAAATATTTATGGCAACTCACTGGAAAACTGTATCACGCGGCGTCGCTTTGAACATAGTTTCAATACCACTCAAAACTGTAGACGTTTGGTTCGCGGGTAAGTGGCGTATTCGCCTTAATCCCAGAAAGCAAGGGCTCGAACTAGAGCGATTCGTGAATGCTCTGGACCGAGTATGTCGCGACTTTAACATTCAGAAAGATCCATCACAAATCGATCCATGGCTAAAGCGCCTAAGAGAAGTGGGCATGTGAGCCCACGTCTTTATACATCGTACTAAACTAAACAAAGGAAAATTAAAATGTCATACAGTCCAATCACCACCGACGAAATAGCCGTCGGCGCACCAGTCGCTAACCAAACAAAAGCTATAATCAAAGCCAACTTCGACGATCAAGAGTCGAGACTTCAAACTGTCGAGGCAGCAACCTCGGCATTCCCTCCCATTCTCTTTCGAGTCAGCGGGGGATACAGGGTCTATACTGGAATAACCAAAACCATGGTCGGCGGGTTCAGTGGTCGCATCACCGGGGCTCGGCTACTACTAGATCAAGCGGGAACCTCTGGTTTTACCGAGATCGACGTGCTTCGCAAGCGAGGCGGTGGTTCATACGAGTCCATCTTCGCGTCTAAGCCTAAAATTGAGTACACGGCGGGAAGCGATGCTCTGTCGAACAATCAGACTATAGATCCGACTAAGAACGACATTCAAGATAGCGACATCCTAAGGCTAGATGTCACCGGCGCACAAGTCGCGGCATCGGGCTTCACCGTTCGCCTTGATTATGTGTTGGAGTAGCCACCTATGAACTTCTTTGTAAAGGCAACCCACAACTCATCGACAGTAAAAGACCTCAGATACCAAATCACTCAGCGAGACAATATGGTTCGCATCCGCATGGAATTCTTTGGTGCCCACATCGGCACCGTTGAAATGATCTCTAAGACTAATCTGGATGTAGATCCGGACGGAGTTTGCGCGATCGGTAAAGACATCAGGGCGAAAATCATCGAGCTAGACAAGTCGGTTAAGGCGCTAGGCGGGCGTGATCCAGTGTCGATCAAGACTTGGGGAATGAATGTCGAGCGCGACTATCTAAAGCGCGGGTAGACATATGGACATACAACATACTGTTTACTTCGCTAAGAACGATGGTCTCATCGAGCAATTCCTGAATGATCCAAACTACCGGATATCCCCAGACGGGCGAGTCTTCACACTTAGAACTAGGTGGGGACATCTCGGCAAGGTGTGGCGTGAGTACCAAGTGGTATTCACGCCCCGTGGATGTGGGCGCGTTCAATACGCCACGAAGGATGGCCGGAAGAACCTCCAATATCAGAGACTCATTTACGCGAAGCTCGTAGGTCCGCTGTCGCCGGATAAGGTCGTTATCCACCTGGACGGGGATGCTCGGAATAACTCGCCGTCGAACTTGAGGCTAGTCACGCTTGCTGAGAAGTGGGCGAGAGATATTCGCAATCTCAAGGGGTTCACGTCTATACCCAATCGAGTGCTGTCGGACGAGCAAGTGCGAGAGATTCGTGTGTTGAGGGCGGAGGGCTGGACCAATCGAATGCTGAGGGAGTGGTTCAAGGTTTCAAAGTCCACCGTGAACAATGTCCTTTCGGGCAGAACATTTCGGAGCGTCGTCTAAGGAATCCCATTCACAAACTATTCCACACACGAGCTTGAAAAACTCAAGCAATTCGGTTATCTATTCGGATCTGGATATAACAGAAGTTTCCTAAACCTTAGATGGCGGTTCAATTCCGTCTGGGGGCGCCAAATCAATTGGATGTTTTAAGTGGGTCCAGGGGTGGAGAACATATGGAAACAGAGCCGGAAACGTTTGAAACCGACAAAACACTTCAAGCCATTAAGCAACGGTTAACTGCAGATTTCTTTCCTTCGCGCATGTTTCTCTTTGGTTCGCGCGCGGGTGGCACCCATCGCTCTGACAGTGATTACGATATTCTTCTCGTTGTTAAAGAAACAAAATTTTCTCGCAAGGAGAATATGGATAGAGCTAGGGAGCTAGTTTCCGATCTAAGAATCTCTGCAGACATTTTTGTCTATTCCGACCAAGAATTTGAGGATTGGAAAAACGAACTAAACTCTGTCGCTGAGGCAGCACATAATCTCGGCGTGGAGATTCCACTTGGCTAATCCTAAGTCCACTCAGATGTGGTTCGCTAAAGCTCGGATGGATCTCAAGACTGCAAAGTTTTTGAATCCTGTAGAGCAAGATTTTTTTGGAAGTATCGTTTTCCATTCCCAACAATGTGCCGAGAAAGCGATCAAAGGCTTTCTGACCTATAACAACATCCGCGTTTTGAAAACCCATGACATGGATAAGCTTTTGAAATCGGTTTCGACCGCTGATCCTCATCTGGCTGATAGATACGTTTCCGTCGTCAATTTAACAAGATATGCCGTTGAATACCGATACCCCGATGCTGAGCTAATGTTACCTCCATTAACTGAAAAAGATGTGAACCAGGCCATTGAATTGGCCGCAAAAATGCTTGAAGAACTATCAGGTTTCGTAAAATGACCCATATAATATTTATTTTTCCACTATTTCTGTTGGCGAATTTCGCTACGGCAGGTGACTCCCACCCCGACTGTATTGCATGGTTCAATCGAGGGAAGATCAAAGTCGGAACTAAGGACTGTGAATTAAAATGTGCAATGTTGGATTCAGATATGGGAACCTTCATGTGTTCCAATCAATGCGAGGATCTTTGCAAGATCAAGCCAGAAGAATCCTTACTTGCAAAGTTCATTTTATACCCCGGACTGACACCCGCCGAAAAGAGCCTCGTCGTGAAAAAGCCTAAAGATGCCATCATCGTATACGAACAGAAGAACATCGCGGAAAAATCGACGTCTCGCAACTTTCCCGATCAGAATCTGAACGACGAGAGCGATGCCTATAGACATTTTCTTTGGGCCGCACTGCTCACTAAAGAGCTTGGTAGGTCCAGAGCCAAAGAGTTTCTCGACGCACACGAAGACGATCCTGATCAGCCGGATATCGAACGTCAAATGGACATGAACAATAACAGCAGGGGACAAGCGGCGACTGAATCCTTGATTAAGGAAAAGCGTTGGAATCAAAAAAATGTCGAAGCCAAAGGTCTTGAAGAACTACGGTCCAAACAGCTTCAAGTACTCAAACCCGGCTTGGCGATCCCGAAGGAGCCAAAATGAAAAACCTTAAGCCATCATTTGCAACTCTCAGCACTGTCCTTTTCTTCGGATTTGCCGTTTGCGCGTCTTCCTACTTTTCAGCCAACTTCATGAACACCTCGGATGCCGAGAAAAAATGGGGAGTACTTACTCTAAACGCCGAACAGTTCAAAGCCGGCGACATGTCAAAGCGGGCTTCGATGGCCGTTGATATTGTGAAGCGATCTCTTTATGTGGGTAAAGGCAGGAAGGATGTCCGTCGGGAGCTCGGCGATCCGGATAGTTATTTCTTCAGCGATACTATTTACGCCTACAAAATCATGCCGTTCCCAGGAGAAAACAAAGAGAGCTGGCATCTCGTATTCATTCCTGACGATAAGTTGGAAAAGGTTAAAGAAGTGAAAATACATAAGAAATGCTGCTATAAATAACTGCTCTAAGAGGGCTTCACGTAACAGTGGATTTCTCTTTCACAAAACTGGTGATTCAGGGCAATTTTCCTAGGATTGGTACTCTCTTACTCCGCAGGTGGACGCCAAGTGCTTTCTCCGGAATGGTAAGGGGCCCGTGCAAGTCGACTGAACAATCAATGGCGAGTTTGCTCCGGCAAAAACTCGGATTGCAATGACTCCCGGGCAATCTTTGAAAGTCATTCGCGATTTGCAAGAGCTTTCGCAGAATGATTTGGCCAGGCTTAGCGGAATTGCTCAATCCACTATTTCAGGAATGGAATCTGGGCGAATCAATATTGGAGTTAAGCGGGCAAAAGTCCTTGTTCACGCCTTATGAGTCCATCCAGCTGTCATTGTCTTTCCTGGGTGGGAAACTTCAAAGAGCCTCTTAGCAGATCAAAGATGAGGCACTAGGGGACACCAGTCTTCTTCTTGCTTCGGATTTTGTTCTGACTAAAATTAGCCTGATTGTGTTTCAGAAACAGGAGTGAGGCTTCGACCATTTGCTTCACGTCCTCGCGAATGAGTTCGGGTGCCATCATGGGGTCTGACTCCAGAGCGCAGGTTTTGCGCGTTGAGCAAAGCATCACGCTCCAGTGAAAGACGGAGCCAAAAACACTTTTCACCCCCCAGATCAAGCCGACCTGACTGAGCGGGTAGGGAACTTCTTTTTGAATGATTTCGGCAAAGTACAAACCTCCTGGCGGCCCCATCGGATTGGCGAGAACTTGCCGGATTTCTTCTGACTCTGGCGCATTGATGCCTTCATCGAGCATCATCTTCATGGCATTTTTCAGGGCGTATTGTTCCTTTTGAAAGTAATCAAAGGTCTTCATCGCAAGTTCGACGGTGCTCTTCGACTCTTTAGCAAGCTCGGCAATGGTTTGATCCAGCTCTCGGTAGGTGTGGCCCATAATTTCCCAAAACAAATTGTCTTTGTTTTTGAAATGATAATTAATGGCCGCCAAGTTTACACCGGATTGCTTAGATATTGCTCTGACCGAGGTTCCTTCATATCCAAAGCGACCGAACAGCTCAAAAGCAGCCTCGAGAATTTTCGCTTTGGTATCGGTAGAACCTTTATTTAACATGTGCTCCCGCTTCAATTGAGGATCCCGGTACTCCGCTTGCCCTCGGCCGTGATCGCATCAAGCGCTTCACCCGGGCGGCAAGGCTGTCCATAATAGCATAGGCGGGCGGAATCCAAAAGAGCGTAAAAATCGTGCCGGTGGTCAAGCCCCAAGCCAAGGCCATCGCCATCGGAATGATAAAATAGTCGACTCCACCAATTCCATAGGCCGTCGGTATCAACCCGCTAATTGTGGTCAGCGAGGAGACGAGAACGGAGCGCAGACGGAGTGAGGCCGCTTTTATGAGAATGTCCCGCAGGGGCAACGTGGTTTCTACCTTCAACTGCTCGATAAACGAAATGAGGATAATCCCGGAATTTACGATGATTCCACCCAAGCCGATAATCCCGATGAGTGCCATAAAACTCAACGGTTTATCGTGAATGAAAAACGCAAATGAAACGCCAATGAGTCCCAAAGGTATTGTCGTGAGGATAATCAGCGGTCGAGAGTAAGAAGCAAACACCAAGACGAGCAAGGCAAAAATGGCGATCAGCGACAGGACAAGCGCAATCATCAGTGAGGCGATGGACTCACCTGTCTTTTCAGCTTCACCGCCAAATTCGATCGTCACGCTAGGAGCTTGGTCGCTCAATGTCGCAAAACGCTCTTTGGCAAAGGCATTGGCCTGAATGGATGTGATGATGGAATCATCGATGTTGGCAGTTAGAGTTTTAGCACGGCGGAAGTCATACCGTTTAATTTGTGGAGCACCTTTTTTTGTTTCGAAGTTGGCGATGTTCTTAAGTGGAATCAAATTGTCGCTTCGGTCTGCAATTTTGACCTCACCTAGATTTTCGATTCGAGCTTTGTCGGCATCCTCGAGTCGAACATAGTAATTCACCTCGCGGTTGTTCAAGCTCACGTCGCCCACAATTTGACCTGCGATGGCCGTGCGCACAGTGGAGCCAACCTCTTGCAACGAAAGTCCAAGTCGCGCGGCCTTTTCGTAATCGACTTTCACCATGACTTCTTCGTCACCGTAAACATCATCCACCTTGGCATCGAATATTCCGGGTTGCTTGCTCAATTCGTCGCGAATCTGAAAGACGACCTTGTCCAGCTCCTCCAAGTTGCTCGATCGAAAAGTCACGGTCACCGGGTCCCCAACCGGTGGGCCATTGATGAGCGCCTCAAAGCTAAGGCTCGCCAAGCTGTCATTTTTTATCGTACGCAACGTATCGAGTATTTCTTTTGTACTCACAGTGTCTTGGGTGTCTTTGGTCACAAAAATTCGGATGAGTGCCACATTTGAACCGACCTCGGCCTTGGGGTCGCCTGGGTCAACCTGGGACTCACCAGCAAGTGCACTAATGTGCTTGATGCGGCGGTCGCCAAGCTTTTCCTTCACCTGCGCCATCACTTCACCAGCCAACGCGAAAGTGCCTTCAAGGCGCGTGCCTTTGGTCGCCGTCACTCGGCCAATATAAATTTCCGTTTGGTCGGCTGGGAACAAATTCACTTTATTCCCGAAGGCCAGCAGCATAAACGTTGCTGTCATAAAACCGGTAAATATACCGAGCGATCGCCATTTGTTGTCCACAAGCCAGCCAACCGTTTGTTCAAACTTTGGTGTAATCTTTCGGTCAAAGAAATCTTTTTTTGTATCGCCTGTGGTGCCTTTTTTAACCGTGTGGTTGATCAATTTGAGGCGTGTTGGCAAAAGAAAGTAGGACTCCACCAGTGAAAGCAGCAAGGCGATGGTCACAACAATTGGTATGCCTCGGATAAATTGGCCCATTACGCCGCTTGTGACCAACATAGGAATAAACGCGGCCACAGTCGTTAACGCTGTAGCAGCAATAGGAGCCCATAGATCAGCGATGGTCTTAAGCAGAGCTTCATCCGTTTCGAATCCGTCACTTCTTAGACGGGTGAAGTTCTCGCTGATCACCACGGCGTTATCGACTAACATACCAATGGATATGACCAGAGCTATGATGGTGATGGTGTTGAGCGTGTAGCCCATGGACATCATCATGCCAAAGGTGGCGAACAGCGCGATCGGTAGGGACATCGCTGTGACAAGGCCTATGCGACCTGGCAAAAATACCATCAAAAAGAAAATCACCAGCACAAGACCTTGCCAGCCGTTGGACATTAAGACATTCAAGCGATCGGCAACTCGGACGCCTTCATTGTTGAAGATTTTAAACTCGAGTTGGCCTTGGTATTTTGCGCGGTACTCCTCAATAACTTGCTCGAGTTCGGCGGCGAGTTGCAGCAGGTCCGTGCCTCCCTTTTTCGTGATTGTCAAAAACGTTGCATCGACCCCGTCGAGTTTGGCGAGGGACTTTGGATCCTCTTGGCTGTCTTCGATCCGAGCGACATCTTTCAACAAAATCCTGTTGCCAGAAAAATTAGATCGAACGACTAAATTTTCTAACTCTGTTCGGTTCAACGCTTTGCCTTCAATCCGCACCAGCTTTTGGCTGGTCTCGCCTTTGATCTCACCACCCGGAATGGTGATGTTTCGCTGTAGGAGCGCCGTTTGTATCGCCGATATTGGAACGTGCAGCCGTTGCAAGGCTTTTTGATCGAGCAGAATATTGAACTGGCGTTCGCTAAACCCAGTCATTGATACGCTTGAAACTTTCTTGTTGTCCTGTACGTCTTCTTTTAACAGATCGGCAATCCGGTCTCGAAGGCGATCTGCATTCGTGCCAATGACTGCAAGCTCAATTACCGGAAACTCATCTGATTTAATTTCGAGAAAATTGGGTTTGACTTCAAGGTCTGTCGGCAAGCCACTGGCTCGATCGACGGCGCGTTGTAAGTCTGCGATGACTTTTTGCACGTCATATTTGTCAATATCGGCCTCGGTGATAATTGTGCTAAAACCGGCCTGACTGATCGAGCGAACGCGTTTTACGCCGGAGACCTTTTGAATCTCTTCTTCAATCGGTTTGGTGATTTTGGCTTCGATGTCTTCAGCCGTTGCACCCTCGTAGCGAGTTGTGATTACAGCCGAACCAATGTTGACTGACGGAAAACTCTCGGAGTTGAGGTTCATCAAACCCCCGACTCCAAAAATGAGGACGAAGGCTGTGAGGACTAAAGTGAACTTATAATTTTTTATAAAAAACTGGGCTATAACTCGCATGGTGGCTCCCTAAATTTTGTTCCAGGCACAGGGGAATTCGTTAAACACACTAAAATAATCCAGGACGACATGAGTGATCTGTTTGCGGAGATTGATTTCATTGAGTTGTGATTGAAACAGCGAATCTTGCTCGAGAATCAGGGTTGAAACAGGAATCCGGCCTTGGCGGTATTTGCGCTGCATTTCTTGATAGTTAATCGTTAAATTGCGCGTGTTCTCCACTTGTCCCTTCAGACCCAGGCGCAGGTAAAGAATGGCTTTGAGCATGGTCTCGTGCTGCGAACGCAAATCATTGCTGAGGCTTTCGGCTTTGGCTTCGAGCGAATCTTTCTTGGCTCGGAGAAGTAAAGTTTCCGATTGTTTCTTTGCGCCGCCTATAGGAACACTGACCTTTAGACCGACCAAATATCCACCTCTCGCCTCGTCTTGAATTTCTTGTCTGGCTCGATCGTAACTGGTGTCAACTCCTGTGGTTTGGTACTGACCCACCAGCGCCACGTCGATATCGCTGTGTTTTTTAGCGACCTTAAGCTCCGAATCTGTTTCGGCTCGAACCAAGCCGATGATTTCATCATAGGCCGTGTAGTCTAGGTTGGGAGTCAAATGACCAGCAATGGTGTCGAGGCAGGCTGAAATTTGCTGCTCCTTTTGCACTAAACTGGGATTGTCTACAACCCATTGAGACGATTGAAACGACTTAAAGTCTTGCTCAAAGGCCTGCATCACGACTTCGCGCTCATACAAAAAAAGGAGCTTAGAGGTGTTACGAGATTCCAGTTGCGATTGATATCTGGCGACTTCGCCCTTGTCGGCGGCACCCTCTCGCGCTCGGCCCCGCACATCGCGCAGTTGCAGCTGCGCTGTTTTCACCAGTTGCTCGGATAGATCGATTGAGCGGGAGGCCGCTACAAACGACCAAAAGGCCTTGCGTACTCTTAACTCTTGCCGCTTTAAGTTGAGGTTCATTTCAATTTTAGATCTTTGCGCTCGTGCTCCCGCCGACTGCAACTGCGCTCGGTCCAAGGCACCGAAGATGTTTTTCCATAAATCGAGCTCAGCCGTCGCTCTTAGGCCGACCTGCGTGGCATTGTTCACAGGACCGTCTCTAAAGGAATATTTGGTGCCAAACGCTTCGACTCCCGCTTTGGTTCCGAGAGGCAGCCGCTTCTCAACTCCGACATTCCAATCTTGATAAGGCGAGAGCACGGGTTGGTAAATGTTCGGCGCTTCCTCTTTGGAGCGTTTGAGATTGAAGCTGGAGTAAGCCCTGGCCTGGTAGGCTTCGTCGGTCAGGCTAGAGTCCAACTGCGTTTGTGCACTTATCGCGCTCTCTTGCCGAGCCGCCACCGAGCTTTCACGGAAGAGTTTGAGCACGGTTTCTTCACTGAGCAGTTGGGTGCGACCTGCCGCAATTTTTTGTAGGGCCGCCTCTTCACTGGCGTGGGAGTGAAGGGGGAGGAATGAGAAAAGGGTTGTGAGTAGGATTGCACGAGCCATGCTGGAGGGTTCCTTTTGGGTGTAGTTCAAACGTTTGTTTGGCTTAGGGTTGAATATGCAGGGGTTACAAAAAAATCTCAACCTTTTTAAACTGGCCCCCTAACCTGTTGGTTTTAGGGGCCTCCGCCCCTGGGGACCGAGGCCAGGGCTGGCCAGAATCTTGCCCTGTAGGGTCTGAATGTCACCCTCCTGCCCCAATAGTTTATGCTCCAGCTCAAAGGCGTCCGATTCAGCTGCGGTCGCTCGCTATGGCTCGTTCTACCGCA
>JBGSNU010000036.1:0-13431 GCA_041739415.1 Bdellovibrionales bacterium | reverse complement strand
CTGCGGCACTTCCGACCAGAAAAACTAAAAAACCTAAGCGCATCACCATGGTCGACCGATATCTTGCGTGGGTGGAGGGGGAAGAGAAAAAATCCCTCAAATCCGTTATCGCCGTGCCGGCGATGTCTCAAATTTTGCCAGGGCAAAACGACGACCGGGAACGGTGAGTCGCGATGAAGTAGATATTCAAAGCCAGCACGGAAGGTCGATTCTACCCAATCAGGAGCGAAACTGTGCTAGGCTCGACTCAGCTGGGAGGCACAAATGAAAACGATGAAAAAGAAAACATCCATAGGTAGAAAAAAGAAGGCCATTCTGAAGTCCGGCTTTATCAAAAAGAAGGCGCATGTGAGTTCACGCAACAAAATCAATCAGGCCAAAAGGGACAAAAAGGGAGGCAAATGAAGTTTATCAATCTGGATGGCTCATCTTCCTTAGAGGCCTTTGGCCAAAAACAAGCCAAAAGCTTAATGAAGCGAATAGACGCTCGACATGAACAGTATCGATTTAAGATGTCAATTAAGCCACACGCCCGTAAACCAGATGGCTCGGTGAAGCTCTACGAGGTCGTCGGAACAGTAAAAATAAAAGGACGAGGTGAACTAAGAGCAGCTAAACGAAATCGCGATGCGAAACTCGCAGTTCATGCCGTTGTTTCGGTGCTCGAAAAACAGTTGCGTCGGCACTCTGAAAAGTCTGAACGAAGTCGCTCCACTATTGGAAAAAGCCTTCGTTCAGTGCGAGAATTTAAGATTGAAGTCAATCGATAGCAAATCTGTTCACTACGAAAAACTGCCGCGGTTCTAAAGAACTCGGCAGTTTGACTTTAATGAGTCATCTCCAGAAATGACATTGTCCAGCAAATTGGCAAAAGCTAACCCCGAAGCCGAATCGTAGAAGTCAGCTGTTCGGCCTTGCAAGCTCTTGGACCATGTCGCTGAATCTAGATTGCTGCAACCAGAGGCAAAAGCCAGACCATCGACGTGATGGCCTGATCCCATGGCCACTTGCTTTTTGATCTCACCCAAATTTTGTTCGATGTAGTCTTGGCGAAACTGACGAGTGATGTTCATCTCCAAAATCGAACATTCTCCCCAAGATGAGCTGTACTGCGCCACGGACATAAATCGACCCGTGGTCACACCGGGATCCGCACTGCTCGTCGTGCGCTCAACCGATGAGCCGACACTTGAACTCACAGCTCCATGTTTTTTTGTATTCGCGCCCCATGTGTTGCCAAGATTATCGTATTTTCGTAACCAACCGTCTTTGTAAACCATTTTTGCACACGAATATACATCGGCAGAAACTATAACAGGCGCAAACAATGCGATGGACAAACCTATAACAAATTTCATACTGACTTCCTTTTATTTTTGTTGAAGAACAAGCCTTGCTGAATTTCAATTATCACGTTTTGGGGTTGGCTCTCGTCAAGCTTTAACAATCGACGACCAAGGATGAGTTTTGCGACAACGCCGATTTTCATGCATGACCAAATCCTATTGTTGGCTACTTTGTATCCTGGCCGGGATGCACATGGGGGCCTCGACCGTCACATGGGCCAGCCAAGCGACCGTACAGGAGTTTGCGACCCGCCCCGCATGGTTAAACCTGCTGTATTACAAGGCCTCAGGCAAAAAGCACTCAAGTCTTGTCACCCGAAAAGAGTTTTTTACCGCCGTGAATGGCCGCCACAGTCCGTCGGCAGAGCTCGAGTCCATGCTTGGGCTCCTTCGACAAGTGAAGCCTGGCTCTGATACGCACGTGCAGTGCTTATTTCCAGCGCGGTATCAGTTGTTGCGACAGCATTTTGATCTACCTCCACCAGTCGACTGCACGAAGTTTCAGCTCTGGTACGGTAGATACGCTCCGACTCGATTGGTTTTGGTGTACGCCTCACAGTATGTTTCAAATGCCGCTTCTATTTTTGGCCACTCGTTTTTGCTTTTGCCATCGGAGGCATTACCCAAGGCCTTTTGGCTCACCTACAATTATGCGGCAGATATGCCACAGGGCACGAGTGGGCTGGGTTACATTTATGGGGGCATCACGGGTTGGTTTACTGGCGATTACTCCATCATGCCATACTTTCAGCGCATTCATCAGTACGGCAGCATCGAGAATCGCGATCTTTGGTTGTATGAGATTCGACTGGAGCCCGAGGAACTCGAATTTATTTTACACCACCTTTGGGAGTTGGTGCACACCGCAAGCTTTCCCTATTTCTTTTTTGATGAAAACTGTGCAGGGATTTTGCTCCGCACATTTGCAGCCACCTTGCCGGATCTTCAGAGTGCCCATAGACTGCCCGTTTACGTCCACCCTATGGAAGTGATTCAACAGCTGGCGAGTGCGAATCGGATTGCGTCGGTGGACTTAGTGCCATCCCAAGGGAGTGTGCTCAGCTCGAGGCTGCAGTCGCTTCAACCGCGGGACCAACAGCAAGTGCGTTTGGCGATCCGCGACCCCGATTTGCCGCTGGGTAATCCTCCGCCGCAAGTTTCAGAAACCTTGATTCACTATCTGACGTATATGACCTTACAAAACTCCGGCGAACTACCAGTCGAGTTCAAGCCACTTGAGCGAGCGGCCCATATTGAGCGAGCGAAACACTCTGATCCGCCGATGGAGTTTCCGAAGGAGCAGGCGCTCACTCAGGCGCCGCATCTTTCTCACCGCTCATTTATGGGGTATTTGGGCGTATCGTCACTTCGCCAAACCACGACTGCGGACCTGAGCTATCGTTTTGCCATTCATGATCGATTGGATCCTGACACTGGTTTTCTAAAGTACTCTTCAGTTGAAGGCGCGCATGTGCAACTAAGCGCCACGCAAAAATCGCTTTGGTTGAAAGACTTAACAATCGCTCGCATCGACAATTTTCAACCGTATTCAAGCTTTGACCCCAAAGCCTCATGGCGAGCGAAGGCTGCCATCGTCGAAAATCTTTTCACCCGCTCACTTGCAGACCAATACGCTCTTGGGTCCGTGGCTTATGGTTTGGGCGCTGAACTCATGCCCAACGTCTTGTGGTATGGACTCATCAGCACGGATCTCAATTTAGGGGCAAACTTAAGCTTTCCCGTTTGGCAACTTGGACCAGAGATGGGATTCATGGGCAGCTGGAAAACGATACGAGCGCACCTCACCTACGCAGCAGGCTGGGGTCCAGTTGAAGGGAGCCACACCGAATTCGCTCGGCTGCAAGCCGGACTCGGCTGGCACCTCCACCCTCGCCTCACCGTCACCGCCGAGTCCGCTTGGAGTCGCTTGCTCGATCGTCGGCAAGAGGGTTACCGCCAGAGTGTGGGGCTACGCGGTTATTTCTGACTCGAGTTGTGGAGCGCCGCTTCAGTCGGATGAACCGAGTTCCCAAAGTTCATCGGCCTATGGCACGATGCTGCAGCAAGCAAGACCCAGTGCCTACCGTGAAGGAGCAGCAGATGCAAAAATTTGAAGCCTTACGTGAGATCTCAGCCGAATCGGGTTGGAAGAAAAATGACGTGCTGGTGGTATTTGGTGAAGTGTTTGCGCGCGGCTACGTCAACGGCCTGATTGATGAGGCCAAAGCTGCGGGACTAAAAGTCATTTACAGCACGGTCGGGCGACGAGATGAAAATGGAGAACTCCGACCACTGACCCCAGAGGAACTGGCGCAGAAAGATCAACCCTTGCTGAACATTCCACTCGAGTGCGGCTTTGATATGGAAAAATCCTCAAAGGGACTCTCGCCCTGTGATCAACTCAAAGGCCTTAAGCTGAGTGAAGCGCACACAGCGACTTTAGATATGAATCAAGTGGCTGAGTCCCGCGCCAAAGGACGCGCCAGCTTTCGTGAGCGCGTGCAGGTCTACATGCAAGAGTTGCAAACGCATATTCCGGCCGATGCGAACATCTTGTTTGCGCACACGATGGCCGGTGGAGTGCCACGAGCCAAGATTATTTTACCTGTGATGAATCGGGTGTTTAAAGGGCACGGAGAACGCTTCGCTTCAAGCAAGGACTTTTGGCAAAGTCAGCTAGGCGAATTTTCGGCACTAAGCTTTATGGACGTCACCGCAAATTCATTGGCGGATCTGATTGAACTGAGTCGGCCGCTGCAAGAGCGCGCAAAAGTGAATGCCAAAAAGGTGTCGTTTGTCGCCTTTGGTTACCATGGTACAGAAATATTGATGAAAGATCAGTACCGCTGGCAATCTTACTCGCCCTACCTCCAGGGCTTTGCCAAGCTGGAGCTCGAGCGAATTGCCAAGCGCGCAGGCGAAGAGGGTATAAATGCCGTTGTCTTTAATGCCCCCGAAATTTTAACCAACTCCAGCTCGATCTTTTTGGGCGTAGAGGTGGCGCTGTATCCACTGATTGGCGCATTCAAAAAAGCAGCGCCCGATCATCCCGTGACAAAACAGCTGATCGAAGAGTGCGAACGACTCCTTAAACCGGAGCACACGGTGGACGAGATTTTGGCTATTACTGACAAATACTTCCGCTCCGAGATTATCGCCGAGCGATGGTCCGATTATCCCTCGTGGCCCCAACACAATGGCCCCGAACAAATGGAGCAGATGCGCCTCACTTCTGACCAAATTCTACACATGCACAAAGATGAACGTCATCTCCTCACCGCTCATTTGAGTGAACTGGTGTTTCGCGCTTGCGGAAAAGCGATGTTTTACGAATCTCTCAAACCTAAACAAAACGTGTATTGGGTAGGCCATGACCTCGTGGCAAAGCTTAGCCTACGCGAGTAAGCTCTTGAAGCTTGGGCTGTGCTGACTCAGAAAGTAAAGAAGTGGGAGTGCGGCCAAAACTCCAAGAGTGAGGGCTTCGCGGCGAGGCTCCTTCGGAAAAAACGGCAGCCACGGTCGCAACCACAATAGCAAAAATGGCGCGCAAAGCCATACCATCGACCAAGGATTGATCTGCAAATAGAAGTGGGCAGCTGCCATAAGCGCCACAAGCAGAACCGACACAAATGGTACAATCGCAGCGGCACTGACTCGACCGACGAAGAGCAAAGCGACCATCGACACGGCAGCGAGCACCCCAGTAAACAAAGACACGGGAACAAACACGACCTCTGATTCACGCCCGAAAAGAAACCACAAGAGGGCGATTGCCGAGAGCAGGGGCAACAAAAGCAAGGCCGGCACTCGAACGGACTGAGTGGCGCGCTCCACAACCGACCAGAGCCCAAGACCCAAAAAGAAAAACGCTAAAAGATTGCGCGTGTGCACCTGCCCTTGCAGCGTCGATAGAATCGGCCAAAGGACCAACACTCCAATGGCGACAACTAACAAACTCCGCACCAGGTAACGCAAACCAACCCCGCGCGGACCAATGACGACGAATGCGCCCAACAGAACAGCCGACCAGATCAGTCCGTCCAGCGGCATCAGCAGTGGCAGCGGCAAGCGTGAAGAATGCAAAACCCCACCCACCACCAAAGCCAATGTCCACGCGACGGCCTGCAAGCGTGAGCGCCAGGGATCGCTAAGCAGACTGCAGCCAAACAGCATCATTATAAGGGCCAGAGCTGGAATCACCGTGGACATCGAAAGTATAGCGCTTGATATGGCCATTGAATAAACCCTCCGGATTCATGAGACCCGTGGATCAACTCGAGATCAATAGAAAAATGTTGAAAAACTCCCAAGCAAAGGAATCAAGACTCAGTCGGCATTGACCACACGCTCAACAATTGAGCGAAACGACTCGAGTAGGTCTAGGCGACTCAACTCCAGCCGGGGAGGTGCCACACTAAATTTGTAGACCCAGGGCACGTCTACGAAACCCGGGACACGTTTGTATTTCAAAATAAAATACAGCACTCCCCTAGCCAACGAATCAGAGATAGGGATTTTCACCTTTTGTTTGGCTACGACTTTGATGATTCCCAGAAAGTGTGTCGATGCCGCTTGAATCTCCTCTGCATCCAGCTGATCATTGTTGCTCAAATCAAATCTCGTGAAGATCACCTCGGCATAGTGCGTGAGCATCGCCAAGGTGGAAAGCTCGGAGTGTTCCACCCAATTCAACTCAGACCGCCCCTTTGAAAAAGCAGCTGACAGTAGCTCTTCGACGTAAGCCTGGCGCTCATCCACCGAGATCGACCTCAAGTATCTTTGGAGCCCCGGCATATGGCTAAGAGTCGGAACAAGCACTTCTCCTAGTCTTTGCATCACGCATTTTCGATCCACCATAGGCTCACCGGAAGGATCCAGCGGGCGTCCAGTCTGTGCTGCCTCTAGAGCCTTAGGATGACACTTAACCGACAAATCCGCATACAACGAAGACGAAACTTTCGAACCCGACATCAACGATGCAATGAGCTCGATCCCCTCCGCGCTACTTAGTGTCCCACTCAAAGAATCGCTTGAGCCATCCGCCGCGTAAGTGAAGAGGTTGCCCTCGAGAAACGACCGCGAACCCACATTGTCCGAGCGCGGATCAATTGATTTGAGCTCCACTCCCAAGGAACGAAAATCCACAAAGAATCGCTGCAGCTCCGCTGACTGAATGCGCCTCGACCAGAAGTCTTCGCTAGAACCGCCGGCTTCCGCATAGCCCCGATACACAAGTGCAACCAAGCTGTAGATAAAATTCATATGCGTGAGGTTCGCATAGCCGTGCGTAACACCCAGACCCTGCAACTCAGTTGAATTTGCGACGACCACCCGGCCGATGCTTGTGGCCTCAGGCGCTGAATCTGTAAGCAAAGGTCGCAGCCGTTGTCTAACCTCTAAGAAACTCTGCCAATCCTTAGCTCCACCCGATTTTGAGTCATGCCTCAGGTCTTTCGTAAACTCCTGGTTGATTCTATTTTGTATACTCAGCCAGCGACCAACCTCTTGGCGCAGCACCTGCACCTCTGCCAAGCCGAGCCCTTTTGCCTGCCGAAGATCTGGTTGGACAGAGGCATCGCCCAGCATTTGAGTCACTGCCGACCGGACAACTTTACCAATGGTCGCAGCACTCGGGGTCACTGTAAGTAGCTTGGTCTTTTGCAAAGCCAGAATCAAATTGTCGATTTCTGAAAATTCAATGACCGAAGCAGAATGAGATCGAATAGCCCGTTCAACTAACTTCAGCATGCGACGCGTGCTAAGCTCAGCATCTGCCAATGCTCCGAGAGATCTCCACTCGTTTGCCGCGCTCAGTAGCCTAAGGCTCAATCTAATGCTGTAAAGCTCAGCCGCCTCTGTGAATAGCGGCAACCAATCGGACGGTTCAATCACCTCTGCCCTTTTGGTAGATTGAATGATGGATTTGTAACTTTGCAGCAGCTGTCCCCAACCCTGTGCCCATTCACTAAGTTGAGTGGCATCCATATAGGTCAGCGACGGATTGCGATCGAAGGACCGAAGCTCGTGTAACAAGCGGGTCAACGCCTGAATCGGATATTCCGTAAGACTCGGCGAAAGAAGATTTGCAAAAGCTTTGGCGGTTGTCGAGAGCATCGCCGTTGCTTGGCGCAACTGTTGACGGCGCCGACTCGTGAATCTCGCATCCGACTGAGCGGGATTGAGCATCGGAATAAAAGGATGCAATCTGACCAGCAACTCTTCAATCTTTGCAATTCGCTCAATGGCCTGATTCAATTCGGTGCGGGAGACACGATCAGCTTTACCTCCAAGAAGGAGTTGCTTAAGGCGCATGGCTTCTTCGAGTAGGCCATCGGAAACATGGCGCCCATCCAAGAAGTAAGTTTCTAAGAACTGTCGAATTTCTTGAGCCGAGTAGTGCTCTTGCGCCTTGCCACGGGTCAGCTGCAGAAAGTTCGTCAGTGCACCTTGTAAACAAACTGAAAAGCTTCGCATCCTTTCAACTGAAATTTTTGCGTCCAGATACAGTCGAAGATGTGAGGGAACTTGACCAACACATTCATATTGGCTCGTTCCAAAACCGACAGGATTAAGCTTAGGCGGAGCCTCGTTAAACTTAATGCCGCAACCCAACAGCAACTGTGCGAGTAGAATCAGAACAAAAACTCTTATGGGAGTTCTCAGGCGGGGGTATTTAGAAAACATAACTCACCCCCCCGAAGATTCGATCGTTGGCGCGGTACCGAGTGTAGAGGCCAGCATGAATTGAATCGGGTTCGGTTTCAGAACCTAAGACATCCAAACCAAAATAGTAGAGAACGCTATGTCGAAAATACTCCACCTGAGACGTCAGCCAACCGCCAGATTCTGGAACAGAAAAATTGTAGCGTGTCTTGAATTCTAAATGCGAAGTCAGGCGTTGTAAAAATCGTAGCCGGCCCTCAGCTATGACAAGCTCCCGGTAGGGATATCTATCGAGTGAGGACTCAAGCTCGGGTCCTTCAGCTATACCCGCAGTTCGATCTTCAGTGAGATCAAAAACGCGCATGTAGCCAAACTTGAGCCAACCATCATGACCCAGCAACGAGGCTACGCTGCGCTCATATGCTGTGCCCGCAATGAACAGCGACTTTAACGAAGCTTCCTCGTATTGCGACGGAAAGCCCGACTTCTCAGTAAAATCTCCAGTCAGCGAAAACCACCCCTTGTTGTCCCGACCATTCACGCCCGACTCCATCGTGAGAACGTGATGCTTAACAATGCGGGGATGAATTACGGCTTCAACATTGAGCGGTTGAGCATCCTCAGGCAAAGTGGCGCATTGGCTACATTCAACGCCGATGTGGATTTGACTTCGGGGTTTATAGGCGTAGCTGAGATTGCTCCAGTAGACATCCTGCCGGTACTGCAGACTCATTCCAAAACTAGAATTCAGCACGACGGACTCAGTGGCTGGCCGATTGATTGTGAATTGCAAAGGCACATCCGTCTGCATTTGAGAGCTAGTCTGCAGCAGCAGCTGACTTTGAGGGGGCATGAACCAGCGATTGCTGGACGTAAACTGCCCGTTTCGTAAACGATAGTTGGGACCTTGGTCTGGCAAAAATACCGGCGATGCAAACAGCGTGAGTTGCCACTTTGGAGTGAGCTCCCAATCGAGAAAAACTCCAATCAAACCTTGCTGTCGAGGCCGCAAATAGTCCCAGCGAAGTTGCGGTTGCCAAACGCCAAGACCGAACTCCTCGTCGAGCCAACTCCAGTGCCTTTTTTGCCGTCCCGTGGTTAGCCGAAGCTTTTTGGGAAGAATTCGCCATTCGACAAACGCCTCGGGTACGCCAAAATAAACTTCATTTACAACATTCGTTGCACCCTCTACGACCGGATTAAAACGTAAATTCCAGCTCGGTGACTCCGTTTCAAACCGGAGGTCAGCGGCCAAAACGTTGTAGTTGGGTGAGGGAGATGCAGCTAGGGCCGAGCCCAGATATCTGTCCTGTGAAAGCCCGAGGTAACTGTTGCCATGCTCTTTGGCATTCGCACTCGAAATTGCAAGGGCCTCTTGCATCGGCAGAGCCACTACGCCAACACTCACCAGAACTCTGGCTAAAAGGCGAAGTCCAATTTGAGCGAACACTAGGCCCCGAGTCATAGCGAGAGTTTACTCGGTCGCGTGAGCTGGATCCATTTTGGCATCAGGGCGCTGAAGTATTTTCAACTCCAGGTAAAAGTGGCTAAAGCTTCGACAGCCCCGCGAGAATGGCCATTAATTTGTCACGCTCGACACTTATCTCCCAGGAATCTCGATTGTTTTTCCAATGTTCAAAGGCAACTAGTCCTCCGAACATCGTGTATGGGGATTCACCGTATTTCATTAAAAATGTAAAAAACGGTAAAAACTCGGAGTCGTCTTGATCTTCCGCACCAAGTAATTCCTTTAAAGTTGGAGCGAATAAGGGGTAGGCGGCTACGGCCTCTGACAGGGTGATGGTCTGCGAGCGGTCCACATCGAATCGCTGCATGAACACTTCAACATACTCCGAAATTTGCCAAACCTGCAGCAGGTCTCCAACTTTGTACTCACCTTGGACAGGAGCTTCTAATATCGCAAGCTCTGCATTTTTAAAATAATTCAACAGACGAGGCGCGCCCCATTTGGGGAGCGCTTGCCGAAGGTGAGGCATGGGCGTGATGACATCGGTCGCCAAGTTGACAGAAAGCTCGCGCACACATGGGGCGGGTCTACCCGCTGGACAAAGTCTATCGGCAACTTTTAGCCAGTGCTCGGCCGAGACAAACGCCGAAGTAATAAAAGCCAAATAGCGGACGCCCTCACTTAAATCTAAAAACTTGTCGCCGTTAGATGCACTGGTAAATAAATTTGCTTCACGAAAGCGCGGCGCACCGATCGAAGCATCGGCATCCGTGAGCCAACCAAAGTTTTGCAGGAGCGGGAGTACTTCCTCGATCGCCAGTTCGAACTGGCCGATCGTGAGATGGTCGGTTTGGGACTCACCGAAAGCCTGTTGAATCCAATCCACGAGTAAGAAGGGCACCACCAGTTGCCGTTGGTCCGCAGCCATCCACTTGGTTGGAGAGGGAGAGTTGAATACCATGCGAAACTGACGATCCCACTGCATGGGGGGCGAGTCCTCAAGCATTTTTTGAAACCGTTGCACAATCGAAGCGCGGTTTGTTGATACGGTTTGGCGCTGCAGCAGAGTGCGCCAATCGGTGACTTTCTGCTTCAGGATTCGGACGTGTGAGCTATCAAGTGCAGTGACAAGAGTCTGACCATCGCTCAAGAGCCGATACAAAAACCAATACAGGCTTTCGCTTAGACCGACGGCAGTGATTTGACGGCCCAAACTTTGCGAATCTTCTAGAGCTTGAAATAAAGTCTGCCACTTCTCCAAGGGAATTTTTTGACCTTCGTGCCACTGCACACTGCGCTCAATTTGCTCAACAAGCAGCGCCGCGCCACCTTCTAAGCTGTCTTGCTGTAAGGCTGCGTTGAGGTTGCCGCCTGCGAAACTCCGAGTCAGCTCGAGATAAATTAAATAACTACGAGCTAAGGACTCCAACGTTCGAGACCACTCTGTGCCCGCGATGCCATCGTGCCGCCCGGCCAGGAGGATTTGCTTTGCTGGCGGCAATACGCCCTTGAGCCGAAGCAAAGCCGTGGCTCCGCGAGATGGAGCCACGCGAGAAGAAATGTTCCATTGCACAATGGCGTCTAACAAGTTGGACAGCTGACCGAACGTATAAGACTGTTTATGAGTCAGCAGAAGTTGCCCAAAAATCTCACCGGATTTCAACAGTGCGGAGTGGGCGGCGCGGACTTCTAGGTTTGACGCTGCAGGGGCCTGACCAAATAGCACGCCAACATGAGGCCTAAGCAATAGAGCTGCCCCTTCAACCTTCCCAAGAACGCTCTTTAACTCGATAAGCTCAGCGCGAGTCACAAACCGGGCTGAGCCTCCCAGAAAGAGCCGCTTGATCTCCATCACCGAGGACAGGAGCGAATCGGGAATCTTTTGCTCTTTGATAAAAAACTTCTGAAAAAAGTTGCGGAGAGCCTGAGGAGAATAGTGATCCCGCCCCAAATCTCCAGCAGTTATACCCTCAAAATCGATTGCAGCGGCCGTCAAACATGAAAAAAAGCTGGCCACCTCAACGGCTGACATGCTCCCTGCGAGGTAGCGATCCAATTCGCTCCCAAACTGAATAAGGCAAGTCCCCTCACTTTTTAAGAGGACCTGAATGGGTTGCTCATGCGGTTCATCTTCTTTGGCACAACCCAACACGGCTAGACTCAAACTGAGGACAAGGACTGGAAGTTTCAACTTAGAAAACATAACTCATTCCTCCCATGACACTGTCGTTGGCCCGATAGCTAGACAAAAAGCCATCGTTTACTGCGGCTTTATCTGAGCTCAGCAGCCCCAGAAAATCCAGACGCAAGTCGGCGCGCCAGTTTCGACTCAACTCGTAGCCCGAGGAGAAGCTCATCGTTCCACCTTTTTGTGTGGGATCATAAATCGCGCGCGCCGTGGTCACAAGCGGCACTCTCCCGCCCAGGGGCCAACTCTTCGAAACTTCCGCCAAATAGGCGTTGTAATACTGAAAACGCCGTTCAAATTTGGTCGCATTTGGATTGCCGAAGCGACCCACGTCATCCCCGTCTCCACCATCCACTCGCAAGAACCCGACCCGCACTTCTGGGGCCGTTAGCGATTCACTGATTCGGTAACCCACGAGACCGGAGTAGACCCATGCGGGCAAATAGATCTGTTGAGTCCAATCGGCCGGCGCAAAATCCCGAATTGGAGTGTCACGCCCCACACTTGCAGCGACCGTCCATAAATTATTTTTGTAGACTTGATCAAAGTTAAGAATTCGCGTGTAGACCACTCGAGGCGTCACCTCAATCTGCATTTCACCATCAACTATAAACCGGCCCGACGACGGAAAGCCTAACGCCAGTTGTGAGATGGGTTTGTAGGCATAACTCAGCCTCGACAAACTTCCCTGCTGACTTCTGCGCTCCACCTTCACAACACCACCAGGGTTATTGACTACAGACGCATCCGAAGGGCGAGACAAAGAGTAGTCGATCGGGTTGGTTTCCTCTTGATAGATAAAATCCTCGGCGGGCGGATTGAACCAAGGGTTGCGAGAGACAAACCGACTGTTTTCTACGGCAAAACGAGCACTAAAATCCGGAATAAACACTGGCAAATACCCGGCTGTTAAACTCCAGGAACTTTTCTCGACGTTGAAAAACAATCCGGTGAGACCGGCTGAAATTGGGTGCAACCGATTTTGCATGAAGCGCGGCTCAAAGGTGCCCTGTTGCCAAGTCGACTCCCACTCCGCCCAGGTGTTGCGGTGCCGCCCGAGCGTCCAAGTGGAGGACCCGAGCCGAGTGGCAACCGAAGCCTCCCGAGGCATCAAGTAGTTGGCATCTTCGGTCGCACTGTACTCATTGGCCACGTCAAACCGACCGCGCAAAAGTCCAAATCGCGGTGCACCTTTGGCTTTCAGAAGGAGGCTGTAGTTTTCCCCGCGCGCGCCTGGCCGAAAATACGATTGATCTGTGCTGGTGTATTCTGTGGCCTGGAGGCTGACCTCAGCATCCCACTGAAGGGAATTTTTTGCGGCGGCTGATTCATTTAAGCCAAGTCGAGACGTGCTCACCGCAGATTGCGCCCAACTTGCGGGCGCAAGCCCACACAGATGCATGAGAATGCCGATGCCGTAGCCTGTAAAAAGCCAAGATCTGGTTTTTGACACTATGCCCCCTACCTTCCTATGTTTTAGAAAAGCCACATAGAGGAAGCAAGCGCAAATTGTGAGTTGCTAAGGAATTAAGTCGCACCTGGGTGCTTTTTACGCTCCCAGTCCGAAATTCTTTCGATCACCCAGGCCGCGTCATCCCAGGGAAGGTCATGTCCCGCCCAAGGGTGGCGAGAAATTGGCCAGGCAAAACGCTTGTGTATCTCAGTTGAGCAGGAGGGGTCGACAAGCCGATCCCCCAAACCACTCAATAGAAGCATCGGCACCTGAGTGGGTTCATCAAAACCATTGTAGCGAGACGCCGCAAACA
>JBGSNU010000054.1:0-2992 GCA_041739415.1 Bdellovibrionales bacterium | reverse complement strand
CGATCTCTCGCTTAAACTCATCTGAAAATACTCGTCGGTCTTTTCTACTCATTGGAATCTCCCGTTTACCTTATCGGAAGTTCCGCCAGATGCCTCAAACTGATACAGCTAAATTATCCAGCCTCGCGACCGCACTCCAATTTTCGCCGAGGGTAAAAACTATTTTTACATAAGTTGCCATTAGCGACTTCAAATAAGTGTCAGTTTGAAGTTGAGTCACTAGCGATTTTCGGTCCTCGTCGATTTTTCTTTTGTTCGCAAGATTATTTACTTGGTCCTCGCCTTCCTTAACGTGGAACATTTCGTGAACCATCATTCCCATAATCATGTTGTAGAAGCCGCCGTTCTTATTCATCATGGCTTCGAAATATGGTTTCGTTTGTTCAGTCATTCCAGCTTGTTTTAAAAACAGGTCTTTACTTGGCGAAAGTAAAACCAACGTATGAGTGTTCAGCATGACTCGGAGCGGATGAGATCGGGACATATAATCTGGGTTAGGCTTCCAATCCAAAATTTGTTCTGGCACCTGATAATTGGGATTATCTTTTTTGATCTGCATCTCCATGTAATGCGCACCAAAAATATAAGAGAAGTTTGTCACCTCACTTCGATTCTTTCCTTGGCTTGCCACGGATTTCTTATTGATCCCCTTGAGAATGTAGACATTTGAGCCGTAAAGTTTTGAAAAGTCGGTGTGCATCTCGAGACCTTCGAACAACGGTAAAGTCCAATTGAAAAACACAAGGTCGATAGTATCGGGAGTATCATTGATCATGTATGCGAATTTAATTTTATCGAGGCTATACTCATTAATTGAAGGGCCTCTTCCTTCTAGCAAGGGGTCATTGGTTTTATGAGCCTCAACTATTTGGAAAAACTTTGAAACAAAAGCCTGATCTTCTGCGCTGTTTGGATACATTTTTTGCGACAGCGAAGCATAGTTCGGGCTCGCAAGAGCCACTACGGAACCTGTCAAAATGGCGATAAAAGTGACGATTTTTGTCATGATTCGATCCCTCAGAATGTAAATAATCAGTTTAAAACTACAATGGAACTAGGAATGCAATTTTTCACCCAAAATTACGCTTTCACACGCCTGTTGATCTCGGCCTCTCAATTAGCGATTAAAATACTCGAAGTGTGCTGTCCGGGCTCGATCGTCACAAAATGCGGGATAGTTTAAGTCAAAAAAGTGTGCGGATTTCAGCCTAAGTAGCTGAATCCATGAAGGTGACCCCTGTTCTCGAAGGAGAGCAACCATGATAAAAAGGGGTCACAATGAGCCAAGAAAATCCAAAGTCAGAAAAGCGCAAGCGAACACGCCGGTCCGCCGAGAAAATGGCGGAGTTGGTGTTGGAGGCCGAGCGAATCGGCGCAAGTGCCGTTTGTCGTCGCGAAAATATTGCGCCAGCGCAACTGTCGCGCTGGAAGCAAAAGTTCCTTCAGGGCGGAATTGCTTCTTTAAAGGAAATCAAGCGCGGCCCGCGTCCGAAAGAAGATCCGGCGATTGCGGAGTGGAAGTCGGAGGCCGAGCGGTTGTCGCAAGCTCTAGTCGAAACTTCGATCGAGCTGCAGGCGATGAAAAAAAAGAGTCGCTCGGTTTAGACGGTCCACTGTACGGCCGCCATTTGACCAAGAGGCAGCGCGAGGCCTTGCTCGAGTTCATCGAGCAGGCGCGCGTGTCGAACTCGATAGCGACGATCTGTGGGCATTTGCAAATGCACCCAAGGTCATACCACCGTTGGAAGTGCGGCATGCAATCACGTCATGGCGGCGGCGGTGGACTGAACAAAATCAGGCCACTTGAAGAAAAACGAGTTGTAGCGCTGGTGAAAAAGCATCCTGACTGGCATTGTCGTCGGATTGCCTACCATCTTGAGAAAACTGCAAAGGTTTTCATAGGTAAAACTAAGGTGGCGGAGATCATGAAGGCGCATGGACTCAATCATCCGTTTGAACGTAAGCCCTATCGACCAGTCATCGAGCCCGCGGACATGCTTTTGCACGAGCCGTGGAAGAAGAACCTTCTCTGGGGCATGGACTGGACGTGGATCAACGTCGATGGCCGGTTTATGTTCTTGCTGGTTCTTATCGACTGGTACTCGCGCAAGATCCTGTCGTGGGGACTCCACTGGCAGATCACGAAGCTACAGGTGGTTGCACTTGTGACCGACGCTGTGATGCTCGAGCAACTCGATCATCTGCCGGACGGCACAATGAAGCCGATCGTTGTCGCGGATCACGGCAGTGCAAACGCCGCCAAATACACAAAGCACAACATCGAGATCCAGGGACTGCGGTTATGGCTGAGTGGGATCGGACGGCCGACCGGCAACGCACGAACTGAGCGAGTGATCGGCACACTCAAGCGCGAAGAGATCAATCTACAAGAACAGTATGCTAAAGAAGAGGAGGCTAAGACATCAATCAAGAATGCGATCTGGGATTACAACTTCAATCGTCCCAATCAAGGCAACGGTGGGTTTGCGCCCAACTCCGTTCACCACATCGGGCGGCACGAGTTAACAATGCAGAGGGAAAGGGCTAGACAGCGAGCAGAAGAGCTGAGAAGAAAACACTGGGAACAAGAGTCGTCACCTTCAGATACGACGTTGACTTAAACTTCAGCCCATTTTGTGCAGGGGTTGCGCGGACAGGACAAAAAGCATGAGGACGAGTATAGAACCTTTTGCCTTGAGTCATCTCACATATCAGATCCACTTAGTTCAATAAAAATGGCCGTATATGAGCTCGATGAACAAGGGCGCCCAAGTGCATGGCACACAACCAAGCCTCCGATTTGCCCAAAGATCCTACAAAAGTGCGGCTACCTCAACACAGGTAAATCATCTTTGAAGAGGCTCAGACGGTCTTTTTAGATCATCAGGCCATTGACCTTTACGACGATGACCATAGCCAGGGCGAAGATCGCTTTGTCCGGATTGGGCTCTCGGGAAAACTTAACGTGCTGCTGGTCGTTTATTGCGAACGG
>JBGSNU010000012.1:0-62134 GCA_041739415.1 Bdellovibrionales bacterium | reverse complement strand
CCAAAGTTGAATCTCGTTGGATTGAAGGCCGAGTTGTCGGCAACCGCTACATCGAGGGACACTTTGAGTACATCATCACCGAACCTACAAGATGGGATGCTAGATGAGGTCCAAAGCAATTCCTCTAAAGGAGATTGCGTTGGGTTAGTCCCAGTCTCCGTTAGGGTTTGAAAGTCGGGCTCCCCAAGAGTTAACCTCTTGGAACGACTAAATTCTTCTCAAAATGAGAAAAGGAGCCCAAATGAAGATCACCAATTTAAACACTGTCAGTCAATTGGAACGTGAGTTGTCGAGCATCGATGTGCAGAGGCTACTGATGGAGAACGCTAAGAATGCCGTGCTTGAGACCGCAATCGAGTTGATGAAGCAAGATATGGATCGGCTGTGCGGAGCGCCGTTTGCTCGAAAGAACGACGATGGGCTTTGCCATCGCGGCGGTAGCGACATGACGTCGTTGATGGTCGACGGCGCGAAGCAGCCAGTCGGGCGGCCGCGAGCCAGACGCAACGGCCAAGAGGTGGAACTTCCATCACTCGTTAAGATGCGCGATCAAGAATTGCTCGATCAACAGATGCTCGCCCGTATCGTCCGAGGAGTTTCGACGAGAAACTATGAGGGGGTAATCAATGGCTTCGCTGACAAGACTGGGATTGCCAGGTCCAGTGTGTCACGGGCTTTCAAGAGAGCCTCCAAAAAGGATTTGGACATGATCAACAATGCCGACTTATCCGAGTACCGCTTTGTTGCAATTTTAGTCGACGGCACGGGAGTCGGTGAGACCACGCAAGTAATGGCGGTCGGAGTGACCACTGACTCGCGTAAAATCCCATTAGGTTTAAGAGAGGGCAACACTGAAAATGCCAGTGTGGTGAAGGATCTTCTGACCTCGATTCTGTCGCGCAATTTTACTCTAGCCGCCTCACGGTTGCTCGCGGTTCTTGATGGTGGCAAGGCTCTGCGTGCAGCCGTAAAAGCGCTTTGGGGTGACGCTGTGGTCATCCAGCGCTGCTGGCTCCACAAGCTTCGCAACATCAAAGACTACATCCCAGATGTCAACCACGGGCAGCTCTGGAAACGGATGAAGAAGATGATGGGCCTGACCGATCAAAAGGCTGCAGAACGGGAGTTCGAGCTATTGGCTGCCTGGCTCGAGACGATTAATCCAGATGCTGTGAAGTCACTAAACGAAGCTGGCTCCGAGTTGTTTACGGTACATGCTTTGGGCCTTACTGGTAGGTTTAGGAGCGCACTCTCATCGACGAATATCATTGAGTCTCTAATCGGGGTTGCAAAGGGGAAAATGAAAAACGTCCGCAACTGGAACTACCATCCAAAAACTGGCGCAAGGGTTCCAAGAGATAAAGCACAGCGATGGCTGGCAATGGCGATCCAGGCCCATCGGCCGAAGATGAACAGGATCCACGGAGGAAAGGAGCACATGGATATTATTATAAACAACTTAAATGTACTTGACCAGGCTAAGGCATCAGCGTAACTAAACATGAGCCCGATCAAACTCTAACGGACAACGGGACAAGCCCGCCACCAACAAAAATAAAATATAAAGAAGATCCACAAACCCAGCACTCACTGATGTCCCACACCGGTTTGTGGGAGTTCGACTAATTTATCAGGATGATAAATTTGCGCGAGGCCGGAGGCCGAGTCCCGGAGGGACAAGTCCAGGAAGGCCGCAGCATTCTCCCCGTCCCAACCCCCCCGAGGCGCAAGCTCTCGGCTCCCCGGCCCCGGCCTTGCTCTCTAAGCCAGCTCGCATAATTTGCATCTGAGCTCTTTGGGACCGATTTTCACGCAAGCACCCGCAGAGACGTGGTCGACGCCTTTTAAAGTAAACATAAATTATGCACAAGCTTTGGCTGTGCTGACGAGCCGTCTATCGGGAGCTCTGCTCCGTCAGGCTAGATGTGGAACCCATATCTACTCGCACTTAAGTAGGACCATTTATGACCTTTACGTAGCACCGATGATGAGTGTTGATCAAGCGTGCTTAGGTTGCTGATAGTCCGCGCGGGCTTCACCCTGCGCGGGTGGGCGTTTGCCGAAAAGTCTCACTTATTTTATCTCATCCAAGTCGCCAAGCAAAAAGGCGAGGAGTCTTGGCAGGTCGTATTTCTAATTAATAAAAATCGAAAAACCAAAGACGTCATAGTTCAAAAGAAATGCTGCTATTGACGGCCCTGTAAAGAGCCGAACGAGTAAGCGATCAGAAGGTCCATGGGGCTCGATTATAAATGATTTCGTTTAACTCTGAAGGCGACAGTTGTAGCTCTGCTTTAATTGAAGCGCCGTACATTGATGGAGACCATTCAGGCCAGTCGCTACCATAGACAATTTTATGTGTTCCCACTTGACGAATTCTTTCTACCAGCTTTGTATAGCGCGTGTCAGACCATGAAGATGTCGCGACACGTTCAGAGCGAACGGTAGCCGAAAGATCAAAGTAAACTCGGGCCCTTAATTTTTCATCTGTTGTAAAGACATCGACAAATGCTGCCATAGCAGAGTCCGTCGCTTGGTCGTAGCCACCCCAACCGCCCATATGTTTTTATTAACTGGCTCTTTTAGGTTTTACCGAAATATCAAGCCCCAACACATCAAGCATTTTTGTAAGACTATCCAGAGTGGGGTTTCCATCTTCAGATAATGTCTTATAAAGTGTTTCACGGTTGAGATTTGCTTCTTCTGCGAAATGTTTAAAACCACGAGCCTCTGCCACATGGCGAAGGGCAACCAGAATTGCTTTAGGAAAACCTTGGTTATCCTCAATCGTAGCCTGAACATACTCCGCTTGGGCTTTTTCATCACCTTTCAGTGATTCAATGACCCACTCATCATAAGAACGACTTGCTTTTTCATTCATGGTTCTTGCTCCTGTAATCAGACCAAAATTCTTTGGCCTTTTTTATATCTCTATCCTGCGAACTTTTATCACCACCACACAGTAGGACAATCAGTTCATCACCAACTGCCCCGAAATATATCCTGTAACCTCCTCCAAAAGCCAACCTCAACTCACTCACCCCTTCACCAACTGATTTCACATCACCCAGGTTGCCAACACTCACGCCCGCAAGGCGGGCCTGAATCCGCCGAACTGTTGGCGGGTCCCTTAGGTCTTTGACCCATTCTTCAAACGGTCTTTTCCCGTTTTCAGTCTCATAGATGCGAATACGACGAGATTTAACTTCCACGCTTTGAATGTAGCATATAAACCACAAATGAGGCAAGCAAAAAGATGAGGGCGAAATTATGGGGGTTTTAAGGCAAAAATAACCACCTGAGGAAAACATTCGGCCAAGGCTAAAAAGCTAAGCCCCAAGGATTTTGGTGGACCGTTTGAGGAATAGACCCGGCCAGCTCAGCGCAGGTATTGACTCCAACGTCTATATTTCAGCAATTGCGTTTGGAGGTAAGCCACTCAAGGTCTTGGAGCGTGCATTGAATCGGGAATTTCTTCTCATCACTGGCGACAATATTCTCGCAGAAGTCCGCCACAACCTTCTCGGTAAACTCGATCTTGAAAAAGACCGAGTGGACTGGTTGCTTTCTGACATTTCCACCGTTTCGTCGGTTTTTGTTCCAGGCGGTTCGATAAATGCGACTACCAACGTTGGCGACAATCTGGTTTTGGAGGTCGCCATGATGGGCGGCGCAGACGTTTTGGTCACCGGCGACAAGAAGCATCTCTTGCCACTAAAGGAATTCCAAGGGATCACCATTGAACCTCCTTCCGCATTTCTTTCGCGCCTTGATGCAATCAAATGAGCCTGGTTCGTGTTGCTTTGCTTGGCCTCCACCAAATAAAATAAAAAGAAGATCCACAAACCCAGCACTCACTGATGTCCCACACCCGGCTGTGGGAGTTAGACTAATTTATCAGGTTTATCAGGATGATAAATTAGCGCGAGGCCAAAGGCCGAGTCCCCTAGGGACAAGGCCAGGAAGGCCGCAGCATTCTCCCCGTCCCAACCCGCTCCCCGAGGCGCCAGAAATCCTGAGCCCCATTTTTCTTTCAAACGAGTGGTTTGAGGTGCGCCAATACCTTGCTTGCTTTTTGTATATACATTGGAATACAATGGGAATTGTGAAATACACCTTTCATCCTGACCATAGTGACGACGAAGATCGCTATGTCAGATTTGGGCTTTCATCTTTGCACAGGACGCTTTTGGTAGTTTTTTGCGAACGTGAAGACGGTCATACAATCAGAATTGTAAGTGCGCGGAAAGCAACGGCGCGAGAAAGGGAGCAGTATGAGCAAGGAATATGATTTAAAGAAGTTAAAGAAGCGACCAGGCCCTGTAAAGGTTATTCCGAATGCGGCTAAAACGGCCATCAGCATCCGAATTGACGGCGGCGAACTAGCGGAGCTTCGTACAGAGGCCAAGCGACTTGGCATCCCTTATCAAACATTTATCGGAAGTATTCTGCACCGATTTGTATCGGGAGAGTTGGTTGACCGCAATTCCCCTGATTTGAGAAAGCTCCTCGCCGACGTGTCTTAATCTTCAGCGTGCCGCTGTCTGCGAGTTGGGATTGGCCCAGTCAGCATCCGGGTGACCGGTCACTGCCAGGTCCAGGCAAATTCTATACGACGCTTGGAACTCTTTTAGAGGGCATCCACCCAAAACGAACAAGCAGTCGCCACGCGGGGCCAGAAAGAAAAATCGAGGCTCCTAGAAGAATCCAGAAGCTGACCATGCCCAGCCCAGTCCTAATGTAGAGTGAGGACGAAAAGTCAGTCGTGAAATTGAGCCAAGTAAAAGCTACGGCGCGAGCCAAATAGTACACGCACCAAATGAATGTCAAAATTCCAAAGAAGAATCTTCTATCTTTTGGATCTTCCTCCATTAATCCCGGGTGTTTTTGCTCCGCTATCTCTTGAATCACAGATCGTTTTCGCAACAACGACAACCCAAACAAAATCGAGAATATGGCGTTAATCACCGCAGCCTCAATTTTGAGAAAAAATGGACCACTAAGGAACAGATCCAGAGTGCCAAATATAATGGCGACGCTAGAGCTGACAATAAAAAGTGTAGTTGGCTTCGAACGTGACTTTAAGAGAATTAATATTTCGGTAAGAGTCCAAACTAGGGAGACAGCGATGGCTGGCTTGAGTCCGACAAGTGCATTCATCGCTACGAATGCGATAAGCGGACCGAACTCCCTTCCGAAATAAACAATTGTCTTCAAATTGAATTCTCCGTCGCTGGTTCTACCCAACTCGGTTTCTGAATGCAATCCGAACAAAATCAAATTTCTATGGCCGATCTGCGTATCGACGTTCTTGGGCTAGCTGGCAAAATCAAAACACTGTATAATTTCACCTATCCTCAATCACGCAATTCGCAGTGACCAAACCCCATCTCTCCCTTACTATCCCCCAATATGCAAATGTCGTTTCGCAGTGCGAGCCATCCCAAGGGTCAACGCATTGAATTTCACCCCGAGCCACATCACTATCTTTTGGATGGAGAGCGCCTCATATCAGTGACCAAACTTATACAAAAATGGTTTCCGCAATTTGATGCAGACGCCGTGGCTCGAAAGAAAGCAGAGCGTGAAGGCGGAAGTTTTGAAGCACTGGTGAGAGAATGGAATCGAAAGCGCGATGAAGCCGCCAACTTTGGATCCAAGATTCACCTGTTTGCCGACCGAATCTTACAAGAAAAAGACGACCGCGCCGCCGACGATTTGATTGAGACTGAGCGCGAGAGATCTTATGTGCATGCCGTTCGAGAGGCACTGGCTCGCATCGCAAAGGGTTACGAGGTTGTCGAATCTGAGAAAATCGTATTCTCTCCTGCGTACAAAGTGGCTGGGACGATTGATCTTCTCCTACGAAGTAAGGTCACGGGCGAATATGTCGTGGCAGACTGGAAAACCAGCCGCGAAATTAAGTTTGAGGCGTTTCGAAGCGAAGCAGGCTTCGGGCCCTGTCGAAAGTTAGCCAATTGCAACTTCAATCACTATTCTTTGCAACTCTCGGCGTACGGAGAATTACTCACACGCGAAGAATATGTTACCGCTGCGCAAGGCCTACGTGGCGTGCTATTGCATCTCAATGAAAAGCCAGATGGGCGCGTTGTTTGTGACTACGTAAAGACCAAAGATTTTAGAGCCGAATTTCAAATAATTTTAGAACACGGCGAAAATCAGACCAGCCCTACTGAAAAAACCGAGCCGCGCCCGAAGTGCTAACATGCTTTGCAATCACATTGGCGAGATTCATTGGCAACCGAACAACCTCCGCCCTTTTAAAAAGGGGCTTAAGACTTTGTACAGACGACGGTGCCTAGTTTGGCAGTCTCAGTCGTACCGGTCGTATCGACGTACAAGAGCTCGCTGAGGCCCTCACATTTAAAAACCGGCGCTGGGTCCATAGCGGACGACCCGTCTTGTAAGAGGCATTGAACAGTACCGCTCGATTGAGTGAGATCGAGTCTTATCCCACCTTGTACCGACTCATCCCGGGTGAGCTGAAAGGAACAGCCGCTCTTGTTTGGCGTCTCAACAAATTGCGCTCCTGAATCCGGAGCTTTGGAATTGTAATAAGCCAGGCCGCCGCCGAGCACGACCAAAACAACTATGAGGCTCAAAATTTTAGATGATGTCATGGGGTGAGCATATCGCAAACATCAACTTTGGCAAGCGCAGCCTCGGCACATTGTTGCCTAACTTGAGAACAATGTGCGGAGTGACCGACGGGCTAGTTCAAGATTTTAGGATATTCCTTGGCCAGTTCGGCAATTTTAATTTTCAGACTGGCAATTTCTGTCCTTAGTGACTTCAACATAGCCTTGTCGTTGTGGGCCAACAAGAAGGGCATCACATACTCGCCTAAGATTTCAACTCGGGCCTGATAGTTTCCATAAACGTCTTTAAGAAGCGCGATTTTAATAGTCGGGTCAGCATAGTAGGCTTGATACGGTTCAATCAACGTTTGCTCAAGCGCTGCTACATCGTGAATGGTTCCATCAGGAGAAGCGTAGGGGTGCTCCGCGGCAGGATTGGCAACACCGATTTTGGCGAGAAGTCGTACTTCCGCTCCAATTCCCATTTTAAAGGCGTCAAGCTCGCCACCTTCGCGCCTGATGGTACTAGTCGCGTAGTCAGAGTAAGCTCTCAAGTTCAATGTTCTTTTAATTTGGTCAAATACGTCCATCGAAGAAAAATGCACAAGCTCATGAACGAGCACCGTATATGCATCACCTAAATTGAGATCCTTAGCCAAACATACCTTCGGAGCCTTCATCGTCACCAGGTAGTCAAGAAACGGCAATTCAATCACTTGTGATGAAAACGATTCCTTTATAGCTTGAGCCTCTTCTTCACTCCAAGGATCCGGCTCCTTACCGGGCAAATGAATCCTCGTGCCCGCAATGTCCATCTCCTGCTTGAAAAACCCCTCGCCTCCTTGATCCTCTTCTTCATCACAGACTTCAATGATCTCTACAATTTCAGAGTAACCACGTTTCTTGATCAACGCTTCAACACTTGCAAGCTGAACGCGAACCACAGGATCTTCGAGCATAAGTTTTTTTATTGGGGCAAAAGCGGTCTTCAGATCGACATTCGGTCCGGTGAGCCAAGGCTTGGCTAGAGTTTTTTCGAGATGCATTTGTTTTGGGGTTCGGTTCGGATCGTAGACGTGCGCCTCTGCGTAAACTTTGCCGTTCCCAAAGAAAATGATAAACGGAAGTGCCCGCTACCGCTCAAACTTGACCTCTGACGCAGCGACAATTCGAAATGAGCGCGATTTTGTAACGGATCGGGCCAGTGACTCGACCGCACGGTCAGCATCTAACTTTGTTCGTTGGGCGCTCAGTAATGAGCAGCTTGCAAAAAGACTCTGCTTTCACTCGAATGAAGCCAATTTCATCTAGGATTGCACAAGTATAAACGTTTTCTTCGGGAAAACGGGAAAGTCCATCCATGACTGCAATACTCCGATTTCATTTTGCTTTATGTAAATTGATAGACCAGAATTGAGCTAGCCTTCAATTTAAATAAAACCGATCTATGAACCGATATGATTTCATCCAACGCTAATGTTGGATAGTGAGCTTTCGATGTCAAAAGTATGGAGAGTCAAATTTTGAAGCGTATCAATTTTTTTCGTCGAAGTTTATGCCAATGGAGGAGACTTCGACAGCCTAAACGAAAATGTATTTTCATTCTTCGCACGCTTCATTTTCGAAGGTCTATCTTTTGCAGTCCTACTGAAAGTCGAATGTACAACTTCGTTAATCTCGTTTTGGAACAGAAGCGAGTGGAGGCCTGATGTCGAAGCGAACAATTGGTTTGAGTTTGGTCCTTATCATAGCAGTGCTGACTCTATTGATCTGGAAGCAATCCGGCCAAGAAATTGCTGCTGATACCGCCAGCGTTGCATCTGATCAAGTGCGTATTCCAGATGCGGAAAGTTTGACTCAAAATGAGTCATTGAAACGGGGAATAGCCAGCGCTGACTCAAAAGAGGCGACTCCTACGAGGAAAATTAAAGAACCATCAGCCATCAAAAATGAGCATAGACTCAAGCGGTGGGAGAGTATTGACCTTCATTCTATGATTCCATTTGACCCAAAAAATCCAGATAAGCATGTGAGTGACCGTAACCGCATTCGGTTGCGTTTCTTTGGCGAGGATCTTTCATTCAATAGATATAAGGAAGTAGTAAATGACTCGAATTCCTTTACTTGGATTGGCACCTTGGAGGGAAACAAGAATACTCTAGTTAGCTTCACGATTGCCGATGGCGTCGTGATCGGAGAGTTCAACCTTATCAATCGCTTTTTCAGTATTCGCAATGATCAGACCGCAGGCAATATCCTTATGGAAATTGACCTAACAAAACCACTGGCCTCCAAGCAGTGCCAACCTATTCACACAAATCCCGAAGATGGATCTAAGAGACAAAAGGATTCGCAATCGCATGCTGAAAAAGAGGCCCAATTCAATTTGAGACCGAAAGAGGAAACACTCGCCAGTAACGTATCGGAGAAACTAAACGCCTTTGGCCTCCCAAATATTTTCGAAAATCTTAGTCTCGGCTCTAAAGCTGAGGCAGCGGTAACACCTTACATCATCGACATTTTGGTGTTGGGCCGCACAGGGGTGACAAATGTAGGACCGATAGCGACTAATTTAGTCGCTTACACCAATGCAGCACTTGCGCGAAGCGGTGTGAATGCTCAGCTCCGCCTTCGGTATGCCGGTGGAATTACACAAGCGCCCAATCTTTTCCCTTTTGGTCCAAAAACCGAAGAATACAAGAACTTAATTATTAAATACCAACCTGATCGTGTTGTCTTTTTGCACCCCAACTGTAGTGGAGGCATATGCGGAATGGCCCAGTTCCAACCAAAAATGAGTCACGTGGGTTATTCTATTCACCAGGCTTGGGCTTCAACCAGTGGGTCGGCGACAGTTTATTTTGCTCATGAAGTTGGCCACCTACTTGGGGCAAATCACCAAGATCCATATCGAGGAGAAGTCGATACAAGGCAATCGGAGTCTTTCGCACAGGCCTATGCATCGGATAAGAGTGGGAATAAATTTGCTCCCAATTCTTACGGAACAATCGTGTCGCAGTATATGGCCAATCACTATCCCTACTACTCATCTCCCTCTCACTATGGAGACGCCAGCCATGACAACGTTCGTGCGATCAATTTGTTGGTAGCAAAGGTCTCGGAAACTATGCCTCGTGGAGCAGTCAACCAAGCGACGGGCCGCATGGCGTTCTTGGGAAATAGCATGCATTTGAATGCGTTCAGTATCGGAGACACAAGTTACATCGTCGAAGGTGGCGCGCCTGTAGTGCTGTCAAACACAATCTTTGAGTGGTTTAAGGCCGGGAAGGTGATTCGTAGAGTGGAATTTCCGTATGACCAAGATAAGAGTAGTGTGCCGGACCGGCTCATGTTCACAAACATTCAAGCTGCAGATGCCGGAATGTATACGCTGAAAGTAACCATGCCGCTGTCGCCGCCCGTGAGCCAAACGGTCGAACTTAAAGTCCTGCAACCTCCGGCGATCAGCATCTCACCAAATCCCGCAAGTTTAGGTGGAAAGGTCACCTTTTCTGCGCCACTTTACGATGGTACATTCAACTACACTTGGAAGCGCAACGGGCTTACGAGCATGGCGGGCGAGAATAGAAATGTTGTGACGATTGACTCTGCCTCAAGCGCACATTTTGCCGATTGGCAATTGACTGTAACCGACAAGTTCGGGAGCTATGTAGATGGAGTGTTCTATCAGGCGACCGGATTGAGCAATGTTGTGCAATTAAAAATGGGTACAGCTCCGTTGGTCACCACGCAGCCAATTGCCAAGACGATTACGGTTGGTGGATCCGCTGTGTTCTCTGCAGCTGCAACCGGCACTGCACCACTGACCTATCAATGGCTTAAAAATGGAGCTGCGATCTCAGGAGCAACGGGCACAAGCTACGGCATCACAAGTGCCCAAACCTCTCACGCAGGCACTTACAGCGTAAGGGTGACGAACCCATTTGGAAACGCAACGAGCTCAGGGGCGCTGCTGACTGTCGGTAGCCTTCCTGCGATAACAACACAACCGATTGCTAGGACGATTGCAGTTGGTGCATCTACTGCGTTCTCTGCAGCTGCAACCGGCACTGCACCACTGACCTATCAATGGCTTAAGAACGGTGCTGCGATCTCAGGAGCAACGGGGGCGAGCTACAGCATCTCGAGTGCCCAAACCACTCATGCAGGTACTTACAGCGTGCAGGTGACAAACTCATTTGGAAACGTGGCCAGCACCGGAGCCTTACTGACTGTCGGCAATCTTCCTGTGATAACCACACAACCGATTGCCAAGACCATTGCGGTTGGTGGGTCGGCTGCGTTCTCCATAGCTGCAACCAGCACTGCACCACTGACCTATCAATGGCTTAAGAATGGCACTGCGATATCAGGAGCAACGGACGCGAGCTACAGTATCTCAAGCGCCCAAACCACTCACGCAGGCACTTACAGCGTGCAGGTGACAAACTCATTTGGAAACGTCACGAGCTCAGGGGCGCTGCTGGCTGTCGGCAATCCTCCAGTGATCACAACACAGTCAATTGCCAAGACGATTGCGGTTGGTGGGTCGGCTGCGTTCTCCGTAACCGCAACGGGCTCTGCACCACTGACCTATCAATGGCTTAAGAACGGTGCTGCGATCTCAGGAGCAACGGACGCGAGCTACAGCATCTCGAATGCCCAAACCACTCACGCAGGTACTTACAGTGTGCTAGTGACAAACTCATTTGGAAACGTAACGAGTACTGGAGCCTTACTGACTGTCGGTAATTCACCTGTCATTACCATCCAGCCCATTGCTCAAACGTTGATCTTCGGTGCGGACGGAATTCTTTCGGTAACGGCAACGGGAGCGGCACCCTTGACTTACATTTGGAAGAAAGATGGCAATATCATTTCCGGCGCGACGACCTCTTCTCTGTCTATAAACGACGTACAATCTGTAACAGCTGGCAAATATTTAGTTGAAGTTTCCAATTCATTTGGCAAAGCGCTTAGTTCCGAAATTCAAATTAAAGTAAAAATGTTTAAGGATCCTGAATATTCGGATTCTATACTTCCGACCGTGGTTCAAGACATAACTTCCTCTGGAGGATTGTAATGATGACCAAACTACGTATTCAATCGCGAATCGGAAAATCCGCTGCTGTTTGTGCTGGAATTGCGCTTTTGGTTTTAACTTTTCAGAACTGTGGCAAACCGTTTCAATCCAAAACTTCGTCAGAGTTGAGTTCGACTTCTTTGGAACCTGTATTGATCGACAATTGTTTAGACACCGATGTCGACGCCTGCGTTTTCAATAAAAATTTTGTAGCACAGACAAAGCAATCGGCTATTGGACGAACACCCGCCCAGCTTGAAGGGGAGCAGAAATTGGCCATTCAAATCGGGCATCTGACTGAAAATGACCAGTTAAAGAACAATTCATTTCAGGTCTTTCAATCGGGGCTAACCCAGTCTCTGGGTGCAAAACCAGATGGAAGTTGGCGCTATCGTTTCACCGAGTCGGACGGGTCGGCGAAAGTTGGACAAGTGATGAGTTTCTACTGGGCAAATTTCGCCATGGAAAATGCCATCGCCACAACAGGTAAATTCTATGCAGCTGAATCTAAGATAAAAATTATCACCGATGACACTCTTTTTGGATGGGCCCCTTCAAACAATCAAATTCATTTACTTAAGAAATCCTCTGGCAATTCAATGGCGATGGACGCAAGTACCTTGGTTTATTTTTTAGGATGGGCAAACCTGGATTACGCCACTAAGGGAGAAATCTCAGTCATTAGCAACAGCAACCATTTGGTGTGCGGATCGGATGGTCGGATGGATTGTTGTAAGAGCGAAATGGGTTGCAGTCGCGCTTTGGCCTCGGGCCAAGCCGATTATTTCGTGGCGATGACGTTTCCAGATGCTCCTGCATTAGGTGAGAGCTGGGCGGACTCCGCTCAAGGTCAATTTGTATGTCAAAGTGCCTATGTTCGCCATCCCGACAGCTTCACCGCAGTATCTGCACAAGAAAGTTTTAACCTTTGTGGCTCCGAGAAGGGCAGCATCTATTCCATGGGAGCGCTTTACAGTTCGATTTGGTGGAGTGTACGCGTAGCCAATGGCAGCAATGCCAACGAAGTGGACCGACTTTTTATGCGCCATCTCGAAAAGCTAACGGGCGATGATGATTTCGTTACCGTTCAAGCGAAAATTCTAACGCTTGATCAGGCCTTAAATGGAGGAAAATACGTCGCTAAGTTTAAAGCTGAATTTAAGCGACGCGGTCTGTGACCTGGCATTCAAAAAATGAAGTATTGTGGAACTATTGGCCACAGAGGTTCAAGTGGTACATCTAAGTGGCAGCGTCCCTCGTCCTCTGGGAATTGCCCGCAAACAGTTCCCGAGTGACGCTTGGTAGGAGTTGGTAGCGTCGCCTCTGACAAGTTGAATGATTTCAACGCCTTGCAGACGCCACACCCACTCCGCAATTCGCAATTTGAGCTGATTTCGTTTTCCCAGAGAAAACGCCCTAGACATCCGAGATTTTTGTGTTTGAACGTCGCCGGATCTATGCTTGAATCCAAAATCGCGAAATCCGAAAGGAGAGCAAAATGGATGTCTCTATGGAAACGCCGACATCAGCTGAGTCATTCAGCAGTCCGCCAGTGGTTTGGAAATATTCCGATTACCGAATCTATTTGAATGACTACGTATCGTGGAAGAAGTCTGACAACGCGAAATTCTCCTATGGCTATTTTGCGAAGGTCTTAGGTACGACGAAGAGTTATTTAAAGCTAGTCGTCAGTCAGCAACGCAACATCAGTCTCGATATGATTATTAAAATTTCCACGCTGCTGAAACATACTCACTTTGAGCGCCAGTATTTTCTATTTCTATATCTTGAAAATTACTCGGAAGACACCGAGATGAAAGTATATTTCCGAGCAATGCTCAATAATTTTGTAATAGATGGTGCTCCTCGCAATCCCGTGATTGAACTCCAGGATGAGAAAAAATATGCGGCCATGAGGGACTGGGTAATGCTCTCAATTTCGGGTCTAGCCGCATGCAAAAGCTATGAACATCAGGCAGACTGGATACATAGACAGCTAGGAGGCGACGTCATTGTTTCCAAGCGCCAGGTGCGAGAGGCAATGGACGACCTCGTCAAGCGTGGAGTCATTGAACAAGATGGCACAATCTGGAAACTGAATGTCGAGAGTCAGTTTCGCTCGGCCAATGCATTTGATATGGATCAGCACCAAATGTACAAGACAGGCTTAACCCGCGCTCTTCTAGCTGTCGACTCGTTGGGGCGCACAACCGTCCATGATCCTAAGATGTTTCATATGAACATCATTGCCGTTAATCTAGAAGACCAGAAAAAAGTCATGGCCTTGTACGAAGAATTTAGCAAAAAACTTTGGGACATTACCAATGCAAGCTCCAACCCGGAGCGAGTCATGCTCCTCTCAAATAATATAATTGCTCTAAATGGGAATTCGGAACAACCCTGGTCGACACCCTAGAATCAGAAAGCAACTGGATTTTCGCTCAAGATCAGGAGTGCAGGCGGTTTGCCAGCCTCGCCCAGAAGTCTGCGCTCACCTGACATCGCCAGTTTTTTGCAAAATGCTATCGCCAGCCTCAGTGTTTTTTCCGGGTTCGCCTCATAACACGCAGGTGCTGACCGCAGTCGCAGTGAATTTCCGCGAAGTCTGAAACCTAAAAAGTCGTAAAAACAAACGTAGTTGAGAAGGGTTGAGTCCACTCACGGAAAAGTCACTGTACTAATTAGTAATTAATACTGAAATCAGCAAGCCGCAAAACGGCATAGAAGTGACTGGAATCGGCTGTTTTGCTACCTTAGCATTCATGTAATGGAACTCCCCACGGACCTGGTTCCAAGTGCAGAAAACGTTCTAATTGAACGACGGCCAAGGGCAGCCCATTTTTTTGACCCGAGGTAGCCCTAAGCTTTCTTAATCGCTGCGCTACTGAGGCCACAATCCGGCCCCAGTTTAATTGACTAAATTCGGTGAGTTAGACCCCAAAAAATCTTGGCTGTGGACTCAAACCTGAGCCGAAACGCGGCCGTTGCCTGACGGCTGGCGTGGGGACGCAAGGGTGTTCAAGCGGCGCTACCCAAAAAGCGCCCAATGTTGAGCGGGAGTCGGCGGTCTGTCGCGGGCCGCTTTCGACCACCTGAGCCATTGTGAATGAGCCTGTATTGCTTTGAGACGCGGTTTCCCCAACTCCCTGGCTCCTTTGAGCCGAGTATGAGCCAAGATTGACATAATGACATACGTATGTCATTATGTCCCCTGAGGTGTATTTATGCTGAAAAGAACAACTGTCTATCTTGAGGAGACCGAAGTCGAGACCCTTCGGCAGATCTCCTTCATTCAAAACCGCTCAATGGCTGAATTAATCAGGCAAGGGGTGCAGGAGCTATGTCAGTCATTTAGCGTTGAACAAAAACAGGCTCTCAGCGCCCTCGCTGAAATCAGCAAGCGGGCTCAAAAGAATGGGCTTTCAGACAAGCAGATCACCGAAGTTGCGGTGACAGCACAAAGAGAAGTACGGCGTGAGCGTAAGAAAAATCGTCGTTGATACCAACGTAATCATAAGCGCTCTGCTCGGCGCGAGCTATCCCAAGAGAATCATTGCCGCTTGGATCTCAGGTCAACTTCATGTCGTGATGGACGACAACTTGAAGGCGGAGTTGAATGACGTGCTCCTTCGGCCCAAGGTTCGAAAGGCGTTGAAATCTAAGAACTTCAGTGCCGTTAAAATCATCGTCGGAACGCTTTTGAACCAGGCGGAATCTGTAAAATCCAAGCCTATCTCCATCCGTTCATTTAGTGATGAAAACGACCACTTTCTGTTGGAGCTTGCCGTCGCCTCCAAGGCAGCCGCCATTGTCACCGGAGACCAAGAGGTCTTGAAGGCCAAACGAGTTCGAGGCATTGCAATTGTTGACCCTCGTGAGTTCTGCGAAAAGTTCAAGGTCAAGTGACTGTCAGGTTGCCGGAAGGATCGGCCCGTCGTCGCCCACGGCCCGCACGGCAAAGCCCTAGTCTTGTAGTGCACCCTTGAAGAGCCCGCCACCAGCCGGGGGGACGGTCTCTATACAGGCCAACGCGCCAGTTTAGGGGTCGGGCCTAGGGCATGATGGGTGTCATCCTTTTCTAGACATTCCTATCTCTCACGACTAGATAGGAAACTTAAAAAGAGGAACCTACTATGAAACGTTTTTTTACCATTTTACTATTGTTTTCTGCGACATCGGTATTTGCAGCCCAGCCCGGCTATGTGAACCTAAAGAGTCAATTTGAAGCGTTTATTTTGAAAGCAAAAAACAAGGATATTGAAACTCAACTACAAATTTGGCAAACCGAAGTTGAATCATCTCTCCCCGATCTTTACTCCGAACTGCTTTCTCAAAACCCCGATAAGACTTTAGAGCAAAATCGACGTGATAAAGCCAACAAATGGTTTCCCTTCATGTTTGCTCACGCAGATAAAATTCTGGCTCAGTTCGATGCTTTTCATAAAAACGGATGGCCAATGGCGCAGCGTTTGGCTGCAAATTTTCCTCAAGTCGATTTTTCAGATGTTACAGTAATTGCGATGCCATCATTTATGTCTTTCAATGGACAGGTTCGAACTCTAGACGGCAAAATCGTGGTGCTGTTTGGAATGGATTTCCTGCAATTGGTAGAAGAAGACCCTAAACTCATTGAAGGGGCGGATCTGGTCAATAACACTCGCATACTGGTTGCTCACGAATTCACTCATGCTCTTTTTGGTAAAATTTCGGAATCAAGCAAAGCAGATTATTCCAGCCTTGGTCTTTGGGCCCCCTTATGGAGCGAGGGGCTAGCGCAAATACACAGCCAGATGTTAGTGCCTGGGACCGACCTAACAACCGTGCTAATGGAGCGCAATTTGGCACTGAAGTGCACAGCGCCTCAAGCGACCGCATGGGCAGAAATGTTTTTGCGCGATGCTGCAGTCGCATCGGACGGCGAGATGGAAGCGGTCTATGGCAAGTGGTTTTTAATGAATGACTGGAAGACGTTGGGAGTTGCTAGAGCTGGTTACTGCTTAGGGTATCACACTGTCTTAGTTGCAATGAGGCAATATTCATTCACGCAGTTAATCAACATGCAGCCTAGTGATGTTTACCTTGTCGTAAGAGAAGCCCTTACTGAAATTGCCACTTCGAAATAGGGCGAGTCAGTATCACTTTCTACAGACTCAAACCTAGTCAAGGTGATACTGATTTCGCTTCAGCATAAATATAAATATCGAATGAAGCGCCGCGGCCTCGGCGCAGGGGAAGTGTTTCGTTTGAATATTAAAACGTAGAACGGGCTCGATAAAAACGAGAGTGTCACGTGACGCTTTTGCAGCTCCCGATCGCTAAGAACCTCGATTGAGGCCCAATCGTGTAATCTATATTTGTTTAACCTGTGAAGATATTCCTGAACCGTTGTTTTTCCGATGCCGAGATGAAGAGCAGTTTCATTGTGACTTTTGCTTTCCAAAAGTCGAAGTCGCAATACTGCACGCCGAGAGTTCGCGACCACGGGTTTTTCGCGGTCGCATATCAAAGAATATTTTTTCTGGTTAATCTGGATTGTTTCAAATTGAGATTTTAAGCGCGGTGGCTACAGAGTTGATCGTGACTAAACGTGAAGTCTCTAAATTTGACTGTCGCCTAATAACTCTCAAGAGACCTAGTTTTTGGTCCGAAATGAGAGAATGACTATAAAGGTGGCGCATGAATAAAAAGGTAACCGGTGTTCTTTTCGTTGGTGGAGTGTTGATAGTTTTGATGTTTCAAAACTGCGGAAAAGGATTTGAGACCGCAAAAGTCGACCTTTCACAAGTAGCCATCCCTCAGAATCTTGATGACGGCCAGAACGGCAGCTCACCTGATAAGATCGTATCAAAGTGGACTTTTAAGGCGATGGACGGAATGCCCTATTCAGAGGTCTCTTTTTTGACTTCAAAAGTCTCAACTGTCGAATCTGACTTGAAACTTGAAGTTGTTGAGGTGTCAAAGATAAAAACATTGAGTGATGCGGGAGATTTTTTGAAGGAATTCACGTTTCACACTCCAAAGAGACTCGCAGTTGCTGAGGGAGGCGGTACCTATTCAATCGTTTTTCTAAATGACCAAGGAGACAAAATCTTGAAAGTCTCTGTACTGGAAAGTTCTATCGAGTTGGATTGGGTCACGCTGCTTCCGCAAAAAGTCAGTGCAACTGATTTCACTCAGCTGACTGTCGCAGATTCAGTCACAGGAAAGAACCTAAAAGTAGGTCCCTTTTCAATTTCCAACCTCAATGCCACCCAACCAGAGGTTCGGCTCACAGCTACGCCCAACTGCACCTCTAGCCAGCATATTGAAGGCAACCAGTGCGTTGCCAATGTCAAACCATGTGCAATCACCAACGCCTCCGCGACTCAGACGTGGAATGGTACCTCCTATGGTGCCTGCACTGTAGCTTCCTGCTTTAAGGGTTACACAAAGTCTGGAAATACCTGTGTCGCAACGATACCTGTTGCAACGTGTACTGGTGGACTCGGTGGCACAAATATTAATCGACAGGGCTATTACTATGACTTGGCCAAGATCAATAAAAACTTTCCAGTTATAAAGCGAGCCTTCACCTGCCCGACCATTCTAAAGGCACCTGCGAAATTTGATCCACCGGTATTCTATCTAGCAGACGGCGTGACTCCCAATCCTGCGTATTACACTCATATGGTACCGTTCCGGCAGTTTCAAGCGACTCTTAATCAAATCGGAGACGAATATTTGATTCAAGGAGGGAATGACCAGGTCGCAGCCTGTCTTATGAACTGGATATATGCTTGGTCATCAAGCGGCTTGTTTACCGAGCACAACGCCGCCGAGCTAGGTCGAACCAATTATACGACCACTCAAGGAGATTACGATCGCGTCGACATGGTTCTGAGTGTTGTCTTAAATATGCTTAAAATCAAAAATGCCAAGGTGAGTGACGTACAACGTGCAGCTGGTGTCGCCTGGATGGGAAGAACAATGTCTCCCATGAAACTATTTTATACAAATCGAATACGTCTCAAAGCAGATGGCAAAATGGATCGCCCCGAAAACCTCAACAATCATCATTACTGGGCGGGGGCAGCTATCTTTGCCTATGGAGTTTTAGCACCGTCGCTACCGGACCGAGTGTATGGCCTTCAGGCATACCAGCTTGGGATTGATTCAATAAGAGACGACGGCACTCTTGCGACTGAAATGGCAAGAGGAGTTCAAGCGTTTATTTATCACCAGTATGCACTACAGCCTCTTGTCATGATTGCGGAGCTTCGATCCGTTCAACTTGGCAACGCAACACCTTACGATTACTCCAACAAACGACTCAATAAGCTCATTTCGTTGGTTAAAAATGCGTATTTGAATCCGGCGTACTTTGCCAAGGTGTTTCCGCCGAATCAAAAACAAACACCGGGCTCCATGCTGAAAAATCTTCCCTACTACCTGGATTGGATGGAGACATACCACTCACGATTCAATGATGTACAACTTGTGCCACTCATTAAGCAGGCGCGCGCGTCCGGATCAGGAATGCTCGATAAGCGCCTTGGTGGTCAAATGGATTTATCGTGGGGTGTAGCCAACTGTCGACTGTCACCATAAGTCGATGTTCAAAAATCAACTGATTTTGGAGCCAGCCGAATTATGTCGACATTGTTATCGATAGCTAGCCGGGAATGATGTATGGCTAAGGCACCGGAGACCAAGAGGTCTTGAAGGCCAAACGAGTTCGAGGCATTGCAATTCTTGACCCTCGTGAGTTCTGCGAAAAGTTCAAGGTCAAGTGACCGTCAGGTTGCCTGGTTTGTGTAGCTTTGCTTGGCCACCAACAAAAATACATTGTAAAGAAGAGCTACATACCCACACCCGGCTGTGGGAGTTCGACTAATTTATCAGGATGATAAATTAGCGCGAGGCCAGGAAGGCCGCAGTATTCTCCCCCGGCCACTTTTGGAATCTCAGGCTTTGTAGATCCGGTTCAAATTACATTGGGAAATAATGACTAGCACCCACCCCCTGTTGTCTGATAACTTTAAGCCGTATGACTACAGGTAGTAGATACTTTGGTTTCATTCTATTACTTTTTCTTTCACTGAATCTCTGGGCTGATTCATCACAGTCCTCGAAAATTCCGGCTGACTGCCAAAGCCTTTTTAATCGGTCGAAAATTTCTCCCCAGAAAAATTGCGCGCTCGAATGCTCGATGATCGACACGGATATGAGTACTTTTGACTGCCCGAGATTTTGTGACAAGTTTTGCGAGTCATTGAAAGAAGAAGAAAAATCAGACTCTGGCTTGAAAATCTCGGCACTCTATCCAGGGCTAACTGAAGACGAAAAACGCATAGTCGATAAAAATCCAAAGAAAGCTCTGGAGGCCTATTTACTCTCATGGCGAGCTGAAAGTATTTGTAAAACTATATACCTGGTCAGTGACACGAATGACGAAAGTGATGCTTGTAGACATTTTGTTTAGGCGGCTCTGCTCAACACTAAATTTGGTCCATCTTATGCTAGTGCTTTGCTCGATGCACATGAACAAAATCCCGATCAACCTGCAGAAGAACGATCGATGGATTTAGCGAACAATCGTCGGGGGATAATTATAGCCTCAGACCTAATCGGGCTCAAAAAGACTCAAGATGCAGACTTTCTCAACCAATTTCAGCAGGATTTGAAAAGTGGAAAGATCGTCGTTCTAAAAAAGAGGATCAAATGAAGTCCAAAATAGCCTACGTCGTCGTTGCGTCACTGCTGTCCTTAGCTGCTTTAGTCTTCGCGTCACATCCCTGGTTGGGAAAGACACTCAGTTCAGTGGAAGTTAAGCGGCGATGGGGAGCGGAAGCTCTGGACACTGAACGCTTCAAATCTGGCAATACACAGCTGCGCGCAAAAATGGCCCACTCTTTAATGAATTCAAAAAAATTACGTGGATTGACTGCGACTGAGGTCAGGAAGATCTTGGGCAACTTTGACGGTCATTATTTTTCAGAAAGTTATCCAACTTATCTCATCCAAGTCGCCCAACAAAAAGGCGAGGAGTCTTGGCAGCTGGTATTTCTGATTGATAAGAATCGAAAAACCAAAGACGTCATCGTTCACAAGAACTGCTGCGATTGACGGCCCTGCTGTATGAAGAGCCGACCGAGTAGACGATCAGAAGGTCCATGGGGCTCGGTTAGAAATGATTTTGTTTATCTCTAAAGGCGACAGTTGTAGCTCTGCTTAAACTGAAGCTCTGTACATTGAGGGAGACCATTCTGGCCAGTCGCTACCATAAACAATTCTTTGTGTTCCCTTCCCGCGAATTTTTCGACCAACGATTCGTAACGCTCGTCAGAGCCTGGGTTTTTGGTTGATTGAGCGACGCTTTAACGACTCGGTCGAAGAGTGCTCGACTGGAATCAATCCGCATAGACGCTTCGCGGAACCGCTGCGGTTCTGCGGAGCGGCACCACTCCGTTAACCATATGAGGCGTTGGTAGAGGGGCGCAAGTGCACTCGAATCACCGAGCGGAATAGAAGTAGCAACGGTCATGGTTGGAGATTGTGAAGCCGAATCTGGTGTAAAGACCCAGCGCCTTGTCGTTTTGGGCGGCGACGGTTAGCTTTACTTTCTTTGCACCCAGCTGAAACAGCTGTCTGAGTGCCATTGACAGTAGCAATTGACCAAGGCCCTTTTTCCGAAATTCTGGGTGGAGGCCGAGCAGGTGGACTTCACCGAGTCCAGGGTCTGAATCGTCGACGGTGATTTTGTAAAATCCAATCAGGCGCTTGTCCTTACACAGAAGAGTGGCGGGGTATTTTGAGGCCGTAAAAGTGGACCGCATTTCGTCGATCGGCGGAATACTTGTCTCAAGGTTTTTGGCAAAGGCCAAACTGAGCAGCTCGTAATATTCTGCGAACTGACCGAGAGTGAGTGTGTGCCACTGATAGCCAGGAGGCGGATCACTCCACGCAGGTGAATGAGAAACATGCATCGACATGTCGTAGGTTGTATAATGGCACTTAAGACCCAGCTGCTCGAGGTCGATTTTCAGAAGTTCGCTCTTTTCATTCACGTTCAACTCGAAGCCCGAGCGGAGACTTGGCAAGTCCACTTTTGCATCTTTGATCAGTGTCTTTAACAATTCGATATACGGTCCACCGGTTTTGAAACCTAGCACCTCGAGAGTGGCTGAGTTGCTTGGGTTTTGAATGCGATCTATGAGTACTCCGGCCAAGACTCGTTCGTCCTGATAAAAATAATCGCACACTAAACCTTCTGAGGAGGAGAGATCTTTGAGAAACCGCTCAAGAGTCTGCTGGGAATGCCGTGGATGATGGGGGTTTTCCGCGCAAAACTGCAGTAGGCCGGACATTCCGGCTCGGGTGTAGGGCCTTCGAACTATTTTACGCTGAGCGAGTATTTGCATATTGGTGCATGAGTCTATGCTCGGCCCGCCCGAATTGGCAGTGCAAAATTGGCTTACTTCCAGCCCTTGGTGACGCCGTCTACCGATTGGCGAGAGCATTTGAAGCGAGTGGTTTTGAAGCCTCGCTTTTTTTCGTGCTTTAGCTGACCTTGATTGTGGGCGCGCTTTCTCCATCGATTGAAATCGGCGGTGGGCAACTGAAAGCGCATAAAATGGATGAACTCGTTTTCAGAAAAGCCAAATTGCTTTTGGATAGCGTCGAAGGTGGAGCGGTCCTCCCAACCCATGCGAATCATCCTATCGACATCGTCGAGTGTGAGAGCATCAATTTTGTGCCGAAGGGCGCGAGAGATCCCCACTCAGGCGCCTTTGTTTGAGAGATCTTGCATCTTCTCCCAATAGGTGGAGATGTCCATGCGCACCTCCAAATGTTTGAGGATGGAGTATACGCCGGCCAGTTTTCGGTGCAGAAACACAAGCGCATACGGCGGCGGGCTGTACACCAATTTTTCAGCCAAGGATTTGGCCGCATTTTGTGAATCTACAATATGCTCCTTTTGTGCAAAGTCGAAGTACTGAGAGTTTTCAGCTTTCATAAAAAAGGGACGAATGGCTGTAGAGAGAATTTCTTCAAAGGCGGCGAAAGCGGCAGGAGATTCACGCGGATCAATCAGGCCGAAGGCAATGGCATGGTCTCGGATCATTTTGGAATTTTTTTGTGACGCTAGAGTGAGGAGTTGAACATAGTTTTGGATGAACTCGCGCGGGTACTGTTTGCATGCGCCAAAGTCCAACACCGTTAAATTCAAACTTTGTGCTGAGTCTTCGATTAAAAAATTGCCCCAGTTTGGATCTGTTTGAACAAGTCCCCAGTCAAAGAACTCTTGAAAATACAAATCCAATACGGCGCGGGCGATCTGCTGTTTTTTCGCAGGAGACGGCCCGGAGGAGATCCAGGTCCTTAAAGCCTGACCGGATGCAAAGCTCATGGCCAGCACGCGTGGGTTGGAGAGCTCGTCGACAACATTCGGCACAGAGAACTTCACCGCAGAGCCCGACTGCATTTTCGCAATTTGGGCTTGATACTGCTTTTGAAATTGGGCCTCTCTCACATAGTCCACCTCCTGCGCCAGCACAGTTCGAAACTCTTTGAACAAAGGATCGAGGTCCATGCGTCGACCGGAGACTGCGCAAAACGACACAGCTAAAGTCTTTAGAATCTTTAGATCCGAATCAATCGAATCGGCAACACCAGGATATTGAATCTTCAAAACGATTTGCCGACCGTCAAAGCTGGCCCGATGCACTTGACCAATGCTGGCAACGCCGATGGGATTTTTAGAGATACTCTCTAACCGAAGAAATTTTTCGGGCCCGAACTCCTTACTTAAAGTAGCCAAGATCTCCTCAAATGGGTGCGCTGTCGCTGCACTTTGCAATTTGCTTAAGATCTCGATCGCTTCTGGTGGAAAATAGTTGTCTAGGTCGAGACTCAGGAGCTGCCCAGCTTTCATCGCCGCCCCTTTGAGCTGGGACAAACTGTTGGCAATCAGTGTTGCTTGTTCGAGTCGAGACTTGAGTCCACCCGACCGAAACTCCTTCATGCCGACTTGGGCAGCCAACTTGGCAAGCTCAATAGATCTAGCTAGCGACGACAACTTCATGTCACTCCCTTGGAAGAATGCTCAACCACAACCACCAACAAAAAAACTGAACGCAGAGTCCACAGCAAAGTTCTGGGCCAGTTCCAGAAGACCAAGCGGTCTTTTGACTCGGGGCTAGTATAGCTCAGGCGGTTGTGCATCGGCACGTTGATAAAAAATGTATGAGTCCACAGAGCCAGGATCGAAATTAGGTTCCCGACGAACAACGCGGTTGGTTGATTCAGCACTAGCCACGCGCCAGTGCTCAGTTCCAATACCATCACCGGCGCGACCACCCAAGTGATGCGCTGAGTGTGAACTTGGTGGAACTGCGAGAACTCAGCCTGTCCGACCCACCGAAAATTGGGGTAAACTAGCACCTGGACCAGCCAAATGGCTCCCGTCATAAATCCACAAAATAAAGTGTGCAACACCAGTAATGTCATCGGTCACACACCAGTTTACCTCGAAGCGTATGCGCTGCAGCCTCAAGTGTCTTTAACCGATCGGGTGCAATTTTTTGACTGGCTCGGGCCATCATGGAGAGTCTAGGATTTTTTAAGAAAAACTTTTCGTGTTTACGAATGAATTGCCAGTACAAACCATCGACGCCGTCACACCAGGGCCCATTTGGAAAGCCGCCCATTTTCCGCATGTAGTTTGAGCCACAAATGTAAGGTTTGGTGGCAAATAGTCCACCGTCGGAAAACAGCGCCATACCGTAAACATTCGGACCCATGACCCAGTCCGAAGAGTCGATGAACATCTCCATAAACCAACGGTGGGCCTCACGGGGTTCAACCTCGAGCAGCAACATGAGGTTGCCAACGATCATCAGCCGTTCGATGTGGTGCGCATAGCCTCGCCTGCGGGCGCGCTCGATGGTCATGTCGAGTGGTGGAATTCCGGTGTTGCCACTGTACCAAAGTGGGCTCAGTTTTTTGTCATGCTCCCAGAAGTTTGAAGTCTCTTGCTTGTCACTGAAGTTTTGATAGATCCCGCGAATAAACTCCCGCCAACCAATAATTTGGCGGATGAATCCCTCGAGCGAAGCCAGTGGAATCGCGTTTTTTTGACTATAGGCTAGAGTCTCCTGCACGATCGCTCGAGGAGTCAGTATGCCGCTGTTAAGGAAAGGCGTGAGCACCGAGTGAAAGACAAATTCGGAGTGGGGTGGGATAGCATCTTCGAAAGGGCCAAACTGAGCCAGCCGATCTTTAAGAAAGGCCTTGAGCCATTTTCTGGCCCCGTCGCGATCCACCGGGAGCCAAAAATCCTCCACCTCTCCCGGATGATCGGCAAACTCCTCTGCAACCAATTTAGACACATTTGAAATCGTGTCTGTGATCTTGACCTCTGGCAGGTTGGGCGTGGTCATTCCCTTGGGCAGTGCCTGGCGATTCTCAGTGTCAAAACTCCAGGCCCCGCCGACAGGCTTTGTGCCGTCCATCAGAATGTCGAGCCGCTTGCGCTGAGCTTCGTAAAACGTCTTCATAAAGGGGCGACGGCTCGACTTTAAATACTCATGAAAGCCCGCGCGAGTGGTCAAGAACATCGGACTTTGCCAAATCTCAAGTTCTAAGCCCAATTGCTGAAACAGATCAACGATCCGAGTTTCAAAAAACTTGTCTTCAATTTCAAAGGTGGACGCCGTTTGAATCTTTGAGGACTTCACAAATTTGCGTAGCGACTCTTCAAACGACAATCGATTGTCGTTTAACTCTTCGTAGTGAACCTTATAGCCCTGAGCCACCAACTCCTCTCGGTACGCACGCATCGATGCAAAAAAGAAGATGATCTTGTGTTTGTGAAACTTGTAGTAGGTGGCGAGCTCGCGATCCTCTCGCATAAAAAACACGGTCGTTTTTGGGTCCACCTTGTGATTTTTTAAATATCGAGGGTCAAACAGTTGATTGCCCAACACGACTACGACTTGCATAAAAACTCCCGTGGTGCCCTGAACGAGCTCTCACCTTTTGTTCATACTACTATGAACAAAAAAAGGCCACTTGTTCTTTGGTGGACCTCGCTTTTGACGGCCACGCCCCTGCAGAGTCCAGTAAAGGCCCTAGAGGACTCTCAGCCGTTAACTTCTGCTTTGGACAAACCGAACCACCTTAAATGTCAGCCTTGAGATTTTGCAACACGACCATCATCTGGCTTTGCCTTGCCGCCTTCACCATGCGGTTTAGCTATGCGCAAGACTCAGACGTGGCCCTGCAGTCCAGCTGTAGAAGTTGTAGCGAGTACGGACTCAGTATGGCCTGCCAAACCGACGACTTGCGGGGAATCGCAAGTGTATTAGCCGATTCGCTAAATACGCTCAGAAACCCCGAGCAGGTCGACCGCTACATCGAGTGCCAAATCGCCGACAATCCCGAGCAATTGGTTAACTATCGAGACACCTACCGCCACTACATCAAGGCCACCGCGGACGCTTTTGCTCTACCTCCACAACTGTTTCAGTGCATTCTGATGAAGGAGAGTAAGTTTGACATAGATGTCAGTGACTCCCCAGTAGGAGCCCAAGGGATGTGTCAATTCATGCCTCAAACTCGCGACACTATTTCTCGAATCTTGGGGTGGACAAATCGTAGAAGAGATTTGGGTCAAATCCAAAAAACTAGAGAACAGATTCAGCAACCAGATATCAGTTCGAACGATAGGCAGCTGTGGCAAACCCACATCGAACACGACGATCTACTTGGGATGTGGAACAGCAACTTTGATACACTTATCGAGCAAAAACGCTACGTCGACGGGCAAGGCAAACCCATAACAAAAATACCCACCACGTTCAGCTCTGTTGGCGTTCGACGACCGCAGAATTGCATCGCAGCAGCAGGGTTCTTGCTCAGAGAAAACCTGTCTGACCTCGGGTCCAATTTTGCCAAGCTGAATGCCGAGCAAATGCAAGCTCAGGAACCTGAAGCGGCGATCAACCTAATGCTAATTTTGGGGGCGTCGTACAATGCCGGGAGCGGCAATGTGAATAAGCTCTTAAAAAACCTCGCGACTCCGACCAGCCTTACAGCCATGATAAAGGCGCTCGAAAACAGTAAAGACGAAGATCTGAAAGAAATGAGAGACTATATCAAATCGCTACGACGCTGCCTCACAGTTGGAAATTATGAGGCGCCTGAGCGATGGTATCCGACTGGCACTCCGCCGACCTGTGATGCGGCTAAGGCTGTTGAAAATGAACTCAGTGGAACTCCGATGAGGTATTGGCAATGAACAATTTGCGTTGGAAATCTTGTCTGATCTTGATCAGCTTAGTTCTAAATAACCTATCACTTGCGGGCGCTACACAGAATCCGGTTAAACCCGTCTTTGAAAAGTGCCAACCTTCACAGCTCGCTGGGCTGATAAAATCCGAGCAGATGCAACTGAGTGCACGAATATTCACAGACGAAGAGTTGCGCGAGCTTTACCAAGGGACAAGCGAACTCGGCGTGCGCCTCACACTCCTCTACCCTTTTGTCTTCAAAGACCGAGTGAATATGGCTCGACTGAGCGTGAAATGCCACTCGCATTTGCACGAACTGCTGGAGGACCAAGGACTGAGCCTGGAGGATCGCCAAGATTTGAAAAGGGGCTGGGAAGCCTGCACCAAGGATCTTTACGCTGGCCGACTTCCGCGAACGGCGCAGCTCATCCTGCGCTGCCTAAAATAAGATCACGCGCCACCGCTTAAACTAGGCGGCGCGCTTGAGGCTTTGCGTCCAATCCGACAAGCGAGAGAGCACGGATTGAGGAGCGTGATCGAAGGCGACGCCATAGGACTTATTCGCATCAGACCACACCACGCGCCCTGCAACCTCCACCCGCTCTTGTCCGTCGGGTGAACTGATAGACATCGACACAAGACCGCCATCTTGTAACAGTGCGGACGTGTTGAGCTGCACTCCACCGAGAGAAAGTGAGCTAATCGAACCCACCAACTCACGGTCACCGACACTAATGCGCACATCACTGTTGATGTTGAAGCGTTCATACTGCCGTCGGTTCTCTGGCGATTGTCGGCGCAGCACGAGCAGCACTGCAATTGGCAACACCGTGAGTGCTAGCACCAGCAAAGCTGTGCCGCCACCTATTGGAGGACCGCCACCTTGGTTGAGCTTGTGCACAAGTCCACAGCCAGCGCCCCCTGCCATGCTCGAAGCCAAGTCACGATCGCCAAAATTGGCGCTGTAGGCCGGCTGTGTGGCAGAAACTGTGGCGACTTTCGCATAAGCCACAGCGCCGAATGAATCCAAGCGACCGTTCGTTTGCACCTTGCCATTGAGTTGCGCGACCGTTGTGGTCTCACCCATCAAGATGGAGCGCAGCTGATAACCCAGCATATTCGGCGACTCCACTTTCATTTGCGCAGCCGTGCCCGCCACAAATGGGGCCGCCATACTCGTGCCGCTCGAAGTTCCAAAGTCATCGCCATCAATTGTACTTAAGATATAGGTTCCTGGGCTGCCCAAGTGCACGGTGTTGTCGCCATAGTTTGAAAATGAAGCGAGGTAATCGTAGTCCGTCGTTGCCGCAACGGCGATGACATTCGGAATGTCGTAGCTTGCAGGGTACATGGGCGCGGCATCGTTGTTGCCGCCATTGTTGCCGGCCGCTGCAACAAACAGAGCGCCTTTAGTATAGGTATAGGCGATCGCCTCAGCCAGGGCATAGCTATAGCTGGAGCCGCCCCAAGAATTGTTCAAAATCGAGGCCCCGTTGTTCGCCGCATAGTAGATGGCGCGGATGGCGTCAGAGGTGGTGCCCACTCCGTTCCCATTTAAAAATTTTAGCGGCATGATTTGCACCCGTGATCTGCGTAAGGGATCCGCAAAAATATCTTGATCAACACTCAGGATAATTCCAGCGACGTGAGTGCCGTGATTGTCGTCGTCATAAATGGTGCCATTGCCGTCAACGAAGTTCCAGCCGTGCACGTCATCAATGTACCCGTTGCCATCGTCATCCCTACCGTTGCCGGGAATCTCGCCTGTGTTGGTCCAAAGAGCATCGGTGTCCTGTATAACTGAATGGTCGGTATCAAGACCGGTATCGATCACCGCCACTATGGGACGCTTTGCAGGGACACCGGAGTTGTTCGACCAAACAGATTGGATTCCAATATTCGCGTCGGTGGCAACCACCGATTGGGCTTGCACGCTGGAGGCCCGAATTTCCGCCGCTGTAAAGGACTGATGAAATCCAGGCAAATCCGATTTGGTTAAATAGTAATTGGGCTCAGCATACTCCACATTTGGGTCTTGCTTCAGCTCTTTGAGTGACTGCTCAACCGATTTACTTTTGTGGAGGGAGTAGTGATAAATCTTGAGCTTACTCCACGAACGTTTGAGCGTCATGGCCTTATCCGCACTGGCTTTGCCCATAAAGGTGTAGCTTGCAGCTGTGCCATGCTCGCTCTTCAAACGGACTATGACTTCGCCGGGAACAAAAGACTGAGCAAAAGCCGTCGCACTGAACTGAAGCAGCGTCAAAACGACAAAAGTGCGAGTGCTCTGCGCTACCTTACATTTCGATATTCGCAAGTGACCATCCCTCCAGATTACGGACTACGGGTGTAGGTTCTACCCTGTCAGTATACAAGAGGTTGGACTAAATACCTTTGATGGAAACGTAGATTCTATCGATGGAACAAAACTGCGAATCAGTAAGAGAATTTGCTCTCAACTTGCGAAACTGTTCGACTCAGATCTAGGCACCACGGCCCTCCTGCGCTTCAACCTGAGACAGCAAGAGGCGTGAAGTTTGGTGGTAAAACTATTGCGTTAAGCGAGGATTTCTATCGACGTTTGCCGCTTTTTCAATTTCGCCTGCCCAGGTTTCCATGAGGCCTGAGGACCGACGGTAGGCAACCATGCGATCATTCTCCGCAAGGGCGCCTTTGAGTTTGTCTAACGCCCCATTTGTGGGCACTTCTCGCCACGAGGTCACTTCAAGAATTGTTTGAGCGCCATTTACTGAAAGCAACTCAGGTACCACACCGGCCGCTTTCCCTCGCTTCAAGACGGCATCAAAAACTTTGCTGTCGCCGCCGAGCTTAGGCACAGTGTCGCTAGCCAAATCGAACTCACCCGTCTGCTCCCATTTTAAGCCAGACTTACTGACCCAGGCTTCAACATCTTTTTTAGCGCCCGAGGCAATGGCACTTTTTGCCGAATCGACCAACTGAGTTTTCATTTGCCGCGCTAAGAGCTTGCGGGCGATCGCCTGGTTTACGGAGGCCAATGGTTGAACTCCCGCGGCCGACTTACCTTCTAAGTAAATCAAGTGGTAGCCAAAATCGGTCTTCACCGGTGCAGACACCTCGCCCTCGTTCATCGAAAAAGCCACTTTCTCAAATTCAGGTACCATTTGCCCCCGACTGAATTCTCCCAGATCCCCGCCCTTAGCTTTTGAACCGGGATCGTCGCTATGCTTCGAGGCCAGAGTCGCAAAAGTCTGCGGAGTTGCCTCTTTTCTGAGACCCTCAATGACCTTTAGCGCTTCAGCCTGAGATCGTTTGTCGTCGACGCGCACGAGCAAATGCCGCGCCCTTGCCGATTCTTTGCGCGTGAACTCAGGTTGGTTGGCTTTGTAGTAAGCTTCAATCGCCTTGGCATTGGACTCTTGAAATTTGGCAATCTCAGGGGCGGAGAGCGCGCCCGAGGTTTCTAAATCCTCCTCGCGCAGGCTGACAAAGCGCACGTTGACCTTTTGACTCGCTAAACTCTCTGTTCGGGCAATTTCACCCTGAACTGGGTACACAGAACCCACAAACAACTCTTGCAGTTTTTGACCGACAATCTGCTTGCGAACTTGGCGCTCAAAACCCTCGCTGGTCAAAACCATATTTTCGAGGAACATGTTGTAACGCTCTTTCACAAAGCGACCGTTTTCCTGCAGGAATGGAATCTGCAGAATATAATCTCTCACCTCCGCATCGGCCGCCGTGATCCCGCGACGAGTGGCCTCTTGGTAAATCAGCTCGGCGACAATCAAGTCGTCTAATGCCCGCCGTCGCATTTCTTGTGCGAACGCTCGCCGTTGGGGCTCGGGAAAATCCGCAAATCGAGTGCGAGCGTTTTCTTCGATACTTTGGACCCGAGTTCTGTACTCCGCTAAGGTGATGGGCGTGGAGTTAACCATTGCGGCGACACCACCTGTGGCATCACCAAACTGAGTCCCCGGATCCATGCCAAAAAACACAAAGACGATGATAATGGCGCCAAACAGCAATGCCGCGACCCACTTTTTAAAGCTACGTTTGATCACCTTAGTCCGAACTTTGTCTTCGGCTGCGTTGTGGGAGGACGCATTCTTCGAAGAGGTTTTGCTTCCGGGTGCACTCGTTTTGTCAGACATGGTCGTGATCCTCGCGTTCTACTGGTGAATTGGCAGGCAAGTCGTTGCTCAGATTCCAAATTTTTTGTTCGTTTATCAAGGACAATATGCCGCAAATTCCACGAGGTGGCCACTGGACAATTGCCAGAAGTACCTCTAGCCTATTGAGACATGAACTTCTTCACCTTTGATTTACGAAAAGTGTTCCTCACAATTGCGTTAGTGATTGTACCGCTGATGGCCGTTAACATGCAGCGAAACTCTGAAGAGGAGCTTTGGTTCACCAAGCCCTTTACCTTTGCCGGTGGGTTATTGCAGCGAAGCTTTGCTTCATTCAGCTCGGGGGTGCGAGGCACAACCGCACTTTATTTAGACCTCATCTCCATAAAAAAAGAGAATCTTCAGCTCAATCAACAACTGGCCGAGCTGAATGCCCAGCTGGGTGCGATGACCGAGTTAAAACTAGAGAATGAGCGACTCAACCAGCTCCTCGGGTTTAAGCAAGGCACAAAAATGGAGCTATTGGCGGCGCGAGTGATAGGTCGGGATCTACTGCCCGATCACAACACCATCACTATTGATCGAGGCTCTGACCATGGCATTCAAAAAAACATGGCCGCACTCACGATTGGAGGTATCGTGGGTTACACCTATCGAGTTGAAAAAGCCTCCTCGCAAATCATTCTTTTAACCGATCGCTATGCGGTAATTGACGCAATCGCTCAAAGGTCGCGCGCCAGGGGCCTGGTGGAGGGATTGAGCCGTGGCGACTGTCGGCTCCGGTACCTCAAGCGCAGTGATGACATTAAAGTTGGCGATCTGGTCGTGACTTCGGGTCTGTTCAATATCTTTCCGAAGGGGTTTCCGATTGGGACGGTCACGTCTGTTGATAAAAGTCGATATGGCCTCACTCAAGAAGTCGAAATCAAGCCCGCGATTGAACCTTTGAATCTAGAGGAATTGTTTATTGTTCTCAACGCCAACAATCAAGACTTCAGCCCACCGCCTGAAAAAGGAGTCGAAGATTGAAGGTCCCATGGTACTGGCTATTGGGTCTGTTGATGATGGTGGTCTCGGCAATTGTCCTGACTGCCGCGCAAACCACTCTTTGGTTTTTAGTCTTTGGTAGCTTTCCAGCACCTATGTTTTGGCTCATACTTTTGGTGTATGTCAGTGTGACTCGTCCGCTTTGGGAGGCCACACTTTCAGTTTATTTGCTTTGTGCCGCCGTGGCTCAGTACACCCTCTTTCCGTTTGAAAATTTTTTGATATTTTGTCTAGGGATGATGGTGGTGCTGCTTTTGATACGAGAGCGCGTGTATTGGGGAGGCGCCACCTACTTTATGCTCATGGTAGCCGTAGCTTCAGTGCTCGCTCCTGTTCTGTTCTGGATCTGCTCAAGATGGTTGGACAAAAACCCTGTTTTTGTGCCGGAGATTTTTGACTGGTTGATTTCAAGTGGACTCACGGTGGTGATCAGCCCGCCAATTTATCGACTGTATCAGTGGATGGATCGAGTGAGCTCACAAGATGCAGGCAGTGAAACTCGAGTGGGCCCCCGATGAGCGATTTTCTCAAGACGTCAGAAGACGAAGCCAAAGAGTTCCTGCCCCGTTACAAGATTTTGTATATGTTGATTCTGGCCGGCTGTTTTTTAATTTCAAGTCGGCTTTGGTATTTGCAGATCCTGCAGGGTTCTGAGCTTCGCCGATTTTCTGAGAAGAACCGAGTTAAAGAAACCAAGTTGCCAGCTCCGCGCGGGCTCTTCTTGGATAGAGAAAATCGCGTCTTGGTCGACAACCTCCCGGGTTTTGATGCCTCGATCTCCCCTCAGTATGCAAAAAAGCTTGATGAAACAGCGGAGGCCGTGGGTTCTATTCTGGACATCCCCGGATGGAGAATCGCGGAGGATGTGCGCAAAAGCCAGAGACGCGACGGTCCCTTTCGCGCCTTGCGAATTCGCGACAACATCTCTTTGGATGAAGTCTTTAAACTCAAATTGCTGCGTTGGGATCACCCTGGCTTGAATATCAACGAGGATATTCTCCGCTATTACAGTCTGGCACAAAATGGCGCCCAGCTTTTTGGCTATGTGGGTGAGATTTCACGAGAGCAAATCCCTCGTTACAATGAACGCTATGAAGGTAAGTTCACTTTTGAGCAAGGCGACATCATCGGCAAAAGTGGTCTTGAGGAAAATTGGGACACAATCGTGCGCGGTCGCGATGGTGTAAGCTACGTTGAAGTCGATGCGCGAGGGCGAGAGGCCCCCGGAGACAAAGACGATTACTTCGGTTTTCAACCTTTGCCCGCTATCGGCGGCAACAACCTTATGCTCACCATTGATAAAGATATTCAAGAGGCTGCGTTTAAGGCCATGCATCGCCAAGATCATATCGGACCGCGCATTGGCGGCGTAATTGCCATGCGCTCGAACGGCGAAATCCTCGCTTGGGTCAATACGCCGTCATTTGATCCAAACTCCTTTTCAACGGGTATCCCGCCGCAGATTTGGTCGCAGCTCATCAATGACCCCTACCGTCCCCTACGCAACAAAGTCATTCAAGATCACTTTTCACCTGGTTCCACCTTCAAACCCATAGTGGCGCTGGCAGCTCTGCAAGAGAAGGTGATCTCGACGAGCTCTCTGGTCAACTCGCCTTCGACATTGAAGCTGGGCCGACGTGTTTATCACGAATCACACAACACCAGTCACGGTTATATCAACGTAATTAAGGCGCTCGAGGTTTCTAGCAATGTGTTCTTTTATCGGATGGGGATTGCGCTCGGCATAGATCGTATTGCGCCTTACGCAAAGTTGCTAGGCCTTGGCGCAAAGACTGGTATTAGCATGAACAACGAAGTCTCTGGCCTAATCCCTACGGCTGAGTGGAAGCTCCGAAAACTGGGAGAAGAATGGCAGCCTGGGGAGAACCTCTCCAACGCGATTGGCCAAGGCTTTGTTTTGGTCACGGCTTTGCAAATGGCGATAGCCTACAACGCCATAGCTCTCGAGGGCAAAGTTGTAAAGCCCATGTTGATTAAAAAAATTCTGGATTCTGAAAGCAAAGTGCTACAAGAGTTTCAGCCAGAGGTTCTTCGAGACGCCACTCAGCCCAATGACTTTGGGGTCACAATTGACAAATCCTATTTTCTGTCGGTGAAAGAGGGTTTACGTCGCGTGGTGAGCGGAACCGCCGGCACAGCTCGAGGCTCAAAACTCACTGGTGTTGAAATGGCGGGAAAGACCGGCACAACGCAGGTTCGATCTTGGTCAGCCGAAGAGATTTACAAACGCTGTGACTCTCGCCCCATGCATTTACGTCACCATGGCTGGTTTATCGCCTTTGCGCCTCACGATAATCCTGAAATAACTGTTGCGGTCTTGGCACAGCACGCGTGCAGCGGAGCCGGAGGAGGCGCACCTGTGGTCCGTGACATTATGGAAGCTTACTTTGAAAAATATCATCCCGAACTCATCAAAGCGGCCAAAGAAAAAGGCCTAAAAGTGAAAGCGCCCGCCTCACTACCTGTGACCACATTGCCCTCGGAGGAGTCTGAATGAGAATAGGTGGGGATTTGCTGAACTCAGGCCTGCAAGTTGAATCTCGAAATCGGTTTTCACGACTAGACTTGAATTTGGCCTTTGTAATTTTGGCACTCAATCTCATTGGGCTAATCAATCTGTACAGTGCCACCCACGGCTTATTCTCTAAAACTAGGATGGATCTCTTTTGGATGCAGTTGGCCTGGCTCAGCGTGGGCTGGAGTTGTTACCTTTTTATCACTTTGGTGGATTACAAAATCTTCACTCGATTCGCCTATGTCATCTATGGCTTAAATTTAGCTGCGCTGGCGGCAGTTAGCTTTGTCGGAAAAACGTCACTTGGTGCCACACGCTGGTTGGACTTGGGGTTTTTCCGCTATCAGCCCTCTGAAACAATGAAGTTGGCGCTGGTGCTGGTGTTTGCCCGGATCCTTTCACAAAGAGATCAAACCGGCGGCATGGGCTTGCGTGAACTGGCTTGGCCAACAATCTTGTTTCTACTGCCCTTTGTGCTGACGGTGAAACAGCCCGATCTAGGGACTGCGCTGCTGCTGTTGTTTATTAGCTCCTGTGTGTTTTTGTTTGTGGGTGTGAATCGGGCGATTGTGATCTTTGCGATCATCGCTTCTGCTATTGCGGCTCCCATTGTCTGGAACTTTGGCCTCAAGGAGTACCAAAAGAACCGCGTTCTCACATTCATCTCGCCCGGTAAAGATCCTCGCGGTACGGGTTACAACTCTATTCAGTCTAAAATCGCTGTGGGTAGCGGGCAGGTTTTGGGCAAAGGGTTTCGCAAAGGCACCCAGTCGCAACTTGAGTTTTTGCCCGAGCGACACACGGACTTTATCTTCAGTGTGCTCAGTGAGGAGCATGGGTTTATCGGCAGCCTCACAACTTTAGGTTTGTTCTTAGTCCTTTACTTAATGGCTGTGCGAATCGGGATACAAGCGAGGGACAAAACAGGGGCACTCATTGTGGTCGGGGTGCTCGCCTATTTATTTTGGCACATGTTCGTGAACATGGGAATGGTTACAGGTCTTATGCCCATTGTGGGTGTGCCGCTGCCACTACTCTCCTATGGTGGTTCGAGTATGCTCACCACCATGACAGCCATGGGTCTCCTGTCCTCCGTCGCGTACCGACGCTACCTGTTCTAACTAAAACAGGTCGGCTGCCGGCAGACTTAGCGAACTAAGAGTGCTTTTGTAAAAGTGCGACGATGTTTTCTTTTGGATGATTGCCAACAATTTGATCCACTTCTTTGCCGTCTTTAAACAAAATCAATGTGGGTATGCCTCGAACTCCATACTTGGCGGGCATCGTCGGATTTTCGTCGACGTTGATTTTGGCAATTTTCACCTTGTCGGTCATTTCTCCGGCAATTTCCTCGAGCTTTGGGCCGAGCGCTTTACAAGGGCCACACCATTCGGCCCAAAAATCGACAAGTACGGGAATGCTCGATTTGAGGACGTCGGTCTCGAAGCTTTGGTCTGTAACAGCATGTGTGGAAGCCATTGGGGATCTCCTTCTGTAGGACCTTCAAAATACACAGGACGAGACACCTCAAGCAAGAGAGCCATTTTTTAGCGCAGAGCACAATGAGTGAAGATATGCGACCAAGGTCCATCATATTCTGCGCAGAAAAGCCGATAGACAGTGGATGGACAAGAGTCGAATCAATATCCTCATTGTGGAAGACGACACAACCCAAGGCAAAGCTCTGGAAGAGGCCTTCAACCGCACCGGCTACAACGTGATCTGGAAGGAATCGAGCGTGGCTGCCCTAACGCAGGCCCAGCACACCGAGTTTCATGCGATGATCGTGGACTGTATGCTCCCCAAAATGAATGGTGTTGATTTGGTTGAAGAGATCCTAAATCTAGTGCCCTATCAACCCAAAGTCTTTTTGGCGTCTGGCATTTATAAAGATCGCAAATTTATTCATGAAGCCATGGAGAAGACCAAGGCCGAATCATTTTCTATAAAGCCCTATGACTTGCAGGTTTTGGTCTCGGCGGTTGAGGGGCAGTTGTCTCACTTGATCGCGCCGGAACGCCCACCCATTCTCCGACTTTATGGCGCAGAGCCCATTTCTCAAAAAGAGCTCATCGACTTGCTCAAAGAGGAGTCAACCCAACACGCCTTTCACTTGATCAAGCTCTATCAGCGGATTCAACAGGCCAAACTCACAGGCGATCTCAATTTGACTTCGGCGATCGGTGACTCCAGCAGCGTCAGTTTTTACAAGGGCCAAGTGTTCGCCGTAAAAACCCCAAACAAAGAGTCCTACTTTGGCAGTCTCGCCATCAGCAAAGGCTTTGTCGCGCCAGAGGATGTACTTGAGGCTTTGAGCAGTCCCTCGCAGAAGATGCTAGGGCAAAAGTTAATCGACTCGATGAGCTTGAGCCCCCATGCCATTCAAATCATCATCACAGAACAACTGGCACTTCGCCTTAGCCAAACGGTGCAAGACGACGTGGTGAGCCTTGAATGGACCAACAAACCTTATCCGCCCCCCACAGAGATCTTACCGCAAGAGCAATTGGAGAGCCTGCAATCCGACTGGCTCAATTCAAAGGTGACACCCGACTGGATTCACTCGACATTAATGGTCTGGGGCGCCTTTCAACTCGATGGCGTGTATCACAACGAAATCAAAGGCGTTCAACGCATTGAAAAAATATTAAGCAACAAAACGTTCAACACCGCGAGCGATCTCGGGCCGCTATTTGTCCACCTTATCAACAGCACCGCATTTATCGGTAGTCGCGTTGATGAAAAAGAGGACTTTAGCTTTCTCAGTTCGCGCTTGGACCGACTGTCTGCAGACATTAAAAATCTCAACTACTTTCAGTTTTTGGGAGTGGGTGAGAAAGCGCATCAGCGCGAAGTCAGTCGCGCCTATGAAAGTCTAAAAGAAACTTTTGAGCCTAGCGCACTACCCTCCACCTGTCCTCCTGACCTGCGTGAAAAAGCCGGTCACGTGTTCGCTCATATTCAACATATCTACTCCACGTTCTCTGATGAAAATTTGCGCACTCAGTACCTCAACGATTTGCAATCGAAGCGCGCGCAAGAGGCTATTGAATCTGAACCTATTTTTCATGCTGCAGTTCTGGAGCTCCAAGAGGGCCAGTATCGGCCGGCGGCAGAAAGACTGCAGCGTTTGATTGATCGTAAAATTGAGGTGCGAGATCTCAAAGCCTATCGCTTGTGGGCCGGGTTAAAATGCGACCGTCACTACAATGCCATTCGCCTCGATCAAATTCCACCCGAAGAGCGCCATTCCGCCGCGTACATGATGGCCAAAGGGGTGTGCCTGCGCCGCCAACGCCAATACAAAAAGGCATTTGAGGCCTACCGAACCGCTCACATCCTCGAGCCCCGCCTGAATATCGCCGGCCACGAATTGAAACGCCTGAGGTCCGACCTAGAACGCTCGGGCAGCAATCGAGATCTCGCTCGAGAGGTGCGATCCTTTATTGATGGCTTGAGTGGGCGAAATCGCAAAAGCGCCTGAGCCAAAAGACTTTCAAGATTTTTTACGAAACAAGTGTTCGACGAAGGCTCGTCTCTCTCGCTCCAAATCTGCCAACTCGGTGGAGCTCTCTAGCTGCCGCAGTTCTCGAATTTTATTTTGGATGTCTTTCACTGCAAATCCCTTAATCGGCGGAATGTCCTCGGTGAGGTACTTTTGGTAGCGCGCCAACCGCTCGGAACTGCCGATGCTCGAAGGCACCAGCTGCACGGAGCTGGGCACAGACGTAGGCGCAGCGCTAGAGTTGGTCTTTACCTCACCGTTGTAAACAGGCTCTGTTCGATCCTTTGCCTCTAAAGTGCGGGATTTCTCAGCTTCCATTTCTCGAAGGCGAAGTTTCAGCAACTTGTCGTTCAACATTTGTGGATCTAAGCCGCAGCGCAAAGCAATTTCGGCCAGCAAGGCATTGGCGCTGACTGGGCTATCTAGCCAACCGTCTACATCTCCATCATCAGCTGGAGACGCTCCTGCTGCCCGAATCAAAACGATCCGAGGTATGCCCCCCACACGCCGAAGCTCTCGCTTCAACTCAAGGCCATTGACTCGCTTTCCACCAGCGGTCATGACCACTATCTCGGGGTTTAGACGAAGCACAGCCTCTTGAAAACCACGGGGATTTTGTATGCCGTCGACATCAAAACCGATTTTCTTCAAAACGGTTTGAAGAAACATCAGTTCACCATAGTCTTCGAGTACGAGCAAAATGCGCAACATCTTGATATTAGTATGACTTCCCCTTTCGATCGGGGTCAACTTCAGCGACCAGAGCAGAGCTAAAAATCGGCACCTACGGCCAGCGTGAGGCGAAGGTCTAGGCGGACTAGCCTACGCTCGCGAGCGGATTCCTACAACCGATCTAGACAGTCCGTGCATTCCTGACTATAAAAGCGAATACGGTCCTCTCAAATCCAAGGGACAAGAAAGAGAAGTGATATGAATTCAGTCCAGCCCACACCCGCAAAAACTCGAATGGAAACGGTCGAACTCCCCAAACGCCGCTTTGTTGTCGACTCGGGACGTACGCCCATTGTGGTCGGTGATGGCCAACCTCTAGCCCTAATTTCAGGGCCGTGCGTGATTGACTCGAAAGAGTTGATTTTTGAGACTGCAAAAAAGTTGGTGGAAATCACTCAGCGTGTCGGGATCGGCCTAATTTTTAAATCCTCCTATGAAAAAGACAATCGCGGGAGTGAGAAAAACTGGCGGGGCCCGATGAGCCAAGAGGGGCTTAAGATTTTGCAAAGTGTGCGTAAAGAATTTGGCATTCCCGTCCTCACCGACGTGCATCGCACAGAGGACATCTCTATGGTTGCCGACCACGTCGACGTGTTGCAAATCCCGGCCTACATGTGCCAACAAACCTCACTGGTTTTGGCCTGTGGAGAAACTGGCCGACCCATCAATGTGAAAAAAGGTCAGTTCCTCGCGCCTGAGACTATGGACAGCGCGGTAAATAAAATACGCTCTACCGGCAATCCCAATGTTCTTTTAACCGAACGAGGGGCTTGCTTCGGCTACAACCGCTTAGTTGCCGATATGCGCTCTATTCCTGTGATGCAACAATTGGGTGCACCCACTTGCTTTGATGCCACCCACGTCGTGCGCCTCTACGGAATTTCAAGCGCCGATCCTGCGGGAGGCGAACCGCGGTTCGTGCCCCATTTGACGTTGGCAGCCGTAGCCGCTGGTACAGATGCACTGTTTTTAGAGACCCATCCTCGGCCTATGGAAGCCAAGTGTGATGCGGCCTCGCAGTTGTTGATTGATCACATTGAGCCTCTCCTGAAGATGGCTATTGCCGTGCGCAAGGCCATTGGATCACCTGAAGCGGTGGGCACATTCAACGCGAGTCATCTCTAACCAGAGATTCGCTTCGAGGATAGAATTTGCGCGGACAGCAGGCGATTCGCTACATTTTTTTTGAAACCCTGCCAGCCTTTCTAATGGGGGTCGTCGTCTTTACGGCGATCCTTTTGATGTTCCAAGCCCTACGTCTCACCGAGTTTGTTTTGGTACACGGTGTACCGGTCGCAACTGTTGGTAAGATGATGCTCTACCTGAGTGTCAGTTTTCTTCCGATCATTTTGCCAATGAGTCTGCTCTTCAGTGTTCTTTTGACTTACAACAGGCTCTCCAATGACTCGGAGATCGTGGCTTTCAAATCCATCGGCCTAGGCATGGGTCACCTCACGCTCCCCGCCTTGGTTTTGGCGCTGATTGCCACTGTGATGTCGGCGCAGACATCCTTTTATTTAGGCCCGTGGGGCAATCGAAAATTTGAAGTTCTTATCAATGAGCTCGGACGCCAAAAAGTGACGGCCACACTAAAGGAGGGCGTTTTCTCAGAGGGGTTTTTTGATCTAGTGATTTACGCCAACAAAGTGGATTCTAAAATTGGACATCTAAAAGATGTTTTTATCTACAATGAACAAGATCGCAGCTCGCCCGTCACAATCATTGCCAAGACCGGAAAGATCATTCAAGAGACCACGCCCCTAGGCCAATCCGCTTTGCTTCGCCTTTATGATGGCAACGTTCACCGAACTCAACAAAGCACGTACACTAAAGTGGATTTCAATACCTATGACATCAATTTGTTCGACCCCTTCAAGATTTCTGAAAAGAAGAAATCGCCGCAGTCGATGAGCATTGATGAACTGACCGCACAAGTGGAGACGAACAAAACTCTAACTCCAAAAGAAATCAAGCGACTTGAAATTGAATATCATCGGCGCTGGTCTTTGTCGGGAGCCTGCCTGGTTTTTGCAATTATGGGGGTTGGGCTCGGGACGATCGCCAATCGCCGTTCGTCGCGCGGTGGAGGTTTTGTGCTCTGCCTGGTGACTCTTATCGCTTATTGGGCGCTGTATGTCTCAGCCGACAATCTGGCACAAAGTGGCAAGCTCCCAGTGGGTATTGGACTCTGGCTCGTCAATGTCATCTTTTTAGCTATTGGACTCAACACCCTCCGTCGCAACTGGAACTGAATGACACGTGGAGAGCGAAGCTTGACTCCAAACAGTTTGCAAATCTAGTCGATCGCGAATCATCAAGGCTCCGTTCATCAAGAGCTCGAGATTGCCTAGCCCCTGGGCGGCCATCGGCGACACGGGCAGCGTACACACATCCTTATTCTCCTGATTTGCCAGAGTGGCAGTAAGTAGTGATCCACTCCGACGATTGGCCTCCACCACAAAACACAGATCTCCAAGCCCCGCGATCCAACGATTGCGAATGTGAAAGAAGTGTTTGCGCATGGGTTGCTGTAAAGAAAACGTGCTGAGCAGACATCCACCGGTTCGTAAAATTCCACGCCACAACGATTCACCGGAGAGCGGATAGGGATCCAACAGACCCGAGGGAAGAACACAAACTGTGGGCTGCCCAGCGTCGATCGACAAGCGATGCGACCACTGATCAATTCCGCGCGCTCCTCCACTCACGACCCCAACTCCGCTCTCACGCAAAAATGGCAAAAGCTCACGCTGCATCCACAGCAGACTATCTGAAGTTGGAGTCCGACTGCCCACAACCGCTAGCAAGGGTCGAGTCAACCAACATGGCTCCCCAAGATAACTAAAGACCAGCGGTCCCTCGCTCAACAGTCGCCATGGCGCGGGATAGTCTCCATGGCCTTTGTGTAGCCAGCAAACCCCCTGACTTGTGCTCTTTTCAAAAATGGCAGTAGACTCACGCTGCCAATCGGGTCGACTCAAAAAATAGCTCCGAGCCTCTGCTGACACCAACTGCTCAACCAGTTGCGCCGGCCATAGACCATCCAGCTCACGACTAAATAATTTTAGATTATCGAGAGGTGAAAGTTTTAAGCCAAGTGGGACATGTAATAAAAGTGCAAGTCGTGCATCCATAGCCGAGATCGCATGCAACCCTCGCCACCCAACAAAACACTCATTGTGACAGTCGCTTCACTCAGCCAGAAACGCTACTCGGACAATTCGCCCTCTTCTTCATCCACTTCAATATCTTCCACCAGATCATCCTCTGGAACATCGGGCAAATCACCCGGCTCCGTCGCCCGATTGTCATCCGCGGGAGCCAACCGGGCGGACTGAACGCTCGACTGCAATTTGTCACCTTGTAAAATTCCATCCACAGCTCGCAAAACCACAGCCGTGGCACAGTTGCCATCACTCGCAACAACCTTCACTCGACCTGAGGACCTAGAGGAAACTCCAACCGGAGTGCTCGCATTGCGCAGGGAGCGATCCATATAAATGTCGAGCAACTGTCCCTTCTCGACGCCTGAGCTCGTGCCCTTATTCAGAAAAACAATTTCACCAGGCCCAAAAAGCGTGCTGGCTTTGTCTTTTGATGAACCTACAATTTGCGCCTGTGACGAGCCAAGAGGTCCTACATCCTTCATGTCGACGATCTGCACTTCTCCCGGAATCAAATCATAATCCGAAAGAGCCAGATTGTGCGCCTGTAGAATAAGTGCGCGGTAAATATCAAAATCCGCCTGATCCTTAGGTTTTTTAAATGATCCTGGAGTAGATTCGGTGAGTTCAAGACCGCCAAACACTTCGATAAAATGGGCAGTAAAGTCATCCGCAAGTTTTTTATTGTGCTTACGGAGCTGCCCGTGATCCTTGACGATCAAGAGCTTTTGCCCCACGCTACCGGTCCCCTTCTTCACTTTGACGTAAACATATTGCATAGGAGTCGGCAAACCCGATTCGTTTTCATTTTCTAAAAACTGTCCAACCGACTCAAGGGGCTTGTCCTGCACAAACCCGTCCAAAATAATCCGGTCTGGCACTACCGCATATTTAGCCTTAAGGCCTGAATCGTCCACAATGAGTTCGTTATTGTCCCGGCGATACACCTCTTGCCAAGCTGGAAAGCTGTTGGGAATACGAATAATCGGGCGCGGTGGAACCTCAGGCTCAGGAATTTCAATTTCACTCTCTTCAATCACCGAAGCCGCCAGCTCCACGCCGGCATCGTCGCCCTCGGAAAATCGAAAGGCCGGTGCTTCATCCTCAGAGCCCAAAAGAATTTGTAAAGAGTGGCCAGGGTTGAGCAAATGCGGATTGGTGATCGAGCGATTCTGTGCCCAGACCTTGGGCCAGAAGTTGCCATCTCCATAGAGCATGTGACTCAGCCCCCAAAGCGTTTCACCCTTTTGTAGACGGTAAGATTCTATCCGGCCTTCGTCATCCTCCGCGAGGGTGCTTGGCGCCAATCCAGTTTGAAAGGCGCGGTGCATTTGATATTCAAGATTTAAATCAGGCGGATCAAAGACAGGACCGCTCCAGGCCATCGGCGAAGTCACAAGACAAAAGACAAAACCAAGGATTTTATCGGCGGAAAGCCGCAAGGGCTCGCTATGTCGACTTTGATTTCTGTGCACGTTGAACATCCTTGTTCGGTTTTCACATTTTTAGAAGAGCCTACCTATCGTACAGGCTTTACAGACTGAACACTCGGGAGAAGCTTAAGCTGCATTGCCGCACGCAGCGACTCTGGACTACCAGGGTACTCGGTGATCAAACTTTGCAAAACCTCCCGCGCCTGTGCAGCTAAGTTTAACTTTTCATAGGTCATCGCTGTAGCAAACAGAGCACTCGGACGTTTGTTGCTTTGCGGGTACTCTTTGCGCACCACTTGAAAGTCACGAAGCGCCTCGCCATAACTTCCGCTTTGAAACTGCAACATTCCAGACATTAAGTACGCATTGTCGAGATGGATGCTATTCGGGTAATTGCGCTTCAGCGCCATTTTTTGCCGTTTGACCTCACTCAACTTGCCGCTGCGATAGGCCGAGACAAGTCGTGTATAGACCAAGCGTTCTCCCTCCGGAAACATTTTTTGCAAAGAGGGCTTTGCCGCAAATGCGCACGGCACAATGGCCGACAGTGCGGTGGAGAAAGTTAACGTCAAAATCGAATGGACCAATGGCATTTTCATGTTGGACTCCTGATCGCTCCACTTTAAATGATAGTGCTCTGTGGGGCATTTGCAATACCTGATCAAACATCAGGCACCTGTTTGATTGCGACAAAGAGCAATGTGCCCAGTTATTAGGAAGTTGTTAGGATTTATCCACACTAAATGTGGACTTCCTGCCAAGTGACGTCCCTGGACCTCTGTACAGACAAGGCTTTCAGCGATTTGCTCAAAATATTAGCTAATTTAAATATTTGAAATTACTGGCATAATATCAAAAATGCCACTTTTTTTTGGCATCTTAAATTTAATCTTAAATTCGAGATCCGGTTGCAAAATGCAGTCTGTTTAAGATTCTCACTTCAATAGACCTGCGTGAAGATTTGCATGGGCTTTCTAACGCATGATGTTCTTGCTGCGTTGGCTGATTGAAGCGTTTTCACCCGACCCCAACTTGGTCGACACCATCTCTCAGTTTGGTCCACAACTGTGCCAAAGACTCCTGGTCTCGGGGCCCTTTCTGGAGCTGGATGCCGCACTCGTTTGCGGAGTTCGCTTACCTCCCGGCTTTTACAAACAAGCCCTCATCGACACCGGCCTTATTCATCTGATTGTTGTCTCTGGGTCCCACCTGGCATTTTTGGCCTCGGGGCTCGCTCCACTCCCGCGTCGAGTGCAATATTTGGTGCTCGGCCTGTACTGCTTTATGGTGGGATTTCAAGCGCCCGTCGTACGAGCCCTATTGCATCGGCTGCTTCTCCACTCAATCAAGCAACGCATTGGTGTGACGGCACTACAACTCGAAGCTTGCACGATTTTAGTAGCCCTCCTTATTTATCCACCGTGGCTGATGTCGCGCTCTTTTATGATGAGCTGGATGTGCGCGCTCGCCTTTCAATCCCCCCAAGTGATTCGACCACGGCTGCTCGATGTCTCTGTAAAATCCTACCTCTTTTTATTGCCGTTTTGCTGGAGCGCACCGCTCTCCATTCTTTGGAATTGCGCCCTGACTCCTTTGATTGGGGGCGTGCTGTTTCCGGTGCGGCTGCTTACGACGCTTTTGCACGTTATCTCTCCCCTGACCGATTGGCTTTGGCACGCCCTGGGATTTGTTCTGCAACATGGCCCAAAAGCACCTCAACTCAGCTTATTTATAGACACAGGCGCACTTCTGCTTCTACCGATCGTGGTTCACTCACTTTTACTTTTACTGGAGGTCAAGTGGCGCAAAACAATAGCCTTCGAATCCTCTGCTTCTTGATACCGACTTTTTTTGCCACTCTCGGTGCGCGCGAAACTCCAGCCCAAATTGTGATCTGGAATGTGGGCCAAGGGCAATGGGTCACTATTCGTGAACAAGACCGTTGCTGGCATTTGGACATGGGAGGTGAGTTTGCACCCTGGCCCAAAATTATTGAGGCCTGTCGAGACGCTCTAAATCTAGTTTCAGTGAGTCACTGGGATTCAGATCACTTATCGTTTGTCGGCCGGGCCCAGTCTGCTCTACCCAATATTTGCCTGCTGCATCGACCACCCGGACAACCAGGCGATGGACAACGTAGAGCTTCAATCAAATCCAAAGCAATTGATCGACTTCCACCGTGTGCGACGGCATCACCCTTCAATCGCTGGGTCAATGTTCGAGCCAGAACCTCAAATGATAACAGCCAGGTGCTCCATTGGCACGGCCTGTTGGCTCCGGGAGATTCCTCAGCTAAGGTTGAAAACAAGTGGGCCGTTCAGCTCAAGGGACTAGCGCAAATTCAGGTCTTGATCCTGGGACACCACGGGAGCCGGACCTCCACCAGTGAACTGTTGTTGTCGCGCTTGCCGAACTTACGTCTCGCCATCGCGAGCGCCCGCGCCAATCGCTACGGTCATCCACACCCAGAAGTTTTACAGCGACTGCGCGCGCGTCGTACCCCAGTTTTGCAAACGCAAGACTGGGGTCACATTCATTTGTATTTATAAGAAATTAGTTGGGGCGGTAGGGCCGATATTCCATATTCAAGTCTTTGGCGACAGGGCTGTAGGTCACATATCCGCCGTACACGTTCAAACCCTTAAAGAGGCAAGGGTCTTTGGCAATGGCCTCTTCAACGCCAAGCTCTGCCAACATAGAAGCGTACCGGATGGTGGCGCTGGTTAAAGCGTAGGTTGATGTTCTAGCTACCACTCCCGGCATATTGGGTACGCAGTAGTGAATAACTCCATCTACGTCATACGTTGGATTGGTGTGGCTAGTCGGACGGCAAGTCTCAATGCAACCACCTTGATCAACCGCGACATCCACAACCACACTGCCCGGAGCCATCGACTGCACCATCGCTTTGCTCACCAAAGTTGGCGCCTTATGACCCGTGATCAAAACTGCACCCACGAGCAAATCTGCGTTCGCCACAACGCGCTCGATATTGCCAACGTTGGAGTATAGTGTGCTGATTCGGCCTTGGAAAATATGATCGAGATACTCAAGTCGTGCTCGGTTTACATCTAAAATTGTGACTTCAGCACCAAGGCCCACGGCCATTTGCGCGGCGTTCACTCCCACAACACCGCCTCCGATAATGGCAACTTTGCCGCGGCGAACTCCAGTCACTCCACCCAGCAAAATACCTTTGCCGCCATGATCCTTCTGCAAGTAGTACGCACCAATTTGGGTGGCCATTCGACCGGCCACTTCACTCATGGGCGTTAACAAGGGCAGAGAGCCATCTGGCAGCTGAATGGTTTCGTAGGCGATGGATTTCACTTTGCGCTCACACAACACACGAGTGAGCTTGGGCTCAGCCGCGAGATGCAGATAGGTGTAAAGAATTTGATTTTCACGAAGCAACTCGTATTCATCAGGGAGCGGCTCCTTCACTTTCACGATCATTTCAGCTTTGGCGTAGATGTCTTTTATTGTCGGCAAGATTTTAGCGCCCGCACGCTCAAAGTCTTCGTTGGAGATACCGCTGCCAACGCCCGCATCTTGCTCAACATATACGCTATGGCCCTCTGTCGTGAGTTGCTTCACACCAGCTTCTGTAAGGCCCACTCGATTTTCACTAATCTTAATTTCTTTGGGGACACCAATGATCATTTGAATCACTCCTGTTTGTGCGGTCGAAACAGAGTTTTATCCCCAGCTCGACGAACCCGTCAAATGGTCCGAAGGAATCTTGCTCCCCAATTCAATTTGACGGAAGCGATCTGGGCTCCGGAGAATTTTATGCACCAACCGATTCATTAGGTCGTGGCCGGCACGATGCAGGACGACGTGACCCATCAATGGCATGCCCAAAGTCACCAGGTCACCGAGGGCGTCTAAGACCTTGTGGCGGACGAATTCATTCTCCCAGCGCAGTCCCTCGGGGTTAAGAACGTCGCTCGAATCCAGCACAACCGCATTGTCCAAACTTCCACCGATGGCTAAACCCCGGGCACGCATGGCCTCTACATCTTGCAAAAAGCCAAAGGTGCGGGCACGAGCGATCTCTCGAGCAAAGGACACATCGGTCACATCGAGCGAGTAGCTTTGATGCCCAATCTTAGGGTGCGAAAACTCAATTGTGCAGGTGATGCGTAGGCCATTGTACGGAACCACGTAGGCGTGCTTGTCAGGATCACCCATAAATATGGGTTGGGTGATGTAGGCATACTGACGAGGTTCATCTTGTTCCACCAAACCCACCGCCAAAATGGCCTCTAAGAAGGGCGCGGCACTCCCATCCACGATCGGGATTTCCGGCCCGTCGAGTTCAATAAATAAATTGTCGATTCTCAAGGCAGCTAAGGTGGAAAGGCAGTGCTCAACCGTCGAGACTGAGAACGCTTCCCCGCCCAGCGTGGTCGCCATGCTCGTGGCCGTCACCCGCTCAGCCTGAGTTGAGATCGAGGGACTACCGGGCAAATCTCGACGAACAAAGTAGATTCCAGTGCCAACTGGTGCTGGGCAAAAGGTCAAAAGGGCGGGCTTACCTGTGTGGAGTCCAATGCCTTCTACTGAAGTGCGAGCGCGAATGGTGCGTTGAAGAAACATCTTATGTCCCCGATCAAAATCTAGAGGTTCACGATCTCATTTTTATATACAAACCTCGTGCCGTCATAAATCGACGACCCTAGCCTCGAGGAAAGTCCGAAGTCAGCGCCTTAACCAATTGATATAACTTAATTTCGCTTTTTGCTCAACCGCTTGGCCTATCGACTTTTTTACAACAGCTGTTGTAGAAAAGCCCTCGTGCTATGCTATTTTAAAAAGCCTCACCATCCACCGGGAGAACTCCAAATCAATCTCGTTTGCCACTTTTCTAGATTGCTTTTGGCGTTGTCACTCGGGGGCTGCGCTTCCTCCTCTGACGGCTGGATGATGCCTCAGGACGATCTCAACTCCAATGCTGCCCCTGCATCCTTTGGCGCCGATGCCATGGTGTTTCGCAAAAATATGCCGTACCGACCAAACCCACCCAACTGGCAGTTCTACTACAAACACTGCTCTCGCAATGGCGATGAGGTTTTCTACTCTAAGACTTCATACGATTGCACGGGCCCTGCCAGATAAGCACTCGCAGATGGCCTTGCTAAAGAATTCAATTCTCGCAGGCGAACGTTGACCCATCGGCTGCTCCATAAAAGAGCTGACCCTCAAACTTTGAGAGGAGTTTCAGCTTGGAGCTCGAACTGTGCGGGACTTGCGCCGAATCGAAGCCAAATGGTCGGACTACATTTTCACCTGCAATTAAATGTGTCTCAAAATGAGTCGCCCCGCGACTCAAGTCCTGCACTTCACCAACCGATAACACTTCGTGGCGTGAGTTTGCCAAAGCCGTGGGGTTCGACAGCATTCGAACTGAAGCAGCCCAAACACGCGTCAATTTGAATAGTTACACTCAAACCGATTGGACGTTTATATGTTGCGTTTGAAGCAGAGTCTTGTGGGGCGGCTTTTTGCTCGATCTTTGAGAGGCTACTTTATTCTCTCCATCATTTTGTCTGCAGTCGCTGTTGCCGACTAAGTCCGAGTCGCCCAAGGACTCAACGTTTGGTTAGCTCTCTCCACTCGGTTCAGTGACGCTGAGATGCTGCCGGCTAAGGGCGGTGATGATCCGTCCGCGGGGGGTTTTCTGCAACAGCCCCTCTTGCAAAAGGAATGGCTCATAAACCTCTTCAAGCGTATCAACCTCTTCACTGAGCGCGGCCGAGAGTGTTTCAATGCCTACGGGACCACCGCCAAATTTATTTAAAATGAGAGATAAAATTCGCCGATCCATGGGGTCCAAGCCCAGTTGATCGACTTCCAACTGATCCAATGCGAAGGCTGCAAGGCTCGGAGTCACCGTCCCGTCGCCATGCACATCGGCGTAATCGCGCACGCGTTTGAGCAGCCGATTGGCAATCCTGGGTGTCCCACGCGAGCGACTCGCGATAGCTAAAGTGCCCTCGGGCTCAATTTGCATTTTCAAAATTTGCGCCGAGCGCGACAAAATCTTACAGAGTGATTCACGATCATAGAAAGACAGCCGTTCAATGATGCCAAAGCGGTCTCGAAACGGTGCTTTGAGCATCCCCGGACGCGTGGTGGCACCGACTAAAGTAAATGGATTTAATTGAAAGCGCATTGACTTGGCGCCGAGCCCGTCGCCTGTCACTATATCTATAAAAAAGTCTTCCATAGCACTGTACAAATACTCTTCGATGTCGCGACTCAAGCGGTGGATCTCGTCGATAAAAAATACCGAACCAGGCTTGAGCCCCGTCAACAGCGCCGCGAGATCACCTTTGCGCTGCAGGGCAGGCCCGCTTGTCGATTTGAAGTCCACGCCCAAAGCGATTGCCAAAATGTGTGCGAGAGTCGTCTTGCCTAGCCCTGGTGGACCACAAAGCAATGTGTGATCAAGCGGCTCGCTGCGACGCTTGGCTGCCTCTACAAACACTTTCAATTTATCTTTGACTTTGCTCTGCCCCGGAAATTCGTCAAAGTTTTTTGGCCGCAACCCGACTTCCAGAACCACATCCTCTAAGCTCTCATCACTGCTCAAAACTCGATCGATTTCCATCTGCGTTCCTTTGCTTAAGAGGTCAAGGCTTGCAGGCCTTGGCGCAAGCCCTTCTCGAGGTCTGTGTCTGGCGGCATAGCGTCGACAACCTTTTCCACTTCGCCAATTCGAAAACCAAGATTCACAAGCGCCGACAGGATCTGCGACCGCGCCACAAATCGCTGATTGGCAGTAGCCCCTTCAGCTCGCACCAGTTTACCCTGGAGTGTGAGGACAATTTGTTCAGCCGACTTTTTACCGATCTTGGGTAGCTTGGTCAGAGCCCCGACATTCGCATCCTCAATCCACTGCACGATCTGAGCAATCGGTGCGCCCGATACAATATTAAGCGCTGACTTGGGTCCAACTCCATTCACCTTCAGCAGCGACAAGAACAAGGACTTCTCAAGCTCAGAGGCAAAACCGAAGAGTTGCAACTGATCTTCACGCACGTGGGTGTGAACCCAGACTTCGACAAACGCTTTGCCATCTAACTCTTGCAGCGTGTGGGTGGAGCAACTCAGTTCATAGCCCACGCCCTGCACCAACAAAATCAGGTGATCTGATGAAAATCTTAAGGGGCGTCCTTGCAAGTAGGCAATCATAACTCGCTCTCTTTCATCCGCCGTAGTCGATCAGCGACGTCTCGCATTTGCATGTGGCAAACAGCTAATGACAAGGCATCTGAGGCGTCAAACGCTAATTCCACGGGGCGGACGCGCAGCGCCTGAAAAATCATCATCTGCACTTGGTCTTTGCTGGCAGCACCGCTGCCGGCGATCACTTTCTTCACCAAACGGGCTGCGTATTCATGCACGGTGGCACCAGCCTGAACCGCAGCGAGCAAGGCGACTCCCCGAGCGTGCCCCAGTTTAAAAGCACTATCGGCACTTTTACCAAAAAAAATCTTTTCTATGACGACCGAAGACGGCGAAAAATGTGCAAACAGCTGCGTCAGCTCTGCATGCAGGACAGGCAGTCTCTGGTGGATGGCGTGGGCTTCATTGAGCTTGATCACGCCATGGGCGACGTGCTTGAGCTTGTCCGATTGAGTGCAGACCTCGATTACACCGTAACCCGTGTTTCGGCTCCCCGGATCTATTCCAATAATCAATTCTTTCAATGTCGGTCGGCCTCCCCCACTCTTGCCCTTGGCCAATTATGGTGGGAAGCTACAATCGATGCAAGATATCCAGCCTGAACTCATTGAAAAATATCAGATACTTTTAGAAAGGGACCCTCGGTCCCAGCTGTTTGCGCCTCTCACAGAAGCCTATCGAAAAATGGGACTGCTCGAGGAGGCGTTCCGCATCGCCGTTCGAGGCGTGCAGTTCAATCCCAACTTTGGCGGCGGACGCATAGCATTAGCTAAGGTGTTTTTAGATCGAGAAAACCTTCAAGGCGCAATCGATGAACTGGAGAAAGCTCGAGATTTGTCGCCTGACAATATTTTAGCCCACACTCTGCTCGGAGATAGTTATCTCAAATCCAAACGTCCGAAAGACGCTTTGCGATCCTACAAAATGGTGTTGTTCTTAGCGCCTAACAATGAAAAAGCGCAACGAGTGGTACGCAAGCTTGAGTCTTTGACGGCAGATGAATTCGACGAAGATGTTTTTGAGATGCGCCCCTTGCAGGCGACACAGGCTGTAACCACTGAGCCAGTGACCGATCTCAAGCCCGTCCAGGCCGTCAATCTTAGCGTTGAGCTCGAGCGCATACTCTCTCTTTGCGATGCCTACATTGTACGCAATGATATGGAGCGAGCCTTGGCAACTTTGCAACACGGCGAGCGCAACTTTGGTGCGCACCCCGAATTCAACAAACGCTTTAAAATCATCAATCACAGAAACGTTGAGGATGAGGGCCTAGCGGCCGCCATTGAGGTGGCCCCACCTCCCCCCAGACACATGGTGGCGCGACAAAAAAAGATTGAGTTCCTACAGAACCTGCTTCGCCGCATTCATCCTCCAGGAACCTAAGGTTGATTGGGACCCTTTGAAAACGCAAAAATCTTAGGTTTACATAGGCACAAACTTAAACTATCAATTTTAGCTTCACGACAACCAAGGGCAAAAACTCATGTATGATTTAAGTGACTTTAAGAAGGGGCTAAAAGTTCTGATCGATGGACAGCCCTACTCCGTCGTAGATTTTCAGCACGTTAAGCCAGGCAAGGGCAATCAATTCACACGCACTAAGCTGAAGCATCTGATCACAGGCTCCAATCTTGAGCGAACGTTTAAATCGGGCGAGAAATTTGAAGTCCCCGACGTGGCTTTCAAAGATATGAACTTTCTTTACAAAGACGAATCCGGCTTTAATTTGATGGACCAGTCGTCTTATGAGCAGGTCGCCCTCAACGCCGACTTGGTTGCCGACAACGCCAATTATTTGACAGAAAACTTATTGGTAAAAGTGGTTTTCTTTAACGAACGCGCTGTAGGTATTGAGTTGCCAAAATCGGTTAACCTGAAAGTCGTGCAAACTGATCCCGGACATAAGGGCAATACGGTGAGCAACACCTTCAAAGCTGCCACTATGGAGACTGGATTCGTTGCCCAGGTGCCTCTGCACATCGCCGAAGGGGATCTGTTAAAGATCAATACCGAAGACGGGGCCTACGTCGAGCGTGTGAATCAGAAGTAGCACGTCCCTGGCGCGTCAGGTCAGGCCTCGCGATATTGAAAAATCCCTAACATAATTAAAAAGTTAGGGATTTGGCATTGCGGAAGGCATTTTCAAATTGGAATCGATAAACGAACTCGAACTGCGTGAGCTTCTTTTGGGCAACCTTCCCCAACTCGAGCTTTTGAGCAAAGTCATGCGACGCACGCAAGACGCCACACTCACTTGGGAGGAACGTCGCCCTTACTGGCACTTCTTCTACAACAGTGGTTATCTCCCGCGCCTTTTTGAGGTGATGCAGAAGTCACTCGAGAACAAACAACGCGTGCCCTACGATCTACTCATTGAAAGCTGTGCAAGAGCCAATATCAAACCCGGACGCGCGGTCTTGGCCAGTCTTCACAAAGGTTTAAAGCGTGGCGATGCGTTTACGGATATATTGGCGGCAAAAGGTTGGGACAAGTGGGACCAGTCACTCTCCACACTTCGCAACGAGCAGCTTGAGCTCAAAGTGATCGAGCAAAAAAAATACAAAGAACAAATGGTTGAGAAGTTTCATTTTCTCCAGAGCCAACGCATGCTTGATCAAGCTGGAAAACTGCTCCGTCGCCTACTGGAGCTCTACCCCACCGACGGAAAAATTCAGAATTTCAAATCTGAGTTCGATGAAGCTTGGGCACGCAGCGTGCTCTCCAATCACCTCAACAGTCTGCAGTTTGAAGCCAACGTTCACGATCGAACACGAACTGCGCCGTCAGGACTTGATCAAGAGATGTTAAAATGCTTTCTCCGCGAGGGCGAACAGCTGGCCATCGAGAACAGAGGTTTTGCGTATGACCTCGCCATCGCTTTTTGGTTTTTAGAAGACTATGCTCGAGCCCTCGAGATTCTGGCTTGGAGTGAGCCTTCAAGTGCGAGCGACTGGATGAAAGCTGAGGTGCTATTTGCCGCCCGAAGATTTATCGAAACACTAGAACACCTGAATCAACTGGAGTTGAAAGGCGCAGCCGATCCCGAAACTACGTTTGCAGTAAGCTACCTGCGCGCCCAATGTCTTTTTGAACTGGGGCAAAAGGCCTCGGCTCTAGAAATCATGCAGAGTATTGTGCGGGTCCGTGCAAAATACCGTTCGGCCCATGCCTTTATCTTAGATTGGACTGACGGCGGAGGTTGGGATTGACCAACACGGTAAGTCCACGCTTCTCCACTGGATTGTGGCTCAAACTGGCATTGCTCGCGCTCGTGGCTTTTGCAGCTGGCTTTGCCTACAACTACCATTTGCCTAAACTTGAAGCCTATCTGTTGAAGGAATTAAAACAAAGAACCGAAGCTCAAACTCCACTTCGCATCAGTGGCGAAAAACTAAGTTTTCATTTGCTGCCCCTGAGCGTGTCACTCATCAACGTCACGATCTCACCAACCGAGGTCATTGACGCCTACCTCGCGCCCATCAACCTGAGTGAGATTCGCCTTCAACTGGCCTTGTGGCCCCTCCTCCGAGGTGATGTTAGACTGAGCCAAGTTTATTTGAGAGATGGAAGCATCAGTGTGTTTTTGCGCCGAGAGCTATTTCAGCGAGTGCCAAAACCTTCGGCTAAGAGATTCAATTTCAACCAACTGTATCTGCTGCCTGTGGACGAGATTTTGCTGGAGAACATTCAGGTGCAAGGGAGAGTGGAGCCGCAGAACTTTGTGTTTCGAGTGAACAGATTGGATCTCGCCCTTGAAAATCGTTACAAGTCGATATTCATCGACCTCAACGCTCCGAGTGTCTATGTGAAGCCCAGTGGTCCGGCCAAACCACTGGATTTAGAACTAGAGTTGAGAACGCTTATTGAATCCGATGAGGTGCAAATTTCTGCGGTAAAGTTGAAGGCGCACGAAAGCTATTTAGTCGCCAGTGGTCAGTTCTACGGCGATATCGCTGCCGGAAAATTTACCAAAGGTCAATTTGACGCCAGAACACGAATAAATCTTACAGACATTAAACTTTGGGAACGAGTTTTTTCAGTCAAACCCAATCTCCCCATATTCTCAGGTCAACTCGAGTCGGAGCTTGGAGTTCGAGTCCCAAAAGCTGACACCTTTGCCGTTGACTCGAAGTTTCGAATTGCCGGGCTAGAGGTGGATCGACGTGTGGTTGGAGACGTAGACGGTGAAGTGACTTCTGATTTTAAATCCATTCAAGCCAAGAAATTTGAGATCAAAAACAGCTCGGGCAAAGCGGCACTCAAAGACTTTCAAATGGATCTCAAGCCCTACCCCAAGGGCTCGGCCCGGCTGGTACTACATGAAGTTGAAGTGCGACAGTTTCTTCGCAACATCCGGGTAGGAAACGTACCCATTCACTTGCCACTTCAAGGCGAGGCCAAATGTACATTCGCTATCCCTCCCGGATCTCCAGAGATCAATTGTGCCTCACAGATTCAGGCGAGATCCGCCCGGGTCGACAGTGACAGTGACAAAAGCAAGGCATCGATTTTGGTGGCGGCTGAAAGCTTGCGAGCACAAGGTTCATTTAAAGCCAATATTCAGCAAGTGGAGTATGATGCCGAACTTTTTGTCGGCAAAAATTCCAATGCCACTTCTACGGGCATTATCAACTATCACGATGGTTTCAAAATCAATTACGTTGCCAATCAGCTGGACTTTAAGGACGTGAAGCAGTTGGTGAACCTCAAATTTGAGGGAACTAGTAAACTCACCGGTCAGACCGTTGGGACAAGCGAGTGGGCCACTATCGACATGCAGGCCGATGGCAAAGACTTGTGGCTGGAGGACTATCCCCTGGGGAATGTCTCTGCCAAAGTCACCTACAAAGACGGACACTTAATGCTCAACCGAGTGCAAGGTCAATTTGATGTCACTCGGTACAATGGCTCGATTGGTCTCGACATCCGACAAAAACGCATCCGAATGAGTGCACAAATTCCATTTATGGATTTGAAGAATGTGCAGCAGCTTTTTCAAAGAAAAGTACAGTTACCTTTTCTTATGAACGGCACAGGGACGGGCCAAGTTGAAGCGGAGGGCCCACTGCAGTTCAATCTCATGAGTTACACCTTCAAGTCATCGTTTTATCGGGGCCAAATTTCCAGAGAATCCTTTGACGAACTTCTATTCAACGTGCGGTCGATTGATGGCCATGTTGTGCAACAGCGAATTTCACTGAGCAAATCCTCGGGTAAAATCGACGTCAAAGGTCAAATCAATCCCAAGGGCGAGATCGATGCCGTCGCGATTGGCCGCACCATGCGTTTGGAGCAATCGGAAAATGTTTTAGGCTACGGCTTAGATTTACAGGGCATTGCTGACTTCTCTGTCCTTATTCGTGGCCAGTTGCCTCATCCCAAGGTTGAGCTCAATGGCAGATTGAGCAAAATGATTCTTGCCGACCAGCCGACTGCCGACTCGGTTTTCAAGCTCAATTTTATGCAAGATCATATCGAAGGTTCAGGCCAGTTTTTGGGCAATACACTCAACACTGAATTCACTTACCCCTATAGCGATGTGGGCCCCTTCGCAGTTAAAGTAAAGACGAACAAGTGGGATTTCACCAACCTGTTTTCGTTGGTTGCACGGTCGGCCAAGCAACTGGATTTCAATACGGCTCTGACTATGGATCTTGATCTAAAGGCGGAGTCTGGTGGATTTTGGAACTCTACAGGGCGCATCGATATCCCTGAGTTTACGATTAGAAAGGTCGGTCAAACGCTACGGTCACAGCGTCCAATGGCGATTGTTGCCAATCAAGGGATATTCAACTCCGAGAATCTTTCACTCACATCAGGCGAGAACTATTTAAAACTCACCGTTGCGGGCTTGAAGCGCAGTCAGCTAAATGCGTCTTTGAACGGAAAATTGGATGTAAGTTTACTGGGTTTATTTACTCCTTTCATTTCTGATTTGCGCGGCAATATGTCGGTTGCCATGGATTTGCGCGGTACCGCCAGCGAGCCAAAGCTCAGTGGTTCAGCTTACCTAGAGAAGGGCTACGCTAAGTTCATCGAATTTCCACATCCCTTTTCGAATATCCGGGCCGATCTCTTGTTCAATGGCAATCAGATTGTCCTCAACTCTTTGCGCTCGGACCTAGCTGGCGGCAAAGTCACAGGCGAGGGACAGATTGAGTTTTTAAAAAACTCCCGCCCATTGAACGTAAAAGGCACATTCAATAATGTGAAACTCAACTTGCCTGAGAACTTTCGTACCCAAGGCTCAGGCAAAGTCGCTATTCAGGGCAATGATTTTCCCTACACAATGGATATCGACTATCTCGTAACTGCAGGAAAAATCACCTTTGAGATTGGTGAAACCAATGCAGCCCAAGCTTCGGTAAAGGCCAGTCAGTTTCTCCCACGCTTTCTAGATCAAACCAGCTTTCATCCGTTCAGCTTTAACCTCGATGTCAACCTTACCAATCCCGTGACTGTAGAAAACTCGCACATGGCCGCTACCGTCACAGGCCGAGTCCGAGTCACAGGAACCCCAGATAGATTCCTCTTAGATGGTTCATTTAGCCCCCTACCTGGCGGAAAAGTTTTTTTTGGCGATCAAGTATTCGACGTCAACTCGGCCTTCGTTGAGTACAATCAAGCGCCCGCAGATGACCCTAAACTCTATCTCACAGCCAATGCACGCGTTTCGGAAAGCGTGCTGGATGAACAGGGTCGCGGCAGCCAAAATCAATACGACGTGAATATGCTAGTACAAGGGCACGGGCAAAAACCCCAAATCAGCTTCACCTCCACTCCTCCTCTTGGTCAGCGCGAGATTGTTTCGCTATTGGCGCTCGGTATCACTGGCGCATCCACGGGAACAGATGATCGAAAGTCTTCGGAACTGCAAAATGCCAACACTTCGGCGGCACTCGGCGCGGCTATTCTCAGCCGCGCCGGCGGAAAGCAAGTGAAAGAACGCCTGGGCGTCGATGTCAAAGTGTCTTCGTCTCAGCCCACACCAGATAATGCATCCGCCCCCAAAGTCACTTTGAGTAAGCAGTGGACGCCCAAATTTGGCGCCTCAGCGTCGAGCAATATTGGTGGTAGCCAAAATAACAATGTGAAGCTTGAATACAAGATGAATCAAAATGTCTCCGTCATTGGCTCATGGGAAGGTCGAGAAGACCTGAGGGACCAACAAAAAGATACGACCGTTAACGTCCTCGGTTTGGACCTACAGTACAAGGTGCAGTTTAAATAAATGCGAACGTCCAATCCAAAATCTTTTGCCGTTCAATGCCTTTTGTTGCTGGTGCTTGCACTGGCGACCTCGAATTTGCATGCGGCTCGGGTCACGGATTTTAAAGATTTAAATGCCAACGACGAAAAGTCACTTGTCGCCAACATACCTCAGATCACGATGGACAACGTTGGACTAGCCACGCTCGACGAAGCTATTCGTTGGCTAATGGCGCGTGGGACGTATGAAAATGTGTTTGTCGAACGTACGTCAAATGGCGATTATACGATCACGGGTAAGCCCTTGCGGCTCATTAAAGCCATTCAATTTTCTGGCGTACGACAAGTCAAAGAGTCTGACTTGCGAGCCTTTTTGGACTTCAAAGTTGGCGAACGTTTTGATCGCAAAAAAGCTGTGCTCGTCGCAGAAAAGATCAAAAACTTCTACGGTGAAAATGGCTTCTACAACGCCATAGTTGAATTGAATTTTGAAAAGACCGAAACTAAAGATGTTCGGTTGGTCTTTACCATGCAAGAGAAGGATCCTTGCCGAATCCGAAGCCTGCACTTTGAAACAGAGAACAAAGATCTAAACGCCCTTTTGCAAAGAAAATTTAAATTTCAAACAAATCGCATTCTCACCACTGAAGGTGTGCGACAGATGCTCCTAGATCTCAATAGTTTTTTGATTGCCAACCGTTACCTTGCCGCCGAGGTCATCGGTCCCGACCCTAAATACAATCTTGCAAAAACCTGGGCCTACCTTAAATTTGAAATCCGCGAGCCTCAGCGCTGGGAGTTCTACTTCAACGGAAATGCGTTCTTCACGCCAACCGACATCTACCGAGCTTTGGATCTCCGCAGCCAAGAGCGTAAAAATGTGGACCCCGCAAGCGAGGGTTCTGAGCGGCTGCGCCGAGCCTATTTAGAAAAGGGCTTTGCCAATGCTCGAATCGAAACTCGGGTTGTCACGGTAGTAGACACTTTTTTGCGCCGAGTTTATTATGAAATCAATGAGGGACCGCGCGTTCGCATTGATGGAATTCAGGTAGAAGGTCGCATTTCTCGCAACTTCAAATACTACCAAGACTTTATCTTGAATAATAGTTCCGAGCTCACAAGTCAGGGATTCTACAATCGGCAAGCAATTGAAAACGGCTTTAAGAATATGGAAATCGAACTGCGCAACGAGGGATATTTACACGCGCGGATTTTATCGTCACGGATTGAATACAACACGGATAAAGATCGAGCCACCATTTTTATTGTTTTAGAAGAGGGTCCGCAGACTCAGATTCGAGCCCTTGATTTTCTGGGGAATAAGTTTTTCTCGGGCTTTGAACTGGCAAAAGTTGTGAGCCTGGAGGCAAACACCCCGTTAGAGTTAAAGACGTTTGAGGCGAGCATCGACAAACTCAAAAACTTCTATCGCAACCAGGGCTTTGTAGAAATGAAATTGCTGAATGAAGGTGAAAATATCATCCAGTACAACGACAAAGGAACCCAGGCTCGTATCACCTTTCAAATTTACGAAGGGCCACGAGTGCGAGTCCATAGCATTGTAATTGACGGCAACACCATGACGAAGAGTCAGGTTATCTTAAATGAAGCAGACATCGAGCTCGGAGAGATTTTAACCCCCACCAAGCTAGATGAGGCTATCGCTAGACTAAATAAAATGGGGCTATTTTCGCGCGTCGACGTTCGAACGCTCGAAGAAGGAACATCGGTCAGTGAGCGGACGTTGGTAATTTCAGTAACTGACCGCAAGCCCGGAGTCTTTACATTCGGGGGCGGTATTACCAATGAGCGAGAGCTTACACTCAGGGGTTTCACCGGGTTAAGTTATAACAATCTGTTTGGAACTGCGCGAGCTATCAGTGGACGGGCCGAAATCCGCTCCAACGTAGCAGAAATCAATTATCCCGAGAGCGAGATCAACCTTGGGTATCTAGAGCCCTTTTTATTCGACACTCGCACCCGCGGCCGGGTGAACCTGACCCGCTCGGAATATGTCTTTGACTATAAAAAGGAGTTGTCGAAATTCACCGAGATCACCATCAAAAATCGCATCGATTTTTCACTTGAACGAGACCTCACGCCTCACTTAAAGCTCACCCACAAAGCTTGGAGTCTTGAGTCGCGGAAGGACTTTGAGCGCTATGGCCGAAAATTGCCGGAGCCCAACACAGCCTTTGATCCGAACGTCCAGGGCTCACCAAATGTCTTGCAGGTGGCTTCCATGGGGCCGCAGTTAGACTTAGATTATCGTGACAATCCCTTTCTCCCGACTCGCGGCTCCTTCACTCGCGTGGCGACGGATTATTCAAATCCCAACTTTGGTAGCTCCGGAGGCGTTGAGTTTGCAAAGATTGATGGAGGTCACACGTTCTACACGCGCCTTGGTTCGCCTCGCTGGGTTTGGGCCAACTCCCTCCGAGGCGGTTTTGTGAAGAACTTGAGCCAACAAGAGGGCAGTGGCGTCCCGACGGACTGGGCGTTTATCTTGGGTGGTATTTATACCCTACGAGGCTTCGATATCACGAGCCCACAGGAGCGAGTGCCAAAGGACGGAAATGCAGGGTTTGCACTGGGGCAAGCCAATCAAAAGCTGATCAAAGATAAGTCCGATTACTTTCTCGTGAAGTCAGAGCTGCGCTATCCCCTCTATGGTGAAGCTTTCGGCGGAGTTGTTTTTTATGATGGTGGTCGCGTACACATCGACGACTACAACTTTGATCGCTCCTATCGAGACGCTGTAGGTCTAGGAATCCGCTTCAACACTCCCGTTGGACCTGCAGCTTTTGATATCGCCTGGAAGATTCGACCTGAAAAAGACGAAAGTCCCTGGCGCTGGCACTTTTACATCGGCACGTTCTAATCCCACACCCGCCCTAGATCGAGACCTTTCGTCTATGCCTTATGTGGACATTCGAGTTGGCCGATGCACCAGATATGCACCCAACACCTTGTATCCTAATTATTGCCATGCTCGCTGTCACACTTGCACCCATCAGCCAGGCTCAGACTCCAAATGTAATTTATGGCGAGGATGACCGGTTGGAATATTACGAGGTGCAGAGCCCCGCAGTCCGCCAACTCGCCGATGCGACTGTTGCTTTGATTCGAAAGCCAAACCTTACTCCGAATGGACCTACAACATTTATTTATACTGTGCCGTTCGGCAAAAGTCAGGGCCTTTGCTCCGATGAACCCTTCTATGATCAAGAAGTCGCTGGCTTTTGCTCAGGCTTTTTAGTTGGTCCTGACTTGATCGTGACGGCAGGGCATTGCATCTCCAGCGCCAGCACCTGCACCAACACTCAGTTCGTTTTTGACTACAAATTGCCCATCGCCGGGGTCAATCCCAAATCTGTGCCCTCCGACCGAGTGTTTGCTTGCAAAGAGCTCGTGCACTCTGAAACGGCATTTGCCGGCGCTGATTTCGCCGTAGTCCGCCTAGACCGCCCCGTGCAACACATCCAGCCACTTCCACTTCGACGATCTGGAGAAATTGCAAAAGGCCATCCTCTTTTCGTCGCAGGCTACCCCTCAGGACTTCCGTTAAAGGTCGCAGCAGGAGCCGACGTGCGAGAGGTTCTGCTCGATTACTTTCAGGCCAACCTCGACACGTACGCGGGCAATTCAGGCTCAGCCGTCTTTAATGCGGTGACAGGCGAAGTGGAAGGCGTGTTGGTTCGAGGCGAACGCGACTTTGAATTAAAAAACGGCTGTAATGTCTCGAAGCGCTGCGCGGACACCGAGTGCCGCGGCGAAGACGTGACCCGCATTGACCGCGTATTGCCCTACTTGAACAATTAGATTCAACCGGCATTGTTGGCACGAATTAGCGCCGCGATGCGCCTGCTGATTCGGCAGTTTCAGGCATTATAAATCGCTTTGAGTCGCAATGATATCTCATTTGAACACAAGCCGACCGGGAATTATTTACACGAAACAAGTGACAAACTACGACACCACTGACTCGCAAAACGAATGAGCGGCGGACCGGTGGCAAAATCAAGCGGGCACGCTTTGTGTAATACCCTGCTTCGGCCTAACAAACAAAACGCACATATCTCCGGTGGAGAATTCGAAATGTGCCATGAAAGGAATTAGTTATGAAAGTATCTATTATTGCTGCGGGGTTATCATTTATCGTCTCTGCGTCTGCATGGGCAGTAACTCCAGCAGATGTGTGCAATGAAATTGGCAGATTAAATTCTGCCAGAAGCGCAGCGTGTGCCC
>JBGSNU010000030.1:0-91080 GCA_041739415.1 Bdellovibrionales bacterium | reverse complement strand
AGCGCAGCGTGTGCCCAGAGTATTTCGACAGGGTTATCCTACCAGACTGAAGCTCTTGCTGCTTGTTATACAATTTCTGGCACCAGTTCAGAACAAGGGTTGAACTGTATAAAAAATATTAAGAACAATAGGTATGATTTGACGGCAGCGGCTACCTGTAAAAACATCGCTAGCCTGAACACGCAAAGGGCTGCAACCTGTTTTACTGAAGCTGCAAATAAAATATATTTAAATGATTCGGCTAAAACATGTCTAAGTATATCTAATACAAGCTCCCAAGAAGCTCTAACCTGTATTAAGAATTCCGGTATCGTAGCTCCCACAGAACCTATTCAGCGGAACTGTTTTACAAATAATCAGGTTCGAAATTACCTGACAAATATCATTAATAACGTGTTGTCGGGGCAAGTCTTTACTCTGATTTCAGATCTTCAAAATCTTCGTGATGGAATTTGTCGATAGCCCTAACTTTTGCTTCGGCACCATGCCTCTCCCGGCTTGACGTGTCAGCAGGTGGCAACGCCTGCTGATGCAAGCAATTAATCCGTTACGATTTATACTTAGGACAGTGCTACCGGCAGTTGTTGAGCTGCCGTTTTGCACACACACCCTGAATGGCTTTAGAACTCATAGAAGACAAGGCCCAGCCATGTTTGCCAGCTAGATCTGACGCCGGACCACGACTTGTGGCACTCGCGACATTTTGGGGCAAAATAGTGACGGGTACACCTTCAGAGAATTCTTCCGAACTTTCATTTAACAAATTGGCGAAGGCAGGATCGGAGAACATTGGATCGGACATGCATGCGGGTTTACTTCTCGCCGCAAACAACTGAGCCTGGGAGTTCTCCGCCAAACAGGCACTTGGATTTTCCTGACAAGTTGCGGAACTCATCGAACTCAACATCAAACAGGAGGGACAATCCGAGCCCTCACCTTGCGATTGGCAAAAACGAGCGGCAGCGGTCACCTGGCAAAACTTTTCACCCACTCCGGCTCCGGAGCCAAGCATCACATAGTTCATTCGCGCCGAGTTGGGCAATTCATAGGTGAGCTCCACGGCCTCGGTGTCACCCATCGTGCAATACATTTTCTCAAAGCTGGCACAGCCACTGGCCGTTGTCTCGCTCTGAGCCATCGACGAACCTTGCAAAACGGTCGCTTGGCACATTTTAGTAAAGTACGACTCGCAATCGCCAAATCTGTAGCCGTCTTTGTGACTGCAATCCACTCGTCCATTGGGGAGTATGGGCGATGTCTCATCTTTCTTCGAATCATCACCTTTTAAGAAATTTGCGCCCAAATAGCCAAGTGCGCCTCCGGCTAGGGCACCCAAGACGCCAGAGTTTTCGGATAGAAAATCTTTGACTCCACTGAACCGCTCCGGCTTGTCTTCACCGGCGGTAGCTGACGGCTCACCTTCAACATCACCTGCCTCAGGCGCCTCACTCTCAGCTCCCGCAGACGCTGGCTCACTTCCAGCTACACCGTCTTGCCCGACTTCGCCGTCTGTCGTTGTACTTTGAACAACATCTCGCGCTCCCTTACACTGCAACTGAGCCTCAACAGCCTTAGCCGCGTTTTCACCCGCGGCTGTTTTTGCGGCTTTGAGACATCTGGTCTCCGTGATCTTTAGGTAGCATCGACGGACGTATTCAAATCTCTCCGCCGCGGGACAAGATGTCTCGGCCAATTGTCGGCCGGTTCCGCTTAGACTGTCTTGTAAACGTGTCAGGTAAAGACCTGCCGCGTACTCTTCATTCACTCGATCGTTTAATTTATCGCAATTTTGTTTGGCGTAGCAGGTTGTGGAATTGGCATGGCCCAGGGAAGGGCTTAGAGCAAATAGAATCCCAACGAGTTGTCGTAAGCTGGGCCGCAAGAACTTGGCGTTTTTCATCTCTCTCCTCACAGTCGACCCCACTCCATTCCACTCCCTCCCATTGTACCTTGTTCAAATTGAGAATGAGAAAAAGAAATCTCTCTATCCACAGGCACTTAGCCTGAATTCAGCCACTTACTAGATCGCCTCGCCCCAGATTGAGACAAGGGTTCACTTGACTCACCCATAACCCAGACCTTAGAAGGGCAACTCTTATGGAAAGATTCACGCCCCTCCTTGGAATTGCGGCCATCATTGCCATCGCCTGGCTTTTGTCGACCAATCGTCGAAAGTTCCCCTGGCGCATGGTGATTTGGGGCCTCGCTCTGCAGTTGCTCTTTTGCGTTTTGGTTCTTGGGATTCCAGCACTTGAGATTGAGGGGCCGCTCCGTCTCGTTTTTGTTGCCGCCAACAATGCCATCAACGCCACCTTGGATTTTACACTCGAGGGCAGTCGCTTCGTTTTTGGCAGCCTGTTAGACATTCCAAAATCTGGTTTTATCCTGGCGTTTCAGGTCTTACCGACAATTATCTTTATCGGCGCCTTGATGTCTGTTCTCTACCATTTGGGAGTGATGCAAAAAATCACCTACGTCTTCGCTTGGATCATGTTGCGCACAATGAAAGCCTCGGGCGCCGAAACTCTTGCATCGGCTGCAAATATATTTGTTGGACAAACCGAAGCCCCATTGGTCATTCGCCCCTTCATTGCTTTTATGACTCGCTCCGAGTTGCTGTGTGTGATGATTGGTGGGATGGCCAACACTGCCGGTGGAGTGATGGCTGCCTACGTGGGATTGTTGCGCGATCGAATGCCCGACATTGCCGGTCACCTGCTCACGGCAAGCGTGCTGAGTGCACCGGCGGCCTTACTTTTGGCAAAGGTGCTCATGCCCGAAGAATCTGTCCCCCAAACCTATGGCTCCATTCCCAAAGAGTCCACTCTTAGCCCGCACGCCAACACTATCGACGCCGCAGCCAGCGGTGCCAGCGAGGGGCTCACTCTCGCTCTCAACGTTGGGGCCATGTTGATCGCCTTTATCGCGTTAATCGCAATGGTGAATTCTGTTTTTGGCGTGTTTGGTGACTGGATTGGATTTTCGAACTGGGGCCATGCACTCATTCCAGAGGCTCTACGTGGCACTGATGGCCAAGTGCGATTGTCACTGCAAGCCATTCTCGGCTGGGGGTTTGCCCCTTTGGCGTGGCTAATCGGTGTTCCAAAAGAGGATATTTTAGTCGCTGGCGCCCTCATCGGCGAGAAAACCGTGCTGAATGAGTTCGTTGCCTATGTTCACCTTGCAGAAATTTCGAGCAAGATGAGCGACCGCACGTTTTTGATTTTGAGTTATGCTCTCAGTGGATTTGCCAACTTCTCTTCGATAGCTATACAGATCGGTGGCATTGCCCCACTCGCACCGGAGCGACGGGGGGACCTTGCACGCCTGGGCCTCCGCGCACTGGTTGGGGGAACCTTGGCTTCTCTCATGACGGCTGCGGTGGTCAGCCTCTTCATCTAGATCCTGCCTCGGTATTGACCCCACTCTTGTGGCAGTGGACAATAGAGCGCACGCTATGACCCAAACTCAACGTCGCCTCCTCATTTTAGCTCTACTCTCACTGGCCTTGGGCCCCGCCCTCTGGATCTGGACCACGCCAGAACGCACCGACACCGATGCACCTCGCTCTGCTTTGCTTGAGCCGGTCACAGCACCGACTCTTTTGGAGCATGTTCGGTCACTCGACACTCCTGTGGTCATGTTGAATTTCTGGGCTTCGTGGTGCGGCCCTTGCGAAGCGGAGCTGCCACATCTGCTGAAGATCGCTAAAAAGCTGGAGTCACGTGGCTTTCGCCTGGTGCTTGTTTCGCTAGATAACCCTTCGGACTTTGCTGACGCAGAGGCCTTTCTTCGTCGAAACAACGTGTCAGAACGGTCGTTTTACAAAGGCCGCCAACCTACAACCTTGGTGCGCGAAGTTTATCCCGCTTGGAGTGGGGCTATTCCGACTTCTGTGCTCTTGGGTCGAGACTTGCAGATTTTAGATGGCTGGGAGGGCGAGGCGACTTTCGAAGAATTTGAAGAGCGTATCGCCCGGCATCTGGAGAGCAAATGAGCCAGAAGCGCTTAAAAACCAACGCCAAGGCGGCAAAGACCCAATCGCAGCAAAACCTCATGTTGCGCGAATCCGAGTTTAGACGGTTGTTAATTGAACTCGACGAACGCTATCCAATCTCGTCCATGGTGCAGCGGTCTTATCTACTCTCCCGATTGTGGGCGTGGTGCTCAAAAGTGCAGCTTCGACCGAATGTACGCATTCCCGTCCCACGTTTTCTCACTCATAGGGACCCATAGGGCATGAACTCGTCTTTTTATTTGGCTTAAGTTAGAATGTTCGCTATACCAATCGATTCCGGAGGCCAGAATGGCAAAGAAAAAAGGCAAAGTTAGAATTATCACGCTTGAATGCACCGAGGCCCGCAAAGAGGGTCAACCGCCTTCTCGCTACACCACGATGAAGAACTTCCAAACCCATCCCGAACGGCTGGAGAAGAAGAAGTACAATCCATCCCTCCGTCGACATACGGTTCATAAAGAAATCAAATAAAGAGATCTTAGGATTGCCGCAATTTAGACGGCGTGAAATTCTCACGCCGCCCTTTAGCCGCGATTAGATGATCCATAGGCGATCTGACCGACTGAAAATCTGAACAGCACTCTGACGCAAATTTTCTACCTCAGCCTCCACTCGGCGCTCGTGCTCATACCTCAATTTTTCTGCCTCTAACTCTGCTTCGTCTGTTTCACCTGTGGTTTTATGTTCCCACAGGGCCGCCCGTGACCAAATGGCCCTGGCAAAATTTTGCTTTTTCACAATAGAACTCCTTAGACGAACAAATCGCCTTTAAAAATTTACCTAAACATTTAAAATGAGAAACTCAGTTTGAACTAAAGACCGAACCCATTTTGAATTTACGATTTTTTGAGATTTTAAAAATCAATCCACTCGGTGACAAACCGAAAGGTTGTACCGAGAGAAAACAATAAAATGTAAATTGAAAGTGGGTCGACCGCTAGGAGCGACGAACGACGGAGACCGGCGTACGAATCGTATCTAGAGATAGTCCATCCATTTTGCAGATCGACATTTTTCTTTTGAAAGTGCTTTTTAAAATCATACGGGCCTCCTTTCGAATATTTTTCAAGAATAAATGGAGTTTAAAAGAATTGCAACTGAAATACTTTGGTTTTGCATTGACGGTTCACAATATAGACCTGTAGCCCAATTGTATGAATGAGTTTTGGGATCGCATCGGCATTTCAGCATCACTACTCTGTGTGATTCACTGTCTGTTTTCGCCAGTGCTCGTGCTGTTTTTGCCTGTTCTCGGTGAGTTCGTCTCAGAGCAATGGTTTCACTGGCTGATCGCAGGAGTCGTTATCCCCGTAGCGGCAGGTGCGCTCTGGTTGGGATACCGTCGTCATCGAAATCAAAAAGTTCTAGCATTGGGAGCAATCGGAATTGGTTTACTGGTTACCGGGCTATATATTTCTTATTTAGAAACTCATAGCTCAAGTGTACGAGAGCTGGGGCATCAAAATCCGTTAGAGATTGTGACCATGATTGCAGCCGGCCTCACACTCGCTTCAGCGCACCTTCTCAATCTACGGGCCTGTCGCGTGCATTCTCCAACTGTAGATCGACCACCACTGCGGCGTGATCACTCATCTTCGCCCACGCCTTCCCAGCCAGAACGACGTGAGTCTGGACTTTAAAACCCCGCGTGTAAACTCGGTCGAGTGGCAGAATAGGTAACCATGAGGGAAAGGTTGCAGCATGTCGGCCCAACTGATTCAGCCCTGCCTCTCGCAAAGACAGGTTGAGTTCGAGCTTATCTGTTAATCGGGCCCGCCAGTCATTAAAGTCACCAGCCACAATCAGCGGCTGATTCATGGGCACTTCGTCTTGCACATGTCCAATGACCCGTTCAATCTGTTGGCTTCGACCCTTTTCGCGCAGATCCAGATGCAAATTGACGGCGTGAAAACAATCCTCCAGAGCCGATCCAAACTGCACAGTTGCATGCAAGAGTCCACGTCGCTCCAGACGATTTGTCGATATATCGACATTGGCAAACTCAGCAATTGGAAACTTACTTAGGATCGCATTGCCATGGTGGCCTGAGGAGTAAATCGCGTTCTTACCGTATGCAAAGTGAGACCATATCTCGTCGGCCAAATACTCAAACTGAGTTTCAATTTCAATTTCATTCTCATCCTGAGAGCCATGTTTACCCGGGTGAAACCCCAGAACTTCTTGCAGAAAAACCACATCGGCGTCTACCGCTCGAATGGCTTGTCGCAGTTCGCGTAAAATGTATTGGCGCGAGTAATGACAAACACCTTTATGAATATTGTAGGTCAACACGCGCAGTTTCATAGACCACAGTATAGAAATAAAAAAGAGGGCTGGTTAAGCCCTCTCTCATTAAGACCGGATTTATTTTGAAAATAACTCAGTTGGCAACGCGCAGATTCTGCATGGGCGAAAGCGCACGAGCCACCGCCGCTTCTGCATTGACCAAACCTGAACCCAACTCGTTGTTGCCGTTCGGAAACATGGGCGTTGCCGTGGCCTTCATGAGGTCACGCACCTGAGCGGGAGTCAGATTTCTATTGGCAGCTCGAACCAGCGCTGCAACTCCGGCCACATGTGGCGTGGCCATCGACGTCCCCTGGAGCGAAGCATAGTCGGACACTGCAACTTCCAGGGCAAACTGCACGGGCTCGCCTGCGGTTAGAGCATTGCGAGCGGCTTCGCCGATGGACTGTTCAATCATCACAACTGGCACAGCGACTTCGGAGCCGTCTTCACTGACAGCGCCTTGTAAAATGCCGGGCGCGTTGTTGTAAATAATTACGCCTGAAGCACCCGCCTTGATGGCAGCCAAAGCCTTGTCACGAAAAGAGATCTCGCCTCGACTGATCAAAGCCAACTTACCTTGTACATTCACGTTCGCAAAGTCGTCGACTTTGCCCAGTCCACAATTGACTATATCCGTTCGAATCGTCGTTGCCAGTGGCGAGCCAGACATGGGCAAGGACTTCACATCGGTGGATCCTTTGCCGACCATTTCGACTTGCAAATGGGACGCACGACCGGTGCCGCGCGGCACTGCCGAGATCACGTCCACGCCAGGACCTACGATGTCGAGCTCAGGACCCCAGTTCGAGAAGTCTGCCTTCAGCAAACTGGAGTCAATTGCACCCACCGCAAAAGAAAACTCTGCCGCTGCTGGAAAGGACACTCGTCCCTGACCATCATTTCCGCTTGCGGCTACAATCATCACTCCAGCGGCTTCGGCCGCCTGAAGAGCCTTTGCCTCCATGCCGGATAGGAACGGACCGCCAAGTGACATATTGACGACGTCCGCCTTTTCACTGATCGCCCAGTTGACTCCTTGAGCGACGGAAACTGTGCTGCAGCCCATCTCCGAGCACACTTTGCCGGCGAGCAGCGTTGCTTCTGGTGCAACACCCACAAGTCCGTTTTGCCCGTCGGCCAAAATCGTCCCGGCCACGTGCGTGCCGTGACCAACCGTATCTGTCACATCATCAACATCCTCGCCCGAAACAAAATTGCGCACAGACGTGAGGCGACTCATCAGAGCCGGATGCCCGCTGTCCACTCCAGTGTCCAAAACAAGAACTCGTACGCCTTCACCTTTAGTTGTCGTCCAAGCACCAGACGACTTGACGGCGTCGATGCCCCAAGGAGTTTCTACAGTTTCTTTGCGGAAGTTCCGCAAATAGTTTTGCCCTACAGCTCGGCTAAGATTCACGCGAGGTGTGGGGTGAAACATTTCTTCTTCAACCAACTCCACGGCGGAGTTCGTGCGAAGAGCAGCAATGGCCAGCGCGCTGTTGGATTCAATCACCATCATCTCAACGTTGTCTAAAGTGTGTGTGACAACAGCGGCTGTATTTAGCAAATAGGCCTTGTTTGTAAGACCAGAAAAGTTTGCGTTTGCTTTTGCCATAGCCACGGCGTGGGCATTCGACTGAAAGGCGCTTGAGGACTTAAACTTCACCAAATATCGTGTGTTCGCCTCTGCTGAGATTGCCAGAGCCAAGCTCAACATGCAGGTACTTAAAGTCATAACCATCCGTGAAACCATCTTCTAACCCCTTCCGTTGTGAGGCCTTAGTCTGGTGGCTAACCCTGCCAACTAGACTAAAGACGAGCTGATTAGATCAGGTCGTGAAAAACTTGCAAACAATTTGGTTCCATTTTGGAACCCACTCGGGTGCCATCTGCAAGTTATTGAATTACATAGGCTTATTTTTGACTAGATGAGTTATTTTGACGATGAACGAGTTGAATCGCCGCCTGATCCGTGGGGAACAGGACGATTTCTTGAACGTTCACATGCATCGGACGCTCCAAACACCAGACAATTGTCTCAGCAATATCGCACGCGAGCAGGGGCTGCATCCCCTGATACACTGCCTTGGCTTTCACCGCATCGTTGAAGCGAACTTGTGAAAATTCAGTCTCTACCATACCAGGCTCAATGTTCGTCACGCGCACGCCCGTGCCTAGCAAATCCATCCGTAAACCTTCGCTCAAAGCCCGCACTGCAAACTTAGTCGCACAATAGACGGCGCCGCCAGGATACACCCATCGCCCCGCGACGGACCCTAAATTGATCACATGACCAGCTCCGCCCTTCAGCATTTGGGGCAGTAGTTGCCGAGTTATATAGAGCAGGCCCTTTACATTCGTATCCCACATGGCATCCCAATCGGCGGGATCGGCGTCGGCGATTTTATCTGTGCCTTTCGCAAGTCCGGCGTTGTTGATCAACACATCCACTTGTCGCAACAGCGGCGACGGGTTTTGAGTGAAGCTTTGAATCTCTGACACCGATCGCATATCCACAGCCGCAGCTTCTACCTGCACACCATATTTTTCGATCAAATGAGTTCGCAATTTCTCTAATCGGTCTTGCCGTCGCGCCAGCAACACCAGGTGGACGCCCCGCTCGGCTAGAGTCTCGGCCACGGCGGCGCCGATCCCCGCACTGGCTCCTGTAATCAACGCGCATTTGTAATTCATGTGGCAAGCCTCACACTATTTGGGAACTGCGAATGTGCGAAATGCGTAGGGGAGAAAATCCCCAAACTTCCGCTCCAGCAAAAGCTCGCGTTCATTGCCTAAATAAATCGGCATCGCATCGTCACAAAACTCGGCTAAGGATTGCAAGCACAGCGCACAGGGAACCGTGGCCTTAGCTTCTCCTGTCACCACCACCAAAAACTCCGGCACGACAGGCCCAAACTGACTGATTGCCGCATGCAAAGCCGACCGCTCGGCACACACGGTGGCGCCGAAACTGGCGTTTTCAATATTGCAGCCGCCGATAGCCTGACCTTGACCGCGAATCTTTAAGGCCGCACCCACTTTGAACTTTGAGTAAGGCGAATACGAATGAGCGCGTGCCTGCAAGGCCACTTGGTAGGCGTTCAGAACATCCATTGGAGGCGTTAGAGTCGACATACCTAAGTTATACCCGTTGCAACTGCATTTCACATGTACTATCCCAGACTGACGCAAAGCTAAAATGCGATCGGGACCAAGCCATGAAAGACCAAACGACGAACCAAAAAACCGCCCAGTTGCAAGACCCAGCTTTGGATTCACCCGGGCAAAATTTTGAGCTGACTTTGACTGATGTGGGCATGGAGCGGGTGCAAACTCAAGTGCTGTTTGGAGGCCTTAGGCTCCCGGCGGTTGCGCACGCTGGTGTGTCTCTGACCGATCCAAAGGCTCGCGGCATTCATATGTCTCGACTGTTTCGCATTCTCAATCATTTGCACCTAGAGGAACTCACGTGGAGCTGGCTTGTTAGAAACATGAAGCAAATGCTGGCGACACACGAGACTTTGTCTGACTCTGCCCATTTGCAAGTTGAGTTTGACTTGCCCGTGCTCCGTCAAGCCCTAAAGAGTCAGGAGCACGGCTGGCGCAATTACCCACTTAAGTATAAGGTGGCTTCGATCAAAGGACACTTACACGAGCAGCTGACTTTGCGCGTGCTTTACTCCAGCACTTGTCCCTGCTCCGCCGGACTTAGTCGGCAGGCAATGCAAGAGGATTTTCAGGCGGCTTTTTTGAACAGGGCTGACCTGTCAACAAAAGAAGTTTACCAGTGGTTGGGTCAACCCAGAGCGGTCTCAGCGCTGCCCCATGCCCAGCGGAGTGAAGCTCTTGTGACCCTAAGCTTTAACGCGACTGCCCCAAGACCCACACCACTCGCCATGCTCGACTTGATCGAACAGGCCCTTGGAACTCCCGTACAAGCTGCAGTCAAACGCGAGGATGAGCAAGAGTTCGCCCGATTAAATGCACAAAATCTGATGTTTTGTGAAGACGCCGCCAGAAAATTGAAGGCTGCACTTCAGCTCCGGGCGGACCTCGTGGACTTTGCAATTGAAGTCAGACACTTTGAGAGCTTGCACGCTCACGACGTGGTCGCGCGCGCACAAAAAGATCACACCTGAACCAACTTAGGTTTTAGCCTTTGGCACATATGTGGCACACCAGCCGGCGGCAGCAACATACTGAGCTGAAGCGGGGTTTGCCAAAAGAGTGCATTTTGCTACTTTAACGCCTTCAAAAGTCGTCTCTGATTTGTCGGTGTTGTAGAACTGGCAGTTTTCGCAGATGTTGCCAGGCTTAGCATCTGGGCAATACTTGTTGGGCTGCTTTTTAGCATTTTCACAGTAATTGGCAATCGACGCTGGCTTTCCTTCTTTCAAGATGTCCTTGGCCGTTAACTTTTTTGCCGTGCCTTGCGCCCACGCGGACGTGTTCACCCAAAATGAACTCAGCGATCCTATTGATAACGCTCCCAATACCCATGAACCTTTTTGCAGTACATCTCGACGCTTCATCTGGCCTCCTGTTTTGCTTTGCTCACTTTATAGAATGATAGTGAACTGATATTCAAATGAAAATGCAATGAAAGCGGAGAGGTATCGCCTGCCTTCGCGACTTTAGCCGAAGCAAGCCTTAGAAAACATAGCAACGGCAGCCGTCCAATGCGACGATACGGCTATGAACGCACATACCCTGCTGCGCAGTTTGATTCCATCGTTTCGTTTTTTTGATCAGCCCGATATCGAACCCCAACTGCATATCCGAATTCACTCCCAACAAGATTGGCAAGACGCACTCGCTCCTCCACCGCTCAAATGGTACGGGTTATTTTACAATCCAAGATGGGCTGAGCATCACGCCCTCTCGAACGCCTTGAAGAACCTGCTCCAAGACCCACTGGATTCCGAGCGCTTGCCTCAGCTCACGGGTTTTCAAATTCTAAAACTCCTTTTGCTAGCGCGGCTGTATCGGCAAGGCTGCAGAGCGGGCGAGGCGGAGGTTCGCATCCAACTGCGAGGCGAAGACATCTTAAGTTTTTCTCTTGAGCTCGCATGAGCCAAAGTATGCAAATGTTTGGCGTGTTGTTGTGTTGGGCAGTAACCCTTCAAGCTGTCGAACAACTGGCGATTCCCGCACGACACTGGGTAGATCGCGCCCTAACTGGCTTACGGGCGGTGCTCGCATTGACTGCACTCGTAATGCCACACTGGGGGCTTGCGCTTTTCCTGGCACTGCTGTGTTACCAAAACAGCGTGCGCTGGAACGGGAGTTTGAACGGCGGCAGCGACGGTGTGACTTTACATCTTCTACTGGCTTGGACGGCGAGTTTACTCTTCACCGACTCGTCTCACATCAGCAATCTGTATGTCGTGTCGTTGATCACTCTGTCATATTTTGTGGCGGGGCTCAGCAAAGCGGTGCACCTCAACTGGTGGACGGGTGAGGCACTGAATAAAATTATATCTCAATCGGTTGCAGCCTGCCCGAGCCGACTGCAACGCTTACTCGCTAAAAAATTTTGGCTTTGCCGGTTGGCCGCTGGATCGGTTTTGCTGTTTGAACTGAGCTTTCCGCTCACCTTGCTGAAGCCCACCCTCATGCCATGGTATTTGGCGGGTGGGCTCGTCTTACATTTTGGCAACTACTTGTTGTTTGGACTCAATCGATTTTTTTGGGTTTGGTTGGCTGCTTATCCCGTCCTGCTAGACTTCTATTCGTAGGCGCAACCTTCACACACACAGCGTTTGCAGGCGAGCTGATCCAGCTTGCCGTCCTCGAGCTGGCGCGAGCCTTGGAGGTAGTCCTCAAGCAGGTCGAGCTGGCGAATCACTTCGCGTAATTGCTGCGGCGAATGCCGCTTGGGGGTAACCTGCAAGTTTTTATAATGAGTGTTGAGGTACTCCGTCCAAGACTGAACCAAGCGGGCATCCTCGGAAATTCGCCCTTCACCTGTGGGCAGCGAGGCCGAAGCCACACCAGCGTTCAAAACACCAACGAGAAAAAAGGCGAGTGTCAAAACTACAAATCTGCAACTCATCATAACGTCCTCCATGAGCGAAACGATCTCGCTCTGCCTCTCAACCAGCAAGATATAGACCAGAAAATTCACCAAAAATCCACCTTATTTGGGGTCAAAACGGCCCCTCTTGTGAGGAAATTACCTGGAGTTTTCTGCGCAAAGGGTGCACTTTGGGACCGAGGTCAAAAATGCAAACAATTGAGTTTTTTTTGGTGAGTCTGCCAGGGCTTGAGGATTTGCTCGCCCATGAAGTCCAAGAGTGGTTCCCCAATCTGCAGCCAGAGCTGGGCTACGGTGGAGTTACAGTACGAACCGATTTGGGCCAAGGGCTCGCACTGAATTTGTGTTTGAAAATTCCCACGCGAATTTTGATGCGAGTGACGAAGTTTAGGGCGCGCGATTTTCCAAAGCTCTATCGCAAAACCAGTGAATTTGAGTGGGACAAGTGGTTGGACTTGGACTGTGAGCTCGAAGTTTTTGCTGCCACCAAAAGATCGCGACTCAAGATAAAAAAGCGCATTGAGGAGGCCTGCTTAGATGGCTGGATTGCCGTTCAATCCACCATGGGACACAGACCAGACCCAAAAAAACCGGCCAAACTCTATGTTCGTATTGTCGAGGATGAAGTGACCCTCAGCTTAGACACATCTGGTGAACGACTGCACAAGCGGGGAAACCGTCAGATGATTGGCGAAGCTCCACTGCGTGAAACAATCGCGGCCGCCCTTATCCACCTCGTCACCCAGACTGCAAAGGATGAGACTCGGCCCGTGGAGATCATCGATCCGATGATGGGCAGTGGGACATTTTTGCTTGAGGCCACTACGCATGATCGCCTGATCGACGCTCGTGACTTTGGTTTTGAGTCTTTTGCTACCCATACGAAAATTGTGCCTAAACTTGAGAGTCAAAGGTTTCGCGTGGCGAGCTTGGTTGGTTACGAGGTTGACAGCAAGTCGCTGAAAGCGGCGAAAGCCAACCTGAAAACTGTGGCTGTTCCAGCCCCCATCCAACTGATTGGCGAGGATTTATTTTCGGCCAAACCGCTGGCTGCGGCGACGGGACGATGCCGTTGGGTGTTTGCCAACCCTCCCTATGGGGAGCGCATAAAAGTGATGGGTTCGCTGCGAGAGTTTTATGAGAAGACCTTTGCTGCCGTCGAGACTTTAGCTAAGCCCGACAGAGCCTGCTTTTTACTTCCGGCGAAGGCCGTGCAGGGGAAGCTGAGGATCCCCCTGGGATGGAAAGTTTTAGAGAAGCGCCGTTTTTTGAACGGCGGGATTCCCGTAGTGGCTTTTGTCTTTGGACGAACGCTTTAAGCGCTAGGCCTTCGAAGCTTTGTTTGCCGCTGAGCCGGCTTTCTTTGCCGCCTTCTGCTCAGGCGTCATTCCCCATGGAGACTCTTTGGGTCCGCCCTTGGCTTTGCCTTTGTTTGAACCTCCACCGCGCGCTTCAGGCTTGGCAAGATTTACGGCACGTGGTGCTGCCTGAAATTCAGGCACATAGTGATGCTCTTCAACCTTAACGGATTTGGGAGGAGCTGTTTCGCCGTCGGCTAAGGCCACAACCAATACCCGACTCAGCTTCTCTTTGTTTTCGTTGGCAACCTCAATGGCAGCAGCGAAATGCTTGAGTTTGTCGCCCTCGTATTTGAAGGCTTCACCGAGAGCGGTCTGCACTTCCTCGGGAGACTTCCCTTGCGCCACCAAATCAGCCTTGGTTGAGATTCCCTTGGTCAATGTGTGAACCCAAAATTCTGTCACCGATTTCATGAATAATTTCCTCTCAAAAAGATTGAACCGCCAATATGAAGACAAACACTGCCAGGGTCAATCTCTGTCCCGAAAAACTGTAGTCCTAGAACACCCAACCCACATTGGCGCCCAAAGTGCGGGTGTCGTTTTTTGGCTCATAGAACACCAGATTGCCTTGCGGTGCACCGTCGGAGCGTTCAAGGTCCCAAGTGCGCGCGTGCAGCTCGAAGTAAATCGCCCCTTTTGGACGAGCCCACTCCAGCTTCGCACTCAACTTTGTGCCATAGCCTTCGGACTGAGTGTTATCTGAGTCTTGCAGGCTTGAGCTTGCTTCGCTCAAGCGGGACTGAACCCTCCCGCGCAAAAGCAGATTGTACTGGCCACTTAAAATAGCGCGCACCGAACGGCGATTAAACAAGATGATTTTACCACCCACGGGCAAAGTCCAATAAGTGGTTTGCCTGGTGTAGGACCCACCGCCACCAATTTTATTGTAAAGGTACCATGCACCTAGGCCGACCGAGAGCTCAAAACCCACGATATTGTCGGGCCAAAAAGTTAGGCCGAGCAAAGCCTCGGTGTCGAGAATAAGATCGGTCGACTTTTCTTTGACCGGTGTGCGCACATTGGTAGCCAAGTTCACAACGGCGCCATCATAGGTTGGCTGGCCCACAGCAAGTGCACCATTTAAGCCCCACCATAAATTCCCATTGGTGGCCGTTGCCAATCGGCGATACTCGACGCCCATGTTGAACAGGGTTCCCTCGATACTCATCACCCCGGGCTCGCTGTAAGCGTAATCAAATAGGCCAGCAAAGACTTTTATTTGCTGAGGTGAAGCTGAGGAACTCTGATTCACCGCGGCCTCTGGCTCTGCTTGCGCCCAAGCGCCACCAGCCCATAACAAATTGACGCCTACCAAAAATAAAAATCCAAAGAAAAACAGAAGGATCGAATGTTTCAAAGCTTCACCTCTTTACGGTCCTTCATACTGCACATGTCGCGAAGATTCAGCAAATCCCCAGAGTAAAGCCACGCTGTAGGAAGTCGTCCACTCTTGCCGAAGCAGAGGGCTGCTGTGGTTGATGGCCCCATGCAGCGACTGCACGGAACCAAATGCAAATAGTCTTAGTTTAGCTCGGGGAATAGTGTAACCGAGCCCCAGGCTTAAGTCGCTCATTATGTAGCCGGCACGGGCCTGATAGGCGGCTCGATCGGTGCGAGCGTACTTCTCCTGCACTTCGTAAAAGTAGCTGCTAAATCGACGATCGGCAAATGTGGTGGTCAAAATGGCGAACCCATCTAGTTGAGAATTGAGAAATGTCGGCAAACTCAGCAGCAACTCCGGCGCATACACCCAGCCCCGATCTTTAGCGCGCGGGCCGTTGGTGGACAAGGCAGCTCTCGCAGGTATGCCTAGTCGCAAATGTGATCGATCCGACCCCGTGTATAGATCAAACAGGATTCGCGGCCCAAACTCCAACATCCACTCGAGGTCCGGCAGTCCGCGGCGAGCCTCGTTGTCTTCGCTCGAACTCGGCAATCCACCCCCAGCACTAAAGTTGAGCTCATAGCTAGCTCCTTTAAGTAAGCGCGCCCGAGTCCCCCCCTCTCGATCAGAGCGAAAAACGTCGCCGCGGTAAACTCCCCATGGGAATGGCAAGGTCCACAAGCGCGACTTATCTGACCCTGGATAATCGGGCATCCACACACTGCCGACGCCCACTCCAAGTTCCCACAGTGGCAGTTTACTGCCTTCTGCAGAGCCAACTCCACAATACAGCAAAAGGTGAATTGAAAGATAAACAAAAAATAGATAGCGCATTCGAGGCCGGCTCAATTTTCAGCGGGCACGGGAGGAGAAATACTGGACGTTGCGGCCGGGTTGACCAAAACCTTGGCGACTTGAACCAAATCGATCAAAGTCACGAGGCCGTCCGGGGTTTTACCAATACCTAAACAGTAGTCGGCGCCATCTCGAGCATTCATTCCGGCCCGCCGTTCAATTTGATTGTCTGGGATTTCCAGCACCGATAGGCACTTGTCGACTATTCCACCAAGCGCCCCCTGATCACCTTCGAAAACCAAAATTGACAAGCTCTCATTTGAATTTGTCTTCAGCAACTTTCGCAAATCGACAACTCCAATGACATCACCTCGGAGATTAATCACTCCCTCAAATCCAAGCGTGGCGTTCGGCACGGGCTTGGCTTGCCGATTCTCAATGACTTCGCGAACGGAGAGCAAAGGCGTGCCGTAGATTTCATCACCGAGTTTGAAGATCATATATCGATACTTCGCCCGATCTTCAAAGCCTGTGTTCTGCATGCTCATCCCTTCTATACATCTGCATAAAGTAGGTGTTGGCCATCTGCTTGACGTTTACAATCAGACTTGGCTCACCGCTCGACAAAATTGTCGAACCCGTTAAGCAGGGCAAATCTGCCAGATAGCCGCGGAGCGGTCGCACAAATACCTGTTGCTGATGGGTTACTGAGTCCACTCGAATTCCCAGCAGTTGATCCTGATAATTCACGACCAAAATATAGCCCGGCAGAGTCGAACCCTCCGTGGCTTTCCCAGTGGGTTTAAGAAAGTAATCGACGGATTCAATCGGCAAGACTCGATCACGATGCCGCGCCATTTTGGAAAAGCGAGCCGAACTCTCGATAGAAATATCGTTTGCATCTAACACCTCTACAATGTCTTGCGTGGGGACGCAGTAGACTTGACCAGAGTTGTTTGCCACCAGCACGTCAATCAAACTAATGCTCACCGGTAGTCGAATAGTAAACTCTGTGCCTGAGCCCGGCTGGGAGGTCATATCCACCTGCCCGCCCAAATTGATCACCTCTTTTTTCACAATATCGAGGCCAATGCCTCGCCCCGAAATGCTAGTTAGCTTTTCTGCCGTAGAAAATCCGGGCTCAAAAATTAAATTGAAAATTCTCTCATCGGAGCACTCCTCGTCGGCTTTGATTAAGCCTCGCTCCACACCTTTGATCCGAATGCGATCTACCGACAAACCTCGACCATCGTCGCAAATGCGAATACAGACACCGCTCGGTTCAATCGTCGAGCTAATCACGATGGTGCCCACTGCCTTTTTGCCGAGCCGAGCTCGATCGCTAGGCAATTCCAAACCATGGTCGATGCCGTTGCGCAAAATGTGAAGCAGTGGGTCGAAAATGCGATTAAGAACGGCCCGATCGACGGAAACTTCATGCCCATCAAAGAGCAAGTGAATGGGCTTCTTTAAGGTTATGGACACTTCCATAGCCGCTCGCTCAAGCTTGGCGTAAAGCACAGACATCGGCAGCATACGCATATCCAAAACAGTCAGACGAAGGCTATGAACCAGCTTGTCACATAGTCCCACAGCGTCTTTCACCAACGGCGTCTCCAGGGTTTCGTCTGTTCGGCCTCGACTGACAATGGCTTGTGCCAAAATCAACTCTCCTACCAGTTGAATCAGTTGATCCAATTTGGCAGAAGCAATCCGCACGGATTCACTACCAAAACCACCTTGTTCAAGAGCCGCGGCTACAGGCTGGGCATTGGGTCCCACCTCGACTTGGGCGCCCCTAGTCCAAGCTTCAAGCTTTGAAATGACGTTGAGATTTTCAGGTTGGTAGTTGGGCTGCTCCACAACCTTTTCGATCCAATTGCGAATGAACTTTTCTGTCTCCAACAAGATCCCAAGGAGAACGGGATCAACGTGCATCAACTTGTCAGCTGCCAGGTGCATCAGCCGGTCTTCTACCCGATGCATCGCTTGCGCCATGCTCTCAAAACCCATGAGGCCCGCGTTGCCCTTGAGATTGTGCGAACATCGCATCAACGCATTAAAAACCTGCGCCACCGGTAGTGAGGTCGCACGAAGACATATGGCTTCCCACTCACTAATGATTTCCTGTGCGTCATCACGGAACGCCTCGAGCTGCGCCCGATCAATCGGATCTGCCATATATTCAAGTCTAGGACCTGTGCTCCCAATCTTCAAGGTGTGGTGAAAAAATCCTCGACCAATTCACGCTAGCCTAGACCATTCAATAGCAACGCTTTACCTAGCTCCCTAGTTAAATCTAAAATTAAAGATGAATCCTATCCACGTAGCTTGAAGGACAAGAAATGTCACAAAACAACTTGAATACAGTCATCATCGTCGACGATATGAAATTGGCGCGCCTCCGCCTTGTGAAAGTTTGCCAAACTCTGGGCTTCAAGTCGGTAATTGAAGCGGGCAATGGACGAGAGGCGTGGAATGCAATCGCCTCAAATAATCTTCAACCAGATTTAATTTTGACGGACTACAACATGCCTGACATGAACGGCATTGAGTTTTTAGAAACCGTCCGAGCCAATGCCATGACTAAAAATGTTCCTGTGATGTTTATCACCTCTGAAAGTCAGATGGATCTCATAATGACGGCAGTCACCATGGGCGTAACGGAGTTTGTCGTAAAACCGTTTCTCGATGATGTTCTCATCACTAAGATCAAAAATATTCTTGCCAAAAAATATGACTAGAGGAGTCTCTGCTTTGTCGATTCAGAACACTGTTCTCGCCCATGTGAATTTGATCGATCTCCCCGGTCACGTGCGAGCGGCCGATGCCACACAGTTCGATCGATCCAGCAGCAAGTGGCCGGATCTGCCCGTTCGAATTCACGTCTTGGATTTTAAGGCAGTGGAGGCTTTGGACTCAGCCTTTTATTCGTCGGCGGAGCGATTCAAACGACAGGTGGAAGCCAAAAATTCTAAAGTTGTGTCCATAAACTTTCGTCCGGAAATACTCACTCAGGTGATAAAGGACGGCAAAGAGATCACGCTGGGTCACGTTCGCAATCTTTCACTGTCGCAGTCCGTGAAAGTTGACGATTCAAATGAAGAAGCAAAAACCTGGATGATCAAATACTCTGTTCAGGCAGCACGCCAAGCCATGGACACGATGTTCAACACGACTGTTGCAGCTGATGAAAACTATCGAGAGATGCCACCCAGTCTTGCCGATGCAAATTTTTTCAAAGTTGCGACGATCGATGGCTTCGGCGTGAAGCGACAATCGATTTTTCGATTGTATTTTCAACGTCAGACTTTGGAGTCACTGACTCGCACGGTCCTCGGCCCCGGCGGCGGACCAATCGATGAAGAAACCCTGCTCTCTATTCCCTGCGAATTGCTAAATATCATATACACCTCGGTGAAGTCTCGCCTCAACGATGAACGAGGCTACGATTTGCCCCCTGCAATTCCCAAGCTGCTTGACCCCGACCGAGCTCCTCCAACTTTGGGCCGAGGTCATAACACGAGTTGGATCCCGATGATCACGGCGCTTGGGGCCTTTTATTTGCAAATTGAGCTCAAGGCGTGATGTTAGATCTATTCTCCCGCCTATTCAGTAAGCCGATCAAAGAGACCTCGAGCGCGAGTGAAGAATCGACTAAAGGTGAAGAGCAGCGGCCAGATCGCTTGCGACGGATTGCCACTTACCTTGCCTCGCATGCCACTGAGCAGGCAGATTCCATTCGACACGCCATAGTGAAGGCCGATGAGATTCGCAAAAAAGTAGCGCAAAACGATGCTCAAGTCTCTCTGGGTCTAACGGTGAATGAGAAGGTTAGGTTGAGCAGTCAAGAGCGCCTGCGAGTTCTCGATCGATTGCAAAAGGCGATGGACGCTATCAAACATTCGAATCATTTGCTCGCTGAGCTTCAAGCGTCATTTCAAGCCATCCATGCAAAGACGCGCAAAATAAATGATATTGTGGCAAAGACTCAGCTTTTGTCCTTCAATGCTTCGATTGAAGCCGCGCGGGCCGGTCAATTTGGCAAAGGGTTTTCTGTAGTGGCCGAAGAGGTTGGTCGTCTCGCTCAGTCGAGTGGACAAGCCGCCAGAGAGATTGAGCTGCTGGTGTCAGATTCAGAAGTGAAGTCGACCTCCATCGTTGAGGTTATGATGGGTCAAGTGAATGAGGGCCTGAACGTGACACGCGATGTACGCGCTAGTTTTACGGATCTCGCCGACGCCATTGAAAAAATAGCCGAGTCTTTAGCGAGCATCAGTCAGGTCAGTCGCGAACAGACCTTATGCATCGATCGTACCACAGGCGCAATTGAACGGATCCATCTCGCAGCCATTAAGAGCAAGCAGAGCATTGATGACCTCGTTAGACTCAGTCAAGGAACTCAGGTCCCCACATTCGCCTCACCCACGCCAGATCTCAATCGACTGGTTGTTTCACTCACGAGTTCAGACACAGTCGGAGCGAGCCGTAAAAAAACCAGTACCCAAGGTCTAAATGCTGACGATCCATCCTTTAAAAAGCAGGATTGACCTCAGATGACTGAAGAAGAAAAGGATTTGATATATAGGCTGGCGCAAAAGCTAACGGGTGCCCATCCAGAGGGGACCTACCAGATCGGAATCTTTCTCACAAATATTCAACGGCGAATGCGTGAAAAGGGCGTTGAACACCTGAGTGATTACCTAGAACAGACCGAGCACAATCCAGAGGAGCACGCCCACCTACTCTCCGCCTTGAGCATCCACACCACCGCGTGGTTTAGGGAGAATCCACATTACGTCATCTTGCAAAAGATTTTACTAGCTCGGACCAATACGTTGCCCTTTGAAATGTGGAGTTGCGCCACCTCAACGGGTGAAGAGATATACTCTTTTGGTCTACTTTTTGAAGAGTTTCGGCGATTTCATCCAGACTTCGACTATCGAATTTTGGGGACAGACATTGATCCCATCTCTCTTGCGACGGCAAGAAAGGGAATTTACGACCGTAAGCATCTGACCGGTCCGATTTCATTTTACAAAAAACACGTTCTGCTCGGCAGTGAAAAAACTGAAGGCCTTTTTACGTTTAGTCCAGAGCTTCGTCAGCGCTGCCATTTTCAGTCTCAAGACATTCGTATTCCAAAAAAAATGGACCGAACTTTTGATCTGATCGTCTGTCGCAATGTGCTGATTTACTTTCAAGCCAAAACTGTTGAGGACGTCATCCGATACCTCTGCGATCAACTAAACCCAGGTGGCCATTTAATCTTGGGTCACTCAGAGATCATCGACTATCAAAAATTCAATCTGACTTTGCGAGGGCATGCCGTCTATGAAAAGCCCTCCCCCGACGCCCGTCCAACCCCTACCTTGCGTAATGCGACTGCCGATCAACGCTCGATTTTGGATCTCGCGCCGCCTAACCGAGCACAGAAGGTGCGGAGCTATGAACCCGCAGTGACGCTTGAACCGACCAGACCTGGATTTATGCCGAAGCTGATTTTGGTGGGCGCGAGCACCGGCGGACCACAAGCGTTGGCTGAGACTCTTTGGTCACTTCCACCGGACTGTCCACCCGTCGTTATCGCCCAGCACATATCATCGCCTTTTGCACTCCACTTTGCCGAGCGCCTAGCCGAAGTGAGCGGTTTGAAACTGGGCAGAATGGGCGATGAAGAACCATTGCTGCAAGGACACCTTTACTCTGCCAATGCCGATCAGCATATCGGCGTGCACAAGGTCGGAGCACATTACCTGAGAATTAACGACAACAGTCCCGGCATCAACGGCCATCGACCCAGCGTAGACTTTTTGTTCAGGTCTGCGCGGGCGCTCGCGCCTGAGTGCATTGTGATTTTGCTCTCGGGTATGGGTCGAGATGGAGCCCTTGAATTTGGTGAGCTGTTTCGCGGCGGGGCTTACGCCATCGCCCAGTCTGAAAACGATTGCGTCGTCTTTGGCATGCCTAAAGAAGTGATTCAGAGAAAGACTGTGAATTTTATTGGTTCAGCAGAACAGATTCACGAAAAGATTTTTGAGCTTATTCAGCCCCAACCGACTTTAGATAGGTGACCACGTCAGTCTGACTCCCCAGCACCGCCAGACCGAGCGGTGTCAAGCCATCAACCGACTTGGCTTTTAAATCCGCTTTGGCCGCAACCAGAAGTTTGATGACATTCAGCCGGCCATCCATCGCAGCAAGACCTAGTGCACTGTGACCTTTGGCGGAGCGGATATTCACATCTGCACCGGCTTGAATGAGGACTACAACAACTTTATCATGCCCTTGGTTGGCCGCAGCCATTAAGGCCGTCATACCCGTAGCATCCTTGGCATTCACCGAAACTTTATTTTCTAATAAATATTCGACCACCGCGAGGTGACCTCGCAAAGCTCCGACCATCAAGGGCGTTAAACCTTTATCACTCGCTGTGTTTACGTCGGCTCCGCCACTCACCAGAGTTTTAAGCTCGGCCAAGTTGCCAGAAATAGCTGCCCGAATGAGCTGCCCACCAGTGCCCGTATCCGCAGCAGCCACACACGAAACCATCAAAATGAAAAATAGCCGAGACCAATTTTGCATAGAAAAACTAGGCACTCTCCTTTACTACGGTAAAGGTGGGTTTCTCACTCTTGCCACGTCCAATAGATTGGGGTGGTTCTACAGGAGTGGGCGAATCACTGCTTCCACTGATGAGCAGATTCAAACTGTCCACCGCATGTGCTAAATTCACAGCGTGAGATTTAAGACCATCCGCCAACATCGCTATCCCTTGCGCCATGCGGTCCGACTCGGCAGCTGTATTGTTCAAGTCATTCATCGCGTTCACCACATAATCCACGCCTGAGTTTTGTTCGGCCGCGGCCGAGCTGATCGAATCGACCATCCCCTTGAGTTGACCCGATCGATCTGTCAACTGCCTGAAGAACTCATAGCAGCGCGCCGAGAGTTCGTTGGCATTGCCAATTTTTTCTTTCGTCCTGAGAATCGTATTTTCCACTTTGTTGGCACTCTTGTCGAGCAACTCATTGATCTGTTGTGCAGCCTTACCGCTCATCTCTGCGAGACTACCCATTTCTGTCGCAACCACAGCAAAGCCTAGTCCGTGCTGACCTGCGCGGGCCGCCTCGATGTTGGCATTAAACGACAGCATCTGGGTTTTAAAAACAATCTCGTTGATCACGGTCGTGCGATCCCGAATCAATTTGACCACTTGATTCACTTCTTCAAGCTCGGTGTTGGAGCGCTCAATTTCAGTCATTGAATCTTTTAGGCTTTGCACAATGTCTTTGCCATCGTTGGCCTCTTGAAAACTGGCTTCAGACAATCGAACAGCACTCACCGAGGTATTTGAAGTTTGACTGAGTAAGCGCTTCATCTCCTCCATGCTCACCACAGTCTCCGTGCTTGAGGACGCCTGGCGATTGGCGGTCTCGCGCATTTGAGTCGACGACACCTGCGCTTCATCCACCATCTCTAGTAGACGTTTGGAGGTGAACTGCAAAGTTCCATTGGTGGAATGCAAAGAAAGACTCACGGCAGAGAGCACGTAATAAAAAACGATAGTGATCACAATCGCACAAAATAAGAGCACCAGTCCGACAATCATGGCAGCACGACCACTGGATTCGGCCTGGCGCACAGCCCCCTGCAGGTCTGCATTGATGCTCTTCTTCAACCTCTCCACACCCTCTTCAAGTTCGATGAGCTTTGCGATGGCGTGTTGAAAATCCCCTTGGACCATGGCAAGAGTTGAGATTCCAGCTACCACATTTTGTAGCAGGTCATTGAGCTTTTCATGCGTATCGACGTAGTGAGAGTAGAGCTGACGAATTTCGGCCTGGTGCGGGAGTGCTTGCTCATTCCAGCGATTAAACGCAGAGACAATGGATTTGTTCGACTTATCGACTTGACCTATGCGATCAAAGTTTTGCGTGAGCACCGCTTGGGCCGCCGAGGCTCGAAGTGAGCCAAGTGCGTATGAGATTTCATTTGCAAGCTCCAACGCCGGCAATTGACTGCTGACAACTTTCGCCATGCTTTGTCGGTAGTTTTTTAAGATCACGTAGTTGACAGTGAAATACGCGCTGAATCCCAGAAGTCCCACAGTTAGAACTGAAAACATTTTGGCCCGCATCGACAGACGATTGTGTAGACTTCGCACGCGCTTTCTCCCAAATTTTCGAGATCAATCAGTCGACCTCTACTGAACTTCTCTTCGGCAAAACGCGAGGGGTACTAAACAAAAGAAATTATTTGGGAATCCGTGTTCTTTATTCGTTTAGAGGCCAGAGTTCAGTTTAATAAATAAAATGTATTGAGGTAGCTCGACGAGTGTCGAGCCAATTGAGTTTTAAAGAAAGTAATCGCGCTCACGAGTGGCGCTGCCATTGTACACGGAAGGATATGGCAAAATACCTGGTGCGTTTCCAGCACCTCGCCACACACCGTTGCCCCAGGGCCCGCCGATGTTAGATCTTCCCTGGTTGTTTGACCAGGACCCTCGTCCCGACCCGCCACCGCCGCGCCATGAGCCCCAGCCGCTGCCACCGCGCCCGCCGCTATCGCCATAGAAGTCTTTGATGTCTCGGGCATAGTCGTACCCAGGCACTGGCTGCAATCGACCGGCGAGAAAATCACCAGATGGTGGCCAATAGACGCAGTCTTCGTCGTTCTTTTTCTTTTTGCGATCGCTAAACTTCTTCCATAAGAGTGCGCCGCCGATACCTAGTGCAGCTGTGAGCGCGACGCCCTGCCAGTTGTTGGCAAACCACCCACCAATGCCGCCGCGTTTTTTGCCGCCACCGCCACCGCGCACGTTGATTTTTCCCCCACTGACCCCAGCGGTTGTGATGGTTTCGGTTTCACAGATCACACAGTCTGCAGCGGTGCCGGCTTCAAGTTGCCCATCACACAAAGTGGCAATGTCGACTCCGGACTCATTGGCCTCGTCTATTCTGGTCATGACACGATCGACCCGATTTTGATCAGAGCTCTTGAAGTCGGCCTCTAAACAGTAGCAGGCCTTTCCGCAGTCGATGATTATTTTTTCATAGTCGGTTTGGCCGTCAAAATCACCATCGACAATGGTTTCCGCCTGCGCTGGCGGCAGCACGTAGGGCACTGACATCGACTGTAGCGCGAACAAAAACACAAATATAAATACCATTTGTTTGTTCATAATCATTCCTCTACCTATCGTTTCGGAAGAACTGAGGAATTCTCGATAGATTTTTTTGAATGAACCTAGATGAAGGTCCAAGCACAAAGCGTTAAGTGTGCGCTATCTATAGTGCTCGGGGAATATTTTGCGCTCTAAACTTTCAATCACAATGTGCAAAAGCTTGATGTGCAGCTCTTGAATTCGATCCGCCGAACGTCCAGGCACGACAATGGCCAGCTCGGATAAGGGCTTTAACTCTCCCCCACCTTTGCCGGTCAGTGCGACGGTGCGAATGCCTTTGGCTTTTGCCACAGCAAACGCATTCAGCACGTTCTTGGAGTTGCCACTGGTGGAGAGACCAATCAGCAGATCGCCTTTGCGCCCCAAGCCATCCAACTGGCGTGAAAATATGTGCTCAAATCCGTAGTCGTTGCTCACACAGGTCACGTGACTCGCATCCCCCAACGCCAAGGCACCCAAAGCGCGTCGGTCCTTGCGGTAGCGACCGGTCAACTCCTCAGCAAAGTGCATGGCATCGCAATGACTACCACCATTGCCACAACTGAACACATTGCCGCCGCCTTCCACCGTTTCAATCAGCATTTGGGAGAATTGTGCGCATTGCTGAATGTTCACGTCGGACGCCAAAAACTCAGCCAAGCAGGCTTGAGACTCTTGTAAACTCGTTTGCCAAATTTCGCGATTCGATGAGAGAGAGTTGGGCATATCGCCTGTCCTTTGCAACGTTAGGTTCCAAATTTAACAGGAGTGCCGATTAGGGCAAGCAACGCCGCAGCGCTTGAGACTGCGAGGCGGCGAGTTTCATGGCTATAGAATATTATAAGGTAAAACAGCTGGGGCGTCGCCTCTACGGAAATCGAAGTCACCCGCAAGACGGCGCTGCGACTCACGACCTCGGCCGTACTCAAGAAATGGCGGAGCCCTGCCGGAGAACCCATGGCCTGATCCAACAGAAGAACCGAACCTTGGGGCGCTCCAGCTTCCTGCACCATTACCATTACGACCGCCAGCAAAATCCCAGCGATTACGGCCGCCATCCCGCCAGTCATCGTCCGCATACCAGCGGCCGCGGTCTCGATCTCTGCGGTCTTCTCTGTCTTTGAAGTAAGACTTTCCAGCCTGGAATGCCAGCTTTGCCAGGTCACTAAAATCGATTCCGAGTTTCGCAAAGAATCCTTCTTTTTCTCTCGACTTGCTTTCTTCCTGCTCACACTGATTTTTGTCATGATCCACTGAGTCTTCATCGCATTCAGTAACAACCACTGTTTCAACGGGCTGTGTTTCTTCACAGTTGCAGGCGGCGGCAACGGCCTCGGTTGCGGAATCGCCACGGCTGGCAAAGGCCGCAGTATTCTGCAGGCAAAGCGCCGCGAGCACGATAACCAACTTCATTTTGTTTAGAGCATGCATACGTATCTCCTTGAAGATCTCACCTTCCTCAAAAAATGAGGAGGCGTCACATCAGCCAAATTGCACGACCTCGGCCAAACGCTCGGATGTGATGGCGACGATTTAAATCTACGGAGACAGCCGATTCGTCTCAAATTCATACATACAACTTAGACAGGTGTTGAGCCTCCTAACGCCTTGAAGTTTTGCTGGGCCGTTTTTTGTCACCTTTGAGAGGCACGTTGGACGAGTGGTCCGAGATCGGCAAAATCATACTGGGCTCCAATAGGTTAGACATCATCTCAAAATAAATGTGGAAAGAACGCCGTTTTGCTGACTTCGGACCAGTCGACATAGACCCCTCTCGCTTCAAAAAAACATTCATAGCGATTTCATTTGGCTTTAATTGGCGTCAGCTATTCTTAGTTTATGAGACAGCACTCTTAACAGGAGGAGACTTACATGACTCAAGGGATAGATATTCGCTACTTAGGCTTCCACCCCAGCGAGTGGACCCAAGCTTACCTAGACGATGCGATCTCGGCTCTGCAGGAACGGCTACCTTTTGGCTCACGCATCCGTGCCGTAATTAAGCGGCAGGACAAAATGCTCGTGGCCCAGATCGATATTCTCTCAAAGTGGGGAAGATGTTTTGTGCCGGCGCGTGCCGCACGCATCACTCAGCTCTGCAGCTTAGTGGAGCAAAAGGTACAACGCCAAACCAACCGTTGGCGTGACCGTCACCGTCGGAATAGAAGCGCTTAAGATGATTTTATGATAGCCTGACTCTAATGGTGCAATCTGGAGGTTCCGCATGTCGCCTATTCTCGCTTTGCCAATTCTCTTGGTCAGTCTCTGGTATGGAGCGATGAGTGAGGCGAGTGCGGGCAAACCCCCGATGCAAGAGGCTGAGCTCACAGTGAGTGATATTTCCTTAGACTCTGAATTTAAGACCGCCAGCGCGATCCAACTGACGATCAGTGGCGTATTCCCCAGTGGGTGTTACAGTTGGGCACGGGCGGATATAAAAAATGTGGGAGAAAATAAAATTGAAGTGCGGGCGATCGCTCAAGTGGCTAACAAAATGTGTACGATGGCCCTAATCCCCTTTCAAAGACAAGCTGAGCTCGGACCACTGAAGCCAGGATCCTACGAATTGATCTTTATCAACGCGAATAAAACTCAGCTGACAAGAAAGTTTAAAGTTACCCCCTAGGGCCCCTTTTCAAATTAAAAACTTACTTACTGACTTTGCATTCTTTCATCTTGTAACCAGCGTCAGCTATTGTGGTACCGAGCGCTTTTTCATCAATTTTTGCTTTGGCATCTTTGGTGGCGAGCCGAACAAATCCTAACTTTTTCTTTGCGTCTGTCACTTTGACTTCGCATTTTGAATAAGTCCCTTCTTCACCGCAGACTTTTCCGCTAACCATCTCTGTGCAACCCTTGCAGTGCATACCCTCGACGGCACAGGTTTTGTCTTCAGCCCAAGTCACACCACTGACTAGAACCATTGCTACTATTCCAACTAACATGCGCATCGACTACCTCCGTTAATTTGTCAGTGGAGCGTACCACGGCGCCAAGGTTGACTTCAATCTGGGAGTCGGCAAATACTCTTGGGCTCTATGACAAAACCAACGCATCGCGATCTAATCTATCTGATTCTGGCTGGCGTATTTATCACCAATGCTCTGCTGGGCGAAATTCTAGGCGGTAAGCTCATCACCATGGGGCCGTTCGTGATGGCTCTCGGCGTGGTGGCGTGGCCCGTGGTCTTTATCACCTCGGATCTGGTGAACGAGTACTTTGGGCGGGTGGGAGTCCGCAATCTCACGATTTTCACAGCAATTTTGATCGTCTATATGTTTTTTGTTTTGCTTGTGGGAATGAACATTCCGGCAGCCTCGTTTTCACCGGTGACTGATGCCGCCTTCAACATGGTGTTTGGGCAATCTCTTTGGATTATTGCAGGAAGCTTAGTCGCTTTTTTGGTCAGCCAATTGGTCGACGTCGCCGTCTTCTGGATGGTGCGAGCCAAGACTCAAGGCCGCTGGCTGTGGATGCGGGCGACGGGCTCAACCGTGGTTTCACAGGCGATTGATACGCTGTTGGTGCTTGGGATTGCCTTTTACTTGCCGGGAGTCTTAGGCCTGGTGCCCGAGGACAAGGTCATCACCTTGCCGACATTTCTCAACATGTGTGCGACCAACTACACAGTGAAGCTGGGTCTCGCCATCTTGCTCACGCCGACTCTTTATTTGTTCCATGGACTGATTGATCGCTGGCTGGGTCAACGCGAATCCGAGCGGCTCATTGCTGACGCCGCCGAATCTTCATTGCGCTAATTTGAGAGTCGCTTAAGCCGGCTTTACATTTCTACGACTTTTTCAGCCTGCTCGATGTCGACAGACACCATCTTCGACACACCCTTTTGCTCCATAGTTACGCCGTACAAGACATGGTTGGTCTTCATGGTGTGTTTGTTGTGCGTGACAATGATAATCTGTGAACGCTTAGCCATCTCTTTTACAAGATCATTAAATCGGTAAACGTTGGCATCGTCTAACGGCGCATCCACTTCATCTAGTAAACAAAAGGGTGAGGGCTTCACCAAGAAGATCGAGAAGATCAACGAAACCGCGGTCAACGCCTTCTCGCCACCAGAGAGCAAACTCACATTCTGCAGCTTTTTGCCGGGGGGTCGAGACACGATATCGATGCCCATTTCACCATTCTCGGGATCTTCAACCAAAATTAACCGAGCCTCACCGCCGCCAAACAAAACAGGGAACACTTTCATAAAACGATCATTCACCTGTTCAAACGTCTCCTTAAACCGGCGAGAGCAAATGCGATTGATTCGATCAATGACTTTTTTCAACTGATCTTTGGCTTCAATCAAATCTTTGTACTGTTGATCTAAGAAGCTATGGCGACCCTTTAGGTCCTCGTACTCTTCGATGGAGGACAAGTTGACTTCGCCAATTTTGGAGACTTTGTTTTTTAAGTCACTGACATCACGCTCCATAGCCACAATGTCGATCTCGGCCGTACCAAACTCAATGGCCCGCTCACTCAAATCAATCATGTAGCGCTCATTCATCTGATCAATCAGGTACTGCTCTCGCATGCGGAGCTGCTCAAGCCGAAGACTGCCTTCATTGAGCTTGGCCTGCAACTGATGGTACCCATGATGAGTTTCATTCAAGGTCGATTCAGCTGTGCGCAGGCTGGTCTGCATCTGTTCAAATAGGTCTCGAGACACAGCCACTTGATCAGCCAAACTTTGGGTGCGGGTCAGAGCGTTTTCAAGCTCAAGCTTTTTTTGCTCGACTACGACTTGGTTCACCGAGAGAGTCTCATGACTTCGATCACTCTCAGTGGCCATTTGACTGACCTGAGTTTGGATCTCAGCGAGTGAGCGATTCAAAAGATCAAATCGCTGCTGCAGGGACTCAACATCTTTGCGGCTTGAGGAGCTCTCGATTTGCAGATTGGTCACACGCTTTTGCAAGTCTTCGACTCCGGCTCGAGAGGCCTGATACTCCCGATCCAATTCGGCGACGGAGGTTTCAAGCTCAAGGCGTCGCTCTCGCATCGTGGTCAACCGTTCAAAGGTGTCTTCAACGTCTGCCTGCAATTTGGTGAATGACGCTTCTTCGCGACCCAATTCATTTTGTTGGCGCTGAACAGCGACGTTGGCGTTTTGCAGTTCGATCTCAGCTCGTTCCAAATCCTTTTTTAAACCGCCAACCAAAATTTCCTTCTCGGATTGACGCTTTTTTGAATTCTCTAGTTCTTGTCCCACAGTTTTAACTTGGGCTTGGAGCTTCTCCAGCGAGGCTTTGGCTAAGGCCAGTTTACCAGCCCATTCCTCGCGCTTTTGCGAGAGCTCTTTGATTTCACGGCGGCGCTTGAGAAGGCCAGAGTCGGCGCTCCCTGCAGTTCCACCGGTTAGAACTCCGTCGGCGCTGAGGCAATCTCCGTCGAGTGTCACGAAGGTTCGATCGGCAAACCGAGCCCGCAATCCCAAAGCCGTGCGCACAGAATCTACAACAACCACACTCTCAAAAAAGGGCGCGACGAGGGGACGTTTCTCCTCTTGGATCTGTACGACGTCACTTAGAACAGTCTCAACTCCGGGCTGCGCTCTAAGTTCATCAAGGGCTTCACTTGCACTGGGGTTTACCCAGTCGCCAGCGACAAAACTTGAGCGCCCTTTTGTGTTGGCCTTTAAATAATCATAGGCGTCGAGCGCAGTGTCAGTCGAGGCTGAAACCAAGAGTTGCAATCGATTGCCGAGGGCGGCTTCCATGGCCATTTCATATCGCTCTGGGACTTCCACCACTTCTGCAACGGGCCTAAGCGGAGCACTTGCAGAGAGCGATTGCGCACCCTCACCTTGTGGCTCACTACGTGTTCGTTGCCACAGCATCACCTCACGCACGCCCTCCTCAAAACCCTCAAAGTTGGCTTGCAAATTTTCTAAGCCGTAGAGCCGACTCGCAACTTCGTTTAAACTGTCTTTGAAACGGGCCACATCTTGCTCTTTGTCGACGGCTTGTCGCTGCAAGATGGCGTAGTTCTCTTGAAAGTTCTCAACATCCTTCATGATGTCGAGTTGCAGCTGACGCTCGCCCTCAAGCGCTCGGAAGGTTTGATTGCGCCGCTGCTCAAATTCGACATGCTGTTTTTTTAGCTCGGCCTCAGTCTCGCGCAGCTGTTCAAGTCGTTCGGTCTGTTCCGACGATTTTTCGAGCAGGGTTTGGTGACGGACGTCTAAATGAGTCTCACTTTGGCCTACAGTCAGCATCTCTCGTCGTTCAGAGGTGAGCCGTTGATCGACCTCTGTTATCCTCGCTTGAATGCGCGAAAGCTCTGCCGCCTGTATCTGATACTCTGCACTCACTTGGTCCGCGCGAAGGCGAGCGGTCGTGAGGTTGTCTTCGACTGTTTGCAATTCAGCTTCAAGCGCCATTTTTCGCGCGCGGGACTGCTCAAGCATCGAGCCCGTCATCTCTTTGTTGCGCCTAGCTTGCTCAATCTCAAAGCTCAACTCGCGGATGGTGTACTCGAGATTCTGCGCATCTGTCTGAGCGGTTTGATGCTCCCGCAAGACGGACTCAACCGTTTTCTCTTGCTCGGTGGCTTGCAAGCGAAGCACTTGCAGCTCCGCCTCAAGATTACCAACTTTACCACCCCAGCCAGCCTCTTGCTCGCGTGCGGCGTCAACATCCAGCCGCAGTTGGGAGCTCTCCGCGTGAAGTGCCAAATAGCTCTTTGACGAGAGCATGACTTCTTTCTCTTGCAGCTCGCGCTTGAGGGTTCGGTAGCGATCGGCTCGCTGGGCCTGCCGCTCCAAGCTATCGAGTTGCCGTTTTTGCTCACCCAAGATGTCTTGCAGTCGCACTAAGTTTTGCTCGGTAGAAATAACTTTTCGCTGCGACTCGCGTTTGCGTACTTTAAATTTAGTGATGCCGGCAGCCTCTTCAATCAAGGTGCGACGGTCCTCGGGTTTAGCCGTGATGATCTTGCCGATCGCGCCCTGCTCGATGATCGAAAAGCCCTTTGAGCCTGCGCCGGTATCCATAAATATTTCTTGTATATCGCGCAGCCGAGCGGGCTCTTTGTTGATTAAATACTCAGACTCCCCGTCTCGGTGCAATCGTCGGGTGATCATCACTTCGGAGTGACGCAGATATTTGACCGGAAACAAGCCGCCGTCGTTCTCAAGAGTTAAAGAAACCTCAGCCATCCCCATCGGGGCGAACCCATCCGCACCGGCAAAGATTACATCGGACATGTTGGCGCCGCGCAAATGCTTGGCGGACATTTCACCCATGACCCATTGAAGAGCATCGACGATGTTTGATTTGCCACAGCCATTGGGTCCAACAATCCCAGTGATGCCTTGATCAAACTGGATAACCGTTCGATCTTTGAAAGACTTAAAACCAATCAGCTCAAGTTTCTTTATTCTCATTTGCCCTGCTTTAGTCCTAGTGGGTCAACTTGCCCGCGCCCTTTGCCTGGATTGCCGCTTGTGCCGCTGCCAAACGGGCAATTGGAACTCGATATGGCGAACAGCTGACATAGTGCAGTCCCACCAGGTGGAAGAACTGAATACTCGCGGGATCTCCCCCGTGCTCGCCGCATACTCCCAATTTTAAACCTGGACGCGCCTTTAGTCCCAATTCAACCGCCATTTCAACCAGTTTGCCAACACCTTTTTGGTCAATCGAGGTAAAAGGATCGGCGTCAAACATCCCTTCGCTGACATAGGTTGCTAAAAAGCGACCAGCGTCATCGCGGGAGATGCCAATGGCGGTTTGAGTGAGATCGTTGGTTCCAAAACTAAAAAAGTCAGCTTGTTCAGCGATGGCATCTGCCGTCAGCGCGGCCCGAGGCAACTCGATCATTGTGCCTATTAAATAATCAAACTGAACCTTCCGGTTGGCCTGCACTCGCCGAACCTCTTCGTCCACCTGCTGCCGCAGACGCTTGAGTTCCCCTTCAGTGGCGATCAGCGGGATCATAATTTCCGGAATCAGCACAGCCCCTTTTGCCACAACATCACAAGCTGCTTCGGCAATTGCTCGCGCCTGCATCTGATAAATTTCTGGAAACGTAATCGCCAGTCGACAGCCTCGATGCCCAAGCATGGGATTGAATTCATGCAAGTTGCGCACTTTGGCGCGGAGCCTCTCCACCGGCATGTTTAATCGTTTGGCAAGATCCGAAGAGTCGGCTTCAGTATGCGGCAAGAACTCATGCAGCGGGGGATCCAGCAACCGAATGGTCACAGGCAACCCCGCCATGGTTTCAAACAGTCCGACAAAGTCGGCACGTTGAATAGGCAGCAATCGATCGAGCGCAGAGATTCGCTCCTCACGGGTCTCCGCCAAAATCATTTCACGCATAATATCAATGCGATCGGCACCAAAAAACATATGTTCCGTTCGGCAAAGCCCGATGCCCTCGGCGCCGAACTCTCGCGCCACAGCGGCGTCGTGCGGAGTGTCCGCGTTGGTGCGAACCCCCAGCGTTCGCTTTGAATCCGCAAGCTGCATGAGGCGTTCAAAATGAGCGTCTAACTTGGGCTCGATGGTCTTGACTTCACCCAAAATCACCTCGCCGCTCGAGCCATCGAGAGTGATTTGGTCACCCTCGCGCAACACGTAACCCTTCACGCGAAGCTCTTTCTTTCGATAGTCGACTTCAATCTCACCGCAACCTGCAACACAGCACTTGCCCATGCCTCGAGCCACCACCGCGGCGTGCGAAGTCATTCCGCCCCGAGTGGTCAACACGCCCTGGGCCTTCACCATCCCCGCTATATCCTCTGGACTTGTCTCAATGCGAACCAACACCACCTTCTTGCCTTGGTCAGCCCACTCGACCGCATCCTCACTAGTGAAGACGATCTGCCCCGTCGCACCTCCTGGACTTGCCGGCAAGCCTTTGGCAAGCACAGTTTTTTTGGCATCGGGATCTAACGTTGGATGCAGCAGTTGGTCTAAACTCGAAGCATTTACTCGCAGCAAGGCTTCCTCTACACTTACTAGTTTCTCATCGATCATTTCACAAGCTATGCGCACGGCCGCGCGAGCCGTTCGTTTGCCATTGCGAGTTTGCAACATCCAGAGCTTGCCACGCTCAATGGTGAATTCAATGTCTTGCATGTCGCGGTAGTGCTGCTCGAGTTTCTGATACACGTCTACCAAATCGCTATAGGCTTTTGGCATCAGCTCTTCGAGCGACTGGGTTGTCGTGGCAGAGGCCCGGCTGATAGGATTTGGCGTGCGAATACCCGCCACTACATCCTCACCTTGAGCGTTGACTAGAAACTCGCCAAAAAATAGGCGTTCTCCCGTTGAGGGGTTACGGGTAAAGGCCACACCTGTTGCACAATCATCCCCCATATTGCCAAATACCATACTTTGCACATTTACAGCCGTGCCCCAACTGCTGGGGTAACCATGCAGACTGCGGTAAGTGTGGGCGCGCGACGAATTCCAACTTTTAAACACCGCCGAAATCGCCGCCCAGAGTTGCTCTATAGGCTCGGTTGGGAAGCTCTTGCCCGTTGACTCTTGAATTTGCCGTTTGTATTTCGACACCAACACCTTCAGATCTGCCACCTGAAGTTCTGTGTCTAGATGATAACCTTTGGACTCTTTCAAGTCCTCCAGCTCGACTTCGAGCAGCGAGGTGTTCATGCCCATAACCACATTGGAGTACATGGTCAAAAAACGCCGATACGAATCCCAGGCAAAACGCGGATTGTTGGCTTGGGCTCCTAGTCCCTCGACGGTCACATCATTCAGGCCAAGGTTCAAAATCGTATCCATCATCCCCGGCATACTGGCTCGCGCACCAGAGCGCACACTCACCAAAAGAGGCGTTTGTGGGTCGCCAAATTTTTTACCCAACAACTTCTCCACTCGAGCCAGAGACTCCAGTGTTTTGGCTTTGAGCTCGTCGGGCAGCCGCTCGCCATTGTCATAGAACGCTTGGCACATTTCGGTGGAAATCGTAAAGCCTGGGGGAACAGGCAGACCGAGCGAGGTCATCTCGGCCAAGTTGGCGCCCTTACCGCCCAAGATGTTTTTCATTTTCGAATCGCCGTCTGTCTCGTCGGCTGAGAAGAAATAAACAAATTTTTCAGGGAGCTTGAGTTTAGCGGCGGACACACGTGTCTCCTGGGTCGTCATAGGTAGTCACTCCAATTAAAAATTTGTGAGTTTGTCTTTTATGTAGAGGCCGAGTTGATCTAGCGAAACTCGATCCTGAGCCATAGTGTCTCGATGTCGCACGGTCACCTTTTTGTCCTCAAGAGTGTCGAAGTCCACGGTAACACAAAGAGGGGTGCCGATTTCATCTTGCCGGCGGTAGCGTTTGCCAATGCTCGCAGATTCATCGTAGTCAACGTCGTAATCTTGGACCGAGAGATCCTGCTGGATCTTTTGCGCCAGCTCTTGCAAGGGCGGTTTTTTGGACAGTGGAAGACAGGCCACTTGCACAGGTGCTAGTGACGGTTTAAATCCCATGACAACTCGCGTGTCACCCTCTGCCCCGTCAGCCCCGGCTGCTGCCTTCTCCTCGCGGTAGACGTCGCACAAGATCGCCAGCACCAAGCGATCACAGCCAATGGCGGTTTCTATCACATAGGGCACAAACTTCTCTTTGCTCGCTTCATCAAAGTACTCAAGTTTTTTACCGGAGAATTTTGCATGTTGGGTGAGATCAAAATCTGAACGATTGTGAATGCCCTCGAGCTCGTTCCAACCAAACGGAAACTCGTACTGCACATCAAACGCAGCCTTGGCGTAATGCGCCAGCTCGGTTGGTCCGTGCTCTTTGAAGCGCAACTTGCTCTCACGCAGTCCGCAAGTTTGGTAAAAGTCCCAGCGCAACTTCTTCCACTTTTCAAACCATTCCATGTCCGTGCCTGGTTTGACGAAGTATTGCATCTCCATCTGCTCAAATTCACGTGTGCGAAAAATAAAGTTGCCGGGTGTGATTTCATTGCGGAAGCTCTTGCCAATTTGGGCAATCCCAAACGGAATTTTTTTGCGCATGCTCACGGCCACATTGTCAAAGTTGACAAAAATCCCTTGGGCAGTCTCTGGCCGTAGGTAAACAACGGCGCCTGCATCCGCCACAGGTCCCATGTGTGTTTGAAACATCAGGTTGAAATTGCGTGGCTCAGTGACATCGGTGGATTTACAATTGGGACAGACAACTCGGCCGTCCACCATCGCCGTGTCTTGCCGGAAGCGATTTTTACAAGACTTACAGTCCACGAGTGGGTCGGAAAAGCCGTCGACGTGCCCCGATGCCTTCCACACCATGGGATGCATTAAAATTGCAGCATCCAAACCCACAACGTCACTTCTGCGGGTCATGGCCTTCCACCAGTTTAATTTTACTTTTAATTTAAAATTTGAACCCAAAGGACCGTAATCCCAGCAAGATGCCAATCCCCCATAGACTTCGCTGCTCGGAAACACAAAACCGCGACGTTTACAAAGCGAAACCAGAGTCGCTAAATCTTCGAGATATTTGACCTGCATGAGAACTCCAATGTTGGCATTCTCAAAGGGTTACAGTGTGACGGGTAGACTGTCAATTTTGCATGCCAGTTGAGGCTTTATTTGGCTGCCTTAAACGCCTCGACGTGCATTTCAATCGCTTGAAATGCAGCATGGATAAAAGGCCGAGAGGTGGCGTCAACACTATTGAGTGCTGCGTGATAGGCCTCAATGACTTTTTCGTAAGACGAACCTGCAGGCACACCGAGCACTTCAAAGGCGTCCCAAGAGTGGCCGTTGTAGTTGAACACCACGTTCAGTGGACGTTCGATTGGCCGGTTCACCTGACCGAGTCGCAAGCGAATGCCCTTCACTGGCCGACGCCGTAAAAAGAGCAACACAGCAAGGATGCTAATTGCCGCGTATAGCAATATCAAATCTTGAGCGACCGGTGGAATCAAATTCAGGTTCCTCTCACTACAGGATAGCAGCAGCTCTCGAAAAAGAAACTCTCACCTCGCCTAGACTCCTGTCGCGCCTTGCATCAAGCCGTGATCTGGACTATGTCTCGGGCCACCCTTAACGTTTCTTATAGGCGGAGGCCCACCTCATGAATCCCTTCACCCAGCAAGCACCCATCACTGGCGTCAAAAACATCATCGCCGTAGGCTCAGGCAAAGGCGGAGTGGGCAAAAGCACCATCGCCATCAACTTGGCCCTAGCACTCAATAAAATCGGTTTAAAGGTAGGAATTCTCGATGCCGACATCTACGGCCCCAGCCTCCCCCGAATGCTGGGAGTCGTGGGCACGTTTAGTCAGAAGCCCGAGATGACTCCTGAAGGAAAGATTCTCCCCATCTCTCGTTACGGTTTGAAGAGCATGAGTATGGGGTATTTGGTTGAGGAGTCGATGGCCGCCGTCTGGCGAGGACCGATGCTATTTAAGGCTATGGATCAATTCTTTCGCGACGTCATGTGGGGCGAACTGGATTATCTGATCGTCGACCTTCCCCCCGGCACTGGCGACGTTGCGCTCACGCTGGCGCAGAAGGTGCCAGTTCAAGGGGCGATTGTGGTGTGCACGCCGCAAAACATTGCATTGGCCGATGCAAAAAAAGCGATCGATATGTTTCATCGCACCAACGTACCTTTGCTCGGTGTTGTTGAAAACATGTCGGAGTTTATTGGTGCGAATGGGGAGTCGGTCCAACTCTTTCCCAAGGGAGATTTAGATTCCTTTTTGCAAGCGCGCCAAATTGAGAAGCTCGCAACCATCCCTTTTCAACCCGAGATTGGTATGACCAGTGAGGCCGGCATTCCGCTGGTTGAAAGCTACTCTGGTACGCCCGAAGCCGAACTCTTTTTGCAGCTCGCCAGACGGCTTTGCACTCTCAATCCCCACCACGCAAATCCCGTGAAAATGGCAGAAAATGGGACACCTCAAATCGATACAAATACCTAATATAATTGAGACTTTTTACGTTTATTGTGGTCATTATGTCGCTTTGCGATAGACTTGAGCTATAGGACGTAAAAGGAGGACATTATGTCTAAACGACCGATGGATTGGCGCCTTGATCCCCCACCAAAGTAGCTGGGTGAATCAAGACGCTAGTAGTTTAAGGTTGTTTCTTCCTTTGCTAAGGGCAAACCGTTCGAAAGGGCGGGACGCAAAACCACGGGGCTTCCATTTTGAAGGAGATAATGCCGGCCGGGTTGCCAGAGGAACTGGGCCTAGCAGTTGATGGGGAAGGAAATGACTGTAGGCCCGCGTAAGGGACGACGCGGGTTTTTTTATTTTGCAAGCTTCCACTCTTTATACCATTCCCGCAAGTTGCCGAACTCGGGGACTTGCCAATACAAGTAAAGCATTGCCAGAATGTTCAAAACAGCCAAAGCCAAAAACGCCTGGGTAACGGTGAATCCATAGGCGTGCGCGAGCATTACAAATACAGACGCCACAACCATAAAAACTGCATTCATGACATTGTTGCCCGCCACAACTCGCGACCTTTCCTTCTGATCGGAGCGCTCTTGCATAGCCGTGTAGAGGGGCAAAATAAACAATCCGCCAAACACCGAGAGCATAAGAAAATCAAACAGGAGCCGAGGTCCATAGTCCGTGGCCCAAAACTCAGAAAATCGCATGAGCTCCGATGTCCCTTGCACAGAAACCGGCACGGCTTGAAACCGCACCCAGCACAAATCCAAGAGAAAAACAGACATTCCCAAAGCTCCCACTGGAACTAATCCCAGCACTGTTTTTTGCATCGACAATCGGCTACAGAGCATCGACCCCAAGCCAATCCCAAGTGTAAACATGGTCAAAAAGGCCGTGATGACGTGCTCGTCGGTGTGCAAAAACTCTTTGCAGTAAGGCGGCAAAAGTGAAAGCAAAGCCGCACCAAAAAACCAAAACCAGGAAATACCCAGCAGTGAATTAAAGACATCTTTTTGCCTGGCGATCATTGTTAAGGTGGCGCGCATGGGTCCAAACGGGTTGATTGAGATGGCAAATCGAGCACTGTGCGGCGGCAGGTGGGGCATCCCAAAGCTCGACCAGATTCCCAAAACTGCACAGACGTTCAGCGCAATCGCAATCCACAATGGACCTTGATCCATCGCAATCAACAAGCCGCCGCCGATCGTGCCAAGTAAGATGGCGACAAAGGTTCCGAGTTCAACATAAGCATTCGCGGAGATCAGCCGAGCCGGACTTACCAAATCTGGCAAACACCCATATTTGATCGGTCCAAAAAATGCCGAATGCGTGCCCATCATAAAAAGTGCGCCCAAGAGCAAGTAGATATTCAGTTGAAAAAAACCAACCGCTGCCACCAAGGTGATAAGGAGCTCCCACACCTTAACCAACCGCACGATTCTTGATTTTTCGAACTGGTCGGCCAACTGGCCAGCCACCATGGAGAACAGAAAAAACGGCAAAATAAAAATTCCGCCAGCCAAAGCGACGATCATCGAGGGTTCTAAGCCCAACATACTCAAACCCTGGTACTCGACGAGAACAACCAAGGCATTTTTTAAAAAATTGTCATTGAGCGCACCCAAGAACTGGGTCACAAACAAGGGTCGAAAACGAGCGTCCTTTAACAGTGGAGTCTCGGCTGGAATCATTCGGGGATAACGAGCTTTTCTCCAGCCATGACTCGGTAATTCACCGTTTGACCATTGGCTTTCGCCAGTCGATTGATCGCAACACCATAGCGCTTCGATAAATCATAAAGCGTCTCGCCTCGACGAACCACGTGGCGCCGACTTGTTCCGGCAATTTGCTTGGCACGAGGGGTGTTCTTTCGGCTCGCTAACTTACGCATGCGGGTGGTCTGAGTCTTTGACTCAAACTTAGCAAGTGCCTGCACTTTGCTTTTTTGCCGAACGCTTTTGGGGGGAGAGTCTTCGCGCAGGCGCAGCTTTTGTCCACTGCGAATCACACTTCGATTGGTCAAATTGTTCAGCCGCAACAACGAACTCAATGCAATTTGATACCTTGCCGCAATAGTCGTGAGATTGTCGCCTCTTCGAACCACATGAAAGTCAGCCGTTTTCAAACTTGCAGGTCTGACCGCTGCAGCTGATCTGGACGGCCGAGAACTTGGGCCTTGATCACTAACATATTGAACTCCCGCTCCCCCTGGATCGGGGACCTTTAACCGACGACCTACGCTAAGTAGTGCGCGGTTAGATAAATTGTTCAGGCGACGCAACTTGGATACAGTGGTGCGGTGCCGTTTAGCAATTGTTGACAAATTGTCGCCACGGCGAATGCGGTAGTAAAAGTGATCGGAGGTGATCAAAACTTTGGGCTGTTGTGTGAGGCTCAAGGGCAAAGCGGCCTGCGCATCTGCCTGCATACCAACTGGGATACGCACAACCGTCTCACCACCTCGGGATATCGGAACAAAATCACTGCGGAACTTAGGATTCAAAAGTTTCATTTCATCGACATCAACGCCCAGGTTGCTGGCGAGCTTGCCCAAACTGATCGCGCTTTGCAATGCCACCGTGTCATACGACAAAGGATCGGCATACTGAATCTCACCAAACCCATACTTGGCGGGATTCTTTGCAATCATCACCGCTGCAATAAACTTTGGGACGTAATGCCGAGTTTCCGGCGGAAGTGCCCGGCGCTTCTGGATCAGTTCCCAAAAATTGCGCGTGTAATGCTTGGCAACTACCCGTTTCACGCGATTCTCACCCACATTGTATGAGGAGAGTGCCAAATGCCAATCGCCAAACATTCCATAAAGTGTCTTAAAGTAGGCAGCAGCGGCTCGAGTGGACAACACGGGATCACGTCGTTCATCGACAAATGGATCGACATTTAAACCGTAACGACGACCGGTCGCTCGAATAAATTGCCAGTAGCCTACGGCGTTGGCTTTGGAATGTGCCAAGGGGCTAAAGCCAGACTCAATCAACGACACATAAACCAAATCCTCAGGCAGCCCCGCCTCGCGCAGGACGTTTTGCATCATCGGGAGATATCGAGTGGAGCGGGAGAGGTAAACTTCCATATGCTTGCGGCCGCGCCCTTGAAAGTAACGGACCCACATCTGCACATGGGCGTTATCATCCAAAGCAATTTCACCGTGGGAACTTTTGTAGGGCTTCTCTTGGTTCTCCTCAACGACGTCAGAAGAAACTTCCTTCTCTTCGATCTTTGCATAGGCAGTTGAAGGCGCCTCGAGATCAGTAGATTCTACTCTGGGGTGCGCGACGTCTGGCGAAGCTCCCTCATTGTAAGACTGACCTTGCTGGTGAGTTGTCGCACAGGCGGACAATAAAACGGCTAGCGAGACAACTAGGCCTCTAACGGAATTTGACATTCTTCTGTTCTCCTCAATTAGATCTCTTAAATTTTACCTCGCTTGAGGAGGCGCGTCCACCCACATTGGATCATTTAATGTCACTTTTGACCCGTCCAAAAGTCTATAAATGAGCCAGTTGCGCAAGATCGCTTTCACATAAAAGCTGGTTTCTTCCCACGGCAATTCATCTATCCAAATCTCTGCCTCTGGTGCAGAAGAAAATCCAGCTTCGAGCGGATTGGCTAAATTGCGTGCATTCAACCACCGTCTGAGCCGAGTCGGTCCTGCGTTATAGGCTGCGAGCGCCAACGGCGTATGTCCCCTAAACATCCGAATCATTCGGGCCAAATAGGCCGTGCCGAGCTTGATATTGACGTCGGGTTCAAACAGCGCCTCACTCGCCTTAAAATTTTTCAATTTCAAGTCGCGTGCCATCTCATCAGCCGTGGAGGGCAGAAGTTGCATTAGGCCAAGAGCGTTGGCTGAGCTTCGCACCACCGGTCGAAACGTACTCTCTTGCCGAATCAACGAGCGAACCCAATCTGCATCTAAGTTGTTCAGCTTGGCCTCACGAATAATGTAAGTCGAAAATTCCTGCGGGAAAATCAGTTTGAGCATCGGCACCTGCCTTAGCTCTGCATTCTCCTCAAAAGCTTTATTTGCTTCTTGCGTGGCAAGATCATACCGCAACACCGAACCCCAAAGCTTCGACCGCACCAACCTCTCCTCAGCTGTCTGCGGTTCAGGGAGAAACTGAATCTCCTCCTCGGCTTCCTTGATCCAGCCCGCGCGGAGTAAAATATTAAGTCGCTCCCATGCCAATCGCTCCGAATCTAAAAATCTCAACTCCAACTTTAAGTTCACTGGAATATTTTTGAATTCAATAACGCCACGGTTCAACTCGGCCATCGCTCGTAGTGCGTAGTATGAATGTGGATATCGATCGATGAGTCGCTTGGCAAACTCCGTTGAACTTGTTGGATCAATTTTTTGCCGAGCCCGCCACTGCCAGTATAGCGCTCGATACTCAAAATCTTTGCCGCTCGAAAGCGCCAGTAACCGTTCAAAATACGCTGCCGCTTGGGGGTACTGCTTGGCGCGAATTCGCAAAAGTCCAAGGCGAAAATTGGCCTCAGCCGCCTCTACAGTCCCTCCGTGTCTCTTGATCACTTCGGTGAGATGCGTGCTGGCCTCATCATACTCGCCACAGGCAACCGCCGCCTTGCCAGCAAGCAAAATCACTTTTGTACCATCAGGATGTCCAGCCAGTTTTTCATACGCACTCTCGGCCAAACTAAGTGCATCCGAATAGTGACCACGGGCATAGGCCATCTGGGCCCATCTGGACATGCGAGCCCCATCCACTTTCGCCATTTGCCGCACGACTGTCTCACGCACGTGGCGAAATTTTTCTTCGCTTTTGTTCACGAGGCCCAGATAAATTTCTAGAATCCGGTCTGCGGCATCATTGGCACGACGACTGCCCGGGTAATTTTGTAGCAACTCGACTCCGTCCTCAATAGCCGCGACGTAGTCTTGAGACTCGTAGGAACGGTTCATGCGCGCAAAAATATTCCGTTCATCATCTGAGATTCCTAGATCATCACCCTTGTTTTGTGGAGGTACGGCTGAGCTAAGCACGGTTTGTTTAGGACTCGCCTTTGCGCTGCTCTTTGTACCGAGCAAAGTTGTTCCAATCGACTTCATTTTCTCCCGCAGCTCTGGGTTGTCGCGTTCATTCAAACTGCGTTGCATGAAAGACTGCGCTGCTAAAAGGTTTTGATCGACAAAGGCAAGCTCACCGGACATTTTATAAAGTAAGGCGCGCTCTTCTGCACTCAACCAACTTTCAATTTGCTGCAGTCTATCGAGCGTCTTCCAGGCCGCACGTCGCTCAGTCTTTACCTGTTGCTCTCCCAGCATGAGCAAGGCACTGGCGTAGGCAGATTTTAGACCCGGCACCCAGGGGCCACTCACCAGCCAAGGGGGTTGGGTATCGACTCGAGCAATTGCACTTTTAAGCGCTGCAAGGGAAGCTGCGCCGCTCTTTTCACGAATCTGGGCACACTGCAGATGGTTCAAAGCCACCCAAGGTCCCAAACTCTTGCCTTGAATATAAATTTTATTTAGCGAAGCCACACAGCCGACCCGGTCTTTCTCAGCTTGTGCCCGCTTAACATTAATCATCGATAAAAGAAGAGTTCCGCCCGTAGGCTTCAAATTCTTTTCATATACCCATCGAGGCGAGCTGACCATTTGATTTATATTGACGCTCACATTGGTAACGCCCGCAGCCCAAGCGCCTGACCCCATTCCCAATGTGACTGTGTAACACGCGGCTAAAATGAGTCGAAACATAGCGGCTCCTTCTTAGATTTTTACACCGCAGTCGTCTAGACTTCGGCAAGTTCTAGAGCTCGCTTCATCACGCGCTCAAATTCATCGACGAGCCCCTTCAGCTTGGGCTTTTGACTCAGATCCCCAATCATCGCCTCCGGCGCAAAACTCAATGTTTCACATTTGCTCACGAGGTCGCGCAGACTCTGCGACAGCTCCGCTCGTAGGCTTGGGGGAGTGGCCTCAAGCATTCTGTCTAGCTCTTGACTGGCTCCCCCCAAATCCGTCAGCTGGCCCAATAAAAAATAGGTCGCATTCGTCAGTTCAACCCCGACGCGACGCCATTCACCCTTCGCAGCCAGAGCTCGAATGCTTTTTAGGCGCACCTGCAACAGCAAATTCAAATTGGCGCGCTTTGGTTTGTGCCGTAGCTTCGCCCATCCCTGTTGCGAGAGCAACGACAACACAAGTAAATACAATGAACCCGTCACCACGGGCAGCACAGAGGCTGGGACGATTGCAATTTCCGGATCACTGACTAGGCCCGGGAGTACGGGACCCTTTTCTAACGGCTGAGGGTTGGCTGAGTTACTGCCGTCTTGTGCGGCTAGTGGGGCTGAGGCAGTTCCACTGACGGTTAACTTCAGAGGCGCTGACGTGACCTCAGAGTAAGTTTTTAGCGCGGGATCAAAAACAGCGGCCTTCACCTGAGGCAGTTCAAAAATACCTGGCTCCCGTGGTATCAATAAAACTTCAAACTCCTTAAAGCTCGTGCCATACTTTAAGTACTTCGCTTGTGATTTTTGGTCATACAGCTCAAAGCTCGGTGGCAAATCCAACTTTGGCAACTCAATCAACTTCGCATTGCCGCGCCCCTCAAATCGCACGCGCAAGGTCACTGGCTGATTGGTCTGACCAGCTGGCGGTTCAAACGCTGCCGTCAACCGAAACTGGCCCACCGCACCTGAGTAATTGGCGGGCTTGCCTTCGATCGGCACATTTAAAACCTCAATAGGGATAGGTCGACTCGCTTTGGTGAAGACATAAGGTCGGCCAAAGCCAAAGTTGGTGGGAGTGATCACCGTGCACTTGGCCTTGTAAGGGTCGACAATAGCTTTGCCCGCCTTGATGGGGAACAAAGCATAAGACACGAGCATCGCCCGCTGATAAGGTCGACCGTTGACCGACACCTGTTCAAAATTCAACCGGGTCGCCATCTCCAGTTCTTCTTTCCAAAAACTTTTTAGATCAGGGTATTTCAGTGTATCAATGTCGCGAATATTTCCTTGCGTGTAGAGGTAAAAAGATGCGGTCACTTGCTCGCCCACATAAACTTGCTGCTTATCCGTTTCCGCATGGATAAAGAAAGCCTCTTGCGGATTGATATCGGCAAGATTCTGCTGAGTGCCAGGGTGCCCACCTTGCCCCGTCCCGCCACCCAAAGAACCTCGCGGTGCCAATCTTCGCTGCAGCATTTGATTGAAAATCTCTTCCATCTCATCCATTTGCTCAAATGGATCTGCGGGCTGACCCCGACCTTGTGCCACCGGTGGCGCCCCTGAGCGCGCTCCATTTGCAGAGATCACAATTTTTTCAGTGGTGTGGGGTTTGCCGTCAACCATGACCGTCAACGGTGGAATTTCAATTTGGCCCGTAGCTGAGACAGCGAGCATATAAATAAAATTACGAGACTGTTGAGTTAAAAACCGGCCGTTCTCATACGTGCTTCTTGTCTCCGTGCCACTCGTGGTGTTGATCAGATCCAGCCCGGCGAGCTTCGGCAACTGCGGCGCTTCTACAGCAGTGCTGCCCTCAGATTGAATAGACACCGTCAGTCTTACCACATCCCCAACTCCAACCTCAGTGTTGCTGATGCTAGCGCTCACACTCACACCCTCGGCGTGAGTCAAATCTAGCGCACCTAAAATAAGAGTTAGACAGAAAATCCAGCTACCAATCTTTGCCACGTGGTGACTCCTTACCTTTACGTTCGTACTCTTCGGCCCGAATCGACTGCTCCTGATTCTTCAGCTCATCTATGATCTTTTTCACATCTTCGGGCGTTAGCTCCTCACTTTTAAAAGGGCGTGGCTGCTTTTTTTCTTCTTTGGGCGGCTCTTTGTCATCGGGTTTTGGCTGGTCGTTGGGCTGCTGCTGTTGATTTGGATCTTGTTTATCGCCCTTATCCTCTTTCTTCTGGTCGCTTTTGCTCTCGCCGCCTCCGCCGTCACCTTGCCAGAGCAGCTCAATATTTGTTTTCACCTCGCGTGAATCCGGGTCCACATCAAGTGCCTGTTGATAAACTTCTAGGGCCTCTGGAATTCGGCGCTGTTTGGCATAAACCCCGGCGAGATTAAAGAGGGCCTCAAAGCGACGGGTGGAGTCAGGCGGCAACAGGTTGATCGCCCCTCGGTAGGCGGCAACAGCTTTCTCCCACTCTTCGTTCTGCTCAAACACCAGGCCCAAGTTTAAGTGCAAGTCGGGATTGAGCGGATCGCTCTCAAGCGCCTTGAGAAACGCCTGGTAAGCTGGATAATGCATTTTTTCTTTGAACTTTTGCACACCCTGCCGATTGTGCTGATACGAATCCAACGTGGTCGCACTAGCCCCGCTCAACACAACCAAATTAATAAATATAATAAGTTTAAAAAAGAATGTCATCTTTGGGACACCTCAAATCGACCCCGCCAAATTCGACCTTCGCCTTTGCGCTCCCCTAGCAGCAATTCCAGCAAGGCCAAAAGAATACCTAGACCTAAGAAATACTGATAATGTTCATCGTATTGACTGATTTCTACCGCCTCGATTTGAGTGCGCTGCAGCTGATCGATGTTGCGCTTGAGCAATTGCATCGCATCGCCACCAAACGTCACCTGCTGATACGTGCCAGATCCAGCCGCTGCCAACGCCCGCAAAGCTTCGCCAGTGGATTTTGTCAGCACCACCTGACCACTTTTGTCTTTTCTGTAGCCAACCAAATTGCCGTTCTTGTCGCGAACGGGAATTTGCCCTCCCTGGGCCGTGCCAAATCCAAGGGTAAAAATCTTGATGCCTTCGCGGGCGATTTTTTTAGCGAGTTCGTCTGCGCCCTTTTCGTTGTCCTCACCGTCTGAGACGACCACTATCACCTTGGTTATTTGGCGGTTGTCATCGGTCTCAAGGCCGCCGCGCTGCAAGGCCGTATAGGATTCATTTAGAGCTCTGGTGAAGTCGGTCCCTTGGGTTGTGACCGCCTCAGTGCTCAGCGAATCCAAGTACATTTTGAGAGCACCTTTGTCAGTAGTCATGGGTGAGAGCAAGATTGCCGACCCCGCAAACGCGACGATCCCCACTTTATCGCCCCCAAGCATATCGATAAAACGTGAGAGTTCTCGCCGTGCCAACTCCAGCCGAGAGGGTCTCGCATCCTCAGCCAACATGCTGTTGGAGACGTCGATGGCTAACATGATTTCAAGGCCTTCACTTTTTGCCTTTTGTTTGCTTTCACCCGATTGGGGCCGAGCCAGAGCAATCACAAAGAACAACACCGCTAAGCACTGCAGACCCAGTTTAATTTGTCTTCGCCGAGTGGAAACTGAGCGCATTAGAAATTGCCGGGTGTTCGCCGAAATCCGTGAATTTAAAACAGCTCGAGTGCGTTTGCTGGTCCACCACACCATTAAGAACAACACCGGAATCAATCCCAACAAATTTAAGGCGGCCTGATCTTCAAAGCGATATTCAAACATCAAGGCCCCTTCCGTAAAACTGTGGCACTTAGGAACACGGCGAGCAGATAAAACACCACACTCCATTTGAGATAGGGTGGGAACAGTTCGGCATACTTGGTCAGCTGTGAAGTTTCGATGTCGGTCTTCTCTAGGCGATTGATTTCAGAAAATACCGAACGTAAAGCATCGCCACTCGTCGCTCGCCAAAACTTGCCGCCAGTCTCTTGCGCCATTTTTCCGAGTAGAGCTTCATTGACGGAGGAATGAATGGGACGATAGCGTTTGACCTTTCGGCCAAACACATCCTCAACCATTACGGGGAGCTGCGAATCTCCATCACGCCCCACACCGATCGAATAGATGCGAATGCCAAAACCTTTTGCGATCTCTAATGCAGTTTCGGGATCGATCGTCCCGGTGTTGTTCTCTCCATCCGTCATGAGGATCAGCACTCGGCTTTTTGCAGTGGAGTCTTTGATGCGAGCCACGCCGTTAGCGAGGGCCACACCAATTGCAGTACCCATTTTGATATTCTTTGCGGTCTGCACCTCCTGCAAGCTCCGCAGAAGCAAGGGATAGTCCAAGGTCATCGGCACACGGGTGTAGCTTTCACCTGCAAAGACGACCAAACCAATGCGATCGCTGACACGCCCCTTGATGAACTTCGCCATTGTGTCTTTGGCTGACTCCAAGCGATTTTCTGGCTGCATGTCTTCAATCAGCATGCTGTCCGAAATGTCGAACACGATGACGATATCTATGCCTTCGACGTTGCGCTTGATCTTGGTGTCTGAGCGTTGTGGTCGGGCCAAGGCTAAAATGGCCAAACACAAAGCCAAAATCTTTACCGCTGTGGGTAACCAGTGGATGCGGGCGCGCCACCCTCGGCTGATCTGCAAAAATCCAGCGAGGCTGGAGAACTGTAGCGTCGCCGTTCGACGTCGTCTGGCCAGCCACATCCAAGCCACTAGGGCGATCAGAGGAACGAACACAGCAAATGCCCAAGGGGATGCCCAAATATTCACCGCAACTCGCTCCCTGACTCTAACCGTTCAGCCGCATCCAAACTCATGCGATGCAACTGCTCCACATCTTGCGGAGTTAAATTGGAGCGCGCCTTCACTTTGTCGAGCTCTCGGAGTGTTGACTTTAAAACGTCCATGCCCCGTCGCGCCGCTTTTTTATCTCGACGTTTGAGTTCACTCACAATCATAGAGTTGTTCCAGTCGAGGGTGGGAATCTGAAACCGCCGCAACACAAACAATCGAAACTCCCGGTTGAGCGCTGTGGAAAGCGCCAACAGGTCCTCTTGTGACTGGGCTGTATGCAGGCGGCGACGCAAAAGTCGAGCATCTCGATAAAACTGATGCAACGGACTGAGCGCGGTCTTATGCAATCGAAGTTCCTCTAAAATTCGCCGACGCTGATTGAACCGACGCACCCGTCGAACCACCAAATAACTGATCAGCAGAAGTGACAACAACACGAATACTAAAAACCACTGCGGAAACGCGAGCTGCCAAGGTCCAAAGGGTGGAAAGGGCTGAGGGGGTTGCTGCTTTGGATCCAACACTGAGGCTACGGTCCACTGAGCTTGGAGAACTTCAAATCCCTTCTCTTGCGGAGTGCCCTGGTGTTGCAAAACTCGAATGTATTCTGGAGCATGTGTGCCACTTTTGTAAGCGGTGACTTCATACTCGGCCTGAGTTGGTTCTTGTGCCACAACCTTGAGTATCTCTAAGGCGTAGGTGTCTTTTTCGTCTTTAAAACTCAAAATGGGTTTAACGTCGGCATCCCAATTGACCTCTACGTCGCCCTTGCATTTCCATTTGAAGCGCATGCCGACCGTCAGTGTTTCTAGCGTGCCTCCACCTGGTCCATCGTGGTTTGCAAATTCACAAGACCAAACAGCAACCTCACTCATCGCCGACTCCGACGCTTAAAAAACTCGAGCAAGGGAGTGACTAAATCTTGATCTGTCCGAATGGCAACCTGTGCCACTTGGGCTCGGCGCAACTCCATTTGGCGGCGCTGACTCACCGACTTCACATACGCCAAATACTCTTTCCGAAACAAGGGATCTGACGTGTCGACCGTGAGAAGCTCCCCACTTTCAGGATCTTCAAAATCCACAATCCCCATCGACGGCAGGTCGACTTCGAGTTTATCTTCTAAGACCACGCTGACCGTGTCGTGTTTTTTACTTAAGCGCCGAAGGCTTCCCTCAAAATCCTTATCCAAAAAATCACTGATGACAAAGATATGGGCTTTCTTCTTGAGCGCGCCCGTCAGGTGATCTAAAGCCATCGCGATATTGGTTCCGCGAGACGCAGGCTTGTAAAAGTATAGCTCACGCAGGATCCGCATGCACTGACCGCGGCCTTTTTTAGGAGGTACAAAAAGTTCGATCTGATCCGAAAACAGCATCAAGCCGACAGAGTCTTTATTGCTAGAGGCCGCAAAGCTCAACAGCGCCGCAACGTGTGCGGCAACTTCACCCTTAAAGTACTTTTGGCTGCCAAAATCTTGTGACCCGCTAACGTCGACTGCCAAGATGACGGTCATCTCGCGTTCTTCATCTAATTTTTTTATATATAGCTTTTCAGTCCGGGCATAGAGTGGCCAAGCAATCATCCGCACATCATCGCCTGGAACATACTCGCGAAATTCTGCAAACGTCATGCCCTGCCCCTTAAACGCCGAGTGGTACTCGCCGATAAAGAGGTTGTTCACCCGCTTGCGAGTTTGGATCTCGAGGAGCTTGAGTTTTTTTTGCAGCTCGGGCGGTAAGCTCAACCTACGGCACCTCTACATGATTCAAAATCTCGCGAATCACGGCGTCGGTGCTCATGTTTTCTGCCTCAGCCTCGTAGGTTAAGATCAGTCGATGCCGCATCACGTGGTAAGCCACGCCCTTCACGTCATCAACCGTGACAAATCCTCGACCGCGCAAAAAGGCGTGGGCCTTCGAGGCGCGGGTCAAACTGATTGTCGCTCTTGGCGAAGTCCCCACTTGAATCAATGGAATCAATTGACTCAAGCCATGCTCTTTCGGCTCGCGCGTGCACATCACCAGTTCAACTATATAATTTTTAATTTTGTCATCGACGTAAATCTGATCGGCGACGTTTCGTGCTCGGAGCAAATCCTCTTGGCTGCATACCTTTTCAACTTCAAGTGGAGTGTCGGTGGCCATGCGATTTAAAATCTCCATCTCCTCATTGCGCTTTGGATAGGCCACATTGATTTTGAACATAAAGCGATCCATCTGCGCCTCGGGGAGTGGATAGGTCCCCTCTTGTTCCAGCGGATTTTGCGTGGCCAGGACGAGAAAGGGTTTTTCAAGCGGATACGTGGTGTCGCCAATCGTGACTTGCTTTTCTGCCATCGCTTCCAGCAATGCACTTTGCACTTTTGCTGGAGCGCGATTGATTTCATCCGCCAAAACGATGTTGGTAAATATAGGACCACGACGAGGATTAAACTCACCCGTCTTTGGGTTAAAGACCATCGTTCCAATCAGATCGGCGGGCAAAAGATCCGGGGTAAATTGCACCCGCTGAAAGCCAAGCGAGATCGCTTTGCTCACACTCGAGATCGTCAACGTCTTTGCCAATCCGGGCACACCCTCAAGCAACACGTGACCACCCGTGAGTAGTCCCATCAAAATCGACTCGAGCATCTCCTTTTGCCCGACGATGACTTTGGAAACCTCCTGCATCATCTTTTCAACAAACTGATTCTCTCGCTTAATTGATTCGTTCAATGCGGCCAGATTGAAATCCAAGTTGCACTCCTTGAAACCTTGTTCTTTAATCGCTTGATTAGTTTAATCCACGAACAAAGCTAATGGCGAGGGCGTTTTGTTACAATCATGGCTAAATCCCAGATGGCGAGTCGGGCTATTCCTGCTGAGTGCGAATGCTGCGTGGCTTTCTGCGACGTGGCTCTGGGCGGATCGCACGACCTGGCTTTGGATTTTGCCAATTGCGCTTAGCATTAACGCTCTCCTCGTGACCTACGACCAGATCTTGAGCGTGCGAATTGTAGAAAACAATGACGACGCCGACGCACCTGAGGCACTGCAACTGCGCGGTCAAGATGGGTGGGGCTTGCTTCGCACCGTGCGCGAGCTTTGTGAACGCGTGCATGTTGAGATGCCAAAAGTTTATTTAATTGAACGAAACTCCGCCCAAATTTTCGCCTACAATCGCACGCGCAAATCAGCCCAGCTGTTTGTCACAACCGGCGCCCTAGACCTTTTAACACCACGCCAGCTTCGAGCCGTTTTGACCTTTGAGCTGTTGGTGATTCGTGGCTCCTACCATGTGCTCAATTACTGGTTAAGCGCTTGGCTGGATCTGCTCAATCGTTTCGGCCGTGTCGTTGAACGAGCCTTTCGTTTTGTCTTTGGCTGGACTCCGCCCCTAGCTGCCTGGCTGATTGGCCCCTGGGTGCTTTTTGTGCATATATTTATGTTGGGGCGTGCGGACTTTGATCGGTTGGATCAAGCCGCCATGCGACTCGTCGACCATCCCGAGGATTTGGCTTTTGCGCTCTGGAAGTTGGACTGCTACGCACAGACCAGACCTTGGCAAGATGCGTGGATCTTTGCCCACATGTTTATCGTCAGCCCGCTGCGCTTGCCTGCTTGGACCAACCTGTTAAAAGTTCAGCCCGCTCTGCCCTCGAGACTCAAAAATATCGCAGGTAGATACCCTCTCTAATCTCATTTTCATCGAGAATTCATATGACAATAGAATTTTTGAATTCTCACTGGACAATTGTGGTCGACGACATCACATTTGCCGAGTGCTTGTATTGTAAATTACTGGAGGCTTTCTAAAATGACTGATCCACTGACCCAAGATTTGCCTGTTCAATTTTCAACTTTGCTTCTGTCGCTGGGCTCCTCTGCCGTGCTCGCGCTGGGGCTCGAAAAAAATCCAGAAACGGGAGAGTTTCAAAAGGACGTCAAACTGGCTCGCTTCAATATCGATATGCTCAAACTATTAAAAGAAAAAACGAAGGGCAATCTGTCCCCAGACGAGCAGCAGTTTCTAGACTCTTTGGTCAATGACCTTCAATTAAAATTTGTTTATGCATCTCAGTCCCAGCAGGAGAAGTTGACATGAATATTCGCTCAATCGGTATTGCCGCTTTGTTTGCCACACTGGGCGCGTTGGCAACGCTTCACTTGATTCCTTCGCCTGTGGCACAGGTGGATGCCCAGTCTCTCAATCTGCCCAAGATTAAACCCAATGCTCCTTTGCCAGCCAATCTTTTTGTCGAGCTAGCTAAGGCGGTAAATCCGGCCGTCGTCAACATCTACACGACCTACATGCCGCGAGGACGACAAAATGCTCCCGGCGGATACCGTGATCCCTTCTTTGAAATGTTTGAGCAGTTTATGGACCCGAATGCTCGCGGCGGAGGCAGTCGCCCCTCAAGACCACAACAGTCTTTGGGTACGGGTTTTATCATTCGAGAGGACGGACTGATCGTAACAAACAATCACGTCATCGAAGGCGCGAGTGGAATCAAAGTTCAAATCTCCGAGTCCACAAAAGACAACTACGACGCCAAAGTGATCGGCAAAGATGCCCGCACCGATATTGCCCTCATAAAAATTGAGGCAAAAAAGAAGCTCCCCTACGTCAAGCTCGGCTCAAGCGCCGAAGTCGAAGTCGGAGAATGGGTTGTCGCCTTTGGTAACCCTTACGGTTACGGGCACACAGTCACCAAGGGAATCATTTCAGCCATCGGGCGCGAGATTGATGAGTTGAATCTCTTTCCATTCATGCAAACAGACGCGAGCATCAATCCGGGCAACTCAGGTGGTCCGCTGGTGAACACCCAGGGTCAAGTGATTGGCGTCAACACCGCAATCGATGCACGAGCACAAGGGATTGGTTTTGTGATCCCCATTGACAACGTCAAGAGCATCATCCCCCAACTTGAAAAAGAAGGCAGTATACAAAGAGGATTTATCGGCATTCAAATGGCCGACATTGATGAGGAGAGTGCGCGCTCGATCAATCTGAAAATCACCGAAGGCGCACTGGTTACCCAGGTCTTTGCGGACTCCCCAGCCGAAAAAGCGGGAGTGCAGCCCTACGATCTGATCGTGAACTTTGGCGAGGCTAAGATCAATTCTGTTCGAGATATGATCAAGGCCGTCAGCAGCACTCCTGTGGGGACCTCCTCCCAAATGAAGGTGATTCGCAACGGTAAGCCAAAAACTCTCTCCGTACGGGTCGGCGGTGGGGCTGAATTGCAAACCGCAGCCGTCGGTCGGAACAAGCCGCGCAACAGCCAAGGCACAGCGGCTCCCTTCAACGCCGGTTTCGCCATGGTTGAGTACTCGCCGCAGGTCAGTCGCGAGTTTAATTTGCCACCGCTGGGTCAACCTAAGCCCGTCGTTGTTGCGGTCGAACCCGGGGGACAAGCTGAGCAACGCGGGATCACTCCGGGAGACGTTATCCTCGACGTCAACCGCAAGTCGGTCGCTCGAGCAAAAGATGTCGTAGGGGCCCTCAAGAAGGGCACGGTCAATATTCTTCGCATTCTCAAGCAAGATCGCGTGGTCTTAATCTCCCTCCGGCTGGACGACAAATGAGCCCTACAACCCTAGTATAGATGCACCGACGCGAGCCCGGTTGGGCCTCGCTCGCAAGTCAAGGGCACGCGCAATCCACAGCGCCAATTGGGCTGGTGGGTGCCCAGTAAAATTAATCTCACCGACCATTCACCTAATTTTGCCGTGCCATCGTCCCATGATGAGACGCTATGCACTTTGACCTTAGTCGAGGTGCTAAACTGCCGTTAAAATAAAGGCGAGCAGGCAGGCGGCAAAGATAGAGCAACCGGTATATGCATCATTGATGGTTCATTATTGAGGAGTACGACTATGAAAATCACCGAAGTGAAAGTGTTTCCGGTCAACGAAGAGCGACTAAAAGCTTATGTTACAATTACGATCGAAGGCTGCTTTGTTGTCCGCGATTTGAAGATCATCAAGGGACATGAGGGGCTATTCGTCGCCATGCCCTCTAAAAAACGCAAAGATGGACAGTTCAAAGACATCGCCCACCCTCTCAATCAAGAGACTCGCGACGAAATCGAGCGCGCCGTCTTTGAAGCATTTGAAGCCCATATTCGAGAGCTCGGCTCCAGCCTCAACCAACTCCAGTCCCGCGAAGGCTCAGATTAGCCAACCCTCGATGGTGGCACATAGCAGAAACTCACACCGCCCTACCCAACCCCCCACTTTTCCTTGCCTATTTCCAATTTCTGTAAGATTCCTATCCTCCTGCCTTTCTACAATTGGGGTGTCGGCAAGTTGGTAAGCCTACAGATTTTGATTCTGTCATTCGCAGGTTCGAGTCCTGCCACCCCATCCATCTTTTTATTCAAAACTCAATAAAATCAAGCACTTAGGTCACTTTCGTTCACAGGTTTTGGGCATTTTCCGTTCATAGGTTTCATAGGTTTGTATTGCGCTTTTTTAAGATTTTACCGATAGGTGATGAATATGGCGCATTTAAACGTTCGAAAGAGGCAAACCAAATCAGGCTTGAAATGGATTGTTACCCAAGCCGAATGGGCATCTGGGCAGAACAAGGTTGTTGAACGCAAACTAACCGAGACGGTTTTGAGTGATTTAGGTTTTTCAGTCAATATGACGCCCGCACAAGCGCAAGCACACGCCAAAAAGTTAAACGCTCTAGATGCTATAAAACGTAAAGAACAAACTTCCAAAGTAAGAGCGTCGGAACGCCTACACGACTTGGCTTTGATAGAAAATTCAATCATACCAGTCGAACTGTCTGAGTTGTTTGTAGCTCACATGTCTGAGAATTGGTTTGGCGGCGAGTATAACTTGCGCAAACAAGTCCAGCACTGGGCAAAGGTGCAAGCAATAATAACCAAACTAAATGTACAGCCCCATGAGTATTTTAAGCGTAAAAATGAGTTTTATAAGGAGTTTGAATCGCTGCGAATGAGCAAATCCTACATCGAAAAGATTTTGAAGGTCATAAACATGTGGGGCGAATACTATGCCGAGCAAACCAAATCTTTTTTTAAAAAGCTGCCCTCACCTAGAGGAATTGTGCTTGAGAAAATTAAAGAGTCTTCAATGGCGACGGGCTTAGGTGCCAGGCCTATGACGCTTGAAATTTTAGATTACATGAAAAACAAAATGCCTTCCGGACAATGGGAATACATACGGGCCACACTTTGGCTTGGGCTTCGACCCTCAGAATTAGATGCCATAATTGAAAATCGAGCAAAGAATCTAAAAACCGAATCGCAACGAGGCACTAAAATCGTTGGAATTTATCAGGCAAAGTTAACAGGTGTATCAAAGGACATGCGCTGGAAACACATTCCATTAATTCACCCAGAACAAATGGCGGCCCTGAAGGACATAAACTCGGAAGTAGTGATAAAACCTTTGGTTAAAACTATCAGGAACTACGCACCATCAGACGCCACCAATCTAGGGCTCTATTCAGGGCGAAAAGGGTTTACGGACTTAATGCTCGAACTTGGACAAAGTTTAGAGGATATAAGCCAGTGGATGGGGCACGCGTCAGTTGAGCGCACTTGGCGTCACTATAAGAACAAGCGCCGCGTGAATTTTAAGAAGTTAGGCTAGATGTCTGGGCCTAGTATGGATTGTTTATAGATTTTCGCTTTTTCGCAGAAATCACCCCACAAAGAAACTCACCGCCCAAGACCTCATTGCAATCATATTCAACGATTAGAGTCATTCCACATTTGCACTTTAGCCCCGCTTGCAGGTGCAACAGACTGCAAGTGAATCCAACCCTGAGTTGCAGCCGGGTCTTCTAGCCAAAGTCCTGCTCGCTCTAATAGCTCTAGGTTGCTTAAGCACCAACTGCCAAACTCCCCGTTTGGGTCAGCAAAATCTACTGCCTGACACCGCAGGTGATTGCTTCTAGCAGCACCGCCCGCATTTGCATTAAATGCTGCCGGTCTGTAGCCACTGCTGACCTTTAGCGGTTTACCGTACTGAAACCTGATTAAATTTAGCCTTGGTAGCAAGTCTAACAAGTTATAAAATAGTTCTGGCGTTAATGGTGCTTGAACGTCGCGTTTCATAAGCACCTCAGATGCAGTAATCATAGATTGGCCTTATTAGCTATATTGGCATTTAAAAGCTTTTTAGGTTTGAGATGTTTGTGCGTATGCGTGTAAACAGAATTTATTTACATGCATAGGCAATTTAAGCTATTTGGGCCAGATACGCCCTAATGGCTAAATAAACTTAAACAAGCTTAACAAACCGGCCACTAGGCTTAGGGCGCCGACCAGCTTAAATGCCCCTTCAACATGCGCAATATGACGCTTCACCGGCTTCAGGTCTTCTTCTAGAAGCTCAGTTCGTCTAATATGTTCAGCCAGCGATGATTCTTGTTTTACTAACGTTTTATCAACGCTATCGAGGCGTTCATCCAGCCTATCCAGCTTCGAAATTATTGAGTCTAATTTGTTCATACCTGCGACCAACTTGCATGAAGTAGTGTATGTTTATTCATTTTCACCCTCAATGGCCTTAATTTGTTCGCGATAGCCAGGGTCAGTTTGCTGCAATAGAAAGTGTGTGCTTGCAAAGGCTTGCGGCCCACGACTGATGGCTGCACTTAGTACAGGCCCATAACGTCCAAGTGCCTGCGGACTGCGCTTTAATAGCCCGCCAATCGCATCAGCAGTGATTGCACCGCTACTGGCCAAACGTGGACCAACAAACCTGCGAGCTGCAACAGATGCAGCAGCACCCGGCAGTCCGCCAACAGAACCGACGCCGCCAGCAACAAAGTCTCCCAAGCCACCAAACGGCGATTGATTTAAACTATTGGCTCGCTTTTGGGCAGCTTCTTCAATAGGTGCAGCCAGTCCGTACGTCAGTTTATCATCCATGAATTGCTTGGCCAACGCCGGGTCTGCAACTGTGGCTGCATCTTCAACTTGGCGCCGAAAGGCATCAGCAACATGAGTCGCGCCCTTCTTTTCTGCTTCCGGGCTAAAATAGTTTACTTGGCCTTGAAAGTTTCGTTTCGCAATTTCTGCGTCCGATAATTTGAGAGCCGACTGTCCACGCTCATAAAGGTTATCAATTTCTTTTTGAATTTGCTTTATTACGCCTTCATTGCCTGGCGATTGTCCAAGCTCGTCAACTTTGCTCTGCAGCACATTAACAATATCGTCAACTGAGGCAGTCGTGCCTTTATCGTCTAAGGTTTGCAAAGAATTACCAATAGATTCACCGGCCTTTAAGCGCGATGACCGCACTCGCTCAGCAATACCTTCGGCGTCATCACCAAACTTAACCCAACCTCGGTCCAGCAACTCTCGACCAGCCTTTGGTGCAAATTTGGCAGACTGCGCACCTGTAGCTCCAGTGGCGTTAACGGCCAACTGCTCTGCACCGTCCTGCACTAAATTGCCTGCCTTGTGGAACATGCCAGGCACTGCTGATGCTGCTTTTGCCAACCCATATCCTGCAGCACCACCGGCACCACCTACGGCAGCCCCTTTAAGGCCATCAAGCGCAACATCTGCAACACTTTCAGCCTGACTACCGCCGACACCCATAGCTCCGCCCTGCAGTGCTGCAGCTCCAGCAGTCTTTGCTAGCGAAGCACCTTTAGCCACATTGAGACCCGGCACGAACATTGTCCCCAACGCACCACCGACCTCACCAATGCCGTACGTGGCTGGATTAGCATCTTGTGCAGATTTGTACGCAGCTCTAGATTCATTACGGGCTTGTTCATACAACTTACCAAACTCTGCTGGATTACCTTTAGCAGCTTCCCAAAGCGCTTCAGCACCACCAGCAATTTCGTCAGCAAAGCCCAGAGATGCGCCGCTTGCTAAGCCTCGCAGTGCAGATTCAGTCATAGAAACATCTGGCTCCACTGCTTCTGCCCGGTCTCGCCAACCACTACTTGCTGTAGGTTCTGCAGGAGTTGCGCGTGATTTCCAATTACTCATTATGGCACCTGCTTAAAACCGTCAGAAACAGCATCTGCTAAATCGGCTTCATCAATTATCAAAGTTTGTTTACCGTCACTCACTTTTACTTTGCCGCCTACGGGCTTAGATGACTTGAAGGCCTCAGTATCTTTGCCAGACTTGTTCAAATACTCTAATTCAATTTGCCGATTGCGCTCTAAACGTTTGCGTAGCGCCTGTGCTTTAGCATTAAAAGTATCGTCATTGTCATAAACTGAAGGCACGTTTTCTAGCAATGAAGCACGTTCTGTGGGCGAAACTGTCGCACCAGATATTGCTTTAATATAGGATGCTAATTGCTCGCCGACATCAGACTTGAATGCAGATTTTTGAGCGTCATCAAGGCCAACCATTCCTGCAACTTTGTTCATGCCCATAGACAGTTTTCCTGTGTCCCATTTTTTCTTTTGCTCTACAATGTCATCAATAGCCGAAATAGCTTTGTCGTGTGTAGCCAGCTCTGAAGTCTGCTTGTCCGATAGCTTTGCTTGTTGTGCCATTTTATCTTGGCGTGCAATTGACTTGTCCTGCATGCGAGCGCTTGTAGATTCTTGCCGGTCAAGCTTGCGCTGCTCAATATCGTACACTTTTGACATGTTTGGCAGCAGGCCATTGATTTGGTTTGCACTCATGCCATCAAAGGACTGAGACGGCATCATACGCTTAGCAAGGCTTTGCGCAAGCTGCGACTCTTGCGAGCTTGGGTCAGATTCACGCGCTACTCTTTCTGACGTCAGCCCGTCGTCGGTTGCCATTTTGTCTAACTTGTACTGCTCAATCTTACCCGCACGCCCTTTGTCAAAGGCTGCCAGTTTATCGCCCTGCGCCTGACGGGCTCTATCTAACACTGCCAGCCCGGCTGCCTGCGCATTCTGGCCCATGAAACCTGCGCCAATTGTGGCCAACGCTGCCCGCCCCTTATCGCCCCAGCTAGGTCCGCTATCTGCTGCAAGTTGTTCTCGATTATCGTCACTGTATTGACCTAGGTCAAACCTTCGGGCCAATGCCACTTTCAGCTCAGGGCTGGTGTTCGGGCTTGCTATGGCTTGCTCTGCCAGTTGTTTGTTCACAATAGGTTCACGGCTAGTCACTGCTGTGGACGTTATTGGTTGTTGTTGTTGTTGTGGGGCAAACTCACTGATAATTTCTGGTGCACGTAGATTTTGAGCAAGGCTGAATGCCGGTTCCTGCTTAGGTAGTCCCGTCAGTTCATCTATTTCTGCATCAAAGCCAGTAAAAATGTTTTTAGCCATGTTTCCTTTGCGGCACAAGCGTCTTTAGCCTATGCTTATATATAAAATTTGTTTAGTGCCCGTAGCCTACGGTTGCTATATAGGCAAAATTGCTAACCGTCAGCACCGGGACGACGCAGGCTACTTCAGCTTAAACAGTAAAGCGTCGGCAACAGGTGCTACTTCAGCTTTAATTGGCAACAGGTGCTATTCAATCTTGCGTAGTCGCTCATTCAGCTCAGCAAGGCTGGCAAGCATGAGTGGTCCGGCTTTGGAATAATCAACAACCTTACCTTCAGGCGTGTCTTCCACAAGTTGCGCACCAAGCTCAGATTTTTCCAGGTCCTGCGCCATAACTCCAGCCTGTGGCCCTGTGCCGTGCTTAGCTTTTTTATAATTATATTTTTTGGGCACAAGCTGGTCTAAAAAGTCAGAGGCACTAAATGGCTCAATATCCGTTTTGGCCCGTTCGTCAGACATCATTGCAGCAGCTTGCATGCCCATACCAATATTCTGGTTCATGGCATTGGCTCGATTTTGACTGTTTCTGCCATCCACGCCCGAATTATACTGTGCAACGCCAGCGCGACCGCCACGTTTAGCCAATTCGTTACCAAATTGTTGCTGCTTAATGCCTGCAGCTTGAGCTGCCTGCGCATTACGAGCTTGCACGTTTTGGTCAGCAATACTTTGCTTTGCCTGCAGATTTGCGGCTTGAGCTGCATTACGAGCTTGAACATTTTGCATATTAACTGCTTGTGAATTTTGGGCATTAAAGCGTGCAATATTATCTTGAGCGTCAGCCACTTGAGCTTTTTGGCCAAATTGCGTTTGTTGCATTTGTCCAGCTAAACTACCGCTTTGCATAAGTGCCTGCAAAGCTCTCTCTTGAGCCATGGCAGCAACACCTAAATCACGGTTGGATTGACGTGAAGCGGAGTCTTGTGCGTTTTGTAACTGAGCCAGCATAGATGCGCCAGAGCCACCAGCACCGCGTGCAGCCATGTTAGACATGATTGCTTCACGAGCGCCGCGTGACTGTGTGGACTCATCTTGCTGAATTTGCGATAGTTTGAACTTATCAGCAGCAGTTAAGCCACCGTTGCCACTAATGTCTTGCAAACTTGTTAGTGCATCCATTTGTGCAGTTGCTAGAGCTGGGTCAGTGCTTACGCCGCTCATTGCGCTGCCGTCTAGCAGTGAAGCCTGTGCTTGTTCTGGCGTGAGGACACCCTGTTGCACAAGTTGCTCCAGCTGAAATGACAGTTCTTCTGCAGTTGGCGCCTGCAAGTCTTTGTAATAATCTTCAACTTTTGGCGTGTTGCCTGATTGCATGTCTAATCCTTATTGGCTATATGGGCCATTATATGCGGCTGTTTACTTACGGGTTGCTGTATTGGCCGCCGTGCGCTTACAGCTGTATATAACGTTTGTTTAGTGCCATAATGGCCAGGCGCAGGCTATATTAGCTTTAATTTGCAATGCGCCTGCCTACTTAGGCGTTATTGGTCTGTCAAACCTACCGCTTGCTAATAGTTGAGTTGTAGTGCTGGTTGCTCTTCCAGATGTTTAATTTGTCTGAAATCGCAGCAGCTGCTTCTCTGGCTGCAGGCGTTCCTTGCCTGGACAGCTGAGGCAGATAGACTGACTCAATCCATTCTGGGCTTTTGCCCGCAGCGCTTTCATAGAGCGCAGCTGCCTCTAAACCTGGGCCTAGTGGTATTTCGCCAAGTGAAGGAACGACTGAATTGTCAGACTTATAAGCTTTATTATAAGCCGCATCGCGTGCCTGCATGTCTGCCTTCAGTTTTGACTGGTTAACTTGTAAGTCAGGACGAGTGCCTGCAAGCTCAACCTTGGTAGGGTCAAATAATAGGTTATCTGGCACCAACCCTGCAAGTTCAGCAAGTGCAGCATACCGTGCATAGTCTTCGGCGCTAGCCACATTGGCAGCATTAATGTCTGTCGGGCTCGCCTCATCAATGTAGTTATTTAGATTCAGGTTCCATAGCCTATCGCCGGCGTTCAACCCTAATAAAGCTAGATTATCTGCTGTAAAATCTTTTGGAGTGCGAATGTCACTTGCCAGCGCCTGTTGTTTATCAATCAAGGCCTGTTGAGCACTGGCGACTTTTGGTGTAAATGAGCCAGTCCAATTGCCGAGTGACGATTGAATTGCACTGTAGGCATCTTGTTGAGCAGCTGCAGAGCCGCCAATCGCGCCAGTAGCCTCGTTAACATCGGGCGTAGACGGGTCATCGGCTCTACCTATACGGGCATTAATGGCATCAACTGTTTGCACCAGTGGATTAGCCTCGCTGCGCAAGTCTGCATTTTGTTCTGCAACGTTTTGCAACTTTTGGCGACCGCCGCCAGCTTGCAGTAACATGCCATCAAAAACGTTCTGCCCCTGCGTCCTGGGTTTTGCATTAAACGCACCGGCTATAAGCTGCTGACGCCCGGCTTCGCTGCCAGTGCTATCTAGCTGTTGCTTCGCCGCATTTACACTCGAAGTTGCTTTGGAGTAACTATCGCCAAAGTCTTCAATGCCCTTGGGGCCTGTGTAGCTAGAATTTGCTACATTTTTAGCAATGTTGCGCTCTTCGGCTGTTAGCGCCTCAGGAGTTGACGCTATTTTTTGTTTTATAGGCTCATCTAATGCCGATATTGGCTGAATTCGCTCATTAGCTTCATTGTCCAAAGTTGCCACAGCTTCGCGTGCATTACCAACAGCGCCTTGCACGGCACCGGCAACGCTATCGCCAAGCTTTGAAGCCTGCGAGCTATTGGCGTCCAAATATTTTTGAATACCGACAAAGTTGCCTGGGTTGTCCGGCGTTGGCGTAGTTGTGCCTTGAACAGGCGCAGTCGCCCCTTGACCGGCAATAACGCTAGACTGCGGGCTTAATTGCGTACCGCCGCCACCTTCAGCAATTTCATCCTCTTTGTTTAAATCATCATAATAGGGCATGCATAAGCTCGTTTATTACAGGTTTAAATTAACAGCAGTCTGAGTATGTACGTTTTATTTGCGTCCAGGCCCGTAACAAGCCCGAGATTAACCGTTCCAGAACTTTCAACCCAGGGCACATATACCGGCCCAGGGGCAGGCTCAAAAGTGTCTTTTTCCACAGCTTGCAAAACTAGCAAACCTTGCGCCCTCACTCTTAAATTGCTAATAAACTGAGTGTCTGTAGTGCCAGATTTATAAGTAAGTGTAACTATTTGTGACTGTATGTTATCGCCAAAACTTATGTTACGATTCAGCGCTAAATAAACGGCTTCCATGAACGAATTAATCACATCTATAAGCGGATTAATCCAAGGCGGTGCACCTTTGAGGTCTTCACGTAATATTTTTTTGCTGGTTGGTAATTTCATACTGTCCCTTTTAGGCTAAGTCCGCTTTGAGTTGCTTACGTCTGCCGCATGTTTCTTACGTTGGCTGCATGCTGCTTACGTCCGCTTTAAGTTGCACACGTCGGCTGCATTCAGCCTACGTCTACCTAAATCTGCTAGACATCGGCTTAAAGATTAACGACACCCCTTGCAAGGCGAAGCCGGTAAAAGCTTGTTTAGTCTTAAGTGACATAGTTAACCAATGGGCTCGTTGTTTGTCTCTAGGCACATATGTGCGGAGCACATTAACTCCGCCTGGACTGCCGCCCCAGGCTTCTAAGCCCCAGTCATAAGAGCCCCATGAGGCACTGCCAGTAGCTTCAAGGCTGACTGTCGCTCTACCGTTGCTTATGTTGCTAGCAAACCCCGCTTCAATTTCTGTAAATGCCGCATCTTTAAAAAAATATGTGGCTTCGCTAAACTGCTTAAGTATGCCTGGGTTTTCGACGTCAATCGGCGACCACTGCAAAAAGTTTTCTATAGGCCGATATGCTGTGGCAGCTCCTATTTCAAAGCCGATTGTTGGTGTTATCTCAATTATATTGCCGTTCACGTCTGTAATCAATGCAGTACGTGTGGCCTGCACGACGGTCATGCCTTCCACGAGTGCTGATGCATCAGTCAGCGTCAGTTGGCTTGTGGAATCTACGCTAACAACGTCTACAACATACTGTTCGTCGGCAAAGTCATCAGTCGTAAATGTTTTACGTTCCACCAGAACTTGACCAGTGTCCGTCTGGGCCATGAATAGTTTGTCCACTGCCGGAGACACAATCCCGCACGTCCGATTCATGATAAATCTGGTCCAAGACTCTGTCAGTGCATTGTAAACAAAGGCTTGAGTGGCAAATTCATCAGTCTCAAAGCTGACAGTGCAGAACATGTATTGGCGTGCAGATTCGTAGGCAACTCCAAAGCTGGCTGAGGCAAAATATGTATACTGTTCACTAGCTAGCTCTAGCAGTTGGTCCTCAATTGGCACGGACATAATGCGAACACCACTATCGGTAATTGCGCATACACCTTGAGTCGTAAAGCAAAATACTTGGTTATTAAATGCAACAGCACTCTCGGGAACTTTCAGCACGACAGTATTATCTAGCAACGTAACGCTGAAGGATTCAAAGGTTTCACCGCTTATGCGAAATACGCCATCCTGCTTAAAAAAGAATATACCATCCCTAAGTGCAACAACTCTTTGTATAGGAAAGTTGGAACTGCCGATATCATAGTAGCGATATGTGGGCACGGACTCTATCTGCCCTTCTTTGCTTATATAAACTCGGTTTGGCTTTACTTCATTATCAGATTTTACCGTAGTGCTATCCACTAAATATTTGCCCGTTATGCCCGGAATAGTTACATTAACAGGCACACTAAAACTGTTTGCATCTATGACTGTCACAACTCGACTGCCATCAATGTTCGGCGTGCTATCTGAGCCTGAGACAGTTATTGTCTGTCCAGAAGTAAGACCATGCGCAGTAGACGTTACAACAGTTGGATTAGCCGCAGATATTGCAGACACATAGCTATAGTCTGTCAAATTCGGGCTAAAGGAGCTCGTAGCTGTTGTAGATACTGTAAAGGCTGCACCGCCAATAGCCCGTTCTTCGAGATAAAATTGGCCAGGCAAATCTTCAATCCCAGAAATATAATATCCATAAATTGCCGTATTGGACGTCGTAGTATTGATGACGTTAATTAAACTCAAAGTAGATTCTGTAATATTTTGAGCAGGGCTGAGAGACGTTTCGGCCAAAAATGCGTTCGTGGCGACGTTAGCTGCTGACGCCGCCCAATAATCCACACCCGCTGCGCTGAATCTATCTTGAAATTCTACGCTGACTGTTGCCGTAGCTGTTGCAGCAGCAGATAAAGTTACCTGGGTTGCAGAATCAACACTTGTTACAACTGTATTGAGCGGTATGCCTGAGCCAACTGCGCGCATGCCTACTCGCAAGTTTGCTGTAGATGTTATACTTGTCAGCACAGCACTAGCTGAAACAGTATCCACGCCTGCATCCACAACGTAACCCAGACTAGGTGAATCAACGCTTATCAATGCGAGCGACAGCGTCTGACGCCGTTTCGTATTTGCATAAAAGGCGCAGTTTTTGAACAAGTCCATATCTAATGCAAGTGGCGGCTGCACGTTTGCATTTGCAATGCCTTGCTGACTAGGGCTGGTGTAAAGAGTTTCACGCATCAGTGAATATGGCGTAATATCTGTGCGAACAAAACTGCGTGCAGCTATTTCACTGCTCGACAAATTGCCTTGCAGCACAAGCTGAAGCTCATCAGCCGGTTCATCACCTGCGGTGGCAGTGCCAGTTGACCGGTAAACCTGATAAAAGTATTCGGTGGTTATTTCACTAGGCACTGCATACGTAAGTGCCACGTCAACATCAACGCCAGACGAATTGGAGACAACCAGCCGCTGAGACGGGGCCCCAACTATCAGATTATTATTGGCATCGATATAGCCCCATACCAGCCGATATGCTACAGCACTGTCGGCAACCAAAAAACCAGTAGTGCCCACCAGCGCAGCCGTGCCGCCTAGCGCATTAGGAGCACCGGCTACACGTGGAGTGCTGGATAGAGAATCTAACTTGTATATACCCTGAGAAGTTGTAAAGTAGAAGTTTCGTTGCGCTTCTAAGCTTCGAACCTTGTAGCCAGCATCTGGCGGCGCATAAGTGCCGCTGTAAGCCACCCAAGCTCCGCTGCCGCTATCGTAGGCAAGTTTATTGTCAAAGCTGGCTAACAACGCAGACGCATAGTTAAACAACTTATCAACTTGACCGGTGCCTACAGACAATGGGTTGCCGTATTGGGTTTGCCCGCGCCTGGATTTGATTAGATTTTTGGCTTCAATGACTACGTTGTTAGCAACTGCCAGTGCACCTGCAGGTATGCCGCTCAAATTGTTGGGCGACGTATATAGGCCTTGAATGGCTAAGTTTAACTTTTGTTGTGACATACTGTCCCTTATTGGCCGGCGCAGGCACTCTAGGCTGAAAATGCAACAGCTGCCGGCGCAGGCGGCTGTTTGCTATTTAAGCTAAATTTGCCGCCGTGCGCTTACAGGTGTATATAAAATTTGTTTAGTGCCTGTAGGCTGACGCAGGCCCTCTAGGCTTCAGTGGCAAAGCGTCGGCAACAGCTGCTTACGACGGCTAATATCGTCTAAATCTGCCAACGCCGCGTCTAAAGCCATTAGGATTAATGACCTTTTTAGGGCTGCCATCTACACGCTGACTAATCATGACCATCAAATTGCTTTTAAGTTTATTTGCATTGGCCATTGCCGACTGCATGCCATCAGTATCGCCCAGCGCTTCAAGCACCTTTACGGCTGTAAGTTGAGCTAGGTAACCATGAGCTTCTACGGGCACTTGAGGTATGGCACTAAAGCCAGCCTCGCTCACATAGTCGCCAACGGCTATGCCTGCCACAGAGTCGACTTCAATTGTTGGCGAGCTGACGTTTGTTACAACAATGCTCGATGCAGTTACGTCGAATGGTGAAGCTTGAGCAACACTATTAAGCACTGTTCCTGCGACCCAACTAGACGGCACATTTGATAGCTGAATTGTGTTGCTATTGACATCAACTGCAATCACCTGCCCGTAGGCATCTGGCTCTGCAAGTACTAGCGTTCGCTTGTAGTAATATAATCTTATTGTGCAATTCGATGCCAGACTTTGTGACGGATACAGTTGCAGCTTATTGCCTTGAATATAAAACCCAGCAAGAGATAGAAATGGTGAATTAACGCCCGCAACAATATCCAGGTCTATTCGGGGCAGGTTTACCAGCACTAATGGGCTGGAGGACTGTAAATATGCAACTGTGCGCAGCTTGGAGCCGGTCGCATCGTCAGGAATGTCTACGACACCATTTACGGCTTGTATGTCGGTATAAGTAACAAAGTACTCCTCGCGGGCAGACATGATTAACGGCACTACTTCGCCTTGCAGCGTATCGTTAGCAAGTAGAACAAAATCTTCGGGGGTAAATGTTAGCTGTGACGTCGGCACTGAACACCGGCGCTTGATATTCGCAATCAAGTCTTCGTTGCTGTATTGTGGCTGCGACATACTAGCCCTTCAAGGCTTTGAGCCGCTGCAAAAGACGCTCATCCTCGTCTAGCTCATCATGCTCAAGCTCTGCATCCATAAGGTCGTCAGCCATTTCATCCGACTCTGGCTCTAGGCTAACTTTGGCAACCGAAACTTCAGGTTTTTTACGCCCGAGTCGTGTTGACAAATCATCCTCAGAAAGTTCCATGCTTTGTTGCAGTTCAGCCATTAACTCTTCAATTAGTTCTAGTTCTTTGCGGCTCATACTCTATCTCCATAAACCATAAATGTTTCAGTACTAACTATGCTGCCGCTGGAGCGCGCATAGGTAACTCTATAGTGCTTATATTCAACACTTGTTGCCGTTAGCTTCAGCACACCATTGCCAGTCAAATTTACCGATGAACCAACGTCAAAGTAGTTGGTGCCGTCTAAGCTGCCTTGCAAAATTGCAGTAATTGAGCCTGGTGTGCTTGATGACGTCAGCACTAATTGCACTGCTGCCGTTAATGGCCCGTAGGAACTGACATCAACTGCCGTCCCCGATTTTGCACTGTCAACCGTGACTGATGCGTTAGTTTTATTGTACTGAATTGATTTCATACTATTTCCTTATTGAAGTCGTTTGGCATTTGCGTAAGCTGTGATTCTGCCGTTTGCAGGAGTTGTTAAGTTGGTATAAGTAACCAAATAGACGGTCGTTGGCTGACTAACCCTTACGATGACTGTCTGAGCGACCACTTGGCTAACAGTTGTATCGACTTGCTCAGTGCCAAAGTCGCTACTTCCTGCCGATAATACTGTCGCGCCAGACAAAGAGCTTATCAACGCGGGCAGTGTGCCGGAGTCCGCACCGTTTCCGCCAAACCAGTAGAGATACTTTGCTGTATAGCCTGCACCGCCACTTTGGCTGAATGTCGCTGAGCCAAATAGCTCCCAAGTGCCCGGAGTAAGTACGATTGAGTTGCCCGTCAGGTTTTGATATTGGCCAGTTGCACTAGGCGTCTTTACGCTCGAAGTAGCAGTCAGTAGCTCAAAATTTCCATACACCGAAAAAACCGACAAGTCTGGTTGTTCGGTAACACTGAACCACGTGCCCACAGTTGCATTCACGTTATAGTTAGGGTCAGCAGTTGAATCTACAAAAACTTCAACATAGTCGTTCGGGTTCAAGTCTAAAGTTGCTGCCAAAGGAAACGACGGACTGGCCAAATTCGTGTAGATGTTTTTAACCGCCACACCGTTTACGTATATGTAACAGTAGTAAACTTCCGCAGACGCTTGCCCGAGCTCCAGCCCGACGTCTACAAGGTATCTGCCCTTTTTTCGTACGGTATACCTGTTATTGACGGAATCAAACCAGCCCAGATTATCTGTTCCAATAGTTTGCCAAGTTACCTTGGTGGGCGTTGTGACTGTTACGTTTTGGTTGCCTGACTTCGTTGCAGAAAATTTTGCGGCACTAAATAATGCCTCAGTCGTGCTTAGGGCCGCGCTTGCTGACCAACCAGTTATAGGCACTTCAGCAAACAGCGACGCTTGTCCGCCTGTAGGCAATATTGCAGACCCGTTGTAGGCGGTGACACCATTAGCAGTAGAAGATTCTTCACCAAATACTACGTAACCCACGGACTGTTGAGCAATGACTGTACCGGCACTAAAAAATGTAGTTGATGAGGCGTTTCTATTTAATTTACCTACAACCTGATTTGAACTGGATAACCTGTCAGAACCGGCTGCCACTAGATTGCTAGGAAAGCTAATGCGCCCCTGAGTCGCGGTCGATGTACCAGCTGTGAATGTGCCTCGCATCTGAAGGGAATCACCAACTCGACGCCAGAAAAACGATTGAACAGACACTGTGCCAAAGCCGGTGAATGTTGGTGTGTAGGCTGACCAAGGTGTTATTATTGCACCGGGTACGAGTGTTGAATTGCCAACATGCACTGCATCCAACATGAAGTCGTAGGCAGATGCATTTGTTGAGCCAATGTGAACTATCAGCCGGTAGTCATTGCTAGTTGACGTTGTGGGCACAAAGTAGCCAGTAAATAGATTACCAGTAGTGGTGGCAGGTAGTGCGCCATTCAAGCCATTAGAGTCAAATACTGTTAACAGATTGCCTGCATCAACGTCATAAACAAATACTTGAATGTCTGAAGCTGCATAGGCAGCAGTTGCTTTGTAATCAAATGAAATATAGACTGATTGCGCATTTTGATAATCAAATGGGTCGATTGCAAAATCATAGCTTACACCCTGCCCTTGTCTGTTGGCAGCGTCTTTGCTTAGTTTGAATGAAGCTGTGCCACGCAAAATTTCTGAAGCAGTTGTTGTGCGAGTGAACGTGATGACTGGACTTCCACCACTGCCCGTGACGGGTGTTACTCCTGGAGTGTTGGCGTATGCAGCCCAGCCAGCAGTGTCTATTTCCGCTAAACCATTGCTAATATATTCAGTTACATTATTTGAACCGCCGCCAGCAGCATTGGACCACTTAAGCCCGGTAGCTGTTGATGAATCAGCAATTAATACTTGTCCGTTAGAGCCTACAGCTAATTCTGCAGGAGTGCTGGAGCCCGTTGCAGCTATGATAGCACCTTTTGCAGTTACTAAGCTGTTGCTTATTTTTGAGTTTATCTGCGTTTGAATGCTGGACGTTGCGCCAGACAGGTAGCCTAGCTCCGTGGCAGTAACGGCTGATGGGGCTATAATGCCAGAACCGTCACTTACTAATGCACGGCTGGCAGTTGTAGCTGCAAGTTTATTCAAAGCAATGGCTGCCGATGCATTTATATCTGCATTCACAATACTATTGCTTAAATTAAGCTTAGAATAGGCAATTGCTGCGGCGCTAGCCACATCTGCATTGACAATACTGTCTGTCAGCGCAAGCTTTGAGTAAGCAATGGCGGCTGCGGCATTAATCATGCTGTTCGTAATGCTGCCGGCGACAATATCAGCACTGAGCACATCTGCAGCAAGTGTTAAGTCTATTGTGGACGTGTCACTTACAGACAACGAGCCTTGAACAGCCGTACCGTTAAATGTAAGCACATTACTTGAGTTAACTGATAGAGCTAAATCGGCATCATTAGCTGCATTTCGCCAACTAACTGCTTCAGTATTTCCAAGACGCACTTGACCAGCCGATGCAGGGTTAGTTGCACGCGACTTGTAATAAAGTGATTTCAGGCCATAGTTTGGGCCAAAGTCCACATCAGCTAGCAGAATAAAACTACCACCAACCTTTTGAAGCATGCCAGTAGTAACTGCACTTGCCCAGGCTGTGGCCTCATTGCCCCAGTTTTCATCACCGCTTTCAGGGTAGAAAAAAGTTTGGCCATTTATGTTTAGTGGAATGCTCATATAATCCCTGTTTATGCCCATTAGGCTTTGTTAGCTGGCGCAGGCAAAAAATAGCCCCAGCCGGGAACCGACCAGGGCTGTTAGTGCAGAGTTTGTAAATCTATAAGGTGAAACTGCACAGTAGGTAGGACTAACGTAAATCTAAAGTGTAAGTTGTGCCAGCGGACCCGCCGCTCATGCCGACTACAGTTACGTTTGCTAAGTTAACGTCAATACACTCAATTGCATTGCCCACTATGCCCGGCACAACGGAAGTAACTGTAACTACGCCGGCAACTGCACTTGCAGTAACTACACCAGACAATGCCGGTACTGCATTAATAGCGGCAGCAATGCTTGCAGCCTGCGTGGCGGGAGTTGCACTTATGTTAAACTGACCATCAGCAGCAACAGCGCCAGAAGTCTTTGCTGTAATAACTACGTTGGCGAGCCGCATAGTTTCGTTATTTGCAGCAGTGCCAGTTGAAGTGATAGTGCCTGACGCTTGTACAGCTCCGACGTTCACAGTTAACAATGCTGGTTGTTGGTCAGGAACACTTGCAAAATAGTTGCTCAAATTAACAACTGCAGGCAGTCCGCCAGGCGCTAGGTCGCAGACCGACTTAAAGCCGTCAGCCGAAAGGCTCGTGTTAATTGTAATTGTTTGTAAACTCATATTTAAGCTCCTTGTTTATATAGGTAAACCAGGCTCAGCTTTAGCTAAGCCCGGCAAAGGCCTAAATAGAGTTTTGAATTCCGCTAATGAACACACCTTGTGCTGGAGCTTCCAAAAAGATTGCTTGGTTAGTGTATGCACGTAAACCAACTCCAGCTTTTCCAGGAATCGTGAAAAAGATTTCGTCTTGTGGCCGAGTTGGGTCGTTTAGCGACAACTCGCGAGCACCGATGCGCATAACCTTGTCTTCAGGAAAGATAAAGCAATCGCCCTGTTTAACAATGTTGTAAGGCACAATCTTGAGCACACCGTTTTGACCAACATATTCCAACTCTTCGCTCCCGTTGCTCGACTTCTTTTTGCTGTAGGAGCCATCAAAGCGTCGTAGTGCTGCAAGATTAGATGCAAGGTCAGCCCAAGTTGATGGATTAACAAGCACAACTGCATCACTATCGAGGCCACGTTGAACTGCTTTACTAACTGCGCTCAAGACTTTTGACATAGTCAATTGGCCAGACACAGTCACAGAGTTACCTTTCCACAGGTCGTACGAACTGGCGTCAATGCCAAACAATGAGCCAGTGTTGGTCATAATCTTTTTAAGACCGGCCATTTCAGCATATGCGAACGTGCCTGCAGAACCAGAGCAAGAGCCGTAGAAATGAATGTTCAACGAAGTAGCTTCAATCGCAGTTTCAAGAGTGGTGAGCGTACCGGCAGTGCCGGCAGTGCCCGCAGCAAGATACAACGTGCGAGTGTCAACATCGACTTTAGCAATTTTGAACGAGCGGAGCGAGTCAACTGCAGTGTTGTCACTGGACTGTACAAATACTACGTTGGCGTTTTCAGAGCCGGCCCAGATGCCTGTTGCCCATTCGTCGGCATCAAGAATTATTGGAAGCATGGAGCTAGCAATAACTACGGCTTGAGATGCTGCTTGCCCGATGTGACCGTTACCGTAGAGCATTGCAATCTCGAGACGTTTTTCGCTCGACTTGAGCATGTTCTCAAACTTTGTGGACATTGCAGATTTGAACGAAGTCGCATTGTGACTAGCACGGGCAGCCTGGTTGTAACCGATGGTGGCATCAAGAACGATGTCAGCCCCAGGCACAACTGCAGACTGCATATTCATACCAATGCTGTCATTAAGGTCGTAGGCAGATTGAGAGTCTAAACTGTACGTAAACCCGCTTTCGGCTGTAAGCACGACGGGCTGCTCATAGTGTTTCCCGTTTTGCAGTTCGCTAGATACGAACGGAATCATGTCACAGAGTTTTGATGCTTTAGGAACTAAATCTTCTACGCCTTTAGCGTAGGCCACTTTATAGAGTGCGTTTAATGAGCCAGTATCGACGGCCATGGGTATATCCTTTTAGAATTTGAGCGTAGATGTGCGCAGTTTTGGCGCAGATTTGCCCTTAAGAGTTAAATTAGAGTTGTTTGTTTGGTTTGATGATTGAGCCCGTAGGTAGCTGAAGCGCCTTTAGGTGTAATCGCTGTAGGGGCTGCAGATAGCCGATGGCGTCCACTGCCCTACATATTGAATTGCTATTTTGGGTGCTTATTTCGGGGACAAATATTTTATTATTTTTACGAATTTTTGCAGGCGCCGGCTATTTGGGCTTGCGCCGGCTATTGATGCTTATTATTGCAGGCGCAGGCTATTTGGGCTTGCGCTTTGCCCGTAAAGCTTATGTAGCCGGCGCCGGGCTGCTAATGCCTAATATCGCAGGCGCAAAGCCTCTAATGCTTATTATTGCAGGCGCAGGCTACCTAGGCTTGCGCTTTGCCCGTAAAGCTTATGTAGCCGGCGCAAGCCATTATTTACCTCGGTTGTAATTGCGCCATTCCTTTGCAGACATACGCCCTGAGGCCGCATGCCGTTCTCTAGGCTCACTTTGTGCCTCAGGTGTGCGTAAGTTGGATTCTGGTGAGCGCACTTTTGCACCACGAGCTTGCAATATCTTTGCTGCAGCGTCGTCACCAAGTAGGCGCAATAACGTTTCGCCGTCCGATTCACCCAGTATAGCTAGCTGTGACTGCTTCAGGTCTTCCTTCACCAGTTGAGCAGCTTCTGCCGGGCTCATCTTGAAGCCAATCTTGGCTCCACGGGCAATGTAGCGGGCCATTTCGGCAACCATATGCTTTGAGGGTGGCAACTTTGATTCCTTCAGGGCTTCTACAAATTCAGATTCAAACTGCTTTGCATATTTGGTCTTCATTTCTGCGAGCCGCTGTTGTTCAACTTGCTCTAACTTTGCACGCTCCTCAGCTTCATATCGCTCTAGCTTTGTACGCGCGTCTCGCAACTCGCGCTCTTTTGGGTCTAAAAGCTCCTCTTGGATTTGCGCAGCCAAATATTTTTCAGCTAGATTACGTGGATTATGACCAATTTTTTGAAGCGCCTCAAACAGTTTGCCTTCGTCCTTCAGCATGCTTACCAATTGCTCTGCCTGCTTGCGCGCAGCTTTACCTTCTTGCAACTCTTTATTGGCAGCCCTTTGGTGTCCTTTACGCTCGCGGTAAGTCTTAATCACTTCATCTTCATCAATTTCTTCGTCATCAATCTTTAGCTTTCGTTTTGCAACTGCGGCTGCTTCAGCAATGCTTTCAGCATTTGATTGCTCCTCAGGCTTTTGAATTGCAGCTGATGTAGGTTTGTTGGTTTGTTTAGCATTAGGTGCTGCCGGTTGCTTAGTCTTTTGTGCTTCGAAGTAAGCCTTAAGTTCTGCGCCGGACATGCTTTCTAAATTGGGACCAGCAATTGAAGAAGGGGCGCTCGATGCGGCATCTGGTGTTGAAGTTTGTGCTGCAGGAGCTGCTGAGGGTGTATCTGACATATACCGTCCTTTGATAGGTTATGTTTGCGTCTGTGCTTTATTGCGCAGATGGCATTATTTAAATTTAAGAGTTAATAAAGTTTGACCAGGCTCGGAGTGCGCACCATGTACAACGGCTCTGTCCACAACGGCTTGTAGATTTGTTGAAGCGTAAGCAACCTTACGGCCCGTTGAGGCAACGTAAGCTAGCGCGGCACTAATAACTGCCTCAATGGCTAGCTGTCGCAGTTGAGCAGGTGCCTGCTGATTAGTTACCAGATTTTCTAACCAAACTACGCTGCATCCAACCGGTTCATATACAAAATATGCGGCCACGCCTGGCCAAATAAACCCCACTGGCGGCAGTAAATCGCTGTCATAGCTTGCGCCCCATTGAGCGCCCCAGGCAGCAACTTGCGCAAAGTCTGCTGCGCTGTAACGTCTAACCTGCATGTCTGCTGCCTCTTAAGTAGTTGGCCGCAGATTCTAAATTTGCTATTTGGTCTCTGAATTTTCCCAAACCGATGTTACAGCTATTACAGAGTAAACCTCTAACAACTCCTGTTTGATGACAATGGTCCACGCACAGAGCTTTTTTAAGTGTTGACTCATGCGCTAGGCAGATTTTGCAGCTATGATTTTGTTCGTCTTTAATTTTCAGATAATCATTGAGTGAAATGCCGTAAGATTTTTTAAAATGCCTATCTCGTTCGATTAATTTCCGTCTCTTCTTCCACTCTCTAAACTTTTCAGAATTTCTATATCTAATTACCGCCATACTTTTGCGGTGCCGCTCTTTATATTTCGCAGTTTGACGATGCTTCTTGCTGGAAAGACGTTTGCAGTTAGGGCACCCGTCAGTTATTTCCTCTGCATAAGTGTGTAGGCCTTTTCTGCATGTTTTCATGCAATCTGGCCCGTTTGTTCCTCAATCACTTGTGCAGAGTTAGCATCAGTCCCAGCCGGTGGTTGCGGGGCGTTGGGCATTTGCACAGCTTGTGCTTGCTGTACGATAGGTGGGGCACCATTCAACATTTGCGCAGCTTGAGGCGCGGCCTGCGGCGGCAACGGCTCCTGATGCAATACCTGCATAAGTTGTTGCACATTGGGGTCTCGCATAAGTGTCATATGCTCTTGAATGTGGGCCAGTGTCGCAGCGACTATTGGATTATTCGGGTCCTGTCGAATCTCAGGATTACTAAGCACGACGGTATGCTCGAGTATGTGTTTTGCATGTGAATCAGTTATCAGGGCACGCTGTGGCACACCTTCAGACAAACCTTCATTTTCACCCTTGATTAGCAATAGCTGGCTTTGCTTACCTTCAATAATCGGCTCTAGCCGCCCAGTCGTAATAACTTGAATATACTGGTCAGGGTTTTCAATCATGTTAAAATTTAGCAGTTGTTCTGCCAAGTTTGTTTTACCTGCTGTTGTGCGAGTCATAGGATTGCCTAGGTCAACAATTACGCGGTTTATCTGGCTTAAATCATCACCAGTGAATTCACGCATAAGTGGGCGATTAGATTTACCTGCAATAGCTGCAACACGCGGCACGGCAGCAAACGTTTTAAGTATGTTGATTGTGCCCGTTCCAAGGTCCTCGACAATTTGTGCATAACTTCGTTGCAACCCAATACTGAATTGAATTGCCATGCTTTGCACAAGCGCCAGGGCTGCTCCGCTTTTAAGTGACGCTTCTGGATTTCCGCGTGCAACGGAATTAACGCCCGAGATAGTTTCCATTAGGCGCTCAAGCTGGCCCATAAAGTTAAATATTTCTGGTGGAGTGCTGGTTAGGTTTAGTGCCTTTGGTTCACCAACATTTTTGTCGTATTCTATGACGTTCAAGCCGCCACTCATTTGGCTCGTAGATATGTCGTGGCCCTTGGGGATGAGAATGTTTTGCACGCCAAACGTTGACTGGTTGGTAATGACAGTACTTGTAAGAACATCAAATGCATCTTGAACTGGCAGCAGGTCATAGCCAACAGTGTAGCCAAAAATTGTGCCCGACTCTTCATCTGGAGCAATACGATAAACGTGAGTTTCATTATACGGCAACGGGCCGTCCATGAGCACAGTCCCATTATCAAGCACTTGTGTATATCGGCCTTGAGGCAGTGCAGGCGTTGGTTTATGAATCAGAGTATATATAGCAATGTTATCTGAGTTTTCTAAAGCGACAAAGTTGTACACTGTAGTGCGAGCAGCACGCAGTTGGTCAATGCTGTCCGATAGTATGCGCTCGCTCAGGTCGGGAAACTTGGCTGCAAGTGAAAATTTATTTTTAAAGTCTCTCAGCACATACCAGTCTTCTTCACTAGGGCTGGTCTTAGTGAAGTCTCTTATGCAATTCAGGGGATTATAGTTCGTATATTTGATGTCACCTTCATATATGGGCGCTCCAGTGGCTGACGTTCCATATTCTTTGCCGGAAGTTGCGTCCCATTCGGCTCGAACAAAACCTTCAGCAAATATCAGGGCGTCTTTAACTGATTGAACAATGTGACGCTCTAACTTTTTTTCGCGCATGTAATAGTCCAGCAAACCGATGGCTAGCACCACCTGCGACTGCGACTTAACGTCACTATTAGTTGCTCTAGGCTCGAAGGCTGCCCGCTGCTGCGTAGTCATTGTCTCGAGATGCAAAAGTAAGTTTCGGTAATGATTAACAGTCAGGCTTGTAAGTTCGCCCTGCTGCCCGGTAGCGTTCAGCCTTGCACCAGTGACGGATGCATTAAAATACGTTGCCCAACTTTTTTGATATAGCAGCTGTTTTCCGCTTACAGACAGAAAGTCATAATAAGCATCTACGCGGTCAATTATTCTGTCCGCAATTTCGTTTGCAGGCGCAGCTGCCCAGTAAACGTTTTCATTGTTTTTAGCCATTTAAGTTCCTTTTTAGGCAGTTGTTTGCAGACGGTTTGCTATTAAAGCCTGTGTGGCCGCCGCCGAGCCTACATGTGTATCTAAATCTTGTTTAGTGCCTGTGGCCTACGGCGGCTATATAGGCAAAATTGCTAACCGGGAGCGACGCAGGCTACTTCAGCTTTAATTGGCAACAGCCGGCTTATTAATGTTTTGCGCGTTTAGGCAGCAATATATTGGCCAACGCAGTGGCATTGTTTGAATGCTGATTGCGTGTCGGTATCCAACTTCGATGCGGCTCATGCCCAAGCGATGCAGGTACCGGGTTTGTGTGAGTTGCGAGGTTTCGTACTAAGTAAATTATCGCCGCAAGATGGTCATAGTGCCCGTAAACCTTGGAGCGACCGAATTCGCGCTTCGTCTTGCTTGTGCTCCAGATGCCATAGCGTAGGCAGCCAATAAGTTGTTTACAGTGCGGAGCTATTTCTAGCCGATTTGCGGCCACTAACATACGCAGCTCATTCACCATTGCGTCTAAACTGTCTTTGCTTGTGGGCATGAAGTGCAAGTTGTGCAAGCTGCTCAAGTCTTGGATAAGCAACAAATTATTATTATCAGCAACTCTTCTATAGGCTCGTTTATCGGCCCATAGCTTCGACTCCGTCTCAGTTATTAGCTTACTAAGCTTAACAGTAGTCATGTCTGGGCCGGACATGGTGAATTCATCTTCAATCACTAGCGTGGCCCGTTTAAAATCGTAATAGCCGAAAATGCATGCGGTAAAGTCTTTTACACCTAGGTCCATTCCAACGTATTTATGCCAATAAGGGTATAAGTGGTCACGTTGCGGCTCTTTGATGTGCAGGTCTGGATTAAACTCAGGAATTATAACGCTGTCTTCATCAACAATAAATTCACATAAATATTCACGTTTAAAATGCGTGCTATCGTAGCCGCCCGATTCACGTGCATATTCATCAATTACTGAAGTAGGCAATGATTTATTTTCATAGATTGTATACTTGGCATATTCACCTGCAGCTTCAGCCTCAATGGCAATACTGTAAAAGTCGTGCGCAGGCGTTTTGGGCGGAGTGCTTGCTAAGATAGTTCGACCACCAGTGGTTAATGTTTGTGGCAATAATATGCTACGATAAACATAATCCAAGTTGTCGACATCAGCCGCCTCATCAATAATATTTAAGTGCGATGCCTGACCCCTCAAATTTTCTGCAGCTCCGCTGTCTGTGCCTGCCAAATGAATCTCGGAACCATTTGCAAATTTATAAAAGCAATCCTGGCTAGCGAAGCTTGGCTGCAGCCCTTGGGGGCAGTCCTCAAAAATCTGTTTGAAGATTGGCAAAATTATTTTTCGCAAAGCTTTGCCTGTTGGTGCAGCAAATCGGATTAACGAGTTTGGATGCCGAAGCGCAAATTCCACTGCGTATAATGACAAAATATAGCTTTTGCCGAACCGGCGCGAAGCATTTAGAACAAACTTTAACGACTTGCCGTCAACAATTAGCTTATAAAGTGGCAGTTGATAATCGTGCAGTTTATAGCTCAAATAGCCGCTGCGCCACGCATATTCGAGCAGTTCAGGCTTAGTTATTCCGTCAGCCACTCAGGCCCCTTTTAGGCATATTTTAGCCTTAGCAATCATACTAAATTTGTTTAGTTCCCGTAGCCTACGGCGGCTATATAGGCAAAGTTGCTAACCGGGAGCGACGCAGGCTACTTCAGCTTTAATTGGCGACAGTTGCTTAGGCAGGTTTACGTTTAGCAGCTGATTTTTGCTTTGATGGCTTAGATGACTTAGTTGGTTTAGAAAACTCTCGCAGCAGTTTAACCACTTGTGCTTCAGACAGTCCCTCAACTGCACTTTGTTTAACAACAGGCGGTTCACCGCGAAGTTCAGAGCGCATGCTAATCAATAACTCAAGTGCCTTCAGGTCCTGATAGTCCAACCGACCGGCAGCCTGCTTTGCTTGCAGTCGCTCTATTTCTTTTTGCACCATCATCAACTCGTCAAAGCTCATCGCTACCTACTTGCAAATTATTTCGAAAAGCTAATTGGGCCTGTTCCTGCATATATTCTCGCCCTAAGGCTAATTCGAGATTATTCATCAGCCAGTCAAACTGAGGTGCGCGATTACGTGTGACCACCCAATAAAGCCATTTGCGCTTGAAGGTTGGTGACGTTGAAGCTGCCTGCTTTATTAACTCTTCAATATTCATGCTAATTAACGCTTAAACGCTGACGCCAACGTGGACGTGCTCAACAATTTTTTGGACTCTTCAGCAGTCTTGGCAACATCATCAAAAGTTCGTTTGAATGTAGCAATGTCAGTAGTCAGATTGTTTTGCACACCAACTACACGCTCCATGGCCGTGCGCAACTCAGCGACTGAGGCTTCACTGGTGTTGGCTGCAGACTTATTGCTTTCATAGCGCTTATGTCCGTAGTTTAGCAGCGCGAGCAGCAGTGCCGATAGGTCTACTATGGATGCAGCCGGAGCTATAGCCACTTTAACGATGCAAACAATCACTGCCAGGTTAGATAAACTTATCTTATTATAGCGCGCTTCGAGCATGTTCAAAAACTTTAATGCTTCAATTATCTTGCTCATAGTCACTCTTTGTCCGTAAAGGCGTTAACAAAATCTATTTTTGCAGACTCTTCAGCAATCAGACGCAAGTTAGGCTCACTTACTTCTATGCCCACAACTTCATTGCCCTTGATGTGCAACTTATAGCTAACATAGGCATTGGAACGCTCGCTAATACGCGTGTAACCGATAGCAGTCAGTTCAGTATTTGGGCCGAATGAAGCCTTAAATTCGTTCGTATGGCCGGCAATGGCGACGGTTGGCTTTACTAGCTCACTATATGCGGTAGCTTGTTTAAACTTACTCATTTGCAGACTCCTGCGTGTTTAGCTCTGGAACTGTATGTGCGTCTGGGTGCGCTTGGGCTGCCTCCAGGGCTTGGGCGTGCAGTGCTGCAACAAATGCTAGAGCCTGTTCAACAGCAGGTAACTGAGTCACTTTAAATTGAGCTTCAGACAGCAGTCTGTGCACCAGGCTCAGCCCCTTTAGGGCGTTAATGCTATTTTGCAGTTCAGTGTTCATTTCTTCCTCACAGTTAAAGTGCTATTTTGAGCTAGTTTTTGAGCGACATTTTTTGCCTGCGCCGGCCACTTAAGCCTAACTGGGCTTATTTAGCCTGCGCTCTGCCAGTTATGCGTTAATGGCCTGCGCCGGTTATTCATCTATTGGTGGCTTCAGGCGCGAAGTTGCACTGACATTCAGCACACATCTATTGCGTGCATTTTTTCGGTCGCTACAGCTTTTGCGTAGCTCGGCTGTGTTGTGCAAAGGGGGCTTTAATGGGTCGAACCAATCTTTGTGAAACTCATTGTTAAACTGAGCTAGCCAATCTAGTGCTGCAGCAGCCTCGGCATTGCCGTCGTTAGCAGATTTCAGCAATTCGTAAGCAAATGAATCGTCTATCGCCCAGCGTGAGGCATAGTTATGGCCGGCCTTAAAGGCCCCTAGCCACTTTGCTGGTATACGGCGACTGCCGGCGCGATTTGTTTTGTTGTTGCTCATATATATAGCTATTAAATTTAGGCCGTTTTTAAGGCCCATTATTTGCGGGCGCGTGCTTTTTTGGCTGCGCAGGCATATAGGGCTTATTTAGCCTGCACAGGCTACATAAGCTTTACAGGCGAAGCGCAAGCCTAAATAGCCTGCGCTCTGCCACTTAGGCGTTAATGGCCTGCGCCGGCTATATAGGCAGGCGCTTTGCTATTTAGGCTGCAGTAGCCTGCGCAGGCATATAGGGCTTATTTAGGCCTATAGGGCCTGTAGTGGCGAACAGCACAGCAAAAGAAAAGGGAATGTTGTAGCCAGTTTAGGCTGGAGCAACTACTAGCTGCTATGGCGGCTGTAGAAACTGTCACGGCAAAACAGGGCATTTTTAATAGTAGTTAGTATGGGATTAGTTTGTTTTTGCAGCAATTTGTCTCATGGTATTGCCTTGCGCACGCAGTGTGTGAATTGAGGCAATTACTTCACCTGAAATTCTACATGGCCGACCACATCGCCAGCCATTACCTGTGCGTTTTGCCTCTAGGGCTTTAGCGGCCAGCGCCTCTTTAATCAATGTGCCGAGTTTAGTCATGCGAATATCATGTACAAGCCCGTGACAGGTGTGACAAAGCGGCACAGTGCCAACACCACCTTTAGACCGTGGAACTACATGGTGCTGGTAGCAAGCCGGTTCATTACAATCAAAACAAACGTATCAACAGCTCATATTTGTAGGCTGCTTAAAAAGTATCCTGTTGCTGCTTAGGCCGCGCAAACTCCTTTCACTAATTGGCCAACACGGCTGACAGAAATGCCGGTCGCTGCAGCAATAGCTCTAATTGTCATACCTTGAGCTCGATATTCTTTAACCGCCTGCAATTGCTCTGAACTAAACTTTGGCTTTGCACCTAGTCTGACACCTTTCGCCTTTAAGGCAGCGAGTGCCGCTTTGGTTCGCTCGCTAATCAGGTTACGTTCCAGTTCAGACATGGCTAACATGATTTGCCCTTGAAATTTCCCTGCCGGCTTAGAATAGTCTAAACCCTCGCGAATAGAGACGACGGTGACACCTCGCCCGTATAAACTGTCGATGAGCTGTATGGCCTGCCCGGCGTTTCTACCTAACCTATCAAGTGCAGCTACAACTAACACGTCTCCGGCTGTCAGGCGGCCCAGTAGCGCGTTTAAAACTGGTTTATGGGTTGCCGTGCCGCTTATCGTTTCTTCGACTTGATGTGCGCTTGGGTACTGCTTAAGCAACTCGTGCAACTGCCCGTCTGTCTGCTGCTTTTCAGTGCTTACGCGACTGTATATGTAGGTGGTCATGCTCCAATTCTACCACGCTGCATTATGTTTGTCTAGTAAACGTCCGTCAATTAGACAACATGCCCCAACTCGGCTATACGCTATTTGGCGCCCAAGTCGTTTATATTGCAGCTGAAGCTCAAATGGCATATATAGCTTCTGAGGCTCAGATAGCATATAATGCAGCTCAGGCCCAGCTCGCTTATAATGCAGATGGCGGCTTAAGTCGTTTATATTGTATTTGGTGTAATTAGCAGGAGCTTGGGGGTGGTAAAGTAACGGCAAGTAACAGCAAAGTATACAGCAAAAATAAAAATGCTGTTACCGTCCAAGTACCTGTTTTCTCTATTTTATTCTCTCTTTTTTCTTTCTAGTAACAGTAAAAACAGTAAAAGTAGCTAACTAGTAGTATAAATAATTATATAAAATAAGAAGACCGCAAAAAATGCCGTCTTGCTGTTACTTGCTGTTACCAAGCTCTCATCTCCAATATATACCATCTGACGCCAAAAAACCACTCAGCTGCCGTATAATGCATTTGAGCCACAGCTGCCGTATAATGCTTTTCTCCCCCCAGTGCCGTAAATTGTCACTACGTCAGCCTAAGAAGCTTACGTCGGCCAAAGTAGCTTTAGCCGCTACCGGCATTACATTTACTTATATGACACATAATAATCCGTTATAAGCAGTAGATAGCAATAATTATGCCAGAGTCGCTTGACAAGGTGCAACATAGGCTCTATATTGTTATATAAGCATCACGGCAAGCGACATAATGTGTAGGTAGCGAAAAAAATAAAAAATAAATCCTAGCATGCTATGTATCCGAAACTAGGAGCTATTTTTAACTGGCCACCCATAGTCCTTGGGTATTTTCACCAAATAACGGTGCATTTACACACACTGCAACAATCACGTTGTTGTGTAACCCAAGGGACCGGCCATGCAAAAGCTACTGCTACTTAATCAGCCCGTGAAGCTCGGCGACACGCAAGTCACAGTCGGGCAGTTACCACTCACGATTAACCCAGACGGTACGCGTAGTATCAGCTTTGATACCTACCGGGCCATCAGCGAACAAATTACTGATGAACGCATAGCTGCACGGCGACGTGCTGAGTATCTTGTCGAGCGCGCAAGAGCCAAGCGCACCGCTAGGCGCAACTCAGCCAAGTGGGGGCAAGTATGAGCCCCGACACCTTAAGCAAAATTGAAGTCCTAAAGGACCCCCGACTCTGGTTAACTGCCTGGCTACCGCTAAATCAAATATTCGTAACTGAACGAGGCGAATTAAAGGATAAACTTGGACGCCACACCGGTTCACTGCTGGACAGCTGCTGGCTCGATTATCTAAGCCACAGCAGAGCACACAAAGCAGCGCAGGCTGAGCTGCCAGCACGTCAAAGAGAACAAGTGCAATTTTTTAACGACAAAGACTTGGGCAAAGCCTTGTCAGAAATGCTAGAAATTCGCGGCGTTGAGTACAAACAAAAAATTAGCCAGTCACTACGATGCACAACGGGCGAAAATCTTGCACCATTGAGAGCTTGGACGAAGGCAGTAACTGGCAATGATTCACCAGTCGAGCTCGCCGTCATGGCACACTGGCTCTGGCTCACTAAGCGCAAAATGCTCGACATGCCCGTAGGCAATCACATCGTGCCCGTGCTGGTTGGCCCTCAAGGTGGGGGGAAGACCGTTGCAATATCTAAGCTGCTTGAGCCTATTAAAGCCTATCAGCTCAATATGAAAGTAAATCAGTTGGGTGATGAACGCTATTACATAAGTCTCAGCAAAAACATGGTTGTGTTTTTCGATGAGTTGGCTGGTGCAACTAAAGTTGATGCCGAAGTTTGGAAGCAACAAATCAGCGCAGATACGAATGACGTACGACTGCTAAACACACAAAGTGTAGTGAAAGTCAGGCAGGCATGCAGCTTTATCGCAGCATCTAATCGTAACCTCATTGAGCAACTAGCAGACAGTACCGGCGCCCGAAGATTTTATCAGTTGAACGCCATGGTAAAACTAGATTGGGCAACACTAAACGAGATAGATTACATGGCCCTGTGGACCGGTGTCGATGAATCGTTATCTCAAGGCTATATTGGCACTCAACTCGAGGCTATACGAGCTGCACAGCAAGAGCTAGTCGTTACCGACGACGTAGACGAGTTTATGATTGCACATAATCTTAAATCTCCTGCACCCGGCACGGAAGTTTTAATCAGCACAAACAAAGTTTATATATGGTATCAGAGCTGGTGTAACCAGTTCGGTCACAAACCACTTAACAACGCATGGTTAGGCAGGCGGCTTATCGGGAAAGGTATTCACGGCAAACTTGTAAAAGATGCTGCTGATATTCCTAAACGTTATTACATCATCAATCCTGAGTGCACAATCATCGGGCTGACCGAAGTGGACCCAAAAAAGCTATTAGACTTTGCTCCAACAAAGGGCCGCACGAATGTCGTCGATTGATTCTCTCATAGCAAAGCTATTGTATGCAGATATGACGCCCCAGCCGCCGTTAGATTGGAAATCTCTTAGCACCGGCCCAAACTATCGTGGCTTGCTAAGCGACAACACACGCTACTGGCTCCTGCGTGGTATTCAAATAGCAGATAATAAAACACTAACCCTCTGGCGTATGGCAGCTGATTATGCTCACTGCCTATATGGGCAAAACGAAGCCTATGAGGGCATTTCGACAGCCTGTGCCGGCTTGTACAACGACGTTGAGCTTAAGGAGTTGATTGACACCGCGTACGCAACCGTTAACGAACAGTCTTGCCGCCGCGCCTAAACGCCCCATGTTTACATGCTTAAACCGGCGCAGGCTATCTTGGCCTGACCGGCAATGCGCCTGCCTATTTTCGACAAAAACTGCACGTAAATGTGTAGGCTCTACTTTTTTAATAAAATATTTTTTAAATTTATTTAGCCAGTTATTTCAACTACTTACGAGCCGATACCCGCGAATATAGTCAAAAGTACCCAATAACTCTCAAAAATCATCTAACAAATTACCATAGGTATACACGCTAAGCACTTACGCTTGGCAGAAAAGGATTTAACATGAAGCCGTTTATTGCTATCGAAGCTCAGCAGTTGGCTATCAAAAGCACTCCTGAAGCTTTTGCGTTCAATCGGGTTATCCGGCAGGCATATGCAGAAATTCATGCAGCGGCGGCAAATGGGCTTTTTGAAGTTCGAATTGTCGTAGCATCCCAAGAACACGCCCAAGACGTAATCCGGGCTTTAACGTTCGCCGGATATTCAATCAATATCGTACCCGGGGGCATTTATGTGCTTTGGTACCCAAGTGACGAAGCGATATAAGCGCTATATGGCGGCCAGAACCGATTGTGATTATTTGCAAGACCTCACGTCGGAAGCAAGAGTTTGGATGGAGGTTTTTTTGGCTGAATACGCTGATGCGTCTTTTGGAGACCGCCCTTTACATAGCCCAAAGCAAATAAATGAGATTTATAATAACCAAAATGCAGCCAGACGCGACGTTTGGAACCAGTTAACCCGTTTTAATAAGAAAGAGACCAGCAATGAGTGATGTAGAAAAATTATACCGCCGGATTTTGGCAAAATGGTGTTTTCAATTCCCAGGCCGAGTCGACAAAATCCCGCTTGCCAAAGCGTTAGTTGCCCGTAAGTCTGCACCGGTAGACTTAAAGGCCTTGCTACAGCAGGCTTCTGAATCCAATTTCTGATTCTTCAATTGCTGGTCCCAAACAACTGGCATCCGTTAGCCAGTCAAACTTTACGAGCGTAATAGCAGCATCACCTGCAGAAATTTAAGCATGAAAGTCTTTTGTGTTGGCGATACTCATTTTCCGTTTCATAGCCGAAGTGCGCTTAAAAAAGTAATTGCAGCAATAAAACGTGAGCAGCCAGATGTGGTCATTCAAATGGGTGACTTGCTGGACCAATATGTAATGTCAGCCTATAGCAAATCTGCGAGCGTGTCTGTTCGTGATGATGTGCTCAAGGGTTTGAAGGTTGCCCGCAGGTTCTGGCAAGACGTGCAGGCAGCAGCACCTAAAGCAAAATGCATGCAGCTGCTGGGTAATCATGATGCCCGGCTCACTAAGCGAATCGCGGACAAACTGCCCGAACTGCTTGAGGTGCTAAACACTGACCTGTATAAGTTTGAAGGTGTGCAGGTAGCAGCCAGTGCTCGCAACCATTTTAAGCTAGATGGCGTAATCTATACGCACGGCTATTTAAGCAAGAGTATTGACCATGCAAAACACTTCGGATGCCCCGTCGTGCATGGACACACTCACCGCCCCGGCATCGTCACTGAAGGTCGACTGTGGAGCATGGACGTCGGTCACTTGGCAAATGAAGCTTCGCTGCCGCTTCAGTATACTCAGACAAAGTCCTCGAAGTGGCGCATGGCGTATGCGCTGGTTGTGGACGGATTGCCGCAACTTTACATCCTCAAATAAACTAGACTTGATTAGCCAAGGATGGCTATTTATCGTTTATTTATACCTACTTTTACCTAATGGCGGCATCATGAAGTTCACAGCTTTTCAGAGCAAATTAATTAACCGCTTTAAAAATAAGTTCGCAACCACTTTTGAATTTCACAAAAAGCACAATGGTCGGCCCATCTACTTTCTGGAATTATATAAAATTGAAACAGCCCCAAAAGAGCATCCGTTTTTTTCCGACGTAAGTCTTGACCTCAACGGCCTCCTAAAACGTGCAAACGAAACTGTTCTAAAAAAAGCAAAACTCAAGCGAACCGTTCGCCGCGTTGCCAGGCTTAAACGGGAAAAGTGAGATGATGACGTTGAAGCTCCATTAAAAATTGTTTCAGACCCTGCCGGTTGTTTAAAACCCACAACCGCACGGCTTAATTTCTATAAATTAGGCCTATTTTTGTTTACAACTTTGCTAATTATGTTATAATAAAGCTAACTACAGTCTAAGTGCGCGCACGGTCACCCCAAACCCGCTCCCGGTGCCACTAGAGTTTAAACCCCCAAATGCTAAAGTCTGCCAAGCACCGGTCTGGTGCCTTATTGGCGTCTAATGACCAACATATCACCAATTTGCTTAATGACCCGCTGTATGACGTGCGCCCGGACGGCTCTGTCTGGAGTTTACGCACGCGCCAAGGTCATATAGGCAAAGTCTGGCGTGAAGTGAGCGCCTACGAAAAGGGCGGCTATCGCTTTGCCCGTTACAAGCATAAACACCTAGCCGTTCATCGGCTCATATATGCAAAGTTTAATGGCCCACTCGAGGCTGACCTGGTTATCAATCACCTTGATGGCAATCCGGCAAACAACACGCCCGCAAACTTAGAGCTAGTTACGCAGCAACAAAATTGTCGACACGCACCGTCCCGACCAGGCGATGAATTATTACATTCCGTTCACAGGTCAGAGTCCTGCCACCCCATCCAATTTTTAAAATAAAAATCCAAAACAACAAACACACTACAAAATCACAATAAGGCACCCGCACGTCTTGCAGGTGGCAGGACGAGAAGCGAGGCCGCGACTTTGTGATGGATGCGACCAACGGAAGCATTCAGCACAAAGCGGTACGCCACGATGGCGTAACGAGCGGCCGAGGGGGCCCCGCGCAGTGAGACGCCAGGATGGCGGCGACCGAAGCGGGCGAGTCCGTTGATCAGCCACTGGCTGATCAACCCCCATCCATTCCCTTCAACTCGCAAAAATTCAAACGACAGACTCAAAGCAGGCCCAGCCTGCTTTTTTTGTTTCAAATGCACTAGATTTTCCATTACCCCACCTTCCGTAGTCGACGGGGCCGGTCCTCGAGTCCCTTCATCAAAACTAAAATAAGCATCCAAACCCTTTGGCTGATAAACCAATTTCCACAAAACCTTACGCATGAGGCGCCGCTTAGTGACGGGCGAAGCTTTGTGAAAACATCGCTTAAACTCTTTCATATTCATTTCAATAACCTTCCTGTGACCAGCAGAGTCCTTCTGCGACAGCTCGGCTTCCTCAAGCTCCAAAAGCCGAGTCACGACAATCTTCTTATCGCGTCCCAATTTTTCAAGATGTTGGGCTGCCAACTCAACTGCTTCGGGACCACCGGCTGCTTGAAGCTGGAACCTGAAGGTGCTTGCAATTTCCTTTTCAATCTTTGCCAATGCATCCTTTGCTCTAGATACTTCTTCCGCGAGTCGCGAAGGCTCACCCTTCAGAGACTCAGCTTAGTTGGGGCAGTTTTTTGAACCTTTTTCGTCACTCGCAGGCCCCATTTTGGTCAGATTAAATCGGCCGTATTCGATTCAACAGCCCTAGGAGGTGGCCCGGGTGTTGCTTTGTAAAATGGGAAGATGTCCAAATTGGCTTTTAAAAAATATATTAAAATCAATGTCATATTAGTGATCGCTCTACATTCGTTTGCATCATTTTCAGCTACTACTCATGATAAAACGATGGAGTGCTCTGACAGTTTAATACGCACAAGCAAGCACTCCAACTTAGTTAAAATCACGGAATTGCCTGAGAACATTTCTGTATCCGCGACCTTATCAAGCGAGAGAAAAAAGGCTCTAATTCATATTCTAGAAACGATGGAGTCAACTTTTGGTCCACTACCATTGGACGTAAAAGTGACTGTTTCCCCAGGAAATAACACTCGCCCAATGTACAACCCAATAGAAAAAGAAGTGCACATTGGCGAAGCATTAAAAAATGGAAGTGGAAAGCTTGTTTCGACTCAGTTGTGGGCTGCCGCGCTTACCCATGAACTGGTTCACGTCTATCTGATAGATCTAGTTGAGCAAAGACATCCAGAATTTTCATTGGAGCAAATTGAACTTTTAGAACTTCAGAACAAATTCAGTCAAAGCCAGAAGCTATCGCCCAAAAGTAAGTTCGATAGATATAGTTACCTATTAAAAAAATATATGATTTATGATGGTTACCAAGAGTTTTTGGCAGATCTAGTTCCTTCAGTTCTTTTTGGTCAACCAAACTTAATTTATCAAAGCTTATCTGTTGAAAACCTCATTCCAGACTCTGAGATTGATCCAAATATTTACAGAAAAGTAGCAGACTTGCCTTTTGATTGGAATGAGTTTCATCAGCTCGCTGAGGCGATGACTCGATACTCTAACCAGCCACTGGCTCCAGACAAGTATGACTTGTTTGGATTTTCGCGAATTAGCGGATGGAAAACATTTAAGAAATATGGACAGGCAATGGGTGCCAAAGAATTTTCCTCACACGCTATGCAAGTTGTTATAGCTAGTATCGAATCGGAGGTGGCGAACTTCAAAACATTTGATTGGGATGACTACGAGCGCCTCAACTTTAACCTCGTTAAAAAATTGAATGGTCAATTTTGTGAGTCTACTAAGACGTGTGCAGAAGCGATTACCTCATCTCACGCTGAGCTAGATTCAAAGGAACCCGGGTTTGAAGAAGTTTTGAGGGCGTTTACTGCGCATTCCTCATTTGCGGATTATTCGGATTTAAGTATCCTTAATACAAATGAAATTAGAGATGTATGGGATAGAATCCCGCCACGAAACACAATGTCAGATCAAGCCGTAGCTGAGATGGTAAATCAACAGGTTCCTGTATATAGAGACTTAGGAGGGTTTGTCATCATTGACTCAGGAGGTCCTCATAGTTTAGCCGCAGCCGACGCTCTTGCGAAGGCTGGTTGGAGACCGATTATTAAAATGGGTGCCCATCCTGAAAATGACTATTACGATTTACCGGTTCGCATTCAAATCGTCGGGGCTATGAAACATTACGCTCGAAGTATTTTAGAAAATATTGAAAAATTGCCCGATGATGCTCCTATAGCATTCATTATGGATACTCACAGAAGCAGCCCAGCGTCGTTGCAATCATCAGCTGTCACGTCACAAGCGTATCCGGACAACAGCTTCCCTTCAGCCCAGTATATTAAAGATCATTACAATGGTAATGTAATCTGGGTGACTGAAGGGAAAGCATCTGTGGTTAAGCATCAGAATTCTGCTAGAATTGAGGCTTCCAATGGCCATGTTATTATCCCGCCCATTACTCAACTTTTTCAAAAGTATTTAGCTTCTGGAGTTAAGCTATATTCGCAGGGTGCTGACCCCTATTTAGAAGGGTTCATAAAGCAACAGTGGATTCAGCTGCGTGAGTGATTTTTCCCTGGTAACACCTTTGAACAAACGGGTGAGATTCGTCCTTGCTCATGAGAAAACAGTGGGCGGATTAAACTCAATTCAGTTTGTTTATTTGTGACTTAGTCATCACAAATTAAGAGCGCCCTGCCCGCCAGTATCAATTTCAACAAGATCACCTCAAGAAAAATCGTGATTCGCCCCAATGCGATGCACGAGATTCATAAACTACCTTTGCCTGTGAACGCCAAACCCAGTTCTGCAATACATGTAGCCGTCCCGTTGCCGCAAATACGATTACGACTCCAATGACCCACGCAAATAGTTTGTCGAGATTCATTTTTGAACTCCATTTCTTTCTTTGATTGTTTTTCTCACGACTTTTGGGGCTGCCAGTTTCTCAGTACTACCCGCACGAAGGCGACCGACTATGCACTTGATGACATTGTAGCTCCACGGCTTATTCAATCGTGACTTGATTCCCCTCTCCGCAAGCTTGTCGATGATGGAACTGATCGTTCGTCCCTGTTTCCATAGATTGTGAATCAATTGAAGTACGGGGAACTCCTTGGGGTCCTTAATAACTTCGCCTTGGAAGTAGCAGTATCCATAGGGAGGCCTTGCCTTCGTCTTGCCACGGCCCTTGCGCCAGCGTTCAAAGGGAACAGAGGCCTGGGGTCGGAGTTTAGTTTTATGAACTCTCAATGACTTCCATATCGAATGCCGTTTCAGTCCAGTCTGGTCGGCAATGTCACTGATTGAGAGGCCTTCCGAGTACAAAGGCCCTATAACATCTATAATTGCTTCTGACCGTTTTTGGAAAAACTCAATAAAATCAAGCTTTGAGGCATTGTTGCCGGTTGTCGCCCTTGGGCATCCAATTTAAAATTAACCCAATGGAAACATTGGGTTTTTTTATTTCACCAATCGGATTGCGGGCTTTTGCGGGTCAACTATCCTCCCGAACATTTGATCGGCTCCCCCATCCACTCGAAAAACATCGCCTAAAGCTCGCGAGACCTTGAGCTTTTGATGATCCGTCTCTCCCGTGTAGAGAGCGTAAATTATTTTGTGTAAACCAGCAGTTATTGTTTAGTTCAAGCCCTGCGGAATACGATCGCCGAAGACCAGTGTCAGTTGACTGAGCATCACTGGCCATTCTCTCTTACTACGAAATGACCCCT
>JBGSNU010000005.1:0-256299 GCA_041739415.1 Bdellovibrionales bacterium | reverse complement strand
ATAAAATCAAATCATTGGATGATAGGAGATGTCTGCTTCTTATGGGACAACTGGACTAGCAACGAAAGTACCAGCCAAATTCCCCAAATCATTACCGCTACTTCACTAAAATGTGTCGCTGATGTCCCAAAGTTCTCTACTTTCTAAGCGCCAGATCCAGTCAGGGCTTGTTCGAGCAAATGGTGGGATAAATAAGGCTCGGACTCCGGGAACAGCCTCGCTACCTTCGCTATACATTCCAAAAGGTTCGTTGATCGCATCCTTTGTCCCGCAGCCAGGGTACGAAGCTCTACCAAGCAATAGTGGCGATACATTGTCTCTCGGGATTCCATAGCCGTTCAGCCCATCAAACCGTCGATACTGAGAATCGCGAGTTCGCATGTCTAAATCTTGATCTTGCCAACGCCAGTTGACGTTGATGATATTTGTTAGGTCGGGGGATTGGGCAGCGCACTTGTACGGCTCATTTCTCGGTCGCCGAATAATGAGTGTTTGGGTCAACTGAAGCATATACCATTCACGCAACTCATGTTCTTGATCGTTTACCTTGGTGTTACTGCGCAAGTGAAGAAAGTTCTCAGGTCTGACAATCTTCGATAAGAGAACTCTAAGTCTATTATTGTATTCCGCCGAATTGAGCGGATACCGGGACAAGTCTCTCCACAAGTATGCCCAGTTCGCCATTTTGTGCTTCCAAGCCCATGGCCTGGCTGCAATCTCACCCTGAGTCAGTGAAGAATCAATCGCCAAACCTGCCGGTCCCCACGCGAGAGCGGGTAGTCGGTAGACAATAACAAATGTCATTGGAAACGCTTGACCGGTCTTTCGCTCATAGGAACTATCTACGAGCCCATAAGTCAGGTGCAATTCACCCATCGAGCGGGGCTCGTTAGTTGGGGGAGATGACCCTCTATCATCGAAGTCACCGGCTAAATCCATGCGATTTACTATACCTATGAGACGAAATGGTCCATTTCTCAATCCGGCCACAGTTTGCACCATGGCGAGCTGTGGGGCGGGCATCCAATTGCGAAAGATCGAATCCATAAAGCGGTAACGGCCTATGTTCCCGCCGAGCTTTTGCCTGGGAGGACTTGCCTGATGGGCAAGCTGTTCATTGTAGACAACACTGAATGCATTCTCGACAAATCGTCCTGGAGTCCAGGCACGTCTCCAGCTGGGGAGACGATCTTGGAACAGCAAACGGTTGTATTCCCCTAGGCGACCGAGCTGCACTCCAAAATCAAAAGATTGATTTAGGTTGTTCAGTGTGCCGGAATTTACGATTAAGAGACTCCGCGCGCTGTCGATATCTGCGCCAGTTATGGTAGCGGAAGCGAGAGGCATCTCAAACAGCAACCCTGCCACAATAATAGATTTGATTTTGTCGCATACAGAAAGCGTCACGAAATCCCCCTCGACAGTTAACTTTAAGCGTTTGCAAAAACTGAACCCAAGGGGGAAGGCGCAAACCCCCGCGCTATTAAAGTCGTTGTCCTGAGGATCTACAATTGGTTGATCTCTAAACACCTATCCAGCCAACAGGCTCTCCGGCGCATGGCGACCAGATTGCAACCTCTTATCAGATATGAAAGCTCTAATTTTATGTCTCGTTTTGGGACAATTCAAAGCGTTTGCACAGCAAGGTCATGCCCCTATTCAAATGCCCTCTCTGCATGCAAATGAGCGCGCGGCCTTCAACTGGAGCCCTAGCTACACCGTAAATCTGCCCGCTTTTAGCAGCACAAATCATGCGTTTTTTCGTGGACGCAGTGAAAATCCCCATGAAGTCCCACCTTTTGTGCTCGAGCACTTTAACAGATCTGGCCTTCGGAAGCGCCCCTATGGATCCGCAATCTTAAAACACTTCCCGGCGGGGACTATTATCAAGTCGACCATTGGGGGTAGCGGGAGGCGAAATACGTCGGGCGTATTCAATTTGGCCGATGAGTACTTCACGTTGATGGGCGTGGTCGTTCAAGCCCCGTTAGCCGCTACCACAGAGCGCGCTTGGATCCTTTTGTGGACCGCAGATACAGGCGCAACTTGGTCAAGTTATTTGGTGGCGCGCGAATCTGAGTTTGTTAAGCACCGCTGCCCGTCGCGATACAATTATACAGGCACTTGTGAATTTCCGAGCGACGTAGAAATCTCGCGCAACTTTTCGCCGGCGGCAATCTCAGGCAATATGCCAGCAATACTTATGCATTACCGAACCGGGCGGGTTGGGCTAAGGGCGACGGACCGGTTTGATCAAATTGGTCCGCTCTCACTGATGATTGTCACGCGAAACAGCCGTGGCGTGAAAACTCACCGCTACCTTCCACTGTCGTCATCTGTCCTGGGAATTGGGGCTCATAGCGGTGGCTCTGCCCGCGTTGTTCGGTACCGCAATAGAATCTATGTCACCTGGATTGAGGGCACCAGGTCTCTCACCGCTGGCTCGCCGACGGTTGTGGCCCTATATGACATCTCGACTCGCACGTTTTCCAAAAAAATTGTCGCTCATACTTATCCAGCAAACGACAGTCACAATCAGCCTGGGATGACCATGACGTCAACGGGGGTTTTGCATATTATCTCTGGCGCACATGGCGGAGTTATGAAGCACACCTATTCGCTCAGTCGCGAATCCATCTCGAGTTGGAGCGAACCCCAAACCATGGGGAGTACCGACGAGCAAACCTATATTTCATTGATCGCGGACTCGCGCGATAACCTCCACGCAGTGTATCGTCGATGGATTTCGACCAAATTGGGCGTTCTTGCATACCAAAAATTCGATGGGCAGGGGTGGTCGCCTCCCAAAAATTTGGTGTATCCAAACATGTATGGGTATTTCATTTACTATCAACATCTTACGGTTGATCGACGTGACAATCTCTACCTGACTTACAGCCGCTGGAGCCTTCATCCGGGGTATGCAAATGTGCCGCAGTTCAGTCGAACGGCGATGCTCAAATCTTCCGACGGAGGACACCAATGGCACCTCGCGACTGATTCCGATATTATTCGGGAACAAGCGCCAAGACGTCCCCTCAAATAAGCCGAGTGCCTCTTAAGATTATCGACACTTCGCGCGATCTTAGGCAGAGGTGTTGAACTGCCGCTGAGTTCACTCCAGAATGCTAGCATTCGCCCATGCTGGGCTGATGTTCTTTAAGGAGCCTACGATGTTTGTTGGCCTACTGGTTGGATTCCTGTTCAGTTCCCAAATCGTCTTGGCAGAGATGAGTGTCACGCCTTTTATTCCCAAGGGTGAATACCAGTTCACAGATCAAATCGAGCTCCTCACAGCCATCGAATATGTGAATGTCAGCTCGCTAAACGAGGCGGGGCGCGCTCGAATCGAGCAGCTGAAGTCGCGAGGATACAGTTGTCGCAAAGCCCAAAATCGTTGGTTCCAGTGCAGACGTGCGGGTCATGTAACGGCTCTTCCCACCCAGGTTCGAGCCAATGCGATGGCCCTGAACCAAAATATGCGCCTGATCTTCTCTGCCGCGGGCGGTGTTCCTGAGTTGGAGACAAATGGAGATATCTACAAAGACTGGTCAACAACCGAGACGGTTACTTTTGGCACCAGAATTTTCAGTGGATATATCACTCGATTGGTCCACGGTCGATTTCAAATTGTAATCGGTGGGATGGGAGAAGCCGCCGACTTGACCTTTTTGGTCAACGAACATTCGCTGCTTAGATTCTACGAACAAACTGTTCACTCAAAGGATGGCTGGATTCGCTACTCTACTGCAGCGGTTTATCAAAGCTGGCCTGTAAATTACAATTTGAGCAGTTTATATATGTAGCTTTTATCGTAGGCGCTCACTCCGAAGCTCCAGTCGACGTCAGCCATTGTCCCCGGTCGATTGTTTCGCTCAACGTTGCCCGCCCGCTGATCTATCGAAAGACCGTTGATGAGGCGAACAGATTGGCCCCCGCGGTGAAAAGTCTTTACCGATCCATCGTAAATGTTATTCTCGATCAAATTTTTGCCAGAATCTCGATGGCCGACGGCCTCTGAATCTGGCCTGCCAGGGAGTGTCCAGCCAGGAATCGTTATCGGATCATTCAAATATCTGCCCGAAGGAGAATGGGCCGAGTTCAAAATCGCTTCTGGGGGAGTCAGGCCGCCCATGATTGTCCCCTGTGGCGCAAAGTAATTTTGACGAATCACATTCGATTCTGCACCTGTGATAATTAGTGCAAATTGAGTTTTGCTGCGGATCACGTTTCGCTCAAAGATCACTCGCGTCGCCTCAGTCTTACGTATCTCCTCTGGGCGAGCACGGTCGACATGGGAGAATCCGATTCCGCCAATGCGCGTGCTATCCTTCCAACCTGAATCGCCTTTCGACCGAGAGTTGGTGAAGGCTAAATCATTGTGTGAAAATATAACGTCTTGGGTGCCGCTTTTGCACGAGAACCCATTCATTGCCTCGCCGATGTAGGTGTTGTACATAACCTTGGAGTTGGTCACACTCACGTGGTCGACTCCATCTTCACGAAACTTTCCAGCAAACAAATTCCCCAAAACTCGGATTTGATCGACCGAGGCAATCTTCAGTATGTCTTGGCCCCGCTGACTTTCATAGGTGTCGATTTTGTTGCCTGCAATTACAATGTGTCGCCGACGGTTGGCAAATTCTTCTAGAGTGCCACCGGCACCAATGACCTTAATAGGGGCAGTGTCTACGCCAGGGGTACCGGAGAGAATAGAAAAATTGTGGACCTGAACATAGCTCACTAGTAAATAAAATCCATTTGATTGCGTCGGCGCCATTAAAATGGCTCTGTGAGGATTTCGCGCAACTAGGATAAGGGGTCGAGCGGAGGACAGATCCTTTAGTCGCGCATTCACACCGACCGAGATGGTCACAGCCTCTCTATAGGTCCCATCTTCAACAACAACAACTGTCCCAGGGGAAACATTGGCCACAGCCGCACTGATTGTCTTATAATCCGTGCCGCTGGCTTGCCCCACGGTTACCTTTCGCAAGTTGCCATACACTGTCTCGTCCAAGCCAAAGTCAGGCGCGGCTAGTCCTTCCATTGGCGGCGGGGCCGGAGTGGGAGTTGGAGTTGGGTTCACCACCACTTCGCCCGGGAGATCCAAATCCTCAGGTGGAGCAGGGTCTACATCTTCTCCGAGCTCCTGCGCTGGATCGGTCCCCAGGGACGAGCTCGTACCTCGACTGGACTCAAAGCCAGCGCTACAATTTTGAAAGCTTAGGATGACAAAAGACAATGCAAACAGATACGGCGCAGCCTTAAATAGAGTTCGACTCATCCTCAAATTGTAGAGAGCGCAACGCGCACCTTCTATACAAATAGAGATTATCTACCAAATCGAGACACTTACGAGGGTTCTGCGCTCCAAAATCATACGCCTTCCGAGCGCATAGACATACTCCATCGACCTAGGAGCGAATTTGAGACAGCCTAGCTAGTGATCATTCTGGATACTGGCAGCCTTGGTGTTCGGTGACTCGCAGTTGCTCCACCTTCAACGACTGCGCCGCTGCAATCGCTACCGCCTCTTCATACAGCTCCGTAGCCAATGTTGGAGTCTTCGACAGGATGTAAAGTGAGGAGCCATTCTTGTCAGTCACAACCGCGTATCGATATTCCGCGTCCAATCCTACAATCCAGTAAGTCCCCTTAAACGGAAGATTGAAGTCGACAGTAAATTTGGCGTTGGTTGCAGGGTCGTCATTGTAAGCTTCGCCGCTAATGTCTCGCAGTCGACCTTGAGGCGTGCCGCTGTTGCATGAGTTGTAAACTTTGATTACTCCGGCTTCAGCTGGCGTTAGTTTTTGCTTTGCGCACGCACAAACTCCACCTTCAAAAAACATCGGTACGTTGGCAATCTGATACCAATTGCCCGCATACCGACTTAAGTCCACAAAAGGAACTGTCTGGGGAGCAGCACTTGCCGTAGTTGAAATAGATAGAACCAGCGTCGCAAATAGAAAGATTTCTCGCGCAAAAGTAAACACAAATACTCCTTTGAAGCCGGATTTATAAGCCAACCTAAGTGAACCAGATTGCACTTAAAATGCCATCTTAAAATTCAATTCATTCTAGAATAACCCGCGCGGATCGAATGATGGGCAATTTTTCAGCGCTGCCGGCCTTTCGCTGCACGTGGCACTACTGACTGGTCGCTCTTGCGGGTGCCCGCATTTGGTGTCACTGAATTCTCGTCCACTCCTGGGGAGGCGCGGAGCCGACCTTCACTTTTTCAAAAAAACTTCTAATTTTCAGATGTTTAGCCCGGTCCGTGAGCACGATTCGCCGCTCGGCCCCTCTGGCACAGCCTCTGCATTGAATTTATCGAGGACCAATTCACTGCCGTACCGACACTTTTCGCCAAGGAGTGGGATATGCATAACTTATTAAAAAAGCGCCTGGCCACACTCGGCATTTGCATATCTTTGGCGGCAAGTTTTGCTGAGCCTGCTGCGGCCACCAACATTCGCTTTGAACAATTGGCACTCGAGGGCCGCGAGTACAATTACGCCGTCATGACACTGGCCATGATTAGAATCGGAATGGCCAACGGCAGTCTAAATAGCGCTGAGCTCAGGATAATTTGTAAGCTCGCGAACAAAGCAATGGCTGAGAACGAGATCGGCGCGAGATGTGGTAGTCCAATTGTGCGGGAGGCGATCGAACACGCAAGATCTAACAATTTGCCGATCGAAGAAGTGGCTGGGTTGATTCAGACTCCCGCAGAGGCCCAAGATGTTTATGCTAGCGCGCTAAACATTTTTAATAGAGACGGCAGCCGAGCCACTCTTGAACAACTGAACGCCCTTGAAAGAGCCTTGATCAACCGAACTGAACTCGAGTTCGACGCCCTCGATGCCCAAATCCTACGTGACAATTCCTAACCACTCCGAACCGAGCTAAGGCTATTTTTTTTCTATTTTGGCAAGTCCGCCCATATAGGGCTGCAAAACTTTTGGAACAATCACGGAGCCATCCTCTTGCTGATAATTTTCTAACACAGCAATGAGAGTGCGCCCAATCGCCAGGCCCGAACCATTTAACGTGTGCACAAACTGTGTTTTCGCCTTGGGGGCATCTGACTTAAATCGGATCCCGGCACGTCGCGCCTGAAAGTCTCCAAAGTTTGAACAGGAGCTGATCTCTCGGTAGGCTTGCTGCCCGGGTAGCCAGACCTCGAGGTCAAAGCACTTGGTTGCGCCAAAGCCAATATCCTTGGTGCACAGACACATCACTCGATAGGGCAACTCCAACAGCTGCAGAACGCGCTCTGCATGAGTGGTCAATTGCTCGTGGAGTTCAAAAGATTTATCGGGATGAGCGAACATCACCAGCTCCACTTTGTTAAACTGGTGCTGTCGAATCAGACCTCGCGTGTCTTTGCCATAACTTCCAGCCTCTGAGCGGAAGCAGGGAGAATAGGCCACAAATTTTATAGGCAAGTCGCTCTCTCGCAAAATTTCAGAAGCAAAATAATTGGTGACCGGAACCTCAGCGGTGGGAATCAGATGAAAATCCGTGCCCTCCAGGTGAAACACATCTTCTTTAAACTTTGGAAACTGCGAGGTCCCAACGAAGGCTTGAGAGTTTGCAATAAAAGGCGGAATCATCTCATTGTAACCATGCTCGCGCGAATGCAAATCCATCATGAACTGCAGCAGTGCACGCTCCAATTGGGCCGCTGCACCTTTTAAAAAGGCAAAACGAGCTCCAGTCACTTTGGCCGCGCGCTCAAAATCGATAATTCCTAAATTCTCACCGATCTCCCAATGCTCCTTTGGCTTGAAACTAAACTCACGCTTCACACCAGAGGCTCGAACCAACTGATTGTCTTCTTCAGACTCACCCACGGGAACCGTGTGATGGACCAGGTTGGGTAGAACGAGCGCGAGGCTGTTGAGCTCAGCTTCAATTGAAGAAACGCTTTGCTCTAACTCTTTGACCTTAGATGAAATCCCCTGCATTTCAGAAAGCAGTTCGGACGCATCCTCTTTGTTGCGCTTACGACGAGCGATCTCCTCGCCCACTTTGTTCTGCTGGGCTCGCAAACCCTCTTGTTGAGTGATCACTTGTCGGCGCGAGGCGTTTATCTGCAAAATTTTATCGATGACAGAGGTGTCAGCACCACGGTTTTTTAGCGATCGTTTGTACTCTTCACGATACGTGAGTCCCGTGAGAGAATTCACTTCAGTTTGTTCAAGGGATTTAATGTCGATCATATGTCATCCTCATGCAGTGGGTGCAAAGAGAATGTACATGCGCAGAAGAAGACCGATCAAGACACAAATCAAGTTGAAGATGAATAGATAAGCCCAGCTCCAATTGCGACTGATCCGCATCACAACAGAAGTAAATGCCACCAATACAAAGACGAAGGATAGTGACGCATAGCCAATGATCTCTTGTCCAATAAGGGCCATACAAAGCCCAAGAAACAATCCAGACAACAGGCGAGCGCTGAGCAGAATGAGAGTACTCGAGGATGTTCTAAAGCGATCTTGGACATTGTCCATAAGGTTTGCCATGCTTTTATTTTAAGGTCTTTGACCCCGCTGTAAAGCGGAAATTCGATCTTCGATCAACTGGCGATCTGCAGCCTCGGGATTCAACACAAAGTACTGCTGATAAGCCGCAATGGCACGGACGAGGTCCCCCTTCGATTCAAAAATGGCCCCCTGCTCTTTGTAGATATCTGGAATCCCCGACTCTTGGCTGGCAGCCACGTTAAGCATTGCCGCCGCAGCTTCGAGATCGCCCCGCTTTCTGTAGCACTGGGCTAACCTGATATAGATCGTCGCTTGCTGCGGCCGGAGCTTAATGGCCTTTTGGTATTCACTGGCGCAACTGCTGTACTGTTGGAGTAGCGTATGGGCCTCAGCCGCCAGTAAATAGGCATCTGCTAAGTTTGGGTTTGCTAACTTTTCGCGCTCGGTCGCGGCCAAGGCTTCTTTCGGATCATTTAACATCAAGGCCGCGCGACCCAACTGATATTGCACGCGCGGGTAGAGCTTGTTGATGGTCAAGACTCGGGTGAATTGGAGCCGTGCCTCAGCTGGACGAAGCATCTCTAAGTAAATGGTTCCAGAGACAAACAATGGCTCAGCGTCTGCAGGATCCAAAACTGCAGCTTTAAGCAACAGACGAAGTGCTTCAGGTTGTCGAGACTCCGCCCAAATGGCCTTTGCAAGCTCGACGTACGCCTCTTTGGGCTTCTCATCAAGCTTAATGACTTGCCGATAGACTTCCTCCGCTTGACGATAGCGCTCGTCGGATAACAACATCTTCCCCAAGGCGAGGCGATACTCCATAACGTGCGAGTAATTGCCTACGAGCTTCATCATATAATCCAGCCCAACGTCGACACCCTGTAAGCCAGCTAAGGCCTGGGCATAGGTAATCTGGGCCTTACGATGATTGATATCGATTTCGACGGCCTTGGCTGCATAGTTGTAGGCCATTTTGAAGTCGCGCAGATTGAGACTGATTTGAGACAGCAAAATTTGTGTCTCAACGTCGTGCTCATAGAGGGCAAGAGCGCGCCGCCCATAAGTGAGTGCTCCGCTGGCATTGCCTCGACGCAGCTCAACCATTGCAAAGCCTCGAAGCACCTCATAACTTTTGGGATTGACGCGATAAGCGGTCTCCAACACTCGACCGGCTGCCTGAAAATTGTAACGCTGCGATTGGTAGTCTGCCATCAGCACATAGGCCTCAAGCAACTTGGAATCAGACCTGATGGCTTTATTTAACCAGTCGACAGCTTCAGTGCTTAAGCTCAGTTGCCACAAGCACCGAGCAGCCTTTAGCGCGGCCATGGCATTTTTTGGATCCTCTTCAAAAGCAGCTTTAAAATGGGCTTGAGCCGCAGCACAATCGCCCTCGCGAAAAAATTGATCTCCTTCAAAAACCAACTGTTGGCCTTTGACCTTTGTGCCTCTGAGTTTTTCAATTCCCCCCAGCTGAACAATGAGGTTTTTGGCCGGTGTATTGCCTGAATTTAGAGAAAACGACTTTTGTGCATATTTGAGTGCACCCTTTTGATCACCTCTTTTGAGATGAATTTCTGCCAAGCCAAAGTACGCGCGAGAAACTAGGCCACTGGGAGCGCGGCCGTGGTCTATGGCCTGGTGGAGATTGCGCTCTGCCTGTTCGATTTGATTAAAATGTTTGTACTCCAATAAGCCCAGCTCAATGCGTGAAACCGTGTGCTCAGAGTTGGTCTGCAGAATGCGGCGATACAGATTTGCGGCCTCACTGTACTGCTCCAGCCTTGCCTGTACAGAAGCTTCGAGCGAATACGGCAACACCCACTGTGGCCATAACTGCTGACTGCTTTGTAAATAGCCGACTGCCGCCGAGTGTTCTGTCCCCCCTGCGTACAATAAGCCTTTTAGAAAATAAAAAATGATTGGAGGGTGACTGCTCGCTCGCGTTTCCAAAACGGAATCGACCAAGCTCATCGCTTCAGGAAAGCGGGAGCGAACAATGAGGTCCACCGCTCGACAGGTCGCCGAGTGAAGCCCCGCTGGATCAACCGCTGATGACATCTGCACAACCGTGGCCAGCGCTCGACTGTCACTTGAATCTTGATGCGAGTACGGCCACAGCTGCAAGTAGGTTAAGCAAAGTAGGGCCATAGATTCTGCGTCTTTGTTGTTTCGCTCAACGATATGAACAAACTCATTCTGTGATCGCAGGTAGCTTTGAAAAGTATCCTCGACAAAGGCAGTGGCGCCTTGTTTTTTGCGGTCGCTCAATGCACTGGCCTCTAGCTGCGAGAGGCCCCTTTGTGGCGCTAACAAGTGAATTCGCTCAACCGGAGGTTCATCGCTCCAGTACAACACCGCCGCCAATGTCAGGGCTACGCCTCCAACCAGGGCCGGAATTTTTGCGCGTTTCAATATCCCACGCCAGATCTCTGGACGTGTGTCGATAAGTTCAATGTCATCCACACGAGAGCGAGTTTGTGTTAGGTGGGGGTCTGTGTCCGCGCCAGAGTCGATTGGTGCCTTCTCGCGCGCGACACTGTGTTTTGCAAATGCGAACTCATCCTCACCCGTATCCGCGGCGGAGTCTTGCGAAAAGGCCTGGGTCTGCTCAAAAATCTCGGTGGTCTCTTCAACTCCGCCCCGAGGATTAACAGCCAAAATATCGAGCAATTTGTCATAGAACTGAGGATCTTGCGTAATAGGGATCCATTTACCCCCAGGGTAATGGGAAATCGCTTCGTCGCCCGAGAGCTCCCCTCGGCCTATTTTATAGAGAACCTTTTCTGTCGTGAAAGGCCCAACTATTCGCCCTGAGGCCTCTCGAATAATCCATTTTTTATTGCCGTCACCCATAAATCCTCATTCATCGTATCCGTATTTTGAATAAACGCCTAGGCCAAGGCTAGCTTCTGGTAGTTCCAACCTGGGTTTTGGTTGCGTCTTGGGGCGATTCTCTAAAATATTGAAATCACTGATAAATTCAATTTAATATAAAATTTCTAGACTCAACTTGGAACCACGCCATCCGTCAGATCCAAATGGCAAGCCCGTGAGAGCTGGCACTGACCTTGCTAATAGTCTGGTTGTAGAGTGAACGAATTGAAAGCCCAGGAGATTTTATGAAGCCATTAGTGATTGCTGCGTACATAGTTTCTGTTTTGTTGATCTCTGGTTTTATGAATGCAAATGCCTCAACGCTTGCTGCTTACTTTCCTTCACAATATCAAAGCCCTGTAAAAATCCATGATGTCACCGTTAGCTCCTCTGGCCCCGTCCTTAATGTGTGGGGAAGTATTCCTAACCCCTGCCACAGTCAACCCACTGCGAGCCTTATCCAAAACCCCGCAGCCCCTGAGCAACTGGTCATCCACATGTCTTCGACCATGCCCCTCGACAACTGCATAGCTCGCGTCGACGACTTTAACACTTCAGTAAATATGCAGACCCTAGTGCGAGCCGCGCGAGTTGAGATTGAGTCCGCTAAGTCGTATACGATTAAGTTTCAAAACTTTGACTTTGCAATAGAAGTGCAAGGTGCTGAGCTCTTGTAGTTTATTTTTGTTTGGATTTGAAATTCTCTAGTGGGCCGCCTCCCCCCGATCCTGTCCACTCTAGAACTCCATAGCCCGATTCGGCCCCCCGAACTCGGGCTTTTTTTGCCTAAAGCACCGATCTACTTGGCGCGCTCGATATTTGCACCAAGCTTAGTGAGCTTACCTTCGATGTTTTCATAGCCCCGATCGAGGTGATAGATTCGATTCACCACGGTTTCTCCTTCTGCCACTAGCCCCGTCAGCACCAGACAAGCGCTAGCTCGAAGGTCCGTAGCCATAACAGGAGCGCCCATTAACTTACCCGGCGCACCACGAACGACAGCAACTCGGGTTTTGGGAGTGATGTCGGCGTTGAGCCGCACAAGTTCTTGCACATGCATAAAGCGGTTTTCAAAGACAGTCTCGGTGATCACGCTCGTGCCATGGGCTTGAGTCATAAGCGCCATGAACTGTGCTTGTAAGTCCGTGGGGAAAGCCGGATGGGGCGAGGTCGTGATATCTACACCCTTCCACTGTTTACACGGATGCACGGTCAATGAGTCGGAGCCCTCGGTGATCGTAAAGCCAGCCTCACGCATTTTTGCAGTTAGAGCCTCTAAATCTTGTGGTCGACATTTCTCCACAGTAACTTTGCCGCCAGTAATCGCTCCTGCAATCAATAGAGTTCCAGCCTCGATTCGGTCTGGAATCACTGTGTGCTCGGTAGCGCGAAGTTTATCCACTCCCACTATGGTGATGATACTTGTTCCCGCGCCCTTTACATTTGCCCCCATTTTATTAAGGTAGGCCGCTAGGTCGACAATTTCAGGCTCTTTGGCGGCATTCTCGATCACGGTTTCACCGCGAGCCAAGGTTGCTGCCATCATAATGTTCTCAGTGCCGCCAACTGTTGGAGCCTCAAACAAAATTTTCGCACCCTGCAAATGTGAGGTCCGTCCCAAGACATAGCCAGATTCAACTTCAATCTCTGCCCCCATGGCCTTCATCCCATCTAAGTGCAAATCGATGGGACGCGTGCCGATGGCACAACCACCGGGCAAACTCACCTTGGCTTCACGAAACCGAGCCAGCAACGGACCCAGGCAAAGAATACTGGCGCGCATTTTACGAACAATATCGTAGGGAGCCACCAATGTGCTCAGCCCATCCACATGGATACGCAAAGTGTGATCTTTGTAGGATGTCTTGCAGCCAAAGTTTTCAAGAAGCGAGCACGCTGATTTTACGTCAACAAGATCGGGCACGTTGTGAAAAACGTGCTCCCCATCCGCGAGCAATGTCGAAAAAATCAAAGGCAAGGCAGAATTTTTTGAACCGCTGGCAAAGGTTACACCGTTGAGCTGTGTGCCACTTCTAACAATCATCTTGTCCATAAATCACTCACTTTGATTATAATTTTTGGCCGTGAATCACGCGTTTAATCCCGGCTAGATCTTGAAAACTCTGAATAGAAACGAATCCATTGCTCGCCATTATGTCTTGAGCGCGGGCACTTTGACCAGAACCGATTTCAAAGATTACAAAGCCGCCTGGGCGAAGGTGGCGGGCACTCCACTCGGCCCAGGAGTTAAGAAACTCAAATCCATCCGCTGCCGCAAATAGTGCAAGTGCTGGCTCATATTTTTCTACCGCTGGATGAAGTTGCGGATCGCCGACCGCAATGTACGGCGGATTTGCCAATACAAAATCTAGCGGTTGGGGTGGGGTCCACGTCACTGCATCTTGCATTATGCATTGAACCTGCCCCGACAAACCGAGCTGCTCCGCATTTTTGCGAGTGACATTAATCGCTTGCGGCGAGACATCCACAGCATACAGTCGCGAAGAGCTCGGCAGTTCGCTCAAGACACTGAGTCCCACGCAACCACTACCTGAGCCTAAATCCGCAAACGCAATGTCGCCGGGGGGTTGCCGGGCCTGCACAATTGCCAAGGCATGAGTCACCAAGAGCTCCGTCTCAGGCCTCGGGATCAATACTCCTGGCTCAACATAAAATGTGTGTTTGTAAAAACCGCGTCGGCGCGAAAGATAGGCCAACGGAAATTCGTCGCAGCGCTTTTTAGTCCACTCACGCGCGTGATCGATTGTGCTCGAGCTCATCACTTGCTCGGATTTTAACAGAAGATCTGTCGCCTCGATCTGCAAGAGTTCGATTAAAAGCTGCCGAGCTTCAAACGCAGGATCGTCTAGCTTGGCATTTTTTAATTTTGTTCGAGTTTCAAGCTCAAGCTCTGCGAGCGTCATAAGCTTTGTTTTAAGAGTTCCGCCTGGTGGTGCGTCACAAGTGGATTGATCAGCGGATCAAACGAACCGTTCATAACTTCAGTGAGTGAGTGTATGGTCAAGCCAATCCGATGATCTGTGATTCGGGATTGCGGAAAATTGTATGTCCTGATTCGCTCGGATCGGTCGCCAGTCCCAATTTGTGAGAGGCGGGCATCTGAGGCCACTTGTCGGGCTTTGTCTTCTTCCATTTGTTTCAATCGAGAGAAAAGCACTTTCATTGCCTTGTCTCGGTTGGCGTGCTGGGACTTGCCATCTTGACAGTAAACTACGGTGTTGGTTGGTAGATGCGTGATTCGAACCGCTGACTCTGTTCGGTTAACGGACTGTCCACCGGCACCACTCGCTCGCATCACATCAATTCGCAGATCCTTCGATTCAATTTTTACTTCGGTCTCTTCTGCTTCAGGAATGATCGCAACGGTAACGGTGGAGGTATGAACGCGCCCTTGAGTCTCTGTTTTGGGAACTCGCTGCACGCGGTGAACTCCACTTTCATATTTCAAAAGCGAATAGACCTTTTCGCCAGAAATCATGGCGATAGCCTCTTTGTATCCGCCCACATTCCCATCAGAAATAGACATCACTTCCACGCGCCAGCCCCGTGTCGTCGCATAGTGGGAGTATCCGCGAAAGAGTTCCATGGCAAAAAGACTCGCCTCATCACCGCCGGCACCGGCTCGAATTTCCATTATGATGTTTTTGTCATCATTGGGATCCTTGGGCAGAAGCAAAATCTTGAGTTGCTCCTCGAGGTCTAGCAGCTTCGCTTCGAGTGGACCCATCTCTTCTTTGACTAACGCGCGCATCTCCTCGTCACTTTCAGTGTCGAGAATCAATCGATTGCCCGTCAGATCTGAGCGGATCTTTTTAAACTCACGAAACGTCCCAACGACTTCTTCGAGGTCAGAGAGTTCCTTCATGAGGTTGCGATAGCGCTCTTGATGGTTAGCCACTCCTGGCTCCATCAAGGACTGTTGCACCTGCTCAAATCGCTTTTCAACTTCGTTTAACTTCTCAAACATTGCTGTCTCGCAACTACCCGCCCATTGATCCCAAGAAGTCGCCGTTGGTCTTTGCGTGTTGCAGCTTGTCCAACAAAAACTCCATGCTATCGACTACGTTCATAGGCGCCAACACTTTGCGAAGAATCCACAGGCGATTGAGTTCACTTTTCTCAATGAGTAGATCCTCTTTGCGCGTGCCCGACTTGTTGATGTCCATACATGGGAAAATACGTTTCTCCATGAGTTTACGGTCCAGGTGAATCTCAGAGTTACCAGTCCCTTTGAATTCCTCAAAGATGACTTCATCCATACGCGAGCCCGTGTCGATGAGGGCCGTCGCGATAATCGTTAAGCTGCCACCCTCCTCGATGTTACGAGCTGCACCAAAGAAGCGCTTCGGTTTATGGAGAGCATTTGAATCCACACCGCCTGAGAGAATTTTGCCCGATGGTGGCACGACCGTGTTGTAGGCTCGAGCCAACCGCGTGATGGAATCTAGCAAAATCACCACATCGTGTTTGTGCTCGACCAATCGCTTGGCCTTCTCAATCACCATTTCAGAAACCTGTACGTGCCGAGTCGGTGGCTCATCGAAGGTAGAGCTGATGACTTCGCCCTTCACGGTGCGGGTCATATCGGTCACTTCCTCTGGACGCTCATCGATCAATAGGACGATGAGAAAGACCTCAGGATGGTTTGCCGCAATCGCATTGGCAATATTTTGCATCAACACTGTTTTACCTGTACGAGGCGGCGCCACGATCAATGCCCGCTGGCCCTTGCCGAGCGGTGCCATCAAATCGACCACTCGAGTGGTGGTGTCTTTTGGGTCGTACTCAAGTCTTAGGCGCTCATTCGGGTAGAGCGGCGTGAGATTGTCGAACAGAATTTTATCTTTGGCTTTATCAAGAGGCTCGTAGTTGAGCGTGTCCACTTTCAGTAACGCAAAGTATCGCTCTCCGTCCTTAGGTGGTCGAACAGTTCCGCTAACTGTGTCGCCCGTGCGAAGACCAAAACGTCGTATTTGCGAGGGGCTAACGTAGATGTCATCCGGACCTGGCAGATAGTTGTAATCGGGTGATCGTAAAAAGCCGTAGCCATCTGGCAGAATTTCTAGAACTCCATTGCCAAAAATATCGCCCAACTGAGCGGCGCGTTTGAGGATCTCAAAGACCATATCTTGGCGACGAAGGCCGGCTGCGTTTTCAATCTTCAGCTTGAGTGCTAGCTGAGTGAGCTCACGAATGTCTTTTGATTTTAGATTTTTGGAGTTGAGCTCTTTTCGCTCTTCCTCTGTGAGATTGATTTCAGAGAGATCGACCGGCGTTAAATCTTCAACTTGTGTTTCTTCGACTGGAATATCTCCACGACCCTCATTATGATAGCCGCCGTGTTGATAGCCGCCGTTATTGCGCTCGCCACGATCGCGGTTGTCATTTCGCTCGCCGCCACGATCCCGATCACCGCGGTCGCGGTTCTTAAAATTTTGATAGGGGCGCTTGCCGCCTCCACCGCCACGGTGATCACCACGCCCGCCACCACCACCGCTGTTATTGGAGCGGGGCTTAAAGTGTCGGCGACCACCATCACGTTGTTCACCGCCACCGGATTGTTCTTCTCGAACTTGTTGGCCGGCCGTGGGTGCGCTCGGGGCTTTGGCATCAGTGGGAGCCGTTGGGGCTGGAGCGCCTTCGCCACCCGCAGGTTTCGTTGATTCATCCATAGACTTGTCCTCGTGAGATTATTGCTGGTTGGGTTGGTTTTGAGTCTTCCAAATGTCTCTGTCTTTAATTTGAGTTTAATGAATGTGGGAGAGCAAAAGTTTTCGGTTTGGTTTAACTTTCAGCGCGGTCTGTGTCTTTGTACCGAGTTGAGACACCGACTTGATTTCGTCAGGTATAGTGAAATTACTGCTGATCTGCCTCTATTTATGAGGATTCTGGGGGCTTTGTCAAATAGCCTGAATGGTGTGTCTCATTTTATAATCTTTGATGTTCATGTCCTAATTTGACACTCGAGTGCTTCAAAAGACGCCTGAGACGTGACGCCAAGCGCCCTAATCTGCGACCTGTCCTTAACTTTTTCCCAAACTTGCCGATCTTTCTACATGTCGACAGGAGACCCGATGGAATCAAAACAAAACAGCATCCCGGCTCCCCGAATTCCACTGCAAATGCAGATTGAGTACCGCAGGAGCTATGGCCGGCAAAATATAAAGGGCGTCCTTAAGAATATCAGTCTCACTGGAGCCTTCTTAGAGACAGATACCCTTGACCTCGCGCCCGACGACAAAGTTGTCATTGAATTTGTTGTCAGCGAGCGCCGGCGCAAAATGGCCGCCACTATTGTGTGGCGAAGCGATGGTGGTTGCGGTTTAGCCTTTCAGCCATTCAACAAGCGCGACACTCAGATTGTCGATGACCTTATGTACTTCGTCCAGAATCGGCGCGAGTTTCGTCGCAATATATTAGAAGACATTTTTAGTCGTGCAGGTTAACGCAACCTGAACGAAGATCGAAAACGCTGAAAAGGGGTTCTCGCTAGTCGAGGTACCCCTTTCTGCTTTTAGACGCTAATCGATTTGCGTCTGAGTGGATGTGTTGAAATCAATGTGTCGACGCGCTCGTTTTTTACGTACTGAAATAAATAGCGCAGCAGCGGCCAAGAGAAGAATCGCTCCCACACCTAAAGCCATGGTCTGATTTGGGTCCTGACCACCATCTTCCATCGATGTATCCATCGGTGGGGGTGGATCATTTGGAGGAGGCGGTGGTGGCGGCTCCACTGAACCCATTGCCTGCGTATCCGGGGGAGGTGGCAGATCTGGTGGCGGAGGAATGTCATTCATCGCCTGGTCAGGCATCGGCATTCCTTGATCTGGTGGCGGCTGCATCGCTTGATCTGGGGCCGGCGGTGGAACCTCTTCTACTTCACTCGGTGGCGCAGGTGGAGCGTCGTTGCCTGCGAAAGTTTGTTCAACTGGAGCGGCATCGGTGGCTGGCCAATAGCGGAGCTGCGTGCCCTCATCTAAATCGCCCTTAGATTCGACGTCGTTGGTGGCCCATAACTCCATCCAACTGCGATCGTGCCCAAGCAACGTTTTAGCAACTTTGCGAATGTTGTCACCTGATTGAGCCGTATACGTTTGCGCAGCAACTCCAGCATCTTCATAAAACGTCTTAACTGTCGACTCGTCATCTGGTCGCTGTGGAGAGTTGTAATAGAACTTGTCTCCCACTTTAATCCCACGCGAGCAGTTGTACGAATTGATCTTACAAATCTCGGTGACTTTATCCGGCGAACCATAAACCTTCTGGCTTATCGTCTCAACCGTGTCTCCCTGTCTAGCCAAATAAACAGCATTTACTAAAATCTTGCCCTGACGATAGGGCTGCGAGTTGATCTTTTTAAGTGAGGGCAGCGCTACGGGCGCACTCTCAGCCATGGATTCCTCAGGAGCAGGGGAGCTATAGTCAATTGGCGGATCGCTCATGGGATCTGCCACTGGTTCACTCGTTGCCACTTCTCCAGTTTCAGGTGCAGTATCCATCGCAGCCATGCCAGAGTCGGGAGTCGGCTCGGCTGCTGGATCCGCAGGAGGTGTCTCAGTTAGGTCACCTCCTAAATCATCGGACTGCGCCACATCAGTAGACGGCGCAGCCTCGTCGGGTAAAGTCTCATCCGACGACAAGCTTTCGTCATCGCCTAAATCTGCGACAGCGCCGTCAGCGCTTTCTCCACCCTCGAGATCCTCTAAGTCACTGTTGTCTTCTGTTGCCTCTGCGGTCTCAAGAGATTCATCTCCTGAGTCCGATATTTCCTCTACATCAGCGCTTTCATCCGTGGCTGTTTTGGAGGTGCAAGCAGAGTTGGTCAATAAAACCAAACTCGCTGCAAGGGAGATAATCACATACTTCCTGAACATGACGTATACCTCTGTTGTTAACCTTCGACCCAACTTGATTACAGCACACTGTGGAATACAGTTGAAACACTAATTCTTACTGCCGGACGAAGGTCAACGTGGCCGGAAGTGTTTAAATACCCTGGTCTAATGTCGAGCTTTTTGCGCGGTTTGAAGCTGTACGGCCAATAGCTTAGAAGAGCAGGGCCCGCTTAGTCTTAGCTTAGCACCATTTTCTATTTTGTTTTTTGTGAACCAGCCGCGATTCATTTCTAACGCCAGCACGGCGGGCACTCGACTTTGATAGGAGACCGGCGTGACTTCCAAGACCGAGTTTGGAACTGACATCTCTTGAATATCGACGAGCTTGGAGCCGGCATCAAAAAATCCAATCGCCAGAGGTATCCGCGTGTTCTTCATCCAGAAGCTGAGGTGTTGCGACTCTTCAAAAACAAAAAGCATTCCGGTGTTCGAGGGCAGTGAGGTCACATGCATCAGTCCTCGTGAGCGGTTTGGATTGGTATCGGCTATGTAGGCTTCGATTTTCGTTTGGTTTAAAAAAAACTGACACTTCGAAAAATGCTTGGCTAAATCCTCAGCGCTCACGCAGGCCGTGGGAGTCGATGCGGCAAAGGCCAAATATGCCAGGAGCCTCAAGTGAATTCTCCGGCAGTCAAAGCCACTCCGTATCGTACACCTCGCGTAGAAACGGTGAGTTCGCTGACGTTTAACGCTTTGGCGGCACCCAGCAAGATGGCTGTGCCCGCAACTATCACATCTTCACGCCCCGGTTGCATCCCCGGCAAAGAGCGACGCTCTTGACCACTCAACTGAGCCAAACGATCGCACCAGGTCTGGATCAACGGCACAGATAGCTTGTACGAGTGCACAATCTCTTCCGAATACTCGGACTGTTGCGCAAGGGCGGCCAGAGTGGTCGGCGTGCCCGCAACAGCGAAAGCACCTTTTAAGACTCCGGTGGGGATTTTGACTCGATTGAATGCTGAGTCAATATGTCGAGTGAGGCTGGACAGTTCCGCTGGTGAAATGGGATCAGTCGTCACAAACTGCTCGGTGAGCCGAACGCTTCCGACATCCACACTGATCCCTCGCACGCCCTCATTCGAGTGAACGATAATCTCCGTAGAACCACCGCCAACATCTATGACGGCACTCCCACGCGTGTCGCCACGATCAAAGAGCGCTCCTCTAAAGGTTAGCTCGGCCTCGCTTTGCCCTGAGATAATTTGGATTGGAATACCGCGCTCAGCGCCAATTTGGACGAGTTCAATGCCGTTACCCACGTCTCGTGCGGCGCTCGTCGCAACGGCAATCACCTTGTCACACCTGTGGGCTTCAATGAGTGCTTGATACTCACTCAGACAGACGCGCATCCGCGCAAGCGCTTCAGGATGAAAGCGTCGACTAGCCTGAACGCCCTGACCTAGCTTGGTCACTCGGGCCTCATCCACCAATACCTTGATCTGCCCGTTGTTGACTTCAGCAATCAACAGCAACGTCGTGTTTGAACCAAGGTCGAGCGCAGCAACACGCATGACCTTATCCTTTTAACTTTGAGGTCAAAATCTGATTCACCATCTCTGGATTCGCCTGACCCTTTGAGGCCTTCATGACTTGCCCAACGAAAAAGCCAAAAAGTTTTACCTTGCCGCCTCGATAATCGGCCACTGCCGCAGCGCTGGCACTCATGACATCGTCGACGATTTTTTCAATGGCACCCACATCGGTAATCTGACTCATACCAAGATTTTTCACGATGTCGGCCGGTGACTTGGATGTCTTCCACATCTCCATAAATACATCTTTGGCCATTTTCCCTGAGATCTCTTTGCTATCGATCATCCGCACGAGATTACCAAGGTCTTCACTGGAGATGGGCGATTTTTCGATGTCGAGACGAGCCTCGTTGAGCTCACGCAAAAGATCGGTCATCACCCAATTCGAAGCCGCTTTTGGATTTTGTGCCTGGCGAGCAACGCTCTCAAAATAATCGGCCAGGGCGCGTTCGGTGGTGAGCACAAATGAATCATACGCGGGCAGCTGAAACTCAGTTTGAAACCTCTGCGCTCGTGCTAGGGGTAGCTCCGGCAATTCTCCCTTTATTTTTTCAATTTGCTGATCATCTAGACGGACTGGAAGAATGTCGGGGTCTGGAAAATACCGATAGTCATGGGCTTCTTCTTTTGAACGCATGGCGAAGGTGCGATTCTTTGCAGGATCATACAAGCGGGTCTCTTGCAAAATCTTTTCGCCGGATTCGAGGCTGTCGATTTGTCGATGGATTTCGTACTCAATCGCCTTCTCGACAAAGCGGAAGGAGTTGATGTTCTTGAGCTCGACCTTAGTACCAAACTTGGGCTCACCCTTTTTTCTGACACTGACGTTGCAGTCACAGCGCAAGGACCCCTCTTCTAGGTTGCCGTCGCATACACCTAGGTAGCGCAAAATTCGCCGCACAGTGCGGGCGTACTCTGCAGCCTCGGCGGGACTTCGGATGTCAGGCTCTGACACAATCTCCAGCAAGGGCACGCCTGCTCGATTGAGATTGATCAGTGTGTATTCACCTTGGTGTTGGGATTTTCCAGCGTCTTCCTCCATGTGCGCACGGGTGATCCCGACTCGGCGAATCTCGCCCTCGAGGAAGTAATCGACAAAGCCATTTTCACACAGCGGTTCGTCAAACTGAGAAATCTGATAGCCCTTGGGAAGATCTGGATAAAAGTAGTTCTTGCGAGCAAACACCGAGCGCTTTCGAATTTTACAGTTGAGCGCCAGACCCATTCGAACAGATAACTCAACAGCCTTGCGATTGATCACGGGCAGTGCGCCGGGCATGCCGAGACTCACGGGGTGAACGTTGACGTTGTCGCCGTCGCCGTACTGGTTGGCATCTGGCGAAAACATTTTACTCTGCGTGGACAGCTGCGCATGGATCTCGAGGCCGATCACGGGCTCCCAATCATTGTAAGACATTCGGCAACTCCTTTAACGCGAGGTCTTTTTCAATCACTGCGCCAGCATTGAAAAGATGTTGTTCTTGAAAATGATCGGCCAAAAGCTGCACTCCTATTGGCAATCCGTCATTGGTGAATCCAGCGGGAACACTCATCCCTGGAATGCCCACCAAGTTAGCCGAAGTCGTGTATATATCGTTTAGATACATTTGTAGCGGATCCGAAATGCGAGCGCCAATCTTAAAGGCTGGCGAGGCCGTTACCGGACTCATGATGAGCTGACACTGTTGAAACGCCTGCTGAAATTGGTCGCGCAATAAGCGACGCACCTGACAGGCTTTTTTGTAATAGGCATCGTAATAGCCGCTCGATAAAGCGTAAGTGCCCAAAATGATTCTTCGCTTCACTTCAGGGCCAAAGCCCTCACCGCGAGTGCGACTATAAAATTCAGCCAAGTCTTCAGCTGCATGACGACTGAAATCAGCTCGATGGCCATAACGAACACCATCGTAGCGCGCCAAGTTGCTCGAGGCCTCACTGGTCGCGATCAAGTAGTAGATCGGTACGGCCATTTCAGTGAGCGGCAAAGAGATCTCAACGATCTCCGCACCGGCGCTCTTCACGGATGCGATCGCTCGGTCAACGCTGTCGCGGATCTCGTCCTGAAGGGTGTCTGAGAAGTACTCCTTGGGTAGACCAACCTTGATGCCCTTCAGATCGTGCCGGATTTGCTCACTCCACTTCGGCACAGGATTGCTGGCAGTGGTGCCGTCCAACTTGTCATGACCAGAAATCGCTTCGAGCACAAGAGCGGCATCCTCTACCGTTCGAGTCATGGGTCCGGCTTGATCTAAGCTCGAGGCAAACGCGACAATGCCATAGCGACTCACCCTCCCATACGTCGGCTTGATACCAACAACTCCACAAAAGCTGGCCGGCTGACGGATCGAGCCCCCAGTGTCTGTGCCGATCGAGGCGCTTGCCATACCAGCGGCAACTGCAGCCGCAGAACCGCCACTCGAGCCGCCCGGCACATAATCTAAGTTCCAGGGATTGCGACCGATTCCAAATGCCGAGGTTTCTGAGCTCGAGCCCATCGCAAATTCATCTTGGTTGGTTTTGCCGGGATTGATGGAGCCCGCTCTTTCCAAGCGCTCGACAACTGTCGCCGAAAACGGCGGAATAAAATTTTCTAAAATTCTAGAACCCGCGGTCGTGCGCAGGCCCTTAGTGCACAACATGTCCTTTATAGCGATCGGTACACCTGCCAATGCACCCGGATCTTCGTTCTTAGCCAGGCGACGATCAATTTCAGCGGCTTGATCGACGGCGCGCTCGTTGAGCGTAATATAAGCATTGAGCTTGCCATTCCATTTTTCAATTTGGCCAAAGTAGGCCTCGGTCACAGCACGAGCCGAGACTGATCGGTTGCGAACTGCATCGCGAATCTCTTTTAGACTGCTGGTTAAAATATTCATGTTAGCCCACCACAGGAGGAACTTTAAATAAATTGCCGACGGCTTCGGGCGCATTCTGCATAGCAGACTCCACGCTCTCCCAAACTTCAGCCGCGTCATTCCGCCAAAATTGCTCGATCTCAGTCGGCGTCACCAGTGGCTCCACGCCCTGAGTGTCGACTTTAGAGACTTGGTCAAAATTCTTTAGGACACTGCTGAGTTGAAGAGCAAGTGCCTTCGCCTCATCTTCAGTCAGCGACAGTCGGGCGAGGTGCGCCACACGAGTCACTTCTTTTTCTGAAATCATGATTTTCCTCTCGGATTTGAAATCGCCAACCCGATTTTTATCCATAAGATGCAGCGCAGGCAAGCGGGAGTTCGCCTTGGAGCCCCAACCCAGCGATGATATCTTTCACAGCCATGGCTAAATCCACTAAGCCCATTGCTGCTAAGCCAATCGACTCGCGCGCGGCGCCCTTGGCGAAAAGGCGCGTGCTCGAGCTGCGACGACAGATTCTCGAGTGGGATCATCTGTACTACGTTTTAGACTCACCCGCCGTTTCAGACTATGAATACGATCAGCTATTTGCAGAACTTGTGGCGCTTGAGTCAACTCACCCTGACCTACTTGATCCTGATTCACCCACTCAAAGAGTGGGCGGTGAACCGATTGCCGAGTTTCTCAAGGTGCCGCACACCAAGCCGATGCTCTCGCTCACCAACTCCTATTCTACAGACGACATCTTGGCCTTTGATGAGCGGGTCAAAAAGTTTCTCGGCACTGAGCAAACTCAGGAGTATTTTTGCGAGCTCAAGTTTGATGGGCTCGCGGTCGAGTTGATTTATCAAGACGGGCGCTTTGAGCGGGCTGTTACTCGGGGAGATGGTCAAGTGGGCGAGGATGTGACGCAAAATGTGCGGACGATTCGCGCCATCCCTTTGCATCTGCGTGGCCCCAGCAAAGGCAAGATCGAAATTCGTGGCGAAGTTCTGATTTTTAAAAGTGACTTCTCTGAACTCAATGAAACTCAGCAAGAGGCTGGTGCCGCCACTTTTGCCAACCCTCGCAACGCGGCGGCAGGATCTATTCGCCAGCTGGATCCTAAAATTGCTGAAAGGCGGCCGCTACGTCTGTTTTGCTATGCCCCGGGGCATATTGAGCACACCACAGTGCGCTCACAATCGGAGTGGTTAGATCATCTCCGTCACCTGGGCCTGCCGGCTCTGAGCTTCGACACGTGGGGCATAGTGAAGGCCGGCTTTGACAGAGGAATTCAGTCCCAACTGCCACTCGCCGCGATTTGCAAAGGGCCAGTGGAGGCGGTCGAATACTACGAGGCCGTGCAAAAGCTGCGGCACGCACTACCATTTGATATTGATGGCGTGGTGATCAAGCTCAATAGTTTTTCTTTACAAGAGGCGCTGGGCACTGTGGCCCGAAGCCCGCGCTGGGCAACAGCCGCCAAATTTCCACCTGAGCGAGCCACCACTCGAGTTATAAATATTATGGTGCAAGTGGGTCGCACGGGCGCGCTTACTCCCGTGGCCGTTATGGATCCAGTCCGTGTTGGGGGCGTCTCAGTGGAAAATGCAACTCTTCACAACCAGTCCGAAATTGACCGAAAGGATATTCGCATAGGTGACACGGTTGTGGTGCAGCGGGCAGGAGATGTTATCCCTGAAATTGTGGAGGTGGTTCTATCGGCCCGGCCTTCATCTTCAGTGCCATTTAAAATTCCGGGCCATTGCCCGAGCTGTGGAGAAGCCGTTTTGCAACTGGAGGGCGAAGTTGTGCTTCGATGCCTGAACTGCCAGTGTCCCGCCGTTATAAGTGAGGCGATCAAGCACTTTGCCTCTCGTCGCGCCATGAATATCGAGCGCCTCGGAGACCGCGTGATCGAACAACTGACCGAGGCTCAACTTGTTCGACGCTTCTCCGACCTCTACCGATTGACAGTGGATGACCTCCTCTCGCTACCCAGACAAGGTGACAAGTCCGCTCAAAATATTAAAGAAAGCATTGAGACCAGTCGAGCGACAACGCTGGCGCGGGTGATTTTTGCGCTTGGGATTCGCTTCGTTGGGGAACAAACGGCAAAGGCTCTGGCCAAGCACTTTAAAACAATGGACGCTTTCTTGGCCGCCTCTGAGGCCGAGCTCGTTGAAATTGAGGATATAGGGCCCAAGGTTGCCTCTTCAATTTCTAAGCAGCTGAGTTCTGCCGCCTTCGTTGGCGAAGTCAAAGCACTGCTCGAGTTTTTGTCGCTTGAAAGCGTTAAGCATGCGAAGGTTCAGCAAACTCTTTCGGGGCTGACGATTGTCATCACAGGTACACTGCCTTTGCCCCGGGATGAAATCAAAGACACGATTCTCGCGCATGGCGGAAAGAGCCCTGGCTCAGTTGGCAAAACGACAAATTACCTTCTTGCGGGCGAAGAGGCGGGGAGCAAAATGCAAAAGGCGCAGGAGCTTGGCGTAGAAATTTTAGATTGGGATGGATTTCAGAAGCTGCTGAAGAACGGTCGCTCAATCGGCTAAGGCGCACCAAAAAAAAGGGGAGCCCGCAAAGGCTCCGCTTTTCACTGAACAAATCTGAAGTCTTTTCTAGAGATGGTCGATTACGATGTCGCGAGCCATGACGGTCTTTCGGCCATCAGCTTTCGCACTGTCCACACCTTTTCGGCAAAGACGCTCTACCGCTTTGCTCAATACATCCACGGTCTCCGCTGATGTATTGCATCCACCGGCTTCTTTAATAAATTTCTTCACTTTGCTGGTAACAACTAAAACCAATTCGTCTGACATGTGTCCTCCACTCAAATTCCTCAAAATTTAAACCCATCTCGAATCTAAAGGGAAGCCATTTGCATTCAGGCTCGCCCCGGGTCATTCCCCGCCCCATGGGAGAACAGGAGCCTTTATTTTGTATCGCCTGTGACAATTTAAGGCTAGGCGTGACGCGTAAGGTACTGATTATACTATATAAACCACCTCTAAGGCTGGCTCGTATCTTGCTGTGTGTTAGGTCATGCTGTGGGAGCTCTTCCGTTTTAATTTTTTTGCCTTAATTCTCTTTGTGGGTTTGCCTGTAGGGCACAGTTCTATCATCCGCGACTCAAACGAGATGACTCCCACAGAAAACCGCTCTGAGTTTTCGCCAGAAATTCCTTCTGAGTCCTTTCCTCTCAATGCCATCCAAGGGCAAGGCAGCTCGCCGATTCGAACGGAGCCCCCAACGCTACAGTCTCCAGCAGCTTGGCCCGCCCTTCGAGATAAGATCCTCAGTGACTCCAGCAATCGAATTTCACCCGAGTTTAAAATCCACGAGGGCTTGCGCCAAAGAACTGCATTTTGGTTCGACATCTACACACGCTATGGCGAGGCCCATCACATTGTGCACCACGTGCTTTACCCTTGGATTGTCTTTAAGGTGGTAGACACCACTGACCTTCTGCAAAATAGCAAGGGCCCCAAGTGGCTGAGGCGAGATCGTTCACAGAAGCTCGGTCGTGCGACGACAAAAAATATCCGCGCAGCTCTTTACCGACTCGCCAAACGGAAAAGCTACGCCAAACTTCCCGCACTTGAACAAGAACTGTTTGAGACCCTAAAGGCCGTGCCTGGCCCCCGACGGAAGGTGATTTTAACTGCCGCTCGAAACGTGCGCAGTCAGCTTGGGCAACGCGATTTTTTTGAGCGCGGACTTATCAACAGCAGTAAATACATTCCTTATATGGAGGAAGAGTTTAAAAGGCTGGGGCTCCCAACCGAGTTGACCCGCATGCCTTTTGTCGAGAGCAGCTTCAACGAAGACGCGCGATCAAAAGTCGGCGCCAGTGGGATCTGGCAAATTATGCCTCGCACAGGCAAAGCCTATATGATTGTTAGCGACAATATTGACGAGCGGAACAACCCCATCAAAGCCACCGCCGCCGCCGGTCGCCTGCTCCGCTCATACTATCGCGCCATGAAATCCTGGCCGCTTACGATCACTTCGTACAATCACGGAATTGGCAATATTCAAACGGCGATCAAGCGTGCCCGCTCACGAGAGCTGCACGAGATCATCGAGCGCTACCACGGGGGACACTTTAAATTTGCCTCATCGAATTTTTACACCTGCTTTTTGGCTGCACTCTACGCTGAAAAGTACAATGAACTCCTCTTTAAGGACACGCCACGAGAGCCCCTACAAAGAATCGAGACCTTAAAGCTGGCTGGAAAAACTCGTGTCCGCTACCTCGAAAAGATCACTGGCCTGCCTAGCGCTGAACTTTTACGATATAATTTGGATTTGCGCTTAGCTATTCGGCGTAATGCGTACCTGCCAAGGGGTTTTAATCTGCACTTGCCTCCCGGTTACAAAGATAGGGTTTTACGCCAGATCGGCACGCAAGACACGCGCCGTCGCCCGCGGACCTAATGTGTAACGACTTGTAGAACTTCGGGCTCAGCAACTACTGTTTGGCTGAAGATCTCTCGATCACTATGTATAAATAATGTCTGTAGACCATTCGGCGCATTGGCAATGAAAAACCCGCCGCCAACTCCCGCTTCCATTTTAATTTGCCGCGGATTTCCCTGCGCATCGAAGTAAAAAATTTGCATCTTTTCATCACGCGCATAGCCGGTCAGCTCCACGCCATTCACCAACTCATCAACCAACCCAATCACGATGCCTCGATCGGGGCGCTGGCTCACATCCTTAGCCACCAAAAATCCATTCACCCACGCGCGGGTAAAGAGTGGCAGATACACCGTGTGTGGTGCCCCCACAACCGTCACGCGAGACACCAAATAATCGCCCTTCGCCTCGGCCTCGAGCAAATAGGGATTGCCTGCAACGCTTAACTCAACCATGTCTTCTTGATTGACGGCGAGACTGGCTTCGTCCCCCACGAGTCGGACACTCGCGCTCACTGGCTTTGCCACTTCAAATCCATCAAATATTCGAAGCTGGGTGGCCACCTTTTCGCGAATTTCGACATCGACAAATGAGACATGTTTATTCTCGCTGGCAAAGATCTGCGCGGGTATCCAGCTCTTGTCTGCATTGACTCGAAGAGCTTGAACTCCGGGTGGAACTCGAACAAAAGCGAACATGCCGTTGGCGCCGGTCGCAGTTAGCTTAGAATCTGGCAGGTAGATTTCATTAAAGTAGATGGGCTTTAATCCCCCGGCCAACTGGACCTGCGCTCCGGCCACGACCTTACCTTTGCGCGTAACTTTTCCCCAAACTATTCCAAGCTGGTGCGCCTCTCTTCGCTCTATTCCAGAAAGATTCAAATCAATAAGTGCACCGATCATTTTATTGGAGAAGACGCGAATCTCGTGGGGAACCTGCGCTTGACCCACAACTATGGACGGCCAGTGATCCTTTGCCGTGGCCCGAGCTACAAATGAAGATTCACGATTAAGCGAGTGATCTCTCACAATGCCTTCTTCATTCACCTTTTGCGGATCCGAGTGCGCCTCAATCTCCACGCGAGCTGAAGTGTGCGCCACTCGATGATCTCCATAGGACTTATCGCCCGTCGCAAACAGCGTCGCCACCTCAGCGGTTGGTCTAAGCTCAATTCTGAGTCCGTTGATCTGTTTAGTTTGCGGCCGAGACTTCGCCAAATTTACTAAACTGTATTCGCCTTGGCCCAACACTGTGCCGTTCAGGGTCTTTAACTCGGCGACCAGATGTCCCACGGGCTCGCTCACGCGAATCTCAAATCGGCCCTCGGTGACCCATAGCCTGCCCTCTTCAAATTTTTTACCGTTGTAAACACGCTTGACCGTAATTGGAGTTTCGGGTCCCACAGCGGCCAGTCCTAAAGTGAGCTCCACTTGTCCTGCCAACACCACTCCCGTGGGCAACGAAGCTCCAGCTAAAGTGGGCGCTTCCACTCGGCGGATGACCGCACCCGGATTTTGCACAATTCGGGTGGCTGGCGTTGGAGACGTCTGCACATGCTTCCCGAGGAGCTCTTGCACCGCGGTCGCCACCGAAGGCACCTTCCAATTTTCACCCTCGAGCTCCGCCAGGAGTTGCGCTCTGCGCTCGTTCAAAGGCAATTGGTCGCGCCCCATATCCTGGAGCTTTGCCCTAGGGGGAAGGGCCACTGCCACCGGCGCGCGTGCAACTTCGCCTGCAACATATATTGGGCGGGGAGGTGGGCTCCGAATGTTCATTCCTGCCAAGGTGATTTGGCGAACAGTCGGTTGCGATTGAATGGCTCGATCAAAATCGAAGGGCGAGCCAGACATAAGCTGCTGCGCATTTTCGGGGAAAGTCAGGCCGGTCGAGTCGTAGTCTTCATGCAAATCTTGAAACGCAGCATAGGCAGGCGAAGCTTTGTGCGCAGATACGGATAAGCCCGATAAAAATGTGGCACGAAAATCTAAGTGTTGGAGCGAGAGTGGAAATAAAAAAACAGAAACCGCAACGATGCGGGACCAAAAGGCATTTGGATTTCTAACCGAGAGTATTCTCTGCAAAGGCGGCATCCTCATCCTTGAAGTTCCAACCGTGACCAAGCATGAGTAGTCTATCTAGAATGCTCGAAAATCGTCAATGATGTTAAGATCTTCACGACGTTTGGTGAGTCGAAGGCGGATGGTCTTTTCCAGCTCTTTGGCTAGTCGCAAGCTATAGCCAACCCGCTCATAGCCAACGGACTCCCCCTGTAAAACGCGTTCTTCTTGAAGAACTTTGATCTCAATGACATAGGGCCGGCGATCGCCAAGAATCGCAACGTGGGCATAAAACCGATCAACGGAGTCCTCAGCGTCTTTGTAACTCCCCTTAATAACTTGGTAATACTTAGACATAAACTCGCGACCGTTTGGGCTGTTGGTTCTATGGCCTCTCGGCAAGCTCTCTACAACCAACTTTTGTAACAGCTGCAGTGGGTGATTTAATTCTGTGACTCTGACTGTGTAGCGGCCCGACCCAAGAATCGAGCAGCCAGTTATAACCGATAGAATAACCACACGACAAAAGACCATTAGAGCAGACTGAACAACCATTCGCTATCCTTCCTCGACTCGAACCCGTTTCGTGCGATGGTAGGAGCCTTCTGCCCGTGATCTAGCCTATTTGTTGTTCTGTTTGTTGGCCTGTGCATCCTTCAGAAACTGAGAAATTCCCTTTTCAGTGAGCGGATGATTCACAAGTTGCTGCATAACTTTGTAGGGGCAGGTCACAATGTCTGCGCCAATCAGGGCGGACTGCAAAACATGCACGGGATGACGAATACTCGCGACTAGAATTTGAGTATCCAAATCGTAGTTTTCATAGATTTGAGTAATCTGACTAATCAACTCCATGCCGTCAGTTGAGATATCATCGAGACGGCCCACAAACGGACTAACCAAGGTGGCACCGGCCTTTGCCACGAGGAGGGCCTGCAGGGGTGAGAAGATCAACGTCACGTTTGTCTTAATGCCTTCAGACGCTAAGCGCCGAACAGCCACTAGACCCTCTTCGCACATGGGAATCTTCACAACCACATTGTCCGCGATTTTAGCCAAGGCCAAACCTTCGCGAACCATCTCGTCTGCCTCGAGGCTCAAAACCTCAGCAGATACTAGACCCTTAACTTCTTTGCAGATGTCTCGAATCACATCTTCATTTTTGCGGCCAACTTTCGCTACGAGAGTGGGATTGGTCGTTACGCCATCGACCCAACCTCGCTTATTGGCTTGGCGGATTTCTTCGATATCAGCTGAGTCGATATAAAATTGCATGGAACACCCTTCTCATGAATGAATTGGATAAAGATCGGATAAGTCATAAATTCCAGCGGTATTTTTGTCAAACAACCACCGAGCCGCCGCTAACGCCCCCCGAGCAAAAACCGCCCGCTGAAATGCTGTGTGCTGCAAGACCAGCATCTCTTCTGGCCCCATGGCCCAGATTTGGTGAATTCCAGGCACGCCGCCGCCTCGAATAGAGTTGGGCGGAGGCAGCTTTCTACCCACAGCCCGCTGTGCGACGTCTTGCAACAATAGGGCAGTGCCACTGGGGCGGTCTTTTTTCCGACTGTGGTGCACTTCATCCACCTGAAAGTCCCAGCCGGGCAGGGCCTGAAGACTGCGGAGCATGGAGTTCAACGCCGCAATTCCCTGACTCATATTGGCGGAGTAGAGCACGGGTATTTTACGTGCTGCCGATTGAAAGCGCCGAAGCTCCGCCTTCGCCAAGCCGGTTGTTCCACAAACGATAGGCTTTGAGTTTTCTAACGCCCACTCTAGTGCTTTGAGCGCGCCCCTCGGATTTGAGAAGTCTATGACCAGATCTGCGGCCTCCGAATCGAGGCGCTTCCAATCCTGCGCCCGATTGATCTCCGCCTTGACGACGATTTGCGCTTCGCCGGAGTCGCTTGAGGCGAGCAATTGAATTTCTGCACCCATGCGGCCACGCGCTCCACTGAGAGCGACGTTTATAATTTTTTGAGATTTTTTAGACACGCTTTAAATTCTCCGTGAAATTTTTTATCCAATGCCACCAAAGGCAAACGCAACTCCGGTGACTCAAGTATCCCAGACCAATGCAGAGCCATTTTGACGGGGATGGGGTTGGCCTCAATGTAAAGAAGCCGCATAAACTCTTGATATTGCAATCTGTAGCTGGAGCTCGCCGCGGCCTCACCCGACTTAGCCCGGGCCATCGCGTCCTTCATTTCTCGCCCGATCAAATGTGAGCTCACTGAAATCACGCCATCGCCACCACCATACACGAACTCCACGCACGAGGCATCATCGCCAGACAGCAAACAAAAATCCGAAGGCACGCCGTTGATAATCTCTTGCAGAATTCGCATATCGCCCGTTGCATCTTTTATCCCGCAGATATTCTTGTGGTGGCTAAGTTCAATCACGCTCTGAGGATCGAGGTTCGCCACTGTTCGGGAGGGAACGTTGTATAGAATTATCGGGACGCTCGCCGCTTGCGCCACCGCTTGAAAGTGCTGAACCATCCCACGCTGAGGTGGACGATTGTAGTAGGGCACAACAACCAACAGCGCCTCCGGTGCCCAAGCACTGACCAGTTGACTCAGTTCACAGGTTTTCTGCGTTGAGTTTGAGCCGGTGCCAACAATCACTTTCAGGCCCGTGCCCCGCGCCTCCGCCCGTGCGATGTCATACATCGTCTTAATTTCATCTAGCTTTAGATTGGGGCTCTCGCCTGTGGTGCCGTTAATAACTACGCCATCAATGTTTTGCGCCATTTGCTGGTGCAGCAGTTTTACAAACGAGGGGCGATCGAAATCGCCGCGCTTAAATGGAGTAACGACTGCGGTGATTGCTCCGTTAAACAATTTATTCGTCTTCTGCATCTTCCTCTCCCTCCTCTAGGCTCTCATCTGATCGCTCTTTCGGATCGGGCACAGACTTTAAATTGAGGCCCTGTGTGGCTCGCCGATAGTTTGGCCGGCCTCTGCCAAGCTCCGTCGGTTTTTCGGGCGGGAGTGGGTCACCCTTGACGCCACAGCCACCCGCGCCCACAAGGACTATTGTCATAAACAGAACGACTAACAAATTAGTCTTTGGCTTCCAATTCATTCGCAACTTCCTTTGTGTGAACACACAGCCTGGGCTCAAGACTATAAAGCTTACGCTCGCGCACAGTGACCGCTTTACAGAGTTTCAAATAGTTTTCGCCAAATACATTCTCTCGCTCACCGAGCTCGCGCTGAACTTTGTGTAGTGCCGAATACGCCTCGGGAAAATCTGGGCGCAACTCGGTGACACGAATCAACAGCCCGTGCGCACGTTGCCACATTTTTTGCTGAATCAGATCCAGCGCCGAAAGATATTGGGCGAAGTACTCTAAATTTTTATCCACAACCGAAAGCTGCTTAAATCGCTCGCGAAACATCTCGTAGTTACCCGCGCAAATGTAGGCCTGCATCTCAAGCAACTGTGGCTCTTGCAAATGCGCCGTCAACTGCCGGGCTAAACCGAGTGTCTGGAGCGCGCCACTACAATCCTGCTTGGCCAACTGCGCGTGCGCCAATGCCATAAGTACCAACAGGTTGTTATCTTCTAAAGCCAAAGCCTCTCGGTAGCGCGCCATCCCCACCTCGGGGTTTTCAAAGACTGAAGATTGGGCCGCCTCAAAAAGTCGCTGCCCTTTGTCCGTAAAGAACGTGCTCGACAGCTGCTGGACAGATTCAAGCAACCGCGCCCGGCTACGACTTTTTTGGGGCAAGCCCTCCAGCGACTGATTGAGCACCTGCAAGGCTTTCTGTCGGTTTTTCTCCAGCATAAATTTTTGCGACTGTTCGATGGCATCCGCCACCTTCAATGCGGGCGGCAAGACCTGAGGGGCCGCCGCACCTGCCGGGTGGGCAAAAACAAAATATAAAAATAAATGGACGGCTCCATATAACATTCGCATTTACTGGCTAATTGACCAGTCGTTGCTCGCAAAATCAATCCCTAAGATGTAGGGCGCGGTCTAAACACGACTGCAGACATGACCACTCCGACAGATATTTTGCGAGATTTACCTAAGGTCAGGTAAGCGGCCTCGACAGTCTTCAAGCCGATGTTACCAAGTCGTTTGCTCGTGTGCATTTAACGATGGTTCCACCAGTGGCTTTGAACTCTATTGCGGATTTGGAACCTCGTAGGATTTAGTCGGTGCGCCGAAATTTTTATTCTTTGCGAAAAAGATGGCGCCACCTCTGTAGTCAAAAGCCACCGAAAACTGTTTCAAGATCTCATTTCCAATGCTAGCATCGAGCTCAGGAATTGCGTTAAAGCCTCCCTCGGCTGTAGGCGCACGTACAACAACACTTTTCAAAAATATGTTATTGGTAATTTTTAGATGATCGACAGTCGAAACTTTTGCCAAGATCGGGCCGCCAATCCCTTGGCCGGTCAGAGTCTCGGGTTTTCCAATGAAAATACGCTCAATCTTGGGATTTCTTAGGAAACCCCTAGTGACCGTCAGCGCCGACCGATCCCCTGTATCAATCAACATATTTGCTTCCAAACCATTGATGGTAGACTTGATAAAAGGCTTATCAAACAAGAGTTTGGCTCCAACTTTCTCAAAGCCTTTTTTGTCGAAGTCTTGAAGATTACTGAAGAACGTCATCTGATTTCTTTCGTAATCGATCAGGGTCAGGTATTTTTGCAGAATCTCTAGACCAAAAATGCCATCTAAGGCGGGAAAATTGAATGCTTTCTGAATTTTCGAATAATCTAAAACAATAAATTCTTGATTCTTCAATTCAATGTTACCCACCCGAAATGCACCTACTTCTGTCCCACCCATCGGTTGTTTACCAGGGCCCGCCCCCGATCCATCTCCAAGCTGCTTGACCGTCAGCCCCAGTTTCTTTGCTAAATCGTAGGTCATCGAATTGTTTCCGCCGGTATCGAAGATAAATCGAAAAGGTCCTTTTCCATTGATCCAAACACTTGTGAAAATTCGATTATCCATCATTTGAAAAGCTGTCCCGCCTGTACTGCACCAGGCCGGTGACGACGCTAAGAAGCTGATTGCAAAAGCTACGCTGAAAATTAAATTATTTGCCACAGATCTGCCCAGAAGAATGTGAGTTCGGCATATCATCAATCTGTTCCGATCGCAAAATGTAGTATCACTGGAGCAGCCACTGTATGGCTTTATGTAAGTAATCCGTCTTGTGGCTGGTGCCCCGACTGTCCACCAATGCATGGTCGCAGTCTTTGGCCTCCCAGTAGGTGAGATTGTTTCTGCCCGCCGTAAGGAAGGCATCTACGGTAGCATGAGCACTTGCCACAGGGACCGAGATGTCCGCAGTGCCGTGAATGAGTAGTTGCGGAATCGCTAAATCCAACATCCAGTTGACCGGCTTTATCCAAAGAACAGAATTCCACCAACGATATGGATGACCGAGATACATTTTGTTGGGACTTGGATCGACTTTGATTTCAGCAGTCGTTAGGTCGTACTCAACAAGAAGTTGGGCAACTTCATTGTCGCCAAGACCATGCTTTTGCGCAGTTAAGGCAAGCGCTTCGCGCGTATCTTCCAACATTGTTCGACCGTTTCCTGCAACGAGCATAGCAACTTTTTCAGTTTCTGGGATCAATGATGCTAGAATTGGTGCTAACATCCCACCTTCAGATCCTCCGATAATAAGTAATTTGTGATTCCACCTCGTTAGCTGGGTTCTCAGTCGGGAAATGACTTTGAGAGCGTCTAAAGTTCGCTGGTCAAGAGTGTTTTGTCGCAAAAACTCAGGAGTGCAATTGTCTACGTCATTTTTGGAGTTCTGAGAACTAGTGATTCCATACTTTTCTATCTTCAGAAAGCCCGCACCAAACATCTGCGCCGGATTCGAGGGCATATTATTTCTGCCCATAACGGAATGACATTCCGAACCTTGGAGAAAAAGAATAAGAGAAAATGGTCCCGAATTGGGCTGATCCAGGTAAAATGTGATTTCCGACCCATCCAGACGAAGAAGCTTGGACTCCACAAAGTCTGCTTTAGCGATAGGACTTATGGTAAGCCCAACAACTACAAAAACATATAAATAAACTGACTTCACCCAACCCCTCCAGGTTTGCCAGATGGAGTATCACGACTGATCCATTTGAACAAGCTTTGGGACAGCCGGGGAGCGCCTCACATCGAACACTCGCTGACCTTATTTAGATAAAATGGACCAGCCGAACTCGCAAAGATTGCGCTTAACTCAAGACCTCGAATTTTTCGGACTTAAGTGCCAGTGACTGAGATAAGGTTCAGCTAACTGCCTTCTCAAGTAAAATTTCATTTATAATCGTTTGATAACCGCAGCCACGTTTTTTAGCTTCGCGCTTCGCCCATTCCAATATTTTTGGATGAAGTCGAATCGATGTCGGGACAAACTTTTCTTCTTCAGATTTAACAGGACGCCCGCGGCTCTGTCTTTTTTTGCCTGATTTGAGTTCAAGCGCCTTCCTTGCAGACGCTACTTCCTTACTAGAAATGCGACGGGCCTTTTCAAAGGGAAAGTCTTTTGAATTCTTCATACAGTTTCCTTTCTCGGAGGTTTGCGCGCCTAGCGCTAATAATGCGATAGAGTTTTCCTTCTAGTCGTCTGGTGAATACGACCACCACAACACCTCGGTCAGACTCTCCAATAATCCATTCACGAGCTTCAGAAGCAGAATGCTTGGGATCCGGCGCAATCAAGGCATAGGGATCATCGAAAACAGTAATAGCCAGTTCAAAGCTGATGTGGTGCTTTTTTCTATTAGACTCAGCCTTAGAAGGGTCCCAATCAAACTTCATGATTTATAGTATATACAAAAAATACAGCCCGTCAACGGAGGGAAAATAAAAATATAGAGGACGACGTATCTTATTGCCAATGCCCATCGGACAGAACGGCAGGATAGTATCTCAACCCTTTTGGCTGCCCTCTAGCGAGGAAGCTCGCGCACCAAGACCGTGCGAGGCTTTGACCCATTCGCTGGCCCTACCACACCCTCGGTCGCGAAAATCTCAATCATTCGTGCCGCCCGCGGGTAGCCCAGTCGAAATTTGCGCTGGAGTAACGAAGCGCTCACCTCTTTTTGCGCGGCCACCCACTCCAGGACTTCATCATATCGATCGTCTTTGATTTCATCGCCATCCTCAAACTCTGAAGCCGAGTTTGCCGAATCACCGCGATCAGACTCAAAACCACCGCCAGAACCATCAATCGCCTTCATAGCCAACGCATCGTACTCGGGTTCACCCTGCGACTTCCACGAATCGACGACCGCGCGAATTTCTTCTTCTGATAGAAAGGGCCCATGGTGCCGCTCTGGCTTAGATACTCCAGGCGCCAAGAACAACATGTCTCCTCGAGCTAACAGTCGCTCTGCGCCACCCTCATCCAAAATAATGCGAGAGTCCATTTTGCTTGCCACCTTAAAGCTAATTCGCCCGGGTATATTGGTTTTGATTAAGCCGGTGACAACATCGCGCCGCGGACTTTGCATCGCCAACACCAAGTGTATGCCACACGCACGCGCCATTTGCGCCAACCGAACCACGGCTTGTTCAACGTTGATTTTATCCACAGACATCAGATCACCAAATTCTTCTACAACAATGACGACGTACGGTAGGGGCTGAAAGTAATAAGATTCAGGATGAAACCGCCCCTCTAATGCATCATTTTTTGCGGCATGCTCCTGCTGCTTTTCAATCGCGAGATCTGCAACCGTCTCGTTGAAAGACTCTAGGCCTCGCGCTCCAAATTTCGACATAGATCGATAGCGTTTTTCCATTTCGCGAATCGCCCAGCGCAAGGCCCCGACGGCTTTTTTTGCTTCGCGAATTGGGGGCATGATCAAATGCGGTAAATCGTTGAAGGCCGCAAGATCCACTTGCTTTGGATCAACCAAAATAAGCTTGAGCGTCTTTGGTGAGTGCCGAAACAAAAGGCCCGTAATGATGGAGACAATAAACACCGACTTACCTGACCCCGTGGAGCCTGCGACCAACAGATGTGGCATCTTGCGCAGATCTACAATACGGGGCTCACCGTCGGCTTTTCGACCAAGTGCCAGCGGCAGCTTGCAATCCTCATTCCAAAAGGGCTCTTGTGTGACAATTTCTTTCACAAACACGGCCTCACGAGTGGAGTTTGAAGTTTCTATCCCCACCACATCTCGCCCAGGAATGGGTGCAATGATCCGCACCGACTCACTACTCAAAGCCAACGAGAGATCGTCGGCAAGATCCGTGATACGACTGATTTTGACATCTGCCGCTGGCTTGAATTCAAACATCGTAACGGCTGGCCCTGGCTTGATGCCCACCACTTCACCGCGCACTGAAAACTGACCCAGCTTTTCAACAAGCAACCGTGCCTTGTTTTTAATTTCTCGCTCATCTAGCCGAGCGCGGGTCGAAGGCGGATCCTCAAGTAAAGATAGCTTCGGGAGCTCCCAGTTGGCCACTCGCCTCGAGATGCTAAGCGCTGGGCGTGTGGTCTTTTTGTGGGCGCTAATTTGCTCTTTGAGAAAGCCTGTAATGGGTGCGCCGAGTGAAAATTCATCGCCCCCCACTGGCTCACTTAAAAAGTCCTCCTCGGGCACGGTCTTATCCACAGTGACTTTGGCCTCGGTTCGTATTTTAAAGAACCCCGCCTTGGGAGCTACTTCTAAATTTTTCGGGCGAGAGATTTGCCCATTGCTGGGTCGACGATTTTGACCGACCCAAAGCACAAGCCGCTGAGTCGCCGCTTTTAAATTTTCGATAGTGGTCATTATTTGGTCAAAGGGACGGCTCAGCATCGATGCAATTGGACGGTCCACATACAGGACAATCAGACCGGCCAGGCAGGTCCAAAGACAAATTGCCCATCCCACACGGTTCAATGCTCCAACCATCCCGCTAGTAACAAAGTGGCCCACCCAACCACCGAGCCGAATTTGCCCACCAAACACTCGAACATCGCCGAAATAAAGACTTGTCAGACAAATCACGCAGCCCAAGAGAATTCCATCGATCCACCAATGCCGCTTCTCCCGCTTGGGATGGGATTCGATAAAGCTTCGGTAGCTGAGCCGAAGCATCGCAAAAACAAATACCCAGGCGCCAACGCCAAAGCCTTGGTACAAAAGATCGCTAATAAACGACCCAATGTAACCACAGAGATTTTGTGGTCGGCCACCGAGCGTGATCGAATTGAATGAGCTGTCGAGTGGCGAATAGCTAAAGAGCGACGCACTCAAAAAAACTCCCAAAAACAGCCAGAAGAGTCCTCTGAGGTCATCGCCATATTTTTCGAATAAACGTTTCATTACGACAGTTTATGGGAGCGAAATTGGGATTGAAAGTCTGGATTTCCCAAAGAGCCTGTAGTAAGGGTCTATTGGACCAAAGTCAAAAAGGTGTTGGATTGGAACTGAGCCTGAAAATCAATGAAATTTTCTTTAGCATTCAGGGAGAATCCTCTTGGGTGGGGCACCCCACAGTCTTTGTGCGCACATCGGGCTGCCATTTGCGATGCACGTACTGTGACACGCAATATGCTTATTACGAAGGTCACGCGATGTCGGTCCAGCACGTTTTAGATGAGGTTGCTAAATACAATTCGCGCTTCGTTTGTCTGACGGGCGGCGAGCCCCTTCTTCAGGCTGCGAGTTTTGTTCTTCTAAAAGAACTTTGCGACCTCGGCTACCGAGTCTCACTTGAAACAAGTGGTGACAAAGATTGCACGAACGTGGACCCACGAGTTAAAAAAATAATCGATATTAAGACTCCGGACAGCGGAGCACCGCACGCCTTCAATACAAAAAATGTTTTGTTGGCAGATGCTGCAACTGAATTCAAATTTGTGATCTGTTCAGAGAGTGACTTTACCTGGTCAGAGCAGTTTGCTGAGAAAAATGAACTTTTTAAAAAATCAAACGTTTTATACAGCCCATCATTTAAAATCACCGATGAGCGGTGGTTAGCAGAAAAAATTCTGCAGTCAGGCTCACGCGCGAGGATGCAGGTCCAGCTTCATAAATATATTTGGTCAGCCGATGCGCGTGGAGTTTGACCCTGCGCTAGTTATCACTTAGAACCTGTCACTCGCCTAGGGGGGTTCTTTTGCAAACGGTTCAATCTGCCAACAACAATCCAGATGGTCTACTCGTTGCCAATCTTCAGACTGTAAGTCTTGAGAAATTGGTGCGCAGCAAGCTTGAGGTGCTCTTTCAGCAGCAACACGAAGCTCAAGTCGAGCTAGATGGACTACATAAAATTGTTTTGGAGCAGGTTGAAAAACCCCTCATCGAGCTGGCTCTCGGCGTCTACAATGGCAATCAGGTAAAGACGGCCAAGATGCTCGGTATCAATCGAAACACCTTGAAGAAAAAGATTGATAGTTACAAAATCCGCGCTAGAAACAAACCGAACCTATAGATCTATTCGCCATTAATTTACATCAGCGGGTTTTCGTTGCACTCCACCTTGGATTTGGCCCGCACACCACTCTGGCGAGCTGTTATTAATTAGGCGCGAGGACCGATGGATCGTTTGCCACCACAAAATCTCGAAGCAGAAAAATCCATTCTTGGTGGGCTTATGCTCGACCAAGAAGCTTGGGACGAAGTCTCTGAGCTTTTGGTCGAAGAAGATTTTTATAAGCCCTCGCATCGAAAAGTGTACTCGGCCGTTCGTGAGTTGCACCGCCGTGAAATGCCCGCCGATCTTCTGACCGTCTCAAATCTCCTGCTCGAGCGGGGAGAGCTTGAAAGTATTGGCGGTGCTGCTTATCTCGCCGAGATGGCTGAGCAAACGCCGTCTACAGCCAACATCACTTCTTACGCTAAGATTGTTAGTGAAAAGTCACTCCTCCGTAAGGTCATTCACTCCAGCCAGGATTTTGTCGATAAGGCCTATTCACAAGAGTACGAAAATATTGATTCATTCTTGGATAATATTGAAGCGAAGATCTTTCAACTTGCCGAAAGCAAGGTTAGCGTCGGCCTAACCGATGCCAGCGAGTTGGTTAAACTCAGCTTGGAGAAGATTGAGAGCCTCTACGCGAGTCAGCTCATGGTGACGGGCGTTTCGAGCGGCTTCACTGAGCTCGATGATTTGACTGCTGGATTCCACCCCGGTGAACTCACGATCCTCGCAGCAAGGCCCTCAATGGGTAAGACGGCATTGTCTCTAAATATCGCGCTGCACGCGGCCCTCAATGACAAAAAGAAAGTGGCCTATTTCTCCGTGGAGATGGGCAAAGAGCAAGTGATGGTAAGGATGTTGGCCTCCTCTGCCAAAATCGGCCTCTCGGATCTGCGAGTCGGAAAAATTGATGACCGCGCCTGGCCTCGGCTTATAAATACCGCAGCCTCAATCAGTGACACTGGTCTGTTCATAGACGACAGCTCCGGTATCTCTCCATTTGAAATTCGTGCCAAAGCACGTCGCATGAAGGCGCAGCATGGCCTAGATATGATCATGATCGACTACCTCCAGTTGATGAGTATGAAGAATAAGATGGAGAGCCGCGAACGTGAGGTGTCTGAGATTTCAAAGCTATTGAAGTCGATTGCCAAGGAGCTTCAGGTTCCAGTGATCGCGCTAGCACAGTTAAATCGAGGCGTTGAGGGCCGATCAGATCGGCGCCCAATGCTCTCGGATTTACGAGAGTCGGGCTCGATTGAGCAAGATGCCGATGTCATTATGATGATCTATCGCGAAGACTATTACGATCGCGACAATCCTGAGATCAAGGGCGTAGCTGAGATTATTATTGGTAAACAGCGTAACGGTCCTACAGACACCGTGAAGTTGCGCTGGATTCCAGAATACGGAGTTTTTGAGAACCTCGTGCGTGGCCCAAACCCACCCATGCCTGAAGCGCCAAAGCCTAGCTCGGGCCCAGCCAAACGCGAAGGCAAAGTCTATAATTTTGCACCCGGAGCCGGCAGATCTTAACTGAGCTAGCCAAAGGACTTGGGAGTGATCTCAGCCTTTCCTTTGCCTACCAATTCACGCAAAGATGAGTACCAGATGAGCTTCCAGCGGTACCCCTAGGCCAATTGCCACTTTCAATTAACCTATGTGCCGGTGACAGAGAGTCATCTTATGAACCTAGGAAGGGGCAACAATCCATGGATGGAAAAGAGCTCATTGACACAGTCATCGAATCAGCCAATTTACCTGAGGCTAGCTTAAAGCAAGAGCTGGATCGACTCATCCAGTCTCGAGGGCTATCAGTGAATGAAATTTCGTTAGACCAGCTTCGCGAAATTGCAGCGAGCTATTTAATTGAAGTACTTAGCGAGGCTAAGCGCACCCTTCGGTGAGAAAAAGGGCCTCGACATCCAGATGGCTCGAGGCTTAAGGGATTTCACTACTAGATTTTTTCGACGACCACGGCTAGCTCGGCTTGAAGACCTTCTCCCATGCGAACAAATACTTTGTGCTGCCCAAGTTGCTTGATCGATTCTTCAATATGGATGTCGCGACGATCAACAGAAAAACCCTGTCGCTCGAGCTCTCGAGAAATATCGATGGCCGTGACAGAACCAAATAACTTTTCTGACTCACCAGCAGCTTCGAGTTTAAAGTTAAGAGTCAAACCCTGCATCTTGGAGATAGTCTCCATTCGACCCGACACGGCCTTCTTCTTTTTGATCTCGGCCATCTTGTTTAAATGCGTCCACTCGTGCTGCTTGGCTTCTGTTGCAACTAAGGCCAGCTGGCGGGGAAACAAAAAGTTACGTGCGTAGCCTTGTTTCACATTTACCAAATCACCGACTTTACCTAGGTCCTTAACATCTTTCTGTAAAATGACTTTCATAACTCTCCCTCACTATTAATCTTAGCAATACAATTTAAGTTTCACTTTTGAATTGTTCAGACCGTCTTTCTAGCCGGGCCCTGAAGTTCAACCAATAGTCCATAAGACCAATCACGCTCACCAACAAAAACAACTGCACCACAATAAAGAACATTAAAATCCACTGCCAGAACAAAGTCATCCGGAGCGATTCGAAATATCGGCTTACGACCGCAATTCCTTGGAAAAAGAAAAGCAAGAAGCACACGTTCAGAACATTCACGGAGAGGGCTTCATACCACTCTGAACCAAAGTTTCCAAAGGCGCCCAACAGCGCCGCGGTAAAAACCCAGACACAAGCATCTGGCAGGGCAAACTGCTTCAGTTGAGGCCTTAGTGGCGGCTGGGTAACATTTGCGAGCCCTGAGGGCTTTTCTAAAAACACAGCTAAGTAAATAGATACAGCCCAAGCGATTACGGCAATCGATGGCAATTGAAGTATGAGTTCATTCACGTCCATTTGAAAGCGAGGATTCAACTCAATGACAGGCTTAACCATAGCCTCAATATTAGTGCGGAGAATCTGACTCCACTTTGGCCCCGAATAAAAGACCCAGAGGGCAAATGCACCAGCAGCCAGCAGGGAATTGATGAGGAGAGTAAAAAATCCGCTGACGCGAAAATTGAGTCCCATTTCCTCAAACTCTTCAAAAACACCCACCAAGACAACCATGCTATAAAACGCCACGGCTAGAAGTTGGGCCTTGAGTGAAAAGATCGCCACAAAAATAATTGTGAAGACAGTCCAATAAGCCACACGGCCCATTCGACGCCGCAGCACCTTAAGAAACGGAGCACCCAAAATATAAGTTAATGTGGTGAGCATCACTGCCACCATCACCAAACTTAAATTGCGGAGCACGTTTCGAAGGTTAACCATGCCTTATTACCCGCGGAAGGAGCCGCGTTCACCACGATCACCGCCTCGGTCGCCACGATCTCGGTCGCCGCCACCGCGATCGCCACGGTCACCACCGCCAAAACGAGCGCCTTCGGCTCGCATCGCTTTGCGCTGCTGATTTTTAATCTCACGCTCTCGCTCGCGGTTGGCTGTTTCAACAAGAGCGTCTCTAAATTTTTCAACGAACTTGGCTAGGCTGATTCGATCATCAAGGCGAGTGTGCTGAAAGCGCAAAACTTGATCGTTAATCCGCATGGTGCGCTCAAGCTCTGCCACCGCGCCGGCCTCACCTTCGTAGGTCATGTGAAAATAGTTGCCGCGAGTGATGCGATCGATAGGGTTGCCGAGCTTACGCTTGCCCCAGGTGTCGAGGTGGTTAATGGTTCCACCGAATGACTGGATGATCTCGCGATTCTTGCGAAACAACGTCTTTTGGTCTTCTTCAGACACATCGGGGTGTAAAATAACAATAAGTTCGTATTTACGCAGTATTTTCGCGCTGGAACCAGCCATTTGGGCGTCCTTTCGGTTTCAGCCCCAACCAAAGGTGGAGCAAGGAGTATTTTCGTTCTCAAGGCTTTAGCATGGGGTTTGGACCCCGACAAGCGAAAGCCGGACTTATCTTCTGGAGCCGGACGTGTGAATATTGAGCTTTGAGTGAGGCAGTATGAATTGGGCCATTAAGGGGCTAACCGGTGCCCTATTAAATCAGGTTTTTCAGATTCGGGAGGGGCTGACGCTCGGACGGCTTGGCGATGTGGTCACTGCGGACCCAAAGGCCTCTTCCATTCACGCCCGAATTTTGCGACGCAACTCCGGCGAGTGGTGCATAGAAGACAATAAATCTAAGAATGGAGTGCGCATCCACGGAGAGAGGCAGGAGTCTTTCATTCTCTCCCTTGGAATGACCTTTTCAATAGGCGACCTAGAGTTTGAAGTCGTTGAAATGGTTGATGAAAGCCTTGAGGAGACTCAGCCTGGAGCCCCTCTCATAGTGCCCCCCCCCGTGCCACCGACACCTGAGGTCCCGCCCGACCTGACGTCCGCAGTTCCACAGGCCGCCACGCCACCAATCGAGGTCCCCGCAATGCCTGTACCCGAGGTGATTCCGGAGGTTGCGTCTCCCGTTGTAATGCCCAAACCGAAAACGCGAATTTGGAATGAAATTCTTGTGGAGTTTCTTGAAAAGAACCATCCACTTATGAAGGTCAGGCCTCGCGAGGTGCGCCCACTCCAGCCCGCCGTTGTTTTGGACTTTGTGCGCGGTCTGCAAATTAACTCTCACTGGGTACTGGGCTACGGACCAAGGCAGGTTGGGGCGGCCTCGATGGATCTACCCATTCTAGAGCCCGGGGCGCCAGCACTTTGCTTTGAGCTTATTCCAGATGATGTGGGCGTTTGGTTTGAGACAACCCAAAAAGATCTTGTCCTTTTAAACGGGCGTCCTATAGACAGACAATTGCTGCGTGTGGGAGATACAATTGGGATTCATGAAACTTTGATCGAAGTGGGCTTTATAGAATGAATTTAGTGAACAAGGATGTTGGCACGTTCCGAAGTTTTGATGGAACCCGCATTTACTACGAAGCTCGCGGCGAGGGGCCGCCGATTGTATTGAACTATGGTATCGGTTGCGTGATCAACCACTGGCACCACCAAATTCAGCACTTTTCGAAGACACATAAAGTGATTGTATATGATTATCGGGCGCACCATAGGTCAGAGATTCCAGAGAATCGCGACAATCTAAGTATTGATGCCATGGCCCAAGATATCACGAGCTTGATGAACCATCTTGATTTACCTCAAGCCAGTATGTGGGGGCACAGCTTTGGCGTTGAGCTCTTAATTCGCTATTATGATTTGTATCCGGAACGAGTGCAAAGCCTCGTCTTCATCAATGGCTTTTCTCAAAATCCATTGAGCGGGATGTTTGGCACCGATCTCACGCAAAACTTTTTTAATCTATTTAAGACTGGCTATCAGACTTTGCCCGAAACACTGTCTCTTTTGTTTCGAGCGGCTGTGAAAAATCCTCTAGCCATTCAGTTGAGCGCAATGGCGGGGGGATTCAATATCAAACTCACCAGCCTAAAGGATATTGAAATTTATGCTCGAGGAATTTCGAGTTTGGACCTAAGTGCGTTTATTGAATTGTTCCAAAGTATGTTGAATTACAATGGCCGATCGGTACTTGGCCGCATCCTAGTTCCCACCATTATCATCGGTGGCAAACAAGACTCTGTTACCCCACAGAAGCATCAAGAAGAAATGCACCAAATGATAAAGGGCAGCGATTTTTTTATGGTGCCCTATGGCTCACACTGCACGCAACTTGATATGCCGGAGCTTGTGAATCTGAAAATTGAAAAGTTTTTGAGTCGGCAAAAGTAGCGCCCACATCTTACGAAAAATGTGGGCGTAAAATCATGATAGCCTATTTGTAGGCAACGCCAGTTACATCAAAACCGTATTTATTTACCGACCCATCGCTGGTCAGTGACATCACAATGGTGTCCCCTTCAGCCACGGGACTGAACGAGTTGCTGGCCTCACCACTGAGTGTGCCAAGCGACTTTCCGGTTGAATCACGAAACTCAACCACATCATACTGTGCTTCGGTTTCAAATTTCGAAAAGTGCAAAGCCACACGAGTTGCACCTGGCACTTTGAATGTCCACTCGCGCTTAGTCGCATTGGGATAGGGGTGCTCAGTCGATACACTCTGCATATCCTTCGGCCACTTGGACGGATCGTCTGCATTCTCTGGCGGAGGCGTGTTCAACAAGGCATAGTGCGCGCTCGCAATTCGACCTGTGATTGTTCGACCACTATGGGTGGGAATGGGCAACCCCGTCCGCATGATTCGATCTTTGACTTGCAAGTAAGTTAGTGGCTCGTGTGAATACAGCAGAGCCGCTATGCCGGCGACGTGGGGCGCAGCCATTGAAGTTCCTGACCACGCAGCTAAGCCTTGGGTGTTATGACTGAGAATATTTACACCCGGTGCAGAAACGTGAACAGTTGTTAACCCGTAATTTGAAAAACTAGCGAGCCTGCCCGTTGGTGCGACGGCTCCTACAGATACTACGTTATCCACTTGATAATTGGCTGGGTAGAACTGTGTTTTGTCGTTGTTACTGCCGTTGTTCCCAGCGGCGGCGACAAAGAGAATGCCTTGGTCCTTTGCCTTTACGATAGAGTCGAGTAAGGCCTGGCTAAATGGGCCGCCGCCCCAAGAGTTGTTCATAATAGTGACGCGCATTTTGGTTGCGTAGTCGACTGACTTGAGGGCGTTCGCCAAAGTCCCGCTTCCCCTGGAGTCTAAAAACCGCACGGGTAAGATTGAAACCTTCCACGCTACGCCAACTATACCAGTGCCGTTGCTAGCGTCTGCGCCGATGGTCCCAGCAACGTGCGTTCCATGACCAAAGTCATCCATGGGATCTGCATCGTTGTAGGCAAAGTCGTAGCCGTGCACATCATCAACGTATCCGTTTCCATCATCGTCAACACCCGCAACACCATTGGCCTCGGCTTCATTTATAAAAATATTGGCAGCTAAATCTGGATTTCGATAGTCGACTCCAGTATCAATGACGGCAACAACCACATCTCGTGAGCCTGTTTGGATCTTCCACGCTTCAATCGCACCAATATCGATTCCTGCTGTGCCGGTTATCGACCCTTGGTCACCACTCGTGACTTGACCTTCATTCTTTAAACCCCAAAGGCGACCAAAGTCTGGTTCTGCGGGCATTGAAACTTCGGTCCCCACGACTGAATAGATATAGTTGGGTTCAACATATTCTATAGAGGGGTCTTGCGAGAGAGTTGCAACAACAGAAGCTGCAGTTTCGACAATTGGACGTTCAACTAGAACCAAGCCTAGGTCGGGAGATATTGACTCCAAAACTCTCGCGCCCATAATCTGCTTTGCACCTGTCGATGCAAACAATTTGGTGCCTTTAACTTTCACTATATATTGACCGGGAACGGCTGGATGAGTTTCCGCGCGCGCCTGTGTGCTCAAAGTCAGAGCGGTTAATAAAATTACACTGAAGCTAGTGACGTATCCCTGTCGCATAGTCCTCCGTTCGTCATTGAACAGCTAAAATTTTTTGAAGAGTAGCCCCGTCATCCATGATGGGATTGCTGATCCATCAGCGCCTTTTCGTTTCAGTTCCAAAATGGTACCAGCCACGACTTTAGGTGCAATGAATATTTTTTTATGGTTAAAAGAAGAGATTCAAATCCCACACTCTTCGCCTAGGCACCAAAATCAAAAATGCAATCTGTTGTATTGCTGATAAACGAAAATCGTTGGTTGCTGACAGACCTAGGTCCAGTTCCAATTCGAAACTGAGGCAAAAAATGTGGATAAACCTGGGGGTAGATGTTCATAACTAGCTATGGGTGGTTGGGCCAAAGGTCTAGAACACTATGGGTAGGGCCGATCCCGCGGCCCTAGAAATTGCTTAAATTTCTATCATTCGCGTCGCTTCGCGGCAGCGCGAGAAAATTCTCTATTCATTCGGGCTATATTCTCAAGGCTAATCTCTTTTGGGCAGACAGCAGAACACGCCCCCGTGTTGCTGCAACCCCCAAAGCCCTCCTCATCCATCTGTGCCACCATGCGCAAAGCACGCGCGTCGCGCTCCGCCTGGCCCTGTGGCAACAGGGCGAGGTGCGAGAGCTTGGCCGATACAAAAAGAGATGCGGACGCGTTCTTACAGGCGGCAACACACGCACCGCAGCCAATACAAATTGCGGCACCAAAGGAAAGATCCGCGTTTGCCTTGGGGACAGGTATGGCGTTGCCGTCAGGGGCGGCGCCAGTGTTTGCAGACACAAAGCCGCCGGCTCTTTGAATTCGATCAAAGGCCGACCGATCTACCACCAAGTCACGCACAATGGGGAAGGCCCTCGCACGAAAGGGCTCAATTACAATTTCGTCACCGTCTTTGAATTTACGCATGTGCAGCTGACAAGTTGTCGTCGCCACTTGAGGGCCGTGGGGATTGCCGTTAATAACCAACGAACACGAGCCACAGATTCCCTCACGGCAGTCGTGATCAAACTCTACGGCGGTCCCACCTGAAGCGACAATTTCTCCGTTGACCACGTCTAGCATTTCTAAAAACGACATGTCTCCGTGAATGCCCTTGGCATTGAATTCAAAAAACTCTCCAGCAACGTCGGGTCCGGCCTGACGCCAGATTTTAAGTTTTAAATTCATCCCTGCTGATTTTTCTTTCATGGCCGCCACCTATTGAAAAGGCTTTTATTTATAACTTCTCTGACTGGGGTGCACGTACTCAAACTTTAATGGCTCACAATGCTCATCCCACTTCGGTTTGTCTGGTGTTCCACCAAACTCCCAAGCGGAAACGTGCGAAAATTTAGTGTCATCGCGCAAAGCTTCGTTATCTGGTGTTTGATACTCTTCGCGAAAGTGTCCGCCACAGGATTCCTCTCGATTGAGCGCATCTGCTGCCATCAACTCACCCAACTCTAAAAAGTCTGCGACTCGACCAGCTTTTTCCAATTCACTGTTCTTGAAGTTGGCTTCGCCCGATATTTTCACATCATTCCAAAATTGCTGTCTCAGCTGCCCAATTTCAGAAATCGCAGACTTCAGACCAATTGCATTGCGAGACATGCCCACGTGGTTCCACATGATGTTGCCCAACTCTTTATGAATATCATCGACGGTTCGCGTGCCCTTGATCCCCAACATCTTTTGTAGGCGCAATCGAACCTCTTCTTTGCTGGCCTTGAAAGCATCGTGAGCTGTATCGACCTTGGGCAAAGTCGTCGAGGCAAGGTAATTGCCCAGCGTGTAGGGTATAACAAAAAACCCGTCCGCAAGGCCTTGCATGAGGGCCGAGGCGCCGAGTCGATTTGCTCCATGATCAGAGAAGTTAGCCTCACCCAAAACATGAAGGCCCGGAATAGTGCTCATCAAATTGTAGTCCACCCAAAGGCCGCCCATCGTGTAATGGACCGCGGGGAAGATCCGCATTGGTAGCTCGTAGGGGTTTTCATCTGTAATTTGTCGATACATGTCGAAGAGATTGCCATACTTTTCTGCCACGGCATCTTTGCCCAATCGCCGAATTGCATCTGCAAAATCTAAATACACGGCCTCTCCAGTGGCGCCGACACCGCGGCCTTCATCGACTCTGAATTTTGCCTGCCTGGAGGCCACATCCCTTGGAACCAAATTGCCAAAGCTCGGATAAATTCGCTCGAGATAGTAGTCTCGCTCAGACTCTGGAATGTCCTGGGGGCGGCGCTTGTTGCCTTTCTCCTTTGGCACCCAAACTCGTCCGTCGTTGCGCAACGACTCAGACATCAGAGTGAGCTTAGACTGGTAACTGCCAGATCGTGGAATGCATGTGGGATGAATCTGAGTGAAGCAAGGGTTGGCGAAAAACGCGCCCTTGCGATGACAGCGCCACGACGCTGTCACATTTGAATTCATCGCATTCGTAGAGAGAAAATAGACGTTGCCATATCCACCCGTACACAAGACCACAGCATCGCCCGCATGCGACTCAATTTCGCCGGTGACTACATTGCGCACGGTGATTCCCCGAGCTACGCCATTCACCAATACCAAATCGAGCATTTCACGCCGAGCCAGCATCTCGACTTCGCCCTTATCAATTTGCCGATTCAAAGCCGAGTAAGCTCCAAGGAGAAGCTGCTGCCCCGTCTGACCTCGAGCATAGAATGTGCGTGAGACCTGAGTTCCACCAAACGATCGATTGTCCAACAGCCCCCCGTACTCCCGCGCGAACGGCACGCCAAGAGCTACGCAGTGATCGATGATCGAAGTCGAGACTTGAGCAAGGCGGTAAATATTAGACTCACGCGCTCTAAAGTCTCCACCCTTAACTGTGTCGTAAAAAAGCCGGTAAACAGAGTCACCGTCATTCGAATAATTCTTTGCGGCGTTGATTCCACCTTGCGCGGCAATCGAGTGCGCCCGTCGTGCTGAATCCTGAATGCAAAACGCCTTCACTTTGTAGCCAAGCTCGGCCAAGCTTGCAGCTGCAGATGCACCCGCCAAACCTGTCCCTACAACGAGGACCGTGTGTTTTCTTTTGTTGGCGGGGCTCACCAACTTCATGTTGAACTTATGTGAATCCCAGCGCTTTTCAATGGGCCCGGTGGGAGCATTTGAATCCAAAGTCGATTTTGCGTCTGCCATAAGGTGCCTCGGTTATTGATTCAACAGTACATAAAGCGGTTGTGAAATGAAACCTGCTGCCACGATCAATGCGTAGACGATGCTCAGGGTCCGCAAAGGTTTTTGTAAGCGAACATGGTGCAATCCTAAGGACTGAAAGGTGGATCCAAAGCCATGACTCAAATGCAGGCCAAGGACGGCCACAGCAACAATGTACCAGGCTGAGTAAATCGGGCTTTGAAACGTCTCGATGACGAGCCGATGGAGGTCACGAATTTCTCCGTTGCCATAATCTGCCATGTAAACCGTGCCGTACTTAAACGTGATCAAATGAAGAATCATGAAAACTAAAATCAAAAGCCCTTGGGCCCAAAGACTCTTTTGCACAATCGACGTGCCCTTCGGCCCGTGTGCGGCAACCGCATACTGAGTGACTCGCGCGCGACGACTTTGCAAAGCCATTAACATCGCTAGAACCATGTGCACGACAAACATCGCTAGAAGAGCGATCTCCGCCGGAATCAAAAGGGGATTGGTGATGAGAGCGTGGGCATACTCATTGTAAGCCTTAGGGCCCACTAGAATAAGCATGTTGCCCAGCATGTGCGTGAGCACAAATCCGCTGAGGCCCAACCCTGTAATCCCAATAAGTTGCTTGCGACCAATGTTGGATCTCAACCATGGACCTAAACTTTTCATGCACCCAGATTGATTTTGCATTTTGACGACCTTGTTCTGAGCTCGATACTCAACTGCCGCTCCCAAGTGGCTCACTCGCGACAGCGCCCGTTAAGTAATCCTAAGAGTTAACCTCTGATGACTATCGATTGACTTTCAACTATATACCAAGAAGAAACAAAGGATCAATGACTCGTATAAGATGAATGTCCTCGTTAACGCGGAGAGTATTAAATGAGAATTTTTGTCTGTTTAAAACAGGTGCCGGACACTGAGTCCCGCATTCAACTTCGGCCTGACAAGTCGGGTATCGAAGAGGCGGGACTAAAGTGGGTGATCAACCCCTACGATGAACTCGCGATAGAAGAAGCTTTGAAGTTGCGAGAGGCTAAGGGCCAGGGACAAGTGACCGTCGTGAGCGTCGGCCCTAAGGGTCGAGTCACCGATGCGCTTAGAACAGCAATGGCCATGGGAGCAGACGATGCGGTCGTGGTCGACACAAACGAATCACTCGACTCATATTGGACTGCTAAGGCCATAGCTGCGGCAATTAAAAATGAGGGGTCTTTTGACGTGATTTTCGCAGGCAAGCTGGCGATTGACGACAACGCCGCAAGTGTTCCCCAAATGGTTGCCGAGTTTCTAGATATTCCTCACGTTACCGTTGCAACGAAGGTGACGGTTGACAATGGTTTTGTGGTTGAGCGAGAGGTCGAGGGCGGTGCTCGCGAGATTCACGCAATACAAACGCCGTGTGTAATTTCCGCCAACAAGGGTCTCAATTCTCCCCGTTACGCCAGCCTCCCAGGAATAATGAAGGCCAAGAAAAAACCACTGAAAGAGGTGGCCCTGGCCGATCTTGGGCTGAACCAAGAGCAGATGAAAATTCGCCTGAAGGACTTTCAACTGCCGCCGGAAAAGCCAAAAGTAAAAATGCTGACCGGCGATGCCGCAACTCAAGCCAAAGAATTAGTGCGCCTATTAATGGATGAAGCAAAAGTTTTGTGAGGAGCAACCAATGAGTAAAGTATTTGTATTTATCGAAGGCAATGGCACAGATCTTAAAAAGGGGAGCCTAGAGCTGCTAAATGCGGCTCAAAACTCAGGTCGCGAAGTGATTGTTGGCGCCATCGGGAGCGACGCGCGGGAGCTGGCAAAAAAGGCCGCACACTCCGGCGCTAAAATGGCTTACGTCTGCGAAGCGGCTTCACTGAAGCACTACAACTCAGAAGGCTTCGCTGAGGTGGTGCACTCCATGATCCAGCAGTCAGGTGCGGATCTTGTTTTGGCCTCGAGCAGCTCGATGACTCGCGATTTGTTTCCTCGAGTGGCGGCACGATACAATAGCGGCTTGGCCAACGATTGCACAACACTGACACTGACGGCCACCGACGTGAAAGCGCGCAGACCCCTATTTGCCGGTAAGTGCACGGCTGAAGTTGAATTTGTAAATAGCCCCCTAAAATTCATCTTGATGCGACCGAATCAGCTTCCCCTCGGCCAAAGCAATACGACCTTGGTAGCAGAGGTAAAAGAGATTCCGGCACCCACTGTGTCTGGAAAGGTGCAGTGCAAAGAGTTGGTTAAGGGCGGTTCCACAAAGGTCGACCTAACAGAGGCGAATATTATAGTTTCAGGTGGGCGAGGCCTTCAGAATGCAGACAACTTTAAGCTTTTGGAGGATCTGGCGACTTCACTCGGGGCGACTGTGGGCGCCTCACGCGCAGTAGCTGATGCCGGGTGGGTTTCGCATAGTATGCAAGTGGGTCAAACCGGTAAGACTGTGGCACCCAGCCTTTACATCGCTGTAGGAATTTCGGGAGCCATCCAACATCTGGCCGGGATGAGTGCGAGTAAAGTTATTGTTGCCGTCAATAAGGATCCAGAGGCACCTATTTTTCAAAAGGCCACCTATGGAATCGTCGGAGACCTTTTTGAGGTCGTGCCGAAACTGACTGAGGAGTTTAACAAGGCTCTGCAACGCTAGAAATGTTTCGCCAGAACGTTTTGCCATGGCTCGCTTGGTGGTTTTTTTGGGCCTGGACTCGCTCTTGGAGAATCCGAACCTACGAGCCGCCCGAACTTATTAAGGCGAAAGAGCGAGGAGAGCGACTCATCTTTGCGCATTGGCATGGCGACGAACTTTGTATTCTCCCTCTAGTCACATCCTATCGAATCGCCACCATGACTTCGACAAGTCGAGATGGCGAACTTATTGATTTTTTAATCCGTCGCCTTGGAGGAGCCACCAGCCGTGGCTCTTCGACCCGCGGTGGAATCACGGCTCTCAAGGGACTGATTCGGCTCCTGCAACAAGGATTTCGAGCTTCAGTTGCAGTCGATGGACCAAAGGGTCCACTGCATGTTCCTAAACCGGGAGTATTTGAGCTGGCGCGGTTGGGTGTTGCGCGGATCGTACCTGTGGGGGCGGTGGCCTCCAAGAGCATCGTGTTTGAAAAATCGTGGAACAAAGCCCGCCTGCCAAGGCCGTTTGCGAAAGTTTATGTGCATTTTCTTGAGCCATGGGAGGTCGCAACCAAGTCCATGGATCCCAAAAGCCCCGAGCTCGTCCATCGCTTGACTGAAGACATCGCTAAGGCTTGCAAGCTCGCCGCAGAAAACCTACGATAGAGGGCTTGTCATCGGAGGTCGACCTTGCCTGTTCGCTTCGCCATGTTGCTATTCACGCTGGCCCTAACATCGTGCGATTGGTTGAGGCCTCCGCTGGGCCAGAAGGCTATCCTCGACGTCAACGGACGGCAGATGAACGGACAACAGTACGCCCAAGAACTCGCCCATCGTTTAAAAGACCATGATGTGCTTGCAGCAAAAGATCCAAAACTGGTGAAGGTGATCAAAGCTAAAATCGTCGAGGATTTTATTGTACAAGCGCTGATTGAGGCTTGGGCAAAAGACAATGGCATCATGCTTAAAGCTGAGGACGTTGAGGCACAAGTTCAACAAATACAAAAGTCGTATCCCGACGATTTGGCTTTTCAACAGGCCTTTGCCGAGGAAGGTCTCACATTTAGTCAGTGGCGAGAACGCTTGCAGGGGTCGCTGCTGCAAAAGCTCGTCATGCAAAAAATTTTTGAGGCGACAGAAGAGCCAAAAGAGCAAGAGCTTCAAGATTTTTACGACAACAATAAGGCGCAGTTTTCAGAAAAGGAGTCTGCACAGATTCGGCAAATCCTAGTAGAGACCGAAAGCGATGCAAAAATTATGGAGTCCGAGTTAAAAAAGGGGACCTCCATGACCGCGCTCGCCAAAAAATACTCAATTTCACCCGAGGGACCGCGGGGTGGAAATGTCGGTTGGATCGAGAAGGGTCTTTCGGATGTCTTTGAGCCTGCCTTTCACATGAAGGTGGGTCGGCGCAGCCCGATACTGAAGAGTGCGTTTGGATATCACATATTTGAGTTGGTTTCGCGTCGCCCCTCACGTGTTCGGGGATACGCGGAATCTAAGACCGAGGTAAGGCGCATTTTAATGGAAAAAAATGAACAATCCCTCTATCTTGCATGGCTAGAGCAGCAAACGCGGAAAGCTCGGGTCTACAAGGACCAAGCTTTCATTGATGCCTTAAAAGTGGAGACAAAAGCGCAGTGAAAAAATCATTGATCCCCCGAGCTATTTACCAACTTGTTGTATTCGTAAGTCTGACGCTTAGCCTTCCGCTTCAGGCAAAAGTCGTTGAGAAGATCGTCGCCATCGTCAACGACCAGGTCATCACTCTCTCTGACACCGAAAAATTTAGAAAAAAGTTGCAGAATGGGGGCCTCGTTGATGACGCCCTTTTAAAGCTAGTCGATCCACAAACGCTTTTGAAAGATCGCAATGCTCTTTTGAATGAGATGATCGATGAAAGCTTGATTGACTCTGAAGTTAAGCGGAAGGGCATGGAAGTCACTATTGAGCGCGTTGAGCAGGAGATTCGGACCATCGCCAAAAACAACAACATCTCTCGGCAGCAGTTGCAAGAGGCGCTGAAGGCAAAGGGTGTAACCATGTCGGATTACCAAGACTTTATTAAAACAAGTCTGGAGCGACAGGGTTTGATAGAGCGCGAGATCACCTCAAAGATTCGCATTTCAGACGAGGACATCAGCAGCTATTACATGGCAAAAAAAGGTCCTTCAGCTTCTCAAATTTTTGAGTACTCCCTGTCCCATATTTTTCTGAACCCTAAGAACGGCGGAGCCGAGGCCGCGCGCGCCAGAGCACAGGCCGTTTGGGAGCGCCTAAAGTCTGGTCAATCTTTTGAAAAGCTAGCTGAGCAGTTTAGTGAGGACGGAAACTTCAGCAAGGGTGGTTCGCTCGGAACCTTTCGTGCCGGTGAGATGATTGGAGAAATTGACAAGGCTGTACGCAAATTAGGGCCGGGAGAATATAGCGAAGTCTTACGGACCTCGTCTGGATTTCAAATCGTTAAGGTAAACAAAAAAACCCTGATATCAGATCCCAAGCTGGATGAAGAGCGTGAGGATATCCGCCGAGTTCTTTATGGCGACGCTTTTAAGCGTCAGTTTAGACAATGGTTAACCCAACGGCGTGATGAGGCCTTTATCCGAATCAATGGCTTCTAAACGACTTCGGATCATAATTACCACCGGCGATCTTGACGGGGTCGGTTGGGAGGTTACGGCAAAGGCCCTGGCAGATCTTGGGCCGAGACCTGGAGTTCAGTTTGTGGTCGTGCGGGCGGCCGTAGATATACCTCAGCAGCGTCGATTTTATCAAATGCTAGAGCAGCGGGTGGACCGAAAGTTTAAACGCGTCACGGTCATTAGCCTTGAAGACGCCGCAAAGCTCGGCTATCAGTCGACTCATTTAATTGAAGTTCGCTCGCAGCACTTGCCGCCCATTTGGATTGAGCAGGCGGCGCGCCTTTGTTTAAGTGGACAGTTTGCGGCCTTAGTCACTGCACCTCTTTCAAAGACATCCATCGTAGCCGCCCATCTCAAAGACTTGGGCCATACAGAAATTTTAGGACGTATTGCAAAATCACCGGCGCTTTTTATGGGTTTTGTCGGCACAGAATTTTCTGTGGTTTTAGCGACTGGACACAAGCCGCTTAAAGACGCCATCCAGTCTTTAAACCCAGAGCTTCTCGCCAAGGCCTTTGCCGCGGCTAAGACTTTACGCTCAACCCTCTCAGCCTCACGTCGGCGATTGCCCATCGGATTGTTGGGTCTAAATCCACACGCCGGTGAAGACGGCTTGATTGGCAGCGAAGAGGTCGGCCTCAAGAAATTTGCAACGTCTAGAGCCTACGTCGATCAAATCCTCGGCCCGCTAGTCCCTGACTCAGCCTTCTTGCCACACATTGCCAAGCGCGTGGGCGTTTATTTGGCGCTTTATCATGATCAGGGGCTCATCCCGTTTAAACTGGCCCACGGATTTAAAAGTGGCGTGCATGTTACGCTTGGCTTACCCTTTGTGCGCACAAGTGTTGACCATGGTTGCGCAAAGGATATTTTTGGACAAAATATGGCCGAGCATGGATCCATGCGGGATGCTCTGCTCACAGCTATACGGTTAGTAAATAAGGGGCCAGTATGAAAATGAACTCCGTTATCTTTCGCGAATATGACATTCGTGGAGTCTATGAATCTGACTTTGACCTCGATTTTGCATTTCATCTGGGCAAGGCTTTTGTCACCCACGTGCGCCGTAAAACGGGTCAGGCTCAGCCTCATTTGACTCTTGGTTATGATGCCCGCCTCTCAAGCCCCGCAATTGCTTTGGCTCTGGCCAGAGGTTTCATGTCGGCGGGGGCCCATGTCATCCACCTTGGTTTAATCACCTCACCCATCAGCTACTTCTCAACTTTTACAGTGGATAAGGTTGTTGGCGGCATTATGGTAACCGGCTCGCACAATCCACCCGAATACAACGGCTTCAAAATTTCATTGAACAAGACGACAATTTTTGGAGACGAGATCAAGGGTCTAGAGAAAATCATCAACTCTGGCGACTACACCACTGGCCCAGGCAGTGAAGAGCACATTGATATTCTCACGCCCTACGTGGAGAGGTATCGAGAGGAATTTAAGCATCTAAAAGATTTGCCCGTCGTTTTGGACTGTGGCAACGGCGCCGCAGGAATCATCGCTCGAAGACTGTTTGAAGCTATCGGCTTAAAACCCACAATTCTGTTTGAGACACCTGATGGAAATTTCCCCAATCATCATCCAGACCCCACCGTTGAGGAGAACTTGACGGCTCTGAAGTCAGAGGTGCTCCGCACGAAGGCTCTGGTGGGAATTGGATTCGACGGTGATGCGGACAGAATTGGACTGGTCGATCACCAAGGAAGATTTGTCTTAGGCGATGAGATGATGGTCTTAATTTCGTCGGCCATTCTCAAGCAGGCTCCTGGCAGCAAAATCATTGGAGATGTCAAATGTTCGGATCGAATGTACGATTTTGTCCGAAATAAAGGTGGCGTTCCCATCATGTGGAAAACCGGCCACTCCCTCATCAAAGAAAAGGTGAAGCTTGAACATTCTCCTTTTGGCGGGGAGTTGAGCGGACATATCTTCTTTGCTGACCGAAACTACGGCTACGACGACGCTATTTATGCAGGCCTTCGAGTCATTGAGATATTGGCGAGCACGAAAAAGACGATTCCAGAGCTACTTGCCGAGCTTCCTCCATCACACTGCACGCCAGAAATTCGAATTGATACGACAGAAGAAAAGAAACATTTGATCGTTGCGGCCCTTAAAGAGAAATTTATGGCTCCGTCTAGTCAGTATAAAACCAATCTGATTGATGGAATTCGGGTGAGTTTTAGTGATGGGTGGGGGCTTGCACGGGCCTCAAATACTCAGCCTGTTTTGGTCCTACGCTTTGAGTCGTCTACTCCCGATGGACTCAAGCGCATACAACAACAATTTGAGGCCATAGTTAAACCTATGCTCTAGGGCCAAAAAAGGCAAAAGCCGCAATTGGATTTCCAATTACGGCTTTAGTTTTTGCTGTTCGTAAAAACTAGATTTTGCCTGACATCGTGTTGGCTACAATCCAAGTCAAGATGAACAAAGATTCGATAAGAGCCAGAACAACGATCATGGGCACAAACATGCTATCGCGTGCTTGGGGGTTACGAGCCAATCCGTCCATTGCGGCAGCTCCAACTTTCCCTTGTGCAGAAGTTGCACCAAACGCACCTAAAGCAAGCATGATTGCCAGACCGAGTGCATACAAACCTTTATCGCCCATTGCATTGGCTGTTTCCGCTGCTTGAGCATATGCCTGTGTGGAAACCAACATCGCGGCCAAAGATACAAACGTTGCCTTTTTCATTCTAGATTCTCCTCTTTTGCTGAACTTTAAGTGTTACTGCTTGGGGTTAGTGATCGTGCGCAACTGCCATTGAAACGTAAATCATTGAGAGCATCGTGAAAACAAAGGCCTGCATCGATGCTACAAAGATTCCCATTCCATAAAAAATAGCTGGTATTGGAATAAACCAAAGATTTTCAAACATGCCAACGAAAACACTTACAACGGTGTGATCGGCCATTATATTTCCGTACAATCGCAGGCCAAGTGTGAGGGGGCGCACAGCATGCCCGATGAGCTCAATCGGAAGCATCAGCGGAGCGAGAAGAAGAAGCGGCCCTAAAAAGTGCTTAAAATAGGCAAGCCCATGCTCTTTGATACCGTAGAAATTGTACATCACGAAAGAGAATATCCCGATAGCCAGTGTGGTGTTGATATTGTCCGTTGCAGGCGTCATCCCCGGCAGAAGTCCGCTCAAATTGTTAAACCAAACAAACAGGAAAATAGCTGCAAACATGGGGACAAATTTTCGGCCCGCTTCACCAATGATCATATCCGCTAGGCCGACAATGAACTCTAAAATCAGCTCAAATACTCCCTTGAGCGAAAATCGCGAGGCCGGAGCGACTGCCGCTTCTCCGCGACCCAAAGCTAGTCTGCCAGCTGCTGCACCCATCACCAAAAGCCCGCCTACAGCTAGACCCGTAGCCACGTGCACATTGTGGTGAGTGACTCCGGGAACAAGCTGCATCCAATTAAAATGAACCAATTTTACCTAACACTTTCCGGCGATCAAATAGCCCAAAAAGAAGGGCAGCCATTACAAAACTCCCAATACCCAAGGCTACACCGAGAGGCATAAACCAGGACTCTTGGGCCAAAATGTAAATTGAACCTAACAAAACCGCGTACTTGATTACAATGATCATGACCGTCCATGCAATTGATTTCTTTTGCAATAGTCTCGCCCAGCTCCAACCCAAAAGGACCACATTCAGCCCCATCAGAGCAGCTCCTAGTGCTGCGGATACGCCGAGTTCAAAGCTATGGTATGCAAGAGCTAGCCCTGCCACACACCCACCCAAGGCCAGCTGCACTACCAGAAGTTGTCTAAGATTGGGGTTTTGAATCCTCTACATCCTTTTCAAATCGACGAAGAAGGTAAATGAGATGAACAAACCATCCCACCAAGAGGATGAGGACCAGGTAAGTGGCCGCCCAGTTCTTCCAACCCATTTTTTCATCGATATACTCGCCGAGAAAGTATCCGCCAAAGCACATTCCCACAAGCTCAAATGCCACTCCCATAAAAACGAGGCCTTTTTTGCCGGAATTTTTATCTTTTGAGACCATGTGCCCCCGGTTGGTTGTCTCGACGTTCTCTTAAACGCTGGATTCGAAGATCCAAAAAATCTCGCTGGGGGTAGCCCTCTCGCATCGCCACCAACAATTCAATCGCCTTTTCGAATTCTCCGAGCTCCTCCAGAACAACCGTCAGATTCAGAGCTATGTTTTCTTTTTTCGCCTTCTCTGGAAACTCCTGGATGATCTGCTGCCAAAGGGCCACCGATTCATTGAGTCGCTTGGCGGAGACCTCTGTATTGGCCTTGAGGACCTTCGCTTCAAAGATTTCATCCGGTGATTTAGATTTTTTTAAGATGACGTCGATTTCTGTAAGTGCTTGGCCAATGTTGTTCAGGTTGAAGTGGGCCTTAGCCAAATTCATTCGGTAGCGAAACTGTTCGCTGGCTGTTAATTCTAAATTCAATAGCCGCTCATATTCCAATACGGCATGATCGTATTCGTGTAGATTTTCAAATTGAATTTGGGCAATGAATCGCTGTGCCGTTTTTCTCTCTTCGGCACTTTGTGAGCGAAGAACGATATGCTTATAGAATTCCACCGCCTTCGCATAATTTTTTGTCTGAATATGCGCAATCGGCGCAGCCATTCTCGAGGCCGAAAGAGCGCGTTCGGTATCAGGGTCGGCTTTCATGATTTTTTCTAATAGGCGAATGGCCTCAGAGTAGTCTTGTCTAACAAGCGCCCGCTCTGCACGCAATTGATCGACCCAATCAAAGCGAAAGGTGCAACCTGAGCAGCCCTGAAGCAGAGCCGCAAAAAGCACGATCCGCAGCATAAACTTCAAGTCTCGGCACCTTCAACAAGAACATCGTCTTCTTCAAGGAGTGCGACACTCGTAACAAATTCACCTTCATTTAGGTTCATAAGTTTTACGCCCTGAGTGTTTCTACTGATGACTGAGATATCTGAGCAACGCATTCTTATGGATTGACCACTGTTCGTGTTAATCAAGATTTGATGTTGATCTTTCACTAAACGAGCTGAAACCACAAAACCCACTTTGTCCGTTGTCTTTTGGGTAATGAGTCCTACTCCGCCGCGACTTTGTGAGCGGTATTCATCGATCACTGTGCGTTTACCAAAGCCATGCTCTGTGACAATCAGAATTGTCTCTTTGCTGTCCTTAGCCACTACTTCTAGTCCAACCACCTTGTCACTCGAGGCGAGATTAACTCCTTTGACTCCGCGAGCCGCGCGCCCCATCGCTCGGACATCGTCTTCATCAAACCGAATCGACATGCCCTCTTTGGTGACAATAAAGATATCATCCTTGCCATTAGACACTTTCGCATCAATCAAGTTGTCCTCAAGCTCAATGGTCAATGCAATGAGGCCACTGGGACGAGGTCGGGAAAACGCGCCTAAGGTCGTCTTCTTGATAATGCCCTTCTCAGTCAGCATCACGATAAAGCTACTTTCGGTAAACTCTTCGACCGGCAAAATCGCGCGAATACTCTCGCCACTGGCTAGTTGAACAACATTGTTGATTGCTTTGCCCTTGCTCGTGCGAGATCCCAGGGGTAGCTCGTGTACCTTTGTCCAATACAGTTTTCCGCGGTCAGAGAATGACAAGATCATAGTGTGAGTGTTGGCTGAAAACACGCGGCGTACATAATCTTCGTCACGTTGCTCTGCGCCCTTGAGTCCCTTACCCCCACGCTTTTGTAGGCGATACTCATCGACAGGAATACGCTTGATGTAGCCAGAGTGGGTCATAGATACGACCATTTCCTCTTTGGCAATGAGGTCCTCAAGTTGCAACTCCTCATTCGAGCGCTCGATTCGGGTGCGGCGCACATCGCCGTGCTCGGCTTTTACATCTTCTAACTCTTGTACAATGATTTTGTATATTTCATCTACATTCGACAGCACTTGCCTCAACCAAGCAATGCGTTTACGAATTTCCTCCAGCTCATCTAAGATTTTCTGTCGCTCGAGCCCCGTCAAGCGTTGCAAGCGCATATCTAAAATGGCCTGCGACTGCTTTTCAGAAAATCCAAACTGAGCTATCAAATTTTGTTTGGCAATGTCCGCCTCTTTTGAAGCTCGGATCGTCGCTATCACTGCGTCTATTTGATCCAGCGCCTTCTTCAATCCCTCCAGGATATGCGCACGGGCTTCAGCTTTTTTGAGTTCAAAAATGCAGCGCCTAGTTACGACATCTTTGCGATGAGCTAAAAAGGCTTCAAGCATTTGCTTGAGATTAAAAACGACTGGCTGGTTTCTGTTGTCCAGAGCCAACATGATAATTCCAAAGCTCACTTGCAATTGGGTGAATTTATACAGACGATTCAAAATAACTTGCGCGTTTTCTCCGCGCTTCAGGAGAATTACGATTCGCATACCTTCACGCGAAGATTCATCGCGGATATCTGAAATCCCCTCAATGCGCTTGTCTTTTACCAAATCTGCCATGCTCTCAATGAGCTTCGCCTTATTCACTTGGTAGGGGATTTCAGTAACGATGATTTCTTCACGATCCTTCTTAGGAACGATCTCAGCCACAGCCTTCAAGGTGATAACCCCTCGACCAGTCTTGTAGGCTTGAATCACGCCCGCCACACCCGCAATGACTCCGGCTGTTGGGAAGTCTGGCCCCGGGATAATTCGAATCAAATCCTCTATTGGAATAGTTGGCTCTTTAATCAGTGCAATACAAGCATCGATCACTTCATTCATATTGTGCGGCGGAATATTCGTGGCCATGCCCACAGCAATTCCAGCACTACCGTTAATCAACAAGTTCGGAAATTTTGCAGGGAGGACGTGCGGAATGAGTAAAGAGTCGTCATAGTTCCAACCGAAAGGAACCGTATCCTTCTCGATATCGACCAACAACTCCTCGGCCAGTTGGGTCATACGGATTTCTGTGTATCGAGGCGCGGCTGGCGCGTCCCCATCAATAGAACCGAAGTTACCTTGGCCGTCGACTAAGGGATAGCGGAGTGAAAAGTCCTGAGCCATACGAACAATCGTATCGTACACAGCCATATCGCCATGTGGATGGTATTTACCAATAACATCCCCGACGATACGGGCTGATTTTTTATAGGCCTTGTCGTGAGTGTTACTCAGTTCGTTCATCGCGTATAGGACTCGACGATGCACGGGCTTTAGACCATCGCGCACATCTGGCAAGGCCCGTCCGACGATGACGCTCATTGAGTACTGGAGGTAGGCCTCTCGCATCTCTTTGTTAATGTCGACATCTGAAATTCTATTTACATCATTTTCCATGGCCACACCCTAATCGACTAAACATCGAGTTCTTTAGCTAACAGCGCATTGTCATGAATAAATTTGCGCCGCGGTTCAACTTGTTCACCCATCAAGATACTGAATGTTTCATCCGCAGCAAGCGCATCGCCGATTGAAACTCTCAGCAAATTACGGTTCTCTGGATTCAAAGTTGTACTCCACAGCTGCTCAGGGTTCATCTCTCCAAGACCCTTGTATCGCTGGACATAGATGCCCTTTTTACCAATCTCCATAACGTGATTGTAGAAGCTGACGTAGTCGGTAAACTCCTGTGCCTCTTCCGTTGGATCTTGTGCACTCAAGCGCATGGGGAGAGGAGCCAAATTATGAAAGCTGTTCCACAGTTCACTCAACTCCTTCCATTCCAAAGACTCTGCTAAGTGACGGTCGAAAACCGTTGTCTGCATGTAACCAAACTTAGTTGTCTCCACTGTGACATTGTAATCATCAAACTCAGCATTTTTGACAATGGTCACTTTCGCTTCAGTCAGACCGTTGAGCGGATTTTCACGCGCCCATTTTTGCAACTGTTCGAAAACCGAGCGACTTGTGCTTTCAGATTTCAAAATTTCGGAAAGAGTGTGCGGTTGGCGTAAGAAATGGGTGATTACATCTCGATCAAAGCGATTGCCCATTGAGCGTAAAATGTTGTCGTATTTGTGGATATTCAAAATGAATTTTTTAAGTTCGACTTCGGTAGTACCAGCTCTGATGTTCAGCATGTTGACCTTCGACAAACTCAAATCCATCAGATGCTGCGTAAGTGCCTTTTCGTCTTTGAGATACTTTTCGCTGTTGCCCTTTTTCACCCGGTAGAGAGGGGGTTGCGCGATATAGATATAACCCTTCTCAATGACTGCAGGGAGCTGACGATAGAAAAATGTGAGAAGCAGCGTGCGAATATGCGATCCATCCACATCCGCATCCGTCATGATTATGATTTTGTGGTAGCGAACTTTATCAATATTGATATTTTCGCGCCCAATTCCGGTGCCTAAGGCTGCCACCATCATTTTTATTTCTTCGTTGCCAAGCATCTTATCAAATCGCGCTTTTTCTACATTTAAAATCTTTCCCCTGAGGGGCAAGACCGCCTGAGTACGGCGATCGCGGGCCTGTTTTGCGGAGCCGCCCGCAGAATCTCCCTCAACCAAATAGATTTCACATTTGGCGGGATCCCGCTCTTGACAGTCGGCCATTTTCCCTGGGAGCGAACCACTATCCAGCGCCGTCTTTCGGCGAGCCAAATCACGTGCCTTACGTGCAGCCAAGCGCGCTCGAGCGGCCTCAACACACTTTGTGATAATAGTTTTGGCGACGGATGGGTTGCGATCAAACCAATCCGATAGCTTTTCGTTCACAAGAGTCTCAACAACGCCCTTTACTTCATTGTTGCCGAGCTTGGTTTTTGTCTGACCTTCGAACTGAGGCTCCCGTACCTTGACGCTAACAACAGCTGCCAAACCTTCACGAATATCTTCACCCTCTAAATTGGCTTCAAGATCTTTGATGAGGTTTTTTGTCGTAGCATAGCTGTTGGCAGATCGAGTGAGGGCCGTTCGAAAGCCAATAAGATGAGTCCCACCCTCAATGGTGTTGATGTTGTTGCAGTATGTGTAAATAGATTCTGAATAAGAATCATTCCACTGCATAGCAATTTCAACCTCAACATCATCCTTTGTGCCCTTAAAGAATATGACTTCAGGATGAGTGGGCTTTTTTGTTTCGTTCATGTGGGCAACGAACTCTAGAATTCCATGCGTGTAATGAAAGTCTTGCTTTTGCCCGGTCCGTTCATCATTTAAGGAAATGGTTAGACCGGCGTTTAAGAAGGCTAGTTCTCTGAAGCGGTTGGCGAGAATATTGAAGTCAAACTTGATGCTCTCATCTTTAAAAATTTCTCGATCTGGTTTGAAAGTGGTTGTCGTTCCTGTTTTGTCTGTCTCGCCTGTTTTAGCGACGTCTCCTTGTGGAATTCCTTTTATATAATTTTGCTTCCAAACAGATCCGTCTCGTCGAACCGTGACTTGGCAACCAATCGACAGAGCATTTACCACAGAGGCACCAACTCCATGGAGTCCACCTGAAACTTTGTAACTGTCGTTATTGAACTTTCCACCGGCGTGCAAAACGGTCATAACGATTTCAAGGGCAGACTTTCCACCCTTGTGTTTGTCTATCGGAATACCGCGGCCGTCATCCTCCACAGTCAAAGAATCGTCCACGTGAATGGTCACGCCAATTTGTTTACAGTGACCAGCCAAGGCCTCATCTACAGAATTGTCTACGACTTCGTACACTAAGTGATGGTAACCACGAGAAGTGGTATCCCCGATGTACATACCAGGGCGCTTGCGAACGGCCTCAAGACCCTCTAGAACTTGAATCGATGATGCATCATATGCTTTTTGATTTTCTTGCACTAAACTAACCCCATTTTGCCATTTAGGCTGAGTTTAAACCGCCGAAACAGCTCCGTTTTCAACGTGAAACACCCGGATCCCACGATCGCCAAAATCCATCGAGAAAGACAGATCGGTCGTGGTCAAAAAAATCTGCGCCGGGATGTCTTTCAAAAACTTTATCAGATTTGAACGTCGTATCGGATCGAGTTCCGACAGGACATCATCCAAGAGTAAAAAAGGAAAAACCTGATAAGTTCGATGATGATACAGGATTTGGGCCATCTTGAAAGATAAAATTAAGGCTCTTTGCTGCCCTTGCGAACAAAAAAACCGGGAGTCCTTACCGGCAAACAGAAAGCGAATGTCATGCTTTTGAGGCCCCACAAGAGAGTTGCCAGAAGAGAGCTCAGACTCACGCAGCTCTACCGTCCTTTTGTGCATTGCAGAAAGTAGGTCTGAACGGCCCCAATGCAGAGCATTTTCGGACGAGATCACATATTCCACCGAGATATCCACATCTTTGCGCTCCAGAACGTACTGCAATGCACCTTCTAAATCAGCTTGAATGGATCTTAGCGCAGTCAGGCGAGCCATCGTCAACTCGGTGGCGAGCGGAAGAAATAGTGGATCAATACTTTCAAGCAAATCGATCGTTTGACTCCTTGGAGTCACTCCACGTTTAAAATCTCGCAAGATTCGATTTCGCGTTTTGAGAGAGCGGCGGAAATCTCGAAGTATTTTGAAAGCCGCCGGTGTGTGAGTGAGCACCATATCGTCGAGCAATTTTCGTCGTTCTTCTGGCCCCTCTTTGATTGCCGAAAGACTCTCTGGTGAAAATAGCACCAGGGGAAAGCTCCGCGCGACTTGCTCAGCGGGTACACGGTTTCCATTCCAACTGAGGTGGCGTTTTCCCTCAGAGGTGTAGAGTCGAAGCTCATGTGTGAGGTCCAGATGAGTCAGTTCTGCTTGAATTTGAAACTGCGACGCAACGTGATTTTCTCTATGAAACAGTAGGCTTTGGGTGGACGTGGGCCTAAAGCTATCCCCTCGCAAAAGTAAAAAAAGCGCCTCGATGAGGTTTGTTTTTCCATTGCCATTTGGACCTTCAAAAACCACAACTCCAGGCGGAATTTCCAAACTGAGCTCACGATAGTTGCGAAAATTGTGAAGTCTAACGGACTGAAATCTCATTCACGAGCTAAATTCGCATGGGCATAATGAGGCAAGTGTACGTTCTCTCTTGATGTGGCAAGATCAATACCGGTGAAAGTTGGTCGTTGAATTCAAACCGCACAATATCGTCTTGCATAGTCGATATAACGTCCAAAATGAATCGCGCATTGAAACCAATCTTTAAATCTTTACCCTTGTAGTCCACCTCGAGATCCTCTTTGGCATCTCCGAGTTCAGGATTATTTGAAGTGATATCCATTTTTCCAGCCGACAGCGAAAATGTAACACCTTTCGATTTGGAGTTGGACAATAGAGAAACACGCTTCAAAGAGCTCAGCAGCACTTCACGCTGAACTAAAAAATTCTCTTTGAGTGTCTGTGGAATAAGCTGTTGATAGTTGGGATACTTTCCCTCGATCAGACGAATCATTAGCACGGTTGTACCTTTGCGCACGATCAGTTGAGCGCCCTCAATGGCGATCTCCACAGAGTCATGCACATGATCTAGCAATTTTCTAATTTCATGCAGGCCTTTGCGAGGAATAATAACACCTTGGCTAGCATCTTTAGCCTGACCGCCATTGATTTGCCGGTCAATCATACTTAATCGATGCCCATCAGTTGCCACCATTCGGTAAGTGGGTCCATCTTTATCGTTTCGAATTTCTAAATAGACTCCATTTAGATGGTATCGAGTTTCATCAGTCGAGACAGAGAACAAAGTTTTCTCAATCATTTCGGATAAAACATCTCGCTCAATTTTTACAAACTCTTGAGTCACGAAAGTGGGGAAGATCGGGTATTCCTCGGGGCTCACACCCACAATATTAAAAACCGATCGGTTTTGGGTGATCTTAAGCCAGTTATTTTCTTTTCGCTCCAGCTCAATTTTGCCATCTGGCAGCTCTTTTACAATTTCAAAAAGGCTCTTGGCATTGACCACAACTTTGCCGGGAGATTTTACTTGGGCAGGGATCTCATCTGCCAAACTGACTTCTAGGTCTGTGGCAAAACCCCGACACCTTGAACCCTCCGCATCGAGAAGAACGTTAACTAGAATCGGCATCGTGTTGCGCTTCTCAACGATGTTTTGTGCGCGAGCGATTACATTTAAAAAATCCTTCTTTTCAACCGACAGTTTCACTGTTGCCCTCCTGAGGCCTGTTCTTTATTTTCAATTCCACTATTCTGTTTCAAAATCGGTCTATTAAAACCTTCTTATATAAGTATAAAAATATAGTAGTCGTAGTAGGGGGTGTAGTTTGTCCTGTTATCTACTTAAGCCCCTGAATTTCATCAATATTATCTGTGGACATTGAGCCTCGAATCTCGGTCGCCAATCCACACCAATTGAGGTGTAACTCCAATCCACCGAGTTACTCACCCCTCTCTCCACAGAGTTATCCACGATCCACATTTACACCCCTGTGATATTGTGGATTCGACCCTCTAACTCGTCGATATCACGCTTGATCTCAGAGTCCTTATTCAGTTGATCCTCAATCCGACGCAAAGCATTCATGACGGTGGTATGATCCTTGCCGCCGAACGATCGACCAATCTCCACAAGCGAACGATCGAGATGCTTTTTCACCAACCACATTGCCACTTGACGCGCTATAACAAGCGGCTTGGTCCGGGTGCGAGATTTGATATCTGGGACGCGAACTTTGTAGTGATCCGACACCAACTTTTGAATGTCATCGATAGTTATTGTGGCGACATCATCATGGGTAGATAAAACGCGTTTCGCCAAATCTAAGCTCATCGGTAAACCCTGTAGCTCTGAGAACATCTTCACTTTATTCAGGTTGCCTTCGAGTTCTCGGATGGAGCGTTTTGAAATGCGTGCAATATGGCTGACCACTTCATTTGGAAGCAGGATGTTCTTTCGCTCGGCCTTATATTTTAGGATAGCAACTCGTGTTTCGATGTCTGGCATCTGAATATCTGCGATTAAACCCCACTCCAGGCGGGTGCGGATTCGATCTTCCAAGCCTTTGATGTCCTTTGGCATGCGATCCGAGGCGACAATAACTTGCTGATCCTTTTCAAAGAAGTCGTTGAGCGTGTGAAAAAACTCCTCTTGGACTGCCTCACCACGTCCCAGAACTTGAATGTCGTCCATTAAGAGAACATCGCACTGATCTCTATATCGAACTCGAAATTTATCCATCTCATGCCGTCGAATGCTGGAGATGCACTCATTTAAAAATCTCTCGGCCGAAACGTATAGAATACGTAAGTGCGGAAACGCCGTTCGAATGTGATTGCCGACGGCATTTAACAAATGGGTTTTACCCATTCCCGTGGGCCCACAGATGAATAGGGGGTTATAGTTTTCTTTGCCCGGGCTTTCAGCAATACTAAAAGAGGCCGCGTGGGCAAATTCATTGTTACGCCCAACAACAAATGTCGAAAAAGTGTAGTCGGTATTTAACATGTCTCGTTGGTTGCCAAAGGCACTGGCTACAACCCCGGTTTCGAGCCCCGGAATAGGTGGCTTCACGTCTGCATGATGCGTTTGAATTTCGTAAGCAGGCTGTGAGCTTTGACCGGTTACAACGAGTTCAATTTGAAATTGGTTTTGATAAAGTGCTGAAATTTCCGAGCAAATTCGGTCCAATAGATTTTGCGAAATCCAGAACTTATGCAACTCAGTTGGAACGCCAAGGATAAAGCAACGGCCGGAGGGTCGGTCTTCAACACCCACTAAATGAGTGGGTTCAAACCACATCTGGAGGGGCTTGTTGTTTTGATTTTTAGACTTCAATTGAGTCCGGATCTGAAACCAAAAATCTTGATCTGGATTGCTGATTGGGATCACGTTTTGGCTCCCCGCCGAAAAATGTGGATAAATAGGGGTTTCGATTAACACTGGTAGATAAAACTTTCAATGATTCGGATCAATTGGTGCTGGGTGGCCTCTTTTGACTCATTGTGCGCATTATTGAGGCAGATTGGGCAACTTATCGAAAATTAGACGCAAAAACAGATCATCCTGAATCTTGACTGTGAAATTGGCAATGTGCTTTATTGGCGCGTCAGGTCGCTAATTAACTGGAGGCATTCATGCCAAAGCGTACGTATCAGCCGAGTCGTAAACGGCGTAAGAAGACCCATGGGTTTCGAACTCGAATGGCCACCAAGAGTGGACGCAAGGTAATTGCTCGACGGCGCACGAAAGGCCGCAAGAGTCTGTCCGTAACTACAGGTGGAAAATAAATCGCATTTTCGTTCTTTGTCCCGCCGTGCAGACTTTCTAAAGCTTAAGGCCGAGGGGCAGGTGTTCCACGTGAACAGCTGGCTTCTCGTGAGTCTTCAGAGGACGGATAGACAAGTGGTTCGATGTGGATGGACTATCTCTCGTCACATAGGGACCGCTGTCGTTCGGAATCGCTTGAGGCGATGGGGCAGGGAGTATCTGCGAAAAGCGATTGGTGAGAACCTAAGTTTAGACATGAATCTTGTTTTCAAACGACGCGAGATTGGATTCTACAAGTCGTTGGGGCGTGAGGAGTTTGATGAAGCCATGGCAAAAATTTTGGTCCGTTTGCAGCGGCTACCTAAATCCAAGATGGGTGCTGCAGTTCGTGCTCCGTGAGTTGGCGGTAGCTCTGCTTTCAGCCTACCGACTTATTCTCTCGCCTTTGCTGGGACGAAGCTGCCGTTTTTATCCGACGTGTTCACATTATTCTCTACAAGCTTTTGAGTCACATCCAGCCCACCATGCAGCAGTTCTCACGGCACGACGACTTTTGAAATGTCATCCTTTGGGACCGTCTGGATTTGATCCAGTTCCACAACACCGAGGTCATCTTGAAGAACAGCAATGAGAGCACGAGCTTTTTAGACACCCGCACCCTTCTGGCTGTCGTTTTGGTAGGTGTGATCTTTGTGGGCTGGCAGTCCTACATGCAAAGCAAGTATCCTGATATCTACAATAAGACAGCTGAGCCCACCGCAGAAACTCCCGCTGCGAATCCAGCAGGCGCCGTGAGTTCGCCAGCTGGCGGCGTGGCATCGGAGACCAAGGCAAGTAATAATTCGGATTTGGGTGTCACGTCCCCCGAATCCTCTCCGGCGATCGTAGCTGCACCCGAGAAGCTCATTTCCTATACGAGTGAGACTTTAAGCTTTGATATTTCCTCTCGAGGGATGGGGGTAAAAGGGTTCAAAGTGTTGCGCTATAAGACCCATGACGGCCAAATCATCGAGATCGGCCATCCAGAAGAGCACCTTTTGCCCTTTGAAACTCGGCTTTTAGGTCGGCTCGATCCCCTAGACTTCACAATCGAGACGATCAATCCGAATTTGTTTGTCGGCCGAGCCCGCGTGGGCGGCCTGTTGATTACCAAGACGATGGAAATTCATCCCAAAGATTACTTGATTGATTTCAAAGTGGTGGCGTCGGGCAAAGATGATCGGTTTGTTGGGTTGACGACTGCCCTCACAGACGAAGTTGAACCGATCGTATCTGCCAATTTTTTGATGCCGCAATTCCAAAGACAAGAGTTTTACGTGCATACGGCGGATTCGGATGAACGAGTTGTCTTTGGTGAAGAGGATATGAATAAGTCCTGGAACGGCGTGAAAATCGCGTCTCTCGGATCACAGTATTTCACCCAAGCAATTGTTGATAACTCCTCTGTCATTCCTGAAGTGAAGGGGCGGTTGAACCGAGCGAGTAAAGCGGCGGATCTGTTGCTGCATTATCCTGTGCTCAATCGCAATCAAGATTTTGAGCTCTCCTATAAGGCATTTGTCGGCCCCAAAGCTCATTCTAGACTTGTTTCAATTGATGACAATTTGGCCAAGGTCGTCGACTTCGGTTTTTTCAACTGGATTGGGCGAAGAATCTTAGAGCTACTCAATTCGTTCTACACGCTCGTGGGCAATTGGGGCGTGGCCGTGATTCTATTGACGGTGGTCGTGCGTCTGCTGGTTTTGCCTTTGAACATCTACTCTTATAAATCGATGCGTGTAATGCAGGTTTTGCAACCGAAGATTCAAGCGCTTCGCGAAAAATATAAGGACGACCAAGCCAAGCAGCAGCAAGAGATGATGTCTCTTATGCGTGAACACAAAGCCAACCCCCTCGCGGGTTGCCTGCCTGTACTGTTGCAGTTTCCCATTTTTTTGGCGCTGTATCAGGTGCTGGGGAACAGCATTGAATTGTATCAGGCGCCATTTGGTTTCTGGATCCATGATTTGTCACTGAAAGATCCATTTTATGTATTGCCGGTGCTTATGGGTATAACCATGTTCTTTCAACAGAAGATTACACCGATGACGACGATGGATCCGGCACAAGCAAAACTGCTATTGCTAATGCCATTTATTTTCACTTTCTTTATGGCCTCATTACCAAGCGGATTGACCCTGTATATGTTAGTGGGTGCCGTTTTTGGTGTGGTCCAACAGATGTATTTTATGCGAAACACAAAAACAGAACCAGCCGTAACCTAGCAGGAGTATAGTATGACGTTGTTTGGAAAATTGTTCGGTAAAAAGAAAAAAGACGATGGGCCCATTGGAATCATCGATGACGTGCTCTCTCAAGTTTTGCAATTGGGTCAATTTGAATTGTCCTACGACATCAAGACTGCTGAAGATGGATCTGTTCGGGTAGATATGTTTGGAAAAGACGAGGAAATGTTAACCGTCAAAGAAGGGCAGCTCCTCGATGCCCTGCAGTTGTATGTGAGAAGGGCCATTCAACATCAGATGCCTGACCTACAGGTCAATATTGATTTGGACAGCGCAAACTTTCGCGAGCAGGCCAACGACGCGTTGATTGCACTAGCTGAGAAGTTGAAGGGGATTGCGCTTTCCAAGGGTAGATCCGTTTATTTTCGCGCTTTGCCGCCAAAGGATCGAAAAGTTATTCATCAGTATTTAGCTGAAGATGGCCGAGTGAAGAGCCGCTCCGTAGGGGATGGACATTTCAAAAAAATAAAGATCTATCCGACAAAAGAGACTGAAGACGGTCGCGAGGAGTTCGACTCCCCCGATGAAAATTTTGGCAACCGATAGTAAGACAATTTGTGCGCTGGCAACGGCGCACGGTGTGGGCGCGATCTCCATTATCCGATTGAGCGGGGACCAAGCCATTGCCATCACTCGACGAATCGCGCCGTTCCTCCCCGCTCAGCCTGAATCACATCGAGTTTACTACGGGATTTTGCGAGACCTTTCAGGTCGCCCGATGGATGAAGTGCTCGTTTCCTATTTTCAGGCAGGTCGCAGCTTTACCGGTGAAAACACGCTAGAAATTTCTTGCCATGGGAGTGAGGCGATTGTTGACGAGGTCATGCGCAACCTGATTTTGGCAGGTGCGCGTGTCGCTGAACGGGGTGAGTTCACCTATCGTGCATTTGTGACCGGGCGTTTGGATTTGGCACAGGCAGAGAGTGTCCTAGAGCTGGTGCAAAGCCGATCGACGCGCGCGACACAAATGGCTTTGCGACAACTGCAGGGTGAGTTTTCAAAAGAAGTGTCGGCGCTTGTCGAACTGGTGACATGGGTCCTTGCTAATCTCGAAGCCAATATTGATTTTGCAGCTGAAGACATTGAGATTGCGTCAGATGAGTCTTTGACCAAGCGTATTCGCATAGCAACTACGAGCGTGGACCGGTTGCTCTCTGGTTTTAAGGGCGGTCGAATGATTCGCACTGGGTTCTCGGTGGCCTTCGTTGGCGCTCCGAACGTTGGAAAATCCAGTCTTCTTAACGCGTTTATGGGTGAGGAACGAGCTATAGTGACTCCCATCGCGGGGACGACCAGAGACTTTGTGGAGGGTGAGCTCATGCTGGAAGGCGTTCGAGTCACCCTGTTGGACACGGCTGGCCTTCGTTCGTCGGATGACGAGGTGGAGAAGATCGGGATCGCTAGGACTTTGAGTAAGTTGAATGAGGTGGATCTGTTATTTCTAGTGATAGATGCCACCTCTAGTTTTTCGCAGGACGAAGCGAGCCACTTTGAGCAGATTCCTTGGGATAGGACCGCCTTGGTTGTGAATAAAATTGATCTCGAGCGCCAGGCCCAAGTGCCTAGTGAAATTCGAGCAAGGGCGCGAGCGGTGTTTGAAGTCAGCGCCACAACAGGGTCGGGGCTGAGTGATTTGCGCGACTGGATTGGATCTTCGGTGCGGCAGGAGTTGGCGGAGGACTCGGTATTGGTTAGCAACTTGAGGCATTTTGAGTGTTTGGAAGGCGTAAAGCGCGCCCTAACCGCTACGCAAAATCTTCTCAATTCGAGCTCTAGTCCAGACTTGATTGCGCTTGAACTGCAATGCGGGTTACGAGCATTACATGAGATCCTGGGAGTCGCCGTTGACGATCAGGTTATGGATCGTGTGTTTTCTGAATTTTGCTTAGGGAAATGAAAATGAATTTTCAACCTTCAGTTATCGTCGTTGGAGCGGGTCATGCAGGCATTGAAGCGGCCTTAGCTTCAGCCCGTTTGGGCCTAGAAACCTTAGTGATTACGACGAATTTGGACCGTATTGGTTATATGAGCTGTAACCCGTCGATTGGCGGCCTCGGCAAGGGCCATATTGTTAAAGAAATCGATGTGCTGGGCGGCGCGATGGGGGCCGTTGCCGATGCGACCTGCATTCAGTTTAAGCGCTTGAACTCACGTAAGGGGCCGGCAGTGAGAGGGTCTCGTGCTCAATGTGATAAAGATCTTTACTGTGCGGAGATGGGAGATCGGCTCAACGGCAATCCGCGGATTGCCGTGCGCCAGGGAGAAGTTCAACGATTGATTTTGGAGAACGGCCGCTGCGTGGGAGTAGTGACAGATGATGGCACGAGCATACGGGCCAATGCAGTTGTGATTACCACGGGCACCTTTATGAACGGGGTGATGTACATTGGGCTTGAGCGGCGCTCCGGTGGTCGAGTGGGTGATCGAGCCACGACCGGTATTTCTGAGCAATTGCGAGAGCACGGCTTTAGTGTGGCCAGACTCAAGACGGGTACACCTGCGCGCCTAGATGCAAAGAGTATCGACTGGGCTAAGGCGACGCCACAATGGGGAGACAAAGAATTCTTTCCCTTTGGATTTCGTAGTTCACCTCAGCTCGCGCTTCCGCAGATTGCCTGTTATCTGAGTTACACGAATGAGCAAACACACGACATCATTCGAAAGAACTTAGATAAATCGCCCATGTATATGGGGATGATAGAGGGTGTTGGCCCGAGATATTGCCCAAGTATAGAAGACAAGATCACTCGGTTTGCTGATAAAGATCGCCATCAAACATTTTTGGAACCTGAGGGTCTCTCGACAAACTCCATTTATTTGCAGGGAATTTCTACGAGTTTGCCAGAGTCGGTGCAGTATGAATTCTTACGGACGATTCCGGGGCTAGAGGCAGTCAAGATGCTTAGACCTGGTTATGCGGTAGAGTATGATTTTGTGGAGCCCACTCAGTTGCAACTCACTTTAGAAACCCGGCTGGTTGAAGGGCTTTATTTGGCCGGCCAGATCAACGGGACGAGCGGGTATGAGGAGGCTGCTGCACAAGGGCTTATTGCCGGAGCCAACGCCGGGTTAAAAATTTTGGGTCGGCAACCGCTCGTGTTGGGGCGCGATCAAGCGTACATTGGCGTGATGATTGATGATTTGATCACCAAAGGCACTCGGGAGCCTTATCGCATGATGACGTCGAGAGCTGAGTTTCGGCTTGTGCTTCGAGAGGACAATACGATTGAGCGCCTTGCAGGCGTGGCGGATAAAGCTGGCTTGTTGTCGGAGAGCGATTTTTCAGTCTTGGCGGACTTGATGTCTAGGCGCGCGGAGCTGCTTCATGCGATTGAAAGCAAGGTTCTCGTACCCAATCCGGCCACACAGTCAATTTTGCAGAATATGAATACTGCGGTTTTGTTAAAACCTATTTCTGCCGCAGACTTATTGAGACGTGAGGAAGTGGGCTGTTTGGATCTTATGCAGTTCGGCGTTGAAGTCGATGCGGATGAGCGGGTTTTTGGACCTGTTGAGATTGCCGTCAAGTACTCAGGGTATATCAAGCGGCAACACGAGATGATTGAACAGGCTCGGCAGATGGAGGATCAAATCCTCCCGATCGATCTGGATTATGGTCTGGTGCGGGGGATTTCACGCGAAGAAAGGGAGAAATTGTCGCTAGTTAGGCCTTGCTCGTTAGGCCAGGCTCAACGCATTAGTGGTGTCAATCCATCGGCGATCCAGGCTATACTTGTGCACTTGCGAGGTCGTAGCAAAGGGAGGACGCATGGGTTACAAGCCGCCACCGAAGTTTCAGGCTGCCAAGAGCTCAGTCACTGAGAGCCCGACGCCAACTCACGATAATAACGCGCTGTGGCGCGTACCGAAGTGGTTTCACGATCTGGATCCGATGGTTCTTACCTTGTTGCAGTCTTATCATACGGAATTGATTAAGTTTAATGCCAAAGTGAATTTGATTTCTCGGAGTACTGAGCGAGATGCCGATGAGGTTCACTTTGCAGATTCGATCTTGGCGTCAAAGGTGATGCTGGGCGCCGGTCTCCCGAGGCGTGTTTTTGATATTGGGTCAGGCAATGGGTTGCCGGGCTTGGTATTGGCGATTATGGACCCGGGGCGATCGTATGTGTTGGTCGAGAGTGACGTTCGGAAGTGTGAGTTCATGAAGCATGTGGTTCATGTTTTGTCTTTGTCGAACGTTGAGGTTTTGAACGAGCGCCTGGAGTCGCTTGATCCTGATAGCGTTATTTGCGCAGTTTCTCGCGGCTTTGCATCGATATCAAAGACTGTGCTGGCCAGTACTAAGATTTTTGTGAAGGGCGGAGTCTTTATTCATCTCAAGGGCAACAGTTGGTCGAAAGAGGTCGCAGAAATTCCCTCGCAGTTGATTGCCACCTGGAGTCCGAAGTTGTTGGGCAGCTATGTATTGCCCGTTTCACAGGCGCAACGTGCAGTTGTCGCTACGGTTAAGATTTCGTAGAGTTCCACGTGGAACATTCTAGTGCCCGCCTTCAGCGGGTTTCTCAGGGTTTGAAGCAGGGGCCCGTGCCGCAACTCTATCTTTAAGCTTGGGTACTCGAGCTCCCCAATTCAAACTAGCTTGCCGCAGGCGCTCATTTGTTAGGTAGTCAGAGTATTCATGACTATTCGGCCAGGGGCGATCGGCGGCAAATGCCTCTTTATAGGCCAAACGTGTGATCAGCAGGCGGCGCTTGGCTCGAATTTTATAGTACCTTGCGGCCTCACCGGCGCTGAGTCGGATCTTCTCATACTTTGCGAGCTCTTTTTGTGTGTCTTTGAGTTCAATTGAGTTTGGAGCGATCTTCGCAATGGTCTCTCTAAGCCCCTTTATTTTAGGAACCGCCTCATCGTGAGACTTCTGGGCGTCAGCCGCCCTTTTCTCTAGATCTTGATAGATTGGATCACGTGCCTCGGGATTCGGCTCCTCTTTCTTGCACCCTGTGAGCGCCAAACCAGTAAATAGGAGATACGCAAAGCATCGTTTCATTATGACTAGACTCCAAATGTTCTACATGGAACAATCGGCGGGTCTGGAGAGAAAATTGAGGCATTTTACTCAATCCTTCAGGCAGAGAACAAATGTTTAGATCAAACAACAGACGTATCATCATCCCCATCAATTGAGAGGAACCATGGCAAGAATTGTATGTATCGCCAATCAGAAGGGTGGAGTGGGCAAAACAACCACTTCGGTTAACCTTGCGGCCGCACTCACCGAGCTGGGACGCCGCGTCCTAATCGTAGACATGGATCCACAGGGCAACGCGTCAAGTGGGCTTGGCGTCAAGAGATATGAGAATCAAGACGCCAACATCTATCAGGTTTTGATCGGCGAAAAGCCTATTCGAGAGACTATCCAGACTACCCAGGTGACTAACCTCCACATCATCCCCGCCAATCCTGACCTAGTAGGGGCTGAAATTGAACTCGTGGATATGCCCCAAAGAGAATACCGATTAAAGGCTGCTCTAGCGCAGGTATCCTCAATTTTTGACTATATATTAATAGACTGCCCACCAAGTCTCGGACTACTCACCGTGAATAGTCTCTCCGCCGCCGAAACGTTTCTAGTGCCACTACAGTGTGAGTACTATGCGCTGGAGGGGCTTAGTCAGCTACTCAATACAGCGGGACTAATCAAAAAGAGCCTGAACACCGAGCTTCGGATTGAAGGCATTGTGCTCACGATGTTTGATGCGCGGAACAATCTAAGTCATCAGGTGGTTGAAGAGATTCGCGCCCACTTTGGAGACAAGGTGTTTGCGGCCATCATTCCCCGAAATGTCCGATTGAGCGAAGCGCCAAGTCACGGTCAAACGATCTTCCAGTATGATCCAAAGTCACTCGGGGCAAAAAGATATAAAGAGCTAGCTGTTGAAGTCGATCACAATGTCTATGGAACCACGTCGCCCATTCCACACGCAGCATTCGAGTCCAGTTCGGCACCAGCCTTGAAGGGTTCTGATGTCGCAGGGGGCGCTCATGTCTGAGACAGTAACAACACCTGCAAAGACGCCAATGAACAAAGGTAAGGGGCTCGGTCGAGGTCTGGGCAGTCTACTTGGCTCGACCAACGAGGGGGCTTTCGGAAAGGGTGCGGAATCTGGCAAGGCTTCACTTGAGCGTCTCGCTGATACGGCAACTGCGGTTCAAGACAAACGTCCTGACAAGAAAGAGCCTGAGCCCGTGCCTGTGGCCGTTCGAGTTGAAGCGCCCATCACTCCACCGCACCTGCGAGTGTGGCAGATTGCCATTGAAAACATCGAGCCCAATCCAAGCCAGCCTCGCCAAATTTTTGCCAAAGAGCCGCTAGAGGAGCTCAGCAACAGCATTCGAGAGAAGGGAATTATCCAGCCCCTTCTAGTCCGAAAAAAGGAATCCGGAAAATTTGAGATCATCGCGGGAGAACGCCGTTGGCGGGCCTCTCAATTGGCGGGCCTGAAGGAGGTCCCGGCTCTCCTTTTGGAATCGACAGAGCAAGAAGTCCTTGAGCTCGCGCTCATTGAAAACATTCAACGCGAAGACTTGAATGTTATTGAAGAGGCGGAAGCTTATGATTTTCTTATAAAAAAATATAACTTAACCCAGCAAGATCTAGCACAGAAAGTTGGGAAAGAGCGGGCCACCATCGCCAACGTCCTTCGCCTGCTCCAGCTCCAACCAAGCGTTCGTCAAATGGTGTCGCGGCTCGAGCTGTCCCTTGGCCAGGCCAAGGTCTTAATGTCCCTCCCAGACTTAAAAATGCAGGAATCTCTAGCGCGCCGTGCCGTTAAGGAATCACTGAGCGTGCGAGCCCTTGAGAAGCTTGTGTCCGATGCCTTGGTTCCAGCTTCTGCTAGCTCGACGGACCCCCAATCGAGCGTAAGGCAAAAGCTAGCCCAAAATTTAGGCGAAGAACTGCAAAAGCTTTTGGGTTCAAAGGTGAACATGGACTACTCTGACGGCAAGGGTAAGATATCGATTCACTTCTACTCGGATCAAGAGCTGAACCAAGTGGCTGAAAGGTTGAGAAAATCATGGCAGCAGAGCTAAAGCCGTCGGGAACAGTGTCAGCTCTTCTTGAAAAGGGCGCCTCATTCGATGGCCGATTGACCTTTGAGGGCACGGTCCGAATCGGCGGGAACTTTCGAGGTGAAATCTTCACAAACGACACGCTTGTCATCAATCCAGGCGCTCAGGTCGAAGCGCAAATCGAAGCCGAAACAATTATTATCAGCGGCGCCGTTAAGGGAAACCTTTTTGCACGCCGTCGAGTCATCATGCATCCACCAGCCATCTTTCAGGGCACAGTAACAACACCCTCTTTGCGCATTGATGAGGGGGTTCTCTTTGAGGGAGCCTCTTATATGCCGAAGAATTAATTTACACGGGCGCCCAACTCGCATATACAAATCAGCGAAATCAGCAAATATCTGGAGTGAGACGAACCTCTTGCTCCAACTGTTAAGGATGTAAAATCCATGGATATGTTAATTCAATTGGGCGTCAATTCGACTCTCGCTACACAGCTTATACTATTTTTAGTCGTCTTTGTGGCCTTGAAGTATCTGCTTTTTGAGCCCTATTTTGCCGCATTCGATGAGCGCCAAAAACGCACTCTAGGCAAGACAGAGCAGGCCGAAAAATATATGGCAGAATCGCGCTCACTAGAGGAGAAATTCGCTGCTCAAGCTCGTCTTGCCAACGATCAATACAGGGCGGTTTTTGATAAAAGTCGGACTGAGGCACAGAAGGAATATGCCCAGCTTGTGACCCAAGCTCGAGAGCACGCAAAGATCAAAACCGAAGATGTTCGGCAAAAGGTACGAAGCGAAATCAGCCATGTAAAAACACAATTGAGTCTCGAGGTTCCTGCCATTTCTAAAATTATCAATCAGAAGCTGGTCGGTAAGGAATTTAACGCATGATTAACAAATTCACATTTGCCCTGATTTTAGCGGGACCCGCGGCTAACGCCGCTGCGGGCCATGGAGCAGAGGGTATTCCCTGGGGAACCATCGGAGTTCAGGCATTTAACCTGGCCGTGCTTTTGGGAGTTCTTGTGTATTTGCTGAGAAAGACAGTCTCGGCTCACTTTGCAAATCGCTCGCAAAGCTATCGAGACTTGGTGGAGCGGGCCGAGCGCGCCCAACAAGAGGCCGCCAGAAACCACGCCGAAGTTTCGGCCCGATTGGCCAAGCTCGAAGCCTCTGCCGCTCAAACTTTGCAGCGCGCCCAAAATGAAGCCACTGAAATGCGACAGCGACTCCTGGCCGATGCGAAGATGCTATCGGCAAAGTTGGATCAAGAGGCTCAGCGCACGGCTCTGCTCGAAGTCGATAAGGCCAAAGCTGAGCTTCGTCGCGATCTTCTTCATGCCTCGCTCAAGTCTTCCGCTGAAACCATGCGCGGCGGACTGGGTTCGCCCGAGCAAAGGAAGTTACAAAACGAATTTGCTGAAAAAATTGAGGTTTTGGACCAATGAAGAATATGATGCTGGCCCACCGATATGCGAAAGCGCTTTACTCGCTTGCGAGTGATCAAAACGAGCAAGATCTCGTATTTAATCAACTGACGCTTCTGTGCACAACATTTCAAAATGACAAAGAGATCGACTCCTTTCTCCAATCCCCGACGATTCGCCCAGTTGAAAAAGTGAAAGCGATGGAGAAGTTAATTCAAGCTATTGGGCTAGCCAAATCGCTTGAGAACTTCCTGCTGGTCTTAGCCAAAAAGGGTCGCTTGGGTGCACTAGAGGGAATCCAGAGGGCCTATCAAGAGATCGCCGACGAAGCGCACGGCGTCACTCGTGGAGTTGTTCGTTCTGCCACTGTGCTGCCGCCAGAGGAGCGAAAGCGCATCGAAACACTTGTGGGTCGAGCGACCGGCAAGCAAGTGATTTTATCCTACAAAGAAGACCCAGAGCTGCTGGGCGGCTTAGTTGCACACGTTGGCAGTTTTACGTTTGACGATTCACTGACTTCGCATTTGAAAAGAATAAACGAGCAAATAACCAGGAGCACGCACTAGATGGAAACCAATATTCGCGCTGATGAAATCAGTCGAGTTCTCAAAGAGCAAATCAAGAATTACAACAAGGCTATCGAAGTCAGCGAGACGGGAAGCGTGCTCTCCGTGGGCGATGGTGTTGCAAGAGTTTATGGACTCGAGAACGCTATGGCCGGAGAACTTGTTGAATTCCCCAATCAAATCTCAGGTATGGTTCTCAACTTAGAAGCTGACTCGGTCGGTATCGTTATATTTGGCGATGACCGTGATATTCGCGAGGGCGATACAGTAAAGCGCACAAAGCAAATCGTTCAAGTGCCAGTTGGCGAAGCCTTGCTTGGTCGCGTGGTCGACGTTCTGGGTCGCCCAATTGATGGCCGCGGACCTATCGAGACCAAACACAGCCGTGTAGTTGAAATTAAAGCTCCAGGAATTTTGGCTAGAAAATCTGTGCACGAGCCCATGCAGACCGGAATCAAATCGATCGATGCCATGATCCCCATCGGCCGCGGTCAGCGTGAATTGATCATTGGCGATCGCCAAACCGGCAAGACGGCGATTGCAATCGACACCATCATCAACCAAAAGGGCCAAAACGTTCAGTGCTTTTACGTAGCTATTGGACAAAAGAAATCCACGGTCGCTCAGGTGGTTGAAAAACTTCGCAATGCAGGCGCGATGGAATACACAACCGTAATCTCGGCCTCTGCCTCAGAACCCGCACCGCTGCAGTTTTTGGCCCCTTACTCTGGTTGCACAATGGCTGAATACTTTCGGGACACTGGTCGACACGCGTTGATTATTTACGATGATTTGACGAAGCAGGCACAGGCTTATCGACAGTTGTCGTTGCTACTCCGTCGCCCTCCCGGACGAGAGGCTTATCCTGGAGATGTTTTCTATATTCACTCTCGCCTACTGGAGCGAGCGGCAAAGATGAGCGATAAAGAGGGCGCTGGATCTCTCACAGCTCTTCCGATCATTGAAACTCAGGCCGGAGACATTTCGGCGTATATTCCCACAAACGTAATCTCTATTACGGATGGGCAAATATTCTTGGAGAGTGGCTTGTTCTACAAAGGGATTCGCCCTGCTGTTGATGTGGGAAAGTCTGTGTCTCGAGTCGGCGGAAATGCTCAAATTAAGGCCATGAAGCAAGTGGCAGGAACTTTGAAGCTTGAATTGGCTCAGTTTCGTGAGCTTGAGGCGTTTGCGGCTTTTGCATCGGATCTTGATGCAGCTACTCAGGCCCAGTTGGCGCGAGGCCGTCGCTTAGTCGAAATGTTAAAGCAGTCTCAGTATTCTCCATTCTCGGTTGAAAAACAGGTGGCGATGATTTGGGCGGCCACAAACGGATATTTGGATTCTATCCCCGAGTCTGATGTTCGGCGCTTTGAGCAAGAGGTTATGGAATTTTTGGATTCTAAATATGCCAAAGTTATCGCCGCTATTCGCGATCGCAAGCAGCTTGACGATGAAACTAAACGAGATCTGAAGGGCGCTTTGGAGGAGTTCAAAGCTGTCTTCAGACCCACACAAAAGAAATAAGAGGATATGGCCAATTTAAAGGACATTCGTCTTCGCATTCAGAGTGTGAAGAACACGCAGCAGATCACGCGCGCCATGAAGATGGTTTCGGCGGCGAAGCTGCGACGTGCGCAGCAGAATATTATGAACCTGAGACCGTTTGCGAAGCACATTTTATCTGTGATCGCCGATATCGCAGACACTCAACGAGTGGAACATCCACTCCTTAATGTGCATGAGAACCCGCAAAATGTTCTGTGCGTTGTCGTGACGTCAGACCGAGGTTTAGCCGGTGGATTTAACAACAACTTAAATCGCTTTGCCTTCAAGTTCTATACAGAGAACAAAGGCCAGTACGCCAAGATGGATTTTATCTTCGTGGGCCGAAAGGGCGCGGATTATTTTCGAAGCCGAAAAGTTCAAGGGGTTGATACCATTTTGAATCTTGCGCGCGAAATTTCTTATCCCCTGGCTTCGGGTGTAGCGGACAGACTGATGAGCGCTTACACAGAGGGCGGATACGATGCCGTTTATCTTGTGTACAATGAGTTTAAATCTGCGATCTCACAAGAGCTGAAAATTGACAGACTTTTGCCCGTAGATATTTCAGTGGTTCGCTCCAACGACGCAGTTAAGACTGGCTTTTCGAAGGACATGATATTTGAGCCTGAGCCGGAGCTCATTATCGATGAGCTTTTGCGCAAGCATTTTGCAGCCCAAGTTTATCGCGCGATGAGTGAAAGCGTAGCGGCTGAGCATGGGGCTCGAATGGCTGCTATGGAAAGCGCGACGAAAAATGCTGGTGAAATGATTCGAATGATGACTTTGACATATAACAAACTCCGCCAAGCTTCGATCACGACAGAATTGATTGAGATCACAAGTGGCGCGGAAGCTTTAAAAGGTTAATTGAGGGGAATTATGCAAACAGGATATGTAAAACAAGTTTTGGGCCCGGTTGTAGATGTGGAATTTCCACATGGCGAAATGCCAAAAATTTTAAATGCGCTGAAGATGACCAACAAAGCGATTGGCGATGTCGAGGGGAATTTGACTCTCGAAGTGGCACAGCACTTGGGTGACCGTGTTGTGCGCGCAATCGCTATGGATACGACAGAAGGGTTGGTTCGTGGTGACAAAGTGACGGACACTGGCGACAGCATTCAAACGCCTGTTGGCAAAGAAGTATTAGGACGGATTCTTAATGTCATTGGTGAGCCCATCGATGGTGGACCAAAAGTTGCGGCAAAGGAATCATGGTCCATTCACCGTGCGGCTCCAAAATTTGAGGATCAGTCGACTCAAGCTGAGATGTTAATGACCGGAATTAAAGTTGTCGACTTGCTCGCGCCGTATGCCAAGGGCGGAAAGATCGGCTTGTTCGGCGGAGCCGGGGTGGGAAAGACAGTTTTGATTCAAGAGTTGATTCGCAACATTGCCACTGAGCATGGTGGATACTCGGTGTTTGCGGGTGTCGGAGAGCGAACTCGCGAAGGAAACGATTTGTATCATGAGATGACGGAGTCGGGAGTTATTAACAAGACTGCGCTCGTGTTTGGTCAAATGAATGAGCCGCCTGGTGCTCGAGCTCGCGTGGCTTTAACTGGATTGACGATGGCCGAATACTTTCGAGATCAGGAAGGTCAGGATGTTTTGTTGTTCGTAGATAATATTTTTCGATTTACTCAGGCGGGCGCCGAGGTGTCAGCTCTGTTGGGGCGTATCCCCTCAGCCGTAGGATACCAGCCCACACTGGGCACTGAGATGGGGAACTTACAGGAGCGGATCACCTCCACCAACAAGGGTTCGATCACTTCTGTTCAGGCCGTTTATGTTCCTGCAGATGATTACACGGATCCCGCTCCTGCGACCACGTTCACGCACTTGGATGCTACAACCAACTTAGATCGTGATATTGCAGCGAAGGCGATTTTTCCAGCGGTGCATCCTTTGAACTCCACCTCTCGTATTTTGGATCCAGAAATTGTGGGTGAAGAGCACTACAAGACAGCTCGAGATCTACAGGCATTGCTGCAGCGCTATCGTGAGTTGCAAGACATCATTGCGATCTTGGGTATGGATGAGTTGAGTGAAGAAGATAAATTGGTGGTCGGCCGCGCCCGTCGGGCTGAGCGATTCTTGTCTCAGCCCATGTTTGTGGCCGAGCAGTTCACGGGTATGGCCGGCAAGTACGTTGATATCAAAGACACTGTAAAAGGCTTTCGTGAAATCATGGACGGCAAACATGACAATATTCCTGAGCAGGCCTTCTACATGGTCGGAACAATCGAAGACGTGCTTGAGAAGGCAAAGAAACTGGCAATTTAGTTTGAATAGAGGGCTCTAGATGTTTGTTTTAAATTTGGTAACGCCTGAAAAAAAGGTGTTAACGGATACCGAGATTGAGGAAGTGATTGTCCCCGCTCATCGCGGCCAGTTGGATATTCTCCCTGGCCACGCTCCGTTGATGAGCACGCTCGGAATTGGCGTATTGAAGTATCGTCTGAAGGGTTCAGCCAATTTTGAAAAGGTGGTGGTCAGCTGGGGTTATCTTGAGGTGAACCAGCATGGAGTGACGGTATTGGCGGAGACGGCAGAGTCATTGGATGAGATAGATCGAGCGCGGTCAGAAGCGGCTTTGAGAAAGGCGCACAAAGAGCTACTTGAGCCAATCTTGGAGCCTAATCAAATCCAAAATCTGCAAAATAAAATTGCTCGAGCTCAGGCCCGGCTAGAGGCCATCGGCTCAGAGCCAATCAAAGATCGCGGTCACTAGAGGCGCGGGCGAGCCATTCGCCGGCGCACGGCTGTTTTGGTCTTTGGAGATGCCGGACCACGAAGCTCGGGTCCCCGCAGGTGTTCGGCAATTGCGGTTCCGCAGTAGGGATTTGCGGTCCGAATGTTTACCACTCCTAAAAAACTAGTTTGTGCAGAGATCTTGCCCGGGTGGTTGGTGTTGATCACCAATATTTTTCGACGAGCTGTGGTGCTTAGACGATTGAGGTGGCGCGCGGTCTGTGAGCCCGAGACATAGTAAAGAACAAAATCATACCGTCGCTGAAGAATGGCCTGCTCCACCTTTCGAACGGACTTTGGTGAAAGGCCAAAGAAATCTACTTTGCCCGGGAATGTCTCCTTAAATGATCGATACACGCGGCGGTCAGAGCTTGCCACTAGCACACGAGACTTGTCAGTCACCGAAGGGAGTGGTGATGTTGTTTCATTTAGTGCGCTCTTGAGATTCCTTTTTAAAACCTCACGAGTGAGGGCGTCTGTTGTGGCGATTGCGGATGAGGCGGACTTAGAGTCGTATTTAAACTCACCAATCTTCAAATCCTTTTTGGCTTTTAATATGCGTTGCACGCTTTCGTTGAGGCGCTCCTCAGTTATCTTGCCCGAGCTTACAGCGGCCTCTACAGCTGCGAACGCCCGTCGTTGGTGCGTGGGGCTCCCCGCGAACATCAACATATCATTGCCGGCGAGGAGCGCCTTAACGGCACGTGAGCCAATATCTTGCTCGCTCGATGCGCCGTTCATTTCAAGATCATCGGTTAAGATGAGTCCTTTGAACTTGAGCTTACCACGCAAATGTTCGCCGATGATTTTTGGAGAGTAGGTTGACGGCAGGCCGCTGGGATCAACATCTGGCATCACCAAGTGGCCCATCATGATGGCCGTTGGAAAATCCGAGCTGGCGAACTCCTCAAAAGGTACATAGTCTTGATCCGCGAGGTCTTCAAAGCTTCCCATTTTTCTGGGGATTGCATGGTGGCTGTCCTGCAAAATTCCACCATGTCCTGGAAAGTGCTTGGCGGTTGGCAGTAATCCGCGCTGACTCAAGCCTTCGCTAAATGCTCCGCCGATGCTGGTGACTTTATCGGGGTCGTCACCAAACGATCGGCTACCGATAAAAGTGTCTTTTTCTGGGTTAGAGATGTCGAGCACGGGCGCTAGATTGACATTAAAGCCATGGGTTTTAAGAGTGTCGCCAAGTGCAGCCGCGTATTTCCGGGTGAACTCAGGATCATCTAGCTTGCCTATGGCGAGGGCACTGGGTAGGGGCAAGCTGGACTTGAGTCGAGTGACGGTTCCACCCTCTTGATCGATCATCAAAAAAAATGGCGCCCGCATTTTCTGGCTCGCAAATTTTTGTAGCTCGCTATTGAACTTGGCGATTTGGTGGCCGGATTTAATATTGCGAGAGAACACAATGAGTGCACCCGGTTGAAATTCTTGCAGCCAGGCCTCGACCTTTGCGTCGAATCTCGTGCCGGGATAGGTCCAGATAAAGAGTTGGCCGATCTTTTGTCGCAACGTCATTTGTGCGAGCGGCGATGGCGCGACTTCCTTTTGCGAAGACTGCGCCATTACAGATGAACAAAAGGCTAGGCAAAATGCTCCCGCGACGAAGGAGGAGAATTTACCCCGATTCAACCAAGTTTCAAATGATGTGAGTATACTAGAGCCATGCATCGAATGAGACCTCTTGGGCGTGCTATTGCGTCGCTTATTTTATTTATCGGAAGTTTGGGTGTTTCATTGAGAGGCATGGCTGAAGAACCAGACCCAGAGCGGATGGCCCGCGAGGGAAAGGTGTTTGTCGAGCCTACGTTTGTCTCTACTGTCGCAACCGAGGGTGAATATCGACTGATTCCCTACGGTGAACGGCGCGGCCGCTTGGGGGGGACGGTTGGGCTCTCTTATCAAAGTTACGAGCCGAATGATTATGAGGCCAACTTTGCCAACCAACCCTACGGTGGATTGTATGAGTCCCCTACATTGCCGATGCTCGAACTCCATACGGCTTTTAAGCGCAACTTTTCCACTGGAAGTTTAGGCGTTGAACTGGCAGTTGGACGCTTTCAAAGTGAAACACCAGAGCCTGAGGGTGAAGCCGAGCAGGCAGTAGCGGTTCAATCCACCCTCACGCTGACGGCTGTGCGGTTGGGTGCAATTTACGCCTTAGACAACATGACCACAGACCCAAAGTGGTCACCCTATGTCTCCGCTGGTGCTTACGTTATATTTTTTAATGAAGAGCTGGATTCAAATTCATTTAGCGGAAACACGCTGCTCGCGCCCTACGTATCTGGTGGCGTGGATTTTCCGCTGGATTGGTTGGACCGCAATGCCGCACGAGTGGCCTACGAGGATTCGGGCATCGAACGCTCGAGTCTGTTCGTTGAAGGAAGGATGCTTGTGCCGTCGAGTGAAGAAAAAGATCCAGACTTCGGGTCGTCGTTTAGCTGGGGCGCGGGCTTACGCATCGAACTCTAATCGACTCTATCGACAAAGACTTTTTAAGTACGTGAGCTCGTCGTGAATGCGCGGCCAGGTGACGTCATTCATACGAATGCGCAGGCGATTGTCTGGTGTGATCGAATATTTTTTATTTGCTTTTGAGGCGAGCTCAATCACTCGATCCGGAGGCAATTTTGTTTGTTCAGTTAGAGCCAGGGTGATTGTCGTTTCACCGCTGGAGAGATCGCGGACGCTCAGCTCTTTGCACACTCGACGAATCAACATGAGCCCCATGAGGTTAACCACTTGTGGTGGTGGCTTACCAAACTGATCTCGCAGCTCGTCCTCAATGCGATCAATATCTTCAGGGCTTTCAATTTCCGACAGGGATTTGTAATAAGCCAGGCGCACCCGCAGATCGCTGATGTAGTCATCGGGAATCAAAGCAGGGATACGAACATTGATCTCTGGCTCCACCTCTGACTCGAGTGAGGCTTCGCCCTTGGCCTGTCGAACCGCATCTTCAAGCAGCTCAAGGTAAAGCTCGTAGCCGACAGCATTGACGTGGCCCGCCTGCTCTTCTCCAAGAATATCGCCGGCCCCTCGCAACTCCAAATCGTATTGAGCGATGCGGATTCCAGAGCCCAATGCCGTGTTTTCTTGGATGATACGGAGTCGCTCTTGTGCGTCTTTGTCAATTTTGCCGTGATTTGGAATGAGCAGGTAACAATAGGCTCGCTCCTTGCTTCGCCCCACTCGTCCGCGCAATTGGTAAAGCTGGGATAGCCCGAGTTGCTGAGAGTTATCGATGAACATAGTGTTGGCTGAGGACACGTCCATCCCCGACTCCACAATTGTGGTGCATATGAGCATATCGATTTCATGGTGAAAAAATTCGACCATGACTTTTTCAAGCTCGCCTTCTTCCATCTGACCATGCGCCACCCTAAAGCGAACCTCGGGGACAAGCTCTCGCAGTTGATCGGCCAAACCGTAAATACTTTGCACCCGGTTGTGGATAAAGTAGATTTGTCCGCCACGTGAGACCTCGCTTGTAATGGCTTTGCGAATCGCTTCTGGATTAAACTTTGTTACGAAAGTGCGCGTTGCGAGTCGATCGACAGGCGCGGTGTTGATGAGGCTGAGGTCGCGGATCCCCACAAGGCTGAGATTCAGGGTTCTTGGAATAGGCGTCGCCGACATAGCCAACGTGTCCAGGCTGCCCTTTATTTTTCTAAGGCGCTCTTTGTGTTTTACGCCAAACCTTTGCTCTTCATCGACAATCATCAGCCCAAGGTCCTTAAACTGCACGTCTTGGCTGAAGAGGCGATGGGTGCCAATGACGATATCAACCGTGCCGGCCTTCAGCTCTTTGATGGTCTGAGTGATTTCTTTTTTGGGCACAAACCGATTGAGAGATTTGATCACAATCGGCCACTTGCTAAATCTTTTTTTGAAGGTCTCTAAATGTTGGAAAGTAAGCACAGTGGTGGGCGCCACGACGGCGACCTGTCGGCGCTCTTGTACAACTTTAAAAGCGGCGCGCATGGCGATCTCTGTTTTTCCAAAACCAACATCCCCACAGATTAAGCGATCCATAGGTCGCGACTTTTGCAGATCCGTAAGTACGTCGCGGATGGCGCGCAGCTGATCGTCGGTCTCTGCAAACGGAAAGGTGGCTTCAAAATTATTGAAGTCGACGTCAGGTGCAGAGAACGGTGGTCGCTCGGAGAGTTCACGTTTGGCATAGATGTCTAAGAGATCTGCCGCAACGTCGCGCAGGTGCGAGCGAACTTTGGTTTTTGTTTTCTCCCAGCCTGTCCCACCGAGCTTATCCACCAGAGCTGCAGCGGCAGGGCCGGAGTACTTTTGAACTTGATGGACTCGATAAACCGGGAGGTACAGACGATCATTGCCCTTGTATTTAAGCTGGATGAATTCAGCATCGATACCGTGAATGGGCATCACCTTCAGCCCCTCATACACACCGATTCCATGCAGCTTGTGCACGATAAGATCGCCGGGTTTGAGATCACCGAAATTTAAAGCATGCGCCCGTTGCTCAAGTGTCCCGCTAGACTTGTATTCTGCCCGAGCGCGCTTCCGACCAAACAGATCCTCCTCGCGCAAGATAACCATTCGCTCGTCCGGAAACCGTAGGCTGTTGCCTACCGCACGCGGGATGATGTGAACAAGTGAACTCGTTTGCGCCTGAGCTTCGCACCATTGTTCCCAGTCGTAACTGCTGTCTTCAACGGCATGCCCGGTGATTTCAGATTTTTCGAGCAAGAGATTCAAGCGCTGCACTTGAGCCTGGGTAGAGGCGGAGACAAAAACGGCGTAGCCCAGGTTCTTCCAATCCCGAATTTTTCGTCCTAAAAAATCACCAAGCTCAGTGGCCGGCGACTGGAGTGCCCGCGCGCCTTGAATCACTTCTGTCAGATCGGCCGTTGCAAGCGGAAGCACCGCCCTCTCTGTGTCCTGAGCCGCCCCATCATCCAGATGAATTTTGGTTAGACTCAATTCTTTGGAGCCGCTCGGTAGTCTTAAGTTATCATAGTTGGCATAAACGTCGGAGTGGTTTGGACGGACAGTTTGAGCTGCGGCACTTTCAAACTCAGTTTTATTTTCGGCGATCAAGGCATCGTGTCGCCGAGTCAGCTCAATCGGATCAAGGCGCCAGACGTTCAAGGCCGAGTTGAAGTGATCAAGAGGTAAAGCGGGCGTTTGATAAAAATAAGACAGCAAAAACTCAATGCCATGAAAGTATTGCCCCTTCACAAGTTGGTGCAATAGGCCCTGAGCCTCCTCGCGGTCTACGGGCCGATCAGCGTAGGAGGCCTTGAATCGAACAGCGGCGCGTTGCCTTGATTCATCGTCAAACAAGATTTCGTGCGCGGGGATCATGTCGAGTGAGTTGGTCTCACCGAGGCTTCGCTGTGTTTCAATGTCAAAAAATCGCATGGAGTCTACAACGTCGCCAAAGAGTTCTAATCGAATTGGGAATTCATGTGCCGGTGAAAATATGTCGACTATGCCTCCGCGAATCGAGAAGGTTCCAACGTCTTCAACAATGGGCACATTGTTATAACCCATGCCATCGAGTTGAGCGGCCAAATCATCTGGTAGAACGCCGTTCTTATTTATCGAGAGTGCCTGGCCCGCGAGTGTTTGGTAGGGCAGTGTCCATTGCAAGAGTGCATCTAAGGGAGCAATGAAGATGTCGCCGGCCTGCGCGTGTTGCGCTCGCCACAGCCAGCCCATTCGCGCAGCAATGATGCGCCGATTGGGATAAAGGCCCGAGTACAAACCCACGTCAAATGCGGGAAGCACATGAATGCGATGGGTAGGTCCAATAAATTTTAGGGAGGCGATGAGTTGACCGACGGCCGCCGAATCAGCCACCAAAACCAAGTGGGGATTTGGATCGAGATTAACTGCAGAAAGCGTGAGAAGGCCCGCCAGCACTGTCGGAGAATCGGTGCCGACGATTTCAATTTGACTCTCACTCAGGCGCAAAAATCGCGCGAGCGAAGCTTCAACTTTCCAGGGAAACTGCTCAATCATAACTCAGCGCGCCAACCTTCGTTCTTGGAATTAAAACAACGGCATTTTATAACTTGAAAAATTGTTTCTGCATCCTAGCTGTGGGGACCCAATGTCGCAACTACTGCCCGTGCTCGTGTTGGCCCTTTTCGTCATTATCTTTGGCGTCGTTTTACTGTGGTTTGCAAGCCTAATCTCTGAAAAGGGCCGAAAAGATCCAGTGAAAGACGAAACCTATGAGTGTGGACTGCCGTCTGACACGTCGGGGCCCACAAAGATTTCGATAAAGTTTTATCTCACTGCAATTCTTTTTATCCTCTTTGATATTGAGATCATCTTTATGTTCCCGTGGGCACTCACCTATGGTGAGTTCATTGCCGCCGGGCATGGTCTCTACATTTTGGGCGCGATGAGTTTTTTCTTGGCCGTTTTTATCTTCGGCTTGTTTTGGGAAGTGAAGTCTCGAGCTTTGGAATGGGAGTAATGGTTAAACCGCATGGGAACTGACGCCTTTGAAATAACAGTAAATTTTTTGAAGATGGTTTTGATCTTTTTAATGATGGTCCAAATCGTCCCCTTGCTCGTTTGGGTTGAGCGGCGCGGTTCGGCTTTCATTCAGAATCGGTTCGGCCCAAACCGCGTCGGCCCACTCGGCCTGACGCAGCTTTTGGCAGATGCCGTAAAATTTTTGACGAAAGAGGAGTTTATCCCGGCTCGGGGTTACCCCTTCTTGTTTTATGCGGCTCCCGTGGTGGCGATGATTCCAGCGGTGCTGGCCTTTGGCGCTATTCCTCTCTCGATGCCCATTGCCGTTGAAGCGTTTGAAATGTTCGGGCACCAGTGGGGACCCTATTCTTTTGCGTTTCAATCCTATGAGATTGGCATTGGGATTGTGTTTGTCCTGGGTGTGTCCTCCCTTGCGGCATTTTCGATGTTGATGGCGGGCTATGGTAGCAACAACAAGTTTGCTCTCTACGGAGCCCTGCGGGCCAGTGCTCAAACCATCAGCTATGAATTGGCGATGGGCCTCTCTATTGTAGGCGTGATTTTACTATTCGGTACCTTCAATTTTCTAGACATTGTAAATGCTCAAAGCGGACCCATGCAGTTTAGCCTGTTGGGGCAACAGGTAACGCTGGGATTTTTACCCAATTGGGGGATCTTTTATCAACCCCTTGGCGCGGTCATTTTGTTTGCCGCAATGTTTGCTGAAACCAATCGATTGCCGTTTGATTTGCCTGAGGCTGAGAGTGAGCTCGTAGCCGGATATCACACCGAGTACGCCGGTTTTAAGTTCAACATGTTTTTTATTGGTGAGTACGGACACATGCTCGTGGCGTCTGCGCTTATGGTCACTTTTTATTTTGGCGGCTACACCCTCTGGCCATTCTTAACTCCTGAGACTGCGCCAAAGTTGGTTGGGGGCTTGGCCCAGTGGATGGGCGGATTTGGATTTAACGTCAACACGTGGACAAGTGTATTGAGTGCCTTCTTGCTGCATGGTGTGTTCGTTCTTAAGCTCGCTTTGTTTCTCTGGATTTTTATTTGGGTGCGCTGGACGTTGCCACGGTTTCGCTATGATCAACTCATGGATTTGGGCTGGCGCAAAATGTTGCCGTGGGCTTTGTTCAATACCATCCTGACCGCCGTCGTGATTTTAATCATGCGCAATAACTGGAGTGCCTAGTGATTTGGGAAGCCATCGGATTTTACAGTCTTGCCATTTTTTTGATCTACTTTGCCTACAAGACCATTTCGGCGACTAACCCCGTCCATTCGGCACTTTATTTGGTTCTCACGATGATGGGTTTGGCGGCGATTTTTTATAATCTTGGAGCCCACTTTATTGCCGGCGTGCAAATGATTGTTTATGCCGGGGCAGTCATGGTGCTCTTTGTGATGGTGTTGATGCTGTTTGATTTGAAAGCTGAGATTCGCGCCTTTACGCGAGGTATGTTTTCGGGCCTAGTGAAAGTCATGGCTGCGGGAGTTCTCGCGGGACTAGTGATCGGTTCAGCCAAGAACTCGGTGGTGGTCGTGGAGACTGGAGCGCCCGGCCAAATGCAGGCCGGAGTAGATGTCTCGCGCCAACTTGGGATCTTGTTGTACACAAAATATCTCTACGCATTCGAACTTTTGGGTGTGCTGCTGTTGGTTGTAGCCGTAGGTGTGGTGGCTGTTTCACGAATGAAGGGGGGCACCCATGCCCAGCGCTGAGGCCATGTTGAATATTGGATTGAGCCATTATCTCTTTTTGTCGGCGATATTGTTCTCGATGGGCCTGATTGCCGTGCTCATGCGTAAGAACGTCATCGTCATGCTTATGGGTATTGAGTTGATGTTAAACGCTGTGAACCTATCTTTCATTGCCTTTGCAAGTCAGAATGGCAATCTCAACGGACACATCATGGTGTTTTTTGTCATGACTATCGCCGCGGCTGAAGCGGGGGTAGGGTTAGCCCTTGCCGTTGCCATCTACAAAAAATATCACGAACTGAATATCCGGTTTTTTGAGCATTTGAGGGGATGAGATGAATCACGCGCTGTTGATACTGACCTTATTGCTCTGCCCGTTGTTGGGATTTTTGTTCAACGGGCTGCGCTTTCGTTCACAAAATGGGGTGCTGGCGGGGACCGTTGCTACCTTGGCGGTTGCGATTTCGTTTGTGTGCTCAATTATGCTTTATGTTTCGTTGCTACAGCTTCCAGCGGACGCTCGAGTGATTTCGGTTCGATTTTTTGAATGGATTGCTGTAGGCAACTTAACGGTGCCGTTTGGGTTTTTGGTAGATCCAATAAGTGCGGTCATGATTTTGATTATCACTGGCGTCGGCAGCCTCATTCATCTCTTTAGCATTGGGTACATGTCACATGATGAGCGGCCCGCGAAGTACTTTGCTTATCTAAATCTGTTTTTGTTCAACATGTTGATTTTGGTTTTGGGCGACAATCTCCTCATGACGTTTGTCGGGTGGGAGGGCGTGGGCCTTTGCTCGTATCTCTTGATTGGCTTTTGGTTCACTGACTCGCAAAAGGCTGCAGCGGGTATGAAAGCCTTTGTGACCAATCGGATTGGAGACGCCGGATTTTTAATTGGGATATTCATTCTCTTTTTAACTTTTGGCAGCGTGAACTATGCCGATTTGACAGATTTGGTGCCTAAGGTTGTTGAGACCTCTTGGATGGGTCCAATGACCTTGGCAACTCTGTTTTTATTCATTGGAGCCACAGGTAAGTCGGCGCAAATCCCTCTTTATGTATGGTTGCCGGATGCAATGGCTGGCCCCACTCCAGTCTCAGCATTGATCCATGCAGCTACGATGGTTACGGCCGGAGTGTATTTGTTTGTTCGCATGAGCAGTCTATTGGTCCTCGCGCCATTGACGATGCAAGTGATCGCTTGGACAGGTGCGCTTACGGCGCTAGTTGCGGCATCGATCGGTATGACCCAATGGGATATTAAGAAGGTTCTCGCGTATTCGACCGTTTCACAGCTGGGCTATATGTTTCTGGCTGTTGGAGTCGGTGCCTTTACCGCGGCCCAGTTTCACTTGATGACCCACGCATTTTTTAAAGCGCTGATGTTCTTGGGGTCGGGCTCGGTGATTCATGCCATGCATGAAGAACAAGATATTCGTAAAATGGGTGGTCTGCGCAAATACTTGCCAATCACTCATATGACTTTTCTGCTGGGGTGGTTGGCCATTATTGGGATTCCTCCTTTTGCAGGCTTCTTCAGTAAAGATGAAATCTTGTGGCAATCCTTCGCAAGTCCTTACGGCAACAAAGCCCTTTGGGCGATTGGCGCGATTACGGCTGCGATGACCGCATTTTATATGACACGGTTGATGGCGCTCACATTTTGGGGCAAATCTCGATTTGGCAAAGACACTCATCCGCATGAGGCGCCTCCAACTATGGCGATTCCACTGATTGTTTTGGCAATCCTGTCTGTAGTTGGTGGATGGATTGGAATTCCGCATGTGATTGGCGCAGTTTTGCCAGGACACCCTGAAAACTATTTTGGTGAGTGGCTCAAACCGTACCTCACTCCTGCGCCCGAAGTTCATGGCAGTGCGATTTTGGAATGGTCTCTGATGGGAGTTTCTATAGGGTTAGCCGGATTGGCCAGTTGGTTTGCCTATGATTCGTATGTCAACAAACCAGACCGTCCGAAACGGATCGCTACAGCCATGGGCGGCGTGTACCGTGTTGTTTATAATAAATATTATGTCGACGAAGGTTACTTCGCCGCAATCATCAATCCTTTGATCGCAACCTCCAAGGGACTATGGCTTTATGTTGATGTGAACTTTATCGACAAGTGCACCTACTGGGCGACGGATTTAGTGCATGGCTTTGCCGCGTTTATTAAGACCGTACAAAACGGCAAGACTCAGAGCTATGCCATGTATATGGCTGTGGGCATCGTGGTGATAGTCACGATCGCACTATTGTGAGGACAACATGTTGCTAAGTATTCTGATTTTTACACCGTTGCTGTTTGCGCTGATTGTGGCGCTTATGCCCGAAGGCAAATGGGTTCGCCCCACCGCGCTTGTGTTGAGCATTGGGCATTTTCTTTTGAGCTGTTTGCTGTTTTATCGATTCAATCCCACTTCAGTAAGTCTGCAGCTGGTCGAAAGGATTCCTTGGGTGCCCACCTTTGGAATTAACTATTTTGTTGGCATCGATGGGATTTCTTTTTGGCTCGTACTGCTGTCTACCTTTCTAACTCCCTTTGTGATCTTGGCGAGCTGGACGTCAATTGAAACACGCGCGCGTTCGTTTCACGCCTGTTTATTTATTTTGCTTTCGGCGACTCTTGGGACGTTTTTGGCGATGGATGCGATTTTATTTTATACCTTTTTTGAAGCGTCGCTTATCCCCATGTATTTTCTAATTGGGGTCTGGGGCGGGGCTCGTCGTCTGTACGCCACCATGAAGTTTTTTATTTACACGATGGCCGGATCCCTATTCATGTTGGTGGCTATCATTGCCTTGATCTTCTTGACCCAAGAGCAGACCGGTCAAATGAGCGCCAGTCTGTTGGACTTCTACAAATTGGATATTCCGTTTGTTGCCAATAGCTTTATGAATGCACAAACGCTGCTGTTCTTTGCATTTGCACTCGCGTTTGCCATCAAGGTCCCGATGTTCCCCGTTCACACATGGTTGCCCGATGCGCACGTTGAGGCACCAACCCCGGGCTCGGTGATATTGGCAGCCGTCATGTTGAAGATGGGAACCTATGGTTTTGTGCGCTTTGTGATGCCGATTTTTCCAGATGCGATGGCCTACTGGGCGTGGTTGTTTATGTTACTTGGCGTCGTGGGCATTGTGTATGGCGCGCTAGTAGCGATGGTTCAGCCGGATATTAAAAAACTGGTCGCCTACTCTTCGGTTTCACATATGGGCTACGTCATCTTGGGTATCTTTGCGCTGAATATTTACGGGTTAACGGGCGGCATTTACCAAATGTTGAACCATGGTATCAGCACGGGCGCCCTGTTTCTTTTGGTGGGTATGATTTATGAGCGCACTCACTCGCGGCAGATTGCAGACTACGGCGGGCTAGCGAAGGCGGCACCTATCTTTGCAATCGTTTTCTTGATTGTTACGTTTTCGAGTATCGCTGTTCCTCTCACCAATGGATTCATTGGTGAATTTTTGATTTTGCTTGGTGCATTTGAGGCCAATCGGATTTTTGCGGGCATCGCAGTACTGGGAGTCATCTTGGGTGCGGTCTATATGTTATGGGCGGTGAAGCGCGTGTTCTTTGGTGAACAGAGCAAGCTTGTGGAGAATGCACTCGCTGAAGGTGGCCTTGACTTGAACGCCCGGGAGCTCATTGTGTTAAGCCCTTTTGTGGTGCTGATTTTTTGGATGGGCTTGTTCCCGGGGGATTTTTTGCATTGGTCTAAGGCTAGTGTCGATCACCTCATGCAGAATCGCACCCAATACGAATTGAATATCGAGCCCTAGGGCAGATTGAGGTTTTGAGTTATGCAGATCAATTTTGGTTTAATCGACGTGCTCCTGGTTTCGCCAGCTTTGGCCTTGTTCTTGGCCAGCGCCATTCCTTTATTGATCAAGGTTCTGCGCGGCAATCGTGAACAGAACTCTTTTGCGACCCTCATCTATGGCTATCTTGGAATTGTGGTGGCCGTTGGAATGACCTTTGCCATGATGGGCACCGAGCGCAGTGCCTTTGACGGCGCCCTGGTCTTTGACGGGGTATCCTCGTTTGCCACCTTAGTTATTTTGTTTGTAACTGCGGCGTCTTTGACGTTCTCGAGCGAGAGTTTCTCTACCAATGACCGTCAGTTCACCGAGATGTTGTTTTTGGTCCTGAACTGCGCCGTTGGAATGCTCACCGTTGCTTGGTCAAATGACCTCATCGTCACTTTTGTCGGCATCGAGCTATTCTCGCTCTGCCTATACATGCTCATCGCTTTGAGCTTAGAAGAGCGAGCTTCAAAAGAAGCGGCTTTTAAGTACTTTGTGTTGGGTAGCGTAGCTTCGGCGGTGATGCTGTACGGAATTTCATTTATTTACGGCACAGTGGGCTCCACAGTTTTGCCAGAATTCTTAGCGGCCACGCCCAATTTGTTGATGACCAACCGGCTGTTCTTAATTGGCTTTATCCTGTTGATCGTCGGGGTTGCATTTAAGTTGGCGATTTTTCCGTTTCACTCTTGGGCGCCAGATGTTTATCAAGGCTCACCCACCCCACTGACGGCGTTTATGGCGACCGGGGTAAAGGCAGCAATGTTGGCGTTTTTTCTGCGCTTAATGGCCGCGCAGGCTTTCACGGTTGAGCGCTTCTGGCCATTTGTTGACACTCTCCAGTGGCTCGCGGCCTTGACGATCTTAGTGGGTAACGTGGCGGCTCTCCGGCAAAAGAGTCTCAAGCGAATGCTGGCTTACTCCAGTATGGCTCACTCGGGCTATATTTTGATTGGCCTCATTGCGGCTGGTATTGGTGGGGCGAGCGTGTTGGGCGCCGCGGGTGTATTATTTTATTTGTTTACCTACTCGCTGATGACCATTGGAACTTTTGGTGTGCTCCATTTGCTGGAGGGGCGCGCCGATTCGGACCTCACGCTTGAGGACCTAAAGGGCATTGCAGCGACTAAGCCGTGGTTGGCCCTCAATATGACGATTCTTTTGGTTAGCATGGCGGGAATTCCTCCCACCTTAGGATTTTTTGCCAAGTTTTTTGTTTTCTCGGCTGCCATTAAACAAGGTCTTGTTTGGCTGGCGATTTGGGGCGTCGTTGGCAGCATCATTAGTGTTTATTATTATCTGCGTCCCATTGTGGCGATGTACATGGAGTCGGCAGTCATTCGGCAAGATCGGGTTGAGCTTCGGCCTTTGAGTTATTTTATGGTGACAGTTATGGCTTTGCTTGTGCTGGCTATTGGTGTCGCGTCTGAGCCATTTTATCAAATGGTGTTGGCATCGGTGACCGTCGTATTTTAAATCTTGGTTTAAATGTTAAACGATCTGAGCGTATTCATCGTTGATTTAAACCCCGTGCGGACAATTCTTTGCAACACTTTTGCATTTAGTGAAAAGTGATCGTAGAAGAAAAATTCATAATCCTGAGGAGTAGGGTGGATGTAGATGTAATCCACACTGGGATTGAAGTTTGTTTTATTTAAGAGAATCTCAGTTAGCTTTTCTACGTGCTCTTCGGCAATTCCCTTCTCACGCATATAGCCCTGAACTGACTTAAGCATGCCGCGAACATTGTTTTGATGGCGGATGTGGGACTGAATCTTTTGCTGGACCAGTTGATAAAGCGCCTGATTGAAAATCAGCGGAATGCCGTACTCATGCAATGAGCCCATCTCTTGGTTAAAATGATAGGGCTGGATCGAATAAGAAGCGATGATTAGATCGGCCCCTTGGTCGGCTGCAACATGAGTGGAAAGAGTGTCCCGAATCTCTCCGTCAAAATAGAAGATCTCCTTACCCTTTGCATTGGGAATGCCGTAGGGCGCAAACATGGGCGGCAGTGCGGCAGAGGCGGCGACAGCATCGCTGACTCGGGCATAGTTGCAGTACTTGATTTCTTTTGTTTTGTAGTTCTCCGGATACGGGCCAAACACGGCCTTCCGCGAATGGTTGAGCTGAGTGGCCACAATGTAGAGCTCGGCGCCGAGCTGCTTGAAGTCGTCCTCAGGAAACACTTGAGTGTGGATATAGCGCTGCAAATTGCGAGTGGTAAAGACGCCGTTCACTTTGAACGCCTCTTTTAGAAGTGCCTCAAAACCCCCTGAAATTTTTAATCTTTTTCTAAACAACTTTGGCAAAAGCTTAAGCGGTGAGGCGGCTCCGATATTCAGTGAGAACATATCCGTGTATTGAATCGGCCGTAAACTGCCCGTGTCCGAAGACTTTGGCGGTGTGAGTCCACCTAAGCCCTCTCCCTTGGTGAAGGCCTCAATAATTGAATCCAGCGAATGGCCGCTGGCGAGAAAAGTAGCAATCACCGAGCCCGCACTAGACCCAACGTATAGGGTGAAGGTGAGGGGCTGTCCTTCGAAATGGAGGCGATCCGATGCAGCGCTGCCGCCAGCAAATTTAAAGCCCTTTTCTCGAAGCGCTAAGCAGACACCAATATGAAAGGCTGCGGCTTTGACTCCACCGCCGCTCAAGACCAACGCCACTTTCTTCTTCTCTGATAGCTTCACCGTCACTAAGTGTACCTGACAACTCTGACTACTCAACCAAGAAAACTTGTGGCCAGGAGGTGAAGGCTAGTCAAACCAAGCCCTTGGACCGGTGGTCACAAGGCCTCCGCCTAGTTTTTTTATGATTAACCACAGCTGCTTTACATGTAGTCAATGTGTGCTAGATTTTGAATACCCAAAAGGAGAGTCGTGAGCACTCAAAACTGGTTAACCTTAATGGAGTATTCAGCTAAATATCGGGTGAGCTTGTCCACTTTGCGTCGGCGCATCAAGGCCGGCGAAATTGAAAACAAGTTTAGCGATGGCAAATACCTATTGAAGGATGGACCACTGCAAGTTGTCGCTGTCACTAAAGCCGAGGTTGAGACCATCGCCCCCCCACCACAGATGAGTTCTCTGCCCAAAGTTGAAGTGAGTCCAGTGACGAAGGCGGTTGAGCCCGCCGCGCCTGCAGTCGAGCCGCAACAGTATTGGCTGGCTACGCAAACCCTTTTGCATGAAATCAAGAAGGCCTATTCTCTAATCCTTCAAGAGAAGGAAGAGCAGATGCTACAGCTCAAAGAAGAGGTCGCGGACCTAAAGACATTGGTCCGCGTCCTTGAAGAAGAGAACGCCAGAGTTAAACATCTTCAGCCCAAGCTCGACTTTGATCTAGGGCTTGAGCTTTAACCTGCTGCACTCGCGGATGTTAGGCCGCGGCAGCAGGAGCTTTTGGCTTTTTGATAGACTTGTCTTTGTGTTTTGGTTTAGCAGTTTTGTTTCGATCAAAAGCTAAAGCAAAGACCTCATCTAAGTTTTCAACAAATACAAAGTTCAGATGCTGTTTAAATTCTTCGGGAATATCTGGCAGATCTTTTTGGTTCGCCAGTGGCAGAATCACGTTGTTCACGCCATGCGTGAGCGCGGCCAAGGCCTTCTCGCGAATTCCTCCAACGGGGAGCACTCGACCACTCAAGGTGATCTCTCCAGTCATTGCGATGTCTCGGCGCACCGGCACTGAGGTCATCAGACTGATGAGAGCTGTGGCCATCGTCACTCCTGCGGAAGGTCCATCTTTGGGTATGGCGCCAGCGGGCAAGTGAATGTGGACTTCGTAAGTGTCGAAGAAGTCAGAATCAATGCCAAGCTCCTCATAGTGAGCGCGGGCATAGGACCAAGCGGCTCTAGCCGACTCTTTCATCACATCACCCAGCTGACCGGTGAGAACAAGACCACCTTTGCCACGCATTTTTAGGGCCTCGACGTAGAGGACTTCGCCACCAGCCTGTGTCCACGCTAGACCGGTTGTAACGCCGATTTGATTTTCACGAAGTCTTTCTTCTTTCAAATATCTGGGAGGGCCAAGAAGCTCTGGCACGGCCTGAGCGTCCACAATTACTTTTTGGGTGTGGCCAAACACAAACATTTTGGCAACTTTTCTGCAGACCGAGCCAACTTCTCGCTCAAGGTTACGGAGCCCCGCTTCGCGTGTGTAGTGCCGGATCATAAAGAGTAGACCATCGTCCTTAAACTCAATCTGAGCATCGTTCACGCCGTTTTGCTCAATTTGTCGGCGAATCAAGTGGGCCTTAGAGATCAGAAGTTTATCTGAATCGGTGTAGCCACTGATCTGAATCGTCTCCATTCGATCGCGTAAAGCTGCCGGAATATTCTCATAGACGTTGGCCGTTGCAATGAACAAGACATTGCTAAGATCAAAATCCACATTGAGATAGTTATCGCGGAACGAATGATTTTGCTCGGGATCTAAAACTTCCAACATGGCTGCAGAGGGGTCACCGCGGAAGTCAGAGCCGAGCTTGTCAATCTCATCCAACACAACAACCGGGTTGCTGGTCTTTACTTGTTTAAGCGCTTGAATAATTTTTCCGGGCATCGCACCTACGTAAGTGCGTCGATGACCTCGAATTTCAGCCTCGTCTTTGACACCACCAAGGGCAATGCGAAAGTACTCTCGGCCCATGGACCGAGCAATGCTCTTGCCGAGGGAAGTCTTGCCGACACCAGGGGGGCCCACAAAGCAAAGGATAGGGCCTTTGATGGCGTTTTCCTTTAACTTGCGTACAGCTAAAAACTCTAGCACGCGATCTTTTGCTTTTTGTAGATCGTAGTGATCTTCATCCAAAATCTTTTTTGCGCGGTTGAGATCTAGATTGTCGACCGTGCGCTTGCTCCAGGGTAGATCCACCATCCAGTCGAGATATGTGCGGACCATACTGGCCTCAGACGCATCGGGGTGCATGCGCTCGAGTCGGGACAACTGCTTGAGTGCTTCTAACTGAACGGCCTCAGGCATTCCCGCTTTGATCAGGCGTTCGCGGAGCTCTTCCATCTCTTCTGTTTTTGAATCACTTTCACCGAGCTCATTTTTAATGGCGCGCATTTGTTCGCGCAAAAAGTACTCACGCTGACTCTTGGACATCTCATCTTTCGCCTGGGAGCGAATTCGAGCCTGCATTTGCAAAACTTCGAGTTCGTTGGTCAGTATCTCGTTGACCAGAGCCAAACGATCTTTTGCATTCAAAGTTTCCAAAACACGCTGGGCATCGGCGACCTTGAGTCCGAGATTGCTAGCGATCAGATCGGCCAATCGTCCTGGGTCGGTGACGTCATCTAGCACTAGCAATATGTCGGGTGAGAGCATGCGACCTAGGGCAATGATTTTTTCAAGCTGCTCTTTGGCAGTTCTGATCATCGCATCGTATTCAACGTTTGGTGTGGTAAGCGCGGGCTCATCCACTTTTTCAACCGCCACTTCGAAGCTCGGCTCTGATTTATGAAAGCGAGTGATTCGACCCTTACTCACCCCTTGAATTAGAATCTTCACTCGTCCATCAGACAGCTTTCGCATGCGCATAATCATTGCGACTGTGCCGGTCTTAAAGATGGTGTTCTCGGTGGGATTCTCCTCCGTAATTTCTTTTTGGGAGGCCAAGAAGATTAACCGATTTCGCCCGAGCGCTTCTTCAACGGCCCGGATGGAGGACTCGCGTCCAACGTACAGAGGGAGAATCATATATGGAAAGACCACTATGTCCCGCACGGGTAGCATGGGAAGTGTTTCGGGGATATCTAGTACTTTGTTGTCAAAGCTCATTCGTTGCCTCCGCGCGGCGCGGGAAAGGGTGATGTCGCAATGAGCTCTTCGGTGATCGATCGAATGCCTTAAAGCTCCGACCCCTCCTTTTTGGTCTGGAAAATGAGGTTTCTCCCTTGAATTGGACCTTTACTGGTCATGGGTCCCAAGTGTCGAAAAAAGGTCACATGCCTTTCCATTTCAGGCCTTAAGGCGGACCTGAGCTTCTCGAATTTCAGCTCCTTCAATGCTCAATCGGGTCCAAGGTATAGCTAACAGGCGGTCGCGCTCGATGGTTTGGTCAGTTTCTTCGCAAATCCCATAGGTGCCGCGAGCCAGTCGCGCCAGAGCATACTCGATCTCTAGAAGTTGAGCTCGCAGGCGTTGGTGGGTGATAAAAAGATGATTCTCATTTAACAGGGACACACTTTGATCAGCTTCATCTCCACCGCGTTCACGGTCGTTGAAGTCGGCAAAGTGGGACTGAAAGCGGTTGAGCAGATCCGCCTTGCTAGAAATCAGTTTTTGTCTGCAAATAGCGATGGTGGCTTGATCGAGCATTTCCCCTCCTAGGTCGTGCCCCGCAGCCTATGCTACGGGTCCTAGTACGACCTACGCCGAGTGTGCTTCGGTTACCGCTGTAGACGATTTTTTCGATTTTGCTGCGGACGATTGGGGCCGCTGGGGCTGTCCACCGTCTCGAGCGCGGGCGTCCATGAGAGAATGTTGCCATCCTTAATCACAAGGGGCTTAAGCGGTCGCTCGAGCTCTCGCTGAGCGTTCATAGACATTGCGCCGGACAATCCCTGATACTGGCGAATGTTAGCCAAAGAGCTAGCCAGGCCACTGCGTGAGCGCTCCCCTCGATCAATCAACTGCCGAAGCAACAGTCCGACCTCAAAACCCTGCGCTTCAAATAGTCCGGGGTCCTCGCCAAAAGTCTGCCGAAACTCTTGAAAAAACCGAGAGGCCTTAAAGACCGGATCGTTGGCGATATTGCTATCGATAAACACGGCGTTCTCAACGTTCTTTTGTCCCCGTCGAATCGTATCGGGGGTGTTCCAAAGGTTGGTGCCGAGAAGCCGCGCACTTGTCACGCCTTGGTAAGCCAACATAGGTGCGATTTGTCCCAGTGCCTTTGGGCTGTCTGGTACAAATAAAGCCTCAAATTCTACAATGGGCTCAAGCAAATCATCTGGTGGGGATTGACGGGACTTCAATGACTTTTGTTTTTTAAACCACTCACTCACACGAGCTCGATATTCGTCTCGTCGGTCCTCTAGATAATAGGTTCCAACCAGTCGGCGAATCGGCGCGCGAAAATCTGTTTCTGTTGGACTGTATATTTGTGCACCAGTGATTGTGCCTCCGCGAGCTAAGACTTCATCCCAAAACAAATTCGCATATTCGACTCCGTAGGAATCATTGGGATAGAGCACTGCAAATTTTTTGTAACCCAGCTGGTCCATCGCGATCCGAACCAACTCGCGCATCTGCATTTCACTAGTAATGGCATTTCGAAAAACAAAGGAATTGCCCTCAGTCAAACCAGCTCGTTGGGACAAGGCAATTGAGGGCACGCCCATCTCTTCGGTCTTTGCAGCAACAGCAGGAGCTGTTCGGCTTAAGAGGCTGCCGACAACGGCAATAACACTGTCTTCGCTCACTAGACGTTCGACGGCCCGCTTAGCCCCCTCAGGCGAGCCTTCGCTGTCGACGACTGCCAAGCGATAGGAACTGCGGTTGCTGCCATAGATCCCAAGTCCCAGCTGAAGGCCCCGCAAGGTGCGCTGAGCAACGGCACTGTGTTTGCCCGTAAGTGGCAAAACGGCGCCGATGGATTTGGGGTCCACGCGTCGACGGGAGTCGATTTGTGCGAGATAATCACTGGCTTGCCGCTGCAGTGGCGTGCCCTGACCAAGCTCAGCCGCGCGGGCAAAGCTGTTGCGGGCGCCATCAAAGTCTTTGGCTTGAAGCCGCAACAAACCTAGGCGAAACGCTGCCTGTGGACGGATAAAACCAAAGTCACCCGAGTCAACGAGCCGCTCCAAATCTTTTTCATTTAGTCCAATCGAGACAATTTCGCTCGCGCGGGCTTGAGCGTTGGCCTTATTCTCTGGCTTTGGATCATTTTCATAAATGTAGGCCAGGGACTTCAATGAATCCACTCGATCGCCAAGACTTGAAAGCAGGGTGTAGCGCTGCTTATGCATCTCGAGCATAGTGTTGGGCGAAACGCCTGGGATCTTCAATGCGCGGGTGTTGAGCGCCAGCGCCTCATCTAGTCGCCCGAGCTTCATTAAGCTGCGACTGGCCCCAATCAAGGCCTCCCCCTCGTTCGGGCTCAGAACATCGGAGTTCACTAAGCTCATGTAGGATTGATAGGCAGGCTCATACATGTTTTTAGAGAAATAAATTCGAGCGAGCTGCATATAGGCATCGTCAGCCGCATCGGACTGCGGATATTTTGCGATGACATTCTTTAATCGCTGGACGGCTTTTTTGTCCGACCCCGCGGCAGATTCAATCTGCGCCTGTGCCAACTCTTTGCGTGCATCCATAGGCGCCGGTGTGGGAGCGATTTTTTTGGGCGCGGTCACGCAAGAGGCCAGCAATTGAATGGCGCACGCTAAAATTGTGAATCGAATGATGTTTAGCACTATGACCTCGATTGCAGCAGACGTTTCATTTTATTTTTGTAGTCATTAACCATTGGAGATTGAGAGGAGACTTGCCGAAGTTTTTCCACAATTTGCTTCTCTTCGGCGGTTAAGTCATTTGGCACATCCACGACAATTCGAATGAGCATGTCGCCGGCGGCATAACCCCCAATGTCTGGAAAGCCTTTGCCCTTTAAGCGAAAGACTTGTCCAGGGTGAGTGCTGGGGGGAATGGTGAGCGACGCTTTGCCAGTGAGGGTTGGCACCTCCGCACTGGCTCCTAGCAAAGCATCCGCAAATGAAACAGGTAGCTCCATAAGAACGTCGTTTTCTTTGCGTTTAAAAAGTGGATGATCCTGAAAATTGACAATAACGTACAGATCACCCGCGCGGCTACTTCCACCGGCGGAGTCGCCTTCGCCTCGGAGCTTGAGTCGCTGCCCAGCTTTTACGCCGGCGGGTACGGTGATTGAAAGCTTGGCACTGTCATCTGCTCCGCCCCGTTGCCGCACAAAGCTGATGCGCTTTTCACAGCCGGTTGCAGCCTCTTCAAGCGAAATTGTCAGGGTGTAGCGCAAATCCGCGCCACGCACATCACCTTGCTGGCGAAAGCCGCGTCTTCGGCCGGGATTAGTGCCCTCGCCGCTAAACAGGTCACTAAAGAGATCACCAAACACATCTTGGTAGCCACTCTCTGCTCCGGCCTGCCGCGGATCAAAGTTTGAAAATCCGCCTCGAAACCCCGGTCCCCCTGAGGCACCAAACGGCTGTCCTCCGCCGGCCTGTGCGTAGGGCCCAGCATGACCGAATTGATCGTATATTTGACGCTGCTTCGTATCGCTCAAAATATCATAGGCCTCATTGACCTCTTTGAATCGGTCCTCAGCAGCTTTGTCGCCTGGATTTTTGTCGGGATGAAGCTTCATGGCCAATTTACGAAAGGCCTTCTTCAATTCATCCGCAGTGGCTTGCCGGTTAACGCCGAGAACATCGTAAAAATCTCGCTTCGCCACCAGCCTTACCCCTTAATTTTCAGTTGGAGGGGCACTTGCTACCGTAACTTGTGCCGTTCGGACAAGCTTGTCATGCATTGAGTAGGCTTTGCGAAAAACTCTAGCCACGTGGCCAGGAGCGATATCCGTTCGAGGCTCGTTACTCAAAGCTTCGTGCTTGCTCGGATCAAAAATTTGACCTTCGGTTGGAACTTCGTCCACACCAAAGGTTTTCAGCAAACTTCGAATTTCACCGGCGATCATCTGCACGCCTTCTCTGAAGTTCGCCGCATTCTCAGCGCTCACCTCAGCCTCGAGGGCCCGCTCAAAATTGTCGAACACATTTAAAAATTCACGAATGAACCGCTCAGAGCCAAACTTGATCAGATCGGAACGCTCTTTGATTGCGTTTTTTCGATAGTTGTCGAAGTCTGCCATCAAATAAAGATAGTCGTTTTTGGCTTTTTGCAGGTCCGATTTAAGAGCCTCTGTGGTGGGCTCAGAGGGAGCACTGTCGGCTTGGCTTTCAGTCTTGTTTTCTTTGTCTTCGCTCATACCGAACAGTATGTGGGCGCTGCCATTTCTGTCAATGTACTGACGGGCACGTCATCTGGCAAAAAAGTGAGGTCTTCAAAAACGGTGTTGCTCACCAGCTGGCCCCTGTTGGTCAGTCGGACAGAGTCGCCCTTGAACTCGACCAACTCGGCTCGAGCCAGTTTCTCGAGGCGCGCATCAATGAGAGCTGCGATAAACTGACCATACTTGTTTCGCAGCGCTTCTCGCGCGAGACCTGCTTTTGTCCGCAAAAACATATGGCAGTAATCTGTTAGGCTTTCATGCAAGGCAAGAGCTTCAAACTGCTCGGCCGGCAGCAAACGATCAAAGCTGCCACCCCCTAGACTGACCTGCTGACCGTAATCTTTGAGTGATTTTGGGTTCCAGAACCGCAGCCCATATGGACTGTGCGTAGAAAGGTAGGAGTGACTGCTGAGTCCTATCCCCCAATAGCTCTTGTCATTCCAGTAGGACATATTGTGTCGGGATTCAAAACCGGGTCGTGCGAAATTTGAAATCTCGTAGCGATGCAAGTTGATTGCACCTAAATGCTCTTCAATTTCGGCAAACATGGCAACTTGCTCATCTTCGGGAGGGCGACCAAGCGCCATCGGATGTGACTCTGGGACGGTTAAACAATACGCACTAAGGTGAGGCGGGGCAAAGCTCTCGACCTCTAGCAGATCCGCCCTCAAGTCTTTTATCGTTTGTCCTGGTAAGGCAAAGAGCAAATCAAATGAGTAGTTCAGCTGATGCTTTTGAAGTAGCCGCAGCGTCTCGCGGGTGTCTGCGGCCGTGTGGCGCCTCCCGCACATTTTGAGGAGATCGTCATTAAACGTTTGCGCTCCCACACTAAAACGATTGAACCCCGCCTGCACATAGCCCAACAAACTAGACTCGGTCAGCGTCGCAGGGTTGATCTCGATTGTGGTTTCACAGTCTGGAGTGAGGCGAAACCCGACGTTTGCAAGTTCTCGGTAAATCGATACAATTAAGGCCGGAGCGAGAAGGCTGGGGGTACCCCCGCCAAAGTAGACGGTGCGAATTTCCGTATCTGACCAAAGCGAGTGGCGCTGGCGAATCTCCTGGAGGATCCAGTCGACATAGAGCTCTGGCCGCATGATTTCAGACTGCTCAAAAGTAGTGAAGTCACAGTAGCGGCAGCGCTGCAGACAGTAGGGAATGTGGACGTAAACAGACAAAGCCATGGAAGGTGTTTAATTTATGTTTAAGAAATATCAACTTAAAAACGGCCTGAACGTATTAATGATTGAGAGTCACAAAAGCCCAGTCCTATCAATTCAAATGTGGGTCAAAACAGGCAGCGCCGATGAAAAAAAGGGTGAGGAGGGCATCAGTCACTTCATTGAACATCTGGTGTTCAAGGGGACCCGCAAATTTCAAGTGGGCGAAATTGCGTCACAGGTTGAAGCAGCCGGCGGTGAACTCAATGCCTACACCTCTTTTGATCAAACTGTTTTTTATGTGACGATCTCTAAAGAATTTCAAAACGTTGGACTCGACGTGGTTTCAGAAATGATGGGGTATCCTAAGTTCGATGCAAGCGAGATCGACAACGAGCGAGAGGTCGTCATTGAGGAAATTAAGCGATCAAACGACAGCCCGCACCGGCAAGCGAGTCGGCTGCTGTTTGAAACAATGTACAAGAAGCACCCCTACGGCATCCCTGTGATCGGCTATGAGGAAAATATCAAGACCGTCTCGCGTGAGGTGTTGCTCAGCTATTTTCAAGAGCGCTACAACCCTAAGACCATGACGTTGGTGGTGGCAGGAGATTTTAAGCCAGCGGAAATGCGCAAAAAAGTGCAAGAGCATTTTGGCGATTACAAAACAAATAAAATGCGCATAGTTAAGCGCGCCAAAGACCTTAGCAAAAAGCCGGCCCTTGTGGTCAAAAACGCCCCGTTTGCCGAGACAATTGTGTATTTGGCCTTCCCATCGCCTAAGGCCTCACACAAGGACATTGCGGCGCTTGAAGTGTTTGCGTTGATTTTTGGGCAGGGTGAGAGCTCGCGCTTAAATCAACGCCTGCGCACCCACGGACATTTGGTCAATTACGCTGGCAGCAGCGTATTCGTAGCACGGGATCCTGGTTTTATGGCCATCTCGGTGTCACTAAATGAAAAGGATTTTACTGCGGCCATGGAAGCCTTGCTCGAGGAAATTCGACTGATCCTCACTGAGCCCGTAGAGCTAGCAGAGCTGACCAAGGCCGTGACAAATCTGAGCAGTGAACAGTTTTATAATCTAGAGACGGTGGATGGGCTCGCGCGAAAATATGGACACTATGAGGATTTGTTTGGGGACCCTACCTATTTTGAGACCTTTATGAAGCAGGTGAACAGTCTCACTGTGAAGGACATTCAAAAAGTGGCTCGTAAATATCTGGATCTAAAAAATGCCACACTGGTGATGACGACTCCCGCCGAACAAAAAGTAATTGAGCCTATGGCAAAGGCATGGATTAAAAAGCTGCGCAACCTCAAGGTTGACAAAAAATCGCGATCTAAGACGGTGGCAAAGGTCAGCAAGGGAAAGCAAAAAATCACCTGGTTGGCAAAAACCCCGGCGGGCTTAAAGGGAGACATTCAAAAGCTGTCCCTGGCCAACGGTGCGGTGCTTATCATTAAGCCAAGTTTCGATACGCCGGTGATCAGCCTGCGCTGTGCGAGCTTGGGTGGTTCGCGACTTGAGACTCCGGCATTGCAAGGAGCGACGGAGTTGCTGTCTCGAGTGTGGACAGCAGGGGCCGGCGAATTTGATGAAGCCACGTACAATCGAAAGATCGATGAAATGGCAGCGAGCCTCTCGTCCTTTGGCGGTCGCAATTCTCAGGGTCTAAGTATGACCTGCCTACGCCCCTTTTCAGCTGAGATGGTCTCTCTGTTTTCCACAACGCTTGAGCAACCGCGCTTCGAAGCGAAGGCCGTGGTGCGTGAAATCAAAGCGATGCAAGAGCATGTGAAGCTTCGTCAAGACAACCCGGCTCAGTTGTGTGTCCTCGATTTCATGCGGGAGATGTTTGGCGATCACCCCTATGGTCGTGATCCCTACGGCAATGAACAGCAAATTGGAACACTCAATCAAAGCTCTGTGCAAAAAATTTACTCCCAACAGCGTGGACTAACGATCGTGGCCTCCGGAGCGGTCGTTCCACAGGCACTAAAAGACATGCTTGACGAAAATCTGCGCAATCTCAAAGTCAGTCGTGCAACAGACCTGCCCTTGGTGACTATTGAATACCCTAAGAAAAATGTGCAGATTTTCAAAGAGTCGAAGAAGCAGCAAAGCCATCTGATTTTTGGCTTCCCAGGTTTGAAGCTCAGTGATCCCGAGCGGTATGTCTTGCAAGTTATGCAAGCTGTTTTAGCAGGTCAAGGAGGACGATTGTTCCTCGAGCTGCGGGATAAAGCCTCTTTGGCGTACTCGGTGTCGCCGATGCGAATGGAGGGACTTGAGGGTGGATATTTTGGAGCTTATATCGGCTGTTCACCAGAGAAAGCTGCGACGGCGTTGAAGATGATGCAAATTGAGTTCGACAAACTGGTTGGAGTGCCAATAGGCAGAGAAGAAGTTAAACGCGCGCAACGGTATTTGATTGGCAAGCACGATATTGAACTGCAGCGAAATTCGAATATCACCTCAGCCATGCTGTTCGACCATATTTACGGCATTGATTTCTTAGAGACCTACCGATTCAGTGAAAAAATACGTAACGTCACAGCCAAACAGGTGCAAGAGCTGGCGCAGAGAATATTTAGTAAGCCATCGGTGACAACTGTGGTGGGACCACATTCACCTTGGGAGTAGTGGATCAGGAGACCTCCTGAGCGCGACTGTATAAGACATCATTATCTTGGTTATAATGCCGCATTTATCGGTATTCGATTTACTGTCTAAAAATGAGAACAGAGACAGACCTCCGTAGAGCTTTTTCGTGGCAACCGCTCGGACAGTGCGTTTTTTCGTTAAAATGGGGAAGAGATCATCCGAACCATTGAATGCGGGGGGACGGATCGCCCCCAGTTTAGGAGTGGCTCCAAATGAGTCAGCAGAATTTGGCAGGCAATTTGGTCATAGAGTCCCCAGGGCATTTTTTCGATGAAAAGGTGGACCAGGCTCTTGGTCGTCTAAAATTTCAACCGCTGCCCTTGTCTAGAAAGTACCTCGTCGATTTGTTGAACCACTTTCTCTTCTCGAGCAACCTGTTCCCGATGAATGAAGAAACTGGACGGACCCGCCGAGACACCTTGGCTGAAATGTATTTGCGGGCGCGGAGTCTGACTGGACAACAGCGTGTAGATTTGCTGAAGAAGTTGGGTGATAGCAGTCTTTACATCAGTGGATTTTTTGGCGATTCGCTTTCGCGTAAGGTGATTGATGTGGAGTACTACGTGGATATGGGAGGCGTCGCCTACAGCGAACTCTCCTCCTGTTCAGGCGATGAGAATCTAAGCCAGGTCTTTGGCGAGTACTCGGTGCGGTTCACCGAGTTTGTCGACGTTCTGACCTATATCAGTCAGGAGTCGCTCATTCAGACCAACGAGGATCTCCTAAAGCTCTATGATCGCTACCTGGCGACAGGATCACGTTTGGCAGAGGGTCAGCTCCTAGAAAAGGGCCTCCTGAACGCCGACATAAGCCGCGCGCGGTCGAACAAAATGTAGGCGTACAGCAAACGTTGCGCAAGCACTAGCGGAACGTTGCTGACTGTGAAGCTCCCATGCTATCGTTAAGCCATGTTCGGAATCAGCTTTACCCATCTTATAATCCTAGCTGTCATTGTGTTGATAGTCGTCGGGCCTGAGCAACTGCCAGATATGGCTCGCAATATCGCGCGAATGTTGAACGAGTGGCGGCGTGCAACTTCCGACATTCAGTCGTCGTTAGTGAATGATTTTCGCGATAAAATGCCCCGGCAAGATGCACCATTTCAGCCCGGCCCAGAGGTTGAGCCAGAGCCTCAGCCCGACGCGAACCTGCACCACGAGCACAGCCAGCTTGAACTTTCATTGGATGAAGTGGGCACAGCCGATGCTCCTGTGAAAGTAGACGACGACGGAGACAAAAAATCATGAGCCAAGGACTGAGCTCAGAGAATGACTCCCAAGACCAGATGACTCTCATAGAACATTTAAAAGAGCTCCGATACCGCCTGATCAAGTCGGCGCAGGGTTTGGCCGTCGGGGTCGCAGTCTGTCTGTATTATGCAGAGCAAATTTTTACGGTGATTCGCGCGCCGGTTGTAAAATATCTGCCGGAGGGGGGGCTGGTCTTCACCCATCCTATCGATAAGTTTATGGCGACTTTTAAGGTTGGAGTCTTGGGCGGCGTCATATTAACGTGTCCATTCTGGCTCTATCATTTGTGGAAGTTTATCTCGCCAGGTCTATACAAAAATGAGCGACGGTACATGGCTGGATTCATCTTTGCAGGGAGTATCCTTTTTTGCTGTGGCGTGGCCTTTGTCTACTTCTTTGTGTTTCCCGCCGCCTTTGAGTATCTCTTTAGCATCGGCGGTAATGTGGATAAGCCAATGATCACAATTCATGAGTATCTGAGCTTCTTTATTGTCACCACGCTGATGTTTGGTTTGTCCTTTGAATTGCCTGTGGTCCTTATGGTCCTCGCGATGATGGGGGTCGTCGATGCCGCCTACCTAAAAACCAAACGGCGACATGCCCTCCTGATTCTCGCTGTCATTTGCGCCTTTATCACTCCGCCGGATGGTTTGAGCATGATTATGATGCTCGTACCGATGTACGTCCTGTACGAGCTTTCAATTTGGATGATTTTGCTGTGTGTGAAACCCAAAAAAGACAGCGACTCTAGCAATCTTCCAGCTCACATGAGCTAAAGCTTAACTGTCTCTCGAAACAAGCCAAAGACCTGGCGAAGCTCGTCGGCAATTTCTCCGAGAGTCACATGGTTTTCAACGGCACTTATAAAATGCGGCATTAAGTTGTCACTCGACTGAGCGGCCTGGCGAATCGCTGCCAACTGAGCAGCCACCGCATTAGAATCTCTGTTCTGCTTAAATTTTTTGAGCCGAGTGATTTGATCGCGCGCTACAGACTCGGACACGCGCAAAATATCGCTGGGATATGGCTGCTCCTGAATAAATTCGTTCATCCCAACCACGATCTCTTTTTTCTGATCGAGATCTTTTTGGAACTGATAGGCGGCGTTTTGAATCTCACCTTGAATCCAGCCCGTCTCGATACAAGCCACCACTCCGCCGAGGCTTTCGATACGATCCAAATAGCCTTGCGCTCTCTTCTCAATCTCCTCCGTCAGAGATTCGACATAATAAGATCCACCCATGGGATCAACGACATCGGCCACGCCAGTTTCATGCGCCAAGATTTGTTGGGTGCGCAGGGCTATAGTCGCGGCCTTTTCGGTTGGCAGGCCAAGTGCCTCATCCATTGAATTTGTATGGAGGCTTTGCGTTCCGCCCAACACCGCAGCGAGCGCCTGGGTGGTAACGCGGACGATATTGTTCTCTGGCTGTTGAGCCGTGAGAGTGGAGCCGGCCACTTGCGAGTGAAAGCGCAACTTCATTGCGCCCGGATCTTTGGCTTTAAACCGATCACGCATGATATGGGCCCACATTCGGCGAGCCGCGCGAAACTTCGCGATCTCCTCAAAGAAATTATTGTGAACGTTAAAAAAGAAGCTCAGGCGTTTGCCAAACTCATCCACACTCAGACCGCGATCAATCGCTGCCTGCACGTAGGTGATGCCATTCGCTAAAGTGAATGCGACCTCTTGTACGGCCGTACTGCCAGCCTCTCGAATATGATAGCCTGAGATAGAAATCGTGTTCCATTGGGGCACATGCTCTGTGCAAAATTCAAAAATATCTGTGATCACTCGCAGCGAGGGCTTCGGCGGATAAATATACGTGCCACGTGCGATGTACTCTTTGAGCAAATCATTTTGCACGGTGCCTTTGAGCTGCGTCATTGCCACACCACGCTGTTTGGCGACTGCAATGTAAAGAGCGAGCAATATGCCGGCGGTAGAGTTGATGGTCATTGAGGTGGAGATCTCAGCCATCGGCAGGTCATCGAATAGGATCTGCATGTCCTCTATGCTGCTGATGGCAACTCCAACTTTACCCACTTCGCCGGTGGCCATAATGTGATCGGAGTCGTAGCCCATTTGGGTGGGGAGATCAAAAGCCACACTGAGGCCCGTGGTGCCCCTAGCCAAAAGCATTTTGTAGCGGGCGTTACTCTCTGCCGCTGAGCCAAAACCTGCGTATTGTCGCATGGTCCACAGGCGTCCACGATACATCGTCTCTTGCACGCCGCGAGTGTAGGGGAACTGGCCGGCCTCGCTTGGATCTACGGTCGGAGAATCAATGGGTGAATAGCTGCGTTTTAATTCTATATCACTGGAGGTCTTAAACTTAGGCTTTCGCTCTCGGGCATTTGGCTCTTTGCTCATGACTCTTTACTAAAGGTGACAAGAGTTGCTCCAGACTCGACGTTCTCACCCTCTTTGACGAGGATCTCTTTGATGCAAACTGGAGAAACCGCACGCATTTCATTTTCCATTTTCATCGCTTCCATAATTAAAATGGGATCTCCCTGATTGAGCTTATCGCCCGGCTTAACAAAAACTTTCACAATCTTACCGGGCATACCAGATACGAGCTCATTGCCTGCGCCAAGGCCTCCACCAGCCTTAAGGCTTTCGTGAAGTAGAGCTTCTTCATTGTAAATATTGAACGTCTTGTACGCGCCCCGTGTGTACACCGTGTAGTCCGTGCCCTTACTGATCACATCAATCAAGTAGGAGCTATCTTTGAAAATAAAGCTCACAGTATCGTCGAGATAGCGATAGTCCTCTTTGCTGATCTCAAAGTAATTCCAATCATTTTCATCTTGGCGCATGCCCACCTTCCAGTGGGTCTTGCTCTCACTGACAGACACTTGATAGTGAACACCTTCTGATTCCGCTTCAAAGTACATGGCTAGTTCCTCATCGATTTCTGTCGGCCATAGCGCTTCCACTGACTGGCAAGAGTGTAGTCACCCACATCTCGAGATTTGCTCTGGTTGTAAGCCTCAATCGCCGCAGCGATCAGAAATACCGGCTCATCAACAAACATGAAGAGCTCTCGGTGCTTTTTGCCGGCAATTTGCTGATCGATAAATTGCGTAGTGTAAGTGCCCTCGAGAAACTCAGGGTGCACCAAAATATTCTTGTGCAGAACGATGTTGCTCTTAATGCCCGTTAGCATGTACTCAGCCAACGCGCGCTGCAGTCGCTGAATGCACTCCGTACGCGTGGGGCCCCAAACAATCAGCTTAGCAATCATGGGATCGTAGTAAATGGGCACATCGTAGCCGGGGTAAGCGCAGTTGTCGACGCGGACAAAGGGGCCAGCGGGCATTCGGTACTTTCGAATCTTGCCGGGGTTGGGCGTAAACGTCACGGGATCCTCGGCGCAAATGCGCAACTCAATGGCATGGCCTTTTTGTCGCACATCGCTTTGCTTAAAGCTGAGCGGCTCGCCGAGGGCCACCATGATCTGCTCTTTCACCAGGTCATAGCCGACCACAAGTTCTGTTACGGGATGCTCCACCTGTAGACGCGTGTTCATCTCCATGAAAAAGAACTCTTTGGTTTTGTTATCGAAGATAAACTCGATGGTTCCCGCGCCAACATACTGAATAGATTTGGCTGCGCGCACTGCCACTTCGCCCAACTTCTCTCGCACGTCGAGCGGCACCGAAATGCTGGGGCTCTCCTCGATTAACTTTTGATGTCGTCGCTGCATTGAGCATTCGCGCTCATACAGATGGACTACGTTGCCGTGGGTGTCGCCAAAAACTTGCACTTCAATGTGCTTTGGATTTTGCACAAAGCGCTCAATAAACACGCGATCATCTTTGAAGTAGTTTTTGCCTTCACTTTGGCAGGTGCGAAAGGCACTGGGCAATTCCTTGGGCTCATGCACGACTCGAATACCTTTGCCGCCACCACCAGCAGAAGCTTTGAGAATAACAGGGTAGCCAATTTTTTCAGCCTCTTGGGCGGCCTCATCGGCGTCTCGGATGGAGCCCTCGCTCCCAGGCACCGTTGGCACGCCGGCTTTTTTCATCAATTCGCGCGAGGCCAACTTGTCGCCCATCGCCAGAATATTTTCGACGGTAGGGCCAATGAAGGTGAGTCCGGCGGCTTTCACGGCGCGGGCAAACTCGGCCGATTCACTCAAAAAGCCGTAGCCGGGGTGAATGGCTTCGGCTCCGGCCTTCTTTGCGACCTCGAGAATCTTTTCGATATTAAGATAGCTTTGAGCACTTGGCGCTGGGCCAATATGATACGCTTCATCGGCAAGAAGCACGTGCAGTCCGTTGCGATCCGCATCGCTGTACACCGCGACAGAGGTGATCCCAAGTTCTCGCAAGGTGCGCGTGACCCGAATAGCAATTTCACCACGATTAGCGATCAATACTTTTTTAAACACATTTCACCTCGCCTGCATCACAGGGGAATATTGCCATGCTTTTTGGGCGGATTCGAGTCGCGCTTGTTCTTTAACATCTCAAGCGAATCGATTAAGCGCTTGCGTGTTGTCGCAGGCTCAATCACTTCGTCGATGTAGCCTAGCTCAGCGGCGTTGTAGGGATTTGCAAACTTAGCCTCATAGTCTTGAGTTAAGCGTGTGCGCTCGGCCGCGGGATCTTTTGCGCCATTGATGGCACTGCGGAAGATAATGTTTACGGCACCTTCTGCGCCCATGACTGCAATCTCAGCGGTTGGGTAAGCCATATTGATATCTCCACGCAGATGTTTCGATGACATCACATCGTAGGCGCCACCGTAAGCTTTGCGAGTAATGATCGTGATTTTAGGGACGGTGGCCTCAGCATAGGCGTACATCAGCTTCGCACCATGGGTGATGATCCCCCGCCACTCTTGCTCTGTGCCGGGCAAAAAACCGGGAACATCCACAAACGTCACCACGGGAATATTAAAGGCATCGCAAAATCGGATAAAACGTGCAGCCTTAACACTGGCTTCGATATTCAAACAGCCGGCCAACACTTGCGGCTGGTTCGCCACAATGCCTACACTTCGCCCGTTGAGGCGGGCAAATCCGACAACGATGTTTTTAGCGTAGTGCTTGTGCACTTCTAAAAAGTAGCCTTCGTCTACGACCTTCGTGATCAATTGAATCATGTCGTAAGGTTTGCGTGGGTTATCGGGGATAAAGCTATTCAGTGAATCTTCCACTCGATCGGGTCGGTCGCGAGTCGGCAAAACCGCGGCATCGTCAAGATTATTGGAGGGCAGAAAGTTCAGAAGCTCACGAATCATCAGGAGGCATTCACGATCATCTTCCGTCGCAAAATGCGCCACACCGGATTTGCTCGCGTGAGTGAGTGCTCCGCCCAGCTCTTCTTTTGTAACCTCTTCGTGCGTAACGGCCTTGATAACATCTGGACCCGTGACGAACATATAGGAGGTGTTCTTCACCATAAAAACAAAGTCAGTCAAAGAGGGAGAGTACACGGCGCCGCCCGCGCAGGGCCCCATAATGGCGCTAATCTGTGGAATCACACCTGATGAGGTGACGTTTCGTAAAAAAATGTCGGCGTAGCCACCGAGTGCTTCAACACCCTCTTGAATGCGGGCGCCACCCGAGTCGTTCAACCCAATCACGGGTGCGCCGCACTTGAGCGCCATATCCATGACCTTGATAATCTTGTTGGCCTGAGTGCGGGACATCGAGCCGCCGATGACTGTGAAATCTTGCGAATAAACGTACACAGTCTTTCCGTTCGCTCGCCCGTAGCCGGTGATCACACCGTCCCCAGCGACCTTTTGCTTGTCCATGCCAAAGTTGGAGCACCGATGAGTTACAAAGCGATCGATCTCAACAAAGCTGCCCGGGTCGAGCAACACGTCTAATCGTTCGCGCGCAGTCAGACGGCCGCCTTGTTTGTGTTTGGCTACTCGATCGCTGCCGCCACCGACGAAGGCGCTGTCGTTGCGTCGTTCTAGATCTTGCAGCTTGGCTGTGGTGGTATTGAGTTGCTGATGTTCCATATATAAACCTCGTTTACGGATAATTGCGGCCATAGAGGCGCGGAAAGGGGATAGTCTCTCGGATGTGCTGCAGTCCACAGATCCAGGCCACTGCGCGCTCTAAACCAAGTCCAAATCCCGAGTGTTGAAAGGTTCCATATTTTCTCAAATCTAAGTACCATTCAAAATCTTTGATATTGAGCTTATGCTCTTCAATTTTTCTGACCAGGGTGGCGTAGTCGTCCTCACGCTGGCCGCCCCCGATAAGTTCGCCATAGCCCTCTGTGGCCAACAGGTCACAGCTCATGCTGGCGCCCGCATCCTTTGGATCTTCTTTCATGTAAAAGGCTTTGATTGCTGCTGGAAAGTGGTGCACAAACACGGGCTTTTCAAATTTTGAGCTGACAATAGTTTCATCGGTCGCGCCAAAGTCATCGCCGTCAATGAAGGCCGGATTTTCTTTGAGAATCATTTGCACAGCTTCGCGATAATGAATCCGTGGGAATGGGAGAGTGATTTTTTTCAGCGCCTCAACGTTGCGCTCAAGTGCTGTGAGCTCCTCTAGGCGATTCTTCACTGTGCGTTGGACGATGTACTCAACAAATTGTTCGGCCAGCTCCATGTTGTCGTACAGATCGTTAAAGGCGACTTCGGGCTCGACCATCCAGAATTCAATCAAGTGTCGGCGAGTTTTCGATTTTTCAGCCCTGAAGGTGGGACCAAAACAATACACCTTGCCCAGAGCTGCCGCCGTCGCCTCCATGTAAAGTTGTCCACTCTGAGACAGGTAGGCTTTTTCATCAAAATATTTGGTTTCAAACAGGTTCGACGTGCCCTCACAGGCGCTGGGAGTGAAAATCGGAGCGTCGGTAAGAGTGAAGCCTCTGCCATCAAAAAAATCGCGGATTGCGCTCACGATCTCTGATCGTACCCGCATGATTGCATGTTGCCGCTTTGACCGGAGCCAGAGGTGCCGCTGACTCATCAAAAAGTCAGTGCCATGCTCCTTCGGTGAAATAGGATATTCGACACTGCCCGAGTGAATCTTGAGTTGTTGCCCACTGATTTCAAATCCACCAGGGCTGCGCTTTTCTTCACGCACTTTACCGATGACTTGCACACAGGTTTCTTGCGAGAGCTTTTCAAACTCTTCAAAAGCCAGCTCTTCGCATTCACCACGAAAATACACACACTGGCAGATCCCAGTACCATCGCGCATAAGAAGAAATTTGATTTTACCTGAAGAGCGGTGGTTGTAGACCCATCCATTCAGGGTAACCGTCTGGCCAACATGATCTTTAAGATCATTTATGTACACCCGCTGCATAATCCCTCATTCGTCAAATCAAAGCTAAGCGTGGCGAGCTGGAGGCCCGCGCTGTGGTGTGTGTCGCCTAGCGTGAGAAGTGATGTAACATGCGGAGAGATCGATGAGGAGAGATATGCCGATTGGCTTTCGCGCCGCGCTATTGGCCGACTACGCTCTCAAGTTCAGTCTTCGCGCGGAGCAGATCGAGTCGTCCTCGAGACGCATTGATGTACTGTGCGTCATAGGCCACCGAGCGATACAGCGCCGCCCGAATTTGCGGAACGGTGGCCGTCGGCACGGCCTGCATGAGAAGAGCAATCGCAGCACTCACGAAAGGGGTGGCCATACTTGTACCTGACGATCTTGCCAATCGACTTTTGGGAATGGTGGAAATGATGTTGGTTCCAGGTGCGAAGAGATGCACAGCCTTCTCGCCGTAGTTTGAGTAGGCAGCCATGATGTCGTGTGAACCCACTGCGCCAATGGTGATTTGCGCCGCAAGATTAAGTGACGCAGGATAGATCTGCTGGATGTCGACATTGCGCGAATCATTGCCTGCCGCCGATACAAACGCGACGTTCTTTTTAGCTAACGCGTGAATCTCATCGCGCAAGGAGCGGGAGCAATCCTCGCCCCCCCAACTGGCATTGATGACCTTTGCGCCTCGGTTAACTGCATAGCGCACAGCCTTCACGCCGTCCGACAAAGTTCCGGCGCCATACTCATCCAAAAAAGCGAGCGGTAGAATCTTAACTCCCGGTGCAACTCCCTGCACATAGCTGGCGGCTCCGGCAATGGTGTCTTGATGTTCGGCTGCGATCACGCCCGCGACGTGTGTGCCGTGACTTGAATTGTCACTGGTGAGGGCTTTGCCCGTGACAAAATTCCAGCCATAAACGTCATCTATGTAGCCGTTCTTGTCATCGTCAACGCCGTTGCTTTCAAGGCTCTTGCCGTTTCGATCGGTGCCCGTCTCGCCTAAGTTGATTTGAATTTGCGACTGCAGTTGCGGATGAAAAATATCCACACCCGTGTCTATCACAGCCACTACTACGCCCTCGCCACGCAGCCCTTCCTTCCAAAGAGTGTCGGCCTTGATTCGGGCAACGCCCCAGTTGTCGATGTCTTTTTTGGGCTCCTCGTTGGTGGAGTTTGCGGAATCTATGATTTCAGTTTTATTTACACTTTTGACGATAAAATCATGTTCGGCGTATTCCACCTCACTAAGATTTGGAGCGAGGTACTCGGAAATAAAGGCTTGCTTTGAGCCGGATCGAATCACCTGAATTGAGCCGTCGGTTTTGCGCACGACAAACTGCCCCGGCACCGTCTGGTTTGTGCAACTGTCGCTGGCCTTCTCAAACACCGTCTCAGTGGTTTTTGGTGACCCACAGCCGGTCAACAGCATTGAAAGTAAGATGATTCCGAAAGAAGAACGCACGCTCGTCCTTGTCTGACCCCCGTCCTGGAGATCTCGGGTTGCCCCTCATCTTCTATAGTGCCGTGAGCGTGAGGTTGCGGTTAGTCCAAGAATTGGAGCGAGGCCAAACTCGCAGCTGTGAGCTGTGGTTCTAGACCTTAGTCGCACCAGTTTTGGGGAGGGCCCGAGCTTAGGATAGCCGTTGCAGAAGTGTGGACAGTTCAGATGCGGCAAAGGCATTCACCTGTTGGCGTGAGAAGATTTGATGCACTCCACCCCGAACAATCGTGTGACCTGAAATCCAGACATCTCGCACATCTCGACCTGAGCACGAGTAAACAAGTGCTGAGTAGGGATCGGCGACGCCTGAAACACTGGGGTGCTGTCGCTCAACGACGACGATGTCGGCCTGCTTGCCAACCTCGAGGGAGCCGATTTGATCCTCGGCTCCGAGGACTTTTGCGCCTCCGATTGTTGCAAGTTGAAAGGCTTGCGATGCGGGGAGAGCCGTTGGTCCAAACAGGGGCTTTTGTATAAGAGCAGCTAAGCGCATCTCAACAAATGGATCCATCTGGTTGTTGCAGGGGGCTCCATCTGAGCCTATGCCGACTTTCATGCCGCGCTTTAGGTAATCGGCAATCGGCGCGACACCGCTGGCCAGCTTCAAGTTTGAGCTCGGGCAGTGGGCGAGACCAGCATCACACTTTATAAATTGGTCGACCTCGCGCCGATTCATGTGAATGCCGTGGGCAATTACAGTCCGACTGTTCAGCAATCCAAGTTTTTTCAAATAGTGAATATTGTCGAGGCCCGTGCGTTTTTTAACTAGGGCGATCTCGCCTTTATTCTCTGAGGCATGCGTGTGGATTAGCAGTCCGTGGAGTTCTTGCAATTGCACAACGGCCCGCATGATCTTCTCGGTGCATGAGACTGCGAATCTAGGGCTGAGGGCAAACTGAATGCGTTCACTGGGGCGATGCCACTCGCGAATCAATTGCTCGCAATAGTCGAGTGATTCTTGCGTTGGCCGATGCAATGGCCCGGAGGTCGCCTTGAGATCCATAAGGCAGGGGCCGCCCCAATAGCGCATGCCAGAGGCCTTGGCCTCTTGAAAAATCTCCTCGTGTAGACGAACTGTTCCCATATCCAAAATAGAGGTCGTGCCGAGGCTCTGCATTTCCAAAAGCCCGAGTCTTGCGGAAGCACGGAGACTTTTTGAGTCGTGCGCGCTTTCAAACGGCCAAATTCTGAGCTGCAACCAATCCAAAAGCTCCAGATCATCCGCGAGGCCTCGAAACAAAGTCTGACACAAATGCGTGTGAGTTTGAATCAGCCCCGGGATCACGAAGCAATCCGTGGCATCGACGGAGTCCTCATCAGCACTCTGGCTGAGAGCCGTGCCCATTTCGACGATTTCACCGTGCCGAACCCTTAGGTCACCGCGGAGAAGTGTGCGGGCAGAATCCATTGTCACGATCAAGCCATTGCGAATGCAGAATGAGTTCACAACTCGCTCGCGAGAGATTTGGTAAATTCAAGCAATGCTAAAGTAAATTTATTTGCTGCGCGATCGGCGACATCTTTCACGTCCTCGTGTGAAAGCTTGACCTGGCTTAAGCCGGTGCCGAGGTTGGTGATGCAACTCAGCGCAGCGACGTGCAGCCCGGCGTGGCGCGCGGCGATGGTCTCGGCAACTGTGGACATGCCCACAGCATCGCCCCCGATTTTACGGTAGAATCGGATTTCAGCGGCAGTTTCATAGGTTGGGCCAAGCACTCCCACATACACTCCCTGATGCACGCGAGCCTTGGCTTTTTTTAGGCCAGCCAATAATAGTTTGTTTAGTTTTTTGTCATACGGCTCGGTCATGTCTGGAAAGCGCGGCCCAACGGGGAGATTGGCTCCGACCAATGGATTTGCTCCAGTGAGATTCATATGATCGCGCAGGACCATAAAATCCCCCGGCTTCATTTTTGGGTTGAGACCACCGGCCGCATTGGTGAGTAGAAGGTGCGTTACTCCAAACTGTGCCAATGTTCGCAGCGGAAAAACGACCTGCTGTTGGGTGAGGCCTTCATAGGCATGAAGTCGTCCTTGCATAAGGGCCACGGGGACTCCGGCCAATGTGCCGAGGACAAGTTGTCCCGGGTGACCCTCAACGGTCGAGGCGGCAAAGTGCGGAATATCTGAGTAGCGAATTCGAACGGCTCCCTCAACCTTGTCGGCAAAGCCAGAAAGGCCCGAGCCTAAAACGAAGGCCAGCTTGGGGCGAAGTGCAGTTTTCTTTTGTAAAAAGGCGGCGCTCTCGCGCAGATTTTCCATTGTCATATGATTACCTTTGCAACGAGAGGATAGGGTGCAACCGGGTCGACCGTTATCGAATAAGCTTGAACTAAAGACGAACGGCACTGCTCAAATTTTTCGGGTGACTTGGCCCAAAGGCGAAACAACACGTCTCCCTGTTTCACCGCCTGGCCCTGAGCCCGAAAGACTTCAATTCCAGCCGCGGCGTCTATCACATCCGCCTGAGTCCGCCGACCGGCGCCAAGCCAGATGGAGGCCATTCCCAACTGACTGACATCTGTGTAATTTAAAAATCCAGATTGAGTTGCGACAACTTCCAACTTCTGCTTCGCCTGAGGTAAGGCAATTGGCCACTGTGCGCCCTGAGCTTGGCACATCACTTCAAATTTTTTCAGCGCCTGCCCAGACTCCAATAGGGTGACCGCAAGCGCCCGAGCGGACGGGATGTCGACGGCTTTGCCTCCGAGTTGGATCATGTGCGCCGCCAATTCGAGAGTCAGCGTGAGAACATCACTGTAACCCTTGCCCTCATCACTCCAAGTTTTGCCCTCGAGAATATCCAGACACTCTTGTACCTCCAGCGAGTTGCCGATGGCGCGCCCCAGGGGTTCATTCATGTTTGTGAGAAGAGCTTGAACAGTCTGCCCTGAGAGCTCACCGATTTGCTTGAGCGCCCGTGCAAGTTTTTCGGCATCTTCAAGCGATTTCATAAAGGCACCTGAGCCAAATTTTACATCGAGCACTAGTGCCGAGACGCCGGCAGCCAGCTTCTTTGACATGATGCTGCCGCAGATCAGGGGGAGCGAATCAACCGTGCCCGTCACGTCCCGTAAAGCGTAGAGCTTACGATCGGCGGGGCAAATGTCTGCTGTTTGCCCCATTATCGCTAAGCCGAGAGTGGCCACTTGCTGCCGAAACTCTGCGTGTGAGAGTGCCACTGAGAATCCAGGGATAGACTCCAGCTTATCGAGTGTGCCACCGGTGTGGCCAAGTCCGCGCCCTGCCAGCATTGGGACCGGCACACCAGCCGCCGCAACGATTGGCGCCAACACTAAACTAATTTTATCACCGACGCCGCCCGTGCTGTGCTTATCAACGGTTAAACCAAGTGACTGCAAGTCGAGGGTGGTTCCAGAGTCGCGCATCTCTTGTGTAAGCCAAGCCGTCTCTTGCTCGCTCATACCTTTGAGGCAAACGGCCATAAGCCATGCTGAAATTTGATAGTCGGGGATTTCACCTACGGTGTAGCCTTGGATCAAAGCGTTGAGTTCTTCTCGTGTGTGCGTTCCGCCAAACCGCTTTTTCCGGATCAGGTCAGCGGGTAAGAAGCGCATATCGTCAGTACTCGCTCTCAGCAAAGCCGACCGACAACAAAGCGGGGCCCGCGGATGTCCCAATGCGAGTGGCGCCAGCCTCAATCATTGCGAGCAAAGCCTGTCGATCTCGAATTCCACCGCTGGCTTTTATGCCGAGCTTTCCGCCGACGGCCTTTTGCATAATCTCGACAGCTTGGACAGTGGCGCCGGCCGCGCCAAATCCCGTAGAGGTTTTGACGAACTGAGCGCCCGCTGTTTCGGCAGCCAAGCACGCCCGTTGAATTTCTTCTTCAGAAAGTAAGCAGGTTTCTAAGATCACCTTCACCACTCGTCCCTGAGCGGCTTTCACCACGGCTCGAATGTCGCCTTCAACGTCATTCCATTTGCCCTCGCGCGCGGCTCCGATGTTCATTACCATGTCGAGCTCTTCTGCCCCGTCGGCTAAGGCGCGAATCACTTCCATGGCTTTAACGGCACTAGAAGTTGCACCAAGTGGAAAGCCAATCACTGTGCACACCTTAACGTCGGAGTCATGCAAGAGGTTTGCGGCTTGGTTCACCCGCACAGGATTCACGCAAACGCTGGCAAATCGGTGTTGGAGAGCCTCTTGGCAAAGAGTTTCAATCTCGCCACTGGTGGCCTCGGCTTTAAGAAGTGTGTGATCGATCATTCCGGCAAGAGCGCTTTGCGTTAGGCGTGACATAAAACCCTTTCCAAAGTTTCACCCTCAGCCTACCTTTTAAAGTGGTTAGGGGAAAATGAAAATGTGGTACGGCATGTCGCGAAACTTATTCGTTGGAATTCTGGCGCTCAGTTTATTGGCGACCACAGTGGTACGACCTTCGCGAGCTTTTGCATTGACTCAGGCCAATCAGAGCGTCACTTCAAGTCCCAAGCGGCATTTGACCACAATTGTTTTTGCTGGATTAGCGGGTGCTGTTCTTGGTCTCAGCACATTGAGTTTTTATGGTCGGCCGCAGGATAGATTGTCAAATATCCCTGTGGGCTTTGCGATTGGTGTGATCAGCGGTACTTTATACACGACCTACACAGCAGCGGCCAAGCCCAAGGAGTTCTATGGCGACTACGAGCCGGAACTTTGGCAGCTAGAGACTGAGCCCGGTCGACTCGAGACCGCGCAGACTTCTCCGCGCGCCACATTTACTTTTGAATTTTAGGGACGTTTGCGGGGCATTCCGCCAGCGGCAGCCGGCGCATCCTCAACCGAGTGCACACGGATTCCACTGGGGTCTGTAGCTGGACCTTTGAGTGAACCATGCGCTCCACCCACCGACTCAAGCTTCTTGGTTTTCTTACCCAAGAAGGAGTCTGCGATAGATTTCTCAATCAGTCCCTCAGCCACCAGCTTTCCAATGTGATACTCGTAAGTCATCATGCCTTCGGCCATTTGCGTTTGCATGACCGATGGAATTTGATGGGTCTTGCCTTCACGAATCAAGTTGGCCACGGCATGCGTAGAGGTCAACACTTCAAGCGCAGCGACTCGGCCGGGGCGATCCGCGCGCGGAAAGAGCGTTTGCGCAATTACGCCGCGTAAACTTTCGGATAGCATCGTGCGAACTTGAGCCTGCTGAGCCTGCGGAAACACGTCGATGATCCGATCAATAGTTTTGGGCGCGTTGTTGGTGTGGAGCGTCCCAAAGACCAAGTGTCCCGTCTCGGCCGCAGTCATCGCCAGCTGAATGGTTTCTAAATCTCGCATCTCCCCCACAAGAATAATATCTGGATCTTCACGCAACGCCGCTCGTAGTGCGTTGGCAAAAGACTTGGTGTGACTTGAGACCTCGCGCTGATTGATCAGCGACATTTTATTTTCATGCACAAATTCGATCGGGTCTTCAATCGTTATGATATGATCTTTTTTCGTTAAATTGATCTCATTGATCAGTGAGGCCAGAGTTGTGGACTTGCCGGATCCCGTGGGGCCCGTGACCAGCACCAATCCGCGTGGCACCTTGATTAAGTCCAGTAGCATCGCCGGCAGCCCAAGTTCCTTCGCGCTCTTAATAATCTCGGGAATGACTCGAAAGACGCAGCCCATACCTCGACGCTGCATAAACACATTCACCCTAAACCGAGCTAAACCTTTTACGGCGTAGGAGGTATCGAGCTCCCAGGTTTCAACAAAACTGCGCTTTTGCTTCTCCGTCAAAATTTCAAACACGAGCGATTGAATAGATTCATTGTCGAGAGAGGGGTGATTCAGTACGGTCATTTGCCCGTGAATTCGGAAGTACGGAGCGCTGCCCGAAGACAAGTGCATGTCAGAGGCATTTTGTTGAATCATGAGTTTGAAGAGCTTATCAATTTCAGCCATACAAGCTTTTCGGTCAGAATCGAGGTGGGCTTTACACTGATCTTGTATCGAGACCTAAGTGTGGGTAGACTCGGGCCTCACTCGAGGTGAACAGTGTCCACCGAAATTCTCATCAATATTCGCCCCAACCTTACGCGCGTTGCCTATGTCGAGGACGGGGTTCTGAGCGACCTTAAGGTTGAGCGGGGCGGGGCCCCGACCTTGGTCGGATCTATTTACCGAGGAAAAGTGGTACGCGTGCTCCCGGGCATGCAGGCGGCATTTGTGGATATTGGACTAGATCGAGCCGCGTTTTTATACGTTGCCGACGTTCGAGCAGACCTAGATTCTGAGCCAAGTTTGTATTTAGATCCAGACGAGGCCGGCGAAGGTGATGAGCCCGTCTCGACAGAGGAGGCGCCTCGCTCACAAATTCAAGATCTCCTCCACGAAAACCAGGTTCTAATGGTGCAAGTGGCTAAAGATCCCTTGGGCACAAAGGGGGCCCGGATCACCACTCATGTTTCACTCGCCGGTCGCCATGTCGTGTATATGCCGATGCTCAAGCATTTGGGCGTGTCTCGACGTATTGAAGACGAAGTTGAACGCGAGCGACTGAAGAAAATCGTTGAGGAGTTAAAGCCTCGAGGCGGAATTATCATTCGTACGGCTTGTGAGGGGGCCAGTCACGATGCTCTCTCCAACGATTTGGAGTATCTTTATCGCCTCTGGTCCGAGGTCGAAAGAGCTTACGACAAGCGAAAATCCCCCGGCCTGGTCCACGCTGAAATCGATGTGGAACTGCGGGCCTTGAGGGATCTCCTCGGTGAGCAAGTCGACAAGGTGATCGTGGACGATGCCAAGGCCTTTAAGCGGGTACTCTCCTTCGTCAACCAGTTTATGCCCAAGCATGGCAAGTCTGTGGTGATGCACGCCGGTCCGCAGCCGCTATTCGATATCTATGATTTAGATTTAGAAATCTCCCGCTCGCTCAATCGTAAAGTTTGGCTAAAGTCTGGTGGCTATATCGTGATTGATGAGGCTGAAGCGCTGGTTGTGATCGATATCAATACTGGCCGCTATGTGGGCAAGAAGGACTTAGAGGACACAATTCTCAAGACCAACTTGGAGGCCATCAAGGAGATCGCCCATCAGCTCCGGATTCGCAACTGCGGCGGGATTATCATCATCGACTTTATTGACATGGAGCGCGCGTCGCATCGAGAAAAAGTGATCGCGCAGCTGCAGCTGGAGCTGTCGCGGGACTTGGCAAAGACCACAGTAGTCGGAATGTCTGAGCTTGGACTTGTTGAAATGACCCGAAAGCGCATCCGACCGAGCCTTGTTTCGAGCTTGTGTGAGCCGTGTACGTACTGTGAGGGCAGGGGCTACATTAAGCGTAAGTCCACAATAGCACAGGAGATTTTTCTAGGTCTCGAGCGCGAAGTTCTGCGCAATAAGTCCCCAGCCACGAACGCTGTTGTTCATTGTCACAGTGCCGTTGCGGACTGGATTTATGAAGAGGAGCAAGTCGCCTTGGAGGCTTTAGAGGCAAAAATTCAAAGGCCAGTGGTATTTAAAGTCGAACCGCTCTATCATATTGAACAGTTTGAGATTTACTCGCTGTTTCCGGGCCCAATAAAAAGCGGCTCAGGCGCGCGAGAGACCAAGGTAAATTCTTGACTCTCCTAGGGCAGCGTGGCAATTCCTCTTACTTCCTAGGAAAGTCCGCATATTTGGAGGTCTTTTAGTATGTACGCCATCATTAAATCCGGCGGTAAGCAATACACTGTAAAGCCAGGTGATGTTCTCCGTGTTGAAAAATTAGAGGCCGATCTCGGCAGTGAGTTGAAGTTGACAGAAGTTGTTATGGTCGGTGGCGACAAGACTTTTGTGGGTGGGAAACTCGACAAAGCCTTGGTGACAGTTGTTGTGACCAATCAGCTGCGCGCCGCTAAGGTTGTGGTTTTTAAGAAGAAGCGCCGTCAAGGGTACCGCCGAATGGGTGGACACCGTCAGCCCTACACAGAAATTTTTGTGAAATCGATCACCAATCCCGACGGTCAGACTGCAAACGCTGAGTCGAAGCCATTGGTTTTTGACCCAGAGAAAAAGGCCCTCAGCCTTGCCAAAAGCGAAGAGGTTCGCTTGGCTCACAAGGCGAATGCACGCAAGCAACGAGCGAGTGGTGAAGCCGTAGTTAAGGCGCCCGCTAAAAAAGCCGCTGCCCGTAAAGCTCCGGCCAAAAAAGCAGCAGGCACCAAGCGTCCCGCTAAGGGCGCAGCCAAAAAGAAGGTCGCAAAAAAAGCGACCAAGAAGAGCTAGAGTAAACAGTTAAAGTTTAAATAGGGGATAGTGCAATGGCATCAAAAAAAGCAGCGGGTAGTACAAAGAATGGTCGAGATTCAAAGAGTAAACGCCTTGGCGTGAAGCGCTTTGGTGGACAAACAGTTTTGCCCGGCACGATCATCGTTCGCCAGCGCGGAACAAAATTTTATCCAGGCCGCAATGTTCGCTTGGGTCGAGATTTCACCATCTATGCAATTGTTGAAGGGCAAGTGAAGTTTGAGCGCATGAGTCGCTTGAAGTTCAAAATTAGCGTTTATCCCAAAGAGTCCACTCAGCCTGCAGCAGCATAACGGAGTTGCCGGTAGGTAAAAGTGGCAACTCCGCCTAGGAGTTTGAATGGTTATCTCAGCCCGATCATATAGACCGGGCTTTTTTTTTATAAATTGCCCTCCGTTGTTGGAGAGCAAGAACGAGAATTTAGTATGAAGTTTATTGATGAAGTGAAGCTCACAGTTAGCTCCGGCAAGGGCGGTCCTGGCCTCGTGAGCTTTCGCCGTGAGGCCATGGTTCCCAGAGGGGGACCCGATGGCGGAGATGGTGGCAAAGGTGGCGACGTCGTCATAAAGGTGGATTCGCGCCTACATTCTCTGCTGGATTTGCGTTTTCTCAAGAGCTATCGAGCGGAGGATGGCGAGCCCGGCGGAAGGCAAATGAAGGGTGGTAAGGGCGGCCAAGACTTGGTGCTCACCCTGCCGCCTGGGACGATCATCCGAGACTCCAACGGTCACCAACTTTACGATCTGATGGAGGGAATGGAGTTTATCCTTCTCAAGGGCGGCCTTGGGGGCAAGGGCAATCCGTTTTACAAATCCAGCGTTAACCAAGCGCCCTCCGTCGCCCAAAAAGGCATGCCCGGTGAAGAGCTTGAAATCAGCCTTGAGCTCAAACTGTTGGCAGATGTGGGGCTTGTTGGTTTGCCCAATGCGGGCAAAAGCACTTTGATATCCAGAATCTCGAGCGCAAAGCCTAAAATTGCAGACTATCCCTTCACCACCTTGGTGCCGAATCTAGGAGTGGTGCGCTTTGGCGATGATCTGTCGTTTGTCGTTGCCGACATACCTGGTTTGATCGAAGGGGCTCACATGGGAGTGGGCTTGGGTACGGAGTTCTTACGTCACGTGGAGCGTTGTCGAGTGTTGGTTCACTTAATTGATGTGGCCACTCTTGAGGACAAATTGCCTATGGCCGCCTATCGGGAGATTCGCCACGAGTTAGAAATGTATGATCAGCTCAAGCAGGCCGAAGAGGGATATCTTCCCCTAAGCCCACGGCCTGAGATTGTGGTGTTCAACAAAATTGATGCAGCAAACGAGGCGACAGTGCGGGCTGGGCGCGCGGAGTTTCAGAAGCAGGGAATTGCGGTCATGGAAATTTCGGCAGCGACCGGCAAGAATATAAAATTATTTACCGACACTTTAGGTGGGAGAGTTTTTAATGGCGAATAGTCGAGTGGGCATGTTTGGTGGAACGTTTGATCCGTTTCACTACGGACATCTGAATAGTATGTTGGCGGTGGCCAAAAAATTTGGCTTGGATGAGATCAAGGCTGTGCCGGCCTCCCAAAGTCCGCTGCGGGTTCAAACCCAAGGTTCGACTGCGGAGCAGCGGCTCGCCATGTTGGAACGCGGAATCTTTGGTCATGAGGATCTCATTGAAATCGACACGACGGAGATCAAACGGGGCGGCATAAGTTTTACCGTCGACACCTTGTCGGCGTTTGCACAAGACAAAGACGCACATCTATTTTTAATCATTGGTATGGATCAGTTTTTAAAGTTTGATCAGTGGAAGGACTTTGACAAGATTTTGTCGATGGCCGACCTGATCGTTACTTCTCGCCCCGGCGACGAGCTGCCAAATTCCACTGAAGAGTGGCCAATGGCACTACGTGGTTTGGTGGTGGACGTCGATTCTCAGCAGGCGATGTTGAAGTCTGGTCGGACAATTTATTTTATGCAGTTAGAGGACATGGATATTTCCGCAACGGAGATTCGCAAGAAGCTGCGCTTTGGGGAGAGCGTGCGCACACTTATTCCGCCAGGTGTGGATGACTACATCCGTGAGAACAAGCTGTATGAATCCGTCGACAAAAAGATTGGCGACTTTGAAAAGTTCACGACCTATTGTCAAAATATTCTCAAAGATAAAGGTGGGATCAATGTTCAGACCTTTGATATGCGAGAGCAGCAAGCTCCATCTGAATTCACGCTGATTGCGTCTGGAACGAGCACGCGACATGCAACAGCTCTGGCCGAACATCTCACTCGCGAAGTCAAAAAAGACTACGGCGTTTGGCCTGAGAGCACCGAGGGTCAAGGCGAAGGACGTTGGATTGTGGTCGACTATGGGTCTTTGATTATCCACACCTTTTACGACTTTGTTCGACAAGAGTACCGCCTCGAAGAGTTATGGACCAAGCGACAAGCCAAGGGTAAATGAAACTTAGGTGGATCATTTTTGAAGGCAAGTCTCCCGAGTGGGTAGGCGCTGCCCGCGCCGAGTACCTTCGGAAACTGCGCGGCTTTTATCCGGTTGAAATCGAATTGCTCAAGAGCCCAAAGCTAGAGCGTGAGGCCGCTGTCGAGAAGAAGCGCAAAGAAGCCGAGCTCCTCAAGCGGCGCTTGGTGAGCGGACAGCCGCTGGTACTTTTCGATGAGGCGGGCAAATCGTTTCGTCGTTCTGAGGACTTTTCAATTGAACTGAGTCAGCTCATCGAATTGGGCAAGTCTGAGATTGTGTTATGTATTGGGGGAGCTTATGGGTTTGATCCCTCGGTGGTGGAGTTGGCAACCAAGCGCTGGTCGCTCTCGGGATTGACGATGAACCATTGGGTTTCCCAGGTTATGGCGCTGGAGCAAGTGTACCGGGCCCTGACCATTCAGCGAGCGCTCCCCTACCACAATCGATGAGTTAAATCCGACCGCCATATCTGGACCAATCTGTTTGCCGCTTGAAGCGCAGCTCAGTTTGGCCATGCGAATGCAATCGCACTCTCGCCTATGAGATGGTCAGTTTTCATTTGTCTTATCTGTAAGATTCCCAATCGAGTGAGTGTGTGTGAGAGCTGCTGGGCTCAGCTGCATCGTCTGCAGACTCCTTATGTTCGGCGTGAAGAACCGTTTCGAATTCGGTCGCTCTTCACTTGGGGAGAGGACAGTGGGAGGGCCTTGCCATGGCTGCTTCACTCGCTAAAGGGAAGCGCTGATCCCGAGCGGTGGCTGCCCTTGGCGCAGCTATTTGTCCGCCAGTTTCGTTCGAGCCCAACGGCCCAGCTTTTGCCCGTACCGGGGCAAACCGCAGATCATGCGGCAGGCTGGGCTCAGGCTCTGTCTTTGGCGTCGGGCCTAAAACTAGCGCCACCACTTCTCCGGCGATTGAACGAATCCTCATGGATACAAAAGCGCTTGGTCCGGCGAGAGCGGCAGAAAATTCGCTTTGCCGCCACACAACCCTGCATGAAATACACGCCTCTTGTTCTTGTCGATGATGTGATCACCACGGGTTCTACGGCCCGTGCCGTCTATACCGCACTTAATAGGCCACTTGGGTTTGAGGTGTGGTGCCTTGTCGACCGGCGGCCTTGCGGTGGGTCATGGTGACTGATATAAGACGGCATGATGTTTAAAATCTCGATCGTTTGTCTTTTAGTTTGCGCAGGTTCAGCCATGGCGAAGTCAGTCAAGGCAAAGCCTGCAGCTGCAGCAAAAGCTGAGGCGAAGGATGCTGGTAAACAGGTCTCGAATGCATTGGCTAGCTACCGGTCTGCAAAGTCGATTCAAGCCAACGTTAAAAAAACAGTCACGCAAGAGGCCTTGGGCACTGAGGTCAAAAGTGAGGGTATCTTTTATTTTAGTAAGGGCAAGCTTCGTATGGAAATTAAGGATCCCGAGCGATCCACTTTGGTTTACGACGGCCGCAACGTGTGGTTTGAAACGCCTTTGGATGAAAAGCGCGTGCATGTGACTCGAATGCGGGTCAACGAACTGAAGCGGTCGGACTCTCTGTTAACGGCATTGTTCGAGAAGCGAGATATCCTCAAGAGCTTTAAATTTTTAAAAGTGAATTCTAAGTCAGGTCAAAAAAATTACGTATTTGAACCTCGGGATAAAAAGAAGAGCGAGGTGCAAAGGTTAGAGATCGCCCTACGTGCCAAGGAGATTGAGCGAATTTCCTATCAGGACCAGGTTGAAAATCGAGTGACATTAGAGTTTTCGAATGTCGATCGTCGCGGCAAAGTGTCGCAAAATAAATTTGCTTACAAACCACCGGCTAAGGCCGAAGTCACAGAGCTGTAAAATGCAAGACACGAGCGCTACCACTAAAGGTGCTACTAAAAAAGTCCATTTCGTCAGTCTGGGTTGTCCTAAAAACTTGGTGGACACTGAGATTATGTTGGGCTCTCTCATGCGAGACGGCTATCAGGTCGTGACAGAGCCTGGAGACGCGGACACGGTGATTGTAAACACCTGTGGTTTTATTGAGGCGTCCAAGCAAGAGTCGATTGATAAAATTTTAGAAATGGCGGAGCTGAAGCGCGGCGGAGCGGTCGAGCGGGTTGTCGTGGCAGGATGTCTGACGCAAAGATATAAAGACGACTTGGTTGAAGGTTTGCCTGAGGCAGATTTGTTTGTGGGGTCGGGGCAGTTCCAAAATATCGCGACAATCTTGCGGGACTCGCGCCAAGGCAACAAAGAGAAAAGGTTTTTTCATTTGCCCACTTATTTGCAAGAGGCCGATACGCCACGCGTGAACTCTCAGCCCCGGCATCGGGCGTATTTGAAAATTTCTGAGGGTTGCAAAAAGCGCTGCGCATTTTGTGCAATCCCTCTGATACGTGGCAACTTGCAATCGCGGCAATTGACCGGAGTAGTTAGTGAAGCCAAACTTTTAGTGGCCGGCGGGGTGAAAGAGCTCATCGTTATCAGCCATGATTTTACTGATTTTGGCTGGGACCTGCGCAAACAAAATGCAAAAGCTCCAGAGAGTCCTGAGAGTTTATTGCGCACACTTTCGGATGAATCGGGGGCCGAGTGGATTCGCCTACTGTATTTGTATCCGGATGGCTTATCAAAGGACGCGCTCGACTTGATTGTCGAGCGTCCCAATCTAGTAAAGTATTTTGATATGCCTCTCCAGCACATCAACGACTCTGTATTGAAAAATATGAATCGTCGGATGACTCGCGCGCAAATTGAGCGAACGATCAATGATATTCGGATGCGCTTGCCAGAGGCGACGGTGCGCACGCAGTTTATTGTTGGCTACCCGGGTGAGACTGAGGCGCAGTTTGAAGAGCTCCTCCGTTTTGTTGAGGAGCATCGATTTGACCGAGTGGGTTGCTTTATGTACTCGCAAGAAGAGAGTACAAAGGCCGGCACCTTACCTGGTCAGCTCGATGAAGAGACCAAGCAGCGCCGGCACGACACACTTATGGAAGTGCAGCAGTCGATTTCTCGAGCCAAGCATGCGGAGTTCGTAGGGCGCACGGTGCAGGTCCTCGTCGAAGGTTACAGTGAGGAAACGGACCTTCTCCTGGTGGGCCGACATTCCCAGCAGGCCCCCGAGATTGACGGCGTGACCTATATCAATGAGGGTGAGGCCAAGATTGGCGAAATGGTCCAGGTTAAGATCACCCAGGCTATGGATTACGATCTGGTCGGCGGAATTGTTTAAAATATCTAAATCTCCTTTGGACCAGCTTTCAAGGTAAGCGCTTGAAAAGAGGTGGGGAATTGTTGACAAGTAAGACCTGGCCCGCTGCAATGTAATCTGGGAGTGGGGGGTGGATTGTGATTGCGGGACAGTTTGTCATGGTTTTTGTAGGCTCAGTGGTTATCTTTTTTCTCGTGAACGTACTCGTAAATTGAATTTACAGCCGTGGCCATAATTCAAAGGTCCGGCCTTCGCATTGACGCGCATATCGCAATGCATTAAATACCAGCTATAAATTTCGCAGTTGGAGACTTAGTGGGTTGGCTCATCCTTACGATGGGGTTTTATTTTGTGGCCTTTGGCGTTGGTGCTGAAGTCCGCTTTGACTCGCCCAGAATTTGGGAGCGGGCCCGAGCATTGTCCGTTGGTCAAAAAGTGCTCAGCCTCAATACGTCCTATCAGAAATATGATCGACGGTTCTCCAGCGATGGCCAGCTTGAGCTGCTCGGAGAGTCTTACTCGCGGCGTTTGAGTTGGGGCGAGATCTTAGAAAAGGAGAGCTCGGCAGGGCAATTGGATATGCGTGACTATATGAAGCGCAAGGGGGTTGCCGACTCAGACACGGCTGCAACCTCGAGGTATCAGGTTTCACGGCAGGAGACTCGATTTGATATCCACTGGGCCTATGGGTTAACGGACCGATGGATGATCGGCTTTCAAATTCCTGTGACTTTGAGAAACACGCGGGTCACGCAGGAGATCGAAATGGCCCCGGATTTTGTGGAGGGAGTGAGTGCTGCCCGGCTGAAGCGCCCTGGCCAACCGGATCCGCGGGCAATGGCTGCGAAAGTTCGGAAGCTCGCGGAGCAACAGTTAGAGAATTCTGGTTACGACCGTGTGCCGAGCGAACAGCAGAGCTGGGACTGGGGTGATGTCACTCTTATGAGCCAAGAGACATTGATGAGGTCTTACAGTTGGGCCTGGGGATTTCAGCAGATCATTCGCGTGCCCACGTCTCGTAATCAAAGCGTGAGCGACTACATTCAGTCTTCGACAGACTCGGGGCAGATTGATTTGGGCGTTGCTTCGCTGGTCGACTATCGCCATCGCAAATGGCTGCTCGGATGGGGGCTAGGATACGTCTTTCAGTTGCCCGACTCCGTGCGATTGCGTGAGCCCACCGAAGACAGTCAACTGAGTCAACGAGTAGCACCAGCTACCCGGCGCGATCTTGGCGATTGGCTTTGGAGCTCCGCCGATGCAAACTGGAGTGTGGCTCGGACGATCAGTCTAAATGTCAGACACTCTCTGCTCACCAAACAGCGTGACACGTACTCAGGTCGTAGCCCCGAGGGGCTGGCATACAACACTTACGGCACAGACACGGATCAGCAGTTGCAAGAGACCCGGCTCGGATTGCTGTACCGACTTGGGTCCAGCTCGTCTCGAGGCGGCATCCTGAGTCGCTGGATCGCGGGTATAGATTACACGTATCCTTGGGTTGGAAAGAACTCCATGGAAGCCAGTCGCACCTCCCTTGAGTTGATGAGCTATTTTTAAAACACATCGTACACAGTTGCTAAATAGTTGCGGTCGTTAATATCCCGCACCCGCTCCACCAAGTTCATATATGTCCCCTTAGCGTCGCGACCACTGTGGTGGACGTTCTCAAGCGGCATGATTACTGCTCTTATGAGCACTACTGGCCCACGGTGGAGGAATTTCTACCCGATGGGCCATTACTTTTAAGGAGAAGACCTATGAAATACACACGACTACTAGCGGCAACCGCACTGGGCCTAATGATTACGGCCTGTTCTACGGGAATTAAGCGCGCAGATATTCCAGCGACAGCCAACCCAAACGAAGAGATTGCCCGCATCGATGAGCAAATAAAAAACGCATACACTGAACATGCGGATGTGTTGGCACCAAACGACTTAGAAAAAAGTCAGAGCTATCTTGCTGAAGCTAAAGAAGACCTGCGCGATGGCGATGATCAAAAAGACATTTTGAAATCGGTTGGCTACAGCCAGGCATTTTTAGATCGAGCGATGCAAAAATCAAAGAATCGAAAGGCTAAGTTTACTGGCGTGATCGAAGCTCGGCAAAAGGCAATCGATGCAGGTTCGAGATCTTTCCCCCCGACGACAGAGCAAATGAAGGAGCTGGATGACGCCATTCGAAGCAGCTCGAGTTCGCTAGAAAAAATGAGCGCCTCAGACACAACGGATTTGGCAGCTCGCTACTTGGTTGTTGAACTAAATGCCATCAAGTCGACTCAGCTAGGCAAGGCCGCGAGTCACATTGATGCTGCTAAGAACGGCCGCGCCAGCAAATACGCTCCCGCAGCTCTTCGTCGAGCTGAGCTTGATATCAAAACTGCCGAAAACTTGATCCAGGCGAACCGCAATAGCACTCAAAGCTATGCTGCAGCTGTCAGCAAGGCCAACCTTTCGGCCACACTATTGACTGGAATTCTCGCGGCAACTCGCGAGGGTGATGTCGATGAAAATACGGCCACGCGATTGGTTATGCAAGATCGGAAAATTGGCAACCTCAAGGGTGAGCTTGGGGATGCTTCTGATCGTGTCGATGTGATGGGTCAAGTCGTCGCCAACCAAGGCAAGACTATACGTCGCGCCGGAACGGCACTGGATCAGCAAAAGTCGATGGAAACCGCTCGAAAAGCGTTCAGCGAACAAGAAGCCGAAGTGTTTCAGCAGGGTAATCAATTGGTGATTCGATTGAAGACTATGCAGTTCGCCTCAGGTCGGTCCGACCTACCCTCTTCCTCTTTGCCCATTTTGGCTAAAGTAAAAGACATCGCGGATGAACTCAAAGCAAAGTCGATGCGTGTTGAGGGTCATACAGACTCGACCGGCTCGGCTTCTAAAAACCGAGAGCTGTCTGAAGCTCGTGCACAAGCCATTGCTCAGTACTTTGAATCCTCTGGCATGGACAAGAGTGATATTGAAGCCGTCGGTATGGGATTCAACAAACCCATCGCTTCGAATAAATCAGGTGAAGGCCGCGCGCAAAACCGTCGCGTTGACATTGTTTTGATGTCAGAACCTGTTCGGGCTCCGAACGAGGCAATAGAACCCGCTTCGCAAGAGATGTAATCGGCTTTTCAGTTCGTTAAAAAATAGTTTGTGAATCAAGGCCTCTCTTAAACAGAGGCCTTTTTTTATTGCGCAAAATTGTAGATATCGGAGTAGTTGCGGCCGACCTCTTCAGAGTCCATGCCGTAGCCGATGACAAAGCGATCTTCGATAGTGCGACCGACATAGTCAGGTGTTAACTGCAGCTCGCGCAATGCGGGCTTGTCGAGCAAGGACACAATCTTCACTGAGGCCGGATGCGAAGCCAAGATCCGTGCCTTTAGAAAACTTAAGGTGCGGCCGGCGTCAACGATCTCCTCTACAATCAAAACGTGTTTGCCCAGAATATCTACGGAGAGATCTTTGATGATTCGACAGCTCTCGCCTTTGGGGCTGGTGACGTACACAAAATCTATAACCTGAGGCAGCTTAATCTTTCGGCTAAGGTCCGCTAAGAAGAGAACAGAGCCTTTGAGTGGACAGATCAAGACCAGCTCTTTGCCTTCAAAGTCGCGTTCAATTTCACGCGCGAGCTCGGACACAATTTCTTCAATCTCATCTTTGCTGATAGAGGGGATCATACCTTCGCGCATTTGCATGGAGAGTCTCCTTTATAAATCGAGCGGGCGTTGACTAATAGCCTGTGCTTGTCGCAATAGGCGCTGGGCATCGGAGTGATTTGGATCGCGGTGTATGGCTGCTTCCCATTGGGCCACGGCTCCCGAAATATCGCCGGTGTCGTAGAGCAATTTACCCAATCGAACACGGGCACTGAGGAATCCTGAGAACTCTTTGATCAAAGAGCGCAGTTCGCGCACGGCCTTATCCACTTCTTCGAGTCGAACAAAGCACTCCACAACCTTCATAGTCAGCTCGGGCTTGCGAGTGGAGAGATTCAGCGCCTTGAAGTACTGCTCCAGCGCCTCTTTTAAGCGGCCATGGTGAAAGTACATCTCACCGAGTTCGTCATGTTTGATGCTAAATTTTTCGTTGATGTAGGGATCGTCGTTTGAACTCTGCTTGTTCAGGAGCTCGCGCGCCTCTTCAAAAACCTTGCGACCCTCGTCGTACTTGCCAAGATCGTTGAGAATAATACTCAGCCCGACGCTCGCATCGGTGAACGTTGGCTCGAGCTCTAGCGCTCTACGAAAGGCGCGAATCGCCTTATTGAATTTGCCTTGGTCGTAATAGACAGTGCCGAGCATGTGAAAAACTTCGGGTGATTTGGCGTTCTTTAGAATCAGCTGGTTGAGCAGAGGCTCTGCCAAGGGATACTTGTTTTCTTTAAAGTACTCACGGGCGGCGGTGAGCATGTCGTCGTTGTTAGATATTGCTTCCAATTTCACGCCTCGCCTTGTCGGCTTCTTTGGTGTTCTTAAACTCGCTCATGAGCCGCTGATAATAAGTGCGGGCCTTGCCGAGTTCCTTTGTCTTAAAAGCACTCACTGAGGCACCGTACAGCGCCTGTGCATCAAAGCCCAATCTTGGATATTTCGTCAAAAGGTCTTCAAATCGCCCGAGTGCACTCTCATAGAAATCACGGATAAAGTAAAAGTTGCCGATGTAATATTCTTTTTCGGCCAACATTTTTAGGGCCTTTTGCTTGTAATCCTTTGAGTCTTTGGCAAACGAACTGGTTGGGTAAGAATTCAGAACTTCATCAAAATACAGGATGGCCCGTTCAGCGACTGAAAGATCTCTGTCAATTGTCGAAGGCAGTTGCTTAAAAAAGCTCAGCCCCAAGCGGTAGGTCGCATAAGGGATTTTCGGGTGGGTGGGATGCATTTCTTTAAAAATTTGATAGGCCGTTTGTGACTCGACAAATTCATCGCGTTTGAAATGAATGTCGGCAATACGGATTTCAGCCTCAGTCGCCAATTTCGAATAGGGGTGTTTGTTCTTAACGGCATTGAATTGAACGAGTGCTTCTTCGTAGCGCTCGTCCTTCTCATACCGTTCGCCTTGCTTGAAAGCTCCCTCAGGCGTAGAGGTGTCGAGCTCAGGCCCAGATGAGCATCCCATAACGGCCAAAGTGCATGCGGCCAAAACGATTCGAATGGCTTGAATCCTGTTCATCATTGGCCAGAAGTGTACTGAAGGCCAATGCGCAAAGTCAACGCTGTGACGTGATCATCGCCTCAGACGCTTGAATCCAGCCGCTGCTGCCCTCTGCGGTTTGGACTTGCAGCCAGCCCGGCTCTTCTCGTCGCACCAAAACCTCATTGCCACCCGTGAGCTCCAATAAACTGACTCCGTCGTTCGCCGGCAAACTGCGCACACTCACCTTAGCTGCAAGAATTGTGGCGCGAGTTGTTGCTTGATCTCGCAGTTTGAGTCCGATAACGGCGAGATTGAAAACGAAAACACACCAGAGCGCGATACTCAGCAGAGGGACTGAAGGCAGTGGCTGCTCGGTATCTAGCGCTATGCGACGTTCACTGAGGTAGGAGATCGCCGTCCAGCCGGCTGTGCCCAGGAGCACTGCGAGCAACCAAAGCAACGGATGCAGTCCAATTTTTTCGAGAGCTCGCCTGAGCCAAAGCGCCAGCGGGTCGCGCTCAAATGGGCGAAGGGCAAACTTCTGCTCTAAGAATTCTCGCCCGAGCGTGGCTGGCTGAAAGCCTGGTTCAAGCGACAAGGCCTTGCGCCACGCGGCGATGGCTAGAGGCGTCTGCTCAAGCTGAACTGCGGCAAGCGCCAAGTTGTGCAGAATGGGAACCTGCGCCAACTCAGTTTCAGTCTGTGCTCGTTGCCACAGCTCCTGAAAGCTGTCCAAGGCTTCGCGATACTGCTTCGACTGGTAGTTTCGTAGGCCCTTCTCGAATAGGTCTGAACTGGCAACTGGCTCAGCGGGCTCAGTCGGGACGGCGGGCTCTTGCGCCTGGGCTAGGGGAATAAAAATGGCGGCACAACACAGTACTAACAGTCGGACTAGCATGCGAAAAAGTTTACGGATTCATGCCGCAAGAGTAAACTCAAAAAATTCCCACTGTTGGAAAGGATGGCAAATCGCCATGAAAGAACCTCTTCAGTCCCAATTGACCCCCGTTTCACTTGGCCATCAAATGCAGCACTCTCTGGCCATTCAGTCGTTGCTCGACAGCCTAGTTGAGCAAGTGATGACTTTTAGCCAGCAGATTCAAGGCATACGTAACGCCAACACATCACTTGAAGCCCAAGCGCAAAAGGACATCCAAGCGCTTGGTGCCGCTCGCAGTCGACCGCTGTTTTACAACTACTTGGGCTCGGGGATTGGCCGCGGGCCATTTGTTGAAATGGAGGACGGCAGCGTCAAGATGGACTTGATCAACGGCATTGGCATCCACCTTTTTGGGCACTCACACCCTCGAGTTTTACGTGCCACACTTGCGGGTGCATTGGCAGATATCGTTCAGCAGGGGAACCTGCAGCCGAATCAAGAGTATCGAGAGTTCAGTGAAAAATTACTTGAGATTGCGGGCCGAAAAAGTCGGCTAAAGCATGTGTGGCTTGCGACTTGTGGCACGATGGCGAATGAGAACGCCTTGAAAGTCGCGCGGCAAAAAAAGACCGGCGCTCGAATGATTGTCACATTTAAAAATGCCTTTGCTGGACGCTCGACCATGATGACTGAAATCACCGACAATCCAGCTTTTAAAGTTGGAATTCCCGACTACAACGAAGTCTTACGCATTCCCTTTTATGACGCTAAAGTGGACAAAGAGCGATCACTGAACGCCCTGAAAGAGCACGTTGCCAAGCATGAAAATAAAATTTGTTGTTTTGTGTTTGAGCCGATGTTGGGCGAGGGCGGGTATCGTGCGGCCAATCGCGAATTCTATGTGCCACTGCTGGAATTTTGTAGGAGCAAGGGCATCCCGGTCTGGGCCGATGAAATTCAAACGTTCTCGCGCACCGGCAATTTCTTTGCTTTCGAAACGCACGAGATAGGCGAGTACATAGATCTATGCACAATTGCCAAGACGGCACAAAACGGCGCGCTCTTCTTTACTGAAGAATTCAAGCCTGATCCAGGTCTGTTGGGTGGCACGTTCTCGGGCTCTACGCCGGCCTTGAAGGCGGGCACAGAGATTTTGAATATGATGGATCACGAGGGCTATATGGGGCCCACTGGAAAGGTGATGAAAATTCACCATGAGTTCATCGGTATGCTCAATCAACTCAATGAAACGAGCTGCAAGGGTTTACTGCGGGAGGCCGGTGGCCTAGGGCTGATGGTCGCTGTCACTCCTCTGGATGGCACTAAAGAAAAGCAGACTCTTCTGCTGAAATCGTTGTTCAAAAATGGCTTGATTTGTTTTGGTTGCGGCAGCGACCCCTATCGCATCCGTTTTCTATTGCCGGCCATTTTGACGAGTGAACACATTCAATTGGCTCGGCAAGTGATTGAGCGCTCGGTGCTGGAGTTGGCTTGAGTTTTTTAGAAGCTTGCCGTCGCCTGGTGGGCATAGATAGCTCACCTCGGCACGGTACCTTAGCTGCGGCGGAGTACTTGGGATCATTATGCGAGCAAGCGGGCCTGCACGTGGACTATCAGCGAGAGTCCTTGGCCGGCTTAGAACAATGCAATTTGATCGTACGCCCTCAAGCGGGTTTGCCTGCAGAAGAAATCTTGTTTCAAACTCATTTAGACACCTCGGACCCGGGGCATTTTAGTCGGTGGACAAAAACCCAATCGAATCCATTCAATGCGAGCATTTACAATGACGAGATATTTGGTTTGGGCACCGCCGATGCCAAGCTCGACTTTCTTTGTAAGCTTGAGGCCGCCAAAGCGCTGCAGGGAAAAGCGCTCAAAATACCGTTTGTGTTGGTCGGCACCTACGGGGCGCAAAATGGTATGGCCGGTGCCATTAAACTGGTTCGACGAAAAAAGCTCAGCGCCAAGCGGGCATTCATCGGTGAGCCAACAAATATGCAGTTGATAGTCGCGGGCCAGGGCGTTGCCGTCGTGGAAGTTTCTATTCCATTTTCAGAGGAAGAAAAGCTGTACAGGAGCGAGCACGACGTCACCGAATCGAGCTCCACCCAGAGCAAGATGTTTTCTGCCAAAGCGGAGGAGGGCAATGCCATAGTCACGATGCTGGCCTACCTCTCACAGCTGCCAGAGGGGATCGCGATTATGGACTTAGACGGCGGCACCAGTCAAAATTCAGTGCCGAACACTGCGGTCCTCGAGATTGACCTGGTTGGTGGATTTCGAGATCCAATTTTGCCAAAGATCAGTCGCATTTTTCGAGCGGTAAAAGAGTTAGAGCAGAGACTTAAGGAGTTTGCACCCAATGTTGAATCTAGCACTCGCTCCTATTTGAATTTGGGGATGATCCGCACCACGGCCGATGAGGTTTTGTTGACGGGTACCTGTCGGCTTCCGCCGAGTGCGAGTGACGGGCAATATGAAGCTTGGATGAAGGAGTTGGCCGCCGCGGCGCGAGAGACAGGGGCTGCGTTTCGACTTTTGAGCTACGTCAAGGGTTTTAGTTCAGGCGAGATGAGTGACTTTGTTCATACGACGCAAAGTGTACTGGCCGATCTGGGGCATACAGTCAAAATAAATAAAAATGGTGGAGTGACCGAGGCCAGCGTATTAAACCGCTCCGGTGTGGAATGCCTAGTTTGGGGCCCCGGCCAAAGTTTTGGTAACTCGCTTGCGCCAAATGAAAGTATAAAAATTGAAGACCTAAAACGGGCGATCGTGTTTTACACGCGCATTATGGAAAGGCTTTGTTTGTGAGTTTTGTAGTACGCGCAGCTCAACGAGATGATGTGCAGGAGCTTTACGAACTGGCTCGACAATTCACGCTGTTGAACCTGCCAGCGCACAAGCGCATCATTGAGTCGAAAATTGAACGAAGTGAAGCTTCATTTGCCGGTGAACTGAGTAAGGCTGAGGCAGAGTACATTTTTGTGGTGGAGGACGTCGAGTCAGACCTGGTTGCGGGCTGCTCGATGATCTTGGCTAAAAACGGTACGCCCACCTCACCGAATTTTAGTTACAAAGTTTTAAAAAAAGAGCGCTTTAGTCGCGAGCTGGGCGTGGGTTTTATTCATCAGATCTTGCGGTTGAGTACAAACACCAATGGTCCGACCGAGGTTGGAGGGCTGGTGGTTGACCGGGGTTATCGTCGCCGTCCTGAAAAAGTAGGACGAATGATAAGCTTAAGTCGATTTGTTTACATCGGGCTTGAGCCTGGCCGCTTTGAGTCTGAGCTGCATTCGGAGATGGCTCCACCACTCACAGAAGAGGGTCGCAGTGAGTTTTGGGAGGCACTCGGCCGAAGGTTCACAGGCATGCCCTACCAAGAGGCCGATCAAATCAGCAGCCAAAACAACGGCTTCATTCAGAGCTTGTTTCCAGAAGAAGATATTTATCTAGCACTGCTCGACTCAAAAGCGCGGTTGGTGTTGGGTCGAGTGGCTGAAGAAACTCAAGCGGCCCTGCATTTGCTAAACCGAATTGGCTTTCAATATAAAGATGAAGTGGACCCGTTTGACGGCGGCCCCCACTTGGGGTGCTCTGCCAATGACTGCACCATCATTAAAGATCTCCAGACCAAAGCCCTAAAGCGAGCCCGCACTGGACAGTTTGAACAACATGGACTCGTTGGTCTTTTGCGCGATGGGAAGTATTTGGGTTCTGCTAGTTCCTATCGCATCGAAGGGGGCGAAATTGCACTTCCAGAAAAAACATGGGTGCTGTTAAATCTAACTGAGGGCGAACAGATAAGTCTCTCTCCACTTTAACAAGGTCTTTGGTTTTGGAACCACGAGGGTATGAAAATGAGCAATGAACAGGTGATAGGCTTTCTTGGCAACTACATTGACGGTCGGTGGATGTTGAGCGATAGCCCCGACGAAGAGTGGCAAGTGCAATCGCCGGCCAACTTAAAAGACATCGTGATTCGCCCCAGTGGCAAGTATGATCACGTAGACCTAGCGGTGGCAGCTGCGCGCAAGGCTTACCTTCCATGGGCCCACCTCGGCGTCGAAAAACGCAAGGTGCATTTGCAGCGCCTAAAAGGAGTATTTGCAGCGCGCGGTGCCGCCCTGAGTGAGCTAATCTCTCGCGAAACTGGCAAACCCTTGTGGGAAACCAAGACTGAGGCGCAGGCTTTAATAAATAAAATTGATATTACTTTGAATTTTTCGTTGGAATTGGTTTCCACTCAAGAGGTGAAAGACGCATTGCCGGGAGTCACCGGTTTTATTCGGCACAAGCCTCGCGGAGTTATGGCAGTTATTGGTCCATTCAATTTTCCGGCCCATTTGCCCAATGGCCATATTATTCCTGCGCTCATCACGGGCAATACTATAGTCTTTAAGCCATCGGACAAGACACCAGGCGTAGGGCAATGGATGGCGGAATGTTTTCATGCGGCAGAATTCCCCCCAGGAGTTTTTAATTTAGTGCAGGGTCAGGCTGAGGTGGGCAAACGCCTGGGTGTGCACGATGGCGTGGATGGCATCTTGTTTACAGGATCGTACGAAGTCGGACTGAAGATAAAGCAAGAGACGATGACGCACTTTTGGAAGCTCTTGGCGCTCGAAATGGGTGGCAAAAATGCAACCATCGTTTGGGAGGACGCGGACATCAACAAAGCCGTTTACGAATCGATTGTAGGTTCGTTTATGACGGCTGGACAGCGGTGTTCGTGTACCAGCCGCATCATTTTGCACCCCAAAATTCGCGATCAGTTCATCGATCTTTTTTATGCAAATGCCAAGCGATTGAAGATTGGCCACTGGCGAGATGCAGTTTTTATGGGGCCGCTCATCAGTGCCGACTCGGTTGAAAAGTACATTCGCTATCAAGAGATTGGCCGACGTGAGGGCGCAGAGAGTTTGATGCGTGGCAAGGCCCTGAGCTTAGAAAACGATGGTTACTACGTCACACCAAGCATAAACATTGTGGAAAAATTTGATCCAAAATCTGTTTATCAAAAAAGTGAAATCTTTGGTCCCAACGTAGCCATCTTTTCGGCGCAGTCTTTTGAAGAGGCACTGGCGATAAACAACTCGTCGGGCTTTGGTTTGGTGATGTCGGTTTTCACGCAATCGCGCCAGCTTTTCGATCAGGCGCTGATCGAGGCTCAGGTTGGTCAGGTCAATTGGAATCGCACCACCAACGGTGCTAGCTCCAAGCTGCCGTTCGGCGGAATGAACAAATCGGGGAACGATCGTCCTTCGGCGCACTACGCGGTTCAGTACTGCACAGTTCCCGTCAGTAGCCTCGAGGATTCATCGCCCTTTAATGGCTCTCAAATGCCGATCGGTTTGAATTTTGAATTGTCGGGAGAATCTGCAAAGGCGGGCGTGTGACTAAGTTTCTTCCAGTAGTTTTGTTTGTAGTGACGGCATGGTTCGGCATTGAGGCCTTTCGTTTTTTGTCAGTTGGCCCTGGCGATGCCAAAGAGAGTCTTGTCTTTCAAGTTCCCAGGGGCAAGACGTTCAATGCGGTTGCAAGTGAGTTGGTGGCACAAGGAGTCGTCTCGGACGCCTTCAAATTTAAACTTCTCGCCAAGCTCACCAATCGCGATTCCAAGGTAAAAACTGGTGAGTACGCATTAAACAAAGCGATGTCACCGCAAGAGATTTTAGGAATCCTAGTTTCTGGCAAAAGTATCGTGTACCCCATCACGTTTCCAGAGGGTTCAAATATCTTTGAGATGGCGAGTGCCATTGAGCGCCAAGGGATCTTTAAGGCTGAAGAATTTCTCAACATGGTTCGCGATAAAGCATTGATTCGCGAGCTCCTGGGTGTGGATGTCTCAAGCCTTGAGGGCTATTTGTTTCCCGAAACTTATCATCTGACCCGCTACACGCCACTGCGAGAACTGATAGCAGCCATGGTACAAAATTTTAAAGTCGCCTATCAAAAAGTTGAGGCCAGTGCTCGGCGTGACCCGACTTTGCCAGCCCTGCCTCGCCATCAAATGGTGACCTTGGCGAGTATGGTGGAAAAAGAAACTGGCGCACCTCATGAGCGGCCTATGATTGCCTCTGTCTTCTACAATCGATTGGCAAAGCCAATGCGCCTACAGAGTGATCCGACAACAATTTATGGGATTTGGGTAAAGACAGGAAAATACAAAAGCAATATCACTAGGCAAGACTTGCTCACGCCTACGCCTTATAACACTTACACTGAGCCGAAGTTGCCATTTGGTCCAATTGCCAATCCCGGTGCGGCGGCGCTTGAGGCAGCGTTTATGCCGGCCAAGTCAGACAATTTTTATTTTGTGAGTCACAATGACGGGACCCATGCCTTCAACAAAACCTATGAAGAGCATCAGCGGGCGGTGCGGGAGTTTCAACTCAACCCCGCCGCGCGCAAGGGCAAAAGTTGGCGCGATCTAAAGAAAGCACCCAACTGAGGTGAGTCGGGTGACAACAAACGATTTTAGGAACTTATAGTTTTTTACGTTTTAGTTTGATTCCAAGAGCGTAAGTCCCACGCCCATCCGCCGATCGACCGGTTGAGCGAATCTCATAGTCATCCCCAGAGATATGCACAAATTGAACACTGCGCACGGTGTTTGATTTTAAGTAAATGTCTTTGGGAGACCCCTGAACTTTGCTTTGCAGTGGTTTAGCCCGATTGGCGATTTGTTTTTCGGTGAGTGAAAACGTGTATTGATGGATGTCGACAAAGGGCTGCTTGTCTGTCGAGTTGACTCGCATGCGTGAGATGCCTTCGATTTCGAACTGTACGCCCTTCATGCCTGGCTGCAGATTGCGAAAGCACTTCACCTGACTCGAATAGCCGCTCTTCTCATTTTTGAAATCCACCAGGTGAACGCGCAAATCTGTTTTTGAATCGACGTAATACAAGTCCGCACCTTGATAAACGTAATCGCCATTCTTAATTTTTCCAGCGTCTGGATCCAAATTGATGTCCGTTTCGCCCTTTTGCAGAGTCTCGTGAACGGGCTTAGCATTTTCAGAGCAGATTTCACCACGGACAGAGCCGAGCCGGCCACCTTCTCCGCCGCAGGCCAACAGGTATGAAGACAGCAAAAGGCCACCGACCGGAATGGTCAAAAATTTAGATTTAAAAGTCACAGCTCACCTCCAGCGGGAGTTAGATAATACTTTGCGTCATGTCTCGTCAAGGGCTTACTTCCCCTTTGGGGGAGTAAAAAATTCAAACCTCCCCGAGGTGGCATTGTAGCGCAAGACATTGAGATGAGGAACCAAGTCGCGATCAAAAGTGGGGGCTAGCAACTCGAGACTCCCATCATCGTCAATGTCGGCAATTGCTAGCCTGGTCACGTGGCCTTGAAAATTAAACTGCCCATCAAATTTATCGGGCAGCAGAACTCGATCCACTAAGGTCGAATCACCTTCACCTGTTGAAGCGCGCTCGCCCTCAGGTATCTCGGTGTGGAGCTTTCGCACTTCGACGTAAATCCCTTCAGAGCCTTTGTACTTAATCACCTTACACAGGGAGCCATCGTTTAAGAGATCGCCCTCGGCAGTAGCTAAGACCTCAAAGCCTGGCTGCTGCACATAAGACTGCACGGCCTCACGCCAACTGGGGACCAACACAGCTGCTGCGAGCAGAGCGGCCAGAATTCCAGATGCAGTCAGGATGATAGCGAGCTTCCAGTTCATTGAGTTGATTGAAGCAAATTTTCAGGCTTTGAGCACCACAAAACTCAGCGCGCGCCCAGCTGATGCGGCATCTCGGCGAAACGAGCAAAAGCGCAGATCTGTCTTTGTGTCGACATCACAAGAGACGACCTGTGGTGGCAATCGAAAGAATGTGGCCAACTGCAGGCGGGCCAAGGTGTTCAGGTCGACATACGCCTTACCTGTGTTCGCCGGTGCACTCAATTGAGGCGTTGGGTTGGACACAGAGGCAAGCAGTTGGCTCGCCACATCCGCCCCCACCTCAAAGCTGGCACGCTGAATGTGTGGGCCGATTACAGCCATTGCGGGTTGAAAATCGCTTAGCGTGCAACTCACCGACTTAAGAATCGGGTTGGCAAGTCCCCGCCACCCAGCATGCACAGCGCAGATATGTGTCGTCGATGCGAGCAAGATGGGCAGGCAGTCGGCAGTCTGCACCACAAGGGCCACCTGAGATTGGTCGGTCCAGAGAGCGTCGGCCTCTGGTCTCTGCGACACATCACCCTTAACGAGCACTTGCCCATGCACCTGCCGAGCAAAACAAAATTTGTATTGGGGAAAGAGCTCAGGCAAGTCTTCAGAAGGCAGATCGCACCCTCCAAAAAAGAATTCGACTGGCCCCCAGCTGTAGGATAGCCCGGCGAATTTCTGCCTAAACGTGACTTCACTAAACATCCTTGGCTCCGAGGGCCCGAACGGCGTCAATCAAATCGTTTGGCCATCCCACCTGAAAGCTCAGCGGCTCAGCTCTGCCGGGGAGTCGAAAGCCGAGCTCGCAGGCATGCAGAAAAAGTCGAGGCTTTGACCCAATCTTCTCCGATAACGACGTGCTGAGCTTTCGCTGAGTTCCATAAACGGGATCAGCCAGTATCGGGAACTTGCGCTCCGAGAGATGCACACGGATCTGATGGGTGCGCCCGGTTTCAAGCTGACACCTGACCCAACTGACGCCGCCTAGAAGAGATTGCAGTAAGCGCACGTGGGTGACCGCCAACTTGCCGTTTTGATCCATGGTTGAGGCAAAACGCTTTCGATCACGAGGATGTCGAGCCAAATGGCTGCGGATGGTGAATTCTTTGAGACGCACTTCGCCCAGAGTGAGTGCCCAGTACACGCGATGTACGGACTTCTGCCGAAACTGCTCCGCTAAAAAATGATGGGTAGAATCGTTTTTAGCAACTACAAGAATGCCGCTGGTGTCTCGATCTAACCGATGCACAATCCCAGGGCGTGACTCTGAAAATCCCATTGAGAGATCCGTGCAGTGATGGATCAACATGTTCACGAGCGTGTCTTGAGCGTGGCCCGCTGCCGGATGCACCACTAGCCCACTCGGTTTGTTGATGACGATCACATCTTCATCCTCATGCAAAATATCGAGCGGTCTGTCGAGGGGTTGGAGTTGAGTTGGCTCAACTTCGGGAAGCTGGATCGTTAGAATTTGTCCAGCTTGCACTCGTTGCGACGGCTTGACGGGCTTGCCGTCAACTTGCACTAGGCCGCGCTCGATCAGATCAACTCCGCGAGACCTCGAGGCAATAGAGGGTAAAGTTGTTAGATAGCGATCTAAGCGTTCGCCAGTGGCCTCAGGTAATATTTCAGTTTGTAAAAGGCGAGAGCTCTTATTTAACAACTTTTCGAGCTTTGAAGAACTTCATATAAGCGGATGCGACTTTGTTTTCATCTAGCCCCAACACGCGCGCGTATTGAATTACAAAGCCTCGACAAAAAACAGCGACCGGTAAAACATCTAGATCATTCGACTCCAGTGCAACAAGAGTGGCCTTGATCACGCGAATTTCTTCGCTCATTTGCTCAAGTGTAACGCCTTTGTACAAACGAGCCTTTTGCAAAAATAAACCGTCACACTCTTGTACGTTCTGGATCTCTTGCTCCAGCTCAGCCTTCACTTCATAGACGCTAAACTTGGTCCGGGCGAATCCCTTGGGGAGTTCCTCGTTGGATCGCCGTACAACCTTCACCGGGCCAATCCAAGCATCTGAGCTCGATTTTGCAGGAGTGCTTTCGTAGGCGGAGGTGGGCTTCGTTGGGGGTGCCTTTACCAGGCCCAATTTTTGATCATAGGCTGTGCGTCGAGCTTGATGAGAAAGCGTTTGAAAGGCTTCCTCAATCAGGGCCATTAGGTCCTGCGCTTCTTGTGGAGTAAACATGCTGTATAGAGCTGGGCTAGAGGCCGAGTAGGTGGCACGAGCACGCTGATACGCCAAATAGATATCGCTGGGACCCGCTTGAGGATTCACCTCTAAGAGTTCGTAATAGGTTTGGCCTTCGTATCTATCATTCATTTGTTTCATTCATTCACGTTTGCGGCTCTTGGCCCGTTAAGCAGCGGTCTTTTCTCGACGTGGCTTGCCGATTTTCCGAGCCATTGCCATAAGTTGAGCGTACAGGTGTGTCTGTCGATTCGCCATCAAAAGATGATTCTTCTGTCGCAGCGACTGCCATACCGCATTATCATATTCTAAGCCGCCCAAAAAGTGACAAGGGAAGCCAAAGTATTTCACACAAACACTTTGCAAGGCATGCCCAAGCTCAATCTCTTGCCGAGTTCGCGCTTGGTTCAGCACAATCTCAAAATTCATATCTTCTAAAATATGTTTTAGCTTGGGTCCTAGTATGGGCTCCTGTTTGACGAGGGCGTGCATAAGATCCGCCGGGCTATTGATATTGTGGGCCTTGCGATTGGCCATTAAGCCGTCAATCTGTGTTTTAAGTTGCAACTGAAATTCATAGCGCCGCAATTTTCTAAAAAAGCTGGCTTTCAAAAATCTATAGGCGTTTTCGATGCTTGAAGGTTCAGGAGTAAAGACCACCACTTTGTGATTGGCCATTAAGAAGAAATCTAAGGTGGAGAGGTGGGTGCCTGCACTTAGGTCAAGGACAGTAAAGTCGCACTGGTACCTTGCGATCGAAGACATAATTCGAGATCTTTGCTCATCATCAACATTGGCGACGTTGAGCGTCTCGCTTGAGCCGCTGATTAGTTTAAGCTTAGGCCAGTGTGTTTCCTGCGTGATATCCGTAAATTTTAGGCTGGGATCCAAAATGAATTCATTGATGCCACGATCTTTTATCGGAACTCCGAGGCTGGTGTGAAGATTTGCGCCACCGAGGTCTAGATCGATAGCCAAGGTGTCATAGCCCAACTGAGCTAAGAAAATAGCAAGACTTGAGCTCACAAAGGATTTTCCTACGCCACCTTTTCCACCACCCACGGCGATAATGGTCGAGCCATGCTCGGACCTGCCGCGGAGTTGAGTGAAGTCTGGGCGAAGAATATTCTGGCTCACGAATCCCCTAAATTAAATCTATTTGGGCAGAGCGAAGATGCCCCGCTTCAACTTCTCTTCGGCTTCAGACGCTCGGACATAAAGAGGTCCGACCTGGCTCCAAGGCAAAAAATGTAGATTTTTTAGGTTTTTAGCTACGATCTCGATCAGTCCTTGAGCTCTTGAGTGGGGACGAAAGTTGGGTGTGACTCCCTCAATCAAGACTTTAGGATAGGATGAATGCAGATTTGCCAACTCAGACTCAAGCGCCGACAGGGGCTCCAGCTCGACCTTCCAGCCGTGCTCGGTACTTACATAACCCGCACAGTAATAAAATTTTTGGACGGCTTTGTGGGCCACAAAGACTCGTGTTTCGCCTTGACCATAAAAATGCGCCATATTTTCTAAGCTACTGATTGGCGCGAGCGGCAGTTTCAGAGCATAGGCCAACGACCGCGCTACACTTAGGCCCACCCGAATTCCCGTGAAGGAACCAGGCCCGACATTCACCACCAAATGCGTAAGCTGCCGCAGGCTAAGCCCGGCACGAGTCAGTAGCTTTTCAAGTTCAATGGTGGCGAGCTCAGAGTGACCCGCATGCTTTTGCCACTCACCCAGGTAGAGTTCGCTGATTTGTGGCCCATTCAGCTTAGCCGTAGCCAGCGAACCCTCTTGGCTGCTTGTATCGATCGCCAGCAGAACCATCTTACATCCGGTTGACCCAGAGGTTCGAGATGTCATTGAAGAACGCAAACGCCATCAAGAACATCAGCAGCATCAGGCCGACCTGTTGAGCGATCTCCATCTTCCTCATGCTCAAGGGGGCCCCTCGGAGCGCCTCTATGGAGTAGAAGACAAGGTGTCCACCATCCAAGATTGGAATAGGCAAGAGGTTCAGCAGAAACAAATTGATTGAGATCAATCCCATCATCTTCAAGAAGGCAGAGATTCCGGCCTCAAAAGAATGGGCGGCCACTCGTCCGATGGTAATCACCCCACCGATATTGCGCGCCGAAACTTCGCCTTGCACCAGTCGCACCAAACTCATCACAACAAATTCGGTCCAATGAGCCGTCTCTTTTACTCCGTGCTTAAAGATTTCTATCGGCCCACTCACGCGGTAAATGACCGGCTCTGGTCCCACCGGAAACAATCCCGACACAATGCCGATCGTGAAACGCTTTTCCTCCTGCCCCTTGAGCGGATTCATCAGCGACGTCATTTCAGGCTTAATCTTTAAAGTGAGCTCTTCTTCACCACGGCGAATGGTGAAATCAAGTCCATCCGTCAAGGTGTCATAACCCTTCACTCGGTTCAACACGTCCAACCACGTCGATACGGGCTCGTTGTTGATTCGCAGAAGTTGGTCCTTCGCTTGTAGGCCCGCCAGACCCGCAGGTGAGGAGCTTTTCACTTGAAAGATATAGAGTTCGGCAGACTCGAGTCCGAGCGCAGCCATAGTATCTGGGGCTTGCCTCCATCCCTCCGGAAGCCTCACCTCGATGATATCCCCGAGGGATTCGGGATCAACGGCGGTTGCGGTCTGTAGGCCGATCTTAACCGTGTTGACGCCATCAGGTGTGGTGGAGCGAATCAAGCGGTCTAGGTCGCGCCAAAACATAACCTTTTGGCCATTGATTGAGGTCACCATTTTCAAGCTCTCAACGCCAGCTTGTGCGGCCGTTCCCTTGGGGTCTTTCACCCCAAGCAGAGTTGAGCGGGACTCATTGGTCAGGCCTTGAATCTGCCCCACCTGCCGTTCTGACGAAAAAATATTTTCGTTTTCGCCAATGCCAACGGGAACGTCGACTTCGATCACCTCCGGCGCGCCACGGCGCTCAACTCCAAGCTTCACATTTGCTCCACCAGCCACTTGAATTTGCTTGGTGAGCTGATTCCATGAGGCGACGGGCTGGCCGTTGACGACGGTGACCTTGTCACCCGCGCGAAGGCCACTCTCATGCGCCTTGCTCTCGGTCGCGAGGTCGCCAACAAAAGGTCCAGCAACTTGATCGCCAATAAGTCCGATCATAGAAAACACAAAGACAGCAAAAAACAAATTCATCAGCGGGCCTGCCAACACGATAGCGAAGCGTTGGGACACTGGCTTTTGTAAGAAGGCGTAGCGCTTTTGATCGGCAGGCACTTCGGCGGTCGGGTCATCGCCATACATTTTGACGTAGCCACCGAGTGGGATGAGCGACAAGCAATAGGTCGTATCACCACGCTTATACTGAAGCAGCTTCTTACCAAAACCCAAACTAAAGGTTTCGACTCGGACACCAAAAAACTTGGCAACCAGAAAATGTCCGAGCTCGTGCACAAAAATCAAAATGCCCAGCAGGATAAAAAATGGACCAAGATTGGCAACAACAGATTGTAGATAAAATAAAGGTGTGTTCATAGCCAGATTCTAAAAGTTAAACGGCAGTGGAGCCAGCGAATTCACATCGACGCTCACTGGTTCGGGTCTAAAGTCGTCTCAGTTCATTTTAAAACTGATGTGTGACATAGAGCGCGAAGGTGTAGACGACCGGGGCGGCCATGTAGATGCCATCCAAGCGGTCCAGAATTCCACCGTGCCCAGGCATAATGTGGCCGGAATCTTTGACATGGTAGACGCGTTTGACTAGCGATACAGTCAAGTCACCAGTCTGTGCCGCAATTGCGCAGCTTATGCAAAAAGCTAAACCGAGCCAAATGGGGAGCAGTCCCTCTTGCGCCGCAGACATTGACGAATACAGGTAAACCATTCCGGCCAAACAAGAGCCCATGATGCCCGAGGCTGAGCCCTGCCAGGTCTTGTTGGGTGAGATATTGGGCATCATTTTGTGTCGGCCAAACCAGCGCCCGCCGAAATACGCAAAGGTGTCGCCGAAAAAAACGGTCAGCATTAACAGAGCAAACCAGTGGGGCCCTTCCTCTAAGCTTGCGAGCTGCAGCACAAAGAACGGAAAAAGCAAACAATAGATTAAGCCAAAGCCCCCCATCGATAGCATCGACAACAGGTCTGGATTGCTCACCTTTCCGCGCGCGAGCCACAAAGTTGAGATAAAGAAGACTAAGAATCCAAGTGTAAACCCTAGCAAGGCGAAGCTAAACAGCTTCAACAAAAAGTAAAAGATCCCCAAGGCGACGAGCCAATAAACAAACTCTATGGACCTTGGGGCTTTGATCGACTGAAACGTCATTCGGGCATATTCGCGCATGCCCAGCGCAATCGCCAGGCCGCTGATAACCTGCAACCCCAAGGCGCCGCCCCAGTAGCCTGTACAAAAAAGCATTCCCACCGCAAACAAGGCCGAGGCAACGCGCTGATAAAATGTAGTCTTTGAGTCTGCCATTAAGATTGGAGCAACTGCTCCCTAGTCCTGCCGAAGCGACGCTCGCGCGACGAGTAGGTTTCAAGAATGCGCTGCAAATCTTGCACTGTGAAATTGGGCCAGGGCTTGGGCTCAAAAATAATTTCACTGTAAGCGGCTTGCCATAAAAAGAAATTAGAGATGCGCGACTCGCCGCTTGTTCTTATCAAGAGATCAGGGTCGGGTAAAAATGACGAAGGCAGATGGCTCGCCATAACCGCGTCATCGATGTCCGCTTCTTCAATCAAACCAAGGCGAGCTTTGCGAACGAGTTCACGCCCCGCCTGGGCAATCTCTTGGCGGCCTCCGTAAGACAACGCAAAGGTCAAGTTCATGCCTGTGTTGTCTTGGGTCATACTCACGCAGTTGGCGACAACCTCACGCACGTGCAGAGGTAGGCGCTCAAGGTCACCAATGCAGTGAAAGCGAACGTTATGGCGCATCAACGTTTGCTGCTCCCGTCGAAGCTGCCGCTGCAAGAGGTTCATCAAAAAATCCACTTCATCGGGAGGTCGAAGCCAGTTCTCGGTGGAAAATGCAAAGAGTGTCAGATAGCGGATTTTTAGCCTTGAGCACTCTTCAACCACTGCGCGCGCCACTCGTGCCCCACGGATGTGACCATACACCCGGTTGTGCCGACGGGCCTGTGCCCATCGGCCGTTCCCGTCCATAATGATTGCGAGATGTCGCGGCAGCTTTAACTCTACCATTAGAGAGTCATCAACTCTTTCTCTTTGTCTGCGGCAAGCTGATCAATTTTCTTAATGTAGTCATCGGTCAACTTTTGCACTTCATCCTGCAGGCGCTTGTTCTCGTCTTCGCTGATGGCTTTGTCTTTGAGCTGCTGCTTGACGGCATCGTTGGAATCTCGCCGGACCATACGAACTGCAACGCGGGCGTCTTCACAAATCTTTTTGATGTTCTTTACGAGATCTTTTCGTCGATCCTCGGTCAGCTCGGGCACTTTCAATCGAATCACTTTGCCATCGTTCATTGGGCTCATCCCCAAATCACTTTTCACAATCGACTGCTCAATTTCCTTCAGCAGGGAGGTCTCCCAGGGCGAAATGAGGAAAGATCGAGCGTCGGGCGTGCTCAGTGCTGAAACCTGACTTAGCGGAGTGGGAGTCCCGTAATAATTCACCTTAATTGAGTCGAGCATCGAAATTTGCGCTCGTCCCGTGCGAACCTTTTTAAGGTCGCCGACCAAGCTGGTGATTGCCTTCTCCATACTCTCTTTGACTGCGGTAGCAATTGCTGATGCCATACTAAACCCCTTTTGGTTATTTGACTAAGGTGCCAATTTTTTCGCCGCGAACAACGCGAGCGATGTTTCCGGGTCGATTCAGATTAAAAGTAATAATGGGTAGCTTGTTGTCCATGCACAGGCTGATGGCGGTAGAGTCCATGACTTGCAGCCCTTGCTTCAAGACGTCCATGTAGGTCAGCTCGGTGAATAGCTTCGCATCTTCGTGTTTTTTCGGATCTTTATCAAAGATCCCATCCACATTGGTGGCTTTCATAATGACATCGGCGTTGATTTCCATGGCTCTCAGTGAGGCAGCCGTGTCTGTTGTGAAATAAGGATTGCCTGTGCCCGCCGCAAATATCACGAGTCGACCCTTTTCAAGATGTCGGATGGCTTTGCGGCGAATGTAAGGCTCGGCCACCTGGGACATTTGAATGGCACTTTGCACGCGAGTGGCGAGGCCTCGCTTTTCAAGGGCATCTTGCATTGCCATGCTGTTGATCACGGTGGCTAACATCCCCATGTAATCCGAGCTTGCTCGATCCATCCCTTGCGCAGCTTGGGAAACACCGCGAACAAAGTTGCCACCGCCGATCACCAGTCCAATCTCGGCGCCGAGCTTTGAAGCATCGGCGATGTCGTCAGCAATTTGATTGATTGCGGCGGGCAAAATTCCAGAGGGCTGACCACCGGCCAGCGCCTCTCCACTAATCTTGAGCAAAATGCGGCGGTAGTGACTTTTTGATGCCAATTTGCTTCCTAGGGGTTGTCTAAATCTTTATTGCTTCATTACAGCAGCGACTTCAGAGGCAAAGTCCTCTTTTTTCTTTTCGATGCCCTCGCCCAATTCAAATCGTACAAAGCGTCGGATCACAAGGTTCTCGCCAATTTTTGCAACGAGCTCCTGCAAGATTTCACCAACAGTTTTGTCAGGATTCTTTACGAATTTTTGATCTACGAGGCAGATGTCGGCAGCCCACTTTTTGATTTGGCCATCGATAATTTTGTCTAAAAATTCAGGTTTTTTGCCTTCTTCAAGGGCCTTGGCGCGAAGTACGGCCACTTCGCGATCACGAGCCTGAGAATCAATGTCGGCCTGTGAGACAAACTGAGGACCAAGTGCTGCAATGTGCATGGCTGTGTCACGGCAAAAGTTTTGAAACTCTTCATTGCGAGCCACAAAATCTGTCTCGGAATTCACTTCAAGTAAAACCCCAATGCGACCACCCGCGTGAATGTACGAGGTGACCAAACCTTCGGAGGCCACACGCCCGGCTTTTTTAGCAGCCTTGCTTAGTCCCTTTGTTCTCAGCCAGTCGACGGCGTGATCAAAGTTGCCCTTGGCTTCTTCGAGCGCCTTCTTGCAATCCATCATTCCAGCGCCAGTTTTTTCACGCAGTTCTTTTACTGCATTCGCAGAAATAGACATAGTTAAGCCCCTATCCTTTACTCTTTATCAGTTTCAGGTTTTTCAGCCTCTGGCTCGGCCGGCTGCTCGAGCTCCATCAGGATTTCAACATCCTCAGCGGTTCCAGCGGCTACAAGTTTACGACCTTTGTTTACCTTCACAACAGCAGGACCAGCGGCGGCAGGAGCATCATTTCGTCCACGAGAAACGCGCTCTTCACGTGCGGTGGGAGCAGCCTCGCGGCCCTCGCCAGCTTTGTTGCCCATAGCCCGAACGTTCTCTTGCCACTTTTTGTTGCCCTCAATGAAGGCGTCGGCAATCAAATTTGCAAAAAGCTTGATCGAACGGATGGCGTCGTCATTCCCTGGGATTGGATAATCAATGGCCTCAGGATCTACGTTGGTGTCGGCGATGCCCACAACAGCAATGCCCATGCGCTTAGCTTCGGCTACAGCGATATGCTCTTTGTTCAAGTCCACAACGAACATGCAGGTGGGGGCTTCTTTCATGTCGCGAATACCGTCGAGATAATCATTTAAGCGGGTGTATTCTTTCTCCATTCGAGCACGCTCTTTTTTAGAGAAGAAATCGAGTTCGCCTTTTTCACGCATTTGATCGATTTTTTTCAAGCGATCGATGCTCGACTTGATCGTTTGGAAGTTGGTCAGCATGCCGCCGAGCCAGCGCTTGGTGACGAAGTACTGTCCACACTTTTGCGCGGCTTCGCGAATGGGTTCTACGGCTTGCTTCTTTGTTCCAACAAAGATCAAGCGACCACCGTCTTCAGCGATCTTTGTTACGTATTCCGCCGCGTTTTTCGCGCTAATGACGGACTTTTGTAAATCGATGATGTGGATTCCGCCCCGGTCTGTGTAAACATAGGGCTTCATTTTTGGATTCCAGCGCTGAGTCTGGTGTCCGAAGTGCACGCCCGCGTCGAGCATGTCTTTCATGGTAATCTGTGGCATAGGTTGTCCTCCTGGTTGAACCACCTTCCCGCTTGGAAACCATCTGTTTGGATGGGCACCAGAAGTTGTGCGGAAAGTGAGTTATTTAAGCTCTTTGAGTTAGCACGAAGCGCCGAGCTCCGGCAACTGATTTGACGGGCCGAGGATCTCTTGCTCGAGCAGATGGGCGATTTCAACGGCGGCCAGCTCTCCCGGCAAGCTCGCCAACCCATGATTGGCTATGTAAAGGTTCGAAATCTCGGGGAATCGGAATCCCTCTTTGGTCTTCAAACTGTGTGATCCATAGGCATTGGGGTGCACAAAAATTTTCTCACCGGCAAGATCGGCCTGACCATCGGCCCCGGCAAAAGCCGTTGGCCAGCCCCGCTTGAGTTGGCGTTTGATGTGGCGAATGCACTGGCCGACGTACTCATGGTCGGCCTCGCGATCACCGGGCACTAGCGTCATCCATTTGGAGAACTCGCCCCAGCAGCGGCCAACCACGGGCTCAAAGTCCTTGGCGGAATGGGTAAAAATTCGCACAGCGGTGTCATCGGCCAGGGCTGGCGAGTGATTGAGCTCCAAGGTCACAGCCGTCCAGTTTTGCATTTTGGCAAGGCGGGTGCGGTGCTTGGCCGGAAACTCGACGCTCGCGATCAGTTGGTTTACTGCGGGTGGGTTGCCCGTAAAAATCACGTTTTGCACGGCGATCACCTTCTCGCCATTGACAATCACTTCTGTCAATTGCCCATCAGCCAACGTGAAGCCGGTAACCTCAGAGCGAACGTGTGCCTCAAAGGGCAGTTGCTCAATGAGGGCACGGGTCAGCTGATCAAAGCCGGGCTCAAGTTCGAGGCAGTGGGAGTGATTGTACAATGTCGTTAGCTCAGACACCGACTGAAAGCTCGACTCACCAAAGCCTGAGAACGGCCGCCACCGACCATCCTCGAACATTTGTGGCCGGTGCTCTTGCGGAGAAAAATGCAAGGGAATGGGGGCGACTCGGGCCAGCCACTCAAGGGCAGCCTGGCACTCATTCAGCATGGGGATAAAATCTAAGCCGGCCGAAGCATAGGGACGGGCGGGATTGGCGCGGCGATAGCGGCCCCCCAAAAATTCACGCGCCTCAAGCAAAGTTACGTTAAGCCCGTGACTGTGCAACCGATGCGCCAACAATAAAGCCGTTAGTCCGCCCCCCACGATGAGGTACTGAGGCAGCGCTTCATTGGTTTTGGTGTCAGACGATTTTGACGATGCATTTGAATCCATGTGCCAATAGGTCACCAAGTCTTTGACTCGAATTCAAGCTCTACTGCATCAAATGAATGATTTTTCGCAAGATGTAGCGAGCGCACTGGGCCCGACGATCCTTCTGTGCAATCCAAGTGGCGAGCGAGGGCGAACTTTTGTAATAGAAATAAATGAACTGACGGCCCACCCAGGAGGGGCGGAGCCGCTGATCGCGAAAGCGACGCAGCAGTAAGAGTTCATGGCAATCCGGCGACTCCGCAAAGGCCGCGGTGGCAATGAAACAGCCGCCCCGGTTGCCGCGCGAGGCTCGCAAAAAATCTCTGACGATCTGGGGGTTTTTTGCAGATCGCATGAAATGGTCGGCCTTCTTCAGCACGTCAGGATAGATTTGACTGAACTGCAAAAATTCCGAGAGCTTCGCCGCCGCGATGGCCATTCGGTTGCCGTAGCGAGGACTGGTGTCATAGATGCGCACGAGATCCCAATAAACTGAGGCGATCACGGTGATTTCTTTAGAGCGAGTGGAGTTGTTAAAAACCTTGGGCGTGAGTTCGCCTTTTTTTAGATTGTGAACGAGCTCTAGTACACGCAAATACTTTTCATACTGTACGGCGGCTTCGGAGTAAGCCTTTTGGCTCATCAGGGCCCGCGCATTTTTCACGAGATGTACTCGGTTCTTCCAGGCCATTAATTTTTCTTTTTCGCGATTGTCGCGTTCATTGCGGAGGCTGAGGCCCTTTGAGGCTGTGCCACTGAGGGAGTCGCGGCATGTGGCACATATTCGATCGGGCACACTCGCGGACTGTCCACTGGCCTCAAGGGCCACGCGCATACCGGCCTCAACCTGCAAGAGGTTTGGCGCAGGTCTATTGCAACGGGGACATACCGTGGTTTCGAGATCAGCCGACATTTCTTAATTAAAGCATTTGAAAAGGGTCGATGTCGATTTGGACCTTGGTCCCTGCTGGAATCCAGTCCTCATTCGACAAGAGCTGCCTACAAAATGCATTTAACCGTTGGGCAGATTCACATTTGAGCATGACCTGAAAGCGAAACCGGCCTCGCAACTTAAATAGGGGCGCTTGGGCTGGTCCTAAAACCAGCACTTCGGTCTCGTAATGGCTGTGTTGCTGTTGTAAAGCGCGGGCCCTTTTCACCAAGCGAGCGGAGCACAGCTTTGCCGTCTCGGCATTGGGACCGTGGACTCGAAGCATGGCCATTCGCCATATCGGGGGGTAATGGAGCTCGGCTCGCTCAGAAAGCTCCTCAGCAGCGAAGCCTTTGAAGTCGTTGGCAACCGTAAAGCGAATACTGGAATGCTCGGGGTTGTACGTTTGTAGCACAACTCGACCAGCAGTTTGTCTGCCCGACCGGCCGCTCACCTGAGTCATGAGCTGAAAGCTGCGTTCGCTGGCTCTAAAATCGGGCCAGTGAAAGCCGACATCGGCCAAGACCATTCCCACCAAATTGAGCTTTGGAAAATCCAGACCCTTGGCGATCATCTGCGTGCCCACCAGGAGGTCAACTTCATGATTTTCAACGGCGCGAATCATTGCTTCGAGGTGCTCTCTCGACTGAACTTCGTCGCGGTCCGCGCGCGCAATCCGTAAGTGGGGAAAGAGCTGCAGCATATCGGCCTCGATCTTCTCCGTGCCAAGGCCCTGGGGAGCGATCTCCTCCTCACTGCAATTGCTGCATTTCAATTGCAGGCGCTCGGAGTAATCACAGTAGTGACAAACCAAATGGGAGTTGGCGTGAACGGTCAGTGAGACCGAGCAATTTGGACACTCGCTGGCAAAGCCACAGGCGCGACATTGGGCAGCCTGGGCAATGCCTCGACGATTCAAAAAGAGCGCCGCCTGCTCACCCTTCGCAAACACGTATTGCAGTTCGGAGTGCAGGCGAGTGGACAGCCAAAATGGCAGTGGTGAGGGGTGCATTTTTCGATCGCGAGTCTCATCTCTGAGGTCCACCACTTCGATATCGGGCATAGGTCTATCATTTACTCGTTGGGCCATCGTGTGAAGGGCGAATTTACCGCTACGGACGTTGTTCCACGACTCCAACGACGGCGTAGCTGAACCTAAAACTATGGGTATATTGAGTTTGTTTGCTAGCACAATGGCGGCGTCACGGGCGTGGTACTTTAGTTTTTCGTCCTGCTTATAGGATGGCTCATGCTCCTCGTCTAGGATGATCAACTCTGGCCGGGGGATGGGACAAAAAAGCGCCGAGCGCGCACCAATCAGGATCTTTTTTTCACCGCTGACCATCTCCCACCACTGATTGGTCTTCTCGCGTTCGGTGAGGTGGGAGTGCAGCACAGCCACTTGATTGGGGAAGCGCTTGGAAAATCTGTCGATCAGCTGTGGCGTCAAGGCGATCTCTGGCACCAATACAAGACCTTGTCCACCTCGCGCTACGACCGCTTTGAGTAGGTTGAGGTAGACCTCGGTTTTGCCGGATCCAGTGACTCCGTGTAGGAGGTGCGTGTGAAAACCGGGCTTGGCCTGAATACTCTCCAGCACAGACATCTGCTCTGGCGTAAGATTGGGTGGGGCGGATACGCCGTCGTTGACTGGAATCACCGGGGGGCGCTTGGATGCGCGCTTAGCGCCTTTCTTCAGAGGTGGAAACACAGTTTCAACAACTAAACCAATGGGATGTATATAGTAGGCGGCGAGCCATTCTAGCCACGCGAGATAGGGTGCAGAGAGGGGCGGCCGCAGCGGGTTCGAACCCTCGATTTCACGCAGCTTAAACTTGCCTGGCTCGGGCGCACTGGAGCTAGCTTGCAGCACAACACCGCTGACTCGGCGCTTGCCCAGAGGGACAATTACACTTTCCCCCCGTTCAAAGGGCGGCGCATTCGAAGGCTGCAAATAGGTGAGTGACGTGGGCATAGGCGCATCCACTGCCACTTGATAGGCAGCGGATGGCGGAGATGAATCTGGACTCATCGAAATCTCGAGTAAAACTCCCGCAGTCCCTCAATGTCGGGCAAGCGCAAAGCGTCTTTGCTGGGCTCGAGCGAGCCTGAGGTAAATTTAGTTGTGGCGGGCATCGCATTGCCGAGCCACTTCACTCGAGTGGTTTGGATCTCAACGCCAAAGCTGCCGAAGTTATATATTTTTTGTTTAGGATACCAGAGGCCTTCTTCGAACTTCGCGTAGTCATTGGCGCGCAAAAGATTTTGATTTGAGCTGCGCAATTTGCGGATAACAAATTGATCTTGCTCAATCCACAGTGCGGGCTGTGCCTCGCGCGGTGGGCCACTGCTGATCAGCCACCCGATTCCGCCGCCGACCCTAGACAGGCGCAGCTGGGGAGTGACGTCAGCGGGGACAATACCCAGGGCCGCTAAGCGCGTCCGCAAAAATTGACTTGAGCGAAAGTGAAACAAAGGCTCCCACCAATCTATTCCGAGCCGCTGGGTCCTAGCACCGTTTGCGTCGACAAAATATTTGTTGGTCGAGGTAAATATAATTGCGCCCTGAACAAGTCCGCGCAGTGGCCCTTTGCCCTCAAGAACCACTCGCATCGAGCCGTCTTTTGCGACAACCCAAGTTTCTTTCACCGTGTAAGCCTCAGACTGCTGTCGATAAATGACGTCTTGTTCAATGAGATACGAGCCTTTGCCATGTTGATCGGCCGCATGTGAAAGAATCATTGAGTAATTTGGAATGTAACTCCAAGCGCTCGCCGTAAAAAGAACCAACCCTACGATGCACAGAACCCTACTCATGTCTGACCTCCAAAGCGAGCTTCAAGATATTCCCTAAGTCGCGCGCCGACCTCGGGGTGTCTGAGTCCAATTTCAATATTGGCCTGCACAAACCCCAACTTATCGCCAGCATCGAAGCGCATGGCGTTGAGCACAGTGGCCAGCATGCCATTTCGCTCAGCCAAAGTTATCATGGCATCTGTGAGTTGAATTTCTCCACCCCGCCCGGGCTTCACATCCCGCAGGTAAGAAAATATTTCGGGCGGAAAGATGTATCGTCCCGGCAGCGCCAACAGGCTCGGCGCCGTCTCGGGCGTGGGCTTTTCAATCAGTGAGTGCACGCGCCAGAGGTTGGGGGCTTGTTCAGTGACCTTGACGACTCCATATTTGGACACTTCATTCCGCGCCACTTCAATCACGGCGACAACGGACATCTGATGCTCATTGAAGAGTTGCACCAATTGTTGTGTGGCTGATGGGGCCCCGGGTTCGGAGAGCATAATTTCGTCTCCGAGCATAACTGCAAAGGGCTCATTGCCCACTTCTTCTGCGGCACAAAGAACCGCGTGCCCTAAACCTAGGGGGCGATCTTGGGCCACATATTTTACTTTCAGGCGTTGGCGCATCTCTACGATGGGCTTGAGCAGATCAGACTTGCCGGCCTTTTCTAGCGCGACTTCGATCTCATTTGGTGCGCCAAAAAGCTGTTGCACGGCGAGCTTGGCATCGCTGGTGATTAAAATGAGTTCACCGATGTCGGCGGCAATTAACTCCTCGGCATTGTATAGAATCGTCGGGCGATCTACCAGTGGCAGCATCTCTTTCGGGACGCTAAGGGTTGCCGGTAAAAATCGAGTGCCGAGACCCGCGGCTGGAATGACAGCTTTGTGAATTCTCATAGGTCCAGACTTTTGCCCATTTTGCTTGTAATAGCAAGGGCTTGAGGTGGGGCGCGCCATGCTCGGACAAAAGTGGGGTTCAAGCTAATTCTTTGCCGCAATATTCCGATACGTTCCATTATCGGATGGCCTTGTACTGGAGGTAGAGAAGCATGCCGGCTAGCCTCAAATTGAGACACACCCTAATGGCGACTGCCGTCTTCTTGCCGTTGATTTATCAAAACTGCGCGCCGGCCCCGCAAGAGGGTGAGTCCGTCAGTAGTTCCAAGAGCTTCACGTCGACGCTGCCGTTTGCGTATCAGTCGAAAATGGACACGATCGCCTACATGTCCTGCTCGAATATCGAAGATGCAGTCAACACTCGCGCTTATTTTACCTTTCGTGTGGGCGCGTACAATTCGGCAACAGGTGGACTTTCTTTGACTCCCGAATATCGCAAGGCCACTGAGTTTTACACCACCACCAATCGTGGGCGAGCCCTTGCGGATTCTGAGCGCAACAACAATATCTTGATGTCACTTTCTATTCGCGACGCCCGCAATTTGCAGCTGCCGTTTAAAGGAGATGCAGAGGGTCCCGCCATGCCTGAGCTCGACATCGACACCTTTTTGCCCCCGCTCACATCCAATGAAATTGCGGGTGCACTCGCTGGCGCTGGAGAGGGTGTCCAGCTCAATTATTTTCCTGGAGATGCAAGCAAGCGATTGATTGAGGCGAGTCTGCGATTTTTCAGTTCAGAGGGCGCAATGGACAACGTGCGCTCGCAGTTGGGTTCACAAAACGCTCTGTTGGTGGCCGGCTATTCGACTTCAGATGATGACACAGACCAGGGCCTGCGCGGCCCCGAGGACTACGCGTCTGACTCTGAGGTTGGCACTCCCAGCAAGAGCCGAGTTTATGGCTCGGGCTACCGAGTCAATTTTGGTCTCGGTGGCAACATGTCCTCAGCTCCACTGCGCGTCTTGGCCCGAGGGGGAATCTCAGAAATCGATTTGCAGTCTGGAGATGATGTGGAAGCCAGCTGGAACTGCGATCAGACCTATCAGTTCATGATCGTGCGACCAGAAGATAAAAGTGCTAGCCCGGCCAAGGCCACTTGCTTTACTGGCGTCGATGCCCCGACCAGTGCGGCTCAAGCGCAAACGCTGGCTGCGATTCGCCGTGTGCTTCGCCCAGAGGATTGGTACGTAGATTTAAATCGGCGTTGTGTAGTCCCGAAGACGACGGGGGACTACTGTTACGGAAGCACCCTAGGTACGCGCAGCATTCGGTACTACGACACCTCTTGTACAGAGAGCAACTCTATCGCATGTCCGCACTTCGTCAGTGTTTGCATTCGCAACTGAGCTTACATAGTCTCAGGGGATGAATTCACTTATCCCTTTTGCAATCACAATCATTTTACTCGCCACTTTACCTGCACCCGCAAATGCACTCGCCGCGGTTCGAGGCGCCATGAGTTCATCTCTGGGCGGGACAGGCCGTGCCGGATTGGCTGAACTCGAGGGCGTTTTTCTCAACCCCGCGGAGGTCACGCTGGTCCCGACACACACGCTTGGCACTTACTACCGCGATGGCTATGTGGATGATGGCGAGCATTGGCATGCCTACGGCATAGGGGCGGCGGACCCTGGCCCGAATGTGATCTTTCCAGGAGCTCTACACTACTTTCGGCTGCGCGATACCGGCCGTAGCGCTCAACCGGCCGACGGTGAACTTTGGCATGTGGCCATCGGCGATATGATCTTGCCGAACTTGGCGATTGGTCTGTCGGGGTACCGACTTCACTATAAACTTCGGGGTCGCAAAGCGGCGGTCCAGTGGAACGGCTCACTGGGGCTGACCTGGATGGTGCACAAGCAATTGGGCCTCGCCTATGTACTCAGCAACATCACCAATCCCGGCGGAGATGTTCCGCTGGGGCTGCGGGAGGAGCGTGAGCAGGGCCTCGGGCTTTTTGCCGAAGTCTTTTCGATCGCCAATGTCCGCTTCGATATCACGCGTCGCGAAGTCAACAATGTGGACCGTCGAATGGTTTATATGGGGAGTTTTGAAAGTATGAGTGGCAAGTTTATGGTCTTCAGGACCGGCTATAAGTTAGATGACGAGCAAAACCGGCGATTTCTCACGGCTGGCCTTGGACTGAACGGCCCCCGGCTCAAACTCAATTACGCCTTCGAAAAGAACATAGAAGGTGGCGCCGGGGCGCTGCATAGCGTTGACTTGCGTTTGCCGTTTTGATAGCGTTCCGACTCTTTTGAAAATTACTGAATTGCCTATCGAGGAGTGAAGCATGGCTTCCAAGACCAAAAAGACTGAGTTTCGTCGTCGTCGCAAAGTTTCAAAGATGGGCAAAACCCGCAAAGCTTTGAACCGCAACAAGGGCACCACCAAGTCCAAAAAAGAACTCTTCGGCGACAAATAGTTTTTGTTGATCGATGGTTGCTGCCTGTGAGCCCACCTCAAGTGGTGAGCTTTTTGGCGGGTATCGTATAGAAATCATTCGAAGGCGTAAGTTCACATCTCCATACTAAACTTATTCAGTTTGTGCACCTTTTGAACGCAGGCGTGAGGGCATCGAAGTGACGGTGCCTTTTAAGTTGAACACGACAGGATGTTTGGCCCATCCCTCTTGCCCAGGGACAAATTTAAATTTGGCAATCGCCTGAGTCGCCTCTGAGTCCAAATCTTGCGATCCCGTGCTTTTCACAATTTGAATGTCTGCCACTTTGCCCTCTCGGGTCACCCGATAAACAAGCTCGAGCTGACCTTGGCGCTGCTCACGGCGCGCGCGCTCAGGATAAGCTGGCGGCTTGTTGCCCGGCATTTGCTTGAGTTGCAGCACGGATACGGCGCCCTCTTTGGTGGCTCCACCCTTGCCCAAGGATTGTCCCTGGTCGGGTGTCGCTTGGCTGGACGTCGCGATCGGTGCTTCTGTTGGGGCTACGGACGGTGGACCGGCAGTGGCCGTAGGCGCGGGGTCTTGTTGGCCTTTTTCAAGATCGGAGCTGTCGGCTTCGGTCTTTGCCTCGACCTGTTCAGGCTCGTCAACTTTTTGAAAGTCGTCGGTGGGCTCAACGGGTGCGGCCGCGATTGGCTCCTCAGTGGGTGTTTTTTCGGCGGTGCTCTCAAGTGATTCCGGCGGAACGTCTACGTCCCCCTGGAGGTCCATCACGGGGTTGGACGCAATAGGTGCCGCTTTTGGAGCAGGCGTGGCTTTTGCCTTTCGGGCTGGCTTGGGTGGGGCAGGCTTTGGTGCCGCGGGAGCCACCACGGGTTCGGGCTTGGGTACACTGACCTGGGGCTCGGGAGGAGCCGCCGCGACCGTAGGTGCTTCGGGTTCAAGGGGAGCTTCTACGCCGGGTTGATCGGCGGGCTCACCCATTTCAACTTCGATCGCCTGCCCGACAGGACCAACCGTACGGATCGGCATCAGCGTCAGCGATGCCAAACAAACAATGTGGATTAAGATCGAGACGAAAACAAAAAAAGTTGAGCGCATAGTTTCGCATCCTTGCAAAAGGTTACCTAGGGAAATGCATTCCAAGAATCGTACCAGGGCCTAGAGCAGGTTCGCAGCCGACTTAGGTGGCGCAGCGTGAAGGTCTTTCAAACCTAAGCGCAAATGCGGCACTGGTCTTTACTGTTCTCTCAACACCACATATTCGTATGGGACGCCCACTTTGCGGATTTAGTAAAGATCCTTAGAACTCGCCGTCGGAATCGCTCGGTTTCTTCGCAGGCGCAGTGACCTACGGATTTGCACTCGGACCAAACGAGGATAACTGTCAGTTCAAATCCCAACTTCTAAAAATAGCGTGGCCCTGAGCTAGCGCGACGGCGGGCCCTCCACCAAGGTGGAGTAAGGGGTGGGGTTCCACCCCCTCCTCAACTCCCGACGTTCATCCCACGCAGTAAGCACCTGGGACCTTCACGTCAGACCTAAGATTGATTCCTGTAGGTCAAGCAGCAACTGGAGCAAATATTTGCGTAAACAAGAACCTAGGGGTAAGCCTGGCATATCAGAGATTCATTTGAAAAATCGTATCCAGATGGGGCCTTTGGGAGTGTCACGCTTCCAGCAATGACAAAAACATTGTCGTTAAGCATCGTTGTGCCTGTGACTGAAAATGTTCCAACACCAAAGTTGAAATGCGTCACGTGGTAAATTCTGCCGTTCCCTTTCAATAATTCTTTAGCTTCGGCCTTCCCATCTTCAAAGGTCACACGAAAAACTTGAGAGGCATCAGAACAGCTCATGTGACCGTCGGATATCCTATCGGGGTCAACAACCGCACCTATTGCAAGCTGGGTAAAGAAGAGGACGGCTAACGGTAGGAATTTAAACATGGAATCTCCTTTGGTTAATATTATGCCCGGTCAGTCTCCAAAAAATTGGGAATCTCTAGGATTGCAAAGTTCTGAAAGCTTTCGGTTCGAATGCTATCAAGAGCAATCTAAGTGCCAGTCCTAAATCAAATTTATTGGACATAAAGGTCATTTTAGTTTTAGAGGAGGTGCCGCAAATTGTAGGAAAAACACACTTTCCTGCCCAGGTCGCGATTTATTCGACTTCATTAGGCTCTGTGCCTCACGTCACTAACACCGAGAACACCGGTAAAAGTGTTCAACCCCGTCAACTCACTCTGTGTCTCTTAGGCCGAACCACTGCGATCTGGGAAATTCGTAGAAAGTGCCTAAAAAGTGTAACGAGTGACAACTAGCGCTCACACCCTTTCACCCTGACGGAGCAGCTCGTCCTCTCATATCGCGTCTACGAACTGTAGAGCCAGATGTTTTGGGAGTGGTCCGAAATCGGCAAAAGGCCTTTAATTCGCAGTAATTTACAGATGAGAATCAAAGGAGTGCGTGGAGGTGGTGATCTTGCTTATTTCGGACCACTCACATTAAGCGTTGGTTGGAACAAATCGTTGTCTGCTCTGAATTAGTCAGAGTCTTGTCTCCGCGGGATCCGTCATCCCGTTGTAAAGTACAGAGACCAGCTTCTGTGCTCAAATTTGGCAGATTGCTTAGAGCCTGTTTAGGTTACAAATATCAGTAGTTTATGCCCGTCGTGATTTCTTGCTACATTAAAGTTCAACACAAAATTCCCCATAATTCTGTTGGCACGTCTTGCATTAACAAGAATGCGAAATCTTAAAATAAACATATAAGTTACAAGGAGTGAATTATGAAAGTGGAATTATTGAGTGCAGGTTGCAAGTCTTTGCTAGTCAGTTCTTTATTGCTTGGACACCTGAGTGCGTTTGGCAAGGTTTCCGAAATGCAAGGCGGTGAGCAAAGCTCTAGGCGAAAGACCGTCCAAATGAAAGTGGTTGAGCTTAATAATCAGGCGCCCTGTATAGTGTCTGCAGACCCTAATCTAGCTAGCAAAATCGCAGAAGAATCAAACACCGAGATATGCAGCTCAAAAGAGCAGAGAGCCCTTGCTGATTTAGTCGACGAAAAGGGGGGAGTGAGAACAGCTATAGTGCCCGCTATACTTGCTGCTGGCGTCGTATTTAGTTGCGCCTATGGCGCGAAGTTGGGATCTGAATTAGTTGTATCAGACGTGAGCCCAAATGAGGCACTCTTTGCTGGTTTTGCAAATTTTGGGGCATTATTAGGAATTGCGTCGACCCATCCGGGTTTTGTCGCGAATGGAGCAGCATTATATTTCTGTGAGTTCGCGGGAGGCACTGTCTCCTACATTCTTGCAGATTAAGAGTGTAGTTCGAACAATGGGGCCGGCTTCGGCCGGTCACATTACCTCTCCTCGCGTGCGGGCTACGTTTGACTAATCAGAGCCCGTCAGAAGATCGGCGCTGACTTGGCCTGCGGCAATGGCTGCCGCGAGGCGTTTGTGATCGGCGTTGGCTAGAATTGCGGACGCTTCTTTGAGTGGCAAAGGATCGGGTTTAACCAAAGCTTCTTTTTTTAGAGTCACCACTCGCATGTAAGATTCATCAATTTGTTTAGCGGTGAGGCGGTGTTCCTTTAGTGCCTTGTGGATGGCGTTGAGGGCGACTTGGGGATGATCGAAATTGTTGCAGTAGAGCAAGATATCGCAGCCGGCCTCGAGCGCACGAACGGGAATCTCTGTCGGTGGATAAAAGTTGGTCAAAGCCTTCATGTCTAGATCGTCACTGATAACGACTTTGCGGTAGCGCAATTCATTGCGAAGGAGGTCCGTCAGAATCACCTTTGAAAGGGTGACGGGCCATTCGGGGTCGACATTTTCAAATTTAATATGTGCCGTCATCAGCATGTCCAGGCGGGCGCGAAAGGCTTTTTTAAATGGCACCAATTCAGTTTGCCGCAATCGATCCAAGTCAGCATTCTCGATGGGCAAGTCATCATGTGAGTCGATGAGGGTATTGCCATGACCTGGAAAATGTTTTGCACACGGGATGACATGACTTTTAATATAACCGCGAATGAGGGCGGAGCCCAGCTTCGCCACTTGCTCTGGGTCTGAGCTCACGGCGCGGTCACCAATCAACACATTGGCTGGATTTGTTAGCACATCCAGGGTTGGGGCAAAGTCTAGATTGATGCCAAAGGCTCGTAGCTCCATCCCCATGGTCATCGCAAATTTAAAAGCGACCGAGGTGGAGTCGATCTTTCCGATCCGATCTAGCGGTGGCCAAATTGTGAAGGGCTCGCTGAGTCGGGCGACACGGCCACCCTCCATGTCGATCGCGATAAACAACGGTAATTTATCTCTTGTTTTGTGTCGTAGGGCTTGGATCGACTTTACGAGCTCGTGCAATTGGGCGGGGGATTCAATATTTCGGCCAAAGAGGATCACGCCGCCTATATTGTTCTTGATGATGAACTCGGCCTCAAATTGAGAGAGTGAGGTGTCTCGTAAGCCAATAATGAGAAGCTGGCCGATTTTTTCTGTCATAGATAAATTGGATCACTGCGAAGATGCAAAATCAAGGGCCCGATTTTGGCACAGGACTTGGAACAATTGCGGGTCCAGGCTCAACATTAGGCGTCTCAATTGTAACGCTTGCGGGCGCGCTCACCAGGTTGATCTTGCCGGTAGGGATGTTGCCAAACACTTTCATTATGATTTTGTTTGGCACCGTGTGACCCTCTGTCGCTTGGTTTGGGTTAGCAACCAGCTGAGTCGCGATGCCCTTTGCCGGTGAAAGTGTTGAAAAGACCTCGCCCTTTACATTCTTTTTGGTTTTTGGATCTCGAACGATGGCCATTTTCGAGATAAACTCTTCAGCTTTAAAGCGGTTGAGTAAAGTGTAAGTGTCATAACCCGGCTTACTTTCTTTGGTCTGCATGACGACACGTCCGTCGTACGAGGCTCCATCTTCCTCTGCGACCGCGCTGTACTTAAAGCTGTCGCCTGTGGCCAAATTCTTTTGCAGCATGAGATAGGGAAGAAAGCTGGACAAAAACGTACCCTTTGGAATCCGGCTAGTCTCAGTGCGCGTCTTTTTGCCATCACTGAAGGTGGCCGTCATAACCTCACCCTTGAAGCTGGCATCGACGCCCTTCGGAGTATCTCCAACCTGCGAAGTGTATTGAACGCTTATGGGTTTAAATTTATCTGAGCATTTGGCGGTTACACCTTCCTGAATCAGCTGTTCGCCAAACGTAGCGCGCAAGAACGACTTGCTCATGAACGTCCGAGTCTTTGGATCAAACTCGAAGCGATGAATGGTGTAACCGATATGCTTGCCTTGCAGCTCCACGCGGTAGTACCCCTCGAACATGATCTCGCTTGTGTGTCCTTGAACCAGACCTAAGCATAGGAGCCATAGAGTTAAAAATTGAGTTATTCTAGATATTGTCATGGGATTAGTTTCCAAGTGAACAAAATCAGTGTCAAAATTTTTCGAATGGGGAATCAACGAGGCCAGGCCGCAATTTTTGTGGCTCTCATGTTCAATGTCTTGTTTGTATTCTTTGCTATGGCCATCAATGTGGCTCTGGTTGTACATGACAAGATCAACTTACAAAACTCGGTGGATTTGGCCGCGTATTACGCAGCCACAAAGCAGGCCGAAGTCCTGAATGCGATCGCCCATACCAACTACCAGATTCGTCAGTCCTATAAACTCTTGGCCTGGCGCTACCGGGTCTTGGGCAACATGGGTCTGTCAGGCTCAAACGTCCATCCGGCAAAGGTTCCCGCGACCGCAACTGTCGACGTGCTTTATCCGCCGGGGGAAGGGCCGTCTGTATGTGTCTATTACAGCGATATTTGGGACGATGTCCCCAAGACAGAAAATTTGTGTAAGGATCTCAATCAAACCATTCCCGAGCTACCTGACGTCAAAGAAATATTTAGTCTGATCTTCGGCAACGTGCAGATCGCAGAAAGCTCAATTGATTACCGCGTGGCTTACGGCGAATACTGCGACAAACTGGCCGCGCATAACTGGTGGTATGGCATGAGCATCCTTCACGCGTTCAGACTCGATCAGCGGAATCGCAAAGCTTTGATCTATGCTTTGGGTGCAAATCTGTCGCGCGGTGACGATTTTTTAGATCTCGATGGCAACTCAGTGCTCGAGGGCGCTAGGCAAACCTTTATAAAAAATCTCACGTACACCAATCGATCGTCATTTGAAGGTGGCAGTGGTGAATTTACATTGGTGAACTCTTTGGCGGGAGTTGAGGCAAGCAAGTGGCTCGTCGAGATAAAAATTGCTCCAGCTTTGCTTTACAGCGATCGGTCAACTGTGGGCTGCAACTCTATCAATAAGCCTCTCCAGTCGCCTGTCGAGCGGCCAAGCGCCAAGGAGATTCTCCGCCGCGACGTAAACAGCGGGGGTTTGGGCGCGGTGGGACTTGAGCAATGGATGCAAGATAGCATTCTTCAGGCTTCGGACTATCAGTTCTCCATCGGCGTGGAAAAAAACCCTTGGTATATGGCATACGTGGGTGTGCGTGCTTCGACCACTCCGCGGCAAATATTTTTTCCGTTTGCGGGAGGCGTGGCTATGGCGGCCCGTGCCTTCGCTAAGCCGTTTGGTGGACGGATCGGGCCCTGGTACATGTCCAGCTGGGATCAAAGTGCCCAGGCATCTGGCGGTGGCAAAATGGTCGATGAACTGATGGCTCCCAGAGTTGGGACGGGCGGGCTACCACTCAACGCGAACGACAAACGACGCTTTCCGAACTACTCGCGCTTCCCAGGTGATACGCTAGGGCTAAAATCTAGGCTTGCCTTAGCGTCTATCAATGGGCTTGCGGCAAATTTGCGCGCCAATTTTGACTTCTATCGCAACATCAAAGCGGATTTTTCGATAGGCGGTGCTAATGACATTTTGCCCTGGAATTTCAAGACCCAAGAGGTTCCAGATGTGCGCAACGTGGAGCTGGCCGCGATTACACCAGATTTGTTTGATATCACCTACTATTCTATCGAGCCGAATTTTACCAAAAATTATCTTGAGCGCATACAAGCCAATCGAAATGCCTTAGGCATCCCCGGCGATCTTCCGCTGCGCCCCGATCTCGGTTTTCGCACGGGCGTAACTCCTACTTACAGCATTCAAGATCAGCTAAAAATGGCACTTGAAAAATCCTACTGGCGCCCTGAGTCCTTTTACTTTGTTCGCTCCAAGGCACATCTTTTAACAGACTGGCTGCCAGGCCCAGGGGCGTTTAACTACAAGGTAGGTGACGCATTGGCGAGTTTTGGCCGATGCGCGCTCCCCGATGATAACTTGAAGTTTCGCAATCCGGGGAGTTGTGTGGCGGGGGGCGGACGTACTGGCTACTCGGTCAAACTTATCTCACGCGACGCTCTCCTCTCAGGTCAGCATGCGATTGGCGGCGAGGGCGCAGCGCCCGGTCCCATTCAAAATCCTCCGGATGCCAGCGCTGGTTGGTAAACAAAATTAGAATTATCTGCTCACTCGCGCCCGTCAAACTCCTCGCTGTATAGTCCAAGAACACGATTCATGAACGACGGACTTTCTTCTTTTGGATAAAGCAGCGGGTTCACGATGGTGCCCGACCCCGAGCTGGGTGTGCCGTGAAAGTAGGCCGCAGCGTTTTCTAAGAACTCGAAGGGGTGCACCTCATTGTTATGATTTGGCGTCATCGCTCCACGGATGAGATAAAAGAACGTCGACAGATCGCGATCTCCTTGCAGTGAAACATTTAAGAACTGTACGTTTGGACTATAGGGATCTGCAGTTGAGGTGTCGCCTGCACGTACAAATATATGTGAATACATTTCATTTACCTTGTGGGGGGTATTCGAGATCTCGTCGCAAATATAAACGCCATTTTTAGTTTCTGCGGCAGCCAACTGATAGAGCGGCGAGGCTTCTGTTGGTAGAATCCGCATCTCCAAACATCGCTGTGAGCTCAATACCGGAATCTCCATTTGCAGCAGGTTGAGATCCAGCGAGGTCGCCATCCATCCTCCACTATTTTCGCTGGTGTTGCGCCCGTTTGATATCGACAAGGAGTACCCAAGTCCGGTGGCTCGCAGAAAGACGCCAAGGCCAGTCAGGTCTGCAATTTTTAATAGGGGCTCGAACACGTTCCAGGATTTTAGCGTGTCGACCGATTGACTGCGATTAACCATAAAGTTTGTGCTGACATTGTAACGCATCGGTTGGTTCAATGTGACCAGTGTTTTGGTCGCATCAAAGCTGTAAATGTGTTCCACCAGCGAAAAGCGCATGGTCTTTTGAAGGTTCGCTGAGCACAGCTGACTGATGTTCGGGATCTGCATGGCGCGCTCGAGATTGCCCTCGGGCGATGCGGATTCTGCGTGCGTTGTCTTTATGTTGCGATTTGCCCAGACCATGCAAAGGACTGGAAACAAGCGCAAGTCGGCTCTAGTTAACTGGAGCGGTCCGGTTCCCCTGCGAGAAATTAGCTTCTTTAATTCTCCCGCGGCGGACTGCCCCTTTGCCCAACGCCCATCGAGTGCGTCGAAAATAGGATCTGTTAAGTTCACCAAGCTCAGCTTATTTGACGCTGCATAACTGAGGGCATTTTGTCCGCCTCCGTTGCGTCTCTTGAAGAGCTCGGCGTGGTGGCTCTTTGCTCTTGCAATGTACTCAGACAAATCGGCATCTGTGTCGGGCTTGGGTGAGCGCGGCACTCCGGCGCCGCCAGAGGTTCCAGTGCCCGATGGCAAATAGGGGACAAATGTTAGATCCAGAAGTATTGGTTTGAAATTTGATTTTGGTCGAAGCGTGCTTAGGCGCAGGTCGGGGCGACCATCGGGTAACATCTTTACGCACAGAGTATCAGGCTTGCCCCGAGTTGGACAAAATTTCTCGAGGGGCGCAAGTTGCACGAAAAGGTGACTGGCCACTGTGGTCGCCGTAATGCTGGGGAAGCGCAGTCTAATCTCGCGGCTGAGCATGCCCCCCGTAACGGCCACAACAATTGACCGCGATGTTACAAATCGGTCATAGGGACTTATCGGATGGGATCCAATGAGAGACTTCAGTGCCGAGAAGTTTACGTCTGGCAAAACAACAGCTAAATCAAGTTTGTACCAGCCATCTGGGACAGAGCTCTCGGTGATTTTTTCGCTTCGAGCGCGTAAAAAAATATTGAATTGATAAGCATATTCCATTCCAAGAGTGAGGTCTTTTTGCACATAGGGCGTTTGAAATTCAGGGCGTCGGTTGTAAGACACTGAGCCTGGCCATATTTCAGTGGTCGGTGCGCCGGTGGAAAGTGGAGCTGTGGGGCGCGTGAGCTCTTGCCCGGGCGAGAGCGGCTGGGCCCGCGCACTCATGTCTTGCAAGTTATTGCTCTGTTGGGCCGAGAACGAAGGGGGCAGTGAGGCCGTCACCTCAGTTGGAATTGTGGCAAGCAGCGCGCCAAACAGGGCGCCTAAACCAGCGACGATGGCGCGTTTGCCTACGCTACAACCTAAGCCGAAAACTGTCGAACCGCTTAGCCACATACCAAAAATTGTCATTGTCTTCTCCGTTATGGAGCAACGGCCCACAGCCGCCCACTCCGACTCACACCAAATCCTGTACTCATAGGGCTACAGTTCAAGAACAGTACCAAGCACAGGCGAGTTGCGCTCCCACGGTGGGGGAGGGACGGGGGGCGGGGGTACAAAAAATTCGGCTCTATTAAATTAGATTGAACAGATCGAAGTAAGGTATGCCCATGGTTGGGCTCACGGACTCCGGTGAGAGGTCGTGGGAGAGAAGCCACGTGCAACCCGACTTGAACAAGGGAATGACGGCGGCGTCTTCCTCTAAGATTTGGTCAAACTCTTCTATATAGAGCTTCAGTTTTTATAGAGCTTCAGTTTTTCTTCGGGTATGAAGTCGCCGTACTCTTGTTCATATTTGTCCACGAGGGAGCAGATGCGCCCACTTGGATCACCGAAGGCCGCCCCTAGGTTCGAACAAAACATGAACTTAACCACTTGATTCTCAATCCGCAAACCAGCATCCACTGCAATGACTTTCAAATCATAACTGTAGGCATCTCGCTCACTCTTCATCAAATCGTGTTGAGTTGGTGGGACCGCTTGGATTTTGTAAGGTAAATTCAGCTCATCAAGCATCCAAGTGATCAATTGGGTCATGTAACGGACGGCGATCGAGGGGCGTTCACTTGTTACGATGAGGAGGGGATCCTTGGGCTTGATCGGCGCACGAAACGTCTCAGTCGCCTCCCGCTTTGGCTTGCTCGGGTCGGGATAGAGGCAGTCTGCGTTTTGTGCGGCATTGAATTGTTGAGGCATCTTCACCTGCATGCGTTTAATTTCTTGCCGCAGGTAGCGACGGTTGTTAGCGACACTCAACCACGGGTTTCTTTTGCTCGAAATCATAACGGCATTGAGAATGGTGGGCGACATGTTTACGATGGTAAAATTTGGCCGCGACTCCCATTGTTCTTGTAAAAAGTTGATAACAAAGCAGCGTTTTTCAGGCACCTCAAGCTGGGTCATGTCCTTGGTGTGAATCGTCAGGAGTTCCGGCGGATTTGAAGCCAACCTAAACCATCCTTTTCTTAACTTCAGCGTGAGCGGCCCTTCTCCCTCCCATTTGTCCAACTGATAAGCCGCAGATGACACAATTTTTTTGCTATCTCCCCATTCGCCCTGGTCATCAAAATTTGCATCGCAGTAAAATCCCAAGTACGGCAATGCGAGATACTCCAGCAGGCCGGACCGAATGGGTTTGGTAAATTTTAACGCCAGTTCGTGATCGTTTAAAGCTTGAATGCCGGGAATGGGGCGGGCTTTTCGTGTAGATTCGCATCCTACAAGTTGGTCAATCAGCGGCATGCTCGAGTGCTGCTTTATCAACCGGATGATTTTATTTAAGCTGTTTGCAAAGCTATGCGCATTGATTTGAGCACCATCCTCGCAAAGCAACCCCTGTCGAAGAACGAAGGTCCAATCCCTAAAATCATTCGAAACCTGCCAGGTTTTCGCCAGATAGCCTTCGTAATGGCCAGAGGGACTCATTCTGACAAGAGTCCCAACCATTTGTTCGAGCGGTATAGCATTGATGATGCCGTCTGAGTCTAGCGGATTAAAGGACGGTGGGGCGCTGTCTTTAGCGATAAAGACATTCAAATGTTTGGAGTGCGGAAATCCATACCTCATGATAAAGATTCGACTAGATCGAGGCCGAATTTCAAAGAAATTTTTTGAGCACTTTTGTTAGATAGGTTCAATTCTCCACCGACGGATTGCATGAACTGTGTGCTTTGGTACAGACCCAGTCCAGACCCACCCGCCTTACCGAACGTATTGCCACGCTGACCCAGGCGCTCAATGACTTGCGCCGGTATGGCCGTACCATCGTCGCCAAGGGCGAGAATAAAGTAATGTCCAACGCGTTCACCGGTTATGCGAATGTTTTGTGCGCCCGCTTCAATGGCGTTGTCGATTAGGTTTGAAAGCACTCTGCAAAAGTCAGCTTTGGGCAGATGCAAGGAAAGAGCGGGAATAGCAGTTGAAATTTGCGGCAGGTCACCGCGGATTAGCTTTTTCTCAGCAATGACTTTTGAAACTTCCAGCGAAATATCGATGGCTTCTTCTTCAACAGAAGCCTGGTTAAGCGATTCAAATATACCTCGTGTTCGCTCTACGGCCTGCTTTAAGAACGCCTTGGTGTCGGCCTCGAGCGGAGCACGCTCCGCAATCACTCGGAGCGCGGATATGGGAGAAGCCACATCGTGGCGCACCTGATCGGCGAGTTCCTCTAAAAATTTTCGACGAACTTCCAGTCGCTGCCGTCTAGCGTCCTCGCGACTCAAGATGTTTTGAATGCCCCACACTCCAGTCGCGATCGCAATGAGTAGAGCGGATAGCGTGGTCCATTTGATGACATGGAACAAAACTGGAATTTTTGGAAGGAGTGAAAGGTTCCAGGTTTCGCCGTCCAGTCCCTGCATTGTAACAGACTCAAGCTTGATTTTTCGGCAATCCTCTTGAAACGTTGAATCGTAGAAGACTGAAAAACCAGCGCCATTTTTTCTCGATAATCGGACGCATTGAATGGCTCCAGTCGATCGCATATCTTCAAGGGATTGAGCAACAAGGTACGACTTAGAAGCTGCGGACTCGTCTCGTAAGAGAGTGCCAATGACTGTGGTGATGGCTTCGGCCTGCATAGACTCGAGGCGATCGAACACCACTTGAACACTGATCCCCACGAGGACAGCCAGTATAAGCCCTGCAATAATGGTAAACTTCAATCGTCCCTTCAATACAAAAACCTCTCGATGGGACCCAACTGCCATGGTGTCCATCCATCAAAAATTGCACGGGCGAGCCAGATTTCCCCAAAGCGCTCAACCTTTAAGACCTTAAGCGTGGGCGTTGGCCAATTTGTCTGCGTCTGGCGTGGAGTATGGCTCTGAGTCTGAATGGCGCGCTCACCAACGTGCCGATTCATTGCAAAAAAATGAATGCGATTGTACGGAAAAGATGAACGTCGGATTTGATTTTTGTGAATCAAATGATTTCGCATCGACTCCACAAATGCGTGGTCAACGGCATCAGAGAAATTTGGCTTTGCCCCGTATCCCGCAAATACACCCTCTGAGGTCCATGCCAAGGCAACTGCAATTTGGCTGACTACAGGGTATCCGTTGAGTGAGAACATCACGGCCTGGCGATAGAGTGAATAAGATGAAAAATGAGCGGCGATTTTTTTACTCGCTTCCGACAATAGCGTATCATCCGCATGCGGTAGAGCCATGCCGCCATCCATCCATTTGGAAAGAGCCCAGCGTTCACTCGCTTCGTGGAGCGCACGTCGAATGACATTGGCTTGCGAATACCCCGCGGCAAAGCCTGAACAGCTGTCGTCAAAGTCTAAGCCCCAGGCCTTTCGCTTCGCCTCATCTGTGCGGATTTGCGAGTAAAAGCCTCGCTCGTTCAGCTCAACAAAGGCTTTCTTTTTGGCAGTTGCAATCGACTGAGCGTAGCCAGAGCCTCTCAGTCCCGATTTTTTATCCAGGCAATTGACGTGATATCGGTTCGCGACTGTCGAGATCTCCCACTGGAGCGAAGTTGCTGTCGGATCAACGCTCTGAACTAGTATCATAGTCTTTTAGTTTAAGCTCTTCGTAGCGTAAAATGCTCATCAAGGGGCTGATGGACCGCACGTCCACATTCGGGGTGAACTTCCAAGTGAAGCCTCGATGAAAAAGCGGCAGTATTGCAGCCTCCTCAGAAATAATAGAATTAAAGTTGATCAGAAAATCCCGATAGGTCAGCTTGCCGCTATCGAATGTGTCGACAAGTTTCGAAATTCTGTTGCCGGGGTCTTGGTATTTGGGGCCCAAGTGACTTTTAAAAAGCAACCTAACAAAGTCAGGATCCAAAGTGGCATCGACATGAGATCGGTCAAATGAGATGTCGTAAGTGATTGTGTGAAAATCCTTGATGGATTTGATGGGTCGCTCGATCATCTCGAAGGTCCATCCGAGTTGCTTCAGTGCCTCAAAGAGTATGCCTTGATAAAAGTCCACCTCAGGCCGAGTGCCCGTTGGAATTCCTCTGACCTTCAAGGGGCGGGCAGGTGGTTCTGACCTATCGCCGGTTAACTGGTTGGGAATCTCATGCCCCGAGATCTGACCAAAGAAGAAACTGTCGGCGCGGTGGTAATTTTCAAAACCGATGTCTACATTCTCCATCACCTTGTTGATCGCCAGCTGCAGCTCCTGCCGGCGCCGTCGGTCGGCGAAGAATTGCCCTTCGTTGATGCCGAGTCTCGCCGCCACTAAGGCCCGCGGAACTTCGAGGGCGATGCCGTCACGGGGGCCAGTTACTCGAGCATGGCTGTAAGTCATATGTAGTTTTGATGTGAAGGTCTCGTCCGAAAAATCATCCTTTGTGAGAAGAACAGTCTTGAAGGCGTGAGGCGGATTTAGCGGCCAATCCTTACGTAGTTCAAGCCGGGAGAGGTTCGATTCAGGGTTAAACTCTGCAACTCTGTATGGACCTGAAGATACAAACTGCGTTCGCGACTTCCACTTTTTTGTACCGTCGAAATTGCTATCACAAAGGAAAGCAAATGGTGTCATTGCTAGATATTCAAGCAGCGCTTTTCCCGTTGGTTTCTTGAACTTTAGGGTAAGGGTGTCTTGTTGAGCGGTGATCCCGCTGAGGTCACGAAAGGGGGTCTGCTCAAGGTCTTGTGGCGAAAGTCTATTAACACTCCTGAGCAGATTCAGTCTGTATGATTCTGCATTGATCTCTTGTCCATCTTCACATGTCAGGCCGTCATGTATGAAAAAAGTCCAGTCGTTGCCAGACTGAGTCCATTTTTTCGCAACATAGGGTTCATACCGTCCACGATTTGAGAACCGAATCAGCGGTCCGACTAATGCCTGCGCGAGAAATGCATTTTGCAAGAGCTCTACATCATCAATATGTAAACTTAGGTTTACTAAAATTTCACTTTTAAGGTGGAGGGTTGGTCCGGCTTTTTCGTTAGACTGGCTCATATCGCTTGATTCAGTCAACGGCAGTAATTTTGTTCGGAGATGCTTCAGCGGCACATTCGATTGGAACAAAAGAAACAACGCCCCAGCTATCAGCGAAACTAGAATTGTCACCTTCATCTTCATCACTTACCTCTTGTAATTCTGGGTACAGTTCGTCATCGAAATAGATCTGAATTAGATCTTCACCGCAACTTGCTGATGAAATTGTGGATTCTCCGTTGGGAGAACCATCATAAACGGCTGCGGCTTCTTTTGGTGTGGCCGAAGTATTTTGAGCGGCAAGCGTAAACAGAATAGACTTAAGAAGTTTGTATAAAATCACATAACGCCCGATCTTGTGTAGGCCCGCCGTATATACTCAACCTTCAAAATGGGCAAGGTTGCAACGGTGTTGGTAAGCGCGCTTGTAATAAGGTTTCGATTTTTCTATGACTTTAGTTAATTTTCCAAAATTAGGTACTAAATATTCTTATGCCTTTGTGACTATGATGTTTTCGGAATTGAAGATAGGGCCTCGTATTCGATGAGCGCAGACCAGAAGCGATAATAATCTGTCTACCAGGACCTTGGGCGAGCCCCTCCTTAGGCCATAATTTTGGTTAAATAAAAATTAAGGAGTTAGAACTCGTTAGTAGATGGTAAATTCTGGGTAGAGCAGATCTGAAATTAAATGGGTTTTTTATCTTTGGGATCTATGATAAAACTTGGAGTTTTGTTAGCTTTTTTTATGGAGACGCATGCTGCAACCAGTATTGCGCCTCCGCTTCCACGGCCGAAGTGTATGTTGCGGAATAATCCATGTGACGACTTGGTTCGGGTGGCATCTGTGGGGCTGTCGCAAGCGCCTCCCGCTGGCTTTGGGACTGGATCGTTTGCGGGTGATTTTACTGAAAATGCTGCTTCAGCTCTAGGACTGACGCGTGAGGAGCGGCAGCGGATTCTTGATAATCTGGGTGTGGTGTCATGCGAGCACACGGAAAATGGTTCTATAAAGCAAACTTCATCTATGGCGACAATTGGTCGCACCAGCTCAGAAATTCGACTAAACAGTCATCTTCTTTTAGGCAGCGTAAATGTTGGGGCTTTTTTTGCTGGCAACGGGAAGTGTACATTTAGTCCGATGAATCCTCAGCTTGGAAAGGATATATCATTGACTACTGATGAGGCTCGGCTAGGTCGACGTAGGGGCGTGGGTGACGATATCAACAGCGGAGATCTCGCCTTCGTACCACTCGAGCGTGCGATCGAAGTTGTACCCATTCCAATGTCGGAAAAGCCAGTTGTAACGGGCGATCACATATTGATAGCCTCGGCGATGAGGCGTGGAAGTGAAATGGTTCCTTACGTACTAAACTCAAAAGTGAACTGGACCCGCAACCCACCAAACAAACTAGCGGAATTTGAAGTTCCCAGCGACGAGCTCTCCGCGGGACATTCAGCGAGCCCAGCCTTCACGAGATCTGCAAGCGGCGAGCTAGCCATCGCTGGTATCCTAACTCAACGCAGAGGTTCGGGAGCAGACACGACTTTGAGATTTCTGGAAACGCTGGAAGCCACAGTTAACTCTACGAATTATTACGATTCAAATGGCAGACCAACGGGACTTGCAACCGTACTCCCACAAACTGAAACACGTTAGAGTGCACCCTTATAAATTAGCGACCTTGGTCTAAAGTAATTCTCAAAACGTGACGATAAGCTCACATGGTTGTTTTGAAGATTGGCTTCTTAGTCGCTTTCTTTGCCAGCACTCAGATTGTGGCAGAAGAGCCACAAAGTTTATACGGATCTATTTATGCACAATGTTTGAAGCAAAAGCATTCGGAATATGTAGCGAAGCAATGTGCTCGCTTCGAACCTGGAGCTCCGTTTAGTTGCTCAATTTCTGCAGAGAGTGCATCGGCGGCTCTAAATGCAGAATTTGCCGCTTCTTGCCGCGAGTCTGCGGCCACTAGACACGGTGCCTTCACTGAGAATATTTCAATAATTTCAACATGTAGTCCATTAACGGGCTGTCAGCAAGGCTCCTCCGCTGCCGGCTCGGCCGAAGCCTCCGGCGGGGCAACCACCCGACCCGTTGGGCGGCCGGGTGCCACCGGTCCTGGGACCGGTGCGGACGATGAGTCGCTCGCGGCTGGGGCTGCTGAGCCGGCGCGGGTGCAGCAGCGGAGTAGTGAGGCTGTGAGGGCGGAGATTCAGCGGGATCTTCAGGCGTGCTCGAATGCGCAGAAGAGGGCCAGCAAGTGTTGTGAAAATCCAATGAGCTGTACGACGGGCTCTATAGCCAAAACTGGGGTGCCTGGCGCGGGGATGCTCGACGCCTGTTTGCAGTCTCAGCAGCGTGGGGCAGATACGGCGGATCTTGGGGCCAAGGCTGCAGCTGTTTGTAGCAGTGGGCATTACGCGTGTACGACTGGCTGCTCGAGCCTTCTCGGCAAGTACCAACAGCTGGCCCAGGAGTGTGCGGGATGCGTGGAGCAAAGCCGCTATGATTCCGTCGTGCAGGCGCTGAGCACCATCAGTCGAACTTGTGAGGGCCTGAAGTCTAAGGAGATACAATGGGCGAGCGGAGCGCTGGAGGGCGCCAAGGGTTCGTCGATCTCGCAGGCGATTTGCAATTCGATTGCGACTGCGGCCACCTCGAGCTCGAGTAAACAAAATAATGATAATTATGATCCATATGGCTGCGCGAGTGATCCCACCAGCCCCGTCTGTCAACAGCAGTGCGTACTCAACCCTCAGGCCCCTGGCTGCGGAAGTGGTGAGGGCTATGCAATAGCAGAGCAATCGACGGGTGGATTTGGTGGAGGTGACTCTTCAACCTCAGATCTTTCCAACCCGGTAGACTATGGCCCAATCGGTGGCACGGACTTCCCTATGGAAGCCCCGCAAGCTGCGGCCGGAGGTGGCGCACAGGGAGCCGCCGTTGTGGCGAACAATAGCGGCGGCGCTATACCGGGCGGCGCGGGCGGTGGCGCTGCAAGTTTAGACGGCAGGGGTGGGCGAGCTGGGGCCGGCGGTGGCGCGGGCAAATCGTCAGTGACGGATATTATGCAAGGTGAGCGTGGTGGCTCTGGCTACTCCGGCAACAGCGGAGGCTCAGGGCTGGAGTTCGAAAGTGAGGATGAGGGCGCCGGGGGCAACGGGCGCGGCAATCTGCGAGGCGGCTCGGCCATGGTTGGACTGCAAGGAATGGATCTCAAGGCCTTTCTACCAGGAGGCAGTCGAGGGCCAGCTATGGCGCGCTTGGGAGGATTATGTCCCACGTGCAGCCGGCAACAGCATGGTCAGGGTGTAAATCTGTTTCATGTGGTGTCGAGAAAAATGCAAGAGGCGTGTAAACTAGGACGTATCGCTTGTCCTCCATGAGGTTAGATTTATGATTAAACATATTCTATGTATAAAATTGGTCTTGTTCCTTGTTGTGCCAACTGTCGCTCTGGCAGGAACGGCCGATAAGGCGCGAAAAGCTGTTCGTAAGGGTTTAGAAACTGCGGGAGCGTCGCCGACCTCTGCCGCCGCAAACTCAGAAACTGCAGTCTCTTCAATCAACACCGATTCTGCTAAACAAAAAAAATCCCTCGATATCGGAACAGTTATGAACTTTGCTGCGTCGGGCGCGCTCATCACGGCTTGTTTTGCGCCCAAACCCAACAATTACGCTCTATGTGCCATGGGTTTACAGGCGGCAGCACAGGCCATGGAACATAGTGATGCCGCCAATCAAGCCAAAGATGTCAATTTCAAGAGTGGGGGCTGGGATGATTACAACCGCCCGGGGGCTGAAAAACCAGGCGCCGGTGCGAACCCGCTTAATCCTTCGGGTGCAGCCGATGGCAGTGGGTACAACCGCGCACAAGTGGAGGCAGCCAAAAAGGCCCTAGAAGACGCCGGCTACGGAATTTCAGAAAAGGGGCTCACGAGTCCCAACGGCACGTTTGTCCCAAATGCAGACTTAGCCTCGACTGGTGCGCTAGCCGCTGCGGGAATGAGCCCCGCCGCGATCGCTGAGGCCCAAGAGGTTCTTGCAGCCGTTAACGATGAACTCTCTAAAGCAATGGGCGGACGAGCCGTGAGTGTCGGCGTCGTTGAGGGCGGAGGCGGTGGCGCGAGCACCGGCGAAGGCAGTGAAGCCAGCGAGTCTGAAGCCGCCGGTTTGGATTTTTCAAAGCGTCGGCATTTTGCACTGAACGCGAAGCAACGTCAGTCGCTCGTTGCAGGCAAAACAAAAAACTTAGAAGGCGAGCCCATCGGGGTGCGTGGCCAAAATATCTTTGAGATGATGCATGTAGCGTATCAACGTCGGCGTGAGAGCAATATATTTTTGGATTTGGGCAGCGGGAGTGCTAAACCGCCCCGTGGCTCAATGGTGCGGACTCCGGCAAATCAAGCGCGGCCCCAGTTCAAAACGATCAACTCCAATTAGTCTCTTAGAGCGTGCTTGAGGCGTTCGCCCCCCCGCACTTGAGCGTCCGAAAGAACCACTGTGTCCTCAAGGCGGCAGTCGCTGGAAATTTGGGCGTGCTCGCCAATGACACAAAAGCCCGCAAGATCGACTCCAGGATCAATCGAGGCGTTGTCTGCAATCAGCAATCGCTTGGTGAGATCACTCCGGAGGCCAAATGAGGGAGTAAGGTCTGAACAAAGCAAATTCATCAGTCCTTGCCCGTGTGAATCGGCGCGCTGAATGGAGTCCAGGCACGCGGCCGTTGCCTTTAAGTACTCGGTGGCGTTGCCGGTTTCGTACCAATGCAAATCGGTGTCGCGAAATCCGAGCACTCGCTCGCCCTTGTCAATTGCAGCCACTAGGACGTCATACAAAATATTTGAGGATCCCTCCGGCAAATGCTCCCATATTCGCTTTGAAAAAAACATATACGAGGCGTAGTGGAGACACTCCAGTTCCTCGCGCGCGGGCGTCTTGCCAAAGCTCACCACTGTCTCTCCGTCCACCCACACTCCGGGGATGCGGGTGCCCACGCCGTCAAGTGGGCAAAGCAACAAAGTCGCGAGGGCATTGGTCTGTTGGTGGGCTCTGAGCATACGACTCAAGGTCTGTGGATCAGAAAATGTGACGACGGCGTCGCCATTGGCCACGGCAAAAACTTCATCTTGCATGAGATGAAAACGTGCATTCCAAATGCCGCCGCCGCTCCCCAAGATAAGATCTTCGTGTGTGAAGTGCAGGTGAATGGCGGGATCGACCGAGTGCATGGCCGCATGACGGATAGTCTCAGGTAAATAGTGGGTGTTGAATGTCAAATCCGTCAGCTTAAGGGTGTTCAGCCAGTAGTAAGGAAAGGTGAGCATTGGTACATTCAGAAATTCCACCGCGGGCTTGGCACGCCGGAGAGTGTAGGGCCTAAAGCGTTCGCCAAGGCCTGCGGTCAGAATTAGGGCGCGCATAGAGCTTCGAAATTTTTGTTGAGCAGCTCAGAGTCATTCATCAACTCATTCAGATAAGGCAAATTCTTCTGACCTTGCAAAGTTGTCGCGACCAGTTGTGCGGTGTGCTTAATGTACTTGAGGTAGCGAGTGTCGCCGCGCATATTGTAAAAGCTAGAGAAGCTTCCGCAGGCCTTTAAGCACCTTTGAATCAGCTGAATATTAAAAATTTCGTCAAAGTCAGAGCGAATAGCAGAGCCGTGACCCAGCGCCGTCACTTTGTCGATGTAGTTGCTCTTTAAATGCTTAATGCTCTCCGGTGAAAGTGCGACGTAGGAATCATGCAGAAGGCTGACCAAATCATACTGAATCGGGCCTAATCTTGCGTCTTGAAAATCAATCACGTAAACGCGCCCATGTTTTAGCATCAGGTTGCGCGAGTGGTAGTCGCGGTGGCAGACAAACTTGGGTTGAGCGTGTAAGGTTTCGCAGATCCATAAAAATTCTTTTTGCAATTCAGGGCTAAGCTTGAGTCCACCAATGCCCTCTAAGAAATGCTCGCGCGCATAATTCAGCTCCCAGAGAAACTTAGCCGTGTCGAAGGCGATCTGCTGGCAGATGCTTGCCGGTTGCACGGGCTTTGAGGCGAGAAAATGGATTTTGATGATCTCATCAATCGCTTGGTGATAGTAGGGCATTGCCGTTTGCTGATTTTGATTTTCCCAAAATTTTCTTTCGAGAGTCAGGTCTCCAAGATCTTCAAGTAAGACCACGCCTAGGTCAGGAGCTGCGGCCTCGACTTTGGGCGCGCGCACGCCCACAGACTGAAAATGCGCCAGCACGTTTAAGAAAGGATAGCTCTCCACATCGGTGAAGGGCTCCCAGCTCATAAGCACTCTCGACTCTTCTTCAAAGACTATGCGATAGTACTTGCGAGACGACGCATCGCCTGCCAGCTGGATGCAATCGAAGTGTTCGATCTTTAATTGCCGCAAGATAAATTTTTGAATCGCCTCTGGCAAAATTGCAGACAAATCGCCTCCCCCAAAACCACAGGTAATTATGTGGGATATTGGGAAAGGCTGTCGAGAAAATAGTGGATCAGACCTTGGTCCTTGTACTCTTTGAAAGCTCGAGTGAGCTTAATGTAGGCACGCGACAAAAGGGCTAAGAACTCCACATTGATCTCGGGATCGCCGCGTAAATCTGAGTAGGGAATAGGTGCACCGATCATCAAGAGCGGTCGAACCATCGAATTGTGCCGACACAAATCGGCGAGCACCGTTTGTTCAGCGTGCGTGAGTTCCAGAATGTTTCGCACGAACAAACTCACGGTGCCGAGACTCAGCAGTTCTGAAAGATTTTGGCGAGCCTCGGTTGCGAGGCTTTGGTACTCGATGAAAGCAAAGCGAGAGCTGTGGCTATGGAGCTCCAGCGCCATTTTGTGGATGTCTTCTGCGCGCTCAGACTCAATCAAACAGTCTAAACGAAGGAGCCATCGGCGCGTGCCAGCAGAGTGGCCGACAGCCCTGAGAGTCGTAGAGGACTTGCTCATAGCGCGCGTAATGGAGATCACATTTGACGGCGCCTCGGTGAAGGCGGCATTTAGTCGAAGCTCGAGGTCTCGCAGGCTTCTGTTTTTGTTCTCGAGGTTTCCCATGGCGCCGAGCAGACCGTGAAATGTCGCAGCGATTTCAGTCTGAGATTTTTCACTCAGGGCGATTTGCGATCGAAGACCCCATATTCCATACTGACTGAGCTGCAGATCAAACTGCATACCCTCACCGAGCGGCTCGCTAGGCGCTTGAGTTAAGAGCTCAAGCTGAGTCTTGAGCTTACGCTCAAAGTACGTTCGCAAAAGACTGGCCGACTTCAGCAGTCGGCTCGAAGGAGCATCACTGTCCGTTTGTATTCTCATTTTTAATTTCCAACCTTACCCGCGCTCCTTACAAAGAGCGTGCCTAAGGCTCAAATCAAAATAACAAGGGCCTCGCGTTGAGCGAAGCCCCAAAAAATACAATGTAATCTCCAGTTATTTCAGCATCTTACGCTTGTCTAAGCCGTACTTTTCAACCTTCATGATCAAACCGGCCCGACTAATGCCTAGCTCTTTGGCGAGCTTGGATTTATTCCATCCTGTGCGGCGAAGCCCCTCGCGAATCAAATCGCGCTCGAGATCCTCAAGAGCATCCTTCAACTTCCCGTGTAAGCGTGCGCCTTGAACTTTGGTTTTGTCGCCCAGCTCAAGAATTTTGGGAGAAAGCATGTCGGCTGTGATTTTTGTTTCTACACCCGACAAAACGATCAAACGCTCCATTTCGTTTTGCAGCTCTCGCACGTTACCTGGCCAAGCGTAGTCATACAGCTTTTCCAGCGCACGCTTGGTGAGAACCTTCTTTGGACTCCCGGCGGCCTCGTTTGCCGCTTGGGCTTTGTTTAAGAAGAACTCCGCCAGTAGAGGAATGTCTTCCTTACGATCGCGCAAAGCAGGGACGGTCAAGTTGATGACGTTGAGTCGATAGTACAAGTCTTCGCGAAAGGTGCCGGCCTCGACCATCTCTTTAAGGTTGCGGTTGGTCGCTGCAATGATTCGCACATCCACGCGCTTCGACTCGATGGCTCCAACCGGAATGAACGTACCCTCTTGCAACACACGCAGGAGCTTCACCTGCATCGTCGGAGAGGTGTCGCCGATCTCATCGAGAAAGAATGTGCCCTTGTCGGCCATCTCGAACAGACCTTTTTTATCGCGAATAGCGCCGGTGAAAGACCCCTTGGCGTGTCCAAACAATTCACTCTCTAGTAAGTTGTCGTTGAAGGCCGAGCAGTTCTGAATAATGAAAGTCTTGTCTTTGCGAAGCGAATTGTAGTGAATCGCTTTGGCGATCAATTCTTTACCTGTTCCGTTGTCACCCTGAACCAGAACTGTGCTGTCAGCGCCTTTAATTTTATCTAGCATAGAATAAAGGTTTTGCATGGGTTTGGATTTTCCAATCATGCTGTCGTACTTGTAGCGGCTGCCGAGCTCTTTGTTCAGTTCTTTGATGCGGTTTTCGCGAGTGGTGATCTCTAGGTGTAGCGTCACAACCTCTTGTGCGACCAATTCAACCAGCTCCAAAAAGTGTTCACGATCTTGATCGTCGATAAAGCTAATTTTTGAAATCGCTTTGTCGATCACATCGCCGCTGGCGCCAAAGATGGCCATGCGCTCGCGCACTTCTGAAATTCGAGTGACTGCCGTGCGATCCTTCATGAATCCAAGGGCGACCACGCAGCCCATAAAGTCATTTTCGATCATGATGGGGATAATGGCCATATCAAAACCGGCGACATCCCACTTGCGAATGGCGTACCGACTGCCGGAGCTTCGAACTTCTTCCATCGACTTGTGAATGTTCTCGGCGAGGCTGGCCAGCGAAGTCTCTTTGTTTAGAAATGTTGAGACGGCTGGATTGCAGAATGTGAAGGTCTTTGTGTCCGTTCCACGCAAATGCCCGCGCTCATCGGTGAACACAACATCAATGTTCCACCAGGAGTTCAGGATTTGTTTTAATTTCTTAATCACGTGAATGTGTTCAAACTCGTCCCAATTGATCATGCTCGTTCTCCTCTGAATCGTGCCCTGCAGCCCGTTTTAGATTGGACTGTCTAAATTCTTATCGTCAAAGTTTTCGACAACTTGAGGGTCTAGAAGCAGAAGTAAACGTCGAGTCGAGCCGACCTTGGTCGAGCTATAGGCGAGACTGCAACTGAAAGAGTCGGTGATAGGCGCCTTGCTGCACCAACAACTCGTTGTGAGACCCCTGCTCAATAATTTCACCTTTGTCCATCACGACGATGCGCGTGCACTTTGAAATGGTGGACAGTCGGTGTGCGATGATGAGTGCCGTTCGTCCTTGCATCAGGGAGTCTAGCCCTTGCTGCACTTCGAGCTCGCTTTCAGAATCGAGCGCGCTCGTAGCTTCATCCAAGACGAGCAGCGGCGCGTCTTTAAAGATAGCGCGTGCGATGCTGATCCGCTGCTTTTCCCCCCCAGAGAATCGACTACCGCGATCGCCGACGCGCGCCTGATAACCGTCTGGGTGGTTCGAGATAAACTTATGAGCATTCGCTAAGCGTGAGGCGGACTCGACTCCAGCCACGGGTTTGCCAAAGTCACCGGACCAGATGTTTCGCTCAACAGAGTCCGAGAACAAAAACACATCTTGGCTCACGAGAGCGACATGGCTGCGTAGCTCATCCAGTTCAATCTCATTTATCGGAACCCCGCCAATGAGAATTTCCCCTTCAGTGGGATCAAAAAAACGAGGCAGCAAGTTGATCAAGGTGGATTTGCCAGCGCCGCTGGAGCCGACCAACGCAATTTGCTCGCCTCGGCGAATTTTCAAGTTGATTTGGCGGAGCACCACTTGATCGTCATAGCGAAACGAAACATTGCGGAACTCAATCTCTTGCCAATCGGTAGGAAACCCTCGAGGTGCTGTGATCTGAGGCACCACGCTTGTACTCTCTAAAATATTTTGCAATCGCTCTAAGGCCACGCTCGATTGCTGTAGTCGAATATATCCACCTTGAACTTTTTTAACTGAGTCAGACATAAAGGTAATTGCGGCAATAAAGCTGATAAAACCTGCGACATCCAAATTGTTCTCGATCACCCGTTGACCGATGTACATCAACAAAAGCGCCACGAATAGCGACATGATACTTTCAGAGACTGGACCAGACGCTTCTTCACGCGCCAGAATTTGGCTCTTGGACTGCAAGAATTCTTTGGCCTGCTTTTCAAAGCGCGTCCGCATTTCACTTTGCAAATTGAAGGATTGGACGATGCGCGTGCCATCGAGGCTCTCTTTAATGATTTGCGTGAGGTCTTCCATCGACTCTTGGTTGTGCTTTGAGTATTTGCGCACGCTCTTCGCAAATTTTCGTAAAACCGTCGTGATAATGGGTGTGCCCGTTAAAATAAAAAGTGTGAGTCGCCAGTCGAGGTACAGCAGGTAGCTAAAACTAAATAGCACCATAAAGGGCTCGCGGACCACATCCGCCAGCTTTTGAAAGCCCCCTTGAATCACATTGATATCGTTCAGCATGCGACTGATTAAGCCGCCGGAGCCACTGACAAAGCTTTGAAAAAACCCCAGATTCAAATCCAGATACTTGTTCATCAGTCGACGTCGCAAGTTTACGGCGACCATCTCAGAGATAAACAGCATCCAATACATATGGTAGTAGCGCAGAGCACTGGCCAAGATCCAAACGGCGGTGATGGCTAAGGGGAGGCGTATGGCCATCTCGGTGTCTTGGGTCTTCCAGGTCTCGACGACTCGGCCCATAAGCTCCGGCACGGCGGCCTTTGAGGCACTCACTAGAATTCCGCTAAACACGACGATTAAAAGTTTGCGGCCGTGAGTGCGAAGCTCCGGCCACATGACCTTAACTATTAAGTTCATGCAGCGGTGCCTTTGGCGGGGCTAAGTCCTCGACGTAGGCCTTGAGGTAGTGGCCGGTATGGGATTTGCTCGCGTTCTTGACGAGTGCTTTGGGAGTGCCTTGGCTGAGAATGCATCCCCCCTTTTCGCCTGCTTCCGGCCCGATATCAATCACATAATCGGAGTGTCGAATGACCTCGAGGTTGTGCTCCACCACCACCACGCTGCTGCCCGAGTCGACCAAACGATTGAGAACTTTTAGGAGCAGATGAACCTCGCGGAAGTGCAGCCCCGTGGTGGGCTCGTCAAAAATATAAAGGGTGCGCTGCCGATTGTTGCCGGTGAGTTCTCGGGCCAGCTTCATGCGCTGAGATTCCCCGCCACTTAAGGTGCTTGCACTCTGACCAAGTTGCAAATAGTCCAGGCCCACATCTTTCAAAACAGAGAGTGGTTTGCGCACGTTGGGGTGGGCTACAAAAAAATCCATAGCCTCATCCACAGTCATTTGCAGAATCTGATTGATGTTTTTGCCCTTATACGTGACCTCGAGCAGTTCATCTCGGTAGCGCTTGCCATCACAGGCGTCGCACTTGATCTCAACATCGTCCATAAAAAGCATATCCACAGTCTCATAGCCGAGGCCCTTACAAACGGGGCATCGCCCACCGTCGACATTCAAGCTGAAGCTGCCGGCATTGTAACCGCGTGCTTTCGCCTCTGCGGTGCTCGCCATAATCGTGCGAATAGCATCAAAAACCTTTAGATACGTCAGTGGGTTGCTCCGAGCGGTCTTACCGATCGCGCCTTGATCTATCAACACGATACCTTTGAGTTCATCCAAACCAGTGGCCGATTTATAGGGCATACCCGGCACAAATTCGACCCCGAGGTGTTTTGCAATCGCGGGATAGATAGTTTTGCCTACGAGGGTGGACTTGCCAGAGCCACTGACGCCCGTCACGGTTACTAAACGATTGAGCGGAATCGAGACATCTATATTTTTTAAGTTGTGGCCTGTGCAGCCCTTAAAGGTGAGCATGTGCTTAAAGCCGTCAATTGCCACCGGGCGAGTGTCGCTGGAGAACTTTGTCGCCTCACTTGTTCGCAAATAGCCAGCAGTCAAACTTTTTTCAGATTGCAAGAACTCTGGTGATTCGCCTCTGAACATCACTTCGCCACCAAGGCTACCTGAGCCCGGGCCCATTTCAATCACGTGGCTGGAGTTTCGAATCACATCGTGATCATGCTCAACAACCACCAACGTGTTGCCGAGCTCGCGCAGCCGCTTGATCACACCAATCAAGCGGTCCGTATCCCGCGGATGTAGGCCCACCGTTGGCTCGTCCAACACATATAGGGTTCGGGAGAGTCCCATGCCCAATTGGTTGGCCAACTGCAGGCGCTGAAACTCGCCGCCACTCAAAGTTTTAGTCGGCCGATCCACTGACAAATAGCCCACGCCCACATCATTCAAATAGCGAAGGCGTTCGCGCAGTTGCCGCAGGGGTTCAGCGCTCACCTCTGTCTCATACTCTGTGAGTTGGATAGTCTGAACGAGGGCATAAAGATCTTCAAGAGTCTTAGCAGTCAGATCATTGATATTGTAGTCGCGCACGAACACCTGCAGGGCCTCTGGCTTCAGGCGTGAGCCCTTGCACGCCGGACAAGTAAAGCCACTTTTAAAGCGCGACAGAAATACTCGCACATGCATTTTGTATTTTTTAGTCTCGAGATATTTGAAGAGTCCCGTCACTCCGTAAAATTCACCTTCTCCATTCCATATTTGCTTTTGCTGCTTCTCGGGGAGTTCTTCCCACGGCGTGTTTAAATCGATCCTGGCTTTTTTCGCAAAGGCTCTGAGTTGCTTTCGATCGTCGGCTCCACTCGGCATAGCGAACGGCGAGATGGCGCCTTGATTTAGCGAGAGCTTGGGATTAGGGATAATTTTAGCTTCATCTAAATCCAAAGTGTTGCCAAACCCATTGCAATTCGAGCACGCACCGACCGGCGAGTTAAATGAAAACAGCGAGGCTGTGATCAACGGAAATTTAAAACCGCACACGGTGCAAGAGTTGTCCTCACTCAACAGCAGCCGTTTGCCATCCACTGTGACAGCCTCGGCTCCTGCGGCCGTTGCTGTGGGCAAAAACTTTAAACTGGCGCTGAAGGCCTGTGCAAAAGAGTCCGCCAGTCGCCCTTGATCAGCCTCGGTGAAGGCCAATCGATCTATCACGATCCAGAAGTCAGATTTAGGCACGCCCGCCTTGGTCAATTTGGGATCGTCTAGATCCAGGACTGTCCCCACGTCGACTTGCGCAAAGGCTTGCCCCTTGTCCCACTTTAATTTTCCAGATTGTTTTTTGTCCTGCAGATAAATGCGTCGAAAGCCTTCGCTCTTCAATAGGGCCAGAAACTTCTTCTCCGAGCCACGGCCCGTGAGCAAGCGCTTTTGGTTTTTTGTTTCAGCCGGGATGTGCACCATCACATAGCCGCGTTGATCTTTAAATTCCACAATCGTTCTGGCTGCCGCACTCGATGGTGAGTGGACCTGTAGCTTGAGTCCATGGTCCGGGCAATGCGCGTGCCCAATTTTCTCAAACAATAAGCGCAGGTAATCGATCAGCTCGGTGCTGGTGCCAACGGTTGATCGCGCTCCTTTGACTGAGTTTTTTTGTTCAATTGAAATCGCCGGTGGAATATTTTCTATTCCCTCTAAGTCGGGCTTGGGCGCCTTGTTTAAGAACTGCCGGGCGTAGCTCGACAAACTCTCAATGTAGCGTCGCTGGCCTTCGGCATAGAGAGTTTCAAACGCGAGTGAACTCTTGCCCGAGCCGCTGGGGCCACAGATCACAGTAAAGGATCCGAGTGGAATCTCGATCTCCACATTCTTCAAATTGTTTTGTCGAATGCCCCAGGCATGGATCGACTTCATTCCGATAAGTCCTCTTTGTAGAAGTTGCTATCGTCCTTGGCTGTGTCTGGATCGGCGGCAGAGCCTGGCTCAGTGCCATCAACAAAGGCCTGTCGAACAATTGATTTAGAATCGCCAGTAACGATTCGACCGGTTTCATTGTCGATGTTGGCAAAAACAATTCCATCCGGAACCGGAAAGCCTCGTGCAGGTAGATTTTGGTGTGCGTCCTTCATGTAATCTAACCAAATGGGGAGCGCGGATTTTCCGCCCACCTCGCCGCGACCAAGCGTGCGTTCATCGTCGAAGCCCACCCACACGCCGGTGCTGATGTCAGGAGTGTAACCGATAAACCAGGCATCATAGTATCCACTGGTGGTGCCGGTCTTGCCCGCAACGGGGCGACCTAGTGAACGAGCCGCAGTGCCGGTACCTCCACTCTCATCAACTACACCTTGAAGCATAGTGGTCAGCACGTAGGCGGTTTGTGGCTTTACCAACTGATCGCGGTCACTAAAGTAAATGGGCGGTTCGTTTTTTGCGGCATCGGGAGTTTGTAAATACTTTTGCCGCCGCGCTTCGAAGTCTTCATCGATCAAAGCGAGCTCAGCCTTGAAGCGTCTGTCCAGAGTTAATTCTTTTGCGATCTCATTGCCAGCGTTGTCTAAAACTTTGTGCACCATAATCGGGCTCAAGCGCTGTCCAAGTCTTCCGATCGTTCCAAACGCTCGAGTCATTTCATAAAGAGTCACGCTGCTCGAGCCGAGCGCCAAAGTGAAGTCCATATTCAGCGGACTAAAAATCCCGAGACGCCGAGCATAGGTGGCGGACCAATCTGTTCCAACTTTTTCAATCACCTTCACCGCCGGAATATTGAGCGAGCGAATGAGGGCATTGCGAAACAAGATCTCGCCACCAAATTTATTGCCATGATTTTTAGGGCGCCAAACTTTGGTCTCTGGTTCTGCTTTCTTGCCTCGTCCGGCGCCTTTCGTTTTGCTGCTGCCGTCTTGTCCCTCGTCGACCTCTTCTTCAAAAACGATCGGGGCATCAATGATTGGCGTTGCTGGAGTGTAGCCTTTGTCGAGGGCCGCGAGATAAACGAAGGCTTTAAACGACGAGCCCGTTTGCCGAACGCCTTGCAAAACCCGATTGAACTTTGAGCGCGTAAAGTCGTAGCCGCCGACCAGCGCTAAGACATCTTGCGTGCGGTGGTCGATGGAAAATAGTGCGCCCTCAACGAGAGGCTCCTGTTCAAGCTCCAGTGCCGCGTATTCACTAAAGTCAGGCAATGCCAATCCGGGAGTGAGCACAGGGCGTGCGCCCTTCTTGGTCCTCGGCAGCCGCTTTTTTTGATCCGTCAAAATACCAGTTAACCTCTCGCCCGCGGTGAATTGCGCCGCAGTCACTTTGATCTGAATCACATCGCCAATCTTAAAGACGGCCGAGGGCTTCTTGACGGGATTATCCTCCATGCGAACGCTTGGATCTGCCTTGCGAGCCCACGTCATAGTTTCAAGGTCGATGAGGCCCTTGCTTTCCGCAAAGCGAACAAACGTGAGTCCCGCCGCATCGTCGACTTTCGTGACAACACCTTGAGTGATTTTGCCAATCGGCACAAAGGCGGGAAGCGCCGGAACAGGCTGACCCTTTTCATCTTTGCCCGTGATGTTGAGCGGTCCACGCGGCTCAAAGGTGCCATCAGCCTTTAAAATTCGCTCGGGCGAGGCTTCATCCATCAACTGATTGCGTGACTCGAGCAAAAATTCGGCCACGGCGCGAGATTCCGTCAAATTTTTCAGCGCGCCACGATAGCCTTGCCGCTTGTCGAGCTGGCGCAGGCCGGTCTGCACATGCTCCTGGGCTTTGATTTGCTTATCTAAATCAAGGCCGGTGTAAATCTTGATGCCCTTATCTAACACGAGCTCTTCGCCAACTTCCGCAACCAAGAGCTGACGAAGGGTTTCGAGGTAGGACGGCGCGAGCTCTTTAAAGTTTTGCCACACAAAAAGCTTCACGGGTTCATTGACGAACTTTTCAGCTTCGGCTTTTTTGATGTAGCCCACGTCGGCCATTCGTTGAATCACATAACGTTGCCGCTCTTTTGCAGCTGAGGGATTGTGAATGGGTGAGTAACGGCTCGGGGCTTGTGGCAAACCCGCCAGAATGGCGGCCTCGGGCAAAGTCAGATCCTTGATGTCTTTGCGAAAGTACACTTGGGCTGCAGCGCCCACGCCGTGCGCCGCCTGACCTAAATAAATCTGATTCAAATAGAGATAGAGGATTTCTTCTTTTTTAAGAGCGGCCTCCATTTGTTGAGCCAAAAGAAACTCGCGAATTTTCCGCACGTAGGTTTTTTCACTGCTGAGGAGCAGTGAGCGCGCCACCTGCTGAGTGATGGTCGAGCCACCCTGTGCTCGGCGGCCCGTGCGCACGTTGGCCAAGAACGCGCGGAAGATGGCGAGGTAGTTCACTCCCGAATGTTCAAAGAAGGTGTCATCCTCTGCCGCAACAAACGCCTGAATCACATGTTTTGGAATTTGCTCATACGGTACCAAGATGCGCTTCTCGCGAAAGAACTCGCCAATCTTCTTGCCATTGCGATCATAAACTTCGCTGGCCAGCAGAGGCTTGTAATCGGCAAGCGTAATCATCTTGGGGAGATTCGAATTGAATTTGGCCAAGACCAGAAAGACCGTGATAGCTCCGGCCACCAAAATCACACTGACAAATAAAATCAAATTGCGAAGTGAAAACATAGATGACTGCACCTCATGAAGGCGAGCCCACCCCAGGGGCGTGCTCGCATATCTAGATTTGAGGTGGCAGTATAGCCCGAGCCTCAGAATTAAGGTAGGTTCTGAGGCGCCGCGGGGGGTCGGGCGCCGTTAGCGAGTGGCTGGGTGGCCTTTCGGCCGCTCCGGTTCGTCAGCCGTCGTGGTCTGGACGCTCGGTGTCCTTGGCGTCGGGGAGTTGTCCTGAGGCATTGTGGGCTCCATGCCGATAGACTTTAGGAACTGGTAGGCGAGGTTACAACTGGAGTTCGGACCGCATGGGATATTTTCACCCGGGGTGTTGGCGCAACTCACAAGTGTAGTGGCTCTGGCTTCCATGCCTCCGTGGGCTTCAGAGAGTGCCTTTTTTGCCTCGGCCGTGACCTCAGTCGCTCGGCTTAGGACAGAGTGCATTTCTTGAAAGTTTCTCAATCGTGCTGTCTCACCGTTGAAGTCATTTCGTGCATTTCGCAAAGACTCCTTGGCGGATTTGAGGGCGGCGGTGCCAGATTTTTCTACACTCTTTCGTTTTTCATCGAAGGTTTCCATACGATCTTGATAGACTTGCTCCATGTCTTTAAGTTCGCTCGCCGCCAACCTTGCTTCGCGGCACTCTCGAGACTCATTGCCCGAGCTGCTGATGCAGTTTGGGCTTCGAATTGAGGTGATTCGGTTTGAGATCTCCTTCACTCGACTCTGCGCACGTAAAATCTGCGAATCCCAATTTTCAAGATTGTTTTTGAGAGTAGCAGCAGCAGATTGCCGTGATAGTTTGGTCTTTGCATCTTCGCGCATGCATCTGGTTACTAAAGTATGGTGAAGCCTCTTCCAAGCTTTTCGGCTGGTGATGCCAACGTTCGCGAGCACTTGATGCTGATCACCGGCTGGAATTCCAGCGCGCCTCTGCGCTATGAAAATCTCTTGTCTCCTTAAAATTTCAGCTGTCGCATTGTCATGGCAGGCAATTTCAATCTGGACGAGCTGGTCTTGATACTTCACCTTTTCAGCGGAAGCACTGTTCTGAGCATTTCGTAGAGCCTCCTCTGCATCGGCTTTTGAGGCGTAGGCTTGATCGAGCTCCAAAGTGGATTTCTCTGCCCGCTCACTTCTCTCACGTCGGGCCGCCGCGAGTGCGCGCTTGTGCTCGGCTTTGGCCGCGCGTCGCTCCTCGTCTATTGTCTGGAGTGAAGATTCGAGCTCGCTTTCGGCCTTATCCACGGCATCTTTTCGATTTTGCAATTCGGGGCGCATTTGCTGCACAAAGGGTTTGGCTGCAAGAATTTGGGCTTCAAGGTCTTTGCGAACAGACTGCTCCACTACGGGGCACAGCTTAACCTTCTGTCGCTCCGCTTCGATATTGTAACTTTGATTTGGAGAAGACGCAGTTGTACGAGTTTCCAAAACGTCAGTTGGACACTTAAGTTGAGTGCGCCTTGCCGAGTCAGTTGAGGTATTTGTACACTCACATTGGGCTAGCGCAGCTCCACACTTCAACGCGTCACCTGTCAGGGTCGCACCGGAGCAGGCCGTCGCGAACAAACGAACCTGGTTGGCAAAAGCTTGGTCAGCTGAAGCGCAATCAGCACCAAGTTCTTTATTGGAAAAAAGGCTGGCGCAGCGGGCCACGTCACTATACAAATTCTGTTTTTTTTCTGGATCTGTCTCGTTAACCCATTTCGCAACGGCTGTATCGCATGGATTCTTCCCGCTATCCTCAGCCGCAAACGCTGGCGAAACGGGGGCGGTGATTGTGAGGCAGGTGATTAACATTGCAACGACAACTGTCTTGGATTTTACCAGCATAGACACCTTCTCTTCGAGCTAAGTGAACCTAAACAAAAATGGAGCAAGGGGAGTGCCAAAAATTGCAGTACGGTAATCGTGAACACTCCATGTTTCATTCTGAGACATTCTCGTTAGGCGGGGAAGGCATTGGCCCGAGCTCTAGTCTTACGGAGAGGCTGAGCTGGCGGAAGGGCTAGCAAAAAAATTCTGTGGGACGAGATGATCCAAAGTAAACCCGTTTTCACCAAGTGGGCGACCATAATAACGACTTTAGGCTTCTCATTACGGGATGAGCTTGCACACCGTCATCAGGGACAGTCCCCATATATATTCTTGTAGGGTTTACTTTTGCCACACGCCCACAGAACACCCTGACAATAGCAGATTTTCGCCCAAAAGAAACAGACATCAAATGCTGTGCCGGCGGGAATTTTTCAAAAATTGGAACTTCGTCCTGTAACAGTGTGAGAATAAGTACCGAAACGTAACCCATGACCCCAGAGACACTTGACAGAATATTGCCCCTAGTGATGGCCGGTTATGGGGCCGTGATGACCCTCGTGCTGCACACCCGCTTTTTTATGGAGTTGGCCGAGACTCGACTCCCGGAGTCGTTGAATCAGCAGTTTCGCGCGCACCGTGGACTCGGAATCATCTGTTTGATTGTTGGCGGGCTCTGGTCTTTGCAAAATCTTTGGATTTAATTTGAAATTCGAGTAAGTTCTGCGGTCGATGGAACAAATGGGGCTCGACTTTGCCGCTGCAGAATCTGCACCGGTCACCACTCAACCAAAACCGCAAGCCCCGCTTGTTGCGCCGATTCTCAATGCTCAGGCGCCTAAATCAGCAACTCCGCCACTCGCGTCTGAGCCTAGCTCTGAGGATGAGCTGATTGAGCCCGAGCCCACGCAGCCCAAGATTCTCAGTGTTTCAGATGTGAATCGGGCCATTAAAAATTCGCTCGAAAACGGCTTTAAACTGATTTGGTTGAAGGGCGAAATTTCTAATTTTAAGGCCCACAGCTCTGGGCACCACTATTTTAGTCTCAAAGATTCCAAGGCACAGATCAATGCCGTGATGTTTCGTGGCTTCAATCAAGGGTTAAAATTTAAACCCCACGACGGACTTGAAGTGATTGTCCGCGGAAAAATCACAGTGTACGAGCCGCGCGGCAACTATCAAATCTTTTGCGAGATGATGGAGCCCGTGGGCGCAGGTGCGCTGCAGTTGGCCTTTGAGCAGTTGAAGAAAAAATTGCAGCTCGAGGGTTTATTCGATGCCTCTCGCAAGCGAGCGATCCCGACATTGCCAAGGCATGTGGCCGTGGTGACCTCTCCAACGGGGGCGGCAATTCGCGATATTTTGAACGTCCTAGGTCGGCGCTTTGCGGGCTTGCGAGTGACGGTTGTGCCCGCTGTTGTACAGGGTGACGCGGCTCCGGGCAGTGTGTGTGCGGCGATTGCTCTTGCACAAAGGTTGCCCGATCTCGATGTCATGATTGTGGGGCGAGGCGGGGGTTCGATTGAGGACATGTGGGCCTTTAACGACGAGCGCGTGGTCAGAGCCATTGCGGGTTGTCGCGTGCCGATCATCTCCGCGGTTGGACATGAGATTGATTTTACGATTGCCGATTTCGTTGCAGATCTGCGCGCGCCCACGCCGTCAGCTGCGGCTGAGCTTGTAGTGAAGAACGCCGGTGAAATTTTGGAGCAGCTCAACACTTTAAAAAAGCGGTTGATGCGCGGTTGGCTGCATCAGATTGAGTTGGCCAGGCAGCGCGTGGCGCATTCGACCAAGCAGTTGGTGGATCCCAAGCGGCGTTTGCAGGATCTTTCGCTCCGCTGTGATGAGCTCACGCAGCGGCTCGAGCTAGCGATGCGTCGGCGACGTGAGCAACTGGCACAAAAAATTCAACTGTTGGTCAGTCGAATGGACTCACCTCGTGAACTCATTTTGCGAATTGAGCAGCGGCTCGAAATGCTTCGCACGCGCTTAGAGGCCCATTGGGTCCGATGTCACGAAGCCAAGCGGTCAGAGTGGGCCAGGCTCAGTGCGGTCTTAGATTCATTGTCACCTTTAAAGGTGGTCGAGCGTGGCTACTCCATCACGCGGCGTGAGCAGGCCGTGATCAAGTCGGCGGAGCAACTGCAGGTGGGCGATGCGCTAGAGGTGACTTTTGCAAAAGGCAAGGCGATGGCGCGGGTTGAGAAAATTTTGTCGTAATTTTAGATTTTACTAAGGGAGTGACCTATGGATTTTGAAAAAAAACTTTCGCGCTTAGAAGAGATTGTTAGCAAAATGGAAGCGGGGGACCTCGCCCTTGAGGACTCACTGAAGTTCTTTGAAGAGGGTGTGAAGCTTTCGCGGGAGTGCAACACTCAGCTCTCGCAGGCCGAGCAGAAAGTGAAAGTTCTTTTGTCGGTTGATGCCAATGGGCAAAGTCAAACTGAAGACTTTCAGATCAAAGAGTAATGCTGAGCACACGCTTTCGCGCGGAGCTGGACGCGCTTGAATCTTACCTGCGTTCGGCCCTCCACCCAATGCCCCATGCCGCACTCGAGCGTTTTTGGGAGTCGATGTTTTACAGCCTGCTGTCTGATGGCAAGCGCTTTCGACCACTCCTGTCGATCTTGTCCGCCCGCGCTTTAGGGCATCCGCCTCGAACAGTCTTGCCACTCGCTGCAGCGGTGGAATTGATTCATACGTATTCGCTGATTCACGATGATCTGCCCATGCTCGACAACGATGACATGCGCCGAGGTCGGCCCACAAATCACAAAGTCTACGGCGAGGCGATCGCTCTGTTGGCGGGTGATGGGCTGTTGACGTGCGCGTTTTCGCTGCTGTCCCAATCGCCTTCACCGCATGCGATCACCGCTGTGCATCTGTTGAGTGAAGCGGCTGGGCCCCGGGGGATGGTCGGTGGTCAGGTCATGGACATCGAGATGGCGAGTGCCGCCTCGACAGGTCATTATGATCTCGCGTTGCTTGAGGAGATTCACCGGCGCAAGACTGGCGACTTGATTCGAGTTTCCGCCGAAGCCGCAGCAGTTCTTTGTGGCGCGACGTCTGAGCAGCGCAACGCCCTGGCCGAATATGGCGCACAGCTAGGGCTGGCGTTTCAGTTGGCAGACGACATTCAAGACCATTCTCCAGACAAGCCAGAGAGCGTGAGCTTTGTAACAGCCCTCGGCTTAACAGAAACTCGCGATCGATTGAACCAGGCCAGCGAGGAAGCTCTAGAAAGTTTGTTTATCTTCCCGGAGAGTGCTGATCCCCTTCGTGAAATGATTGCGATCAACGCCAAGCGAGTGTAAGGCCGTGACAATCTCTCCCGACAAATCACGGCGCTTGGACCAGTGGTTAGTTGACCTGGGACTCGCCGAATCTCGCACCAAGGCACAACGTCTGATTGCCTCAGGGGCCGTGCAAGTGCGGGCATCAAGCCCAGGGTCGCCATGGACAACGCCCACCCAAAGTAGCTTACGTATATTCAATCTTGATGCGACGGCGGTACAAATCAATCCATTGGCCGAGGATCTGCGTTTTGTCTCGCGCGGTGGCCTCAAATTGGAGGGAGCCTTAAACCAGTTGCCATGGAATGTGCGGGGTTGGCGGGCGCTAGACGTGGGGATTTCCACGGGTGGATTTACCGATTGTCTGTTGCGGCGCGGTTGTGCTGAGGTGGTTGGCTTAGATGTGGGCCGAGGCCAACTGTCTGCCGCTTTGCGCGATGATCCTCGCGTGCGATCATTCGAAGCCGTTAACGTGCGCAATATTCAAGCGCATCCAGAGGTGATGACAGAAGTTGAAAAAGGCATCGACCTTTGCGTGGTGGACGTGTCCTTTATCTCACTCACCTTGGTCTTGCCCCCACTGACCGAGGTGTTGGCGTCACAGAAGTGCCGGCTATTGGTATTGGTCAAGCCACAGTTTGAATTGGGACCCGAAGCGCTCGACAAAAACGGAATCGTGCGCGACTCTGAGTTACAGAAGAAAGCCACCCAGCAAATATTGCGCGCATTGGAGAAGTGTGGTTTTTCACAGACAACAGAGCTCGCCTCCGAGATAAAGGGTCAAGATGGCAATCAAGAGTATTTTATCGCAGCCTCTCGCACACACAGTTAAACTGACCACACAATTTGCGACAGTAGTGCTCTGTGGCTCCCTGTTGCTCGGATGTCAGACTCTGCGTCGAGAGGAATCGCGCTCAGGGCAGCCCACCGGAGCCGCCCCTCAGTCCACGCATAGCCCAGGTGTGCCCACATCTCAGGTGCCCTCAATCCCAGAGCCGCCGCCAAGCCGGACTGAGACCAAAAAGGTAGCCGTGATTTTAGGCCCGGGCGGCGCCAAGGCCTTTGCTCATGTTGGAGTGTTAAAGGCGTTTCAACAGCAACGGATTCCCATAGATAAAATTGTCGGCTTGGAGTGGGGGGCGTTGGTCGCAGGTCTCTACTCCAGCAAAGGCCAAGTGAATGATCTGGAGTGGAAGCTCTACAAAATGGAGCAGCGCCAACTCCCTCGGACCAAGAGTTTTTTTAAGCGCAGCATCGGTGATGAATCGATTCAAGTGATGGAGAGTTACTTTGGTGAAGTGTTCGGTCGTGAGTTGGTGGGTGGCGGGCGCGTGCCGTTTGCTTGCCCCTCTCGCTCGGTTTGGTCGGGCGTTGTCACTTGGCAAACGAAAGGTGCGATGGCGGCTTCAATGAAGCGCTGCTTACCCTTTCCACCCATCTTTAAACCACAAGGTACGTTTATCGCCGGCGCCTCCCAAGTTACTGAGGCTATTGATTGGCTTCGTCGCGATGGCTACAATGTGATTGTCGTGGTGAACGTACTTGGCTCCGCTATGCCGGCGAATCAAGACAGTTTGCTCGAGCGACTCGAGTCGGTGATTCTTTGGCAAGAGGTGAAGCGCGCGTTGGCTGAATCGGCGCGGTACCATATAGATTACGTAAATGTCGACACCAGCACTTTTCCGATGGTGCAGTTTGAAAGTAAAAAAGACTTGGTGAGCCTGGGCGAAGCAGCGGGGCAGAAGGCCGCGCGCGAGCTCATTTCGAAGTATGGCTTTTAGTGAACTGCCTTGAACAGGCGATTGAGAGAAGGATCAAAAGATGCGTAAAGCTACAACTGACGTAAAGTACTACCGAGCCCGCCGCGATCGTTTGGCCGTGTTGATGCCGAATAGTGCGCTCGTGCTACCTGCCTGGCCCGCCTATTATCGAAACGCCGACACAGAGCACGCCTATCGAGCCGAGTCCAATCTGTATTACCTGACTGGGTTTGATGAGCCCGAATGTTGCTTGATCTTTCGACCAGGCAAAACGCCGGAGACAGTGATGTTTGTTCGACAAAAAAATATTGAGCGTGAAACCTGGGATGGCTTTCGATTTGGCCTGGATGGAGCCAAAGAGGTTTTCGGATTTGATCACACCTATGCCATCGAAGATTTTGAACGGATTGCGCCAGAGCTCTTGCGTGGTTGTGAAAGTGTTTATTACACCTTGTTTCGCAATCGGGAGTTTGATGAGCGCTTCAGTAAGGCGATCATGGGAGTTAACGGCTGGCGACCTCGGTTTGGCCTAGGCTTACCCGCTATAAAGGATGCATCGGCCCTCGTGGGTGAGCTTCGCATTGTGAAAACTGAAGAAGAAGTCGCAGCCCTTCGTCGGGCCGGGCAAATTTCCGCTGAGGCGCATATCGAAGTGATGCGGGCGACTCGTCCAGGCGTAACTGAGCGCGCTCTACACGGTTTATTTATCAAAGAAATCATGGCACGTGGGGCTTCAGCTGAATCGTATGGTGGCATTGTGGCCACCGGCAACAACGCGACAACTCTACATTACCGATTTAACGATGCGACTTTAGAGGACGGGCAGCTCTTGCTGATAGACGCTGGGGCTGAGTATCAATACTACGCAGGCGACATTACTCGCGCCTATCCGGTGAACGGGCGCTTCAGTGCGCCGCATCGGCGGATTTACGAAAAAATTCTACGCGTGCAAAATGAAGTGATTCAAATGGTGAAGCCAGGTCTGCCACACTTAGAGCTACAAAAGTTCACTGTGCAGCAGCTAACTCAAATCCTCATTGAAGAGAATGTGCTCACGGGCACGGTTGAAGACAACATTCGCTCGGGCCACCATGTTCGTTACTATCCCCATGGCGTGAGTCATCTGCTCGGACTTGATGTGCACGACGCAGGGGTCATGCAACTGCATGGTCAATCGCGCCCGCTCGAAGCTGGATTTTGCATAACGATTGAGCCAGGTCTTTATTTTCCGAAAGATGACACAAATGTCCCCGCTGAGCTGCGCGGCATCGGCATTCGAATCGAAGATGATATTCTCGTCACTCCGACGGGCTGTGAAGTCCTCACCCAGCATGTGCCAAAGGATGTCGAGGCCCTCGAGGCCCTGATACTAAGCGGGCGCTAGAGAGTCGGCGCTGCAATGCGCTGACTTTCACGTCTTTACTCGGCCCGTGAAGGACGAATATACTGCAGCCGCATCGGCACGTTCTCTGAGCCTGTCGGCAGCAAAGAAAATATTTTAGATGGGAGACAGACAATGAGTACAATGGTCAACAATGACGCCGTTATTTCAGCACTCAACAAAATCCTAGAATTTGAGTTGGCGGGAGTCGTTCGCTACACTCACTATTCATTCATGGTGTATGGCAATACCAGGATTCCAATCGTGTCGTGGCTGCGCACACAGGCCAATGAATCCCTCGATCATGCGACACTCGCCGGCGAGCATGTGACAACGTTGAACGGGCACCCTTCGCTTCGAATTGCGGCACTCCTTGAGACGCACAAGCATGCGATCAACGATATCTTAAAAGAAAGCTTAGAGCATGAGCGCGAACAGCTGAAAAACTACCACGCGTTGCTCGAGCTGGTTGAGGGCAAGTCCATTACTCTGGAGGAGTATGCCCGCGCCATGATCGTCGATGAAGAAGGCCACATCGCCGAAGTTGAAAAGATGCTGCGCAAGCCAGAATAGCTTTAGTAGCGGTGCGAGTACCAGCCCCGTTCATTGGCCAGCGCGAGCATGGTGTGTTCAGTTGGATAGTTCTCTGTGCCTTCGGGCGCAGAGGAGACGACCAATCGCAAGGCTAATGCGCCCTCAAGCAACCAGCGATCTCCCTCGGTATTGCCAGACGCAAAGTACGGTGCGAGCCCACCCGTTCGCGCCAAAATAGCTTCAGCTTTACCCTCACGGTAGGTCACAACTCCATGGGGCTTATCCGTCACGAGTCCATTGGCAATCGCAGTCTCGATCCCAATGACATTCTCGATCGGCACTCCAATTCGCTTCGCTGCCGGCTCTACAGCCCAAGTGATCGAAGCCGTAACGATGTAGATTTCAACCTTAAGTGCTCGGAGTTTATCTAGAACTCGCATCTGCTCTGCAAACAACGGTAAAGGTCGCTCGGCCACGCTTGATTCAGCCCAAGTGCGAACAGTCGCGAGCGGCACGCCTCGCAGGATTTGAGCCAGCCACACATAGGCCTCTGTGTGTGACACTTCATCTTTCAAATGAGTGTAGTGACCCCATGGGTCTTGGGGGAGCGGCACCAGCTTATTTTGAATGATAAACTCAAAAAAGGCCTCACCCATATCCGTGTTCCAAAGTGTTCCATCGGCGTCAAACGCGGCCACAGCACGGCCGCTCGGGCGCATTCGCTCAAGGTCGAGCAGCAGAGACTTGAATTTTTCGGGTGGAAAAGGCTTTAGACTTTTTGTGTCGGTAAATTGATGCATTCTTCAAGTCTATCAATTTGGCGAAGTCAGGACAAGGTGGTAAACCTCTAGGTATGGAAACTCAAATGTCGAAAACTCCCCCCGCTCCCCAAGTTCGAATCTTGCTCCCTACCGACCATGTGCAAATTGTTGCGTTTTCAAAGGCTCGATTGCAGGCCCGAGTGGGGCATGCCATGGAGGCGGAGTTGCAGAGTTGGAGTGCGCCTTGGCGGCAAGAGTCCCTTGAGCATTACTTGCCACAAGGTTGGAGTTTCGCGGCCATTGCCGAGGATGGACAGATAGTCGCCTATGCTCTCGCCCAGCCGGTTTTGTTTTTTCGTGGTCTAACGCAGACTTTGTGGGTGGAGCATTTTGAGTTCGCCACCCCAGAGGCAGGCCTCCAGGTTATGGATACGCTTTACCGCTGGGCCCGCGATAAACATTTGCAATGTGTGCTTGTGGATAACTCCGAGGACAACCGAGCTTGCCTAAAGGATTGGCCCCAAGCCACTGCGATTCAGATGGATAAAATTGAAATTCGCAGCTCGAGGCTCAAATAGATGCAAACCTCTGAGCAGTTTTCGTCCCTATCGCCTGAGGATCGGGCGCGGAACTTAGAGCTCTTCTCCACGCAAGAGTTTGACCTGGTGATTGTTGGCGGCGGGATCGCGGGAGCAGGGGCGGCGCGGGATGCCGCCAGTCGAGGTTTAAAGGTCGCGCTGGTAGAGGCCGCGGATTTTGCCTCGGGCACTAGCTCGCGGTCGAGTAAGCTCATCCACGGCGGCATTCGTTATTTAGAAAATCTGGAATTTCACTTGGTCTTTGAAGCTCTTTCGGAGCGACAACTGCTGTTTGAAATGGCCCCGCACTTGGTCCATCCACTCCGTTTTTTATTGCCCATCTACAAGTCAGGTCGAGTGCCAGCATGGAAGATGGGGCTAGGAATGTGGGTTTACGATGCGCTCTCGCTGTTTGAAGCGCCTGAGCTCAATCAGTTCTTGAATGTTGCAGAGATTCAGCAGGAGTTTCCGCAATTACAAGCCGCAGATCTTTCTGGCGCGTTCGCCTATTACGATGCCTACATGGACGATGATCGATTGGTGTTTGAGACACTGCGAGCGGCAGCGAGCCTTGGGGCAACGCTTGCAAATTATGTGGCCGCAAAAGATGTTGTGTTAGAGGGTGGGCAAGTCCGCGCCCTTGTCGTCGAAGATGCCCACACCAAGCGCACCATTCAGCTCAAGGCCAAACATTTTTTGAGCACCGTAGGGCCGTGGACAGATCGGCTCGGGCAAAAGCTTTGTAGGCCTTGGAAGCAGACGTTGCGGCCCACCAAGGGCGTGCATCTCACCTTTTCGCAAAAGCGCTTTGCTCTAAAAGATGCTGTCGTGATGGGCGCCGAGAGCCGCATTGTATTTGCGATTCCAAGGCACGAGATGGTGATCGTTGGAACAACCGACACAGATTTTCCACAAGATCCCTCACAGGTGCGAACCGAGCGTGAAGACGTAGAGTATCTTCTAGGGGTTTTGGATAAATATTTTCCGGGTCTAAACATTAAGCAACAAGACATCATTGGCTGCTATGCGGGCGTGCGCCCGCTCGTCGATGACGGAGCACAAACCGAAAGCAAAACCAGTCGTGAGCATGCGATCTGGCGCGATCCCCAGGGGATTACCTTTGTGGCAGGTGGCAAATATACCACCTATCGACGAATGGCCGAGCAGTCGATCGACGCTGTGGCGGCGCACATGTCGCTTGAGGAGCGCGTTCGCTACGGTAGATCAAACACTCAAGTAGCACTCAATCCACTGGTGACAGAATCCTTATTCGAGCGGGCTCAGCGTGAGCACACCCGTTGGGCTGATCGCTGGGGACTCGCGCCAGAAATCACCAGACAGCTGGCGCTTCGACATGGTTTAGAAGCTGAAAGTTTAATTGTAGAGGCTCTACCCTTGCGAGAGAGAATTGTGGATGCGGAGACCTGGATGTGGTGTGCCGAAGCTCTGCATGCCATCGAGCAGACGATGTGCACGTCTTTGACAGATTTTATTTTGCGTCGCACGCCACTCATGCTTTCCCGCCCGGATCATGGCAAAAAATTTGTACACGCTGTTGCAGAGGTCATGGGGCAGCGTTTGAGCTGGAATCAAGGCCAGGTCCAGCAAGAAATTAATGCTCTGCAAAATCAACTAAATTGGGAACTTGCGGCCATTTTCTCAAGTTGACCGACCCCAAACGGTACCCTACAGTGATGAAATCTATGAGCTTTGTAGACAAAATTTCTGAATATTTTTCGAATGATATCGCCATTGATTTGGGAACAGCCAACACCCTTGTTTTTGCCAAGGGCCGCGGAATTATTTTGGACGAGCCCTCTGTTGTGGCTGTGCAAAAAAATGCACGAGGTGGACAAAATCGCGTGTTGGCCGTTGGCAAAGAAGCCAAAGAGATGTTGGGCCGAACTCCTGGCAGCATCGTCGCCATCCGTCCGATTAAAGATGGTGTCATTGCCGACTTCGAAGTGACCCAATCTATGTTGCGTTACTTTATTGGCAAATCCACAGGCCAAAAGAAGAGTTTCATTCGCCCTAGAATCATCATCTGCGTACCCTACGGCATCACTCAGGTTGAAAAACGCGCGGTCAAAGAGTCTGCTCACTCAGCCGGCGCCCGCGAAGTGTATTTGATTGAGGAGCCGATGGCTGCGGCAATTGGCGCAGGTCTCCCCATCACAGAGCCGACCGGCAGTATGGTGGTGGATATGGGTGGCGGCACAACGGGCGTTGCTGTGATCTCACTGGGCGGGATTGTTTATTGCAAATCGATTAAGGTGGCTGGAGACAAATTTGACGAGGCGATCGTCAATTATGTGCGTCGCCAGTTCAACTTGTTAATTGGGGAACGCTCAGCTGAAATGATTAAAATTCAAATCGGCAATGCGTATCCGTTTGAAGAAGAGCGAAGTATGGAGATCAAAGGTCGCGACCTCGTGGCCGGTGCTCCCAAGACCATTGAAATCACTAGCTCGCAGGTCAATGATGCGCTGATGGATCCACTGAGCGAAGTTGTCGATGCCGTACGCACGGCGCTTGAGAAGACTCCGCCCGAGTTGGCATCTGATATCGTGGACAATGGCATTGTGCTCACCGGTGGCGGGGCCCTCCTGTCCAACTTAGATGTGTTGTTGCGTGAACGAACGGGTTTGCCGGTAACTATCGCAGAGGACCCCTTGTCTTGTGTGGTCTTGGGCTCGGGTAAAGTCCTTGAGGACATTGACCTTCTTAAGCAACTCACGGTGGATTGATCCGTGCAACATGACGCTTCGGTGATCGGAGCTGTTGCTAAATATTTCTTTTTTATCTCTCTAGATGCACACACAACTTTTAGCTCAAGCGCAAAGGTCATAGCCCAGTTGGACTCGCACAACTGGATGGGAGTCGGGCATCGCGTGGAGTGGGTGCGAGCCCTGCATCGCGCGAAGTCTCGTATGCGAAACTCGGCGGCTCCGGCTTGGACAGGCGGTGCTCTACCTCAGTCCGTCACGATTCCCTCTGAGCTCGATCTTTCAGCCTGGGCGACTTTTTTGAACTCGGCCCATGCCGAAGAGGCCGAGGCTGTTTTACTTTCGCAGATCTTAGGATTTTCTGAAGCCGAAATCGCTCAAGGCTTAGACGTCAGTGAGGGCACTGTGCGCTACCGAGTCGGACGTGGGCTGCGGCATTTAGGTGGTTGTCTTGAATCTTAACTCAGACAATTCTCCTCGTCGAAAAAGTGCGATGACTCGATTCATCTGCCAAGAGCTACTCTATGAATTTGTCGCCGACCGCTTGTCGCCGCAGCGCCATTCAGAAATGGTTGCGTATCTTGCAACCTGTGCAGAGAGCCAGCGAGAGCTCGAGCGATTGCAAAAGGGCATTCACTTTGTTGCCGTGGCAAGCCGAGTGCAAATCTCCGGCGAGTTGCAGGCGTCTCTCGAGGACTTCAAGCCTAGGTGGAAGAAAGTCTTGAGCGCATGGACCATGCATTTTTCGAATCAAGGTTGGCGACTCTTGCCTTATGCGGTCGGAGCGATGGCCATTGCATTGAGCGCTGTGGTTTTTAAGCCCTGGGAAGTTAGAATGCGCTCGGATGTCTTGCTGGTGGAACAAACTCGAAGTGAGCCAGATATGCAACCTGGGCCCTTGCCCGGGTCGGCCACTCCAGCGTCTAGCCCCACGGTTACTCCGCCCCTGGCCCTTGTTGAGGAACAAAGCGCCAATGCGCGCACGATAACTTTAAATCTAGTCGCCAATTTGATGGAGTCGCATGAGCCGCTGTTTCCCTATCGGGCGGCCAACTTAGTTGCTGTGCCACTTGCGCCAATTGAGATTGTAACGCGAGAGGCGGTTGCCACTGCGGCGGCTGTTTCCACAGTTCCCACTCCCACTGCGGCGGAAGCAGAGGCTGAAGAAAACGAGCGAACTCTTAGCATCACTGGTAAGGGGTGGTTAAATCGGGCAGATTTAGAAGTCGCCGATTTTGACATGGCTTGGCCGGCCATTCGCAGCAAGATCATTGCACTCGAGGGCAAGGTTGCCGGAAACGTGGAGCTGGGCTGGCTACGGCAGGAGACCGAGGCCTATTTTCACTTTTCAGTACCTGAGTCCAATAGAAACGAGCTTGAAATCTTTCTTAAGACCTTTGGACCGGTCCGGTTAAGTAGGGAGCGACATCCACGAGTGATGCCAGACGGACAAATTCGCATTATCCTCACTGTTAGAGATGGCAACACAATCGAAGATTCGCCAGAGACCCCGTAAATCTCTGCGGACGATTTTAATTTTATGGCTTCTGATTTTTTCAATCGTGCCGTTAGCATTTATCACCGGCTATTCCCTTGTTAAATATGAGCAGGCGATTAACAATGAGCTCTCCACTCGACTTGTCGGCAATGCGCGTGAGATCAGCAAAATTCTAACCGACCATCAGCTGCATTTGGTCAATGAGTCGACGCAGTTAAAAGATGATAAGTCTCTTATCTACTACATGACCTCTAACAATTATGGCCCCGCTCGCGAAGGTCTGAAGACCTGGTTAGATGCAGCCAAGGGGCATCGGCTATTCATCTTCAATCGCGATGCCCGGCTAGAGATTGCGCTTTACAAAAATGCCAATGGACAAGTTCAACGTAGCGCCAACCTCGAGGGCGTTGTTGAACTCAATGATCCTTTGATCAAAGCCATGGCCAACAAAGATGAGTTGTTGCTTATGGAAGTGAGCGGTGAGGCGCAGAAGTCAAAAGGGCGCGGCCGCGATGTCCGTTTGGATCTTTTTATTTACACGAGAATCAAAAGCCCCAAAGGCAAGCTCCTTGGCTACATTGAAGAGGCAATCACCCTAGGTGAGTCGGACCTGCAAACCATACGCAATCGTCTCAATGCAGAGATCTTCTTTTTTCAACCGGACAAGTCGCTCATTATGGCGACGCATGAAGACCTAGCGCTCTACAACCCTCAAACCTTTATGCCTCACCTCAAAGATGATGGATTTTTCGAAATGAACATTCGATCGCAACCCTATAGGCTTATGCTACGCGAGTTGAGTTGGGGAGACACTCCCTTTGTGATGGGCATTGGCGCTTCAAAAAGTGCGGCAATGTCTGTGTTGAAAAAAGTCAACATTGCCTTCTACACGGCGGTGGGGGCGATTGTTTTGCTACTGATCGTGCTTAGTTTTTTTGCATCCAAAATTCTTCTCAATCCAATTTATCAAGTTTTGGCGGCGATTGAGCGCGCGGATTTTGATCGTGGATTGCTTGAGATCCCCACCACCAATGAAACTGAATTGGGTCTTTTAGCTGAGGGCTTCAACAGTCTATCTCGTCGTACCTTCGAATCTCAAAAGGCTCTCAAAGACAAAATTCAAGAACTCGAGCGCGCCAATGATGAAATTCGAGACACCCAGGCGAAGCTGGTGCATACGGCTAAAATGGCGAGCTTAGGTCAACTGGTAGCTGGCGTGGCGCACGAACTCAACAATCCGATTGGGTTTATCTACGCCAACATGACACATTTGCGAGAGTACTCACAAAAGCTCATGCATCTCATCGACGTTGCCGAGACGCGCCCTAAGGACTTTAAGGCGGAGCGAAAAAAAGCGGATCTGGACTATATCTCAAAGGATTTGCCAAAACTTATCAGCTCCTGCGAAGACGGAGCGCGCCGAACGCGTGATATAGTGTTGGGGCTGCGTAATTTTTCTCGCCTTGAAGAAGCACAAATCAAAGAGGTTGATCTGCACGAGGGGCTCAACAACACACTCCAGCTCCTAACCGGAGAACTCAAAAATCGAATCCAGGTGGTCAAAAACTTTGGGAAGATTCCCAAGGTGCGTTGCTACCCCAGCCAGTTAAACCAGGTCTTTATGAATGTGCTGAGCAATGCGGCCCAAGCGGTTGAGGCGGAGGGTGAAATTCAAATCGCCACCCGCTCAATAAACGATGAAAAGGTGGAGATCAGTATTCGCGACAATGGCCGTGGAATGACCAAAGCGGTTTTAGAAAAAGTGTTTGATCCATTCTTCACCACTAAGGGACTTGGTAGCGGTACAGGACTTGGTCTCAGCATTTCTTATGGAGTCATTCAGAAGCATGGTGGAGACATATTGGTGTCGTCCGAGGTGGGGCGCGGCACCGAGTTCAAGATCATCTTGCCGGTTGAAGGCCCAATTGAGTTTCGAAAGTCTCAAGGGTAAGTCACTTGACGAAAGGGTCTAGCGATAGACTCACTAGGCCCTTTCAGTTTCAATTACATTGCCCTGCAAACAGTTGTTGAGTCGATGGGGTGATCACCGTTGCCGGTCTTCAGCACGCCCGTTGACTTGGATTTGTGGCTGCCGTTTTCCATTGTGAAAAACATGTTCATTGTAAGGTCGCCGATGTAGCGGGAGTTGTCCCAGTATTCACTGATAAGCTCAGCTTTGAGTGTGGTGTTGTCATCACACCAAGCGCGGAACGTGCCCGACTTGAGATTGGCATCATCTGGCAAAACTCGCGTGACATTGTCCGCGGCGATCTCACTGCCATTGTAATTGTAAACTTCAACGCCAGACTTGTTGTCTTGGGCAATTGTTAGAGTTTCAACTGAACCATCTTGGTACTGACAGCGAAAGGTGCCAGAGAGATCGGGGCATGCAAAAGCGGGTGCCGACAGCATCAGTCCGACCAGAATCAAAGTGCGCATTTTTCCTCCTAGGAATTAAAGATTGTTCATTCAAATGAGATTCTCCAGTGAAGTCAAACCACCTCTGGCTATGCAAGCGCGCGTCGATGGCTGAATAAACTTATCCTGCATTTGTCAAAAAAATTGACGTCTCAACTTGAGATTTGCTCATTAAACCGGCTGGAGTTGAGTTCATGGTTCCAGAGGTTGGCCCTCTCTTTGCTACTCTACCCTTAAATAGATCTGTGAATTGCTGCGGAGGAACTGTGAGCAAAGGCAATCGTAAAACCGGTTCAGACGACTTTCAAATTCGCACCTTGCCGCGCGGCTCAGAGCTGAAAAAGCCACGAGCTCCGGAGAAGAAGTTGCCTCGTCTGATCATTTATGTGGGCACAGCTTGCGTGTTGCTTCTGGGCCTGATGATCTTTGTACCAAAATCCAAGCCCGTGGCTCGTGCGCCTCAAACTTTTGCTCCACAATTGGGCAAGTTCAACGCCGGTTTACGAGATCCTGTGAGTCGCCATATGCAAGACGCTTTGATTCTTCAGGAGTCACTGGCGCGCAAAAGTGAGACTGAAAATTTGGAATTGAATACTGTTGAAGAGGGGTCTGACCTAAGCTCGCAAATGGTACTCTCACCTTCTGACTCGAGCGCGGGAGTTCAGCTAGATTCTGAGAACTCTGCCGAGAAGGTATTTGAGGACTTGTACGATCAGAACGACCAAGTTTCAGAATCGACTTTAGCCGACAGGTTCAACGCCCACCTCGCCACTCGAAAATGGGTCAATGAGTTTGAGCGACGTGAGCGAATGCAATTTATGTCAAGCTTCATTCGAGCTGTGCACGAGCAAGGGTATGAACTCGACATTGATCAAAATTTAGTGGTCGTTGGTGTTCGCCGTCGAAGCGAAACCCGCAAGGTGAATATCAATCAGGTTCTAGACAGATTGGCTAAACAAGGCATTTGATGTTTCGAGGCAAAGCTCCAGCCTCCAAAAAGCTATAGTATCCCGCTCGTGTCAAAATGATGTGATCCAAAACCGGAACCTGCAAGATCTTGGCGGCCACTAAAATTTTACGTGTCACGGCCACATCTTGCGGCGAGGGCATCGGATTTCCACTCGGGTGATTGTGGCCCACGATCAATGAGGCCGCATTGGCCTTGTAGGCAAAACGAAACAAATCACGCGGATGAAACAGGCAGACGTCGACTGTTCCCCTAAACAGACATTCCAGCCGGAGCACGGACTTCTCGGAGTTTAGCGCCATTGCCCAAAATTCCTCCACCTCCCATTGTATACCGTGACACATGTATTGATAGGCGAGCTTTGCTGTTGTGACTTTCATCCAGTTTTAATCTCCCGAGTGTTCGCTGCTGCTTGAGATGCAAACAGACCAACCGAGGGGTCACTTGAGTTTGCCCCAGCTGAGTCATCGGGCTGTCCGGTCCTGGTCCTTGGCGCTACGTATCGCGAGGTGTTGCTCCCGCCGTGGACTCCAACTACACTAGTCACTCTTGGAGGCAATTTATGAAAAATATTAGCATGTTCGTGGGTCTGCTCTTGTCCGCAGTTTTAGTTGTTGGTTGCTCGAGTCGGCAATTTTCAAAGGGTCAGTATGACTCCAATATAGATGAAGCAAACTTACTTACCGATAAGTGGTCTGAGTCAGATATGCAGGCGGCAGTCAAAGAACTGGTCACCGCTGCTGTTGCTCATCCAGTTATTGCGGGTGCAAAAAGACCCCCAATCGTTATGGTCACTCGATTGCAAAATAAGACGAGCGAGCACATCGACACTCAAAGTATAACGGATATGTTTACAGTCGAGCTCTCCAACTCTGGCAAGGTGACCTTTGTAGACAAAGCGGCGCGTGAAGATATTTCCGAAGAATATGATTATCAGGGTTCGGGCATGGTTAGCCGTGAGTCGCAAAAAGGCAAAGGCGGCCAAATCGGCGCCGATTTTATATTGAATGGCCGGTTAGATTCCATCGTCCAAGAGGTTGGTAAAGATAAAACGGTCTATTACAAAATGACGATGAACCTCACCAATTTAAAGACGGGCCTCATCCAGTGGACTGGGCAAAAGCAATTGCGCAAGCAGTTCAAGAAGCGACGAGTGGGTATTTAAGTCTGAGTTCAATTGGGTGAATCGTGCAATTTTTTGAGCTGCGCTTTAAATCGGCCTCAAATGTCCTCGCAGGGCTAATGTGTTTAGCCCTCGTGGGCTGCGCCAGTTATCAGACTCAAGTTGAGGGTTTTCGTTCCGATATAAGAAACAATAAGCCCCAAGACGCAGCCAACAAAATGAAAAAGTTGGCTTACAAAGACGGGGACGATCAGGTTGTCTATTTATTGGAGTATGCGACGGCCCTGCAGATCGCCGGAGATTATGAAGAAAGCACTCGTGCCTTTTTAAAAGCCGAGGAGCTGACCGATGTTAAGGACTACCATTCTCTATCGCGCGTGACGGGCTCGCTCCTCACCAGCGCGACAATGATTCAATACAAAGGTGAAAACTACGAAAAGGTTTTGATCAACGCGATGCTTGCGATCAACTTCTTAATGCAGGGCAAGCTAGACGAGGCGCGAGTCGAAGCTCGTAAGCTCAACGATAAGCTCTACAAATTTCGCTTTGAAGGCAAAAAGAACTACGATCAAAATCCATTCGCCTTTTACCTGGCCGCCCTCATTGAAGAGGCTCAGCGAGATTGGGATACCGCCTATATCGACTTCAAGCGCGTTTATGAACTAAACCCTGGACTTGATTACATTCGGGAAGATTTGATTCGAGCGGGGATCAGCGCCAGGCGAACCGAAGACCTGGAGCTATGGCGGAAGAAGTTCCCCGGAGTTAAGCCGGCTCAGCTTAAGGACGTGGGTGAAGTAATTTTGATTTTCCAACAGGGCTGGGGCCCGCAAAAACGTCCTCATCCCAGTTTCGCTCGTATTCCAAAACTTTACCCGGTGCGGTCGACGACGGACCAGGCTCGGTTAGAAGTGGCGGCTGGTGTACAAGAGCGCACACAGACCGTTATGGATGTTTCAAGCGTTGCCATCAAAAACCTCGACGATGACTACGCCAAGCAAATAGCGATGCGAGCCGCGGGTTTGGCCACGAAGGTCGTGGTGGCAGATCAAATTCGGCAGAAAAATGAGCTCCTCGGAGGGCTTGCCTTGATCGGGATGAACTTGGCAGATCGAGCGGATCTTCGACAATGGGTGAGTCTACCCTCAAGCTTTCAAGTGGCGAAGTTGCGCCTGCCGCCTGGCACGTATAAGGTCCGCGCCGTGGGACTAACCCCAAGTGGTGGGCCGTCTGGCGAAGAGAGCGAGTGGTGGACTGTGAAGGTTGAAGCTCGCAAGAAGCATTTTCTAAACTGGCGATCGGTCAAGTAGCCCGGCTCAAAATAAAAAACCCCGAGGGTCTCTCGAGGTTTTTTAAAAATACTTAGACTGATTAAGACTCTACTAATTGCCGAGGCTGCGATTGGAATTCGGCAGATCTGGCATATCGTTGCTAAATCCTCGCTCGAGCTCTTTTGCTGCAGTCGCTGCGTTGGCGGCGGATGCAACTCGCTCGTCGAGCGACTTCTTCATGTCGTCGTAAGAGGCCTTGCCGCTTTCCATCTTTTGAGCCGCTTCAGCCTGAGCTGCAGCTTGCTTTTCAGCGTAATCAAGCGGGAATGCGCCCAACTTAGCCAAATAGCTGGAAATGCTACCGTTGCCGTTTTGAATGATTTCACGGAGCGTAAAAAGCGGTGCATATTGCGACGCCTTTTTCTCGGCCTCAAAGATAATCTGAGTCAGAGTTGCAGCAGTGATATCGTTTTTAGTCTTATTGTCGATAACCATGACGTCTTCGCTTGCGCGAATCATCTTGGCGATATCGTCCAATGTGACATAGCAACTTTGCTGCGTGTCATAAAGCTTACGATTCTGATAACGCTTAATAATCTTAGTCTTAGCGTTAGGTCTAGTGGCTGTTGTCATCATTTCTTGGTTTACCAAACTGCCTCCCTGGAAAATGACTCCCCTGCTTTGGAAACGTGCGGCCAACTTATGGCTGGGCGCCACAGCTTGTCAAGCGCCCTCCGGGGAGTCTTTCAATATAATCAACAACTAAGACACTGCGCTCCAATCGCGATGCGCGCGCCTCTATGACGCTCATTGCCGAGTGGTCGGTTAGTCGACGAACTTTGCTCAGCCATGGACCCCTCAGTCACCAAAGCCGTCTGATCCGAGATGAAATCTTAAGTATATGAAATGAATCACTATCTAAAAGACAATTGGTCCTCAGTCGGGGTCTCAATCTGGACCATTTTTGTACGCAAATCTATCAAGCTCAGTCGTAAAAAATCCGATTTTAACCTTGAGATCGGGAGAGGCGACGCCCGCTTCAGCTGAATCTCACTGGCTAAAGGCCAGAAAGGTTTTGATGAAAAAGTTACTCCTGGGCCAGGTCTCAATTTTAGTGATCAGTCTAGTGGGATGCTCCACCTTTGACGGTCTAGTTTCGTCGCGTGGGCCCGGCTATCGAGACTCCGCCTTGTCCAATCCGAATCCCGCTCCCGCCTCCTTGACCCCGCCAGACTATACGCAGTCGACAGTGTCACCAGTGATGGACGCGACGTACCTTACCAGCCAGGCCGACTATCATTTCACCATGGGTGAAACGTTGAGCTTTGAGGGGCGCTCGTCCAGCGCGGTGGAGGAGTATAAAACAACTCTCATCTACGACCCAAAGTCTGTACATGTGCGGCTGCGCCTCGCGGCTGAGTATGTGCGCATGGGAATGGTCACAGAAGCCGTGGAGCAGGGTGAGATTGCCATCGAGATGGCGCCGGATTCAGTAGAGCCGCGAATGTTGATGGGCGGTCTCTACTCTGGTCTAAAAATGTTTGAGCCAGCTCGTAAGCAGTTTGCAGAAGTGCTGCGAATTCAGCCAGGGCACGCAGAGGCATCGATTTATTCGGGCGCACTGCTGGCAGAAGAAAAGAAATTTGACGAGGCCATCGTTTACTTTGATGCGCTCGCAAAAAACAAAGAGTTTCAAGATCCAGAACGCGCGCATTTTTATATTGGTCGCGTGCGCGTGGAGCAGGGAGAGTCCCACTACGCGCAAGCCGAGCAGGCGTTTCAGCAGGCCCTGCGATTGCGACCCGAGTTTCCCGAGGCGGCAATGTCGTTGGCGCTGGTGCTGCGCACGCAGAAGAAGCATGCCGAAGTTGAGAAGCTGCTGAAAAGCTATCAAGAAAAGTTTGGCCCACAACACGACATGGCTCGAACCTTGAGTCAGTACTACCTCGAAGAAGAGAACTATCTTAAGGCGCTTGAGCAACTGGAAGTTGTTGAGGCCTTTGAGCGCGACAACCTCAATATAAAAATTCAAATCTCCCTGCTTTTGATTGAGCAAAAGAAGTTTGAGCAGGCGGCAACTCGCCTAGAGGATGTGCTCCTGCAGGCGCCAGAATCCGATAAAGTTCGCTACTACCTTGGCGCAGTCTATCAAGAGATGGATCGGCCACAGCTCTCTCTCTCTCACTTCAAACAAATCCCCCCGACGAGCCCCTACTTTCCAGAGAGTGTGGTGCAGTCCGCACAAATGCTGAAGGCCTCCGGTCGAGGTGACGACGCTTTGGAACACGTTGAGCGCTCTATTAAGGCTCGTGATGACATTCCCCAGCTGTATGCCTTTTACGCCACTTTGCTGGACGAGCGTAAGGCCTTTAAAAAGGCACTTGCCATGTTGAAGGTGGCGGTTGAGAAGTTTCCGACAAACACCCAGTTGAACTTCTTTTTGGGGACCATCCATGACCGACTGGGGAGCACCACAGAGACAATCGCTCAAATGCGCAAGGTTTTAGAAGTCGATGGCGAGCATGTTCAGGCGCTCAACTATTTAGCCTATACCTTTGCTGAGATGGGCTCGAACCTCGATGAAGCTTACGCCTTTGCTCAGCAAGCGTTAAAGCTTCAGCCCAACGATCCCTACATTTTAGACACGATCGGTTGGATTTACTTTAAGAGAGACGATACGGAAACTGCGATCAAATATCTTGAGGCCGCTCACAAAGCCAACGGGGATGAGGCGATTATTGCCGAGCATTTGGGCGATGCCTATCTGCGCCACCAAATGTGGCAAAAGGCTCAGACGATGTACAAGCGAGCTGCCGCGCTCGAGACAGACACCGATCAGAATCGAAAGATTATGGAGAAGTTGGCCAATGTGAAGACGCAGAATCAGGGCGTCACTCGCCGCGCTCCTGCGAGTCTGCCCGAGCCTAGCAGCCCCTGAGTTCCAATGTTTGACTTCAGTCCTCGAACCGCGATTTAATTCTCAGTTATGAAGTTTCTTATCTTGCTTGCCGGGGCTCTAATCGTTGCTGGGTGCCAAACAGTGCCCACGAAATACAACCAAGTTGACGAAGGGCAGTGGCGTGCAAAAGCGCTGATACGAGACCTCGCTCAGTCACGCTCGTATATCGTCAATATCAATTTCAATCTCATGCGAAATCAGTCCGCTAGAATGGATGTCACAACGGCCCTGGGCACCGGTGTCGCCAGCCTGACGGTCGACAACAAAGAAGTCCGCTATATTCTTGTAGATTCTAAACGCTTTTACTTTGGCGCGCCTCAGGCTGATGTGATGCGGCCGATCTTGGCGATTCCGTTTGATCCCCGTTGGTTGCAAAACGTCTTGTTGGATGAGCCCATCGAGGGCCGCAACTGGACTTGTGTCAAAGATTCGGCCGGTTGGCTCAGCGAGTGCAAAGAGTCGGCGTCTGGCCTGACTGTCACTTGGTCTGGGCGCAGAGGTGAGAAAAAATCCATCCTGCTCAGTCACGCCAAGGCCTCTGTCCAGATCAACGTCCAGAGTTTCAAGCCCAAGGTCGAGGACAGAGTGAACTTGTTTAATCTTGAGGCGCCTCAGGGATACCAAAAGTTTCGAGTCCGCTAATTTCCTGCTCGAACGGGGCTGTCGTAAATCGTCTCACTTTAAGATTCGAGCATTGCTGAAACCTCCTGTTTCATAGGATAATCAGGCTGAGGCGTGAGCTCAATGCTGAGCCGCGCGTAGCTTTAGGGGGGCAAATGGCTATGGATTCGGGCCGCACGAATTTCAGCGAATTGATTCGAAGCTTGCAACAGGCAAATCGCTATCAAGATTTAAGTTGGTCGGGAAGCTTCAACGATTATTTAAATTTAGTTCGAGAGAACCCCAAAATCACTCGCAACGCTTTTCAACGCATGTACGACATGATCATGGAGAAGGGCACCTCCGAATACGTCGACGTAAAAAAGCAAATGGTCCATTACAAGTTTTTCGACGATGAAGAGAATGATGGCAAAGACGCCGTGTTTGGCGCCGACATTCCCTTGATGAAATTGGTAAATGTCTTGCGAGCGGCGGCACTTGGCTACGGCACTGAGAAGCGTGTGATTTTACTGCACGGTCCGGTGGGCTCAGCTAAGTCGACGATTTGTCGGCAACTCAAACAAGGTGTGGAGCGCTACTCAAAGACCCCCCAGGGAGCGCTATATACATTTGAATGGGTCGATGAAGCCGGCAAGTACAGTGATATTTTTGGCAAAGACTGCCGAGTCTTCCCAAGTCCGATGCACGAAGACCCACTGTTGATCCTGCCACCAGAAATGCGTCCGCAAATTTTTGACGAATTGAATCGTGGCGCCAAGGGTGAATTCAGAATCAATGTTCAGGGCGAGCTTTGCCCGCCATCGCGTTGGATTTTTAAGTCCCTCATGGAGCGATATCATGGCGATGTGTCGAAGGTGTTAGAGCACGTGCGCGTGAAGCGCTTGCTCTTGTCGGAGTCCGATCGCATAGGGATTGGAACCTTTCAGCCCAAAGATGAAAAGAATCAAGACAGCACTGAACTAACAGGCGATCTAAATTACCGCAAAATTGCCGAGTATGGCTCGGACTCTGATCCGCGCGCCTTCAATTTTGACGGTGAATTCAACGTGGCCAACCGGGGCATGATTGAGTTCGTCGAAGTGTTGAAGCTAGATGTGGCCTTTTTGTATGATTTGCTCGGCGCCTCGCAAGAGCATCGGATCAAGCCGAAAAAATTCGCCCAGACGCACATTGATGAAGTGATCATTGGTCACACCAACGAGCCTGAGTATCGCAAATTGCAAGATAATGAGTTTATGGAGGCGTTGCGCGATCGTACGGTGAAGATTGATATCCCCTATATTACAAAGCTGCGAGACGAAGTGAAAATCTATAAGAAGGATTTTAACTCGCGTATCTTGCGAGGGGTGAGCATTGCTCCACATACGATTGAAATGGCGGCAGTGTGGGCGATTATGACTCGTTTAGAGAAGCCTAAAAAAGCCAACCTCACGCGTCTGCAAAAGCTTAAGCTCTACGATGGCAAGTCGCTCCCGAATTACACTGAAGACAACATCAAAGAGTTGCGCAAAGAGGCTAAGCGCGAGGGGCTTGAGGGGATATCGCCCCGGTACATTCAAGACAAGCTTTCAAACTCAATTGTCTCGGCTCAGCAGATGAACAAAGGCTCAGTGAATCCCTTTATGGTGTTGAATGAGTTGGATGCAGGGCTAAAGCATCACTCGCTGCTGGCCAACGAAGAGCTCAAGCAGGATTATAAAGAGCTCCTGAGTGTGGTGAAGCAAGAGTACGAAGAAATTATCAAGTCTGAAGTGCAGCGGGCGATTTCGGCAGATGAGGGTGCGCTGCAACGGTTGTGCGGCAACTACATCGACAATATCAAGGCGTACACCCAAAAAGAACGCGTTCGCAATCAGTTCACAGGGATGGACGAAGAGGCCGATGAACGGCTAATGCGTTCCATTGAAGAGAAAATCGAAATTCCTGAGTCGCGCAAAGATGACTTCCGCCGTGAGATCATGAATTACATCGGGGCGCTCTCGCTCGAGGGTAAGAAGTTCGATTACAAAACCAATGAGCGCTTGCATAAGGCGTTGGAGCTAAAGCTTTTTGAAGATCAGAAGGATTCCATCAAACTCACGAGCCTGGTGTCTTCCGTCGTCGACAAAGACACGCAAGAGAAAATTGATATCGTCAAAACGCGTTTGATCAAAGAGTTTGGCTACGACGACGTCTCGGCCACGGATGTGCTGCACTATGTGGCGAGCATCTTTGCCCGGGGAGACGTGAAAGATAAGAAATAATGGGGATTCGCGAAGATCATAGCCGGTTTCGCGATATTGTCCGCGGCCGGATCAAGCAGAATTTCAAGAAGTATGTCACGCAAGGCGAGATGATTGGCAAGCGTGAAAACGAGTATGTGAAGATCCCGATTCCGTCGATCGATGTGCCGCGCTTTAAATACGGGCCCAAGCAGTCGGGTGGAGTGGGTCAGGGTAAGGGCGAGGCCGGTGAGGGTGTGGACGGTGAGCCGCAGCCTGGCCAAGGGCAAGCGGGCGACACTCCAGGCGAGCACATGCTCGAGGCTGAGATCACACTCGATGAACTCGCCGATATTCTAGGTGAAGAGCTGTCCTTGCCGCGTATTCAACCCAAAGGCAACAAACAGGTTGATGCCAAAATGAATCGCTGGACAGGTCGATCACATATTGGACCTGAGTCGCTGAGGCATTTTCGGGCGTCGTACAAAGAGGCGTTAAAGCGCAGCATCTCGACTGGCACTTACAATCCCGACGATCCGATGGTTGTGCCGATCCGCCGAGACATGCGCTACCGCTCCTTCAAGCCGACAGTTAAGCCGCAGGCGAATGCCGTGGTGATTTATATGATGGACGTATCTGGCTCTATGGGAGACGAACAAAAAGAAATCGTCCGGCTCGAGAGCTTTTGGATCAACACCTGGCTGCGCCGCAATTATAAGGGTATGGAAACTCGCTTTATCATTCACGACGCCGCCGCCAAAGAGGTAGACGAGAAGACCTTTTTTTCAACCTCTGAAAGTGGCGGAACTTTAATTAGCTCAGCCTATAAGCTCTGCAAAAAAATTATCGATGAAGATTATCCGTTGAATGAGTGGAACATTTACCCCTTTCACTTTAGTGATGGCGACAATTGGAGTGGTGAGGACACGCGTCTGTGCGTAAAGTTGCTAAAGGACTATTTTTTGCCCCATGTAAATATGTTTGGTTACGGCCAGGTGGAAAGTAAATACGGCAGTGGCCAGTTTTTGAAAGATCTTGAAAAAGCGTTTCCAGAAGAAGAGCGCCTGGTGATCTCGCGCATCGAGAACCGTGAGAAGATAGTCCAGAGCATAAAAGATTTTCTCGGCAAAGGCAGATAGTCATGGCAAACCTTACCCTTGAGCTAGAGCGCGAGCGAGTCAAAATTGAGAAGGCCGCGCGCTCCGTTGGTCTCGACTATTTTGAAACCATTTTTGAGTTGGTCACTTACGATCAGTTGAATCAAATTGCCGCATACGGCGGATTCCCTGTTCGCTATCCACATTGGCGCTTTGGGATGGAGTATGAGTCTCTATCTAAATCGTATGAGTATGGTTTGTCGAAGATCTATGAGCTCGTGATCAACAATGACCCCTGCTATGCCTATTTGATGGAGGGGAATGAGTTTTTAGATCAAAAGCTCGTGATGGCACACGTGTTTGGTCACTGTGATTTTTTTAAGAACAATTATTGGTTCTCGCCGACTGATCGCAAGATGATGGACAATATGGCCAATCACGCCACTCGCATCCGTCGCTACATGGACCGGCATGGCGTAGGCACGGTCGAGAATTTTATTGATTTGTGTTTGAGCTTAGAAAATTTGATTGATCGGTTTTCGCCCTATAGCCCGCAACGTCGGTCAACGCCGATTATTGTCGAGCCAGATGAAGACGCTGAGTCAGTGCACATGAGCCCACAAGGTAAACTCAAGGTGCATCGGGGCTACATGGAACCCTACATCAACCCACCTGAGTTTGTGAAGGAGCAGCAACAGCGAATCGCGGAAGAAGCGCGCGCATCTAGCACTTACCCCGAGAAGCCCGAGCGAGATGTATTAAATTTCTTGATTCATCATGCGCCCTTGCGGCCTTGGCAGCAGGATGTGTTGTCGATCATCCGTGAAGAATCGTATTACTTTGCTCCCCAGGGAATGACCAAAATTATGAATGAAGGCTGGGCATCGTACTGGCACTCCAAAATCTTGACTGAAAAGATCATGGATGACTCTGAAATCATCGACTTTGCCGACCGGCACAGTGGTACGATGGCCATGTCTCCGACGAGCTTTAATCCCTACAAGGTCGGGATCGAACTGTTTCGCAATATCGAAGAGCGTTGGAACAAGGGTCAGTACGGCAAAGAGTGGCAAGAATGCCCCGACTTAGCCGCAAAAAAGAATTGGAATCGCAAGACTGGTGAGGGGCGTGCCAAGATCTTTGAAGTGCGCAAGCACTACAATGATGTCACTTTTATAGATGAATTTTTGACGGAAGAGTTTTGCGTCGAACACAAAATGTTCGTTTACAAATTCAACAAGCGCACCGGTCAGTATGAGGTCGACACCAGGGATTTTGCGTTGATAAAAAAGAAGTTTTTGTTTCAGCTGACAAACTTCGGCCAACCGATCATCAACGTCATCGACGCCAACCACAACAACCGCGGCGAACTTTTGTTGGCCCACCTTTTTGAAGGCGTTGAAATGCAGCCCGACTATATGCAGGCGACGATGAAGAACCTTTGCGCCATTTGGGGCCGCCCCGTCGCCGTCGCTACGGTTGTAGATGGTGAGCCCAAAGTGGTCTCCTTTGACGGCCAAGATTTCAAAACTCAGTCGCTATCCGAACTGCCCGTCGGCGAGTCCAATCCAGGTTCAAAGGGTTAATCATTTTTCCTGTGATTTTAGGCTGCCGCCTTCATATTTGAGTTTTCCGGTCTCGTCGAAGGGGATGGAGAAGAGCCCGACTTTGGCCGATCCCTTAAGGCGATAGGTGATGAGCTCGGCTTTGAATATGGTGTTTAGGGATTCAAAGAGATCGGTAAATTTAACAGTCAGCGGTAGCTGCAGCACCGTTGACGATTTTGCATCGACTGCAAGTTTAGATTGGATAGATTCTTTGGCGACTTGCTTGCCACCCAATTCCACAGAGTAATCCACACCATCGACCTGCAGCGCATAGGGGTTGGGGTTGGCGACGTGGACAGCAAAGAGGAGTTTTGCACCTTCCCAGCCGGCGTTCTCTACGCGCACTCCCTGAATTTCGATTTTGGGTGGATCCATCTTGCGCTTTTGCCAGAGTGAGCAGGCCGACACCAACGTACATAAGAGCAACAAGGCTAAGGGGCGCATGGGGATCTCCTTTTTTGATTGCAGTTGGGACTGTGGTACTCCGCCTGCAAACAAAAGCCGTCGACTCCGACGCGGGGACGGCAAAGAGCCTGTGCGGTAGTCAATTCAGTTTATCGAGTCCGCCCTGTGAGTCCAATTGGGCCAGCTCGGTGAAGCCACCGATAAGTTTGCCATCTATAAAAATTTGAGGAACTGTGCGTTGCCCCGTGCGCTGTTGCAGCGCGCGGAGTTCTTCGTCTTTGCCATCCAAGTTGATCTCATCAAACTTTAGGCCCTTGCGCTTCAATAGATCTTTAGCTCGAACACAGAAGGGGCAATTGGCCCAGGTGTAAACTTGAATCTCTGGCATGTGTAAGCTCCTTGAGCTGTTAATCGCGATCGTTGGTTGAGGCTGACGACAATTCGTCTAGATCGGCCGCATCTTTAGCTTCGACTTTAAAGAGCCAACCATCGCCGTAGCAATCTTCCATAATTAACGAAGGGTTCTCGACTACAGCTTCGTTGACTTCTAAAACGATGCCTTCAACTGGACTGTAGAGATTCATCGGTCCCTGATCGGTGTCGAGTTCACCGCAAACTTCGTCGGTGATGACTTCGTCTGTTTCACTGGGCAAATTGGCGGCATTCACTTCGGTAAATTCCTCGAGCCCGGCTTCATTGATGCCAATGGTGATTACACCATCTTCAATCATGATCCACTCGTATCCCATGTATGTGATTAAATCTTTCACGCGTGACTCCAATGCTTTTGAGACGGGGGATGCCATAGCGCTCCCCCGCACAGTTTCAGCCTAGCGACTACAAATCGTAATACAAGTAAAACTCATAGGGAGTAGGTCTTTGCTGCATGGGTATGATTTCACGCTCATATTTGTAATCCAGCCACGTCATCAAGAAGTCTTCGCTAAACACGTCGCCTCGAAGCAAAAACTCGTGATTGCGGCGCAGATTCTCGAGGGCTTCGTCGAGCGTTTTGGGGCAAGAGGGGACCTTCTTGGCTTCTTCGGGAGGCAGGCCGTAAATGTCCTTGTCGAGTGGATCACCGGGGTGAATTTTGTTTACAATGCCGTCTATGCCAGCCATCAACATCGCCGCAAAAGCGAGATAAGGGTTGGCGCTGGGGTCGGGCGTGCGGAACTCAATCCGTTTGGCTTTTGGATTTGTTCCAGAGTTGGGGATTCGCATGGCCGCGGAGCGATTGCGGTAGCTGTAGGCCAAGCGAATGGGAGCCTCAAATCCAGGCACCAAGCGCTTATACGAATTCGTTGAAGGATTGGTGATCGCACACAGAGCGGGAGCATGCTTCAAGACGCCGCCGATGTAATGCAAGGCTGTGTCTGAAAGTCCAGCGTAGCGATCGCCGGCAAACAGGGGCTGACCGTTCTTCCATAGAGACATATGCGTGTGCATTCCCGAACCGTTGTCCCCAAAAATGGGTTTGGGCATAAAGGTGGCGCTCTTGCCATGGCGGCGGGCGACGTTTTTCACGACGTATTTGAACCACATCAGTTTGTCAGCTACGTCCAGCAAGTTGTCGAAGCGAAAGTTGATTTCACCCTGGCCGGCGGTCGCGACTTCATGATGCTGGCGTTCAACATCGATGCCTAGGCGCTCGAGCTCAAGGCAAATCTCAGTGCGCAGATCGTGATGAGTGTCCGAGGGAAGCACTGGAAAATAGCCTTCTTTGAGGCGAGGTTTGTAGCCTAAGTTTCTGCCGTTTTCTTCACGGCCCGAGTTCCAGGTGGCTTCGTCTGAATTCACTTGGTAAAAACCGCTGTTTGCCGTTTGCTCGTAGCGCACGTCATCGAAAATAAAGAATTCAGCTTCGGGCCCAAAGTACGCGGTGTCGGCGATGCCCGTTTGTTTGAGGTAAGAGATGGCTTTTTTAACAATTTGGCGGGGGTCGCGATCGTAGGGCTCATGCGTGTCAGGTTGGACCACGTCACAAATTAACGACAGCGTAGGTACACTCATGAACGGATCCATTTTGGCCGTTCGAGGGTCTGGGATCACGGTCATGTCGGACTCATTGATCGCGCGCCATCCACGAATGGAGCTGCCGTCAAAGTTGAGGCCCTCCTCAAAAACATCTAAGCGGAGTTCAGCTAAAGGAATGGTAAAATGCTGCCACATGCCTGGCAAGTCGATGAACTTTAGGTCCACCATTTTAACTCCGCGTTCTTTTGCAAACGCTATAACCTCTGCTGGTTTCATGATTGGGCTCCTCGGGTAAAGTGTTGGGTAAATGGGGTAAATTCCAATTTAAATCGCACTTTCATCTCGCTCGCCGGTGCGAATGCGAAGCACCGTCTCTACCGGCAAGACAAAGACCTTGCCGTCGCCGATTTTTCCCGTGAAGGCCGCTTTTTGAATGGCTTGTAGTGCCGGTTCTACGAGCTCGTCTGGCAAGACCGTCTCAATCTTCACTTTGGGTAGAAAATCGACCACGTACTCGGCGCCTTTGTAAATCTCAGTGCGCCCTTTTTGTCGGCCAAAGCCCCGGATTTCTGACACAGAAACGCCCTCGATGCCCAGCTCTGTAAGGGCTTCGATGACATCATCCAACTTGAATGGCTTGATGATGGCCTCTAACTTTTTCATCTAAGTGTTTTTTTCAAATGGGGTGCGCCTGTTTTTCCAGTTAAACCTCAGAAGCGCGGCAAGAGTCAAAAAATATTTGGTACGCAGATGCACTAATTGTTGGTAAGCACTCGCCTTCTATGTCCGACAACGAACAACCACAGAAGACTCAGGGCGTCCAATCTCATCCGCCATTTCACGTGGTGATGATTGAGCCAGAAATTGCCGCAAACACCGGTAACATTGGTCGCACCTGTGTCGGCCTTCAGGCCAAATTGCATCTCGTTGGGCAGCTTGGATTTTCGATCACCGACCGTCGATTGAAGCGAGCTGGCCTCGACTATTGGCCTTACTTGGATTTTGTCCATCATCCCACTTGGGCGGACTGGATGCGGGAGGTTCCCGATCCTTCGCGGGTGTTTTTTCTTTCAACAAAGGCCAAGCAATCGCTTTATGAGCCGAAGTTTCAGCCGGGCGACTGGTTTGTGTTTGGTCGCGAAACCAGAGGTCTTGATCCAGCCATTTTAGCGCAATATCCAGATCAGACACTGCGCATTCCAATGGTCGGTCCGATCCGCAGTCTCAATGTCGCAACGGCCGTGGCGATAGTCCTGTTTGAGGGGTATCGTGCGACGGGCCAGTACCGGTAGACTTAGGCATTCTTTGGGACTATCGTAAGGTCTTATGGTCACGAATTTACTTACAAAAATTTTCGGTACAAAACATCAACGGGATATGAAGCGGCTGCAGCCGATGATAACCCACATCAACAGCCTCGAGGCCGGCTTGGTCGGCCTAAGCGACGATGCTTTAAAAGGCAAGACGAGTGAGTTCAAGGAGCGCCTGACAAGAGGCGAGACCATGGATTCCATTATGCCTGAGGCCTTTGCGGTTTGCCGAGAGGCTTCAAAGCGCGTTTTGGGTATGCGACACTACGACGTGCAGCTCATTGGCGGCATGACTTTGCATCGGGGCGCTATCGCCGAAATGAAAACGGGCGAGGGCAAAACGTTAGTCGCCACATTGCCGGTTTATTTGAATGCCCTGGAGGGGCGCGGCGTTCACTTGGTGACGGTGAATGATTATTTGGCTAAGCGAGACAACGAATGGATGGGGCGCCTCTACAACTGGTTGGGGCTATCTACCGGAACCATCGTGCACGACCTCAGCGATTCACAGCGCAAGCGCGCCTATGGCGCCGACATCACCTACGGCACCAACAATGAGTTTGGCTTTGATTATCTGCGCGACAACATGAAGTTTTCACTCGAAGACTACGTTCAAAGAGAACTGAACTTCGCCATTATCGATGAGTGCGACTCGATTTTGGTTGATGAGGCTAGAACGCCATTGATCATTTCTGGGCCGAAAGACGACTCCACTGACAAGTACTTAGTCATCGATAAAATTATTCCCCATCTTAAGCTCGACGTGCACTTCACGATGGAAGAAAAGAGCAAAACGGCAAGTCTGACAGAAGAGGGGAATTCTAAGGTTGAATCACTCCTCGGAGTGGGCAATCTTTTTGACCCTGAGAACATCGATCTTTTGCACCATATCTACCAGGCACTTAAGGCTTACCACCTCTACAAGTTAGACGTGGATTACATGATTAAAGATGGCGAGATCGTCATCGTCGATGAGTTTACAGGTCGACTTATGCCAGGGCGCAGGTGGAGCGATGGTTTGCATCAGGCAATTGAGGCCAAAGAGAAGGTGCACGTTCGCAACGAGAATCAAACGCTGGCGACGATTACCTTCCAAAACTACTTTCGCATGTACCGAAAAATGGCAGGCATGACGGGCACAGCCGAAACAGAGGCCGTGGAGTTCAAAAAGATTTACAATCTGGATGTGCAGGTGATCCCCACAAACCGCAATGTCACGCGGGTCGACGCCGAAGACGTCGTTTACAAAACAGAGGCCGGCAAATTTAAAGCCATGGCCAAAGATATTCGCGAGCGACATGAAAAAGGTCAGCCCGTATTGGTGGGTACCGTCAGCATTGAAAAGTCGGAGCGCCTGTCTCGGCTACTCAAGAGTGAGGGCCTGACCCACAACGTGTTGAACGCCAAGCACCATGAGCGCGAAGCTGAAATTGTGGCGCAGGCGGGTCGATATGCGGGAGTCACGATTGCCACCAACATGGCGGGGCGAGGGACAGATATCCTGCTGGGTGGGAACCCAGAGTTTTTAGCCCGCAGTGAAGCGGGGCCTGATGCTTCGGATGAGCGCATTCACGAGATGGCAAAAAAGTACAAAGATCAGTGTGAAGCCGATAAGAAAAAAGTCATCGAGGCCGGCGGTCTTTACATTATGGGAACCGAGCGCCACGATTCCAGGCGCATTGACAATCAGCTGCGTGGCCGTGCAGGTCGACAGGGCGATCCGGGAGCTTCGCAGTTTTATCTATCGCTCGAAGACAATCTCATGCGCATCTTCAACGGTGAACGCATCCAAAAAATCATGACTACGCTAAAGGTGCCTGAGGATGAGCCAATCACAGCGGGCATGGTGTCACGCGCGATTGAAGGGGCTCAGCGAAAAGTTGAAGGCCATAACTTTGATATTCGTAAGCACTTAATTGAATACGACGATGTGATGAACCAACAGCGCACGGCGATCTATTCCTTGCGTCGTCAAATTTTGGCGGGTGAAGGCATCGAGCGTAAGCTCCTGGATATGCTCAGTGATGTGACCTCGAGTGTTCTCGATCAGTTCATCCCCGAGGGCTCGCGCCGTGAAGATTGGAACTTGGCAGGCTTAGTTTTGGCAGCCCAACGTCACTTTGGTTTGCCTTTAACCGAAGACGAATTGAGAACCAAAGATTTGGAGCAGATCACCCAGCTTCTGACCGATGGAGTAAAGGTTATTTACGATCGACAAAAAGTTGAGATCGGCAATTTCTTTGACCAAATGGGCCGCATGCTCATGCTTCAGACGATTGATCAGCGTTGGAAGGAGCATTTAGAGCGCATCGATCGGCTCAAAGAGGGTATTCATCTGCGTGCGCATGCGCAAAAAGATCCACTCATCGAGTATAAAAAAGAAGCCTTCAATGCCTTTCAAGAGATGAACCTCTGGATATTTGAAGAGACCGTCGAGAAGCTACTCAAAATTAAATTGGTCAGTGAAGAGCGGGCGCGAGAGTTGGTGGCAGAGCGCGAGCAACAAGAGCTGGACGCCTCTGGCCTGAGCTATGCCGGCGCGGATGAGAGCTCAGTTTTTGTGACTCCAGCTGCGCCAGCCGGCGCTCGAGGCCTGAATGCGAACTCTAGCGTTGGTCCAGTGGCGACACGACCGATGCAGCAGATGTCCTATGGTCCTGGGCCAACTGACGATGACAACCAGTTGAACCGCGAGCAGCGCCGTCGAATGAAGAAAGACGGCAAAAAGAAAAAGCTGCGGATTTAGGTGCATGGGGCAATGTCCGCTTTGTTTTGCAAGCATCAGCGAGGATGATTTTGGATTGATTGAGTGTGGCTCTTGCAGTGCGCCCCTCATCGTTCACATGGACGGACGAATCGAACACTCGGGCGCGCAAGTGATCGAGAGCGCGGCCGACCCCGACCCCGCCCCCGCGCCTGAACCTCAGGTCACCCCCGACGAATCGTGGCTTGAGCCTCCGCCATTGCCCGAGGTGCCAGAGTCTGCAATGGCGTCGGCGGACTTGTCTGACATCGGAGCCTTTGCCAACTCCGAGTTGTCGAGTGGGCGAGACGGGTCTTTGCGCTACAATGTTGCAATCGCGGGGATCGACACCGCGGAGATCCGGCTGCAGTTTCGGGAGGCGATCACAGATCGACGGATGCTGTGGGACGTTGATCAGATTCTGCGCTCCATTCAAAATGGTGAAGTGAAAATCAGCAATATTTCGCCAGTAAAGGCCTACCTACTCATTCTTCGCTTGCGGCCGCTACCGCTGAGCATTTCATGGGAGCAATATGCGATTTCTCAATCTTCTCAGTCTTAAATCGATGGCGCTTGGACTAACTCTTTGTCTGGCGACTCCGGGTGCGCTGGCGGCAGGTGGCGGTGGAGACGCGACCGCCGAGGAGGGGGCTGGGGCTGGGTCCTCGCAAAGCCTAGATCAGAAGGAGTTTCGTGAAAAAACGGCAAAACTCAACACATTGTCCGCGCGAATTGCGGAGTCTGAGCGGCAGTTTGCGGAAGTGGTTAAGCACAAAGCTGGAGAAAAAAACCCAGAGCAAAAGCAGCAGTTTATAAAGCGCCTGCTAGAGCTCGCGGATGAGCGCAACAAAGCTGCAGATGAGTACATGAAGCTAAAGAGTGATCTAACCCTTCGCTACCCAAATCGCGGCGAACATCTCAACCGGCGCTATGACGTTCAGACAAAAAAGACTGTTGAGGAGCTAGAGGGCGCAGCGGGACTCGACGAGATGCTCACCCGCACCGCCAAAGTTATTCGAAAGAAGTATGAGGTGTTTGAGGGTCCTGCGGAGACGTCCTTGCCCGTCCACACCGAGGGAACCAAAGAGGCTAAGCCAAAGCGCCTGAGGTTAGAGCGCTAGGGATTTTCGATATAGAAAACAAAGGCGCAACAGGTTGTGTGAATTTGGACTTGGCCATAGGCTCGATTGCTCAAGCCGAGGCTGGTGATGCCGGGCAAATGGGTCGGTTGCTCCAGCGGATAGGCGCAGTCGCCGGTGATTTGAACAAGGCCTGGCTCAAAAGCAACGAGGCTGAATGTGCCCTCATAGTTAAAGCTGAAGTCTCCGGCACTAAGGCCAATAATTTGGCGATCAAAATAGACTCGTCGGGGAGCCGCGCTCCTCTTTAAAAACTGCTGCGCCTCTCCGAGATTGATCAGCTCGTGATCGCGCCGCCCCCCCAAAAAACCAAGCAACACAACTTCAGTTATTTGCAGCGGTAAGCTGTGGAGAGCATAGGCTAAGTCGGATTGGGACTTATCGACCGGCAGCTTCACTTGCATCGTGAGGCCGCCGCCCGAGTCGCCGTCACCGATGGACAGTTGCGGGTGTAGGGCCGCATATTGAGCGTCACGAAGGCGTGCGCCACCGTCAATATAAAGAGTGGGCCCCGTGGGTTTAAAGGCGCCGTCGAACATAGGCCCTATCATCGTCACGCGAGTTTTGGAGCCAAGGGCCTCTATCCAATCCGTCCATGTCACTAGGGTCTCGCTTTTTGGCGGGCTCTGGCCTTTGCTTCAAACTCTTCAAAGGTTTCAGCGGATTCGAGGTCAGACTCCCACGGGTCTTTTGCCGCCGGCGTGTTCACTTGAATCACCCGACCGCCTTCAAAGACAACAACCCGAAGCGCTTTGGAATCGTTGATGTAAAAAATGTAAACCCAGTGGTCCCGACTCTTCTCTCGAAAAGTGCGGCGGGGATTGCCCGCGGCTTCTAGCACCTCACCTTTGTCCATGCCGACAATTATCTTATCGAGATGTTGCTTAGGTGCAGAGCTACAGCCCCAAAGCATCAAACCAATTGTGAACCAAAGACACAGTTGCCTTTTCATCCTTCGACTCCCTTGTTCTCGTTGTTAGAATGCCCCGTTGTCAGACACACGGGGAGTGTTTCACAGGGGATCGTCGCTCCGCGGCACAGTCGGGGTTGCGAAAACCAAATGAATCTACAGGCGTGACTGATGTTTTAATTTAATGGTATTCTCGTGACAGAATCACAAAGGTAGAAACGATGCAGAACGACAGCTTCAATCGCGGCGGGTTTATAGCCTTCCTTTTCTCGATGGCCTTCTCTCTTATATTTTTTGTTTACGTCTCTGCACTTCATCCGGGGATCAATTTAAAAGAAGTGCCTGAAGACGCGGCTCCAGCTGCTGATGCGACTCTCGCGGGTGGTGAGGCCAAGCCGGTAGCTATAGATATGGCTAAGGTTGAAAAACCCTGGGTGGAGATGGCTGAAGTCGCCGTTCACGGTGAAAAAATCTACGCCAACAATTGTGCTGTTTGCCACGGGCCCAAAGGGCTTGGCGACGGACCCGCCGGAATGAGTCTCAATCCACGTCCAAGAAATTTAGTAGAAGGCAAATGGGTCAAGGGCGGAGACTCCATCGCTCTGTTCACAACCTTGCAAAAAGGTTTAGCGGGGACAAGCATGGCTGCATTCGCTCACATCCCAACAGCGGACCGTTGGGCGTTGGTGCAGTACATGCGTGCGATCACTCAAGATAAAGTCCCTGACGACGAGGCCAAACTAGAGGCGTTTGCAAAGACGGCTAAGTAGGATGCAAATTATGCGAACCGCACTGGGCTTAATAATCACTTCTCTGTTGGTGCCAAACCTTTGGGCATACGACACGAATGTGACAGTGACGGGACACGAACTCCCAAATGAGCTTCGTGGCGTGGGGGTCGAGGAGCACTTAGGTGCGAAATTAGACCGCACTCTGACCTTTGCGGATGACCAAGGCCAAACCGTATCGCTCGGAACCTACTTAAAGGGTGATAAGCCGGTGCTGTTGGCGATGGTTTATTACAACTGCCCCAGCCTTTGTAACTTTCACCTCAACGGCCTGACCGACACAATGAAAGAGCTCAAGTGGACCACTGGCCGTGAGTACGAATTTGTGGCTGTGAGTATGGACGCAACTGAAACTCCAGACTTGGCCTCAAAAAAGAAGATCAATCACCTCAAGGTTTACGATCGCCCCCTGGGTGAGAGCGGTTGGCACTTTCTAACGGGCAGCAAAGAGAATGTGCAAAAGTTGGCAGATCAACTGGGCTTTAAATTTCAGTGGATGGCCGATAAGCAGCAGTTTGCGCATGCGGCTGTTGCGTATGTCATCACACCAGAGGGCTCTATTTCCCGGTATCTGCACGGCATTCAAGTGGCTCCGCAGACCCTTCGACTGAGTTTGATCGAGGCTTCGAATGGCAAAATCGGCTCGGTTTTTGAGCAAGTTCTGATGTTCTGTTTTCAGTTTGATCCGGCCAAGAACAAATACACGCTTTATGCGTGGAATATCATGCGGATCGGAGGCATCCTCATGGTACTTGCATTGGCGCTGTTCTTGATTCCCGTTTGGTGGCGGGATCGCAAAAATTTCAGCGCACAAAATGGTCCTCGAGTTTAAAGGAGAAGGGCACCCATGTCATCGTCAGCATCCGTAGCTAGCCGCTTCATGCCACCCCAGGGGAGTGAAATCGCTGCCAATGTAGATTCGCTCTATGCGTTTTTGCTCATTGTCAGTTTTATCTCGTGCGTACTCGTGATCGGCGGGCTCATTTATTTTGCCATCAAGTACCGCCGCAAGCATGAGGGCGAAAAAACGCCCTACATTGCTCACAACACAACTTTGGAATTTCTGTGGAGCTTTATCCCCTTCGTCATTTTCATGGTGGCCTTTGCCTGGGGTTGGTTGGTGTATTACCAGCTTCGCTCCGTGCCTGAGAATGGCCTAGAGATATCGGTGCTCGGGCAGAAGTGGAATTGGACCTTTACTTACAAGAGTGGGCGCGCGTCGAGTGGTGAGTTTTACGTTCCGGTTGATCAGCCCGTTCGGTTAGTGTTGGGCTCTGCCGATGTTTTGCACAGTTTCTTTTTACCCGCCTTCAGAACCAAGCAAGACGCAGTACCGGGTCGATACACGCAACTTTGGTTCAAGCCTCAGCGTGAAGGTAGCTACCAAGTTTTTTGCACAGAGTATTGTGGTGATCAGCACTCGAGTATGGCGGCGATCATGCACGTCGTATCACGTGAAAAATACGAAGACTGGCTTAGCAACGATCCTTACAAAGGCTTGCCCCTTGCGGACATTGGCCAAAAAGTTCACACCGCGCGATGTATCGCCTGTCACAACGTGACGGATGTCAAAGGCATTGGACCTAGCTTTAAGGGCCTGTGGGGCAGACAAGAGACTATGGACGACGGTCAGCAGTACTTGGTGGATGAAAATTATACTCGTGAGTCCATTCTCAATCCAAATGCAAAAATCGTCGCGGGTTATCCAAAAGGGGTGATGCCGACATTTGCGGGTCAGCTCAATGAGCAAGAGCTCTTGGGGCTGATCGAGTTTATTAAGACCTTGAAGTAGCAGACAACAGGAGCAGCCAATGGCAGGAACTTCGGATCCGAACAAAAATTATCTGAATGAAAAGAGCGGGCTATGGTCGTGGTTGACCACGCTCGATCACAAGCGAATCGGCATATTGTACATGATCAGCGTGATGATTTTCTTCGCTATCGGCGGGATCTTCGCCATGTTGATTCGGGTGGAGTTGTTTAGTGTGGGTCCGACGATTATGGATGCCGCCACTTACAATCGCGCCATGACGTTTCACGGGGCCATCATGGTGTTTATGGTGATTATCCCCGGCATCCCTGCCTTTTTAGGAAACTTCTTTCTGCCGATTCAGCTTGGCGCAAAAGACGTGGCCTTCCCCAGAGTGAACTTGATGAGCTGGTACTGTTTGATGATTGGTGCAGCGATCGCGTTTACCTCGCTGATTTATCATGGAGTGGACACGGGTTGGACCTTCTACACGCCGTATTCCATCTCTACCAATAACGGCACGTTGTTCATGGTGCTTGGCGCGTTTGTGATCGGGTTCTCCTCAATCTTGACGGGTCTAAATTTTATCGTCACGACCCACAAACTCCGTGCGCCGGGGATGACTTTTTGGCGGATGCCTCTGTTTGTCTGGGCGCTGTACTCCACAGCCATTTTGCAAGTCTTGGCCACTCCGGTTTTGGCGATCACCTTGCTCTTGTTGGCGGCAGAGCGCCTGCTAGGCATTGGTATCTTTGATCCGGCCCTCGGTGGCGACCCCGTCTTGTTTCAGCATTTCTTTTGGTTCTATTCGCACCCTGCTGTTTACATCATGATCCTGCCCGCTATGGGTGTGGTGAGTGAGCTGATTGCAACCTTCTCGCAAAAGACAATCTTTGGTTACAAGGCCATTGCGCTGTCGTCTGTAGGTATTGCGGCCGTCAGCTTTTTTGTGTGGGGACACCACATGTTCGTCAGTGGTCAGTCTGAAGTCGCCGGAATCCTGTTTTCGTTTATTACCATGTTGGTTGGGGTGCCGACGGCCATTAAGGTTTTCAACTGGGTGGCCACTATGTACCGCGGCTCCATTCGCTTTGACTCGCCCATGCTGTACGCGCTGGGTTTTATCTTTTTGTTCACCATCGGCGGAGTCACTGGAATCATCTTGGCAACCGTGGGTGTGGATGTGCATTTTCATGACACGTACTTCGTCGTCGCGCACTTTCACTATGTGATGGTGGGCGGAACATTGATGGCGATTATGGGCGGCATTTACTATTGGTTCCCCAAAATGTTTGGGCGCATGGTGGATGAAACTTGGGCGCGCATCAGTTTTGTGCTGATCTTCATCGGCTTTAACGTCACGTTCTTTCCACAGTTTATTTTGGGAGCGATGGGGATGCCTCGGCGGTACTTTGATTACCTGCCCGCGTATGAGTCGCTGAACAAAATCTCCTCTATTGGAGCTTGGACCATCGGGATTGGCTTCTTAGTGGGGCTAGGTGTGATCTTGCATGGTCTTTACCGAGGTCAGAAGAGTGGTCCAAACCCCTGGGGCGGTAAAACCCTAGAGTGGACAACTTCGTCGCCTCCGCCCCATGAAAATTTTCATGTTCAACCCGTAGTCACGGCAGGTCCATATGAGTACCGTTAAAACATCTGAACATCGTCACCATGCCCATCACTTTGACAGTGCTGAGCATGAGTACCAATCTAGCAAATTTGGCACCTGGTTGTTTCTCGTAACCGAGATCATAATGTTTGGCGGGCTGTTTGTCGGCTACATCTTATTTCACGAGCTGTTTAAAGAGACCTTTAAGGTGGGAGCCACGTTTTTAGATTGGAAGCTCGGCGCTCTCAACACAGTGGTGTTGCTGTTTAGCTCGCTCACTATGGCGCTGAGCATTTACTACGCTCAACAGAACAACAAAAAGCTAGTTCTAACCAATCTTTACATCACCTTGGCGTGTGGCTTTGTCTTTTTAATTGTGAAGTATTTTGAGTACACGCACAAGATTCACGAGGGTCTGTTGCCTGGTCGTTATTTTGCCTACGATGGGCCTGAAGTCGCGGCTTTGAAAGAGCTCGGATTCTCCAACTTGGGCCTCTACTTCTCCTTCTACTTTACTATGACAGGGTTGCACGGCTCACACGTGATTGCGGGTATGGCCCTGATTGCCTGGTTGATTGTGCGTGCCCACAAGGGAGAGTTCAACTCGAGCTATTACACTCCGCTTGAGTGCGTGGGACTGTTTTGGCATTTGGTGGATTTGATTTGGATCTATTTGTTTCCACTACTCTATCTGGTTGGTTGAGGAGAAGTCATGGGTCAACAGCACGGCGAACATCACACAATTCCACTAAGTCTTTATTACAAGATCTTGGGGCTTTTGCTTTTTCTGACGGTTATTACGGTGGCGGTTGCACAGGTGGACTTCGGTGCACTCAATACGGTGATTGCTATGGCGATTGCCTCGATAAAAGCGGGCTTCGTGCTTGCCTACTTTATGCACTTAAAATATGACGACAAACTGTACTGGGTCCTCTTTGGTACTGCGGTCTTCTTTTTGATCGTCCTGTTCTTTTTCAGCTGGCTAGATATCGTAACCCGAATTAACCCACCGAGCATTTTATAAAATGAAGTACTGGAAGGCCTATTCGCAGCTCACAAAGACAGGGATAATCCTATTCTCCCTAGTGAGCGCGTTGGCTGGCTATGCCGTGAGCTTTCATGCGGCACAAGAGTTCGATTGGATCCATCCCGTTTTGCTTTGTGTGGGTTTGTATTTTACCGCAGCAGCGGGATTTGCGATCAACCAAGCGCAAGAGTGGCGCCGTGATGGGTTAATGGCTCGGACCAAAGATCGCCCCATCCCCCGAGGGTTTTTGCAACCCTGGCAGGGCTACGCCATCGGTGGAATTTTTGCCGTAATTGGGTTGTTTACTCTGCTCTTGCTGGGGCCCTTGCCGGCTCTCCTGACACTGGCCACCTTGTTTCTCTACAATGTGGTTTACACATTGTTCTGGAAGCGACGTTGGGTGTTCGGTGCCGTGCCGGGTGCAATCCCCGGAGCTATGCCGGTCGTGATCGGCTATTCGGTCAACTCGTCTAATCTTCTGCACCCCGAGTGCGTCTATCTTTTTTTGGTGATGTTCTTGTGGCAAATGCCGCACTTTTGGTCTTTGGCGATTCGGTTTCGTGAAGATTACGAAAGTGGAGGCTTTCCGGTGTTGCCGGTCCAGCTTGGCCCTGGCCGCGCGCTTTACCATGTAGGTCTATATTTGTTTACTTATGTCGGCGTAGCCTTAATGGCCCCGTTGTTTTTGCATGCAAATGCACTTTACCTTGTTTTGGTGCTCCCGATTTCTATGAAGGTGATCTGGGAATTTACTAAATACTATCGCAGTCAGGAGCGACGGGCATGGTTGCCCTTCTTTTTGTGGACGAATCTGAGTCTGCTCGTCTACTTGGCGGCTCCAGTGATGGATAAATGGCTCAGCTGGGCCATGGGGAGTTATGTCTGATTCAACACCTGCATCGGCAGCGCCGCGGTCGCTAAGTGAAGCCCTTGGTTTACCCGTTTGGTACAAGCGAGCGTTTAAATATCTAGTTGTAAGTGTATTTTTTTTAATCGCCTTGGGCGGATCGGTTCGCATAATGAAAGCGGGTTTGGCCTGTCCAGACTGGCCTTTGTGTTTCGGTGACTTTATTCCAGACTATCATCCGCAAGTTTATCTAGAGTTTTTGCATAGGGCTTTGGCGGGCCTCGTCGCGCTTGTTACTTTTGCGCTGTCGTATTTTATTTTTCGAAGCCGAGCCTCACGGTTCCTCAAGGGCCTCACTGGATTTGCGCTGGTGTTGTTAATGGTGCAGGTCGTGTTTGGTGGTTTGACGGTGCTTTTGCTGCTGAAGAGTAATGTTGTGGTCACGCATCTGATGCTTGGCACGACATTTTTCTCTTCGCTTCTGTGGATTTATCTCACCCTTCGGCAGTCGCCGCAGCCGCAAGAGCCGTCCTTAGCGCCAACTCCTAGGTGGCTTATTCCGCTGTGTGTGTTTGCTGCACTTGCGATCTATGGGCAGATATTTTTAGGGGGCCTCGTCGCGGCGCACTTTGCCTCCCTCGTGTGCACAGACTTCCCCACCTGCCACGGACAATGGTTTCCTACGTTCTCCGGCATTATTGGCCTGCATGTGATTCATAGGCTTGGGGCGTACACGTTGTTTGCAGTTTTGCTGGGCACCTGGTTGGTGATGCGTCGAGGCGCTCCCACGCTCGCGTTGCGACGCAGGTCCGGCTGGCTCTTTGCTCTCGTTTGTGGGCAGGTGGGTTTGGGGATAGCCAATGTGCTATTTCACACGCCACCGTTGCTGGCCGTTGGACACTTAGCTATGGGAGTGACGCTTTTGTCTGTGGCTCTGTTGCAACTGCGCACGGCTCTGACTCTGGCAGAGGTTAGCCCGTCGATCACGGGCAGTCGAACAAAGATTACGGCTGATAATCGGGTTGGCTTTCCGGATGGGCCAGTTGTACCGACTTAAGCAATAGGGCGCTGGCGTTGGCTCGATTCAGATTGGGGAACATCGCCACATCGACGCCAAAGCGGCGAGCTGCAAAACACTGAGGCACCAAAAAGCAATCGGCGGCAGTGAGCGTGTCGCCAAAGAGAAACGCGCCCGATTTGCCCTCGACCAGTTGCTCCAACTTGCTCATCCCATCTAAAATCCAGTGTCGAACAAAGCGTTCGGTGTCGGCTTTGCTCAGGCCAAAATTTTGCTCGAGTTCTTTGATCACCTTTAGATTTTGTAGCGGTTGGATTCCGCTGTTGATGAGTTCTGAGATCTGCAGAACTTGCGCACGCGCGCCGACGCTCACGGGGAACAACGGCTGCTCTGGATGAATGGCCTCTAGATATTGCAAGATGGCCATGGATTCACCAAGAATGAGTCCGTTGTGCTCGAGCGTGGGGACGTGTCCCATGGGATTGATTTTTAGATAAGCGGGCAGGTGCTGTTGCCCACCGTCTTTTACCAAATGCACGGGCACATATTCAAAATCGAGCCCCTTGTGGTGAAGGGCGATGCGAACTCGGTAGGAGGCACTTGAGCGAAAGTAATTGTAGAGCTTCATCTTTGCCTCCATGGGGCGCGTGTCGAAACTTTTAATTTACTGGGTGAATGGCGTTCGTCTAGGCGCAAGCGATGCGTCATTGGTGGATAAATTGCTGTTGCCAACACGTCACTCCGACCTCAAATTGGGGGCATGAAACTAGGCACATTAAAATCAAGCAACAGTCGCGACGGTGATCTCATCGTTGTTTCCAAAGACAACCAGCGAGGCATTCTCGCGACAGGCATCGCGCCAAATTTGCGGGTGGCCCTTGAAAATTGGTCGGTGGCGCGGCCTCAACTGGAGAGTCTCAGTCACCAACTGAACTCAGGCTCTGACCTCAAAGGGAGTTTCGCGATTGAGTTGGAGCGTATGCATTCGCCACTCCCGCGGAGTTTTCAGTGGGTCGATGGCTCGGCCTTCATTCATCATGTGAAGCTTGTGCGCATGTCGAGAAGCGCTCCACTGCCTGAGACTCTAGAGACCGTGCCCTTAATGTATCAAGGCGGGAGCGATTCTTTTTTGGCGCCCACCGAAGGAATTCCGCAAGTGGACTTTAATCACGGCACTGACTTTGAAGGCGAGGTTGGCGTGATCGTCGGTGACGTGCCGATGGGCATTTCGGCGGATCTAGCGATTGAGAAGATTGCGCTGTTTGTGATGATCAATGATGTCAGCCTGCGTGGGCTCACGGCAGAAGAGCTGGCGCAAGGTTTTGGCTTTCTCCAAAGTAAGCCGTCGTCGGCGTTTGGTCCGTTTGCAGTCACGGCCGACGAGCTAGGTTCTGCTTGGCATGAGGGCCGGATTCATTTGCCGCTTTCAATCGACTACAACAATCAGTTTTTTGGCAAGGCCAACGCTGGTGCGATGCACTTTCACTTTGGTCAGCTGATTGCGCACGCCGCTCGCACGCGCAATCTCTCAGCCGGAACCATTGTGGGCAGCGGAACCGTGTCGAACGAAGACATGGCAATGGGGAGCAGCTGTTTGGCAGAAAAGCGAATGCTAGAGAAGATCCACGACGGCGTGATCAAGACTCCCTTTATGAAAGTGGGCGATACAATTAAAATGCAAATGTTTGATCGAGAGGGCCGTAGCATTTTTGGCACTATCGAGCAAAAGGTTATCGGCTATTCGAGCTAGGCTACTTCAACTGCGATGAACTGCACCATCAAGCTGGTCACCAGAGTCATTATTCGGCTTACAACTAAGACTTGATCCAATTTGCGCATGCGTGCGTGCACCTGTTTACCGCGTAGCAATTGCACGCCCGTGTAGGCCGTGGGCAGGTAAAGGAGCACCGTAAAAACGGCGATCGGGACGTGAATTTGTAAGGTCCATGGCATTTGCAAATCCACTTTACTCAGGGCATCGCGATTGAGCACGAGGCTCAGAACCAGCAGCAGATCGGCGAGAATCACGCCTGACATAATCAGAATATGCAAACGAAGGTTCGACTTGTGGAGTGTTCTGCCCCACAAGAACAAAATTAGGATCAAAAAGCTAATTGCATTTGCCATTGGCTATGGCTTTTTACATTTGCCGCCGGCGAAGTCACCTGTTTCTAGCAGACTTTGCAACTGGGTGAAGAGCGGGTAGCTGATCAGGATATCCTCTGAACTGTCCGCCGAGGCGCGCCTTGGCTTTTGCGCCAGGGTCTCTTTGAGTTCTTCGGACAGCTGCTTTTCACTGAGGTTGTCGGCGATGGTCTTGAGGTAGGCTCGCTCCAGCCGGAGCTCCTGTAAATTCTCGGTGCCCCAGTTCAATCTCAGTTCATGCCGAACTTGCACCGCCTTGGCTTCATCTTGTGGACACGCTTTGAGCTCGGCATTTTCGACAACGACCACACTCAGTGTGCCGGGCTGAAGTCTCGGCAATGAATAATAACGGACTTCGTTTTGATCATTGGCAACGACTAAAACTCCGCCGTCTTTTCGGACCACGCGGAACATCTGCGGTTCGCCCTCTTTGGGCGAAAACGTAACCGTGTCACAGGCCACCTGCTCGCTGACAGCCAGCAATTCGCCCTGTCGACCACTTTCTAAATCGACACCAAGTGCGACCTCAAGGAGGGGCGGCGAGTGTTTCATTGAGGCCAGCTTTAAATTGTTGTTCAGACTGTAGGTGAATCCTGTGCCAGTTTTTGGGTCTAAGCCTTCACCAGCACCAACGGAATGCGTAGACAAAGTAAAGAGCGCTTGAGAGTTGCTACGCAGTTCATCCGCAATCTGTTTGAGGGGCAAGCAATCGGCGTCTTTATCAGAGGCTAGATCTTGCAGTTTGCGATCAAACTCAGGCAGCCGATCAATTGACTCTGTAGATGTATCGCCTCTGCCAATTTTTAGGCGCTTCGGGCTCTTCTCACAGCTCACTATAGGTAGGGCGAGAATCGGTAGGGCCAGTGTCAGAATGAAAAGCACGACTAAATTTCTTTGAGCGTTGCGCATGCAATATCCCTCCTGGACATTATCCTACGGTGGTAGAGCAAGGACCGCGCCCGGGCAACGACGAATCTAGCGGGTTTTAAAGCGATGCGGCGAGGGACGAGTGGCCACAAATGGGCACGTCTTGGGAGATTTTTCAAACGCCGACAGCGGATTTGAGTCCCGCCTTAGTGACGGTGCGGCTCGGCAAACTCCTCGGCCAGCGGTAGGCTAACCTACGAGTCGGTAAACGCCCTTGGGGCCTCACTTAGGAGAAACTGCTATGTCGATTATTCATCAACTTTCGAAGACCATAGTTCTAGCCGCGTGTTTGGTATTTGGCTGGCAGGCCCTCGCGCAAAATTCTGATCTGGTTTTGCAATCTGAAATTCAGGTTGGAGGCAGCAATCCCGAGCGTGCCCTAGAGAAAACTGTCGCTGACACGCGCGCTATTTTTTACAACTACGTGCCGGCAGTGGATAGCAGCACGACCATACTGAAGCCACTAAGGGTTTCGGGATCAGCAGCGATGCCGGTGATTCAAATGACTCTGCGTAAATGTGTGGCGTTTATTTGTGAAGTTGTGGATTTGGACGCTGAAATTCGCACCGTCGCCACTCAATCCGACTGCGCGAAGAGTTACTTGATCCGCGCCGATTTGTCTCGCTCAAGCACCACCTTGGCCAACACCTACCGAGAGTTGAATGTTGAGGCTTGCCTCAACAAACCAAACACGCTGGCGTTTCGAGTGACGGCTCGACGAGGGCCAGAGTACAAATCGGGAGTTGTACAACAAGAGGTGATGAAGATGCTGAAGCTCCAGTCCAAACCGATTCTCCAAGCCATTCAAAAGTCGTTAAAGGCCAATGGTGGATAATACTGTGGATCGACCCACAGTCTGTTGCTGACGGAGCTGTTGCAGCTCCGTTTTTTGCACAATCAAGGTCGTCGTTAGGACGATCGTCTCAGTTTGAGACTCCACTTAAGGCGAGTCGTACTAACTTTTGTCTAATGTTAGATTCCTCGCCATTGGCGCGCTTCATCTCGCCTCGTACACTAGTTCTATAGGTCCGATATTTGCTGATGTATGAGGGCAATGGTCAAACTCGCGATTTTTATAGTTTGTGTGTCGGTCATTACAGCGGCTTCGCCTCTTGCTCCAGCGCGTGAGGGTGCGAAAAAAAAAGCAGTGCGGGCACCCCATGCAGCGACTCGGTCTCCAACGACTGGGATGGCGCCTGGTGATCGGCCTCCGACAAGTCGGTTCAACAGCTTTGCTCCGGGTCAGGTGCCTCGGGGTTACTTGAGCGCTGGGTTTGAGTCTAAGCTCGTTCGACCACCTGGCAACTATGGGAATTACAAAGGGCACAAAGACAACGGATTAAAGGATCGACTGACCCAAGGTGCTTTGGCCGCAATGAAAGCCTATGCGGAAGACTCAAAAAATAAGTATGAGGCAGAAGGAATACCGGAAGACAAATGGTTCACTGAACTCAACAGAGTCGACTCCACCCGCACTCGGTACAATATCGATCGGGCGCAACTTGCGAATCCAACGGCGAATGGCCCCTATTGCCCAACTGGAATTCCAGAGGGTTTAGCAGAAAAACTGCGGGGTCACAAATGCACCTCGGCCGATCAGGATCGACTGACGTGCATGGCCTGCAACATCTACTTTGAGGCTCGTAATCAGTCTTATGATGGCATGGTGGCCGTAGGGATGTCGGTTGTGACCCGGCAATTCAATCACAATTTTCCGCCTACAGCGTGCGGGGTCATTTATCAAAAGGCTCAATACAGTTGGACGGCAATGAGCGAGAGCGATCGGCGCATGGTGGATGGAGATCGGCAAATGACTGAGATTCTGAGTGCAGCAAAAGATGCGCTATGCTCGGAGCCCGGGACATGGTCGAACTACTTGAATCCTGCCGCTGCTACGGATTTGTCTTGGTACGACGAATGCCGAGATAAGACTCGAATTGGTGATCACGTGTTTTGTCGATTTTACGATCAAGTGACCGTCGATCGTACGGTCGCTTCATTGATGGCGAACGAGCGCGGCCAAGGGCAAAGTTCGTTTGTCACGCCTGCGTCTGGCGCTCGGTAGAGCGCCCAGACTTTTGAGAATGACGTATAGAAATTAAGCGGCGATTTTTGGGGCGGCCACGACTCTGGGGGCTGTGGCGGGTTGCAAAATGCCTCGCTCGAGTAGCACGGCTTTGCAGTCTGCCCAAAACTTCTCTTTGATTTTGCTCTCAGCTGGGCCCAGTCGAACTTTTGGAAAGTCTTCTTTTTCAAAGTGTTCGGCAAATTGAGTCTCTGTGCATGAGCGAACAATCTTTACGAGCAATGAACAGTGCACGTCGGTCATGCGATTGCGGTCGACCAACATTTTTCGTAAACCGCCTTCAGGCGTGTGCAGTAAAAAATCATACAGGCTCTGGGTATCATATTGAGACATGACTTCTCCTCGTCAAAAATAGGGGATGTCCTACCATCGGCCAGGTGAAGCTAAGACTTAAGCCGAGCGCCCAAAAATTGATGCGGACGAAGACGTAAGAGCTTTACGCAGGGCCGTAAGTGGTCCGCAACTCTTGCCGCTGAGCGTGATGTTCGAGCGCCAGGCGTATCAATTCGTTCAAGAGCTCGGGGTACGGTAAGCCACTGGACTCCCACATTCTGGGGTACATGCTTACGCTAGTGAATCCTGGTATAGTATTGATTTCATTTAGATACAATTCGCCTGTGACTTTATCGAGAAAAAAATCAACGCGCGCCAAGCCTCGGCAGTCCAGTGCCTTAAACGCTAAAATCGCCCACTCTTGAATCTGTTGAACTGTCGCATCTGAAACGTCCCGAGCCGGCGTCACCAGTTCTGAGCCATTGGCATCAAGGTACTTAGCTTCATAACTGTAAAATTCATGCTTGGGGATGATTTCGCCCACCACACTCGCTCGTGGGTCATCATTGCCTAACACGGCGACTTCAAGCTCGCGCGCCTGTACGCTTTTCTCCACCAGAACTTTGAGATCAAAGGTAAAAGCATCTTGGAGGGCTGTGGCCAATTGCTCTGGAGTTTTAACTTTATGCACGCCAACAGAGGAGCCAGCGTTGGCCGGCTTGATAAACACAGGCAGTTTAAACGCGGCCAAAATTCTACGGTGGCAATTTTCGGCATCTTTTAGATACTCGCTTTTTCGAAGCGTGAGAGTCGGCACGGTCGAAATCCCAGCCGCCTTCAAAAGGTGCCTCGACACCTCTTTGTCCATTCCGAGGGCTGAGCCCAACACGCCCGAGCCGACGTAGGGAATTTGTGCCAGTTCTAAGAGGCCCTGAATTGTGCCGTCCTCACCATAAGTGCCATGCAGAATCGGCAATATGACATCGACTGGCGGAAGGCGCACCGCAGAGGATTTAGAGTCTGTGGTCACCAGCTGTTGAGCGTTGGCGTAGGGCACAAGTGCAAAGGTGCTATCGACCTTGCCTAACTTCGCGGCCATAGGAGTTGAGGACTGTTGCAACAGTGCCTGTGGATCGGGCAAGAGCCAGCGCCCCTGCTTGTCTATGGCAATCAAAGTGACCTCGTAACGAGATTTATCGAGTGCTTGATAGACTGATAGCGCCGAAGCAATGCTGACCTCATGCTCACCCGAGCGGCCGCCAAAGATCAATCCAACGTGTAGCTTTTTTGCCATAGTTCCTCCACCTGAGACTCAAAGCATAGGTCTTGCCATCGCCTGCGTCATCCGATAAATTTCGGCCAATTAAGGGGATTCAAATGAAACTAAATTTCGTCTATGCGCTGACTGTTCTTTTAACTTTCTCTGGCTTTGCTCAAGCGCAAGACAATCGCAGCGCTTTGACTTTGAGCCCCGATGTTCAACGTGGAAGCATTTATGAGCCCAAAGGTTTTTGGCCCTTAATCGGAGCTGGGATAGGCACGATGGAGAACAGCGAGACCCGCACGGGCGGAATGCCTGGTCACATTAAAGTTTTGGGTTCTTATTATTTTGATCAAGCTCCATTCGTGACAGACGCGGGGCTTGGCTTGCACACACATTTTCTGACACAAGACGGTCGAGACTCTGACTCGATTCAATCCCTGTACACAGAGCTCGCCGGTCGCTATCAGCTCACCAATCGATGGCAGCTCGGTGCCCTTTGGAACACGCTGGTGGACAATCCAGATCGCTACCGCTCCAACACCGACAACTTAGCTTCATTTGTGGGAGCGCAAGCGTTGCGTGAGTTCACTTGGCGCGAGGAGTATCTCGTGCGCTTGGGTGGTCGGGCCATGACAAGTGTTGGCCTCAGCGGTGGTTCAGTGAATACATTTATGGCTGAGCTCCAAGTGAGCTTTGGTTCAAACCAACCCCAAGCGATCGCGCAAGAAGAAGCGCCACGCCCGGCGACCCACTTGGCAGAGCGTGCGATGAAAACCTATGACTTAGATCCTCGGCTAGTGCATTTTCCAACAGACTCAACGGCGCTATTGCCAAACTCTGATGCTTACTTCAAACGTCTGGCGCGAGTGCTAGCAGCCAATCACGACCTCTTTGCTCGAGTCGAAGTGATTGGTCACGCCGATCAACGCGGTCCTGCTGCCTACAACGATCGACTCTCGACTCAACGGGCAGTTGTGGTTTCTAAACGGTTGGCGGCAGCGGGTGTTCGATCAACACAAATCAAAGTCGACGGCCGAGGCGAGTCTGAGCTCTTGAGTGATTCCATGACCCCATCGGCACTGTTAAAAAATCGCCGTGTGCAGTTGCAGTTTCACGGTGTGAAGAATCAAGCGGCTTTGCAGAGCTTGATCGACTCGGTTTCAAGTAAGCAGTAGAGATAATGCGGGGTAGGGTCGTCAGCCAAGAGACTTTGCCCCACCAGGCTACTTCGGTGTGCGCCAGCGACCTGCGGACGTTAAAATGCGCTTGATCGCGCCGTCATCGTCTTCGTCATAAATTTCGCCGATGACCTCTTCCAAAATATCTTCCATCGTGACAATGCCGGTGAGTGTGGTGCCGGCATAGACCGCGCTCAAGTGAGAGCGCTTCTCTTGCATCTGCCGCAGGGCCTTAAAGAGTGTTTCATACTCCTGCACCTTCGACATTGGCCGTACAATCTGCGTCCATTTGTCCGCGCCAGATTTGATGAGCGCCACGAGCTCCTTGGTGTTGATTATGCCAAAGATCTGACCGTCGGCCACAACAGGCAGGCGCGTGTGACCCGAGCGGAGGGCCACAGCCTCAACTTCACTGAGGGGCTGCATAAAATAAACGTGATCCACTTGTGCCCATGGCAAAGCGACATCCCGCACGCGCTTCTTCTCAAGGCCGACGAGGTTCAAAATATATTGTCTGGCTTGGGAGGATAGCAGATCGAGCTCCACCGTGTCGGCTGCAGCGACGGAGTTGGTGGGCTGCGGACGACTTTTTGGAAAGAACAGTCGCAAGATGTTTTTGGTAGACCACTCCAGCAGGTCCACTAAGGGCAAAAATATTTTGTCGAGCGCCATCAGCGTGCGAGCCGAAAACAGCGCGATTCGGAGCGGGTTGCGCAGGGCGAGAGTCTTCGGCACCAACTCCGCAAAAACCACTTGAAACATCGTAAGCGGAACGACCACAACCATAAATGAAATGGCGACGGCCATCTGCGGCCCCACAATCGGAAAGTTTTCTAATAGGTAAGGTTTGAGATTTTGATGGGCTTCGGCCCCACTCACGGCGGCAGCGAGGGCACCGACTAAACTAATTCCAATTTGCATGACAGATAAAGTGCGTTCAGGATTCTCACGCAGTTCAAGCAGTGTTTTTGCAGAGGCTTTGCCGGATTTGGCAAGCTCCTTCACTTGAGCTCGAGTGAGTGTAACAAAGGCGATTTCAGTCGCGGCAAGTAGAGCATTCAGCGCCAGGCAAACGGCAATAATCAAAAGTTCCATGAGTCTGTTATTAAGTAATCAGCTGCAGGAGCTGTCAAGGGAACGCCGCGATATTGACGGATACATTTCGACATAGAGCGTAGGCGAGAATGGTTCGACTGGGTTTGAGCAGCGTCAGTTGAGATATCAATATTCCATTGGTGGTCAGCTTGACTTCATCTTCAAATTGTTCTGTTGCACCGATCAGCGAAGCCTGGCTCATGCGATAATCTGTGATCAATTGTGCGCCCTGATTCTTCCAAAGGCCTGGCTTGTCTCCACCTGTCCAAGCATAGAGCTCCAAGTCTCGCTTCACTTGGAGGTTGGTTCGCACTCCAAATAAGTCACACTTCCATTTGCCGCGCAACTCGGCCAAGCCAAGAGCGGCACCGCTGGCAAACGCCTCTCGTAGCACCTGCCGCTGCTCAACGCTCACATACTCTAGGTCGGCTTGCGCAAGACCAGGTGTCAGCAAAGCGAGGACAAAAAATAAAATCTGCATCCATGCAGGTTTAAAGTCTTCCATGACAAGGTGGGAACAGAGCAAGCGGGGTGCCGCGGTCAGTGGTCGCAAAAGGACCCATTGAGCTCTCGCGTAGTGAAAATGCTTCAGCCTGAGACAATTTCAGGCGTCTAGATTGTCGTCAGTTCTTTCGAGATTTGCGGCGGTGTCTGATAGATCGATAGTTTTCATAGGTTTCCTGCATTCTGAAACATCTCACAGTTGCCAAGATAGAATCGCGTGGGGCCCTTTATGTTTAGGTTGAGCGTACCGAGGGATTGATTTAGTGAGGTGCAGCCGAAGGGCCAGAGCACTTAAACTTCCCTGCCGCCGGAGGATTGAAATGGACGCCGCCTTAAGTTTTTTAAACAACTACAAGATCATCGACATGTGCATCGTGGGTGTCGGAATATTCGGACTCTATATTATCTTTGAGCGCTTTCGCACGCTGTATGGTGAGTACACGCTCCCGGCCGAGCCCTTTCTCAAGCAGGTCTTGAGCTTAGTTGAGCAAGACAAGATAGAAGAGGCGATCACCTTTTGTTCCGCCAATGAGAAGAAGCCCCTCGCCTATGTGACGAAGCGGATTTTAGAGAAGTCGGATCGTGACGAGCATGCGATGGAGTCCGCGCTGGACATCGCAGCCTCTGAGACTGCGCCAAAGCTGATGAAGGGCTTAGGGCACGTCTCCATGGTTTCTAACGTCGTGACGTTGATTGGCTTGCTCGGAACAGTCGTGGGTTTGATCACGGCCTTCCGCGCGGTGAGTTTTGCCGATGTGGCGCAAAAGCAGACCCTGTTGGCTGAGGGGATTTCAATCGCGATGACGGCGACAATGCTGGGGTTGATGTTTGCCATTCCCATTATGGTGGCCTATTCATTTTTGCATGCTAAACAAGGTCAACTCTTTAGCGAGATCGATCAGTGCTCACAGAAATTAATGGAAGCTCTGCAGGGCCGAATTTATATGCCCTACAAAGGCCTGACAGCTTACCCCAGCAACTTAAATGCGGATGGAATGAAGAAGTCAAACGCTGCTCCCAAGGTGTCTTAAGATGCGTGGAGCCAGATCTAGAAGCACAGACGCTACGTTTGATTTAAATTTGGCGCCCATCCTAGATATTATCGTGGCGATCATCCCGCTTCTGCTTTTGAGCGTGGCTTTTGTGCAGGTGAAGATGATCGACACCTCTGTGCCTCAGGTTGTGGCCGAAGCTGCGGCAAAGCCAGATGACAACAAGGTGCAGACGACAGTCTCGCTGAAGGTCTCCCGCTCAACCGGTTTTCAATTTGATGTCGTGCGCGAGGGCAAGTCGACACCCACGCGAGTTCCCAACAAAGACTCCAAGTGGGATATCGACGCACTCCATGCCGCCGCCTTCTCGATCAAAGAAAAAAATCCAGAAGTGTTTAGAGTGGATCTCGAGCCCGAGAATGATGTGGACCTCAATGACTTAGTGAAGATTATGGATACGCTCCGCCGGTCTCCCGCTTCCCAAAAAGTGGCCTACGTTGATCCAGCGAGCGGTCAAAAGGTCGAGACCGAGTTGATGTTTCCGAATGTGCTCTTTGGCAATGTGATTGGTAACTAAACTTAAGGCTGTAATATGAAGCGCAAAGGTTTTGGAAAATTCATGGATCGACGAGCGCCCTCGAGCTTTAAGATCCAAATCACCTCTATGGTGGACATGTTTGTTATTTTGTTGGTGTTCTTGCTGAAGACCTACTCAACGAGTCCAGTGAATATAACTCCAAAAGATGGCATGCGACTACCAGAGTCCTCGGCCCTGGCTGACCCTGTGGATGTAGTGAAGTTGATTGTGTCGGATTCAGCAGTGTTTGTTGAAGAAAAGAAAGTCATGGATTTAGAGAAGGGTCGAGTGCCTGCATCTGCCATTGACTCCAATGACCCATCATTCTTGCGCGCCCTGTTTGTGGCCCTAGACGAACGGGCTAAACATGCCAAAGAGATTTCTAAACTGAATGATAGCTTTGAATTTGATGGAACCGTCCTCATGCAGGCCGATCGCTCCTTGCCCTACGAAGTGCTACAGAAAATCATGTACACCTCAATGATGGCCGGCTACGCCGATGTGAAAGTCGCTGTTATCGCCAAGTAATTTTTGTCTCTCAATGAGTCACCACACGTCCAGTTAGTCGTCGCGGCGTGGCTCAATCTATGGCGCGTCACAACCGGTGGCCTCCATTTAAAACTACAGTATCACTAAATAAATGTCGATATACAAGACGTTGGGTGAGGCGCGAGCGCTCACTTGATTATAGGGAGTTGTGGTGACGTTTATTGAAATCCCTAAGTTAGCCGGCAGAGCGACTTTCATGGGATTATTGGCATTCGGATTGAGCCAGTCAGCTTTTGCAGCGCAAGAGGTGGGGCAGAGCTTTACCCTCGACGGTAGGCTCTACAGCAACGCCGCCGGCACCACGCCAATGGAAGAAAATCCAGTCGAACTTAAGCTGCAGATCCTAAACAACAATCAGACCTGTATATTGTATGAAGAAACCCAAAACGTAAACACCTCGAGCACGAACGGCTTCTTTACGATTCAAGTGGGTTCTGCGAGCGGCGCAGGTAAACGTACAGCGTTTTATTCAGCTCGTACCATGCAAAGCGTTTACTCCAACACAGTCGCAAGTATTACGGGCAGGCTCGTCTCCGATGGTTCAAACTGCACCTACAATCCAAGTTCTGGTCATATCCGGTATTTAAGGGTGTTGATTAAACCGCCAGACAATGTGACACGCATCATCTCACCGAATATGCCGATTACGTCTGTGCCAACGTCTTTGGTGGCGGAGCGGGCGGAGAGTGTGCAAGGCTACTCGGCCTCGCAGTTGTTGCTGGTGAACACCAACGCTCCGATCTCGCTGAGCCAAACAAATTTAGAAGATGTGTTCTCAACTACGAACTTCACAAAACTTCAAGACCTGCTCGACGGCACGTCCACTCAGTATATACCATCAAGCCCTGGCACGTTGATTGACTTCAACGGTCAGCGATTGACGGATGTTGCCACTCCAACAGCCGCGACCGATGCGGCGAACAAAGGTTACGTCGACACCCGCATTGGTGGAGCGGCGCTGGATGTGACCGGAGTTGGCCTAGGTGTAGGCGGCGGTTCAACGCTTGTGTGGGATCAAGCGGCAAATGAGTGGGTGGCCCAAGCGCCCGGAGCTGGCTATGAGATTGTGGCCGGCAATGGTTTGCTTGGCGGCACTTTGAGCGCGGGCGATACGATCTCCATCGACGTCGGCACAACGGCTAATAAGATCGTGCAATTGACCAACACAGGCGTGCTACCGGCACTTGATGGTTGGCTCCTCACAAACCTGAATGCACCGGTTTTGTCCGTGGCAGGTCGCACGGGCGTGGTATCACTCAACGCCGCCGACATCACCGGGCTCGGGACCGCTGCATTGAGGAACTACGGCACTGCTGCCAATAACCTTGTGGAACTCACGAACGATGCGGTTCTCCCCGCAGTCGACGGTTATTTGCTCACCAACGTCAATGCGACTCGCTTGCGCTCGTACGCGATCGCCGCAACTGCACCAGCCGACAATCAAATCCTCACCTGGAACAACACCACGGCCGTTTGGGAGCCACGCTCACC
>JBGSNU010000044.1:0-1834 GCA_041739415.1 Bdellovibrionales bacterium | reverse complement strand
GTGGCTGATGAGATCATTTTGGTGTCAAAACCCGACGGCACGGTAGATGAGTTTTTCGAAGCGTTTTTTCGAGCCTTTGATGGCAACCCTGGCTTGATGGTCAACGCAGACGTGGGTGCGACTTTCACTAAGAGCGGCCTTTCAGCCGAGGGTAAGGCCACGCTCAAAAAGTTTCTAAGCGATCCGAATGCAGGCAAGCTTTGGGAAATCGACGTGCCAGCTATTGTGGATAATGAACCTGCTATTCCCCACAACTACTGGGTGCGCGGCATTCTCGCCGAACTGAGCATCTACAAACGAGTTTACAAAAAGGCGGGTTACGTCCACGCGCCGACTGCTGCCGGTTATGACTTCTCCGGGCCTGCTTGGGTGCAAATCAAGTCACTCAAGAATCCGGATGGGGCGATCGGGGCAATGAAAGAAGCAATACTCAAACTCCGAGACAATTCGCCAGCCTCTACACCTATCAAACTACATATTCTTAAAAAGCCTGGCACTGCCAGCGATCAGTTGGAGAACGCGCTGCTAAACTATGTGAATGGACTTGGGGAACAAGTCTCGTCGAGATTTACCCTTGAGATTCAACCTTTTGAATTAGTGCCATGAACAATAATCGAATTTGCTTCACTGTGGCTTTTCCTGATGTCCCAGAACCGATTGTAAGCATTTGGAATGCCTTGACGGAATATCTTCACAATCACGATTGCCTGCCGCAGCGGTTTGATGTTCAGCAAATATGCGGACACCCAGAGAATCTACACTCGGAAGAGTATCTCAAACTCAGTCCAGCGGAGGTGAAGAATCTCATAACCGCGCGTAACCTTGATGGCTTTTGCGTCACAACAGGCCGCCACGGTGTCAGCGTAAATTATCGGCTGGCTCATGCGAAGGAATTAGGGAGACAATCGCACCTTTGGAGCGTCATTGATCAAAATGCTAGAGCGCCAGAGTGCTGGAGTACAGTGATTGAAGTTTTATTAAATGCGAATCCGTCTATCGGTGGTTGGCAGTGGAGAAGCCTCTACCGAACTTGGCAGAATGCACCTTTTTTCGATAGGCATTATGAAAGGACATATGGGCAGGCTCCGCCCCTGATTCGCACCTGCGTTGAGAAGAGTATAGACGGGATCAGCCCGGAACGAGTGAGGATCAACACATCGCTAAATCCTGGCCGCTCCAGAGAACTACTCACGACGATCTACTTCCTCCCCACCGCCGAGATGTGGCTGGGTCCGCACTTCTGGCAATATGCCAAATGTACCAAAGAGGAAGCCCTCGCGGCAGACTTCTGGTTGGAAACACGCGACACACCGCACTACACCTATTTCAAATGCTGGCCCGCGCCCTTCACCCGGCCGGATGGCGAGCAGGGTCGAATGCAGCAGCGCCTTTGGAAACTCTTTTTCCACGAGGATTGCGAATGGCCTCCTGGATCTGGCACTATCTGCGATGAACCAATGTATGGCCCTCCTGAACTAATGCCAAAATCGGACTGATGGTCGTGGACCGTCCACAAATTAAGAAGGAGAATAACGGGAGTGTCCCCCTACCTGCCGTCTTCGCCAATGCACAACGGTGGCTGTTTTGGTTGTTGGTGCTCGCGATGGGTGCGACGGCCATTTTGCGCCAATCAGGCAAAACCAAGCCCGACGACTTCTGTGGACGGATGTTGATTGGTTCGGAGAAGACCCATTGGGACAACGCCCCGTGGGTGAAAGATCAACTCTTATTGGATATCAGCAGCGCCACCCGACAAACCTGTTACACCTTCGGGTACACGTGTGGCTATTTGTGCGAGCAGGTCGCCGTAGGTGCGTTGACCGCTGGAACGGTA
>JBGSNU010000043.1:0-61650 GCA_041739415.1 Bdellovibrionales bacterium | reverse complement strand
AAGACGACCTATCACTATTATCATTGCACCAATGGCCGCATGGCTCACGGTAGTCAGCTCGGAATGAATCTCAGCGAGGACAAAATCTGGGTGCAATTAGAGCGTGCCGTGGACGCAATCAGCATCACTTCGGAATTGGCGAAGGACATCGCCAAAGCTCTCAACGAGGGGCAAAGTAAAACCGTTTCAAGTGGCGCTCGCAAAGTCTCCGAACTCAAAGATGCCGTCAGGCAGCTTGAAGCAAGAGAGGATCAGGCTTACGATAATATGGAACGTGGAAATATCGACGCCGAAGCTTATCAGCGATTGGTGAAGCGTTTCCGCACGGAACGTAGAGACCTGAATTTCGCCATTCACACCGTAGAATCGGATATGAAGGGCGGTTTTCGTGAAACTGCGCTCACAACTCTCGAACTTTGTAAGGAGGCGAAATCACTGTATAAAAGTAGAAGTGCTAACGAGAGGGCCGACTTCATCAAAAGGCTGGTCTCGAACCCGCGCCTGAATGGCGCAACTATCGAATTTGACTTAAAAAACCCATTTGGCGTCCTTGCCAAAATAAACAAAACTGAAAATTGGTGCCCCCGACCAGACTTGAACTGGTACTCCCTTACGGGCAAGGATTTTCTTACCACTACAGCTTTCGCTGCCGACATGTCGTTTGTGGTCTGGACTATATCTTCACCTTATTTACCTCAACAGTCTAACTGTAGTGTGACTGCTGAATCAAACGTAGGTGCACAGGTATCTAGTCTCTACGGCGCTCGCTTGCGTGTTTAGAGCAAACGTTCCCACGGTGTTGGCACCTCTTTGATGAAAAAGAGAAGAGCGTTCACCGTTATCCCTGTGTCCACTTGCGCGGTTTCCCGCCCAAGGCTCCAATTGAAGTCCTTTGTGTCTACCGATTTCACCACGGGGGCCAAATTTCAAAGATCTCTTTAGCTATAACTAAACGGGCTGAACCTTTCAAGGATCTCTAAGGGGACTGGTCAGATTGCGCAGTGCGAACCTAAGCGATCAATCAGTGGTAGTGGCTAGGCTCGGCCAAGACAAACTTTGGAATGGTGATCTGCCACTTTTTTCCGTCGGCGCCAAGCACACTGTAGGTCCCGTGCATGGAGCCAGTCGGGGTGGCGAGGGGACAAAAGCTCGAGTATTCAAACATCTCACCGGGAGCGATAACGGGCTGCTGGCCCACGACACCATCACCAACGACTTCTTCGGTTTGGCCAAAGCCATCAGTGATGATCCAATGACGACCGAGAAGCGTGACGTTCGCTGAACCCTCGTTATGAATGCGGATTCGGTAAGAGAAAAAGTAGTGACCGCTTTGGGGATCACTTTGTTCGGCGATGAACTGAGGTTCGACCTGAATCCGAATTTTTTGGGTCACGGCTTCGTACATAGTGAGTCGAAAATGCGCGAGTTAAGGGCTTGTGTCAAGACGTCAAGCTCAGCTAGACTTTTGCTTTAATGGGAGAACGAAGTGCGAAGTCGAAGTCTAGCGTATGTTGCCGGTGGAGTGATAAGTCTTTCGCTCATCTTGGGGTTGGCCTGGGCATTGGGTTGGATTGGCAAGCCACGCACGCAACGTCAACAGGTGAGCTATACGCTCGGCGCGCAGTTCGCCCGCAGTCTTCGCGTGCAGGATTTAGATCTCGACTCGACGGCGTTGGCGCGTGGACTGAAGGATGGACTTAAGGCTGAACAGGTTCAATTGACTGAAGATGAGATGCAAGAGGCACTGAAGCGATTCAATATCGAGCGCCAACAAGCCGTGCGAGAGTTGGCCAAGGAGAATCGGCAAACTGCAGACGACTTTCTCTCACGCAATCGAGTGGCTGAGGGCGTGAAAACCACAAGCAGCGGGTTGCAATACAAGATTTTGACTGAAGGCAAAGGCACTTTTCCCAAGCCAACAGATATCGTGCAGGTGAAGTATCGGGCGACTTTGACGGATGGGACGCTGTTTGACTCTTCGAACAAGCGCAGCACTCCGGCTGAGTTCCCGTTGAATGGAGTGATACCCGGTTGGAGCGAGGGGCTTAGGATGTTGAAGAAGGGTGGAAAAGCGGTTTTCTTCATCCCACCAGAACTGGGATACGGAGATCGCCCGCAGCAGAAAATTCCACCCAATTCAGTTTTGATATTTGACGTGGAGTTGCTCGATATTAAGCCGGCAGGTTCAAGCCCAGATAAATCTCCGTCCGCGCGCTCAAAATAAATCGCGAAACACAGCCACCACTGGAAAATGATCCGACGGCAGCTGCAGCCGTTGCTCAAGTGTCGTAGGCAAGGGGAGCGGTACCTGCAAATCCGATAAATACCGATGGACGTGTGTTTGCTCAGCCACAAGGTGAGGGCGCAGCTCCGGCGAGATCAAAATAAAATCGATCTGTAGCGTGGTGACGTTGCTGTTGCGATTGAATTGCAATTGAGTGGCGACGTCAGGCCCAGAGCGACCGGTCACTTCGAGTGCACACTCCAAATCCGTCTCAGCGAGTTCCTGAAACTCCTTTGCCAAATTGTCTCGACGGGCACAGCCGTTAAAATCACCGACGACTAGCACTGGCACTGCGGGCTGTTGTGCGGCTCGAAGGTCTCGATAGATGGAGAGTAGACAGTTGAATTCGGCGCGCCGTCGTTCGGTGCCGTAAGGGTCTATACCGTCAGGGTCGAGTTTGGATTTTAAATGCACCAAAAGAACAACCAAACTGAGCTTGTCGGCATCGGCCGGATTGAAAAGTCGAAGCTCTGAGCAATCCCTAGAAAAGTAATGGGTCGCGACTTGCCGCTCGGGTTGATCCTGAAAGAACAGATTACTTTGCTTTTCGTGCGGGTACAAAAAGTCGAGTGGGCGATCTTTGTGAGTAAGGATCTCGGCTCGTAAGGGTAGGCCACGTTTCACAAGGTAGCCTACGTCAATGCCACGATCGGAATTGCCCTCGATGAGATAAGGTACGTAGTGATTCCCCAAAAACAGGTTGTTGAAATGATGAATGGACTCAAGTCCGCCGACTTCGTTCAAGCAAATGAGATCCGCGTCGACGTGGAGGAGGCTCTCAGCCAAGCGTAAGGTCTTGCTCAAGGGTTTGTTGGGTGTGGAGGCGTTGGAGAGTTTCTTCCATTCCTTTTCAGAGAGAGTCTTCCAGTCGCGAGGCTTTGGGTCGTCTAGATAGAGAAACAGATTCTCAGCGTTAAGCTGTACGACTTTGAAAGTATTTGGCCTTACCTCAGACATGAATTTACTATAGCCTGTATCGCAGTCGAAGGGGAATTTTATGCGCAAAAAGTCATCACGCCCAAGTCCAAAACAAAAGAAACAGCCAAAAAAAATATCGGGGACATGGGGCTTTTCTAATCTGTCTTTGCTGAGTCAATGCATGACGCAAAGGCCTCCCAAAGGTCGAACAAAAGTGGCCACTCTATCGGTAGATGCATCGACAAGGGGAGATCTAGCTCCGTTTAAATTGTTTGAAAGTGAAGAGGGTGTGCGCGTGCATTTGCACCCCTTAGCGCAGCTCGAAATTGAGGTCGACTTGAAGCTCGCCACTCCAGCCTCGGTTCGGGTTCGAGATGCCGTCGGATCTGCTCTTGCACACGTGGAACGACTTGAAATTGGCGCGCTTGCAATTGAACTCGACCTGACGGACGAGCTATGTGAAGCGGCGTTGCTGGGTTTAGAGATTGGTCTTTATCGCTATAAGCGAGTTTTTGGGGGAGAACTTCCGCCATTTAAAATTTCAATTCAGCAAAATCGCGGGCCTCTGCTCAAGCAAAAGGTGGAAGGTTTTGTGCAGCGAGGTCGGGCAGTCAATTTGGCGCGACATCTGACCAATTTGCCGCCAAATCTTTTGAATCCTGTGACTTACGCGCAATTCTTGAAACTCTGGTTTAGCCAAAAATTAACGGTTAAGTTAGAAATTTGGGATGAGCGTCGATTGGCTAAGGAGCGAATGAACTTGCATCTTGCGGTGGGGATCGGCAGCGCTACACCGCCTCGGTTAGTTGTCATTCAATATCGACCGCGTGGGGTTCGAGGGGCTCCCATCGCGATCGTCGGCAAAGGGATCACTTTTGACTCCGGTGGTCTCGATATCAAACCCGCAGCAGGTATGCGACTGATGAAGAAAGACATGGGTGGATCCGCTGCGGCTGTTGGAGTTCTGGACTGGGCCGTCGCCTCGAATCTGAAAGTAAATCTGGATGTGTATTTGGCGCTAGCTGAAAACTCCATCGGTGGACGAGCGTTTCGCCCAAGTGATGTCTTGCGAGCACGAGATGGTCAGACCGTAGAGATTCACAACACCGATGCCGAAGGCCGGTTGGTGCTGGCAGATTCCTTGGCTTTGGCGTGTGAAAAGCCAACCAAACCGCGATACATTATTGATCTCGCCACTTTGACTGGTGCAATTAAAGTTGCACTTGGCTCTCAAATTGCCGGGCTATTTGCGAACAACTCTGAGCTCGCCACTGATCTTGCAGAAAAAGGGCAAGAGGTGGGGGATATGGCGTGGGTGATGCCACTCTATCAAAAGTATCGGACGCAGCTGAGCTCTGGCTTTGCCGATATGATCAATTCTCCTGACGGATTTGGCGGAGCCATAACCGCAGCCCTGTTCTTGCAAAAATTTGTCGGCCGAGTGTCCTGGGCCCACTTTGATATTTACGCTTGGAAGGACTCACCCGAAGGCGCTTGGCTAGAGGGAGGCGGGAGTGGCCAAGCCGTTTTGGCCCTCACGCAGTGGTTGCAGGCTCAAGAGGGGCGATAGCCAAAGAGGTGTCGCTCTTCAATCAATTGGCGGGCTTTTTCAGGCACGAGTGCTCGCCACTTGGGGTCTCGTTTCTGTAGCATTTGCAGCACTTCCCAGGAGTGAATGGACGTGTCCACGTCGTCGCACTTGAGGACATCGGTGATGCGCCCATTGGTGCGTAGGTGCTGATACAAATGGGTTAAATTTGAGCTGGGATTGAACGTGCTGGCCGTTGAACAGAGCAGCTGCGACTTGTCTGGGTAGACATAGATCTGAGTCTTATCATCGAACAAGCGACTCATGGCCTCGAGAATTCCCCCGGGCAGTTTATGGTAAAAGGATTCATCAAACATCTTGGGCAGGAGGGCTGCACCCATAACGATCGAGATCGGCTCCTTGGTGTACTCCCGCAAAAAGTGCTTCATTTGGTAAAACAATTGAAAGTTCGACAACAGCACTTGATGCCCCAGCGCGGTCAAAGTGTCGACCCGATGAAGAAAATCCTCATCATCCATTTTACCAGCTGTCTCGGTCAGACTATTCATAGTGATTTCAAGCAGCACATTGGGAGCGTTGACTCCCGCCGGTTTGGTGGTGATTTGTTGCAAGACTTTGTCGAGAATCGAGACGTGAGCATTCGTAACGGGTCGATAGGTCCCTCGCTGCACCAAGACGGGCTGGCGAAACAAGGCATCGCCGGCATGCAGAACTTCACCGTTCGGCGCAAACAAAACAGCCTCAGTGAGCTGTTGCTTTACCAACTCTAAACTCAAAAGCCGATTGTCCAAATGTCGCAAGTCCGGGCCGCTAAAGCGAATCATATTGACCTCAACCCGGCGGGTGTTGAGGCTGTCGATCAACTGAGTGATTCGCTCCTCACTCTTGGCAGAGGGGAAGTAGGCCATGTGCAAAAGGTTGACGCCAAGGATCCCCAGGGCATCTTGCTGAGCCAGACGAAATCGGTCCCAAAGTTTAACGTGCAGAACAATGTCATTGTAAGGGCCACCCGGCGTGACTTGAAAGCGGATCCCCATCCAACCATGCGATTTAGCTGTGCCTTCTTCCTCTTGGCTGGCGGTTGCGACCGTATCGGCAAAGGCAAAAAATCGAGTGTTTGAACCACGCTTGGTTCGAAGCCGCTCTTCGATGAGGGCATACTCATGATCGAGCATCTGCAGTAGTCGAGCCTCGCAGACGTACCGAGTCTCTCGTCCATAAATTTCATCACTGAAGGTCATGTCGTAGGCGGAGATGCTTTTGGCCACTGTGTGAGACGCCCGCCCGGCCTGAAAGAAATGTCTCGCCACCTCTTGGCCTGCGCCAATCTCCGCAAATGTGCCATAGATGGAGTCATCCAAATTGATTTGCAAAGCTTTTCGAGAGGGGCTGTGATCACGCAGTTCCATAGCTCATTCAGTATCAGGTCGACCAATTCCGATGTCAATCGACCTAGCTCAGGCTGGCTGTTACCGACACCGAACGATGTTGCCTGAAGCGATGAGGGAGTCAACGAGATCAGATACCGGAGTCTGCGACCCCTTATTGCGAAAAGATTTGATTTTGGCTTGATACTCACCACGCAAATCCTTTACCAAACTGAGGCTGGTCCAAAGGACATCGGTGATTTTGAAGCCAAATCTGTTGACCAGTACCTCGAGCTGCTTGCCACCCCATTGAACCTTCACTCCAAGAGTGCCACTGCCTCGATTTGAAGCTTTGTTTGAGACCGTGTAATGAGCTCCTTTGCTTCCTGCACCCAAAATGTCTTCAAACTCAGTGGCTAAAATGGAGCCGATCAGATCACCAAATCTCTCAACGCCCTCCTGGTCGCTGGCGATTTTTGAAAAGTCGCCGAGGATTTGTGAGGCCACTCGACTTAGGTCAGCCCGGACTTCGATCAGATTGCACATTTGCGCCATTTTGGTTTTCTGGCTCGTGATTTTGAGTATTTCTGACAATCGCCTGGCGTCTGCAGACACGGCCTCAGGTGCGCTGGTGTAGCTTGCTGAGGCGCTGATAGTGACGGCGGCAGTTGCAATTGCGGAGGCTAAGGCTTGAAACGCATTCATTCAAACGTCCTTTGGCTTGTATTTCATCTCAGTAAACCGGTGAGGAATAGCTATAGCTACCCCCGGGTACAGAGTATCGCAATTTATTTTGGCTTGGGAAAGTTAGGATAGTGTTGAGGGTTTTTCGTCCCGAAGCTGACGGCGAAGGATTTTGCCGACATTGGTTTTTGGAAGTTCCTTACGAAATTCAATATGTTTAGGCCGTTTGTACCCCGTCAGATTTTCTTTGCAGTAATGGGTGAGTTCTTCGATTGAGAGGGAGCTATCTTTTTGTACAACGAAAATTTTTACAGCCTCGGTTGAGTGCGGATCGGGCACCCCAACGGCTGCGACCTCCAAAACTTTTGGGTGAGAGGCTACGATGTCTTCAATTTCGTTGGGGTAGACGTTAAACCCAGAGACGATAATCATGTCTTTTTTTCGATCGACAATTTTAAAGTAGCCTTCTGAATCGAGCACGCCCACGTCGCCAGACTTGAGCCAGCCATCGGCAGAGAGTACGAGTTTTGTCTCCTCTGGCTGGTTCCAGTAGCCTTGCATGACCTGTGGTCCTTTGATCCAAATCTCGCCCGACTGACCTGGCTGTGCATCCTGACCGTCATCATCGCAAAGCTTCACATCTGTCGATGGTAGCGGAAGTCCAATCGTGCCGACCTTATCTGTGCCATCAATGGGATTGCAACAAGCCACGGGTGAAGTTTCCGTAAGGCCATAGCCTTCCACCAAAAGCGTGCGGGTCATTTTAGTCCAGCGCTCGGCAACGGCGCGCTGAAGGGCCATACCGCCTGCCACAGAGACCTTCAGATTCGAAAAGTTAATTTTGGCAAAATCAGGATGGTTCATCAAGGCATTGTAAAGGGTGTTGAGACCTGTAAACACTGTGAATTTATTTTTTTGGAGTGTCTTTATGAACGCGGGGATATCTCGAGGGTTGGTGATCATAAGATTGGTGCCGCCGTAGTACATAAAGGTCAGGGCATTCACCGTAAGTGAAAATATGTGGTAAAGCGGCAGGGCGAGAACAGCGATTTCTTCCCCTTCCTTTAAGCGTGGTCGCATCCATTCAGAGATCTGCAGCATATTGGCGAGAATATTTTTGTGAGTCAGAATGGCGCCCTTAGATGTGCCTGTCGTCCCGCCGGTGTATTGTAAAAATGCAATATCATCTGCCCTGCAAGGGGTCGGACTAAATCGATTGTCTGCACCTAAATCCATCGCTTGATAAAACGAATAGGCATCGGGGAGATCATATTTTGGCACCATTTTTTTGACATATTTGATCACGCCATTAACGACCACACTCTTGGGGAATCCCAAGAGGTCACCAACCCTTGTAAGGATAACATTTTCAACTGGAGTCTCTTTGAGGACGCTGGCCAGGATATGCGCCGAGTTCTCGAGCAACACGATGGCCTTAGCTCCAGAATCAATGAGCTGATGCTTGAGTTCGCGAGCTGTGTAGAGTGGATTGGTGTTGACGATGATGAGTCCTGCGCGAAGTGCGCCAAACATCACAATGGGATATTGCAAAAGATTGGGCATCTGAATGGCGATACGGTCGCCTTTTTTCAACAGCAGAACATTTTGCAGAAAAGCCGCGAAGTCGGCCGAAAGGTAATTGAGATCCTCAAAAGTGAGCTCAGCGCCCATATTAGAGAAGGCCACTTTGTCGCAGTATTTGCGCACGCTCTCCTCAAATAAATCATTGATCGAGGCAAATCGGGTCACATCGATAGTTGAGGCAACGCCCGCAGGATAATGTTTCAACCAAGGTTTCATGCTTTGATTCTCCCTAGAGCTTGATTGTGAACCAGGACACCTGCATTTTCCAAGCGTAAATTGTGTTGATGTTGGCGCAGGGTCTCGGCATAACCGAGGGTATGCGAATATCTCACACCCTTACACATTCTCAGCAATTTAGTGCCAGCGTGGCGCACCGGTACTGGCGAGAGGACTGGACTGAGATTGAAAATCGTCGTGTCTATCAGAAAGACGCATCGCCTGAGGGGCTCGGCAGTAACCTTGTGGTGGAGTGCGCACTGCGCGGCACCTCCGAATACGCTGTTCCTAGACTTCAGCAAGTCTGCTTGGAGTTGAAGAAGCTGGTGGATCATCAGTGTTTGTTTAGAAACCACTCACTAGCGACTGGGCCATCGACCTTAGAACGGATCACCGAATACCTCGCGACCGAGTGCTTCTCTCGCTTGAGTCCTGGAGACGAGGGAGAGTGGGAGAGTGTCCGCGTGCGAGAAAATCGTCACCTGAGCTGTGTGTATAAATTTGGTGGACTGCAAATGTTGGAGATTCAGGTCCTCAACTTAACGCTCAGGTTGGTGGGCCGTATGATGCAAGAGTCTGGTCTGTTGTTTGAGCGAGCGCCCGTACAGCAGATTGTTCGACAGGCTTTTTTCACCTACGGATTAAAATCGGATAATGACTTAGAGCGATGGGGGCAAGGATTGTATGACGACTTGCGGGCTGCCCTTCCACAATTGCATGAGTTGCGCATTGACTTGCCAAGTCATGAATTTCTCATTTTAAAAGAACGCGTATAATCGGCGCTTCAGTCACAACCCTTCGGGGAGGAGATTTCTATGAAATTGGTTCCATCTGTTTTGCGTTTGCAGGTTCTAGGTCTAACGGCTTTGTTGTGTATCGTTGCCGTTGGATGTGCCAACCGAAAGCACAAGGCCGAGAAAATTGAAACAAAGATGAAGCAAGATGAAGTCGTTACTGGCGACGAGCGAGTTGGGGTAAAAGACGGCAATATGATCGTGCAGAAGAAAGTGGCGATGAACGAAGAGTTGCGACGTTTGCAATATGAAGTTTATGAGCTTGAAGACAAAGTCTACGGCAACCGTAAGTATGGATCAAAAGGTCTTTACGGCGCCTTGAAGGAGTGTCGGCTCGAGACAGTGGCCAAGAGGAACGGCGGCGACGGCAAATTGATGTGGACCGAGCCCGTAGATCGAATCACTGACAAAGAAGATGAGTTCAATATTGGCCTCGATGAAAATGACAAATTGGTAGGAGTATCAGAGGAGTTTTTGAAAGACCGAATAGTTCGTTTTAGCCGCTATCGCTCCACTCTGCTCAAACGCCAAGATGAGTACGAAGAAAAACTAGAAATTTGTGATGCCAACTTAAAAGCCAAGAAAGAGTCGAAAAGTGAGCTTGATGCCTCAGGTAATTAGCCTGATGAGTAGGCAGGCCCTGAGTCGACTGTTGTGCGGGTGCCTACTGAGTGTGGGTGCTCAAGCGTTTGCATCGAAAGTTCCACTGTCGGGACTTTTTGAGGGTGACAATCACTGCGTAGCCTATCGAGTGAAGAAGACCATGTTTTTGCTGAAGTCAGACTATGTGGTGGGTAAGAATTGCGAGATTTCCGTTCAGGTGTTGCCTGAGGTGGGTGGGTTGTATCGGGTCGAGGTGACGATCCCGATTGATGGCTTCAGCAGTGGCGACGCCGCTCGAGACAAGGACGTTTCCAATATTTTGCAAGCTCAAGTGAAGGCTGAACTGACCTATCGGACTCAGGCTTTTTCTACGGAAATGTGGCAAGCGCTCTTGGTTAAGCCGACCTTTGAGATTCCGGGTGAACTAACCATTGGCGAAAAATCTCACCCTCTAACCCTGGTGTCGTCCTTTCAGCCGGGTGCGACCACGCTCGTGCAAGGCGCGGCTCAAGTGCAGTTTGTAGACTTCGCTTTGAAACCTCCAACAGTTGGATTGGGTTTGGTGGCAAAAGCGGATGCCGAACTGGAGCTGCACTTTCATCTCTTGGGCGGTCGGATATTGGGAGCAGATAGCATACGACCACAAATGGAGACAAAATGAGCGTGAAGCATCGGTTGGTCTTGGTTCGCCACGGTGAAAGTGAATGGAATCGGGAGAATCGCTTCACCGGTTGGGTCGATGTGGATTTAAGCGACAAGGGTAGGAGCGAGGCCGCTCGTGCGGGTGAGCTGATTCGAGCTGAGGGATATTTGTTCGATCAAGTGTACACCTCGGTTTTGAAGCGCGCTGTTCGCACGCTCTGGATTCTGCTGGAGAAGATGGAGTCGATGTATTTGCCTGTGCAGACGTCCTGGCGTTTGAACGAGCGGCATTACGGCTCTTTGCAAGGCTTAAACAAACACGAGACTGCACTCAAGTTTGGCGATGCACAGGTCAAAATTTGGCGACGAAGTTATGATATTCCTCCGCCCGACCTAAACGATGCAGACTTTGAAAAACAAAAGGCTGAGCCGAGGTTTCGCGGAATTTCAGAGCGAGAGATGCCCCGAGGAGAGTCTTTGCAAAGCACTTTGCAGCGGCTATTGCCCCTCTGGAATCAAGACATTATGCCGGCTATGCATGCGGGCAAAAATATTTTGATCGTCGCTCATGGAAATTCACTGAGGGCACTGGTGCAACATCTTGAGGGCCTTAAGGCCGAAGAAATTATGGAGCTCAATATCCCTACGGGAACTCCGCTGGTGTACGAGCTGGATGCCAACTTCAAAGTTCGAGCTAAGCGCTACTTAGGCGATGCTGAAGAGGTGGCGCGAGCGGCAGCGGCTGTGGCCAACCAAGGCAAGGCCAAGTGAGCCGCTTCTAAAACAGCTAGATAAAGTGAAGTCGCCAGCAGAGAGTTGTGGAAAAAGGGGATGGCTAGAACAAAACAACTGACTAAGCCTGCCGAGTTCAAGGGATAGAGACCTGAAAATCCCCAAACTCCCAAATTGCTCAAGACAAAAAACACCACTGGGCCTGAAACCGCGACTAAACCCCAAGTGATCCACGTGGCAAATTTTCCACTGAGGTTAGGAAGATGCCGACCGACGAAGGCCAAGGGCAAGACGCTCAGGTAAACAATCCACATCTGATCATGCAGTCCCAGCCACAAATCACCCAGAAACAGACCCAGTATAGGGGCTGCTACAGCCATTGGAGTGGGTAATACTCGGCCAGCAAACAGCGCCACAGCGAAGAGGGCCGTGAAATTGGGAGGATGGGGTAGCCACCGAGTCAAAACTCCAAACGCGACGAGTATGGCAAACCAAGCTACATTTTGAGAGCTAATATTGACGGTGATGCGGCTGCTGAGTTTCATTTTTCTCCTCGATTCGGCCTAAACGTGATGGAAGCAGAGTAATGAAGAGAGGTGGATTCGGTCAACGTAGAATAGGAGTTTGCTTAGCCTCACTCGCTCTGCCGACTACCAAGCATCCCGTCGGTCCCGCCAGGTTTTGAACTCCTGCAGACTTTTAGCTGCCAGAAAGGGATTGATTTGGCACTCTAGGCCAATTGTGCTCGGGACGGTCATCTCGCCATTGTGGATTTTTCGCTGACATTTGTCGAAATAATCAGCCACCAGGGGTGTATTCCACTCATAGCCTTTGAGAAACTCTAGATTTCGCATTGTGTACTCATGCCCAAAGTAGAGCCGAGTTTCAGGCGGCAGGGCTTTGAGCTTATTCAAACTGTGCCACATTTCGGCATGGGTGCCTTCAAAGAGTCGACCGCACCCGGCTGAGAAAAGAGTATCGCCCACAAAAGCCGCCTCAACTTTTGGAAACCAGAAAGCCACTTGGCCGGCTGTATGCCCTGGCGTGGCCAGGACCTGCATTTGTTCTCCACAAATGCTATAGACTTGACCCTCAATAAGTGGAGTCTTCGCACCCTGGATTCGCTCAAGATCTGTCGGGGAACAGGCAATTGAAGCCCCCAACCTTTGCGCCAAAGTTTGGGCTCCTCCGGTATGGTCGAGGTGATGGTGGGTGCAGAGAATGTTTTTGAGCGAGAGTTTGTGACTATCTAGGTACACCGCAACGGGCTCTGCCTCGCCAGGGTCAATGACTGCAGCCTCGCGGCCTCCCTCCAGCACAAAAATGAAGTTGTCTTTTAAGGCTCTGAGCGTGTGAATGCGCATTAAGATTTCAGGATGTTGAGATAGGCCTTAACGGTTGCCTCTAGTCCCGCCTCAAGCGATTCACAGATTAAGCCGTGGCCGATTGACACTTCATCTATCCAGGGGATTGCGGCAATTAAAACTCCCAAGTTGCTTTGATTCAGATCGTGCCCTGCGTTCACTCCAATCCCTAAGGTCTTTGCAGTCTGTGCAGCATGCCGATAGGTTTGAAGCACGCGCTCACCCTCGCACGAGCCGTGGCTGTCAGCAAAATTCTCGGTGTACAGTTCGATACGATCCGGTTTTAACTTCTCAAGTCCTCGCACAAAGTCGTCAGTGAAGTCGATCGGGTCGACAAAAATTGAAGACCTGACGTGGAGTTGGCGCAGCTTTGCCAGGGCTCGCTCGAGCTCGCACTCTCGCTTGTGAACCACCCATCCTGCGTTGGAGGTGAGAGCTTCTGGAGGATCAGGCACCAAAGTGCATTGATGCGGTTTTATCAATTCAATCATTTGCAGGAAGTCTTCCGATGGGTACCCTTCAATGTTGAATTCGGCAGTAGTGGTGTCGTTGGGGATGCCTGTCGATCGGCTGGCGTTCCACTCTTGAACTAAGGCGTTCAACTCCGTCACATCAGCTGGTCGAATGTGTCGGCCATCGGGGCGTGGATGAACGGTGAGCCCGGCAACGCCATACCCCAAGATTTTGCGCGCCAGAGCGGCAACGTCGGGCGTGTTTTTGCCGCGAGAGTTTCGGATTGTGGCCAGTTTGTTGACGTTGACGCTGAGTTTTGTCATCGGCATGCTCTAACATAGGGATTGGTGAAAAGGTATGGACAAACTCCTGATTTTGATTCGGCACGGGCATCGCGACACCACGGAGCGGGAGCTTGACAACGGACTCACTGACAAGGGCCGGGAGCAGGCGAGATTGCTGAAGAAATTTTTTGAAAAGCGTTTTGCGGTTGCCGAAACTAGTGGAGGCGTCTGGGTCGTGTCCAGCCCAAAACGCCGCTGTATTGAAACCTTGACGCCTCTTTCAAAGTCCCTAAATCGTCCCTTAGATGTGCATCCAAATTTAGTCGAGCAGTCGCAAAAGGAATCCGCGACGGAGTTGGCTGGGCGAGTGCAGCAGTTTCTTTCGGAGTGGCACGAAGCTAAAGCGCCGATCACGGTGGCGTGTAGTCATGGGGACTGGTTGCCGATTGCAACGCAAATGCTCCTCAATGTTCAGCTGGGGTTCAAAAAGGGCGCTTGGATAGAAATTGCCAGTGGAGTTGGAGGCGGCGCGAGTCTGAGATGGATGGTGCCGAGTCTGCGTGGCATTCTTGAGTAGTGAGGCATTGGCGCTTGGGTTGACAATAACCTGACAGAGCTTCTATTGTCTGACGCAACTGCGATTGCTATGTTCCGGTCGATGTTTGAACCCCTTTCACAGGTTAAGAAAGTATTTTGTTTTTCGTGGGTTTCCACTCTAGTATCGGAGACGATCAGGAGGGTCCCAGTGGTTCGACATATTGATTCAGAGTTGCAAGATTTGAAAGATTTGGCTTTGCAAATGGGCGGCAACGTAGAGAAGGCATTTGAATGCGCTTGTCTGACCATCACCTCTCGCGATCCAAAGTGTTTTGATGAGCTCGTCAAACATGAAGCGAAGATAAATGACATGCAGATTCGAATGGATGAGGCCTGTGTAAATATCTTGGCTAAACAGGCGCCAGTGGCACGAGACCTTAGGTTGGTCATTGCAATCACCAAAATCAACACAGACCTCGAGCGAATGGGTGATCAGTCCACCAATATATCGCTAAATGCTCGCGATTTATACGCGGCATGGCCCCACACGGCACTACCTGTTGAAATTCAACAGATGATGGGGGACGTGCGAAGTATGGTGCGGCTCGTGTTGGATTCGTTTTCGAAGCGCGACGTTGAAGCTGCCAATCGAGTTTTAGAAATGGATGATCGGGTCGATGGACTCAAAGATCGAATGTTTGAAACGATGAAAGAACAAATGAAGTCCAATCCCGATCAAGTCGAGATCGGCTTGGCGTTCATTATGATAGCAAAGAACTTAGAGAGAATGGCTGATCATGCAACGAACATTGCAGAAGAAGTCATTTATCTCGCCACCGGAAACGATGTGCGGCATGGTCACTCGGCTACGGGTCTCTCCTAGATACGATGCAGTTGAGGAAGTTTTACAGTGAGTAATCTCATTCATGTTGGGCAAGGTCGTAAGCGAATCCTAGTTATCGAAGACGAGACAGAGATTCGGCAACTGATTGTTCTTCACTTAAAACGCGAAGGCTTTGAAGTCGAGGATACGGGCGACGGCGAGCAAGGCCGAGCTTTTCTGCTGAACTCCTCGTTTGATTTGGTGGTTTTGGACTGGATGCTGCCCTCGCTGAGTGGATTAGAAATCACGCGATGGATGAGAAAGCGCGAGGAGCTCGCACTCGTACCTATTTTATTTGTAACTGCAAAGGCGGAGCCTGAGCATGTGGCCACCGGGTTAGATGCGGGAGCCGATGACTACCTGAGCAAACCCTTCGACACCTTGGTGCTAATGGCGCGAGTGAATGCATTGCTGCGTCGGCAGGAGTGGTTGCGCCAACAGCTAACAGAGACCAAAGCCGACCGATTGACCATGGGTGAGCTCGCTTTGGATCGCAATTCCTATGAAGTTTCACTGCATGGCAACAAGCTCGAACTGACTCGCTCTGAATTTCGTTTGCTGGAATGTCTGCTGGAGAATCAGGGCAAGGTGTGTTCGCGGGAGTCCTTGATCGGGCAAATTCAAGGCGAGGGCGTGAATGTGGTGGGTCGCACGGTCGACACACACATTTTTGGTTTACGAAAAAAGCTGGACGACTATGCTGACTTTATTGAGACCATTCGTGGAGTCGGCTACCGGGTTCGCTTTCCTGCCCCCGCAGTATGAAGCCAAAGTCCTATTTTCCTTACCTGTTGTTTCGTTGGTTTTTAATTCGACAAATCGGTGTATTGGCTCTGCTCTTTGTCGGGCTGTCGGTCGGGCTGTCGGCGTGGTTGTTGGCGCAGGGGGACGGTGCACAGGTCACGCAAGTGGGGCTTTGGCTTGTCTTGGTGGCGCTATTCTTAGGCTTTGTCTCGGCCAGCTTGGTTTCGGTCATTATGGCTCGGCGGATGCTGATTCCCCTTGGACGGCTCATTCATAAGACTCGGCGGACGCGCGAGTTTCCCTTTGCCCAAGAAGAAGTGAATCGGGACGAGGAGATGCCGCAGGATGAACCCGGCGAGTGGGTTGAGCTTGAGCGGGCCTTGAATCGGTTGGGTCGAGATCTTCGCAATAAAACGATTGGGCTTTCGCGTGAAAAAACAGAACTGCGCGCGATCATGTCGTCGGTGAGTGAGGCGATTTTAGCCATTTCAAAAGATCGACGCTTGCTCTTCTACAATTCTCACTTTGCCTACTTGTTCAATTTGAGGGGTGCCTCAAACGATGCGCTGCTGAGTGAAATTTTGCGAGCGCCAGACGTGCTTGCGGCTTACTCGGCCGCTCTGGCTGGAGAAACCCTACGTCGAGAAATTGAGCTCACGGTAGATGCTGAGCGCATGCCAAGGCACTTTCAGCTGTCGATTGCCCCTCTCGTGAAGAAGCATAACTCTGAAATTTACGGGGCTGTTGGCATTCTGCACGATATTACAGAGTTGAAACGAGTCGAGCGGATTCGAATTGAGTTCGTCGGCAATGTTTCACATGAACTGCGCACTCCCGTCACAACTATCAACGGCTATGTGCAAACCATTCTGCAGGATGTGGCGAACGGACGCATGGATCAAATTGCTGAGTTTTTATCCATCGTTTCGCAAAATGTGGTGCGGCTGAAGGATTTGGTAGAGGATTTGCTGGATCTCTCGTCGTTGGAGTCAGGGCAAGAGCTAAAAATTGAGCGAACGAACGTGCGCTTGGTGACTGAGTTGGTGATCTCGCAGCTGGATGCAAAGGCACATAAGATCCATATGAGCTACGATTTTGATGAAATGGACGTGGATCCAAAGAGACTTGAGCAGGTTATGCGCAATCTCTTGGAGAATGCTGTTCGGTATGTACCAGCGGGTCGAACAATCGAAATCCGCTGGAGTGAAGATCTGGCTGCGGGTATTCGACGGCTATCTGTCAAAGATGATGGGCATGGCATTGCGGCGGAACATCAAGCGCGTCTTTTTGAGCGGTTCTATCGAGTCGATGAGGGGCGGTCTCGGTCGCAAGGCGGCACGGGCATTGGCCTTGCCTTGGTGAAGCACATTATGCAACGCCATGGGGGTCGGATTCGGGTGGAGAGTGAGATCGGGCGAGGGGCTGAATTTATCTGTGAGTTTCCACTGTCACCGAAGGTAAGTCTTAAGTAGGCTATGGGTCTTTAGGAAACTTTCCTGTAGCTTTGTAATGCTCAAGAATCTTTTTGATTGTGGGTTGGCAGCTGCCGCCACAGGCCCCGACTCCCGCTTGAGTGGCGTCATAGATTTTGCCTAGGGTGTTGCAGCCTCTGGCGATTGCCGATTCAATGGTGTGTTTTGCGACTTCGTTGCAGAGGCAAATCAAATCCGCGCTGATTTTATTTTTGTTTAGTCGACTCATTCGCCGAATCCAGACGGTCCAGTAGATTTTGGACAATGCTCTTTTTGAGATCGGCGTAGAAACCTCGCACGTAGGCTCCCGACGCAAACATGTGTCCACCGCCTTGATAGGACTCGGCTACACCTAAAACTTCCACTTTGCCTTTGCTCCGGAGGGAGAGCTTGTACTCATTGACTGCATCTTCACGAAACAGCGCCGCCGCTTGCAGCGAGTTCACATTCATTAGCATATCAATGACATCACGAGAGTCATCCATATCGAGGTTGTGATCGGCGAGGTCTTTGGCATGTAACTTCAGCACAGCAATTTGTCCGTTGCCGTAGTACTCAATTTGACCCAAGACCTTGGCAAGAAAGGCGACTTTATCAATCGTGTGAGTGGAGAAGAGATGACGATGAATCTGCTCAGCGTTCGAAATATGCATCAGCAGTTCGGCGGCAATCAAATGGGAGTTTACTGAGTTGCGGACAAATTTAAAGAGTTGAGTGTCAAAGGCAATGCTGGTGTAAAGGGCCTCGCCTATGCGCTGATCCAGTCGAATTCCCAAGCCCTTTAAAATGAAGAATGAGATTTCACCGGTGCTTGCGGCGCGTGTCTCGACGTAGGAGCCAGCTGTAGGCTCCGGTCCTTGATGGAGCACGGGGTGATGGTCAACAAATAAGATTTGCGAACAGTTGGACTGCAGGTTTCCATATAGCGGTTCAACCAATCGATGATCGTTGGTGTCGAAGATTAAACACAGATCCGTGGGTTCAAGGGGTGCATGCGGACTTTCAAAAACTTCTAGGTACCGCTCGGGTTGAAGAAACGCATATTTTTTTGGAACGGCATCTACCAAAATCACTCGGACTTTTTTGCCAGTCTTTCTTAAACCATGGTAGAGCGCTAAAAGTGCACCCAAGCCGTCGCCATCGCACTGTTTGTGAGTGGATAAAACGATGCTCTCTGCAGCCTTTATTTGCTGCACTAGAAAATCCACATTGAGTATAGAAAGACTTGGAGTTCCCATAATTTACTCTTGTTTTATCGGGCAAGCTGCTGGGGAACTCGAGTTAAATTTGTCTGGCAGGGGGTTAGCGACTTGCGTTATGGGTGTTTCGTTCACGCCCCGACCTGCTAGATATGATATGGATGGTTGCGGCTGAACCAAGGTCAGTGTTGACTCGACTAGGCGTTCAGCTAAACTGTTAGGCTTCGTTTTCTAGGAGAAACATTATGTCAGATCGACAGCCCATGACTTTGGCCGGTAAAGCCAAACTTGAAGCAGAACTTAAGAACTTAATCAGCGGCGAGCGCCCAGCCGTCATTAAAGCAATTGAAGAGGCTCGAGGCCATGGCGACATCAGCGAAAACGCTGACTACGACGCCGCTAAAGATCGACAAGCTATGATCGAAGGTCGTATTGCTGAAATTCAAGGCAAGCTCTCCAATGCAGAAGTCGTCGACATCTCTCTACTTCAGTCCAGTAAAATTATCTTTGGTGCCACGGTTGAGCTGCAGGATCTTGAGCTCGATGAAAAAGTTAAATATCAAATCGTGGGTGAAGATGAGTCTGACGTGAAGCAGGGGAAAGTCTCGGTTTTCTCACCCCTCGCAAGAAGTTTGATCGGAAAGCAAAAAGGCGACATTATTGAACTCAAGAGCCCCAAGGGCGAAAAAGAGTTCGAAGTCTTGAATTTTTATTTTAAATAGACGGGCGGTATTCAGCCCCTGTCCTTAAGGGTGCATGCGAATACTTCGGCGGCAAAGCAATCTAGAAGTCTCCTCCAAAGGGTTAGCCTACTTCGTGGTCGGCATTGTACTGTCCACTTTTCTGGGTGGAGCCGTGCGGGTCACGCTTCGGTCAGACCGCGTGCAACAGCGAGTTCTTCAGGAGCTCCAAACACTCCTCCCCAAAATTGAACTGCATGTAGGTCACGCTCAGCTGTTGCTTTCTCGCGGCATTTTGCCGGGCCTAGCTCTGCGAATGCAAGATATTCGCATGCAGCAAAAAGCCTGCGGTAAACTTCAGTTTAACCTTTCAGTCAATGAGTCGGTTTTGCCCGTTGAACTCCTGAGTTTGATTCGAGGTCGAATTCGTATTGGTGATGCGGAAGTCTCAAGTGGGAATCTCCATCTGGATTTTCAAAAATGCGCGGTGGATGTTGTCGCAAGCGAGGGGGCAGCGCCTCAAGCTGCAGATCAGCCTGAGCCAGTGCACCCCCCCTCTATAGAAAAGCTGATTTTGCCACGAGTCGATTGGCAAAAGGTGGCGGCAGTCGTGAGCGGCTTTGAGGTGAAGAATTTTTCTGTAACCTATGAGGCTCAGCCCACTTGGAAGCTATGGGTGCGCACGGCCGAGCTGGATTTTGCAAACGAGCTTGACGCCACGGCGCGAGTCGAAGTGCAGAAGAGCCTGCCATTCGGCGAAGTTTCACATCGGATCAATTTGTCTATTCAGACCGAAGGTGAACTTCTACTCGCAGATCTGAAGACCGAATTTAAAGAAGGGCGACTGCAGGCTCAGGCGCAAGCTAACCTTCAAAGCCAAGCCGCAAGGGTGACTCTCGACATAAGGCAGGTACCCCTTAAAGACTTTATGCAAGAGCTGTCGAGACTGGAGCTTGTGGATCGAGACCTGCAACTGAAGTCCACTTGGTTGAGTTGTGATCTTCAGTGGGATGGTGAGATGTCACAGGTGTCGGCTGCACCATTGAAGATTTCTGCTTGCCGCATTGAAGGTGGTTATGGCCGAGCGGAGCTTGAAAGGGCAGAGCTTTGGCTAGATAAGGGCCCCTATTTTCGCACGCCCGCTTTGTTGCAAGTCAAACAATTGCAACTGCAGCCTGTGTTTGAGGCCATTGACGTGCAGGTGTTGCCAGCCATTTTCTCACAAGTCGGCCAGTGGAGCGGAACCTTTGCGTTTATCAGTCCGCAAGATTGGTCCATGATGGGCTATTTAGAGAATGCAGAAGTTCTATTTGCGCATCAGAGTTCCAGGGGTAAACAGACCCTCACCCGAGTCCGCACAAATATTCGGCAACGACTGGGGACAAGTGCCGTTCAACTAGATGAATTCGACCTGAAGCAAGGCGTTTTGAAAGGTAAGATTGAGGGAGAGCTCAGTGAAACTTGGACCTCTGGCCGCTTTCAACTTAAGCTGGAGCAGTTCGCACTCGCGCCTTCTATACAAAAGCTATTGATGGGGGGCAGCCTGGCTTCGATCACTGGTGAAGGATTTGGTGTGTTGCGAGAGGGCGAGGTGCAAAGTTGGACGGGAGTTTTTGCTTTGCCTCGAGCCGAAGGGCAGGGTTGGACGGTTGAGGGGATACGGGTTCAATCCAAGTTTTACCAAGGCACATTCTACATCGACAGCAAGGCCGAGTCGGCTCAAGTCGCGGGGAGTTGGATCCACTTTCCAGAGTTCCAGAAATTGCTCAACAATCCAGCTGAGGAGATGCGCTACCGCGACCTCAATACAAGAGTCGAAATTCGAAAGACAGGTGGAAGTGTGGAACGCGCCTCGGCCCGGTCATTAGCGATTGGCGGAAAAGCCTGGCAATTGAAAGGCACCTGGATCCGTGATGGCGTATTTCGCGGGCAAATTGGAGTGCCAACCGTTGGCGGCCGATCAAAGTCTTACCAGCTTGTGGGTGACCGCGGTCGCCTGCATATAGCCGACGAAAACTGATTAAAGTTGATAAAAAACTGGCGAAGCCATTGTGAACGTCGCCTAGCCTAAAAATTGAGTTCGATCATTTGCTCCAATGGCACGCTCAATAGCTCGACTTAAAATGTCAGAGATGTTCTCCGCTAACTTTTCAGACCACTTTCGGCGCGCATGAATTTCAATTTTGAATATTTTAGCCTGGTTTCTCTGCTGAAACAGATATTCGTCGCTTGAAACTATGGCATCGGCCAACTTTAGCTCTAGGGCTCGGCGCCCATACCAGTATTCGCCGGTTGCGACCTGAGAAAGCTCCAGCTGTGGCCGATACGATTTAACAAAAGTTTTAAAGAGATCGTGAGTGTCTTCAATTTGCTCTAAAAACTTTTGTTTCCCTTTGTCCGTGATTTCGCCAAACAGGCTCATGGTCCGCTTAAACTCGCCCGCGGTGACTTCTTCGTAATCGACATCATGCTTTTTTAGTAGTCGATGAAAATTAGGAATTTGGGCGATGACCCCAATTGAGCCCAAGATCGCGAAGGGCGCTGCCAGTATTTGATTGGCCGTGCAAGCCATCATATAGCCGCCACTTGCAGCCACCTTGTCCACGCAAACTGTGAGGTGAATCCCCGCATCGCGCAAGCGGATCAATTGCGCTGCGGCTAGGCCGTAGGCATGAACCATGCCGCCTGGGCTTTCGAGTCGCACGACCACTTCATCCCGCTGAGCCTTGGCTACAGTGAGGATGGCTGTCACTTCTTCGCGCAGACTTTCGAGATGGGAGGCGCGAATGTCGCCATTAAAATCGAGCACATAGAGGTGCTTCTCGATTTTGGTGTCTGCCTTCTCCGCTTTCGCTTTCTTTTTTAATTCTTTGCGCTGCCGACGCAGAGCCTTGTTGTCCAAAATGGAAGCGTTTAGGGCCTCAGCCATGTGCTCAAACTTTTCATTCAGATTTTCAACGCTCAGAACGGGCTTGCTTTGACGGGCGCGCATGAGCAGTCCAAAAAACACAATCAGGATAGCCGCAATCGCCACGACTAAGATCAAGACCTTGCCGCTAAACAGGCCAAACTCGATTAATTGTTCCATAACTCTTTTGTGCTCCTGGTAAATGGTCGGGTCCGGACACGTAAACATCTCGTTTTATCAAAGACTTAGATAAGATCAAGAGATGGGTCGCAAATGGTTGGGATTATTCGCAGTGTTTTGCTCTCTTTGTCTCCTCGCGCCACTGTCTTGGTCTATTGCTGACGATGCACTGGATGAAGATTGCAGTCAGGAACGCTACGTCGACTTTCAGCGGCGACAGAGAGAAAAAGAGCAGTCTGAGATCAGAAGAGAGAGTGGCGCCAAGTTGGCACGTGAGGCACGAATCGCTCGAAAAAAAGAGTTAACCGAGGCGCGCAAAACCTACAAGCGAACAAAAGTGGGCGAAAATCCCCGCCTTGAAATCGAGTGGAACGAGCAGCAAAGAGCTGCACGCGAGATTCAGGAGGCCAACCGCAAGCGCTACGTTCAGAATCGCGACAATCGAGAACGCACACGTTGCAGCGGTCCAAAAATTCCGGAACTCCAAGAGTTTGATCTACAAGATTATTGAGTCGTCCACTCTCACTCCATTCAGTTGACAATTCGGCGGGGCGAGGTGAGCCTACCGGCAGGATTTCGAAGTGTGATTGTGAGACTGAATTTTAAGGAGGCATTTATGAAAATGAGATTTTTGCGACATATTTTTTTAGTGACACTGTTGGGTTGCATTTCGACCACGGCGTTGGCGCAAGAGTATGGTCTGACTTTGGGTTTCAATCAAAGTTCGGCTGACGTGGATGACCCAGCCAATGTGGATGGCAAGATCGAGGGCAAATTGGGATTTGGTCTCGGCGGAGTTGTGGCTTTTGAGCTCATGCCGGGAGTGCGCTTTCGCTCAGGCCTAATCTACAATCAGCGGCACTTCGATTACAAAATTGGTACGAGTAAACGTGAAGTGAATCTGGCGTACTTAGATGTGCCCGTCCTTGCCCAATACAACCTCACGCCTATTTTCGCCCTTTATGGCGGTCTGGTTGTCGGAGTGAAGGCCAGTGAATCGACGAAGTCACCGGCGGGCGTGGTTTTTGATGTGGATATGAAGGCGCTGTACCCCTTGGCCACTCTGGGTGTAAACCTAATGTTCGAAGATATGTTTGGCTTTGATGTATATTATGAGCACGGACTTGGTGAATTCGCGTCCACCGCAGACACAAGCTTTAAAGACTCCAGCAGCTTTGGGCTCCGGTTTATCTATTGGCTGTAGGACTATGAGTTTAACAGATGGTCGATTGGAAGATCGACCATCTTTGATACCCTCTTTAGAAAAGCAAAAATTAGCACGCCAGAAAATATCATGAGGGGAAGGGCGATGACAACGTACCCCATCCACGTCATTTGAGCGAGCTGTTCATTTAAAACTCTCAGTTGGGCGTCGGCATCAAGGGTTGTATCGATGGTCTTAAAGATCGAATAGGCCAAAACAAAGTTGGCGATAGCCGATAGAAAAAATGAAGCCGACAGCCAAAGTGTTGTTTTCTTCAGAAGCTGGTTGAACTCGGGCGACTTCTCGCGCTCTTGCAATCGGGATTCAATCACATCCATTTTTAGAACTTGTGGATTGCAAAACATCATTCGGGCCGCGGGCTTTCGCGTGAACGCGGAACCAAATACCAGAAGGCCTAAAACAGCTGGAAGGCTGGCTTCCTTCACGGCAAACCAAACACCGGTGAGGCTCATCAGCGCTAGGCTACCGGTCAGCAGAATGTTGAGTATCCCGATCAGCGACACATAATTTTTATGTCCTCGCCGAACGTAATCTTGGAGGCCATAGACCAAGGGCAGGCACAAGGCGACGATGAGTGTCTGGGTGGGTGTAAGATATTGACCGCCCTTATTCAGGATCATCACGGGCAAAAGGATATTTACAAATAGACTCAGCAAGGGGTTTTCAGGTTTTGCAGGAGAATTCATAGCTAAAAGTCGTGCCTTCTTGGTATTTTAGTTGAGCGGCGGGATCTGCCTGAGCATATAATATGGGGTAGCACAGAGTCATACGTTATCTTTTTAAGTAGGGTTTGGCTAGTCAACCTGAATGGGCAACAACGAGTTTCATGACGGTCAATGTTGAGCTTTTAATATGGCTTCTGGTTTTTTTCCAAATTAAACATTTTTTGGCTGATTTCGTATTGCAAAACGTCTGGATGTTGCAAAAATCCAGAGATGGTTGGAGTTTTTTAGCTCCGCTGGCCCTCCATTGTGGGGTTCATGCATTCTCCACTCTTGCAGTGGTTCTCTATATAAACCCTTCTCTCTGGTGGTTGAGCGCTCTAGATTTTGCTATTCACTTTGTCATGGACCGTATCAAAGCCGCGCCTCATTATCTGGGGAGATTTTCGGATATTCGAACTCATTCCTATTGGGTTTGCTTCGGCTTTGATCAAATGGTGCACCATTTGACTCACATTTACATCTGCTGGGTGCTTGCCCAACTCTGACCCACGATTTTGATTTACAAGGTCGGTGACGACTGCTTTAACAGGGCCTTTCGTAGTGAAAGGGCAAGTTATGCGAGTTGTCTCTATGAGTGTTTTATTCCACCTCCTATTGGCCTTTGCGATCAAGGCGCACGCCTCCGCCCAAGTTCACGTGATGTTTCATCCCAATGAGGCAACGCTGGCGACGATTGCCGACAGAATGCAAGAGGCCGAGTTCCACATCGACATTGCCATGTACAATATGGATGTGGTCGGCCAAAGTGCGCTGGTGGCTTGGCTCCGCTCGCCGACGACCCAAACACGGTTGCAATTGGGGACTTTGAAAATGCGAGTTCTGCTCAACGGCACGCCCAAAACTGAGAAGGTGGCCCTAAAAATGGGTGAGATTGAGCAGCTAGGCGCAGATGTGCGTTGGCTGAGTTCGAGTCGAGAGCTTCACCATAAATTTGCCGTCATTGACTCGGGTCGCCCTAAGGCGAAAGTGATTTCAGGTTCGGCGAATTGGTCGGAGTCCTCACGTCTCAGTTATGATGAGAATATCTTTTTTGTCCAAGGGGACTTGAGTCTTGTCTCAGCCTTTCAAAATCAGTTCAATTTACTATGGCAAATGGGAGAAGAATTCGGAGCCATCGGTCTCAGGCAAGACGTGGCTCAGCAGGCAGAGCCACTGCCGACATCGGGCATTTCGAGCTTCTTTAATGTGCCTTCCGCCGATTGGGAGAAAGTCGATCTAAAGAGCTTGCAGGTTGAGGATTACCGTTTGACGCAAAAATTTGTTTCGGCCATCGACTCGGCTCAGACTGAGATCAAGGTGGCCTCAACGCGCCTGCGACTCGCGCCACTTTATGCTGCTCTAGTGCGAGCCGCCCAGCGCGGAGTCCGCATTCAGGTGCTGCTCACGCAGGCTGAATATGCGCCTTGGTTTATCCGGCAAAAAATTGTCAAACCAAATTGCGATTCTATTTTTGCTAGCGAGTGCTCTAAGGGCATAAACTACGCCATTCCACTTCTCACGGAGACCGGTGTAGAGATTCGAGTCAAGCAGTTCAGCTTCAGAGGGACGGATGCCATTCGGCAGCAGATGCATTCGAAGTACTTGGTGATAGATGATACGCTGATTTTGACGGGTTCCTTTAATTTCTCATTTTCATCTGAATTTAATAACTTTGAAAACGTCGTGCAGTTTGCAGCTCCCACTCAACGAGCTGTCATTCAAAAGTATCAAGAAAACTTCAATCATATGTGGGGACAGAATCGTCACCTCTATCCAGAGTTTTTGAAGGCACTCGACGTTTCACTTGCGAGCAGTCAGGATATCTCGTGTATTTTCGCGCCGATGAGTTTGTCATTTGCCGAGATGGATGCGGTATTGGACATCGCTCGGCAGCGACGCGTGCGTTTAGCAGAGGTCTGTAATTAACAACTGAGGTTGCAGGGCACGCAGGTGCCATGTTACCCAAGATCAATGATTCGCTCTTGTTCCTTTTTTTTTGTGGTCGCACTTGCAGCGCCCGGAGTATGGGCACAATCGCCTCCGCTATCGTTTGACGAAGCACTCCAGCAGTTGCGGCAATCGCCAGAGTTTGCAGCATCACAAAGTGACATTCGATCCATTGAACTCGATTACGACTCCCGTGAGTTGGTGCTGCAGCCCTTTGTAGAAGTAGATGCCAATCGTTTAAATGATCGGCGTGAGTTGCTCAGTCAAAACACGTCCCTCCGGCAGCAAATTGATAGCCTAGGTGTTCGTCTCACCAAACCTTTCTCAACTGGAACTTCCATCAGTGTTTCGCCTCGCTACGAACGTGCGCTCACGCCACTTTTGTCGCCCGATTCGCGCGACACTGTGGATTGGCAAATTTCACTTTCACAAAATCTGTGGCGAGATGCTTTTGGGCGATCCACTAGACTGCGCCGATCGAGAGAAGAGTTTCAAAGAAAGCAGGCTCTTGCCCAAGCGCTGCGTGAACAAGGCGAGCTGATTTATAGTTTTGAAGAGCTTTACTGGGACTGGTCGTTGCGACTGCGCGAATGGGAGCTGGAGGAAGCGAACGCCAAGCGTGGTCGAGAGATTTTGCGGTGGGTGCAAGATCGATTTAGGCGGTCAGCGGCTGAAAGTACCGACCTACTGCAGGCCCGAGCCTTGTTGGCGCAAAAAGAAATTCAAGTGGCGACGCTCAAGTTGAGCCTTTCACAGGCGCAGGCGCGAATGGAGCGCTATATTCCCAATTTGCAGTGGCAACCCAATGCCAAGGACCTGACGGTGAGCCGACCAATAGACGAGCTCCCCAACGTTTGGAGAGCAGAAGCCCTGAACAACGTCGTCTTACTACAGTTTTTAGAGACTGACAGTGAGGCATCGGCTGCCGCGATTCAGGCCGATGAAACTCGAGAGGCGATTCGTCCCGAGCTGCAGTTCCAGCTCGCGTATGGCAAAAACGCAATTGATCCCGACACAGATGTGGCGCTGCGCGAGGCTCAGTCTGGATCAAGCGAGTACTCATCGATCGGAGTTGTGTTGCGTACGGGGCTGGATTTTAGCTCGGAAAAAAAAAGGGTGGATGCCGCTCGTGCATTGAGAGATGCAGCCGTCATGCGAAGAGAGGCGAGAGCCGCGGAAAGTCGAGTGGCTTGGAGTCAGCTAAAGCGCGATTGGACCGAGTTAAACGCCCGATTGCTTCAATCGGCTGAGTTGGTAGATCTGCAGCGTCGCAAAGCCAATGCCGAACGCGAGCGATACCGAAAGGGTCGTTCAACGGCATTTCAAGCGATTACTTTTGAACTAGAAGCCGCCCAAGCGGAGATTTTGCTCTGGCAATTGCATGCATTGGTGCGAAAAACGGAGGCAAGGGCGCGTCTCTTCGCCCGCTAATATGAACTTAATTCGACTGTCACTTGAACGCACTGTTTTTGCCTGGATCTTGATGGCGGCGTTGATCGCTTTTGGTGGCGTCGCTCTAACCAAGCTTGGCGTCAGTCGACTGCCGGATGTGGATTTTCCTATCGTATCCGTGTCTGTCAACTTTGAGGGCGCAGCGCCCGAGATTGTTGAGTCGGAGCTGGTAGATCAAATTGAAGAGGCTCTGCTCAACGTTGAGGGCATTAAGCAAATGCGCTCCAACGTGCGCCAAGGCTCCGGGTCTGTGCAGCTTGAGTTTGATTTGGATCGTGACGTGGACATCGTGTTGCAAGAGGTGCAAACTGCTATTAGTCAAATTCGCTTTCCACTGGGAGTGGATCCGCCGGTTGTGCGAAAGCAAAATCCCGAAGAAGATCCGATTTTATTTATGGCCCTCACGGCCAAAGATAGGCCGCTTAGAGATATGATCGTCTATGCGGAGCAGACTCTCCTCGATCAATTCCGCTTTATACCCAACATCGGTGAGGTTTCTCTCGCGGGCTTTAGCGAGCGCAATTTGCGAATTTGGCCTGACCTAGACCGGCTACGCCGAGCCGACCTGACGATAACCGATTTGATTGACGCCATTGAGACTCAGCACATTGAGGCCGCTGCCGGTCAGTTTGTCGAAAAAGAGCGCGAACTGCGGGTCCGATGGTTGGGAGAAGCCTACGACGTTAAGGAATTTGAAAATTTGCGGATTTTGCGTCGAGGCGGTTCAACCATTCAGGACGCCGTCTTTCGAATAGGCGATGTCGCAAAGGTTGAAGATGGTCTGTCGGATGTTCGGCGCTTAGCCAGAATCAACGGTGCGACAGCGCTGTCAATTTCGGTAAAAAAACAGCGAGGGGCGAACGAAGTGAGTGTAGCGGATGCTGTGCTCGCCAAAGTTGAAGAGGTTAAAAAAACGCTCCCCAAGGGGTATGACTTAGAGGTTCGGGTCGACTTCACCTCATCGACCCGGGCGGTTGTGAACACCACTATGGAGAAGCTCGCCATGGCAGCCGTGGTGACGATCGCTATTTGTTTTCTGTTTTTAGGAAGTTGGCAAGCCGCTTTAAATATTCTCTTTAGTATACCAACGTCAATTGTTGGTACTTTTTTGGTAATTTACTTTTTTGGTTTTACTCTCAACCTCTTTACGCTTCTCGCTCTGACTCTTGCCGTTTCAATCGTGGTCGACGATGCCATAATGTTGTTGGAAAATATTGTTCGCCATTCTCGCATGGGCAAGTCACCTAAACAGGCGGCTTATGATGGTTCGATGGAAATCTTGCCGGCCGCTACGGCTGCGACTTTAGCGGTGATCGCGGTCTTTGCGCCGGTGATCTTTATGTCTGGAATCACCGGTAAGTTTTTCTTTCAATTTGGTGTGACGATGTCAGCGGCCGTACTGTTGTCTTTGCTTGAGGCGGTGACTATCACTCCCATGCGAGCTGCGGCCCTTATGTCGACGGGGCAAAAAATCGGTCGATTTGAACAGTGGCTCGACGAGAAGTTTGAAAAGCTGGGACATTCCTATCAGCGCGTGTTGCGCTGGAGTTTGCGCTGGTCCACGCCTGTGGTGGTGATCTCAATGGTTTTATTTGTAGCTTCACTTTTTTTGGTGAAAGGAATTCGGCAGGAATTTTTACCGGCGCAGGATCAAAATTTGGTTTTGCTCAGCGGTCAACTTCCGCCTGGCAGCTCGCTCGAATCCACGAGCCAAGCGGCTGAAAAAATTGAAGCCGTAATGAAAGACATTCCTGAGGTGCAAGGCTACCTCCTGTCAATTGGTGGAGGTGGGGGGGCCTCTAACGTGAATCAGATCTTCATGCCCATCACGCTCACGCCGCGCGAGGAGCGTAAGCGCAATCATCAAGAAGTTATGGCCCAAATTCGTGAGCGGCTCAAACCCATGACAAACTTTAGGGCTTCGCTTCGCGATATTTCGTCGCGCGGACTGACCACTGGCCGGCAGTTTCCTGTTTCAATGAATCTGATGGGGCCTGATTTGAATGTGCTGGATGAAAAGTCCAAGGTGATCATGCGGCGTTTGACGGAAGAGGGTTTGGCGCAGGATATGGACTCCGACTTTCGCCGAGGAATCCCTGAGCTTGAAATTGAGCCGCTACGAGACAAGTTGGCTTCACGTGGTGTAAGTGTAGAGTCTGTAGCGGTGACCCTAAACGCGGCGCTCGCCGGTCTTCGGGTGAGCCGTTACACGGCTGGAGGGCGGCGCTACGACATTCGTGTCAAAGTGCCAGAGGAGAAAGTCCGGACTCGCGCCGACATTCAAAAAATTGCCGTGCGAAATCAGTTCGGCAACCTGGTTATGCTCGGCGACCTAGTTAAAATGGAGGAGACCGGCACTGTTCAGTCTATAGTTCGAATCAACCGGCAACGTGCCGTCGGTATTTTTGGACAGCTCGTGGCAGGTCAATCTCAAGCTAAAGTCTTATCCCGCGCCGAAGCGATTGCCCGAGAGGAATTGCCCGAGGGCTACACGGTGGGTCTAGATGGAGCCAGTGCGGGGCTCAATGAAAGTTTTAAGAGCCTCATGATCGCTCTGGTGATGGGAATACTTGTCGCCTACATGGTACTAGCGGTCCAGTTCAATTCGTTTGTGCATCCCATCTCCGTGTTGATGGCATTGCCATTTAGTATCACCGGTGCCTTGTTGGCGCTATGGATGACGGGCGTTTCACTAAATTTATTTAGTTTTATCGGCCTGATTGTTTTGATGGGGATTGCGAAGAAAAACTCGATTCTTTTGGTTGAATTCACCAATCATGTTCGAAACGGCAAAGACAAGAAAAGTGTGACAGAAGCTCTGCTCGAAGCTTGCCCCGTGCGCTTGCGGCCGATCTTAATGACCTCTTGCGCGACGGTGATCGCAGCCACGCCACTGATATTTGGCAACTCCATGGGGCAAGAAACACGGACCCCCATGGGGCTCACCATCGTTGGTGGGACAATTCTTTCCACCATTTTGACGTTGTTCGTAGTGCCGGCGATCTATCAAATGCTTTCGCATTTCGAGCAGAAAGACACCGCCGACACTGGACAGCTCGTTATTGCTGAGGAGAATCGGTAGGTCGGGCGGGGAGTGCCTCACGGAGGTGTCGGCGGAGAACCGTGCGAACCGTCCCCCAGTGACCCTTAAACGAGTGTCCACATTTTTTGATCACTTCAATGTGAACAGCCTTTTTATGACGCCGTAACTTCTTGAGGTCTTGCAGAGTCGATTTAAAGTCGATCGTCCGATCGCGCTTGCCCAATATGGCTAGAACAGGAGCCTGGAGTTTTTTCAACGCATCAAATGTGTCATCGCCCCGGTAAGAATACCAGGTGGCATAAGAAAACCCGTGCCATTCCCGGAGCGATCTGGGGTGTTTATGGATCTCGCGAATTTCGGCTCGCACAGCTTTTGTCGAATCTGCCTTTGCATTGCTCAGCTCCTCTTTCAGCCAGCCTCGAGTGCCCCCGCCGATAAGAACGACTGATTTCACTCGGCTATCCCCAAGTGCAACATCCGGCGCTAAGTAGGCGCCCTCAGAATAGCCCATGAGTATGATCTGTGCCCCAGGTGGTATGGCAGCTTCAATTGCGACTCGCGCATCTTGAACCCGCATTGGCCGGCGAAAGGATTGCTCAAACTTTTTTTTGTTCAATCCTTTTGGTCCCAGGCCAGGTTTGTTCACCACGAGATAGTTAAAGTTGAGAGAGAACTTTTTGCCAATGAGTTGTTGCAGCTCCGTTCGACTGCCGGGCTGAAAATCAGCCCCAGATTCTTGTAAAAAAACCACCCATTGGTACGACGTCTTTCTAGCGAGCGAGATGCAAGCGTAAAGCGAGCGTCCCCCAGATAGAGGGATGCGCCGACAGTACCGAGTTTTGGAGGATGGTTTCAGGCGGGATCTCCAATGGTCTTTAGAGTCTGGATCTTTTCAAAAAGTATGAGTGCCATGGGGAGGCGCCGTCAAGTGGCAGCAAAACGCTGGACGATAGAATTTTGGCTTGTTACCAATAGGGCTATGATAAAAATAATCGCAAGCGAGTCTGATCAGAGTCTGGATACGGCCGTATGGATGCAGCGATGGCAAAAATTTTTGCAAAAGCCTCCAGCCAAGTTTCTGGAGATCCTGCAGGATGACGACCTCTGGCAGCAGGTGCTCAAGCGAGCGGCTCAGATCGAGAGTCGACGCATTGTGATCTTAGGCGTGGGTGGTTCAAGTCTCGGCACTCAGATGCTGCAGACCGCGCTTGCTCCCTCGGTTCAGCGTGAGCTCTTGTATTTAGAGGTTCCGGACCCTCGGGCCTGGGAGCAGATTCGGCACAAGTTGGATGGCACCGAGCACTTGGTGTTGATCTCAAAATCGGGTGAGACTTTAGAGACATTGGCCTGGATAGAGCGTTTGCATTCGGAGTTCCCGCAGTTGTTTTTCCCGTCCAGCTGCACAGTCGTTGCGAGCCCTGGCCAAGGTATGTTGCAGGAGTGGGCGAAGACACATTCGATCCCCACGCTCTGGATTCCCTCGGCTGTAGGTGGGCGATTCTCCGTGTTAACTGCTGTTGGTTTATTGCCTGCGGCGTTGCTAGGGCTGGATCTGTCGGCTTTGCGCCAGGGTGCGCGGTGGGCAGGTGACCGTCCAGAACTCGCCGCCCAGTTGGCCCATGCCGCCGTTTTGTCGTGGCAGCGGGGCGAAACCATCACCCAGGCCTGGGCATTTGCAGCTGGGCTCAAGCCGTTTGGTGAATGGTGGCAACAGCTCTGGTCGGAGTCCCTTGGCAAGCCGCTCGATCCGGCTAGAGTTCCAGTGAAGAGTGCAAGCAGCCCCATGGCGTGCACTGGGCCGCGAGATCAACATTCGCTTGTGCAACAGTTACTTGAAGGCATTCGGGATAAGTTCGTATACGTCTTGCGCGTCCGCGAACTCGAGCAAGATTCAGCCCGGTTTACCGGGAGGCTGTTTTCACGGTTGCCCTTTTATGGTCAGAGTATTTCACTTGGGCAAATTCTGGGGGCCCAGGCTTCGGCTTTTGAAAAGTCCTTAGCTGAGGTCAAAATTCCTTATCAAACTCTTTTTATAGATAAACTAGATGAGGCCCATATGGGTGCTTTGATTGTGCTTTGGGAGATGCAGGTGGCTCTATTGGGAGAGTACTTACACATCAATGCTTTTGATCAGCCTGGAGTTGAACTGGGCAAACGCTACGCCAAAGAGCTTTTATCGAGTCCCAAGTAGCTAAAGAGCTGTTGATCGAGCAGGTGCTGATCATAGCGTTCTTTGGCAGCGCAGAGTCCGGCGTTGGCGAGTTTCTGTCGCAGCTTTGCATCGCCTATCAAGCGGGTCATTGCAAGGGCCATGGCGGGCACGTCTAGTGGTTCAAACAACAAGCCCTCTCGTTCGGACTCGACAATATCAGGAACGCCTCCTCCAGCCGACGCCACTACGGGTGTGCCTGAGGCCATGGCTTCAATGAGCACGCGTCCGAAGGTTTCTCTCGGTGAAGGCATCACTAAAAAATCGAGGGAGGCCATCACTGTCTCAATGTCTTGCCGATGACCTGTCAGGACCACGTGGTCATGTAGCTCCAGGCGTTTTATGTCGTCGGCTAAGATCTTCATCATGCCTTCCTCACCGATGGTTTCTCGGCCAACAACAATCAATTTGAAGTTTGATGTGAGCGGTTTGATTTGCGCTGTTGCCTCGAGCAGCTCACGTAGCCCTTTGCCAGCATCAATGCGAGAGACAGCGCCAATTAAAATCGCCTCTGGGTCGCACACAAATTCAGCCCGAAACTGCTCGGAGCGTTGACTGGGACGAAAGCGACGAAGATCCACAGCATTGGGTAGAATCGAAATTTTGCCGGGATCAATCGGTAGGTTTTCGACTAGGTTTCTTTTGTGAATCGATGTTAGTGCGATCAGGTGGTCCAAACGTGAATAGAGACGGCGATGCAAAATATCATGTTTTGTGGTGCCGACCAGAGTGTGGGAGATGCCAACAACCTTTAACTCTGATTTTCCACGGATGGCGGGGATCACCTGCCAAAGCTCATTGAGTTGCTCAATCAGGATTGAACTGTAGGTGTTGCGAGTCAGTTCGTTGCGGAGAGTCTGAATCACTGAGGGACTGAGATATTTATTGCGGCGGCGCACCGGTAGAATCGGGAGCCCTCGTTGGATCAGACGATCTGCAAGAGGTGAACCCAGGGTGCACGCGGTTTTGACATAGTGCCCTTCGCGGTGCATCCGATCGGCTAGCTCATAGGCCACCATCTCAAGTCCCCCCCAGGAGGTTGAGAAACAGGTTTGCAGTGTACCAGTCAAATTTGTGTTGAGTGCCGACATTGGGTGACAATGCTCACTCTAGTCCGGCGCAAAGGCAAGCCTTTCCTCTGGATCTGTTGCGTCTCAATTTGAGAAGAGTGTCAGATGTTTTGGCAGTGTCAAATAACTGACCAGGTGAATTCGATTCAGACAGATGGTTGCCAGGTATTCACTTTGCTTAAGCATATACCGAGAAGTTGCACGAGGGGGAACTATGCTACGATTTGGTGGATCAAAATGGGCCATTGGTTTCTGGAGTGCGGTTGCACTCTGGTCGGCTACACAATTCAACGCGTGCTCGCAAGCGGTGAATTTCAAAACTAGTGTTGCAGCGATCAAAGAAGAGCTTCTCTCCTCTTCTATTATATTGATCAACGACGACGCACAGTTCACGAACGACAAGCAGGTCGAAGTGACGTTGCAAAACAACGTGGCGGACGAAGTCTATCTGACAAACGATCCCCAGTGCTCTGGAGGGGGAACATGGCTGCCCATCCAGGCGAAGTTAAATTGGACTCTCGCCAGTTCAAATCGCGAAGTTGCGGTCTACGCGAGCTTTCGCAACAAAACAGAAGGCGTCGCTTCGGATTGTGTCAAAGACACCATTGTGCACGATTCGCAAAAGCCTAAAATCACTCTCAATGACCCAAACTTAGGTACGAATGTTCCAACCCCTATTTTCCAATTTGTCGCTTACGATGAAATTTCTGGAATCAAAGGTTCGATGTGCACATGGCCAGGTCAGGCTCCCGTCCTATGTTCCAATTCTTCCTCAAACGGAAATTTAAATGAGGGTATTTATCAAGTTGAAGTCATTGCCGAAGATCGCGCGGGTAATTTTGGTGACCCCACGTTTCAAGCAGTCACTGTAGATCGCACAGCCCCCGTTGTCGTGTTGAACGGCCCTCCTTCGGTGGGCACGAGCACAGTCGCGAACTTTATCTTCACCGCAACAGATGGATTGTCTGGAGTTAAGCGCATCGAGTGTAGCAAGGAGAACACCACAAGCTTTCAAACTTGCGTTTCGCCACTTGTGTGGAATGTGAGTGAAGGCCAGCATGTGTTGCACGTACGAGCCGTGGACAATGTGGGCAATGTCTCGCCGGTTGTGAGCCACCCGTTTAACGTAGATGTTACGGCTCCAAATATCGAAATTTTGTCAGGCCCAACGGGCTTTGTAGGGTCACAGGCTGCAGTTCTCACATACCGCGGTATGGACAGCGGCTCTCCCATCTCAAATTTCAAGTGTCGAATGGATGGCGGGGAGTGGAGCACTTGCAATGGCTTGGTCTCCGGTGTTTACACAAAAAATTACAGCGGCTTGGCTCAAGGTGTTCGAAAATTTGAAGTGCAGGGTTTTGATGCTGGAGGCAACCCCTCAGGTATCGCTTCACGCCAGTGGACGGTGGACACAATTGCCCCCGCAGTCGCATTTACTGTGACGCCTGATCCAGCCACAAGAAATTTGTCTGCACAGTTCCGCTACACGATTACCGATAGCGGAAGTGGACCTGATTTTGCGGAGTGTTCCCTCAATAACGCAGCTTTTGCGACGTGCAACTTGAACGAGTCAAATTTATCAGGTCTAGCCGTTACGTCTCACAATTTTCGAGTGCGGGGAGTAGATAAAGCTGGCAACAGGAGTGGCGTCGCCAGTTACACATGGGTGGTCGACACCGGAGCGCCCACGCTTGTTTTAACTAATGGTCCTGCCGACCTCACGAAATCGGCGACTGAGCGCTTTCAGTACACGGCGAGCGACAACGGTGGAAGCGGTATTGACAGAGTGGATTGCCGCTTGGATTCAGCGGCGTATGCACCTTGCGACAGTGTCAGCAGTCACACGTTTTCTGGTCTAACCGAGGGCAACCGTCGTGTGGCTATTCGTGCAATCGACAAGGCCGGCAACTTATCCAATGAAGTTGTGGTGAACTGGAAAGTGGATTTGACCTTACCAGAAATCTCATACTTTCAGTTGCCTACACCGGCCATAGTGGCCACCTCTCGGCAGCGCCTTGGCTTCACAGTCGAAGATGCCAATGGCATTGAGAGTTACAGCTGTAAGTTAAACGGCGCACCCCAAGCTTGCGTCAAGGGCGAGATGGTTGAGCTGGCACAACTGAGCGTTGGAAACTACAACTTCGTCGTCACAGCTCGTGACAATGCGGGCAACTCGGTCACCGATACCAAGTCCTTTAGTGTCTTACGGCCGACGTTGAAAAATCAGACCATCAATGTAAATGAAAACAACAAGGTCGACATTGTCGTGATCATCGACAACTCGGGCTCGATGTCGGGCGAAATGGCGTCCATGGGTAGTGCCTTCACTTCATTTATCTCTAAGCTCGATGACCTTGATTGGCAGCTGGGGATCATCACGACAGATGCGCGTGCCCCGACATCAAAGCTCGTGAAAAGCGACGGGCGGTTGGTGGAACTGAACGGAGCGGCCGGGCAGTACATATTAAAGTCCTCGATGAATCCCACACAGGCTGACACTCTGTTTCGCAACACGATTCAGATGCCCACCGACGGCGATGGCAATGAGCTCGGGATAGCGTCAGCCATTCGAACCGTGAACCGGGCCTTTGATGGAACAGTGGCTAGCCAGCCCAATGCAAACCTTCTTCGCCCCGATGCGGCACTTGCCTTTATCGTTGTGAGTGATGCTTATGACAATATGACTCAACCAAACCAGTTGATCGACGCGGTTAAGGCTCGTTGGGGCGGACAAAAAGCCTTTTCCTTCCACTCGATTGTTGTGCCGAAGAGCCAGTACACTAACCCGAGCGCCACTCAGGTCGCGTCTGCTGATCCGTGCAAAGGCTATCGCGAATCCGTCAAATACGACGGCCGTAGCTATCACGATTTGTCAGACCTCACGGGTGGAATCAAAGGCACGGTGTGCACAACGAATTACTCAAGCCAGCTCAGTGCGATGGGGCAAAAAACGGTTGAGTTGGTCAATGCCGCCACTTTGGATTGCCAACCTGTCGATGCCAACGGTGACGGTCAGGTCGATAAAAATGATGTCACAGTGACCTTGTCCTCTGGGCAAAACTTTACGGCCTTCACTTTAGCCGGTAACAAATTGACCTTCGCTACGGCATTGCCTGCGGGAGATCAACGGCTCACTTACTACTGCCTGCAGTAGTTCGTTTCTTCTAGACTTTCATACGGCTTGAGCGAACGGCCCCAACCTTGGGGCCGTTTTGCTTTTGGGTGAAGACCTCTGGATGGTAGGCACAAGGCGTTAAGTCGATTTTGCCTGCGGTTTCAAGTGTCAAAAAAGCATTCGTTTACTATTCTCAAATGGCATTCATTATAAGACTTTTTCACCCGGAGATGCAGCATGAATTCGTTTGGGACGCTCACGACAATTCAAATCAATGGAAAAACCCTTCACTACCACTCGCTGCCGGAGCTCGCAAAAAAACTGAAAATCGATTTGAACCGCATGCCCTACGGCCACCGGATTCTGCTTGAAAATCTGCTGCGATTTGAAGACGGTGAAGTAGTCAAAAAATCAGACATCGAAGCTTTGGTGAATCAGGACCCCTCAAAGGAGTCCACGCATGAGATTCAGTTCACTCCGGGGCGAGTGTTGCTGCAGGACTTTACTGGAGTTCCGGTTGTCGCTGATCTGGGAGCCATGCGAGCGGCCATGGTGGAGCGTGGTGGCAATGCCGATAAGGTGAATCCCCTCCCGCCCGTGGATTTGGTCATCGACCACTCGGTGCAAGTGGATTATTTTGGCACAGCCGACGCGCTCGCTAAAAACTCAAAGTTAGAATTTGAGCGCAATCAAGAGCGGTACGAATTTTTAAAGTGGGGGCAAAAAGCTTTTGCCAACTTTCAGGTCGTCCCGCCGGCAACGGGCATCTGTCATCAAGTCAACTTAGAGTATTTAGCCCATGTGGCGATGCTCGGGGAGATGCGTGGTCAGTCGTTTATTTATCCAGATACGGTTGTGGGTACAGATTCACACACGCCGATGGTCAATGCCTTGGGCGTGGTCGGGTGGGGTGTTGGTGGCATTGAAGCTGAGGCCGCCATGTTGGGGCAGCCTTGCACAATGTTGATCCCGCAAGTCGTGGGTTTTGAAATGCGCGGCCGTCTGCCAGCGGGAGCCACTGCCACAGACTTAGTGCTGACGGTGACGCAGATGTTGCGGCAAAAGGGTGTGGTCGGTAAATTTGTGGAGTACTTCGGTGAAGGTGTAGCCACTCTCAGCGTAGCCGACCGAGCCACGATGTCGAACATGGCGCCCGAGTATGGCGCAACCATTGGCGTATTTCCAGTGGATGCAAAGACCATCGAGTATCTGCGTGCGACGGGTCGAAATGAGCGGGCGGATCGGGCCGAGGCCTACTATCGAGCTCAAGGTTTGTTTGTTGACGGCACTCAGCCGCGGGCACAGTACACAGATGTTTTGACGTTAGATTTAGCGACAGTTGAGGCATCGATGGCGGGGCCGAGTAAACCCCATGATCGCTCCTCTTTGAGTCAGGTGCGCAATTCCTTCCGAAAGTTTATGGCTCTTCGTTATAAAGATCAGCTGACAGGAGTGCCTGCCGAGCGACTTCGAACATGGACTGATGAAGGTGGAGCGCTGAAAACAAAGTCGCTAGAGCACGATGCCACTCATCCCGACTCCACCATGGGCCCGCTCGGCAAATCGGTACCGGTGAAGGATCCTCAAGGCAACCAGTACAATTTGGTCAACGGCTCGGTCGTCCTCGCAGCCATCACGTCCTGCACCAACACTTCAAACCCTGATTTAATGGTGGGAGCCGCAATGCTCGCACGAAACGCTATCAAAAAGGGGCTCAAAGTGCGCCCCTGGGTGAAGACCAGCTTCGCGCCTGGCTCAAAAGTTGTGACGGATTATTTGGTTTCGGCGGGGTTGCAAAGTTCGCTCGATCAACTGGGGTTTAATCTCGTGGGTTACGGTTGCACAACTTGCATTGGGAACTCAGGCCCGTTGCCTCCACATATTTTAGAAGCCATTGAAAAGGGTGAGCTGGCGACGACAGCTGTCTTGTCGGGCAATCGCAATTTTGAAGCCCGCATTCACCCCAATGTTTTGGGCAATTATCTGGCCTCGCCTCCTTTGGTAGTGGCCTACGCTTTGGCCGGAAACATCCAAGTCAACTTGACCACTGATCCTGTTGGGTACAACGACAAGGGTGAGGCCGTGTTTCTCAAAGACATTTGGCCCAACCGAGAGGAGTTGCTCCAGATCGTCGGCAAGAATGTGACTTCGGCGCAGTTCAACAAAGCTTACGGCGATGTGTTTCGAGGGGAGGAGTTGTGGCAAAAGACTATGGCTCCGCAGGGTGCGACTTATACTTTTAGTTCCGATTCTACCTACATCAAGCGACCCCCATTTTTTGAGCCCAAACTGGTTGAAGAAGCGCAAGCGACTGAAATTAAGGGTGCGCGTGTTTTGGGACTGTTTGGCGATTTCATCACGACGGACCATATTTCGCCTGCAGGCAACATTGGCAAAAGCACTCCCGCTGGTAAATATTTGCTTGAGAAAGGTGTGGAAGTGCAAGATTTTAACTCCTATGGTGCGCGCCGTGGAAATCACGAAATAATGATTCGCGGCACTTTTGCCAACGTCCGAATTCGCAACACCATGGTCGACAAAGAGGGTGGCTTCACCCGAATCTTTCCAGAGAACAAAGAGGCTACAATTTATGAGGCCGCAGAGACCTATGCTCAGCGGCAGACGCCCCTGGTGATTTTTGCCGGCAAAGAGTACGGTTCTGGTTCGTCTCGCGATTGGGCTGCAAAGGGCACTCGGTTGCTCGGCGTTCGGGCTGTTGTGGCGGAGAGTTTTGAGCGCATTCACCGCTCCAATCTGGTGGGGATGGGCGTCTTGCCCATTCAACTGCCTGATGGTGTGAGGGTCGCATCCCTTGGTCTCACTGGCGAAGAGGAAATCTCGATCTCCGGGTTAGATAAAATGACACCTAAAAGTGCTATTGAAATTGTGATTGATCGCAAAGGGCAAAAGCAAACCCTGAAGGCAGAGTCTCGCATCGACACTCCGAATGAGCTGAAGTACTTCCGCAGTGGTGGGATCTTGCCTTTTGTTTTGGACCGGCTAGCAAAAACGTAAAGTCGATTCGCTAGAGCTCAATTTGACTCCCGATTTCCACAACTTGATTGGGTGGAATTCTAAAGAACTGGGTGGCCCGATAGGCGTTGCGCGACATAAATGAGAACATATGTTCGCGCCAGATGGCCATGCCCCCAGCACGTTTGGCCGCGATAAGAGTCTCTCGTCCCAAAAAGAAAGTGATCTCATCGATCGGAATGGTGAGACCCTTAGTTTCCATCGACGCCAGTACAGCTTGAATCGTCGGTGATTCCATAAAACCAAAACTGCAGGTCACACGAAACACGTTGTGCGGATATTTGTCTAAACGCACTCTGTTTGCAGCATTCACCCGCGGAATATCCCGCGTGAGAATACTCAAAAGAATGGTTCGCTCATGCAAAACCCGATTGTGTTGAATGTTGCGCGACATAGCCGGCGGCACCAACTCTGGATCCGACGTCATAAAAACCGCAGTCCCCGGAGGTCGAAAAATGTCGGTAGGGAGCGGGCGATTTACAAGCTCCTCAAAGGTGTCTGATTGGGCACGCAAGCGCACGGCCAAGATTCGCCGACCGCGCTTCCATGTGGTCATCATTGAAAAGATCACCAATGCGATGAGGAGTGGGAACCAACCGCCATTTGGAATTTTAATTGAGTTGGCGATTAAATAAACCAGATCGACGGCAATCAAAATTACGGCCAATACGCCGACAGTGACGGGCTTCCACTTCCAGCGGTACATGGCGACGAGCAATGCAAAAATTGTGGTGATGAGCATAGTGAGTGACACGGCTATACCGTAAGCTCCGACCATGTTGCTCGACGTTCTAAACTCCAGGACCAGCCAGATGGTGCAAATCATTAAGGCCCAATTCATGGCTGGAATATAGATCTGCCCAATCTCATGACTCGAAGTGTGGTTGATCTTCATGCGCGGGCAAAAGCCAAGGGAGATCGCCTGGCGTGTGAGCGAGAAAACCCCTGAAATAAGCGCTTGAGAGGCCACAACAGTGGTGAGGGTCGCAATGGTGATCACAGGCCAAAGGGCCCAACTCGGAGCCAAATGGTAAAACGGATTGTCTAAGCGGGTGGGGTTGTCGATCAGCAAAGCCCCTTGACCTAGATAATTGATCACCAAGGCCGGAAAGACAAAGTACGTCCAGCCCAGCTGAATCGGTTTTCTTCCAAAATGACCCATATCTGCATAGAGCGCTTCGCAGCCGGTAACAGCTAAAAAGACTGAGCCCATCGTCCAAAATCCAACCATCCCATTCGCCGGAAAAAACGCAAAGGCATGATACGGATTGAAGGCATGCAAGACATAGGGAGTTTTTAAAATTTGTGGAAGTCCCAGTGCCACCAACATGATCAGATACATCACGATAATGGGTCCAAAAATAAAGCCGATGCGTCCTGTGCCAAAGCTTTGCAGATAAAACAGCCCGGCAAGGATCAGCACCGTGATCAAAACGATCGTGTTGTGCTGGATAGGGATGGCAAGCTGCAGCCCTTCAACAGCCGATAAGACAGAGATGGCGGGTGTGATCATTCCATCGCCATAGAGTAGCGCTGCCCCAAAAATACCCAAAAAAACCAACCACTTTTTTCGCCCGACCGAAGCCTTGCCTGGACCGAGAACCAGGGAGAGGAGTGAGAGGATTCCGCCTTCGCCTTTGTTGTCGGCTCGGAGCACAAAGACAATGTACTTTATTGAAACTATTGAGATGAGAGACCAAATCACGAGGGATAAAACTCCCAGAATATTGTCAGGCGTGAGAGAGAGTCCGTAATGATCCGAGAAACATTCGCGAATGGAGTAGAGTGGAGAGGTTGCAATGTCGCCAAACACAATTCCGAGAGCGCCGAAGGTGAGCTTCCATAGACGTGACCGATCGTGTTGAATTTGTTCATTCATAGGTGGGGCACTCTTTTTTCTCCAAAAATCGGGGAAGTTTCGCCTATTATGGCTGAGGATTTACACCCTCGCAACAGCTCTATTGCCCGACCAGTTGAGACAAGGACGACTTTGTGAATTTAGACCGAGAACTTAAACGATATGTGCGACAAATTCGCCCAGGCCTCATTGGCGCCACATCGAACCCCAATCTAAATTTAAATCAACTGGTGGATGAACTGAAGCTTTCCACCCACTTGCGAGAGGAGCTCACGCCCAAACTTCTAGATTTTTTGCTGACCCGTGACTATGTCACCGCGCTGACGGAGACGGGCCTGACGATGGCCTCGGGTGTGTTCTCAGAAGTTTTTCGGCGCATCGAATACAATCTTTTGCCCAAGCCTGTTGAGAACAACAATATCCTAAGTTTTCTCACGCGACTCTTCGATTCGCAGGCCGATGCGGAATGGCTAGAGCAAGTGGATCGCGAGCGCTTTTCTGAGCTGCTACGGTTGCTCTTGCCCGAGCGCGGCACTTTGGTTGAGTCCTTGGCACCACAGTTCTTTATGAGCCTTGAAATTTTAAGTCTACGTCTTGCGAGCTTGGGCTACGATCCGGTGGTCGCCGATCGCCTGCGCTCACGTAGAGACTATCAAACAGCTTTTATGAATGTGCCACGATTTGTGCATGCCATGCTTGATGGTAAGGGTGAAGAGGCGATCCCGTTGATTCGTGAGGCCATGCTTCAGTGCAAAGAAGCCGCAGTGTGGATTCGTTCAAAACGCTCAAGTGAGGGGATTTCACTGGCTCTGACGTATCGGTTAATGAAGATCCAGCAGGTCATTCGTCGCATGGAGCTGGTGCTTGAGCTGATTGAGTCCGTCCTCGGAGAATGGCGTGAAAAACCAGCTATCGATTTGTTTTTTGAGATTCTTTTGACTGAGATTCAGCGCTTCCATATTCGAAGTTTTATCGCTGAGAACGTAGAATTGCTCGCCTTTCAAATCACTGAGCACACGGGGCGGGCAGGTGAGCACTACATCACCCGCACCCGAGCCGAGTGGCGACAAATGTTTCAGTCGGCCTCTCTCGGCGGCGCAGTGATTGCAGGTCTAGCCGTTATAAAGATCTTGTTGTCGCATTTGCATTTGCCACCCGTGCCAGAAACCATTCTCTACGGTCTGCTCTACTCCTCTGGATTCTTACTGATTCACACCATCGGTGGCACATTGGCGACTAAACAGCCGGCGATGACAGCCTCGCGACTAGCAGCTTCACTGGATAGTGCACAAAACTCCCAAGAGGCCATGCAAAATTTGTCTGAAGTCGTGGTTCGAACGATCCGCTCTCAGCTCGCCGCAGTGTTTGGGAACTTCCTGATCGCCTTACCGGCCGCCATTTTAATTTGCTTGCCGTTTGTTTATGTGGGCCTTCCGATAATGAGCGCCGACAAAGCACGAGCGATGATGGATTCATTCCATCCGTTCACCAGTCTATCGTTTTTTTATGCGGGCATTGCTGGAGTGGGCTTGTTTTTGTCGGGACTTTTGGCAGGGCTGATGGACAACTGGTTTGTCTTCAACAATATAGGCAGCCGACTTAAGCACTCAGAGTTGCTAAAAAAATATGTTACTCGAGAAAACTTAGATCGCACCATTCCAACGATTGACCAGAATATCGGCTTTTGGATGGGGAACATAGCGCTCGGCTTTTACTTGGCGGCTATGGGACCGCTCGGGCAGGTGTTGGGCTTGCCCATTGACGTGCGACACATTACCTTTTCGTCGGCTCAATTGGGGTCGGCCGTTGCCACCTTGAATTTCAATGTGGGCATCGGATTTGTGCTGCTGCTCGTGGGCTCAATATTCGTGATGGGCTTGATCAATCTAGGTGTGAGCTTCTCGCTCTCACTTTACTTGGCGATTCGCTCTCGTCGCATTAGGTTTTCGCAAACCTCTCAGCTGTTGAGTCTCTTGGGACGACACTTTCGCTATCGTCCCTTTGAATTTATTTATCCGGTGAAGGATCCTGAGTGAAAATTTGGCGCTTAAAGAAGGGTGCGGATCGCCGCTTTCGCCAAGGGCACCCCTGGGTGTTCACTAGTGAGCTCGCCCACTCGAGTCGAGAGGTGCAGCCCGGTGAGGTCGTTGAACTGCGAGACCAGGCCAATCATTTTCTAGCGTTTGGCTACGCTCATCCGAGCTCACAGATTTGCTTTCGCCGGCTGTCCTCTCGCGCGCAAGATACGGATGTATTTTCTCCAGCGTTTTTTACAGAGCGCCTAACCCGTGCTCGTCAGCTCAGGCAGCGTGCCGGGTGGTCTTCGGTAAGTCATCGTTGGCTCTACGCTGAGGCCGATGGAGTGCCGGGTTTGGTGGTGGATGCCTTTCGCTTAGAGGGCGGAGATTCAACCAAGTCCCCCTTTGAGTGGGCGGTAGTCGTTCAGGCCTCGACGGCCGGGGTGGAGCGAGTCTTGCCAGCACTCTATGAAGCCTTGCTTGATTTTCAAAGTGAGCTGGGTGAGATGATCGTGGTTGAAGCCCCCTCCTCCCGAGGTCGCCTGCTTGAAGGCTTGACCATTAAAGAGAAGACCGTCGTCAGACCCATCGGTGCGAACTTACAAGCGCTAAACCTTCAGAATTTACAGATCGTCTTGCAAGAGAATCTTATGCTTCAAGCCGATCTTCTCTTTGGGCAAAAGACAGGGTTCTTTTTAGACCAGCAGTGGAATGCGCTGATACTTAGAAAGCTACTGGCCCCTCGTTTCAGTTTAATCGCATCGCCCATTCGTGTGCTGGATATCTGCAGTTATGTGGGGCAGTGGTCCGCCCATTGCGCCCATGCGCTGAGCCGGGTGAATGCCCAGGTCGAAGTGACTCTCGTGGATCAATCAGAGCAGGCATTGAAATTGGCTGAAGGCAATTTGCAGCGATTGGGCAGTCGTGTCCACTCCCTAGTCGGCGATGCCTTGACCCTGGTGGGTGAGGTGGAGCCGGGCTCCTATGACGTGGTGATTTGTGATCCTCCGGCCTTTGTAAAGAAGCGCGCCGATTTATCAGCCGGAGTCACGGCCTACACCAAGCTCATGCGAGATGCGATGCGGGCCACAAAACCCAACGGACTCATGGTTGCAAGCTCCTGCTCAGGTTTAGTTGGGCCTGCGGAGTGGCAGGACCTTTTACATCAGGCCTCAGCGAAGGCGGGTCGCGGCTTTAAAATTATGGCGCAAGGGGGACATGGGCCTGACCATCCGGTTCGGCCGGAGTTTCCTGAGGGGCGATACCTCAAATGTGATATCGGCGAAATCTCGATTCCCTTTTGAAGTTTGCATTGAAGGCAGCCCTGGAGTTTTTTCAACTGGTCGTAAATTCTCACTGGAGTCGAATGGCTTCAGCTATAATGAGGCCCTTGTCCATTAACCGGTCCTCTCAAGGAGATTTTTCGATGTCCAGTAAAAGCATTGTATGTGCACTCGTCGTGATCCTTTCTTCAGCCACAGCCTTTGCTGGCGTTAATAGCTCGGCTAAGACGTGCAGTCTTTCCATTCAGCCAGGGACAGTTAGGCTCCCAAGCAGTGGTGGCCAGGATCAACTTTTAGCAGCGGAATTTGCTCAGATTTTGTCGCAAAAAGGCTATGACGCATTTAGATCAAGTGCGATCGAGGACGAAATGGACTCACTAATTTTTGTTTGGTCCGAGGACTGCAGGGGCGGCAAGTGTGTTTATCAGGCTTCCATTCAAAAAGGCTTGGTTTACGAATTTCCGTTTCTTATCTTGGCAAAATCTAATCTACGACCATCACTGGCCGAAGCGATCGCTGATTTACCCAATTGTCCCTCAAAAGGTCTCTAAGCTAACGGGCTCAATTCGGCGAGGTCGACACTTTGCCGACTTCAAGCCAAATTTCGTTGCGTCGTAAGAACCAAAGACTGAACGGTGAATTGAAGCGAGCAAATACAGGATTGCCCACAGCCACCAAGTTGTCTTTGGTTAGTGCGGCTGTAAACAATTCCAGTTTTTTCAGGTAGCGCTTCTGCGACCATGATCCAGAGTAGGTGAACACCGCCACGTCCCTCGCCGGGAGCTCGCGGATTTTGACTCGTTCGTCATTGGGCCTGGGCAAAGTCTCGAGTGTGTATTTTTCTGGCATGGTGAATTGAACCACAAAGCCGGATGGCCCTTGCTGCATAGACACCGGTGCGGTCATTTCAATTTTCTCAGCCTGTTGTGAGACGGGCGCAGTCATTGCAATCTTTGTCTGAGTTGTGTTGTTGCCAAAAATAAAGTCGGCCAAAATGCGAAACGCCTCATTGCCGGCGCGATCAAAATCCGCCTGAACCTGAGTCTCGGCCACGAGCGTGGGACCGTAGTGTCGAATTTCATAAGACTCCGTTTTAACTTGAACCGTGTATTTGGGTTCTTCGATAGCCATGGCGACCCCTAGGAATTGAGTAAAAACGACTGCCAACACATGAATCAAAGCCAAACCCCACCACCTTTACGTCGATGCTTGCGCTAGAGCCTACACGATCGGCGGCGGTGGACAAAGCTAGTTTTGGGCTTTTCTGTTGAGCCACATTTTTCGATACGCGCCCGAAGGATCATAGAGCTCTGCCTGACGGTGGGTGTTGAATGTGCGATCACGGGGGTCTTGCCCGACCCCGGCCTGATAGGCCCAGTTACCCCAATTGTTAGCCGCATCATAATCAATCAGCATGGATTCAAAGTGTTGGGCACCCCAGATCCAGTTCACACGTAAGGTCTTGGTCAGAAAACTGGCAACGATTTGCCTGCCACGATTGGACATCCAGCCGGTCTGGTTGAGTTCACACAAATTGGCATCGACAAAGTCATCGCCCGTCTGAGCTGTGGCCCAATTTTCAAACCGAGACAGCTGCTCTCTGCTGTTGGAGAAATGGGAATGAGGCGCGGACTTAGTGAACAGCAATTTGCCCTTTTGGAGCGCGTTGAAGTAAAAATAGTCTCGCCACAGCAGTTCAAAAATTAACCAATAGGTCGACTCATTTTTTATGCGCAGACTCTCATAGAGCCTGATATTTTCATAAATCACTCGGGGAGATATAGCTCCCACCGATAGCCAAGGGGAGAGTTTAGATGAGTCATTCCAGTTGATCATGCCGTTTCGAGTCTCTTTGTAAACTCTCAGTTGGTCGCGCTCCCAGATGTACTCTTGCAGTCGAGCCTTGGCTGCAGCCTCGCCCGGCGCAATGTGCGGGTGAAACACCCAAGAAAGTTCTTCCGCCTCAAGGTCAAGACAGATGAGGTCATGTTTTAAATCCAGTGGCCTTGGAACTATCAACGGAGCGGGTAGAGGAGCGCGAACTCTTAAGTTTTTCTCAACGGCTTTGCGAAAGCTTGAGAATATCGGCGGCAAATTATCTAATGCAAACGGCAGAGACGAGGGCTCGATGAGAGTGCTTTGCAAGTGCGATTGGCTGCGACCGTTGAAAGACTTGCGAATCAGCTGCTCTTCGTCTCGTTCGTCGGCTGTCACCTCAGCGCTAAAGAACAAAGTTTCGATGGCGTTGTCTGAAATAAGTTGCGGCAGGATTTCACTCGCAGTGCCTTCAAAGATATAAATTTGGAGCCCCATCGCTTTAAGGCGAATTGCCAAATTGGTGAGCGTAGCAAGTGCAAACGCTCGCCTAAACGACCTGGCCCGGCGGAGTGAGGGCGTCATGCACCAAACAATGGTTCCAGTCTCACTCTGCTGACAAAATTCATTTAAAGTCTGATTGTCAGCAATTCTGAGGTCGTTTCTTAACCAGTAAAGGGCTCTCATTCCCTCATGTTAAACTTGCCTATCACCAGCCGGCAAGTCGGTGATACCGACTTTAATATCTAAGGCTCCGAATCTCACAAATGCACTAGAGACCCAAGTTGTGCGGTCGACAGAGCATCTCCAAAATCTCAAAAAGTCGCTTTCTATCGATGGGCTTTGTTAGAAAATGCGAAAAGCCCGACTGCACCGCGTGCTCTAGCTCTTCCTTCATCGCGTGCGCCGTCAGTGCAATGATCGGTCGAGTGTAGCCGTTGGCCCGCAACATCTGGACGGCCTCGTGCCCGTCCATCACGGGCATCTGAATATCCATCAGGATGACATCATACCAATGGGCCAGAGCCAGTTTAACGGCCTCGGCTCCATCATTTGCAGTAACGATTTTAGCTCCCGTTTTGCTGAGGATTTTTTGCACCAGGTACTGGTTGTCGGGAGAATCCTCGGCCAATAGAACTTCCAGCCCGCTAAAATCCACCGGGGGTAGGCTCACGTACTTATTTAAGTTTGATCTCATTTCAATTTTATCAAAGGCAACGAGCTTTGCTTCCGGTGGCACGACCACTGGCACTCTCGCCTCGAAGGTACTCCCTTTACCAATCTCACTTTCTCTCAGAATAAAATCTCCACCGAACGCTTGCGTGATCTTTTTTGTAAGTACGAGGCCCAAACCGGTCCCACCAAACTTTCGCGTGGTCGACGAGTCCGCTTGCGAGAAGGCTCGGAACAGACTAGAACGTTGCTCAGGTGAAATGCCTCTTCCGGTGTCTTTTACCAAGAAGTGCAACTGCTGCTGATAGTATCTAAAGCGAACTTCCACACCGCCCTTTTCGGTAAACTTTAGCGCGTTTCCAACAACATTTGAGAGGATCTGGCGGAGTCGCGTTGGATCAGAGACCACACGGTCTGGCACAAGTGTTTCAGGAATAAATTCCATAGAAATGGCTTTCTCCTTAGCCTTGATGCCGGCTAACGCTGAAAACTCCGCCAAAAACTCAGGTAGAGAAAACTCGATTTTCTCGATTACGATCTTTCCGGCTTCGACCTTGGCCAAATCCAAAATGTCGTCAATAATTCGCAGCAAATGATTGGAGTTTCGATCAATGATAGAATGATAGTTCTGCAGCTCCTCCGGAGTAAGCCCGTTGTCTTTTAACAAGTCCACAAATCCCATAATCGCACCTAGCGGAGTTCGAATTTCATGGGACATGTTGGCTAGAAAGGCCGACTTGGCTTGATTGGATCGTTCCGCCTCAAACTTAGCATTCTCAAAGTTTCTCGCTTGAACCGACTCTCGCTCAGTTTCAATTTCAGCATATGTGGCGGCGGCGTTGCCGATCCCATTGTCAATGTACTTATGGATGAGCTTTAGCGGTTCGGGCTTCGCTCCTCCACACCGATCGACAGATTCAATGATAACTTCTCGCAGAATCTGATATTCAAAAATGACTTCCTCAAGCGTGTAATCCGGCTGATTGGCTCTGTCTTCACCGTGCTCTCGAGCCACTTCCGCATTGGCTACAGCGTGTGTCTTGGGAATGTCACACGCTAGCGTCAAAACCAGTTGGTCCAAAAATTCTGGAAGTGAGTCTCGAAGGGCGAGTCGACTTTGTACTTTTGCTGCGGCAACATCTCGACGAGACAGCTGTTCCCAGTCGCGCAGAATATCGCCTTTCAAGCCATCGATGAGTTGTGAGGTCTCTTTGCGGTCCAGAGCCTTATCTTTAGAGTCCATTGAGCGCCCTCTTTGTCGTGTGCCACAGAACGTACAAGTGTTCGGTTGCGAACAGTTTAGGTGCACTAAACTTACAAAGAATACTTTGACCTTGCAACCTGAATTCCAGTCCACAGCAAACAGGAGGCGTCTGGAGAATCAACCAATCATGTGGAACAGTGCCACCACCTGAATCCAAAAATGCCCCGATGCGCAACTGACTTTGATCACCAGCGTGCTGGTCTGGCACTCGACTTGCTTTCCCATACCTTGAGGGCAATTTCTGAAACCGAAATGGGGAGTTATATATATGAGCAGGCAAAATCCAAGTGCTATTGAAAAAGGTGTCAACCAGGTTAGAAACATGATGCCAGGATCAAAGGACATCGCATCGGTGATTCTGCAGGATCATAAGTCACTGAAGGAATTGATTCAGGTTATGAAGGATTCTGATCGCCCGTTGCAAGAAATTCTTCGGGCCTTTCATGATTTTGCACCGCTTCTGCTCACTCACGCCATGGCCGAAGAACAGTCTTTGTACGAATTTATGAAAACTAGATCAGCTCTCAAAAAGCACGCACTCGAGGGCAAAATAGAGCATGATTTGGCTGATCAACTCGTTGAGGAAATTAAGTGCGGAGAGGACGGAGTTCAATTGATTGCCAAAATCAAAGTCTTAGCTGAGCTGGTTGAACATCACATTGTTGAGGAGGAAGACGATATTCTACCCGATGTTAGAAAATTTGTCGACCATTCGACTTTGCTGTCCCTGGCGCACAAATACACCGAGGTTCAGTCTGAAATTATCGCCAACGGGCAATCAGATTCACCACTCGAGCCAAAGATATAAACAAAACCTACTGATGTGGAATATTAAAAGAGACCGTCGTGCCCGTGCCCAGCTGACTTTTTACGCTGATCTTCCCGCCATGAGAATCCACAATTCCTTTTGCAATAGATAGACCTAAGCCGGTGCCGAGTTTCGCCGTCTGTCTCGCCTGCCAAAATCTGCAAAAAATATTGAGCAGATCTTGTTCAGACATCCCTCGCCCAGTATCTTTTATCACAAACAACACGCCTTCGTTGTTAGTGGCAACAATAAGCTTAACGGTTTGTTTCGCAATTGAAAATTTGATCGCATTGTCCAGCAGATTCGACAAGAGCTGAACAATTCGGTCCCCGTCACACGTCAATTTTGGAAGATTCGTATCAACTTCGGTATGGATCACGATGTCCTTTTTGGCTGCATGATGGGCGGCAAGTTCCACACCTCGCCACACAAGGTCTGCAACGTCTTGCGGAGTCTTCTCAATTGACAAGGTACCAGCTTGAACTTTGGCGAAGTCGAGCAAGTCTTTAATGAGTCGCTCCATATGGTGAACGGACCTAGCAATTGCATCTGTCGCGATATGGTCATTGTTGCTTTTCTCTGCTGCATCTTCGATGAGAAGTTGATTGAAGCCCTTAATGACGCCAAGTGGATTTTTGAGATCGTGCGCGACAACAGAGAGCACATCCTCGCGAATGCGAACCGCCTTTTGCGCCTCGGCGTAGAGCCTGGCATTGTCGATATTCACGGAAGCTCTGTCCGCAAAAAGACTAGCGAAGATGAGATCGTGGGCCAAATATTTTTTAGGCTTTCTATGTATGAAAGTGATTACACCAAGATCGGTTCCACGGGCCAGCATTGGGACTGTGATATAGGACTGCATCTGGAGTTGCCGGACCAGATGCAAACAAGCGGTGTCGTTGCCGGTCTCCTTTAGAATTTCGTCGGTCACTTGCTCGACCAACAAGGCCTTTCGCATTTTTAGAGCTTCACCTGAGCCTAGAATGTCGGCGAGGCAAGGGGAATAGTCGCCATTGGACAAGAACAGACTGTGAAGCTCGGGCTCCACTCCAGCGAGTGCCCGAGTTACAAGATGATGGCCTTCAAAGACTCGGACAATACAGATGTCACAGAAGTTGGGTATAACGACTTTGGCGAGGAGGCGAATACGCTCATCATAGTCCAGAGTTTCAGCCAGAATTGCGCTCGCATCTGCGAGTAAGCGCTGTTGAATTTCCAAATCTCTTGCCCAGGTTACATCGCGAACGAAGGCTGTAGTGATCGTACCTTCAGCCGTTTGCAGGGGAGTGAGTGAGATGTCGACCGCAAATTCTGATCCATCTTTCCGTTGCCCAGTGAGTCGACTTTCTGGTCCCATGGGCCTTGCCATAGGTTTAGTCTCATATTGACGGCGACGTTCGACATGGGACCTCTTATGTCGGCCTGGCAAAAGAAGTTCTATGTTCTGCCCGAGTAGCTCTCCGCTCGCGTAGCCGAACATTTGGCTTGCGCTTGAGTTCAGGTATTCTATTTTTCCCGTTGGACCAACCACTATGACGCCATCAGAAGCGCGCTCAATTAAGGTTCGGAACAAGTGATTGTCTTGGCCTGCATATGGAGAAGAAATTTGATCTGAGCCCATTCTAAACTTTGACAGGAGTTTCATCTGCGCCTCTTCGTGGAGATGTCCCCTTAAGGTTCATTGTCCTCATCCCCTAAAACTGCGACCAAAACTTTTTGGTCATACGTGTCCGCCGCAGCTTTTATTTCAGCTAGGATCGTTTGATAGCTCGAACGATTTTTCCAGTTCAGGAGGTGAGTCGAAACAATCATTGCGTTTTTTGAGTTGAGCGCGAATAGGGAGGGTAGACCATTGGCGATGATGTCTAGGTTTTTTGTCCCTTGCGGATCCAGGCCTTTCGAAGCATCGGCCTTGAATTTAAAGAACGGAACTGTGTAATAAGAGTAGCTGTTGCAGCCGGCCCAATAGATCGCTTGATATTCAGTGGTGATTGAGTAGTAGTTCGGATTCTGTGCAACCAGTCGTCCAAAGGTATTGGCATCGAAGCCTGAGCCCACTCGAGAGTGGCCAAACCAGGCAAAAACGTCATCGTGATCATGCGCAAAACTTTTTGCAAAGATCTCCATTTGATCGATGCCAGCATTGATAACAATGTTCATTGTGACTCGAGTTCCGTTGAGCTTGCCTTGAAAGCGCCGTCCAATTATTAAATCAGGATTCGGCGCCGACAGGTACTCCTGCTGATAGATGGGCTCTTCTTGAAGGAGGTCTCCCCATTCTCGACGAAATTCGCGTAAGAATTGTCGATACTGGTGGACACCATAGTCTGAGTCTGTTTCTGGCACGGGTTGGTTCTGATCTTCAACGTAGCCAAATGCCATCGTCAACTTGATCTCATCGTCCCTCAACATTCTTGTATACTCCGGATACGTCCGGACCTGATTAGGGGTCTGTCGGCCCACATTGACATTTGCTCGGATAAAATTAATTCCCTCTCGTTGGTCGCAGCCGGGCCTACTTGGGTCCCAGAAGTACCAGTAGAAACTGCGGGTTTGATGTTCTGGATCCGAATCTGTGCAGTTGAGCCATCCCTGAGTAAATACTGTTTGTAGATTAAGAGGGACTGGAATGGTAAAGCCCCGGGCGGCTGCTCGGTCAAGTATCCAAGTTCCGCGGTAATGGTATGGGATGAAAATACGGCCTCCTTGTTCACGCATCTGACTCCAGTCGGCAACCACGTCTCGTGATCTTCTCGGGCCTCCTAGGTCGCGCCGTGTAAGTGGGCCGAATAGGTAGTCCATTATAGGGACTACACTCTCTTGTACCAGCTGATCTTTTTCGGACATTGACATTTTTTGTAGCTGCGGGAACGTGTAATCCCTAGTTTCAAATGTGGCATCAAAGCTAACCTCGTATTCACCTCCATCGGGGGACGAGAACCAAGGTAAACTCAAAGTCGCCCCAGCAGCGAATGAAAATATCGCGAACATTGTCAAGATTAGGTTTGTTAACATCATATTTCTCCGAGGAATCGTCGATTGGGTTTGTATCCGCACAAAATTAGAACGGGTGTTTTGAAGCGGCTATTGGTTCTCCAGTTCACTCTCTCGTTGAGCAAGACTCGCACCAGTCTCAGGAGAGATGGAGCTGACCTCTCGCTGGGTTTGTTCGGATAAAATGAGACCAACTGTCATGTTGTGGGCCGATTTGTCTCACGCACAACGTAGACTCTAGCGTTCGATTTTGCCGAATTCAGATCACTCACGATAGGGCTTGTTTAACTGACCTTATGACCTCTTGGCCTTGGCTGTCTGGGATTGAAAACTATTCCATTGGACAGCCGTGAGCCACATGGTAGCGTCCGACTCAAGTCGGCGGATGTGTCCATCCTGCGTACCAGGGAGAATTTGATGAAAAGCCTACTCGTTACCGTGTCTGTGTTGAGCTCTTTTGCATTTTTCAGTGCCAGATCTATGGCGGCCCTCAATTTGAGCAAAACTGAAAATGTTTACCGTCAGAATGGTACGATCGAGAAGTTGTTGGAATGGCGTCAGTTGTAAATAATGAAGTCACGCTCTCAGGTGAAGAGTGGATCGCTCGTTCCAGTGCGTTTTTTGTCTACGATCAGCGCAATAAAATTCTTCGAGCCCTTGTATACGTCGAGGGTCAGTCTATTCGGGATTTTATGTGTTGGAGAACGGTCAGGTTTTAGATGAAAATTGGAAGAAATATATATGTGGTCCTGGCCGTCGTACTATTGGCGTCGGGATATCTCTTTTCGAGATACTACAAGTCTGTTGAGAACTTTAAGCCTAAATTTGGCGACGTTGTGGAAACTATCTATGGACTCGGAACGGTCACCGCAGATCAGGTCTATCACTTAAAGTCTGGCCTGACGCTTGAAGTTCGTAAGGTCTTTGTACGTGAGGGCGATGTTGTTAAAGCCAATGCTCCTTTAGCCATGCTGGACAATAGCCTAATGCGCGCTAAGATTGAAGGAACAGTTACGGCTGTTGGATCCAAAGAAGGTGAGCTGGTCGCCCCACAAATGCCAATCGTTACAATTGTGAATCTTGAACACCTGTATTTAGAAGTGAGTTTGGAACAGCAGTCCGTGTTAAGAGTTAAAAATAGTCAACCGGTTCATGTGTCTTTCGAATCGTTGAGAAATGAGACCTATGAGGGTATCGTAAAGTCAGTTTATCCCCGAGATAGTCAGTTCATCGTAAAGATTGATTTACAAACTTGGCCTGATGGGATTTTGCCGGGAATGACGGCAGACGTAGCTATTGTTGTAGGAATGAAAAAAAATATCCTTCTGATCCCCCTCCGAAGCATTGTCGCTGGTCATGTCACCCGGTTGCGAAGTCGAAAAAAGGAGGCTGTACCAGTTAAGCTGGGGGTTGTTGATGGAGAGTGGGCTGAAGTAACCTCCGACAATATCGCCATTGATGATGAGCTTGTGATTCGGAAGTTGTTTTAAATGTATTTCCTCGCCATTCGCCATTTGCTTAGCCGAAAGAAACAGACGCTTTTGACCTTGCTCGGCATTGTACTTGGGGCCACCGCCTATATCGCGATTTCAGGTATGATGTTGGGTTTTCAGACCTTTATCATCGATCAATTGGTGAACAATGATTCACATATTCGAGTCAAAGCTCGTGAAGAGATGCTTACAGTACGCAGTTTAGACAAGGCATTTTTTGAGTCTGAAGTTCTCGTAGACTGGATCAAGGCGCCATCTGGACGCAAGGACAACGCCTACATTCTAGCCCCTGGGAAATGGCTGGATCGTCTGGTCATGGACGAGCGAATTTCTGCTGTTTCTCCGCAGCTGGTCGCACAAGGTATTGCAACTTACGGCAAGGTTTCGATCGGTGTCAGTCTGGTTGGATCTGATCCAGAACGGCAAAAGGCTGTAACAAATATCGAATCTGCGATGCTCCAGGGCAAATTTTCGGACATCGGCAACAGTGGCAATCGCATTGCTGTCGGAGATGAGTTACTTAAAAAGATCGGCGCCACCAAAGGCGAGACGATTTTGCTGACTGCGGGCAAAGGATTGCCTCAGCCATTTCGAATTGCAGCAGTTTTTCATTTGGGTGTTAAGAGTTTGGACGAAACCCGAGTTTTTGGTGCTCTTCGGGACATTCAACGGTTGAACCAAACTCCAAGCCGCATCTCAGATATTGCGGTTCGATTGAAGGACGTGAATCTAGCCTCGGATTTGGCTTCGACTTACAACTTGATTGGACAAGAGAAGGTCCAGAGCTGGGATCAAGCAAACGAAGGTACCATGTCTGTGTTTACCACTCAGGACATCGTTCGAAATTCGATGACCATTTCAATTTTGATTGTGGCCGGATTTGGGATCTACAACATTTTGAGTTTAGCGGTGACACACAAGCGGCGTGAGATTGCGATATTGAGATCAATGGGATTTGAACCTAAAGACATTACAAGGCTATTTTTAATTCAAGGGTTAATCCTCGGATTTTTCGGCGGCTTGCTTGGTGTAGCTCTTGGCTTTGCTGTGTCGTTTGGAATGTCAAAGATGCAAGTTTCTGGAGATCGAAGTTTGGGCGGCAACCACATGATTGTTTCGTTCGATTATGCTATCTATGTAAAGGCCTTTGTCCTTGCCCTCGCATCTTCGGCTTTTGCTAGTTTTCTGCCCGCCCGTGCTGCGGGAAGAATGGAGCCCATCGACATTATCCGAGGAGAAGCCTCCTGATGTCGATTATCATGAAGAATATCATCAAAAGTTTTGGGACTCCGCCGACCACTATTTTGAAGGGCGTTTCTGGTGAGATTAAAGACGGCGAGGTCGTAGCCATTACGGGCCGCTCCGGCTCGGGCAAGAGCACGCTTCTATATATTATCAGCAGCCTTGATAAGCCAACCTCTGGTGATGTGATCGTTGACAGCCAGTCGTTGACTCAAATGGCACAGTCTGACATCCACAAGTTTAGAAATCAGAAGATGGGATTTGTATTTCAGTTTCACCACCTATTGCCTGAGCTCAATGCTCTCGAAAATGTCCTGATGCCCACTTTAAAATCAAACTCCAGTGATGCTTTCAAGGAATATGCATTGGAGCTTCTCAATGAGTTTGGAATTGGTGATAAAGCGAATAGTTTGCCTAGCCAGCTTTCAGGTGGTGAACAGCAGCGGGTAGCAGTCGCAAGGGCATTGATCATGAAGCCAAAAATTTTGTTTGCTGACGAGCCAACAGGGAATTTGGATACTGCAAATGGACAACTCGTGATGAATCTTTTTATGCGCATCAATAGAGCGCGAGGCACCACCATCGTTTTTGTCACTCATGATCAGCTATTTGCACAAAGCGCCACTCGCCAACTTAACATGGTAGATGGGCTGATCGTATAGCAAAGTAGATGGCTTGTTCATTTTAGTGTAGGCCTTATGGTATCTTGATTCGAGCGCTTCGCACTGCATGATCTCTGCAGGCCCTTATCCGCTAACAAATATCTGCCAATCAACAACGGATTCTTGTACTCCAGCTTCTGGCTTCACTGAATATCATCCCAAGTTCGGCTAAATGTCTCACTTTAGTTTTTTCTCCAAGACGATCTTCAGTCCACCCTCATCAGACTCGTGGCAGCCGATCACGTTGAATCCATGCTTCAAATTCAGAACAAACATATCGCGAAAGCGGTTCTGCGTTTTGGTTTGAATCTTTTTGTAGCCTTGCTTTCTGCACCATTCATGTTGAGAGTTCATTAGAGCTGAAGCGATTCCCAGCCCTCTAAATTCAGGCATCACTCCACCGAGCCAACTATAAAACTCCTGACCTTCGAGTTCGTATCCAAGCTTGAACGCTACGGCTTGATCTTCGACAAATGCGGTAACGAGATAAAATTTGTTGTGGTTCTCTAGCCTTGAATTAAACCACGTAGGATCCCACTGGCCGAAGACATTGCAGATTTACCTGTGTTAAGCGTTTCAAAAAGAGACACCCGTCGGGGGGGGGCGGCGTACAAAGAAGCTCCTGGGTCCTGCCGCTACTCCTGCCCATTTAGGGACTTACTCACTTTCGCGTAGCCCTATGGTCGCGTGCTCATCTCGCATTTTTATGGCGTTCGGCTCGGTTGTTCTGGTCGTCCTAAATCCCGAGTACCCGTAGCAATTCTCATGCGGGACCATTCATCCATGAGTGTCTTGACCCCGGGTCCTGTCCTCTCTCTTCTGACTGAGCAGTCACTGGTATATTTCACCGTCCATAATACATTGTACCACCGATTGACCGACAATCCGCGCTATACTGAGTTCGGCGTACCAAGAATAATTCCATGAACCCCCCGCTGCTTACCCCAATCAGTGGCTTGAATTTCTTTTGCCGAAATCACAGGTAAATCAATAGAGATCCTCAACCCTGTACATAAAAATAGCCCAAGAAGAGTTTCATAGGTCACTCCTATGTTGGTCAGTAAATAGACCTTGACTTTTGGTATCCATTTGGATACCTTATAGGCTGTGGCTACAGCACAGAAAGAACTACGCACCTATGAATCTGCCGACGGCAAAAGGCCATTCGATGAATGGTTAGATCGCCTGAAAGACAAGACGACTCTCGCTAGGGTCGTTGCGAGGCTTAATCGTGTTGCATTGGGAAATTTGGGCGATGTGAAGTCCGTTGGCGCAGGTGTTAGTGAATTGCGCCTGGCTTTTGGAAAAGGCTACCGCGTGTACTTCGCCCAAGAGGGAGATAAGATCATCTTGCTCCTCTGTGGCGGCGACAAAGGATCACAAGACAGGGACATTCGCGAAGCGAAAGCCTACTTGCAAGACTATAGGAGACGAGACCATGGCAAAAAGAAGTAGTGATTACCGCAAAGGTTTGATTGAAAGACTCAAGAAAGATCCTGAGTTTCAAGTGGAATACCTAAAGGCTTCACTCGAAGAAAATTCGGATATGCCCGAGGCCATTCTCATGGCGCTTAGGGATATTGCCGAAGCCCGCGGTTTCGAACAACTGGCCGAAGCTGCTGATCTGAGCCAGAAAAGTCTCTATAAAATCCTCTCTGACGCTAAAGACGCTAAGCCACGCTTTGAGACCATTGTTAAACTTTTGAATGCTCTCGGACTCAGGCTCACGGTTGAAGAGCGACCTCACGCTTCATAAACCTTGTGTCGCACAATCAACACCTAAGGTATATTTTTATAGAGTATTCCGAACTCAATCTCTGGGTCGCATTGGCTTGGATTTACCTGTATTAAGCGTTTCAAAACGAGACACCCGTCGGGGGCTGCGTACAAAGAAACCCCTGGGCCCTGTCCGCTAACTTCCGCTACTTGATAATTAGTAGCGTGAGTTTCTTTTGTCCAAATCACAGGTAAGTCTACCTGCGCTGCAGCCTTAGGACTATATTAGGTTCACAAACGAATAACCATTTTCACCACATTTTGGTTGATATAAACCAAAATCTAGTTAATAATAAATCATGCTTGAAGGTGTATTTGGGAATAAAACGGCAGAGAAGGCTCTTCTTCATATCTTTCACTATGGGGAATCGCATGCTTCAGGTATTGCCAAAGACTTTAAGATGGCCTTGAACCCTATTGTTCAACAGCTTAATCGTTTTGAAGCAGCGGGGATCTTGGTTTCTAAAGAAATAGGACGCTCCAGAGTCTATTCATTCAACCCGAAGTCACCTTTTAAAAAGCCTATTCAAGATCTTCTAAAGATTGTTTACGAAAGTATCCCCCTAAAAGAAAGGCAGAAACTTTTCGAAGTTCGAAGACGTCCTCGCCGTAAAGGTAAACCTGTTTCATGAAAGAGCCCAAGTGGGAGTCAGCAACAGAAAAACACGTCTGGGAATATGTGGCTTGGCATTTAGCCAAAAATAACATTAAGACACTTTTGGTCGGGGGAGCTGTTTGTGCGATTTACTCCGAAGGCGCATACAAATCTGGAGATTTAGATTTCGTAAGCCTTTCAATCTTTGATGAAAAGATCCCCGAAGTAATGAAATCTATTGGATTCCAGAAAGGCGTTAGTCGTCATTATGTCCATCCGATTTGCAAACTGTTTGTAGAATTTGTTACGGGGCCAGCGGGAATTGGTGAGGATGTTAAAATTAAGCCTGACAAGAAAGAAGTTGAGGGTCAGACGCTCTACATCTATTCGCCAACAGACTGTATACGTGATCGGTTGGCGTCGTACATTCATTTTAGAGCTAGAGAATGTTTGGACCAGGCAGTGTTAGTCGCCGAGCGTTTTCCATTCAATAGAAGGAGAGTAAAGGAGTGGTGCGTATCTGAAGGTGCTCCGCAAGCATATGACGATTTAATGAAAAAGCTAAAGGCATAGTCAATGGTAAAACGAAAAGTAAAAAGGGATACGAAAGCGGCCTCAACGACTACGGTCCGAGAACATCCTTTGACTGTTCCTGTAAGCGAAAAAAATCCCACAGGAAAGACAATTAGAGACCGCCATATTCGCAGACTACCAGGCACTGATCTTGATAGAGGTCAGATCTTGGAAGTGTTTGAAAAATACCCCCGCAAAGGTCTTACCTATCCTTCCTCACAAAAACTTTTAGACAAGTATAAAAATAGCGACGAATTTGATGATCTGATCGCAGTTTGGATTGACTACTTCAGCAAGAAGTTTGGTGCTAAACAGCCTTTAGATCCAGATTCGGTAAAGGCTTTGATTGCCAGTGAATCGGGATTTCGCGAGGATCCAAAAGGAAATATAATTGCTATCGGAATTACTCAAATCACAAAAAAAACTTTAAAAATCCTCCTAGACCCCAAGGGTGAGGCCAAAGAGTTTATTTTTAGAAAAATTCGACAAAAAGATCTGAAAAATCCAGAAATTGCGATTCCGTTGGCTGTTCGTTGGTTATACAGAAAACAAGAGACTGCTCGCAGTAAGTTGGGAAGGGAACCTAGTCGTGAAGAGACCATACTAGAGTACAAAGGATGGTTGAAAGGCAATTCAGCATTGAGGGAAAAAGGATTAAAAAACTATAGGGAGCACTATGAAGCACTTAAAAAATAGCATCATCTTTTCCTTGCTGTGCACATTTAATTCAGGATGCCAATCGACTGGAAGCTATAAAATCAAAACTTATCATATTAAAAATCAAGATTTTCAAGTTATTCAGGTTTCTTCAAATCGTATTCGACAAGAGTGCCTGTTTTTGAATGCAGAAGACGAAGGTAAATGGAGGCATCAATATTTAATGTTTGTATTGAATGATGAAAATGAGGCAATGGAGATCGCCCATCCGCACAATATGGATATTGAGTCTTGTCAGGAACAGATTGTCCAGGTTGAAAAGATATTAAGAGCAGCTAATCGAACCATTTTATGTGCTCGGGAAAGTCTCAAGCAGAAATCTTCGGCTGGAGGAAGTTGGCAAGATAAAGCAGATTTTGGATATTTAGGGGTTCACGCAGTCAAGTATGATTCACTCACTTTTGACACAATTTGTGATTCTAAAAAGTGCTATGGTGACAACAGTGCATATACTTACACGTGTCCCGGCTTCATAAAACAATGAGCTTCGGTGCATTTAAATTTCTGAAATTGCCTTTAAAAAAGTTCGATACTCGTCCCATTTACCCCGTCCCGGTGGAGTGTTGATTTACCTGTATCGAGCGTTTCAAAACGAGACACCCGTCGGGGGTTGCGTACAAAGAAACGAGAGCGTAAATTATTTTGTGTAAACCAGCAGTTATTGTTTAGTTCAAGCCCTGCGGAATACGATCGCCGAAGACCAGTGTCAGTTGACTGAGCATCACTGGCCATTCTCTCTTACTACGAAATGACCCCTCCAAGTCAAGAGTCGCAAGATATAGCATTTTCTTTAGTGCATCATCGGTCGGAAATGAGCCCTTCGCCTTCGTTACTTTGCGGAACTGGCGGTGGAGTGCCTCGACCGCGTTGGTTGTGTAGATCATCCGACGGATCTCCTCTGGGAAAAGGAAAAACGTCGAGAGATTTGCCCAGTTCTGGCGCCAAGTGGTGACGGCGGCTGGACATTTCGATTCCCATTTCTTCTCAAGAGCCGCGAGCGCGGCTTCTGCGTTGTCGATTGTCGAGGCACGGTAAATCTCCTTTAGATCGGCAACAAATTCCTTATGGTGTTTTGAGGCAAGGTAGCGAAGGCTGGTGCGGATTTGGTGGACCACGCAGAGTTGCACCATAGTCTTTGGGAAGATCGTCTCTATGGCCTCTGGGAAGCCTTTAAGGCCGTCCACGCAGGCGATCAGAATGTCCTTCACTCCGCGGGTTCGGAGATCATTCAAGACCGACTGCCAAAAGTGCGCGCCTTCAGTCTCCGCAATCCAGAGTCCGAGCACATCGACCTTGCCGTCGAGATCCACGCCCATGCACGTGTACGCAGCCTTAGAGATCACCTTGCCGTCCTGGCGGATCTTGGTACATCGTCGAACCTCCCGACATTTTTTGTTCCAAAAGATTCGGTAGACTCGAGGTCGAGCCATAATCAGCTGATTATTTGCCTGAGTTGACGAACTCGAGGCGTTGCGGCGCAACCCCTTAACTGGGAAGGAGGTAA
>JBGSNU010000017.1:0-29262 GCA_041739415.1 Bdellovibrionales bacterium | reverse complement strand
CGGCGCAGAACATATTCCGACGGTGCTAAGAGAGATTGAAAAATTGCAAACAGAAACTATTGACAACAGAAAGGTGCATGCAGCATAACTCAAGAAATCAACCGGCGCTCTCGCCGACTTTCAACTGAAAATGAAATTTCCCCGGGTACTGGCCCGGGTCGAGGTACATTACTCCAACTCAATGATCGAGAGCCTGTTCAGAATGCTTAAGAATAATTTTCTCTATCACCAGGATATCCGCAACATTCAAGATCTTGAGCGCAAAGCCAAATTTTATTTCACCCAACACAAAGTATTTGCCGAAAGCGAGGCTGCCCACTCCCCAGAAGTCGTTAGCTTTGATCAAGGGCAAAATGCAAAGCTTGTGCACTCAAAGCCGGAGACACCTCGAATATCTGGTTCAACCGGACAGGCCTAAAATTAAAGCGGGGCAACCTTTCCATAGCGGAAGGGTTCGCCCCATTTTTTTTGCCTATGGTGGTCAGGATCGCTCGATCACTTGGCCAGCGGCAGATTTGTCCCCGGCACGATTGATGGTGACGAGGCTGCCCGAGAAATTAGGATGGGGACGACGCGGGAAACGGCATAAAGCCGCGCACGGCTGGACCACTGGCCAGCCGAGTGCCTCGCGCCAAGGAAATAAGTGTCACTATTCACTAAACAATATTAGTTGCTCTATTTTATTAAGTCATTCAGGTCGCTTACGGCGCCATTTTCCGATCTGAATCAGTCGACTCAACAGCATCCTCCTGGTCAATCGCAGCGCCTTCTGAAGCTTTTCAAATCGGAATCGCTTGTTGGAGCCGAGCAGCCTTGAATTCAAAATCCGGCCAGTAAAGAATCGAAAATGGGCGCCCAAATGCTCAAGGCAATAGAACGCCAGATGAGATAGTATCTCATGGCAATTCGATTCCAAGTTGGCGGCGCAATACGATTACCTTGAAAACAAATTTGGTGTTACCACAATCGAATAGTGGACCGTGAAATATTGCATCGGGTACTCGCCCGAAGGAGAGACGACGCGCGCCGGGGCTCAGCGGTAAATTTCAAGGAGGAGACGGATATTCATCGAACGGCCACTCGGGAAACGAAGGCCAGAAGACCCGAGCGGAACGCCACGATTTGTAAGGTGAGGCTTACGACGATAAAGCTGCGTAAAAGTGGTAAGTCCCTATATGGGCAGAAGTAGCGCAGTGGGATGGCGGCAAGAAATTTAAAATTGAGGATGTTATCGACCACGACGGCTGATGCCGAAATCCCGTGGCCTTGACTAAAAGACAAGGCCACTAGCACATTTGTTTGAGACTGATCTGGAGAAGCCACTATGGACCGGTCTGCCGTGCAAACAGGTCCGGTTTGTTTCCGCCTGACTAGGGTTTTCGGCAACTCCGATAATAATAACCTAGAGAACCATTATTGTACCTGTGTGTGGCTGGACAAGAGGATCACTTAATGGAAGAGCATTTGGACTGCATGTGTTTCCTACAAGAAGGGTGTCGTTAGGGAGTGGTATCCGCAAACACAAAACCAAAACTTCACTTTTGAGATTATTTACTACAAAAGAACCCGCGCTTGTCGGATTCTTAAAGTATCAAAACTAGTTTCCTTTTATTCACCACACTGAGCTTTTTTTAGCTCTACATTAGGGCAAACAAATTGAGTTTTGGTCGGAACACCCATGAATGAATGGTTTACCTGAATCAATTGAGTAGTAATCTCAACATCAACCACACTACCGCCGACAGATACACAAGGTTCTGTTTGTGTGCTCAATACATCAATCACTTGAGTGCTGTGCATCTCAATTGCATCACCAGAACTTGCCTCAGTTAAGCTTCCATTTCTAAAAACGAACATTTGATCATCGCTCGGGCAATCAGAAGAGAACGCAAGAACCGAACTAGTTGAAAAAATGAGAAACGCACCTAATAATAATTTCATTTGATACCTCCAAAGGATAAAATTTATTAATGAATACAGGATGGTTTCATTTTGGAGAAGAGCTTAAGCTCATTCTGTATTATCTTTATGGTACGCAAACCTATCTGCACAAAATCAAATGTCTGCTGCTAAGCTGCGCTACGTCTCTGACGGGCCATTTGGGTTTAGGGGAGAGGCAAAATGTTGCGAATTTGGCTAGGATTGCACCCGAAAGTCGCCCGCGTAGGGACCAAGACAATCAATAACAAAATGGTCTTGGGCGAATTCCGATACTCCTCGCGGCAGCGATTTAAAGAGGTTTAGGGGGTATTGCGCAGGAACGGCCACCGGGCGCCCATTGCGATAGCGGCCTCGGCCCTGATCTACAGATTGATAACAGGGCAATTTTTAATATTAAAAATTAAATTATTAGAAACGGTCCATTTCGCAAACGCGAACGAAACTGCTGTCGCCCTCAAATGACTCTTGATAAACCAACTTGCCATCGGCGTTGATAGAATAGTCATAAAGAAGTGGGAACTTCATTCCTAAATCAGCGCGGATATGAGCGTGGTTATTATCGCATTGAGCGGTGTATTTACTGCCCTCAAATTGCGGTCTGCCTGTTTGCTCTTTTCCATCAGCTACGTAGCTTAATGAGTAATTGCGAGAAACCATTTCAACGTTAAGGCTCTTTGCGCTTTCGTTGTATGCCGTGCGGATTTCCATATATCCGTCGCCGTAATGAACGCCATTATGAATGGTGTAGCATTCTGCGGTTTTCGTTTTAAAAGAACCAGAAATTAAATCGCAAGTTCCAGCGTTAGCGGAAACGCTCGCAAGTACAAAAAATAATCCTAAAATAGTTTTCATTAAGCCCCCTCGGTTAAGTGCAAATACGGTTTAAGTTGACACGAGCTGGCTACCTTGGCAATTCAAATCCCTCAAAAACGGTTTGACTAATCTTTAACTGCTCCATTTCACCCTTAAGCTCAGTCGCGATCTCTTTGGCGATCCAGTCATTGGCGCACGCCCAGACGACAACGTCAAATTTTGAAAGGCCGGCGTCAAAGTAATAACCGGCTTTGTCGTAGCGAAGCATCGGTTTTAAGTTCAGCTCAACTTCAAACGCGATCACTGCGGAATCTTTTCCCGACTTAATCTGCGTTAGACCGTCAGGGATGTGACTTCGAGATTTTGGCACCCACGGTGGCAAAAGGCTATCATCGGTGCATTGCAGCTCTTGTTCCGTCATGAAGCTGACTTCAGGTGGGACACCGCTAACAAATTCTCCGATCTGAATCGCTGAGGCCCAGTAATCATGGCGAACACTTTGCGCGACAACAAGCTACCGCGTTGAAATCGAGCGCCGCCACCTCACAACCGAGTGTTTTTAATAACGCTATACGGATCTGTTTCTCTGAACGAGCGCGCGTTTGGTGGGGACTACGCTTGGGCTTGCGCGAGCTCTACTCCCTAGGCAGCGGCGACTAAAGCTGCCGGCTCCTCTGCTGATTTCGCCTCCGCTCATGCAAAAAGCAGAGGCAACTCCCACCACGAGCGCTCTTGTGCGATCGAGGGTCTTTGACTTTTAGATTAATATTGCTTGCACGAGAGCTCTAAATCTTCGAGGTTTTGATTTTCAATCGAGAGTTTATATTTGGTTTTGCCGGCAGTCGAACCTGGCTGTTTGATTTCTAGCTTTGCGCTGGATGACTGGTACCCCATTAAGATGTTCGAGCCGAGTGTGATACCGTCTGGTTTTGAAATGAGTTCTACTGGCTGTTGACTGACGACTACGTTTTCGTTAACCGCAACCGAGATCGCTAAATCTCCTGATGGAAAAAGTCGCTCAACTGCAACAGCAACTTTCTTTTCAGCTCCACCAGAACACATAATATCTACGGCACTGATACTGACGGGTGATGCGTATGACGCGGTTGCGGACGCACTGATTAGGGCGCTAAGGGTGAGCATTTTGAATAGCATAAGGACCTCACTACAAAAATTGTCGATGATGGCTGCCATTTTGGCGCCTCAGGAGCTGCTGGGGCTTGCCATATCGAACAGGTTAATAATCTAACTGTTTATTCCAATCTATCGGGGGCTCGCCAGGCCAGCGCTTACGCGCCAGCCTAGCCATCAATAGGTAAGGCCAAAATGGCCCCCAAGCGTTGTTCCTACTGTACGATCCGACAAAATCTCGAATCTCGGCCTTTATCTTTGCTAGGGGCGTAGACTGCGAGAACGCAGGATATGGACTTGATGTAAATCTTGTCCGAACCATCCGGTTGGAGTCGGACTTCGATTCGTGGCGGGTTAGTGAGTACATCCAAAAGTTGGGATGGCAGCCAGATTGCTATTTATGAATTAAACAGCAACAATTCCCCTGCGTCGAGGCCGCGGCGCTTCATTCGATTCCGAGATCTGAATTCTACTCGGCCTAATCTTCGACATTATACAATTTCTATTTATTAAAGTAAATCCATGCTTCGCGAAGCGAAGTAGGAGGCCTGGATTTATTGTCTTGAGTTGTGAAAGTAGGAGAAGACGAAGGCCAAGCAAAAAGCTTACATCGTGATGCTACAAGTTGCTACAACTTCAAGACTTGGAAAATTGAATCGATTTGATTCCAATGCTTTAGATTTGATCAGTTTATGATTCTCCCTCTCCGCCAATGTTCGCCTGCAAGTTTGGTTTGAAAATCGTAAATACTAAAAATCACACCCAAAAGGTTTCAATCACTTAGAGATCCCGCTAGTGGAGGGTCGTCACGCTTCATCACGCGCAATCACTGAAGTTGGCTACATTTTGGCTACAAAATGGCTTCATGTGCTGTAGTTTCGTACTCGCCTCGCTTGATTTATTCATTTTTTATTTCAGAGCAGCTGCACGATGCCGTGAAGCGGGCAACAATCGAGCGTCAAAGATCCACCAAATTTGACGTTAAGGTCAGTCTGTAAGAAGCAGGGCTTTTACAATATTATTTCCCTCAGTGCCTGACGGAGCCATAAGATAAATCGGCATATCATTCATTTTGACTTCAGCCGAGACGAGAAGAAAGGATTCAATACTCACGAGCAAGTATTTGAACGCGCTGAGGTCATTCGTAAGCGGCCATGTAACTTTCCCAACTGGGAGGGTGCCATCCCACCATCCTATTTGAAGTCTGAGCGCCCGATTTATTGCTTAAAACCTTAGTGTATCCATGTACTTAATATAGATGTAGCTTTTTGTATTTATTTGTAGTATTATTAGCTAGAGGTGACGCATGGGAATTCCCAAAACAGTACGGTTGAAGGATGAGATCGAAGATAGAGTAGAGGCCTATCTTAAGCGAAACTCATTGAGTTTTCCTGATCTCGTAAACATGGCTGTCGACAAATTCATTTCAGAGCCGCAGACAATTGAACTCGTGCCGGTCGGTGAGAATGAGTTTCTTAAACATGCGAAGAAGTCGTTCAAAAAACATAAGCACGCAATGGACAAATTGAAGTGAAGGTAAAGCAGCCGACCGTCGGCGGCATTATCAAGATCAATGAGTATGTGTGTAACGAGGGCGGAAATCCTCACATGCAATTGGCTGGCGCAAGTGGCAAGATCGAAAGCGCTATTCACTCAGCATTTTATCCTGGCTCCTATCCATTCGTACATGGGGGCGTTGCTGGCATGGCCGGAGCACTAACGTTTTATCTTACTCAAGCTCATGCTTTTCAAGACGGGAACAAACGGACAGCGGCCATCGCAGGTTCAGCCTTTATGGAAATGAACGGTTGGGAGCTTCGATACGCAATCGACATCGACACTCATCGTAACGATTTCGCAGACATGATCCTGAAGTGTGCTTCTGGTGAGGCCTCGAAGGAAGAGGTCATCGGTTGGTTTGAAGATCACAAGGTTCGAGCCGTCGAATAGCAGCCATATCGCGCAACTTTCTTTCACAAAATAAAATTGTAAACCACCCTCAAACCTAATTCATCTGGCAGAATTTTTTGATTTTAATGCGTTCTTTACCAGCCATTGTGACGCCAGCCTGGGGTGGAAAATTAAAGCTTCAGTCGCTGTACGCAATCAAATTTGAGTATGGGCCTCGCCCTGTCCTGCGCCCTTACGAACGCAGTCGGAGTAGGGCATCAGAATCTAACTGACATCGTCTAACGTCGATTCACAATCGTGTTGCTGCTAATATTCCAACTGCTGGGCTTAGGCTTTACAATCCAGTTGCTATTAGAGTCTGCAGCTGTGGGCTGTTCCGTAGTTATATTTGAACGGATAACAACTCCTGTCGACTTTGATTCAACTAGAATAACGGGGTATGAAACTTTAGTCGTGCGACTAACTGAGCTATGTTGCTGAACGTCGTTCCCCTCGATTGTCAATCCTTCAACGTGCCCAATCGCAATCCCCAGCAGGTGGGCTGTATAGACCTTGTTGTTCACGATTCGAATATTCTTATAGAAATTTGACCGAACCGGATTAATTCGCGCATTCGCATTACCGAAATATATTCCATGGGAGTTCGAATCATCAGCCTCAAGTATATTATTGCTGATGACGATGTTTGCTGCTGGCAAAGAACCTCCATCATTCGTGAATTGAATCACGTCTTGGTGGGAGTCGCCACCGGGGGGCGATCTCTTGCGTAAGTTGTTGTTGTCAATGAGCACATTATAGTCGAGGTTCAATTGCATAACATCGTAAGAGATGTTGTTGAACTCGTTGAATCGGAGAATCAAACCATCTGTGTTATACGCCTGCATGCCTGTCCTAAATCCAGTCACGAGAGTATTGAGGATCTGAACGTTTTTCGATCCCGCTATTTTTAGCCCCTTCGCGGTACCGTAGCCACTTGAGAGCTTGCCAAAAAGATCACAACCATCAAGTTTAACGCCGCTCACACTCTGCAATATCACTAGATCGTTTACGGTAGAGGAGCTAACCACTTTAATGTTCCGTAGCGTTAGGTTGGTGACAGCCCTTAAGGTGATGTTGCTAAATATCGGTTGAGTTGAACCCGCGGCTTGAACGATCACCTCTCCACTATATTTGGCGTAGCGCTGGGCATAGCTACTCGCACTCAGAGAAAGTGCACCATAGTTGCCACCAGCTAAATTAATCACATCACCACCACGGGCCTTTGCCAAAGCCGAACTGAGCTGAGATGAGCTATTCACGTTATATGTCGCACCAAAAGCAGATACCGAGCTCGAAAGAATAAAAGTCAATAGCATCATTTTCATTAGAGTACCCTTTTGTGAGCCGCACCATCGCGTAAGTCCTCTAGCTTGCAAGACATCCGCCAGGAGATGTTCCCGTAAATTCAATCTCGCGCACAGTCAGGTGTCCAAAGACTCAATTTTCAACAAGAGTTTGACGCCCCAATTTTATACTGCTCTACAAAACTCAATAGGATTGGGTTCAACCTGAGGTAGTATAGGGGAACGTGGGTCCCCGATATCTCAACCTGCTCTATATTGAATCGTCGAAGCAATCAATTCGTGAAGCCAAACGACGCCTTGAAGATGTAGATCGATAACACTAGTGTCGCGATGGATAGTCTCATGTGCAAGGGATTCGGTCGGCAATTCTTTGATGAGCGGCCACACAAATCTCGTGGTCGCGAATGCTCGGCGAACTGTACCAATCTGAACAAACTTGCCAGTGCCCTGGCATAGGAAACTTTCTGCATAAGCAGACGAGGACATCCCAACAATTGCTAGTGTTAGAAAAAAGATAGATCGCATAATATACTCCCTATGAAATTAAAATTTTCGTTCATGGCCTTAATTGCCAAAGACCGCACGGACTTGTTCGAGAGACTTATCTGCAAGCTTGAAGCCCTTGACTGCCCTCATGGAGTCTACCTACTTTTGAGCTGAGCTGAGCGCCAATCTTTGGCCCTTCCAGTAACAATTCTTGCAAAAATAAGCGACCTATGGCATTAATGCCATAGGTGAAGGCGAAGCTACGTTATTCCAACAAAGTGACCTTAGTTCATCGATCCGGAGAGGCGATCGCAGTGGCAGAGCTAAAAGTTTGGGAGATTGGGGCCACCGCTCATTACCCTGCCGGGATTAAGTATTCACTTTTTTTTGTTCAACCAGAGAGTGGGACGGTCTTATTTGGTATGGACAATCATAAGCCGAAGGGGCCAACCTGCATGTTAGCGGGCGTGAGGAACCGTACCATTTCACGACGGCAGAGGATCTTATCGAGGATTTTTGGCGGTTTGCCGCAAAGAAAGGATACCAGTTATGAAATTGAAGAAGGTCCATATTTACATTCAGCCCATCGATGAGATTAAGGCCGAGTGGCGGCGTGCCCTGCATGGAGAAATCAAATCTATCCGCAAACCAGATACGCTGGTCTTTACTAGCCTATCTGCCGTAGCAAAGGTATTGTCGCCAGTGCGTCTGGAGATTCTCGGCGCGGTCATTAAGCACAAGCCTAGTTCGATCTCTAGTTTAGCTAAGATCATGGACCGTGATTTTAAAAATGTATACGCGGATGTTCAGCTTCTTGCTTCGGTCGGAATCTTAGAGTTAAAAGGGACCGGGAAACGAGATGCCGTGCGTCCCGTGGCACTCTATAGTGGCATCGAATTGGATCTCGTGGCGTAGGAGATGGCTATTGCCATGCTGCCCGCGCAGATAGTTTTGGTCCGCACACAGGTAACAATGTTTTTAGATAAAAATATTTTACTTGGCTCGGACGGTTCGCGCGAGAGTTTGTATACGAGCGACCTAGGTAAACAAATTTCACTTATTCATTGATTTTGATGATTTTCAGTCCCGGCATCGGAGACGGCAATTGAGCATGAGGACCTTGAGCATCGAATTCCTCCTTACTCATTGTCCAATGGTAAACATTTTCGACCTTCTCTTCGTTGCGTTTTTGAACTCGCCGCCATCGTTCTTCTCGAGAGATTTCAAAGTGATAAACTTCGATCTTTGCATTTCCCACTTTGGCGAGCTCAATTATCCATGGCAATCGTCCAACATCAAAAACCACAGATTGGTTGCTCTTTAGAGCTTGCAAAGCCTTAGAAAACATAAGATCGAGAGCTCTCGACATAAGTCGTTCGTAGCCTTCTAAGTTCCCAACCGGCTCGTTGAAACTCTTTATGGTTCCGTCGAGTGACTGGAACATGGCTCCTTTTTCCCTCGCAATTTTCAAAGCTAGCGTGGACTTGCCCGATCCCATCAGGCCTACCATTACATAAACTGTTAGCTGAGAGTCTGGATTCATTTCCGGCACTGCATATCTGACTAAGGATGGGATGTAAAGAAGACTAACGTCACGGGGAGGCACGTATTGTTGTGAGACACGGAACTCGACAAAACGCGCAGTTGGATCTTGATCATGTAAAATATTCTCTATAGGAAACAGGCCTACGGCGGGCAAGTCTGTTTAAATTGATTAAACCCATAAAATGATTAGATAATTATACAATATCATATGATACTACAAATGTATTGATATCAAATGATATGTACAATATAATAATATCATATGATATTAACGTGCGAGGGCACTTATGATGTGTTTACGATGCAAGCAGGACATCAATGGTGAGGCACCGCTATATGGTCTTCATTCCAAGTGTTTTGTAACGTGGTTCAAGGTAGCGCCAACAACCGAGTTCTTAAGCCTCACTCAAAAATCGACGGGAAGGTCTCAACGGTCCGCGAACTACACGCCCAACAACACGTCATTCTATCACGGTAAATTTAAAAAATATTCGGCAGACCTCGGAGCCGACAACTACATCCTAAAAATGCGAATGGAAGAAGAAGGCCCCGAGCTGCCTGAGGTCGAATATCTGTGCAATCAAATTGGCGCACTCATTGGAATACCGGTCGCGGAACACTTTTACATAAACTTCTTTTCGGACAATGTGTTTGTAACCAAGGTCTTTATTAAAAAAGGAAGCGCCACTGCGAATTTAGACCCAATTCATAAATACCGACCAGATGACAAACATGACTGTGAGACCTTGTCGAAAACAATAGGAGAAACAACCAAACGACCTTATGACGTAGAAGTTTTCTACAACACGCTACTTTACGATGCGCTGGTCGGGAACAATGACAGACACGGTGGAAACTTAGCTTTCATAGTCACGCCCTCTAAGGTTGTGTTGTCACCAATCTATGACAACGTATCCTACCTCGCGCTCGTGTCTGGCCCACTCTTACAAGCAGATTTTAGCCCTACTGGCAGAATAGAAACATCAAGAACTAAAGAGCCCTCAATGTCTGATTACGTCGAAGAATTAAAGCGATTGGGTCAGCATGATTTAATCTTCACATTTGCAAGTCGCGTGAAAATGGCAAAAATCGAGGCGATGATCGACGGAAGCTATTGTAGCGGGCATATGAAGGTAGCGCTAAAGAAACTGATTACGAAAAGATATAAGGAACTCACCGATGGCTTACAAAACTGATTTTTCAAAGATTGATCCTAATCAACTTAACGTCTTTGCCGAGAGTCGCAAGAGACGAATACTTGTCGGTTCGCTCAAATGGGACGAGCCAAAACATCAGTTCGAATTCAGGTATGAGCCAAAATATGCACGTTCCAAAAAAGCAATTCCAATAGGCAAAGAATTGGATTTGTTCAAAAAGGTTACGACTTCGAAAAAGCTATTCTCTTCTTTTGCAGATCGGATTCCGTCTAGCGAAAATCCAGCTTATGAAGACTACTGCTACGCTCAAGGTATTTCAGTGGATGAGAAAAACCCAATAGTACTCCTCGTGTCGATCGGCAGGAAAGGTCCGTCCACATTTATCTTCGAGCCGATAGTAAGAAATGAATTTACCAAGGAGGATGTGAAAAAGTTTAGGGATAATCTAAGCATATCCATACAGGACTTAGCGCTAGCCTTCGATTTAAATTGGCCAACGCTTCAAAGGCTTGAGGCGGGAAAGAATGTTGAAGTCGGTACGCTGAGGCGAATCCAGATATACTTTCAGTTTCCACAGGTAGCTCTATGGCAACTATCTTTGACAGTCGGAAAGCTTCACTCAGATACGTTCAATCGACTATGGTCACACTTCGAAAGTCAAAATTGATTACTTAAACGGTGTCTGCCGTTCGTACTCCGCAAACACGCGAGCTATTTCTGCACGTTCATAAGTCACGTGATCACGGATCGCCTGGGACATTTGGGGATGATAGATTTTGTGGGCCGAATAAGTGACTGCCGGCAAGAATCCGCGCTGAAATTTATGCTCCCCCTGCGCGCCGGCTTCAAACCGGGCAAGGCCCCTGTCGATAGCGAACTCGATTCCTTGGTAATAGCAGAGTTCAAAATGCAAGTGTTTATACTCAGCCAGGCAACCCCAATTGCGACCGAAAAGCGTTTGCTCACCAAAAAAATTTAGCGCCCCTGCGACCGGGCGGTCTTGATCGTCCTCCGCGAGTACCAACATTACTCGCGAACGCAGCTCCGTAAACACCGTACGGAAAAATGCGCGGGTTAAATAATCGAAGCTATTCCGCTTGTCGATCGTGCGCAAATAAAAATCGTAGAATGTATCCCCGTGCGCCGAGGTGAGCTGGTCACCGGTCAAGCGCTGAATGCGAATCGGGAGCGCCCGAACCTTGGCGCGTTCCCGCAAGATCTCTTTGCGTCGCTTACCTCGCAACTTGGCCGTAAAATCGGCAAAGCTCTTATAGTTGTCATTTAGCCAATGGTATTGAAACGTGTGGCGCAGAAAATACCCAGCCTGTTCATAATCACGAAGCTGTGTGGCAGGCAAAAAGAGCGCATGCTGTGAACTCACTTGGAGGCGCGATGCGAGTTCATCGACACCATGTTGCAGAAGACGCGTCACCTCATTCGGATCGGCTTGTTTGGCCAGTAAAAGCTTCGGCCCGGTAGCTGGAGTAAAGGGAATTGCGGAGGTCAGCTTAGGAAAATAAGACAAGTGGCTGCGCTCAAAGGCATCGGCCCATGGGAAGTCAAAGATGTACTCACCGTAACTATTCGTCTTGATGTACAAGATCACCGAGCCAAGCAATTGTTCACCGTCTAAAGCGACCACGAACTGCGGAAACCAGCCCGTTCGTGCGCCCAAGCAATCCCCACTTTCCAGCGCGGCCAAAAACTGGTAAGAACTGAAAGGAAACTCCGAATCCGCAAGAGCGGACCACGCCTCGGAACCGATCTCCTGAATGGAAGGAAAAACTTGCACACGCAGCATCCATTCGGTTTTGCACTATGAGCGAGTCCGATGTCATCCTCAAACCCAAGATCACGCCGAAAGAGCAGCTACAAGCGCCGTCGATGTACAATGTTGTGTTACACAACGACTCGATGACGCCCCGAGGATTCGTGGTGCTGTCGCTCAAGCAGTGTTTCAACAAGGTCGAGCGTGAGGCCGAGAAGATTATGATGGAAGCGCACGAGGAGGGCCACGCGGTGGTTGCCACCTTCACCCGCGAGATCGCCGAAACCAAAGCGAGTAAGGCCAATGATTTTTCATCGAAGCACGGCTACATCCTACTCTTCACTGCCGAGAAGGCTTAGGCCTTGCCCCTCTAGACCAGTTGTCAGACCTCACCGTCCGCTGTATGAAATGCCCATGCGAATCATTCAAATTGAAAAAACCTTCCCCGACTCAAAATGGACTAAATATCTCTCGGCCACAGCCGGCATTCGGGCCGTGCACTCAGATGCGACCAGCGTCGCGCAAGAATTAGTCGATCGTCACGGCCTAGTGGGCGAGGCCGCTAAGAAATTAGCCGAGGGCGTAGTCGCCGCAGTGTTGAACTCCTCCCTACATGATGAAGGTGAGGACATTAACGTGCGCTATGAAGATGCGCGCACCCGCCTCCAAGCCATTGTCGACGCCCGCCCTGAGGGCGCGGTGCGAGGAATGGTCACGTTTAAATCCGACACTGCAGAGGCTAAAAATTCGTTCGCCGTTCTGTACACCCAAAATCGCGAGGGGCAGTCCCCTTACTTGGGCATCACAGGCGGACGAGCCGAGACGATCGATGAGCATCTCGACGAATATTTTCGGCAGAGTGCCCAGATCGCGACTTCGTGTGGAGTTGTGGTAGATGTGAAGGGAAAGCAGGTCACCCGCGCTGTGGGGATGCTGCTGCAAGTGATCGGGGGCGCTTCAAGCAATGATGCTGAGGCCGTCCTTCATGTGGATAGGCAAAGGCTTCGTGACCTGTCCGCTTCGTTTACGGCTGATTTTGGGCCTTCGCTGATTGGCTCAGAATTTCGACAAATCGAAGAGCGCGAGCTCGCAACTTTCTGTAGCTGTAGTCTTGAGAAGGTCGAAAACGCACTCAAGATGTCCGGCCCCTCGCCTGAGGGAGAGCCAACAACTCTTGAGGCGATTTGTGACTTCTGCCGGAAAATCTACCTGATCGACACGGCGAAGCTTTGGCCGGGTTTGTGAACAGAAGGGGCATCACTTATCGAATCGAAATAACCGTACACTCAATGTTCGACATCCAAAAGAAAGGTCCATAGGAAACGCTTCGATACAAATTTCCGCTGATCACACTCGTCTGACCACCAGGCTTGATGAGTTGATTGACGCGAATCACATAGTCGCTTTCCCAAGGTTCGTAAGCAGGTCCAGCGCTTGGACGATGACCAGTGAAGCGAATTTCAGTTGTCTTGGCCGTTCGATCGATCTTGATGTTATCGACATAAAATTCGCGGTCTACACTGCTCCACTGAGCGAGCAATTTGTAATCGTCGCGGGCGGCATCGTAGCGGATGTTGAGGTCTATGGGAGTCGAGCATTCGTAGGAGGCGACTCGGATATATTCAATGTCTGCGGGGGTGGCTTGGGATGCCTGGGTAGCGGCAGCGATCAGAGTGGTCAGACGGAGAATGAATTTGAACATGGATGTCCTCTCGGGGTTGGATAGCCTGGAGTACTACGGAAGGCTGGTTCACACCAATGAATTGCTGGGCTCAGTAAAGAATCCTCGGGAAGGGCTGGGCGCTTGCCATTTGGTAAGATACAAAGGTGTACGCGGTATCGAACTAAAACGGCAAACAGCGAGTAGAGATTAGTAACGGCTTAAGGACAAGGAATCACATGCGCGCTCGGACAATAATCATCGTAGGTGGCGGTGCCGCTGGCTTCTTTGCGGCTATCAATGCCGCTGAAAATGCAAAGGCAAAACAAACACCGGTCGATATTCAAATCCTTGAAGCCTCAGGAGGCACGTTAAAAAAGGTTTCGATATCTGGAGGTGGGAGGTGCAATGTCACTCACAATTTGTTCGAGCCGCGCGCCTTTTGTGAACGTTATCCACGTGGAGCAAAGGAATTGTTATCGGCGTTTCAACGGTTTCAAGCTCGAGATACGGTTGAATGGTTCCGAAAACGCGGAGTCAATCTGGTGCCAGAGGACGATGGTCGTATGTTCCCAGACACCAATACATCCGAGACGATCATACAATGTTTTACAGAGTCCGCAGCAAAGGCTGGCGTACAAGTTAAGCTGAACCACAAAGTCGAAAGCATCACCAAACAAGCTCCGGCCGGAAAGTTTGTTGTTCAAATCAGGTCTGGACAAATTATCGAAGCTGATTCTGTATTGATTGCTACCGGCAGCAGTGCCTTTGGCCACAAGCTGGCAAAAAATTTAGGTCATACAATAACTGAGCTAGCACCCTCACTCTTTAGTTTTAAGATCGACGACCCAATGCTTTTGGATCTATCGGGTTTGAGTTTTGAAAATGCCGAAGTGAAATTGGTCCCCTCTGGCGAAAAGCCGATAAAAGAAAAGGGTCCGCTCCTCATTACCCATTGGGGACTAAGCGGCCCTGCCGTCCTCAAGATATCAGCGTGGGCTGCTAGAGAAATGCTGCATGCGAACTATAAGGCCGATCTGATCGTGAACTGGATGGGCGCCGATCGCATCGAAACAGCTTTAAATATTTTGAGGAAAGTTAAGATTGATGGCCTCAAGTCTCAAGTTCATAACGTCTTTCCTGAGACTTTGGCTAAACGCTTTTGGATTAAGGTGCTCGCAAGAGTCAAAATTCTCGAGGATAAGCGTTGGGCTGATATTTCCAATAAAGAACTGCAAGCCTTAGCCGATACTCTCTTTAAAACGACTTTTGCCGTCTTAGGTAAAAACCGCTATAAGGACGAGTTTGTCGAATGCGGCGGCGTCGACCTAAAAGAATTAAACTTCAAAAAAATGGAAAGCAAGATTTGCCCAGGTCTATTTTTTGCTGGAGAAATCCTAGATATTGACGGGATCACTGGAGGATTCAATTTCCAGAACGCCTGGACCGGTGGCTGGATCGCGGCTCAATATATGTGAAAGGTTTCACAAGCAATGAAAAAAAATGAAGGCATCAGCAAAGTAGACAAAGAGAACCCAAAAACTTGGAAGAAGTTTTCTAAAAACAGTTGCAATTCTTGTCGTGCGACTTGCTGTACGATGCCGATTGAAGTTCGTTGGGAAGATCTTGTTCGCCTGAATTTGGTAAACGACGATGAATTAATGGTGCCGCTAAAAACAACTATTGCGCGGCTCAAGCGAGAAAAAATAATTACGGCTTACCGACAAGAGCCAGGACTTTTTGCCTTAAGGCAGACGGATGACGGAAAATGTAGATACCTTGTTGGCAACAAGTGTAGCGTTTATAAAAAGAGGCCGCTGGTTTGCCGGGCCTTTCCAACCGAAGTCGGCTGGAGACATGGTTTTTGTCCCCAACAGCCGCTGTTCAACGGGGATGATTAAGTTTCTCCATTCGACAATCTATCCACAAGTATATTGTGGATTTTCATGAAAATCAGCAATATACTTGTGGTATGAAGGACTATAAAAGATCGCTCAATCTACCACAACTACTTGAAAATAAGTCGTTTTTTCTATTTGGACCACGATCGACCGGCAAATCTACCTTGATTCACACCCAGCTACCAAATGCAGCCGCCGCACGGCCAATTTAACGCTGCATTTGTTCTTGAATCATAGATAAACTTTATACAGGACTCAATATTGCCGTTCAGAACTGGCGCGTGAGACCGAGAGCAAGGGTAACATCGGAGACGAATAGGGCTCGAGAGAATCCGACTTCAGAGTTGGTGAAAGTTCGGTGCAAGTGAAAGAACTCACCCCAAACTCGCCAGTCCAGCGACTGATCGATTGCACGACCAGCACGAAGGCGGAGAGAATTCGAGTCTCGGTGATGTCCCCACTTTCCATGATCAGATAAAGAAAATGCGAGTAGCGAAGCTTCAGCTTGAATGTTCCATAAGTCGTAGTTTGCAACTAAACCCCAAAAACCACCGGCGAGTGATGTCGACGACACGGGGTCTTCATCACTCGCCAAGAAATGGCGAAGAGTCAGACCGAATTCGAAAGCTAAACTTAGGGCTCCCATGACAGGACCTGACCATGCGTGGCCGATTTGCAGTTGCCCGTCCCAACCCTCTTTGATCGGCTGGTCTGCACGCAGCTGCGCGGCCCAGGGTGCAACTCTGAACTTTGCTTGAGGACCCGTTGCGCCCAATCCGCTTTTAAACCAAGTCATCTCGAGACCAACCGGGCCAGCTTTTTTGGCGAGTCCAACCGATCCCGATCGCGTCCCCGAAAGCTCTGCTCCGAGCCCACCGCGGTCGTTGTCTTCGGCTGAGTAAACGAAAACGTGTCGCTGTGGGAAGAAAATTCCAACTTCGATCGCTGCAAAGGATTTTTCACATATTAGGGCAAAGGCACAAAAGCAGAAGAGTTGGATTCTCATGGGCGACTCCCATCAGGCAGAAGGATCTGAGCGTGCAGTTCAAGAACATCGTGAACTTTCGCGACCGCACCACCTGCTACGGTGGGAGGTTCGATCTGGAACTCTTGAAATTTTGTTTGAAGTTGCACTCGCGCCACAAGACCGGCAGGATCGCGAACGACCAAAAATGGCTTCTCAACTTTTCGACCAGCCAATTCAACTTCGCCTTTAACCGTTACAGTTTTGCCAGATTCAAATTCGCTGCGCACTTCGGTTGTCAAAAACTCCGAGGTAATTTTGATGTCAGGATGTGCGTCGCCGCCCAAAATCTTGACGACCTCTTGATCCCGCTCAGCCTCACCGCTATCGAAAGTGTTGATTGGAACGACGATCAGAATTCGTGACTCATTGCCTTCGCCCAGCCAGCTGACTTTTACATCGCAACTGATGCCAACTGGTTCAAGGGTTCGCACGAGAAACATTCTTTTTTTGGCTTTCCAGGCCGCACACGTTTTGCCCTCCGGAAATCGAACGTCACTTGCCTGAGCAGAAAAGGCCAAAAGAATTGGTGCCATGATCGCTGACCAAATGAATAGATAGCGCATATCGAACTCTCCCGACCCGACGGTCCATTGTATCAAACACTGATAAAAGTATTGTAGTCGCGCGTTTGTCTCTGGTCCAGGCGAGATTTTAGTCTCTGCGCTTTGGCTGGCTGCACCTTCCACTGGGACTTTGCACCTGGTGGCACAGATGGAAAGTGATAGCCCAAAGCCACCCCCACGAAGGCCGAGCTCAAACTGTCAACGCTTTCCTTGCCACCACTGGATTTTTGAACAGCTTCTCGCCAGAGACCCACGTCTTCACCATGTGAACGACCAAAAACCTTAACAATAAAATTTTTCGATAAAAAATACGTGTATCCAAACTCCACCAAAAAATTTAAGGAAAAATCGGAATCCTCGCTGCTCCCCCGCGGACTGCGAGCCTTCAACTGAGTCCATGTCAAAGTTGGGATCAAGTTGCTATAAAAATAACCAAATGGGCTTTGATAACCTCCTTCAAACCCATAACCTAAATTTGCACTTAGACGTCGGAAATCGGTATCTGCGACGGGCGCGTATTTTTCAAATCGCACTCTGTGCTGAAGAAGTGAGAGCGCCGGAGCTCCTCCCCACGTCCAATGACTCTTCATTCCATCTACAGGACGCTCCCAATGCGCCATACTCAGCATACTCAGGTACCGAAAGGCCTCATTCAAAAGTCCTTCATCGTTGTAATGTCGCCCCTGGTATTCGACTTTATCAATCACGGCCGTCGGTGCGTAAGTGGTCAAATTGAAGAACAAGGTGTTGGGCAAAAACTTAAATTTGTCGCGCCAATTGCGATGTTGAGCGAACGATAGACCATCTACCGATTGCAGCTTCCAGTCCTGCACTTCTGACTTTTTTTGCAATCTGACGTCATACAAATAGCTCTGCATCAACATCCCTTGTTTGTCTGTAAGAGCCCGTGCGACAAAAACCTGGTCAGCCTTCAAATCAAAAAACAAGTTGTAGCGAGACTCCTGATCTTCTGGCAGTTCAGGAGAATCAGAATGATAACGAAAGATCGAGAATGTCTGCTGCATGGGGAGAATATCAACCGTGGGATCGTGTTTAATTTTTTGAATGAGTAGAGGTTCTAAGTTCAGCGAGACTTGATCGGCAACGCCCCCCACGGGAGCTATGGCGACCGTTTTGCCCTTGGCAGCCAACTGTGCCGGTTTGTCTTTGGAATCGTAGTCTTCGACTCGCCAAGCTGCACCCGATACCAGATCGACAATCCATCCCACCGGGGCCAGACCATAGAAAATAAAATTTGAAACAAGGCTACCGCTCCAACGGTATTTCGAATTTAGTTTTACGAAATGTGAAGGTTGGGTGGATGAACTCTTAATCTCCAAACTGACTCGTCTGCCTCGCCAGATCTTCGCATAGCCGGGCGACTCGCCCACGGCACGGCCATTCTGAAACACTTCACCTTCGGGACCACCAACATAAACGACTTGCTCCCTGTCTCGGATCGTCGCGCACCCAACGGAAAGTGCCGCAACCAAGAATACAATGGCTCTAGCTCCCAATGCCAATGGCTCCACGCACGCGCTTTAAGTTTTCGGCTGCCACCTGGCGAGCACGATCAGCACCTGACTTGAGAATTTGATCAATTTGCCCTCTGTCGGCCAATAGCTCCTTGTAACGCTCTCTCTTTGGTCCCATCGTTTGATCAATCAATTGAAAAAGTTCTTCTTTCACTGCACCCCAGCTCACGCCAGCTTCGTATTTGGCTTTGAGTGCCGCCGTTTGCTCGGGGGTAGCGAGTGCCTGATAAATTTCAAAGGGAATGCTCCCCTCTGTTGATTTGGGAGCCTCGGGCGGCAGCGAATCTGTTTTGATACGAGCCACGAGCTTTTTGAGACGAGCGGGCTCTTCAAAGGCCATGATGAAATTGTCGTAGCTCTTACTCATCTTTCGCCCATCCAGCCCAGGAATACTCTTGGCGTTTGGCTGAATGACTCCGCTAGGCAACTTCAACAAATTGCCAAACTGCCGATTGAATTTCTGTGCGATGTCTCTGGTGATCTCCAAATGTTGCAATTGATCTTCGCCGATGGGCACCTTGTCAGCATTGAACGCGAGAATATCTGCGGCCATCAGCACCGGATACGTGTAAAGTCCCATGTTGACGCCAAAATCTAAATCCTCTTTGCCTTGCTCTTCGTTCTCGGCCACTTTGGCCTTGTAAGCGTGAGCTCGATTCATCAATCCCTTGGGAGTCATGCACGCCAAGATCCAGTTGAACTCCAGAATCTCAGGCACATCACTTTGCCGATACAGCACGGCGGTCTCTGGATTTAGACCGGAGGCCAACCATGCCGCCGCAATCTCATAAACCATTTCACGCAGTTTTTTAGGCTCTTGGTTGCTAATCAATGCATGATAATCCGCCACAAACAGCCACGTCTCGGTAAGCGGAGCTTGACTCATTTTAAGGGCCGGTTGAATGGCTCCGAGGTAATTCCCCAGAGTCGGCTGTCCCGTTGGTTTAACGCCCGTGAGGATGATGCTTTTTTTAGGCGGACTTTGAGTTTCCATGCCTGGAGATGGTAGCGATGCCAGCACCTTCTTGCAACGGCAAAGTGATGACCTTTTTTTGAGAGACGATGGGGTTCTGGATGTGCTTTACTCCAAGCTCGGCGCTAGAGAAAAGGATGGGTATTATGAAATTCTTAAAATCCCTGCGTCAATTTGTCGAGGCTGTGGCGAATGATCCTCGTATTCCTGAGCGCGATAAGACTGTCTTGGTATTTCTTGTGGCCTGGATCGTCTCACCCGTTGATTTGATTCCCGACTGGATACCATTTATCGGGATTCTAGATGATCTCATTATCTTGTCGGTGGCGTTGGATTATCTATTCAATCATTTGGACCAAGACATACTTTTGTCACATTACCCGTGGGACATGAAAAGCTATGTGAAGACCAAACGAGCCGCACGAATGATCACTTGGCTGACGCCCACTTGGCTTCGTGACAAGATCTGGAAGTTTAAACCTTCAATCTATTCGTGATTGATCGCACAGCGCCCAATACGCCTAGAGCCTGGAGATCCGCCGGTCTTCATTTTCGACCTTTATGATGACCCGACGTGAGTCCCCGACTTGCCAGTCCTCAGATTTGCGGACCGAAGCCTTAATGGGCAAGAGATATCGATCCCTCTTTGTATCAAACCAGATGGCGGTGGCCCAACTGGAGTCGCCTACGGTCGCTGCTACTTTCAGGCGCCCCCAACCCTCCTCGGACCTCCCATGGCTTTTGCGAATCTGGCTCGATGTAGATTTTGGAAGAGTGACGAAGTACCAGGCGGCTGGTCCACGGTGCTTCCAAAGTTTAGACTTAAATGGGTAAGCGCTCAGCATGATTTGACTTCACTACACTCGGTGGCCTTCTGTCACTTTTTCTGTCGGCGGTTTTATTATTCAACATTTTCCCGAATGCTAGTGTCATCATTGGGGATGTAGCCATCTTGTTCGATCAAGGCCCGACCGATTTCTTTTTGCAGTTGCTGATCCATAGTCCATTCCATATTTTCTAGTTTACAAGCGAAGACGACCTGAGTCTTGAAATCTGGATTTACAGCATTCAGCAAGTTGAGACTGTAAATCAAGGACTGCCGAGTTGACTCAACGGTATTTGAAACCATCAGGAGGAAGTCCGCATCTTCCGCTGGATCTGTCATAAGTTTAATTTGACGGTCAAGATCCTCTAAATCAATAGCTAAGATCTCGAGCTTTTTTTCAGGAAGATGACCCTTGAGGGCCGCCACACTGTCCGTACAATTTTTGTCGTAACTGAACAAATGGTTGGTGCCAGCCGCGCTCACTTGCATACTCAACACGAGCAAAGACAAAGCAAAAATATTTTTCACGACGGGTCTCCTCATAAAGGGGGGTTCGGTGGATAGAAGATAGCAAAAATTCAATAGAGTTTCGCCTGTAATGATTCTGACAGCGGGCCGAAAATCGTCACATCTGAAACTGAATATCTTAGACTCGACAAAAAACGGCACAGCGCTAAGGTAAATTTGTATTGTTTTCGACCACCTCAACTCTGCGTTCCCAAGATCAGAACACACGGGTATTGTATGGCTCAATTTACACTCACTCGGGAGATAGTGATGCGAGCTCTGTCTGGTGTTTTAATTGTTGTGGCCTCTACATCCATACTTTCATGTAGCAAAAGTAAGGACAAGGCTGCACCAGTCGAGCTATCAGGCCCGCCCTTAGTTCGACAGGATCTTAAGCAATTGGACTCAAAGTTGGCCGTGCACTTTTCAAACTACGACCGGGATACCAATCAATTGTTTAGCAGTGTCTTTGGCGGCACGAGCGCCGACGATGTTCGTGACTTTATCGACACTCGATTATCCTACTACATGTCGAAAGAGGAGCTCCGAGATTACAGCTTAACTTCCGTCGATATAAACCCACATGCGCTGTTCAACTGGCCCCCATCGGAAGATTCAGAGGATGGCCCAGGTGTCACCCGTGCATCAAATTATGGCGTGTACTTGTGGCTGATGGGTCTAGTGAACGGCGAAGAACTGACCCTTGAAAACTTTGAGGGCAAGCAGATAGAGATCACGTCCTCCCGAGTTGGAATTATGGAGATTGGCCCTGGCTACACGGCAAGTGTACCTGTCACAGGCCACGGCAAGGTTGCAATGCCAGCCGCCTACAGACAAGCCGTGCTCGTTCATGAAGCCCGTCACTCCGACTGCACGGGTGGTATAAGTTCAGCGGAGATCGCTAGCCTTCGAGACATCCAATACATGTACGAATATAAGCGTTTTAACGAATCCTCGGCCTGTGGTCACCTGCACTCGGTTTGCGAAAGCGGCACTTTTCAAGGAATCGCCGCGTGCGACAACAAGCCGTGGGGGCCATACCTTTTGGGCGCGATTTATCTAGAGGCGACGATGGACAGCACCAGTGGCGCACAATATGCTGTTATGGAGTACGCCGCCGCGGAATCTCGGAGCCGGCTTGATTACGACCTTGGACGATTGCTTTCTTATTCGAAAGAAAAACCTGATATGAGTAGCAGAGGGGCGTACTAACATGCGAGCTCGCACCATTGGCGCACTGACTATTTTGATCGTATTGGTCGGTGTAGGTTGGCTGCTCACTCGGCAATCAAAGACTGAAGCGACAGATTCCGTGCAGACCTCTACCGAAACCGCTGACTCAACTCAAGGCCCAGTGCCACGGGTAGAAGAGCAACCCTCCAGCCCTGCCGCGGTTGAATCTGAGCCCAAGGTGAATGCAGCGGTTCCGCCACCAGTTCAGTCAGGGCCTCCAATCACAAGTCTTGCTCCTAAACGGGAGGAGTTGAGAGCGCAGGTCAAGGCCAACCCACATCAACCGCCCGAGGCCATGTTGGCCTTCACCGCTGAGTTGTATGAACGACGGGTTCGCGCTCTAGAATCTGAGGAGCTCGCTAAAGATTATTTTAAAGAACTGCAAAACTGTGCTCGTGACAATGCGAGCCCGGCGAACGCGCAGGCCATGTGTCTCGTCAATGCGCGCTACCTAAAGATCAAATATTCGAGCTTGGCCCCAAGTTACGAACAACTTGAACGAGAGGCCAATCCCGACACCCTACGCTTTCTGAAAAACGTTAGGCCTCCCAAAGTCGCCAAGTAGTCCCTTACAAGTACACGCCTTCAGGAGCAGACTCTAGCTCCTCCTCGTTGTGGGCAGAGGCCGGACAGACTTGCTTTTGCAGACTCTGAATCTCTGCATCGCTAAGCTCCGTTGTGGCAGAAGCCCGAATGGCCAGGGGAATGTGTTTCTCGGTGACCTGTTCGAAATCACCCCTTTGATAAGCCGGTAGAAGAGAGGCGTTGGCATTTACAAAATCAAGGAGCTCTTTGTAAGTCACGCATCTGACCTCTGGAAGATGGCAAACCGTCTGAGCCACACGTTGCATCGCCTTCCAATACGCTCCACCATTCCAAAGTGAGAAGTGGTGACCAATGTGCATCGGCGCGCGATTGCCATAGAAGTTGTTCGCAAAATAATTCATGTACGTTTCATAGGCTTCGTTTTCGAAATCACCGAATAGACTCTCTGGACCTTTTTGTCCACCGGATTGAGCAACATACAAATTGTAATCCATAGACAAAGTCTTTTTTCCAGATCGAGCCATTCGCAGACCAGCCAAGGGAAAGTCCCAAAGTCCATTTTTCACTGTGGGCCAGTACGACATTTTATCCACTCGGCTGGTGTCGTATTGGTAGCCCAATCGTGCCAGTGCCGAGTACATGCCGTCATTTTTTGCAAGTAACGGAGCTCTAAATCCGACTACGGCTCCAGTGCCAGGCGACCAAATGGACCGCCATTTTTTTACGTCTCTCACTCCCCCAAATTGCTCCACGGATCGTATGAGGATATTATGAAACTGAGTCATTTCTGTTAGCCACTGCTGGGCGCTCCAGCCGGCGCCGTCGAAATGTCCGTTGGCGTGTGAGGCCATTTCATTGCCTGAGTTGAGAGCGTTGAGGACCAGAGTGTTTCGACCGGCAATGTCCTCAGCCGATTTGCCAAAGCCAATATCAGACTTGCCGACACCTCGAGGAGACGTGTAACCATCGCCTTTTCTAAGAAAATACACTCCGCTTATAAAGTAAGTGAACGCGATGCTCTCTTGCTTTGCAAATGCCGTGGTGTTTTGCCACATTGAGTAGCTTTGCGAGCCATCAAAGGCCAAGAGCACAAACTGCGGGGGACGCTGAACTTTGGCGTGGGAGGGAATGGCGACTGTGAGCGCAGCCAACGCTACCATTTTGGCAAAATTTTTCTTCATGGGAGGAGCCTCTCTTGAATGGGTCAAAGTTTCTAAGGTGAGAGGAGCAAAATACGATCCAAATGCAGGATCTCAACCATTGTCCGAATGTAATGCGAGGCAAACCCGTGGTAGGTTTGGATTTTTTGCCTTGTGACAGGGGGGAGCCTGTCAATTTTTGGCCCGTTGAGTGAAATTCCAAGGTGACTAGATCATCTACAGCTTTGACAAAATTCGCTCGAACCCGTCGCCTCTCCGGCTAGAGAACTTTGGGACATCAGCGACACATTTTAGTGAACTCTAATGGAGACTCTTGCAGAATTTAAAACTCGAGACTCGCCAGGGTCCCTACGCCGTTTCGACCGGCACCTCGATCAATTAAATCGCCAAGGTCGTCCAGTGTGGCTTCTGAGGAATTCATGCGCACGTTGGCATAAAACTTCACGGCAAACTGGCCGCGCGAGTAACTGACCTCGGGGCCCGCAGTGAGAATGCGAGTGCCACTAAGCTATCCTGCGTCCAACTCCTGTTCGGCTTTTGACATCTCCTTAATTGGCAATATAGCCTGCTGAAACTCCATGGACGACGACGAACCTGGCCCGGCCAGTATTCAAATTATTCTAATTCCAATCAAAAAATTGTGCCCTCGGGGGGAGCTTTGACTCTATTTATTGCTAGTGTTGCGATCGCCCTTATTGTTTCGTTTTTTTGCTCCCTATCCGAGGCCGCGATTCTAAGTCTCAGCCCGTCGCAAATCGCCAAGATGTCGCATTCTCACCCACTTCAGGCCGAGATCTGGCGACGGTTCAAGCAAAATATCGATCGTCCCATCTCTGTTATTTTGCTGCTTAACACCACAGCTCACACAATCGGGGCGTCCATCGCTGGATCACAGTTTGATGAGATTTACGGTGACGAATGGATCTGGGTGTTTTCTCTGGTTTTGACTTTTGTCATGCTCCAATTCACCGAGATCGCTCCGAAGACCCTGGGTGTTCGGCTCAATTACCCGATCGCCTTGGCACTAGCCAAACCACTGGATTTCTTGATTCGGATGTTTCAGCCCGTGTTGCACCTTTTGCATCTTCTGAATAAACCCTTTCGAAGTGCCAACGAGCAACAGTCGGCTCAGCGAGCCGCGATTGAAGAATTAAATTCCATGGCTAGCTTTGCACGGCTTTCAAATGTAATCAGTGCCGATCAAGAGAGAATCATTCAGCAGGTGCCGAAGCTGAGTGCCCGCACCGCTCGCCAGATCATGATTCCAGTCGAGCAAGTCATATTCCTTAAGGATACAGACACAATCTCTAAGGCCTTGGCAATCGCTCGTCATGATCCTCACACTCGTTTCCCTGTTTACTCAGACCCGGATAAAAATAAAGTCACTGGCTACGTCAATCTCAAGGAGCTCGTGTTTGAAAAAGAATTGAATCCCAACTCTGACGATCTCCGCCCTATTCGTCCCGTAACATTTGTCGAACCCTCCACCACAGCTCAGGCTCTGATGAAGCGTTTTGTGGACGAGCGGATTCACTTAGCGATCGTTCGTGCAAATAATGAAACTCTTGGGTTAATTACCATGGAGGACATCGTTGAAGAGGTTCTCGGAGAGCTCGAAGATGAGTTTGATCGCCTGCCACGCATGTGTCATGAGGTTTCTGACGGCACGTGGATGGTTGGTGGCGGTTTAACCCTCAAGGAGCTGGATCAACGTATGGGCCTGAATATCAAGGGAATAGCTGGCGAAACTATATCAGATTGGTTTATAAGTCTAGCCGGCAGAATCCCGGCGCCTGGAGAAACAGAAAGAGCCTACAATAAAATTTTTCAAGTGCGGCGTATGCGACGGGGTCGGGTTTTTGAGCTCGCGATTACTGACAAGGATCGCCCATCTCTGACGTAGCTTAGATTCGCCTAAATTTTGCAGGTCTTCTATTTATATGGATTTTGGCATATGGAGTTTGGCAGCAATGCCCCCATAAGCTAAACTCTGCGGTATGAAAACCTACGGACTTGTATTGGATTGCGATGGCACACTCATAGATTCGCTGGGCGCTGCCCTTAGCTCGTTTAACTATGCTCTATCAGCGATCGGTGAAGCTCCCCGCGAACTTGCAGAGATCAAAAGTCATTTCGGCGTCGGTGCCGATCGTATATTCAGTCGTCTCTTGGGCTATGAACCACAGGCGCGGCTCGCTTTTGATGCTTACGTCGAACATCAAGCGGATCTAGCAGCCCGAATGCCACTTCACCCAGGCATCTTAGAGCTGTTGCAAACAGCTAAGTCAGCGAGGATTCCAATGGCCATCGTGACTGGTCGGCACGAGCGAGATCTCCACGCGGTATTGAGGCCCCATGAAATATTGCACTATTTTGATGCACTCATTGCGGATAGCCATTTGCAAAATTCAAAACCCGCACCTGACGGAATTTTGCTTGCTGCTGCCAAACTGAATTTAGAACCACAAAATATCTGTTACGTGGGGGATTCGCCAATAGATATACGGGCAGCCCGCGCAGCAGGTAGCGGAGCGATAGCGGCGATGTGGGACTCACTCGTCATTCCAGAGGCCATGCAGTTGGAGCGACCGCACTACCTAGCCGAAACTCCCGCGGAGGCTTGGTCACACTTTGCCGCATTCTGTAGTGAACACGGCAGCTGACCGGTTGCTGTTTTGTCACCACTTACCTGACTCACCACCTGAATTCCTCTAAGCACTTTACCGACTTTGGTCCCAAGTTGGCACTGACTGATTGGCTCAATTTTTTAGCATCACCCGATATTGGTCATTGAAATCATACGGTTAGAGCGCAAGAGACCCTCGCCTATAAAATTCAAAACCTCTGGCACACCGATTGCCTTACTGACCTTCACGCAGGACAGGATGTCCTCAACTCAAAAATTAAATATATAAATATTTTTTATATATAACTGCAAAAACAGGGGGATTTCTATGTCTAAACGATTGGGTCTGCTGCTCGCTCTTTCGATCACGTCGGCAATCGTGCATGCCGATAATATTAAACTGGGTGAACCCGCATATGGCGGTACAGGTTGTCCCGCAGGTTCGGTTGGTGTGGCAGTTTCGCCTGACCAACAATCTGTCTCAATGATCTTTGATGAGTTTGTTGTAGAGGCCGGCGGCCGGCGCACCTTAGATCGAAAGTCCTGCAATATTGCGATTCCTATTCATGTTCCACAAGGTTACAGCTTTTCAATCTTCGCGATCGACTACAGAGGTTTTACATCTCTCCCATTTGGTTCGATGGCGCAGTTGAACGTAAACTACTTTCTCGCCGGTGACCGCAACGGTGTGCGCACGCAGATGACTTTGCGTGGACCCAAGCAAGATGAGTACCTCAAGCGTGACAGCCTCGGACTGTCGGCAGAAGTTTGGACGCCTTGTGGAGCCAACACGATTTTACGTGCCAACTCCTCAATGCTCGTGCGCACAAATAGCCGCGGTGACCAAGCTCTGGCAACAGTTGATAGCGCGGACATTAATGCAGGTATTGTTTATCACCTGAAATGGCGCCGATGCCGCTAGGCTAAACTACGCTGACCTGATCACTTGAATTTATTTAGGCGAAGGTGCCCTCAAGACCTTCGCCTTTTTTTAACTCGGAGATTCTATGATCAAACATAAAATTTTTCTACTCACTTTAGTTCTTACAACCATTGCTAGTTCAGTCGCCGATGCTGCCACTGATCGTCAGCGACCAATTCGCAAAGGTAAGGGCAAAATCAAAGGCAATGAAAGGTCTGAGTTGCCTAAAGAGCTGACGATTGGCTCAATTAAGCACGGCGGAGATGGTTGCCCCACTGGAACACTCAGTATTGCGTTTGCACCAGACAACCTCTCCTTCTCCATTCTCTATGACCAGTTTTACACTACGGTTGATCCGACAGAGGTGCGAGAGAAAATGCGGCAGCAAGAGGGCGGCCCCAAGGATCCGGTGCAGGAAAATCGTGCGGTTTTGAAATCTTTGAAATGCATCACTGACATTCCTATGGCCATTCCGGCAAACATGCAGCTTGAGATCACTCGTATCGATTTTCGCGGCTTTCTTGACCTGCCCAAACGATCGCGGGGCATGATCTCTTCGGCATTTAATTTTCGTGGCCCGGGAGGCGACAAAGATCGTATTCACGTGGGCTTTGACTTCAAAGGTCCGTTGTCGGAGGAGTACGAGCTCAGCAGTGACGCAAAAGTTGGACAGGTGATCGAGAGCGAAGCCTCACCTTGTGGCGGCCAAGTGGTGTTGAGAATGGTTACAAAGCTCGACTTGATCTCAGGCAATGTTCACAACAGCGCTCTTTTCACTCTGGACAGCACCGATAGCACTGCCCAGGCAATTTACTATTTGAACTGGCGCAAGTGCCAGGGATCAAAGGCTCGATGAACGCCTGGGCCTAGGTGGCTATCGATTTTGTTTCCCAGGATGAAGTGTAGTTCTGTAGGATGAGATTTGATATGACTGAAACATCAAATCCTAGCTATTATCGTCCCGAAATCGATGGGCTGCGCGGAGTCGCAGCCCTTATGGTTCTGATTTTTCATTTTTACCTCGATGTCTTGCCTGGGCGATTTATCGGAGTGGACATCTTTTTTTGTATCTCCGGTTTTCTTATTTCACGAAAACTCATCTCAGACCTAACGCAGCAAAAGCATTCGATGCTCGAATTTTATCGCCGCCGAGTGCAACGCCTGTTTCCGGCCATGTTATTTGTGGTTTCGTGCACAACTTTTGTGGGAACCTACCTCTTTTTTAAAGAGGAACTGATGAACCTCGGTCTCCATATTGCGGGTGGAGTTGGTTTTGTTCTCAATGGTGTGCTTTACCGAGAGACAAATTATTACGACGCACTTCGGGGATCTAAGCCTCTACTACATCTTTGGTCACTCAGCGTTGAAGAGCAATTTTATCTTATCTGGCCCCTAATATTGTGGATTGCCTATTTGAAGAAGGCACTCAACATTCACCTGCTGATCCTGCTCACTGCCGCATCGTGGTCAGCTAACTTTTTTATTACAAACCAAACACTGCAGTTTTATGCACCTTGGTTACGATTCTGGGAGTTTTCCGCTGGGGCTCGGAAAATTTCAAGATAGATGTCGCATTTAATTTCATGATGCTTGCTGACAAGTACTGAGTTTGTTTATCTTCGGACTCCTTCCTGGATTTAATTCTACAATATTAGGACGAGACCAGTCGCGGGTGTTTTCTGACCAGC
>JBGSNU010000053.1:0-3858 GCA_041739415.1 Bdellovibrionales bacterium | reverse complement strand
TTGTGAAAGTCGCTTGCGGCTTTTTTCCGGTTCTTGGTACTCTGTTTCATGAGCGGGTAGTTCCTTTCTTGTAAGCAGTGGAAATCATTCCACGAAAGGGCTCCCTCGCTCAACTTTCAACTAACTCTGATTTCTTCCCCGGTCTCAGCAAAAATATTAAAGTAACGAACCCGATCTATATCCATTGGTTATTTGAAGTACACCACTGTGAACTCATACTCCAGCGCTTTTTTGGGTCCTGTTCCAGCCCTGGAACATAATGATCCAAAATGCATTGCTTAATCGAAGTTTGCTGGCGACCATGAGCGCATGTGGTTCGAATACAAATCAATCAGTGATCTTCTATCGGCAGAACTGCGCAGACGCGTTCAGAGCAATTCGAGATATTCGCTCAGGTCCTTTGCCCACGCTCTAAAGTTGAGCCCTGGAGCCCTGTCAGAAATTTTACGTGAAAAACGGGACTTGTCTTTGAGGTCTGTGCCCAATTTAGTCAGAGCTCTTGGCTTGAATGCCGTAGAGGCCCAACACCTCATGACTCTTGCACAAAATGGTAAGCTGGGCACACCATTGCCCGCTAAGGCACAAAATCAGCGGCAGCTCACGGACGAAATCTTTGTGTTGGTCTCCGAATGGTACCATTTTGCAATTCTCAATTTACTAGACTGTGAGGGCTTTGACTGGAAGGCTGAGAAGATTGCTGCACGTTTAGGAATATCGCGATTGCAAGCTAAAATGGCTATGCAACTTTTGATTAAGCTTGGATTGGTCGAGCGAAAGGCTGGCCGCATTCAAGGGACTCGCGAACACATCTTAACCAGTAACGATGTGCCCTCCGCTGCAGTCCGGGCTTATCATCGACAAATGCTAACAAAAGCAATGAACGCTTTGGAGCAACAAGATGTTAGCGAGAGACAAATCAGCGGCACCGGATTCGCCGTTGACCCAGATCAAATCGGTGCGATCAAAAGTGACATGATCGAATTTCAGAACCGGATGATCAGCAAATATGGACGTGGCAATAAACGTGAAGTTTATTTTATGGGGCTATCACTATTCAAACTTACAACGAGGGAAAAAAGATGAACTGGATTTTAGCACTTTGTATGCTTTTATGTATTAGCAATCGGACTCTAGGTTCGACTACGACCGTGGGCAATGGCGATGACGGGCGAGACCTTGAGCGCCTAGTTCCGATAGATTCAGGGCCGATCTTTGACTCTCGCAAGTCTGCAGTGGCTCGACTTAAAGCACTAAATGTGCAAGGCATTCCAGAGCTTGGTATTCTGATTCCCGAATTGGAAAACACTCAACTGTTGTTGGTACAGGATGACGTTCGTCCCCTAGATTCTGAGGGTGAATGGGAGATTTCTGCTGATCGACAACAAGTTTACGCTCGAACTTTTGCCGAACCCCATTCTCCGACGAGATTCTTCCCGGCAGCAACAAAGCTGAACCAAGAGCAATTGATTGCTTTACATACTCACGAGGCCTTGCATCGTGCCCTCCCGCCACATGTTCGGGAAGATGAAGAAAAAGTGGCCTTGCTGACCATGGCTCTCGTTAGCCCCGCAGCCAATTTTGATCGTGTCAATCGCATCGTCCAAAGCACGGTGAATCCGGCGGCCGCTGAATCTCGGCGCGTTCAGTATGCAAATGCCAGTCGAATGAAGTCGATCGCAAAAATGGAAAGTCAAACCCCTACACAAAAAGCACAGGTTTTTCTCAGTCATTGGACGTACTCGGACTACGGAATGTTTTCATCGGTAGAAAGGCTTGGGGCTGAGTTTTCACCCTTCGACACACAAGTAGTCCTTGGCTATATGGCTGAACCCCGATTGTTAGTTGAGGGTTTACTTTTGCACGATGGTGCAGGAATGCAGGCGGGTCCGTTGAGTTTTTTGCTTAAGGCTCCCCTTAAGAACGAAGTTGGGCCGGGTCGAGTGGTAACGCCATTCGCTCGCTTCACTTTGAACTCTATGGATCGCCAGATATCGGCGCTCAGTCAAGATCGCGATGTCTACACGATCGGCGCTAAAATAGATCTTAACCCGACGAGCTCATACTCAAGCTACAGTCTAGGGTACACTCCACCGGGAGAATTCAATTCAAACACCGATTATGGAGCGATCTGGTCGTACGACATGCGCATCGGAACAAACGTTCGTCGCTTTGCCTTTGGCGGCACGATGAGCCTTTATCATATGCTTGCCAAGGGTAGAGAAGACTCGCTTACGATTGTTCAAGCGGGACCAGAAGTTCGGTATCGAGTCGGGAGATTCACATTCAATCTTATGGGTACCGTGGTTCTTAATCGACAAGCTGATCGTAGACTCAGTGAATTGGGCGATTTGGTTGGACACGGTGCCGGCAGTGGCGGCCTTAATGCCGGCTTGGCGATCGCTCTTTAACTTAAAGGATGGGGTAGAGCGGTTTGCCATTTGCTAAGTCTTGTAGTCCCCGGGGGTCTTAAAAAAATGCAAGTCAGTCTAAAAGAACTTCATGGTCGGCAACACACTATGCAGTTCGAGGTGGCCTTGCGGAATCAGTGTCGTGCATGCAAGGCACGGTTGCTGCAATGCTGGGTCAGTGAACGATTTGCTATCATGTTAATCAAAGGAGCTACTATGAAACAGTTCTCGGCACTTCTTGCAGCGATGTTTGTAACTTTGTCCTCAATTGGATTTGCAGATGGTCATAAAAATAATGTTAAGGGTTATGTCATTAAGAAAACTACAGACACTCGATTCGTATTTCAAGCTGATGTGACCGGTGACAATTGCAATTCATTTATCCTAGATACAAGCCTGCAGCGAGTTTCCAAAAATTTGGCCAACCGAAAGCGAACTTACAAAGTCACGGCGCAGACAAGTATGACTGTCATGGAGTGTGAGGATATGCGCCCTGTGCCCGCCAAGGCCGTGTCGCAGGTTTACAAAGTGCCCGCTGGTGATGAGGTGCGTTTTATAGTTCCCGCAGAGGTTACGATAAAGATCTTGGAATAGACCTGATGGCGACAGGGGCGGAGCTAAATTAGAGTCGCCCCTCTATCTGGCCTCGGCACTTCCGCTGCGGAGTTGATGTGTTGCCGAGTCTAGTGCTTTTGTCCATTGGGCCGATTGAATACAACTTCATAAATGATGGCTGTCTTTGTCTCTCTCGGTATTTTGGATATAGTCACTCTATATAAAATTCCATCCCAGGCGCTCGGATTTGAATCTGTAACTCCACCCTCGGGGCCAGCGCCCTTGTGCCCGTCTAAATCATTCTGCGAAAAGTTAGATTGAAGAATTGGCATTTGCCATGAAATCATGTTCATAAATACTTGGTTCGGCTTACCCAATTGCTTTTCTTCAGGCCACTTGTCATCAAGAGTCCAACCCCAATGCCCGGGCCATAGAATGGCGTCTACAGAACCATTTTTAAAGTATGTCCAAGGCGCATGTTCAATCTCGAAGCAAATGAGCACGGCAAGGTTTTAGTTTTTTATTTCGAATACTTTAGGGAAGTATCCTGACAGTAAGGAAAAGAAATTTTTCTGTGAATCAGTTAAGCCGGTTTTATAAAATCTTTGAGATTTATTATTTTTAAACCAGCAACCAGAATTAAATATTTTTTCATTCTCGACAATTGCGTTGGCAATCCGACTTCAATCCCAGTCTGTTTTACCCAACTCTGTATCTTGAATATATATGGATTGAGAGCTTCTGCGGTGCACTCTGGAGTGCGGTCGCGAGGCTGGATAATTTAGCTGTATCAGTTTGAGGCATCTGGCGGAACTTCCGATAAGGTAAACGGGAGATTCCAATGAGTAGAAAAGACCGACGAGTATTTTCAGATGAGTTTAAGCGAGAGATCGTT
>JBGSNU010000052.1:0-5869 GCA_041739415.1 Bdellovibrionales bacterium | reverse complement strand
GACATCGACGCTGTAAACCAGGTGAGCTCCACCTTGAATATCCAAGCCGTAGTTGATTTGCTTTTTGTAGAACTACCAGCCTTTGGGCAACTCCACAAAATTCGGGAGAAGGTAGATTGTGGCAAAGAGCACTAAGCTCAGTACCAAGAATCCACGCGCGCGCATACTCTCGATCATTTCTTCACCAACTCTTCCGCCACACTAGAGGCAATCTGGTTTTTCAAAACTCTCACCTTCACGCCGTCTGCAATCTGCAAGATCACGAATTGTTCGGTGAGGCCTTCAATGGTCCCCAGAATTCCCCCGGTTGTCAAAACCGAATCCCCGCGTTTGATTCCATCCAAAAAGGTTTTGTGAGTCTGGGCGCGGCGCTGCTGGGGCCGAATCACCAAAAAGTAGAAGATACCAAAGATCAAAATAAAGGGAGCAAACTGCTCGAGCAAGGACGGGCGAGGCGCCGCGGCCCCAGTGCCTTGAGCCCAAGCCGATGCCATGAACATTTCGTTCCAGATGATTGCCAACATAGATTTTCCTCCGCGAAAATGGTCTGCAACTTAAGGACCATCGTGGCTGAGAAAAATCAACAATCCTAGGGGTTTACGAATCGCGTCAAACAGTGCTTGCGAAAAGCATCCCACCGACCTTCCAAAATACTTTGCCGCATTTGCGACATTAAATTGAGGTAAAAGTGCAGATTGTGAATGGTGTTGAGCCTTGCGGATAGCATCTCTCCCGCCAAAAACAGATGGCGAAGATAGGCCTTGCTGTACGTGCGACAGGTGTAGCACGAGCATTCGGGATCTAAGGGGGAATTGTCCTCCCGGTACTCGGCCCGCTTGATAGAGACTCGCCCTTGCCAAGTGAAGAGCGTGCCGTTGCGTGCCACTCGCGTAGGCATAACACAATCAAACATGTCCATGCCAGAGTCGACTGCCAAAACTAAATCGAGTGGTGTGCCGACTCCCATCAAATACCGCGGCTTGTGTTTGGGCATCGAAGGCGCAACCTGTTGCACGAGTGTGTGCATCAGTTCAATCGGCTCACCCACACTCAGTCCACCCATCGCATAGCCGGGCAAATCGACAGAGGTGATCATCTCTAGACTCTCCTGCCTCGAGCTCACCTCAAGCCCACCTTGAATAATTCCAAACAACAGACTGTCTTTTCTGGTCATGGCCTCTTTGGAGCGCTTGAGCCATCGAAACGTCATCTCCATGGACGCGCGAATCTCCTCCGGTGTGGCTGGATATTTTAGACATTCATCAAAGGCCATGATGATATCGGCGCCCAGATCCATTTGAATCTGCATGCTCGTCTCGGGACTTAAGAAGTGCTTCGCGCCGTCCAAATGCGAGCGAAACTCCACGCCCTCCTCTTTCACTTTGGTCAACTGCGAGAGTGAGAACACCTGAAATCCACCACTGTCGGTCAGAATGGGGTGGGGCCAATTCATGAACTTATGCAATCCGCCGAGTTTCTGAATGATCTTTTCACCAGGGCGCAAATGCAGATGATAGGTGTTGCCCAAAACAATTTGTGCCCCGAGGTCGCGCATCTCCTCTGGCAACATACCCTTCACGGTTGCCTTGGTTCCGACGGGCATAAATACGGGAGTTTCAATCCAGCCACGCGCCGTGAGTAGCCGCCCTGCCCTCGCCTCGCCTCTTTGCTGCTGCAATTCAAATTTGCCAATGAATTCTGGGGCTGGCGTGGTCGTCATTTGCTCCATGCGCTTAAATCTCCGTAGGAAAAAAGTCGAAATTTTTGTTCAATCGCCCATTGGTAATTGGCCTTGGTGCGCTCGAGGCTTGAGAATGCCGCCACCAACGCCAGGAGCGTGGATTTGGGTTGGTGAAAATTGGTCAGCAACACGTCGACGTTTTGAAATTCATAGGGCGGATAAATAAACAGTTTGGTTTCGCCGATCGCGCCGACGTCTGTGATCTGAAGCAAATTTTGCGCGAAAGATTCCAAGGTGCGGGCGACTGTAGTGCCGAGCGCCCATATGCGCCCACCCCGATCACGTGTGTCGGTGATCGCCGCTAAAGTTACAGATGGAATATGGGCCCACTCGCTATGCATTTGGTGCGCGGTGAGCTCGGCTGTGCGAATCGGTAAAAACGTCCCAGCCCCGACGTGTAAAGTGAGATCGGCGATCTGTACCTCACGACTCTTGAGCGTTTGAATGTCCTCTGTCGAAAAATGCAAACTTGCCGTGGGGGCCGCCACAGAGCCCGGCACGCTCGCCCAAATGCTTTGATACCAGCTCGAATCCAGGGTGCGATTGTGCCGATCACCCCGCGCCGCCTGAATGTACGGAGGGAGGGCCAGCTCGCCGTGCTGATTGAAGTAATCAAAATCTATAGACCGCGAGGTGGCCACGATCTGCGGCAAATTCTTTTCTGTCAGCGTGAGCGTCAATCCCCCCGGCAGACTGAGGGAGTCGCCGACTTTCTTTTTCTGCGCCGGAAACAGCACCTGCCAAGTGAGGTTGTTGACGGCCTTTAAAAATAACACTTCGGTTTGGTCTTCAGCAAACACTCGGGCTGGAATCACTTGCGTTTGATTGCGCACCAGTAGATCACCCGGTGCCATTTTATGCAGCAGTTGTGGCAGCGTGAGCTCAGCGGGAGGATTGGACCCACAAAACCAAGCGACCCGCGTTGGGCGGGCAGGCTCGAGCGCAATGAGCTCTGGTGGGCAAAAGTAATCTAAGTCTTCGGTTCGCATTTGCGCCGGATACTAAGTGCAGATGACGGTCGGCACAAGTGCGGAGCCACAATTCCGCTGAATTTTGCGAGCGGCGGGTTGTTGGAAGGTCTGGTTCGGAAGATCCGCTCGCGTTTGCTAACGCCGGCGAAAGGCTCGCCGAACCGAGGCGCGGGCTTGATCTAGCCCCATAAGGTAGAGAAACGAAGCGAACATATTCAACACCATCAAACTCACAAAGGCATAGATCACCACTGCATCGCTCATCCCGTCCCCCTCTATTTTGACCCAATAGAGTCGCATCCTGCTCCCCTCGAGTTTGGGTCCTAAGAACCGCATCCTGCAGCTCTTGAATATGGGACCACTTGGCCCATGTGATCGGTTAATAAGCATAACAAGCCGCAAAAACTCCCCGGGAGTTGGCATTGACAGAAATTCCCCAGCCCCTTATCTATAACGTGCTACATCCTCGCCTTTCAAAATTCACATATAGCCCTATCCCCAGGTGGCGAAATTGGTAAACGCATCAGCTTGAGGGGCTGACGCCCGCAAGGGTTTGCTGGTTCAAGTCCAGTCCTGGGGACCAAAATTTAAAAGATTTCAACGGCTTACGCTAATCAAAAAAATTCCCACGAATATAAGAATGGTAAATGAAGCTCCACGCCCGCTGGCATATGCCTCTACCAATTTCAACTTTCTTTTCCGAAAAACTATTTTTGTTTATACCGCAGTATCGTTAGCGTCGTAGACTCACAGACGATATGGCAAAATCCTGTCACCTGTGTGTTATTTACCAGTGATCGGTCCCCATTCGTGAGGTCGCACTCCTATCGTAAAAACGTTTACGATCTTCATAGACTCTAGATTAAAGTAGGAACCTGCTTGCGATAGAATTGCCACCAGTTCACCTTGGGCGTCAAAAATGGCCCCCCCACTCATTCCGCCGCGACCATCAGCATTTGATTCAATTGTCGCGGCGCTCTCATCATCAACGTTTGACGACACACTGCTAACCGTGAAAACCAATTCCGTTCCGGTAGAATTTGGAGCGGGACTTCGATCAAAGTTCATTAGTGCTGCAGTCTCCTGCGATGGGGCGATATTTTCTTTACAGCCTGTACACGCTGCAAAGCCCGCCGAGTAGAGTATGTTCGGATTAGCAACCGAAAGTGCGACAGCGACAGGCCGCCCGACGTTCTTTTCAAAGTGCAGGTGTACGTAGTCGCGGCTGCTACGAATAGGATTAGCCCCATGGTTACTTTCGATTTGGTGACCGCCAGACGTTTTGATATAAGCAGGATTTGTTAGGGGATGAGCTACTAGATTTCTTTGGGCATCAAATACAAATATAGACCTAATGAGGACGCGCTTTTCCTTGAGTTCGCCAAGGGTGCTTATTGAGTGTTCAGCGAGGGCCCATTTTACAGATGGTTCGATGACATGAGAAGCTGTAAACAGATCCTTTCCGCTTCCCACGACTACCCCCGAGCCCTTTTCAGGGCTTGAATCGAGAGCGGGTATCTGACAAACAGATGTTCCTTGCAGCTGACAAGCCTTTAGGTAGACACCATATATTTGGACGAGTTCTTTGTATGATATGGCTTCACGACCATCAACTTCCTGACTCGTAGCGTGCGCTGCTAACATGGGAAGAGCTTCAGACAGCGCTATCGTTTCGATATTTTTAAATGAGCCATAGCTGATAACTCGAAATACCGAAGCCGAGGCGTTTTTCACTTCCTCTGGGATTGCGGGACTCTTGATCGTTTGAAATCCGGGGATATCAGAAATAGTTGACTGTACACTGGCATTTGAAATCTGTGGACCTGACAGCATAGCAACCACAATCATCAGCTCAAAAATGCGTGTCACTGTCAAAAATTTCGACGACTTCACAAGTTCCTTTCGCAAATAGCAGTTTAGAAGATGTCTAAGATGTTAGTTTTCAATCCCCGTGCCATTGGTCAAGTTGGTCAATGAGTCAATACGTCACTCAAGCCTTCTTTTTGTAAACAACTTGCTCCAGCTTATGGAGCCTTTCTTCAACTGAATCCTGCGAATCCATGGATTTGCGCAGAAACCAATTGAGAAAAGTCTGATACCCCATGCCTTCTTTTTCACCCTCAACCTCAAGCCAATTTAAAACATCGGCGTCAAGCCGGAAAGTTTTAACGACTTTTACCTCTTTAACTTTCTTTGCCTTCTTCGCTTTTGAAAAGTCATATTCGTCTTTCATAAATCACCTCGAATTGTATTGTTCCATCTCGGAACGAGTGGCCTTTCTGGCCGAAATAATTCTAATTCTCTCCGCTTCAATTTTCTCCACATACACGATAACCAATACGCGCGCGTTCCGAGATAATCCCAAACGAATCCATCTCTCCTCGCCATGGCCGTGATTAGGATCGGGCATCTCAACAGCAGAATCGTCTAGCCAAACTGTGATCGCCTCAGAAAAGCGAACGCCATGTTTTCCATAGTTGCTGTCTGCCTTAATGTCGTCCCATTCAAATTCCACAAATCCCATCCTACTATAATGTTGTAACAATGTAAATACACTTCTGCCTTCTTCGACTGCTAGCCATCTGGCTGAGCAGGGCCGAATGCAGCAGATTTTTGGCCTATGATATATAGAGGTTAAGGTCTCAAGTTAAAGGCCAAATGCAGTAAAGTCTAATTGAATTGTATACTTAAGCAATTATTGAGAAATTGGTAAACGCATCAGCTTGAGGGGCTGACGCCCGCAAGGGTTTGCTGGTTCAAGTCCAGTCCTGGGGACCAAAAAAACAACGACCGAAAGGTCGTTTTTTTTTTGCGTCCACAGGACTGGACTTGAAGGGATTTGTGCACCCGCAGTCGATGCGACCAGCGGGAGTATCGCCTGCGGGGCGGCAACGCCGGACGCGTTGACGAACAAATCCCCGGCCCCGTAGCGAGCCGGCACGACGCCGGCGACCGAAGGGGCAAGCCCATGCCGGGGAACCACGCATCAAATAAACTTGTAGGTTTTTTCTGGGAATGGAGTGCGGTCGCGAGGCTGGATAATTTAGCTGTATCAGTTTGAGGCATCTGGCGGAACTTCCGATAAGGTAAACGGGAGATTCCAATGAGTAGAAAAGACCGACGAGTATTTTCAGATGAGTTTAAGCGAGAGATCGTT
>JBGSNU010000022.1:0-46764 GCA_041739415.1 Bdellovibrionales bacterium | reverse complement strand
CCTGCAACGACTACGCGAAAAGAAAATCGAGATGATTACACAACTTGAGCTTGACGTGTGGGCCGCATGAACTTATGAAGTTGAAATCTGTCTTGGCGAAATACCCTCTCGCCAATCTCCACCAAGATCGAGACGCGACCCGTGAAAGATGATCTAGAGTATTTTCAAATAAATGAAGCGACTGGCAGAGTTGAAGGTCTCACTGTCCTCGAGAGAGTTGATGACATTATTTGTGAATATCGGGATGAGAAGCTATTGCGCTCCTTCAAGATGATAGAAAACCTACCGATTGAGATTAATTGGGGTAGCGCTGTATCAGTTCTAAAACGGTCATTCAAAGAGGCGATCGGTGGTAGCCCATTTGAGGAATACTCAGATGAACAGAACTCTATGCACTTCAATGGGCGATAGTTCGTCATCATATTGAATTCGCTACCAGACTATTCTGGGAAGAACATCGTCAATAAACTATTTTTATATAATGAAAGATTTGCCAATCAAGAAAGCATTATCGAGTTCGCCCGGTCGGTTGGGTGCAATCAAAAATATTTTGGTCGTTATGATGTCAGTTGCTCAAAAAGGGCGGCAAGGTCGGATTTTGCCATCCTCTCCTCCGCGATTGCGATCATCGCATCGTAAAGGTCCTATGCTCTCAGCTTCGACTTCGTGCCCGTTGATTGCTAGGAATGTGAGTGCGACATCGAGCGCTGTTCGCTTGTTGCCGTCAAACCTAGCTTTTGGAACTTCGACTGCCTACTCTAATCCGACCGGTTGCGAATTCCATCGACACCACAAAGGTAACGTAGTTGGCGCTGATGAATTTCCAAGACGACGGCGATCGAAATATAGAACGGTTCACTTGGTGAGTTTTTCGAAGACATTCTTCTGCGCGCGACGAATTTTGTCGCTCGCCTCCAAAGCTAAGCGGTCCACTTCCTTTTGGCTCATCAGCTCAAGGACGATTTTTTTGCCTTCAATGGAAACCTTGAAAGTACTGTCCGTGTCCGCATCGACAAGGCTTAAGAGGGTTTTGTCCAAAACCACAGCTTGTGTATTTCCGACCTTTGTTAGCTTTCAACGTAGAAATGACGGTTCGGAGACTTCGTCTCTCGCTGGCTCTTTAGGTCTTACTTCCAATAAGCTTAATTATAATCCTAGAGCCTGACCTACGGGGCCAAACTACCAAAAGTGGCCAAATGACACTCGCAATTCGACTTAGGGTTGAATTTGGCCTGCCGAATTTAGGGCGCATTTTGAGCACGCTGCCTGAAAGTTTCAAGAGGGTAGCTTAAGTGTATGAAATCACGATGAAACTAGTTAGACAGTGATTTTCATGAGGATTCCCATTGGATTGGCCCTCCCGGGATGTGCCCATTTGCGGCACTTTTGGGCCCGAAACACCCTAAAAATCTTACAAAGCGCTGGCACAACCTTTGGAATAGCTACCTGTGAGAGCTGAGTGCTCAAAACGTAAATGTTAGGGAGGGAGAAGTTATGAGTCAGAGTAAGAATGTCCTAAAGGTAATGCTGGCCCTGGTGTCGGTTGTTGCCATGTCAGGTTGTGGAAAAACGAAGAACTCTGGGACGGCTAAGACCAGCAGTTCAGCGTGTACAGTGAAAAGCGATGGCACAATCCGACGCGCCGACGGCACCTTGTGCACATCTGGATCCGCGGTGTGTCCTTCAAGAGGCTGGTACCTTGATGAAGACGATCGCAGACGATCTTGCGAACCTGGTGAGCGCATCAACATCAATGATGACTATCCGTACTCACACAGCGACGAAGACCTTGATGGTTGCCGCATGTGGACGGAGCAGTACGATGTACTTTACGTGCCGATGCTTCTCGATGGTCAACTGGTGTGCGCCAATTACGAGTGGCTCAGTCAGTATGCTGGTGGCAGCTCCTACTACAACAACTTCGACGACTACTACAGTCGCCCCCCTTATGGCTTCAGCGGCGATGGTGGCTCCTGCAAAAAGGGTGTGAAGTTAAAGTACGAGGACAACTACTTCCGAGTTTGCTTCTAAGCTCAAAGTTTTAAAAACCTCCCGACCTCCGGAAAACCTGAGTCCCATGGACTCGGGTTTTTTTATTTGCGAAACTCCGTGTGTTGCGACGTCCTAACTGGCTGCCAGAGCACGTGAGATATGCTACCTATCAACCATGACAAATCCATTATTAGAACCATCCCAGTTGAAGCATGCGGCCCTAAACTTTAGCGAACTCAAGCCCGAGCATTTTGCCCCGGCCATGGAGCAAGCGCTCGCGACTGGCCGACAGCGGCTCGAAGAGCTCAAGGCTAAACCAGCGTCATTTGAAAACACTCTGCGCGGACTGGAGCACGCCTCAGAGGAAATTGAATTTATCTTTGGCACCTTTGGCAATTTGTTGATTGCCGATGCCAATGAAACCTTACAGAGCTTAGCGACAGAGCTGGGACCAAAGGTCGCCGCTTTTTCCAATGACGTGATTTTAGATCCCGTGATTTTTGCCAAAGTCGACGAAGTCTTTTGCAACCGCAAGTCGTTGAACCTATCAGCGGAACAATTGCAGCTGGTTGAAAAGGTCCACCGCGAATTTTCACGGAGTGGCGCGGCCCTCGATCCAGCCGGCAAACTGCGACTTCGCGAAATTGATGCGCGCCTCTCCCAGCTGCATCCGCAGTTTCGCGACAATGTGCTCAAGGCCACCAACAGCTTTGAACTTTGGCTCAGCCAAGAGTCTGACTTAGCTGGACTTCCTGAGTCCGCCCGCGTGGCAGCTGCCGAAGCCGCGCGAGCGAAGGGTCGACCACAAGAGTGGCTGTTCACCTTACACGCTCCGTCTCTTTTGCCCTTTCTGCGATTTGCCGACTCGCGACCCCTGCGTGAAAAAATGCACCGGGCTTTCACCTCTCGAGCAGTCGATGGTCCGTACAATAACGAACCACTCATTCGAGAGATCGTTGACCTCGCTCAAGAGAAAGCTCGGTTACTCGGTGCTCCGTCTTTCGCCCACCACGCCTTGCAACTTCGCATGGCGGAGACGCCCGAGCAGGTCCTGCAGTTTTTAGATCGACTGCGTGGCGCCAGTATGACTGCCGCACGCGCTGAGGTGGCAGAGGTGCAGGCATTTGCCATTTCTTTGGGTGGCCCAGAGCAACTGCAAGCTTGGGATATGAACTACTACTCTGAAAAACTGAAGGAGCAGAAGTATGCCATCGATGAGGCCAGCCTTCGACCGTACTTTCAGCTGGAGAATGTCCTCGATGGAGTATTTGAACATGCGCGCCGGTTGTTCAATTTGAAGTTTACCGAATCAAAGGAGTATCCAGTTTATCATCCCGAGGTGCGCGTGTTTGAAGTGCATCGCGCTCAGGGCCAGCAGGAGTTCGTCGGTTTGTTTTATACCGACTTCTTTCCGCGAGAGAGTAAGGGTCAGGGCGCCTGGATGACCAACTTCTTTGAACAAGGGCACTTTCGCCAGCAGAAGATTCGCCCGCACGTGAGCATTGTCTGTAACTTCACTCCACCTACCGACACACAACCCTCACTCCTGACCTTTGATGAGGTCAAAACTTTGTTTCATGAATTCGGCCACGCACTCCATAGCTTGCTTTCGAACGTGCAGTACCGCACCCTTGCAGGGACCAATGTTTATTTAGACTTCGTGGAGTTGCCGTCACAGATTTTTGAAAACTGGGCCGAAGAAGAGGAGTCTCTTAAACTTTTCGCCCATCACTTTGAAACGAAGGAGCCAATTCCCCTTGAGTTGGTCGCTAAACTCAAGCGAGCGCAGAAGTTCCAAACAGGTTACTTTGCCATTCGCCAACTCAACTTTGCCTATCTCGACTTAGCTTGGTTCAGCAATTCGCCCCCACCCACGCAAACGATGGCTGAATTTGAAAGTGAAATCACCAAACCGCTTCGCCTGCTCCCTGAAGTTCCAAACTCAAATATTTCGGCCGGCTTCACCCATATTTTTGGTGGCGGGTATGCCTCTGGATACTACAGCTACAAATGGGCGGAGGCCCTGGATGCCGACGCATTTGAATTGTTCTTAGAACGTGGGATATTTGATCCAGAGACGGCGCAGCGTTTTGAAGAGTGCATCCTCTCCAAGGGAGGCAGTGACCATCCGATGCGTCTTTATGAAAAATTCCGTGGACGCGCCCCGGATCCAGACGCTCTGTTGCGCCGTGATGGTTTGATTTCCTGACGCGAAGGATGTTTGCTTTCCCGATTGGAGAATACAATGGCGATTCGTCAACCCGTGGTTTTTAAAAAGAAGATCCGCAACATTGCGATTGTCTGTCGTCGCAACTCGCCCCATGCCCTTGCGCTGGGACGTGAGGTGGCCCAGTGGCTGATCAACCACGGCATCAATGTGTTTTCGTATGACGGGCAAAATTTATCTGGGGGCAAAAAAGCTCCAGGTCGTGCCAAAATTAAGTCGATGAAGTCGCCGAAGGGGCTTGATCTGGTCTGCGTGCTCGGCGGCGATGGGACCTATCTCGAGGCGGTGCGATGGCTACAAGGTCACCGAGTTCCTTTACTCGGAGTCAATATGGGGAGTTTAGGGTTCCTGACCGTCATGCGCTCCCAAGACATTTACCCCATGCTGGAGCTCGCCATCGCGGGCAAGCTCGAATTTAAAAGTCGTTCCATGATCCGAATCACTCTGCGGCGATCCGGCAAGATCCGAGGCGAGTATGCGTCGCTGAATGATCTCGTCATTGAACGAGGGGCGCAAAGCCATTTGATTCACATTTCGATAGTGGTGGATAAGCTGCCCATCACGACCGTTAAGGCCGATGGACTGATTCTCGCCACACCCACCGGCTCCACCGCCTACAATTTAGCGGCGGGCGGACCGATTTTGCATCCCGAAGTCGATGCCTTTGTGGTCACCCCCATATGTCCACACAGTCTCACCAGTCGCCCGTTTTTGTTTCCGGACAATCGCAAGATTCAGTTTTCTATTTTAGGTACAGGCTCAAAAGGCACCTTGACGATAGACGGCATCAAAAAAGCAACCTTAGACTCAAACGACGAAGTGAGCGTTGAACGCCACACCTGCGACCATATCTTTTTACGGAAAATGGGACACAACTATTTTAGTTTACTCAAAGAGAAACTAAAGTTTGGAGAGAGAGCCTAATATGCTGATCGAATTGAAGGTTAAAAATTTTGCGATTATCGAAAATCTCGCTTTGAGCTTTGGTGCGGGACTCAATATTTTAAGTGGCGAGACCGGCGCCGGAAAATCCATCTTGCTGAAAAGCTTAAGTCTTCTGATGGGCGACAAGGCCGAAGCCGATGTGGTGCGAACAGGCGTAGACTCTGCCATTATCGAGGGCTATTTTGATCTATCCGACCGCGCCGATGTTTTGCAAATCATGGAGGGCATGGGGATCGATACGTCCGATCAAACCTTAGTGGTGCGCCGAATTCTATCGAGCCAGGGCAAAGGTAAAGTGTATTTGAACGGAGCACTGAGCCCACTATCGGCCCTTCGCGGAATCGTCGCCCCCCTCATCACCTTAACCGGCAAGCAATCCCCTTTGATTGAGATGACGGGTCAACACGACAACCGCCATCTCCAGTCCAAGTCCTATCACCTCGAGCTTTTAGATCTCTTTTGTGACGCCACGGCCAAACGAATTCAGTTTGCCGAGGAGTTTGATCGACTCAAGCAAATCCAACAGGATATTTTGCGGCTTGAAGATGTGGCGCGCTCGCGGGAACAAAAACTCGATTTTTTAAAATTTCAGCGTGAAGAGATTGAAGCACTTGGTTTGACGAGTGGCGAGGACTCCGACCTCACCAGCCGAGTGTCGCGCATGCGTCACTCCACCCGCCTCATAGATTTTGTGGGACAAAGTGTAGACGCCCTATATGCCGATGACGATTCAGTCATGGTTCGCCTGCATCATGTGCTCCAGCGCGGGGCGGAACTCAGTAGCATTGACAATTTGCTGACTCAAAAGCTGGACTCTTTGAATCAAGCCAAAACCTTACTTGAGGACGCCGTTTTTGAACTGCGCGAGTACGGCAAAAGTCTTGAGGTCAATCCGAATGAGCTCAATCAGTTGGAGGAGCGCTTGAGTAGCCTGAGAAAGTTGCAAAAAAAGTTTGGTGAATCCGTCGATGAGATTCTGAGTGCTCACCGCGAAATGTGCGATGAGATTGAGTCTCTTGAAAAATCAGATGAGACCCTGCGGGACCTGGGGTTGAGAAAAATTGCGCTTGAAAAATCTCTAAGTCGACTCAGCAAAGAGCTGCACGCCCTTAGGCTGAGTGGAGCCACTCGACTAGAGAAAGGCGTCAATGAGGAGCTGCTAGATCTGAACATGAAGGGAGTGTTGTTTAGCCTGCGAGTGGCATGGCTGGATGAAATGCAGACGACCGGCCAGAGCGACATCGAGTTTATGATTCGCTCGTCAAAAAAAGACGAGCCTCGGCCCATTTCAAAAGTGGCGAGCGGGGGTGAATTGAGTCGTATTTTGTTGGCCCTTAAGCGAGTGGTTGGCTCAAACGACCGACCTCGAACCTACTTGTTTGATGAAGTGGACACTGGCGTAAGTGGCGAGACGGCGGAGAAGGTTGGCAAAAAGCTCAAGTCCATTGCCAAAGGTCAGCAGCTCATTTGTGTCACGCATTTGCCCCAAGTGGCTTCGTTTGCAGATCATCATTTTCTAATTGAAAAGACCACGCAAAAAGGTGCGGCACGCATGGGTGTAAATGAGCTGAATCCGGCGGATCGAGTGCGAGAGATCGCCCGCCTAATTTCTGGTGAGAAGATTTCAAAGACGAGCTTAGAGCATGCTCGCCAGTTACTGACAGAATCACATTAATCGCACGAGGGAAGCTGCATGAGTCAGAAAAATAGATCCGTTCGAAACACACTCGAATCCGCGAGTATGGCAAAAAAATATCACCTGCATGTCTCAGCCGTTGGGGTGGTCTTGTTAACCGGTTTTTTGTTCTATGGCTACTTTCAACTCACTCAGCTGCATGCAATGGCTGAAAGCTTAGCCGATCCCCTTTTGGCCAGTCAGTTTCAAGGGAGGCTGCTAAAACTCACGATACTGACGTTTCTTGGGTTTCTGGTTTTTATTTCGGTAAATATTTTCTCAATGACCTTGCTAGGGTCTCGCGTCGGCGGGGCCTCCGTTGCCATCATTGCGTTTATCCGCGAGCTCAAACAGGGTCAGTATGATTCCAATCGTGAACTTCGACCAAATGACGAGCTCTCCGGCATCATGGTTGAGCTCAAGTCATTGGCGGAAGTTTTAAAAAGTAAGGCGAAAAATTGAAGCTGGAGAGAAACATCGGTCTGGTGGCGCTCACTTTGTATGGAGTGGGCGACATTTTGGGTGCCGGTGTTTATGGACTGGTCGGGGTCGCGGCAGGGCAAATGGGCAACGCCGTTTGGTTGGCATTTCTGCTCAGTATGATTGCGGCTGGACTCACTGGGCTTTCTTATGCCTCACTGGGCTCGCGCTATCCCAAAGCTGGGGGCGCTTCCTACATTGTCGAACGCGCTTACAAGCGGACGTGGCTGGCTTATGGTGTCGGGCTCGCCGTGTTGGCCTCTGGCCTTACCTCGATGGCCACGGCGACGCGAGTCTTTGCTGGGTACTTTCAAGGTTTTTGGATGAAGGCGATCAGCGACTTTCACATTCCTTTGCCATTTGTGATTTTGGGATTTGCAAGTCTGCTGGGTCTGATTGTTTACCGAGGTATCCGTGAGTCGATGTGGACCAACGCCGTATGCACTGTCATCGAATTGCTCGGTCTGGGTTTAGTGATCGCAGTTGGATTCAAGTATCTCGGTTCAGTCAATTATTTGGACGCGACCACGGCGACGAATCCGATGGGTGAACTCACCTATTCGCTTTTACTCACGGGTGCGGTACTAACCTTTTATTCTTTTGTCGGTTTTGAGGATATTTTGAACGTGGCTGAAGAGGTGAAGAACCCAGAGCAAACTTTGCCGCGCGGCTTGCTGTTGGCGGTGGCGATCTCCTCCGTGATTTACATGCTGATCAGTATGATTGCAGTTTCCGTTGTGCCGGCCGCAAATTTGGCCACCTCTAAATCGCCGCTCGTGGATGTTGTGCAAGTGGCTGCTCCATGGTTTCCACCGGGCTTGTATGCTGTCGTCGCCATGTTTGCGGTTGCCAATACCGCATTGTTAAATTTTGTGATGGGATCTCGATTGATTTATGGAATGGCCTCGCAAGGGTTGCTGCCCAAAGCCTTAAGTAAAATTCATCCCAAGCGGCACACGCCCTCTCGAGCCATCGCCGTCTTGTTTCTCATTTTGATACTATTGGCGCTTTCTGGAGATATTTCATCGTTGGCCAAGTCGACCAGTGTCCTTTTGTTGAGTTGTTTTATGCTCGTTAATCTAGCCTTGTTTATACTGCAGCGGCGCGGGACAGAACCACCTGGGCGGTTTGAGATCCCCTCCTTTATCCCTCTGTTAGGGGCTATCGTGTGCGGGGTTATGCTCAGCCATGCCGAACGCCCCGAACTTCTAACGGCCGGTTTAATTTTAGGGGGAATCGCCGTGCTCTATTTAGTGCTTCGCCCCAAAGCAATTGTTGAATGATGCCTCAAGTTTTGTCGCTCTAGTGTCGAAGAGTGGGAAACACGGGGGCTGAGTAACAACCTCCAAGTCGGAGAACACATGAGCCACAACGGCAAGCTACTACTGGGATTACTCTTACTCGCTTGCTACTTTCTCCGAACCGCACTGGGCAGCCCGACGTTCTCTAACTTTCAAGCAGAAGAGTCGATGGACCGCGCTTCGATGATGCGTCAAGTGGCAAAGGTTTCTCGAGAAAATCTCAACTTGAAACGCGGGTGTGGCAACTCACTGAGTGACGATGCCGACTCGGGTGAGAACTGCCCCCCTCGATGACAATCTTGTATTGGCTGGTTTAAAGGAGCTCTTCCACCGGTCGAAGTGAAGCCTCGCCATCTTGAATCTCCAAGAGCATCGGCTTTTTCAACCACGTTCCCAAGTTGATACATTTGAAGGTGCCTTCACCAACAGATTGAAGAGAGTCTTCTGTCACGTGCACATGGCCTGACACAAACACGTCAAAGGCCTGGCGAGAATAGGCCCAGCGGGCATGTCGACGGACGGTCTCCCGCACCTGGTCATCCGACAAGGCTTTCACCGTCGACGTGTAGGTGCGACTCGTAGTGCTCGCTCGCGCTCCTAACCACCGAATGACAAACTCTGGAAGGTAGCGGCCCAGCCAAACGAACAACCGTGTGCGTAGTAGCCAGCGCAAAAACCGATAGCCCCGATCATTTAAATTCATTTGATCGCCATGCTCTACTCGTAGCGAAGTCGTCCCGATATGAAAGTACGCCGCTTCAGTGTGAACACTGGCGCCTAAATTGTCTTGCCAAAAGCGCCGCAGATCCAAGTCGTGGTTGCCTTCAAAATAGTGCACACGTACCCCGGCCTCCACCAGATTTCGGATCCGATCCACCAGTGGACTATACGCGGTGATTAGAAATTTTCGATCGGCAATCCAAAAATCAAAGATATCGCCCACAAAAAACAAATGCCCGATCTCTTTCGAGGCACAGGCCTCTAAGAGCTCGAGCAAAAGCTTAAATTTCGGATCTTCTGGCGAACTTATATGAATATCAGAGACAAAAACGGCTCGATTCACCGTAGAGCGTGTCGCCATGTTGAACGCCCCAGACTAATCTAGTCCCTCTTTGTTATCGACCCCATAGCCACGCTTGCGGCGCATATAGGATGGAACCTCTAAGGACTCGCTATTGAATGGCTTGGTGGGCTCCGGACTTAGACGCATGGGTGAGGCTTCGTCCATGTTCATCGACAATTGCTCAGGCTGTGATCCATCACGCGGCCCTTGGCTCTCGCGGTAGGCGCGGGCTTTTGCCAATAAAACTTCGCGGGGTAAACTGCGCCCGCTGACGGCTGGTGTGCTGGGCTGGGTGGGCATCGACATCGAAGGGTCGTCTAGGCGCATGTGTCCATGGCCGTGACCGTGCACGTGCGATTGAGACATATGGTTCGACTGCGCCGGTACTGGTGCGAGGGGCGTGACCGGTTGCTCCATCTGCGACAGATTGATATTCTCAAACGATTGCCCGCTCACATTCACCGGCGTTGGCTCAGGCGTTGCCTGCATGCCTTGATTGAGTCGGTCGATTCCAGCATTCATCAATTGTGTTTCAGTCATGGCATGCAAACGGTTGATCTGATCGGTGGCTTGCTTGGCTGCACCGGCGCCAAAGCCTGTAGCAATCACGGTGACGCTAACGTTTTCGCCCATTTGATCGTCAATCACAGCACCAAAGATAATCTCTGCATCAGGATGCGCAGCTTCGGTGATCAAAGTGCTCGCCTCGTTGACTTCCCACAGTGTGAGATCGGATCCACCCGTGACGTTTATAATGATGCCCGTTGCGCCGTCGATGCAGATGTTTTCGAGAAGTGGTGAGGAGATCGCTTGCGTGGCCGCTTCGACTGCGCGATTTTCGCCATTGGCCATGCCAGAACCCATGATCGCCATACCCTTGGCTTGCATGACTGTGCGGATATCGGCAAAATCCAAGTTGATTAAACCGCGAATATTTATAAGGTCAGAGATTCCCTTGACCGCATGGAGCAAAACTTGATCAGCTCGATGGAATGTCTCAAGCAAAGGTGTACGCTCACTGGCCACAGACAAGAGCTTTTGATTGGGAATCACAATTAAAGTATCGACATTCTCTTGCAGTTCACGGATGCCATCATCCGCATGCTTCTTGCGCTTCTTGCCTTCAAAAATAAAGGGGCGCGTGACCACACCTATCGTAAGAGCTCCCAACTCTTTGGCGATTTTTGCAACGACAGGTGCGCCGCCCGTGCCAGTGCCACCGCCCATGCCGGCCGTGACAAACACCATGTCTGCACCTTCAAGCTGCGCGACGATATCATTGTAGGATTCGATCGCGGCTCGTCGACCGATTTCAGGATTGGCGCCAGCGCCTAAGCCCTTGGTTAACTCACGTCCTAGCTGAATTTTACCTTCGGCTTTATTTGCAGCTAGTGCCTGTCGATCGGTGTTGGCTACAACAAACTGCACACCAGAGAGTCCGCCTTCGATCATCGTTTGGACAGCATTTCCGCCGCCGCCGCCAATACCGATAACTTTGATCGTTGCACCTAAATTGATATTTTCTTCTAACTCAAACATATATCCCCCGATTACATTCCCAAGAGGTTTTTCATCTTCTGCGTCCAATCCACAACCTTAGTGTCATGGATGGAGTGATTGCGATCTTTGTCTTGCGACAGACCGTAGAGCATTACGCCCACTACCGATGCGAATGAAGGCTGGCGAACCACGTCGACCAATCCCCCCACCTTCTCCGGCCAACCTCGTCTCACTGGTACATCTAAAATAAAATCACCCATTTCAACTAACCCGTGCAGCAAACTCGCTCCACCAGTTAACACCACTCCACTGCCCAACTTGCCAATCAAATTGGCTGAGGCCAGACTCGAGTGAATCATCTCTAAAGTCTCTTCGGCCCGCGCCTCAATGACTTCGCAAAGATCCCGTCGCATCAAAGTGCGGGGTTTACGACCGCCCACACTTTCCACTTCAATCGACTCTTCTTCGCTCACCATCTCAGGCAGCGCACAACCATACTTGCGTTTTAACGACTCCGCATGGACTTGCGTGGTCTTTAATCCAATCGCCACATCGTGCGTGAAATTGTAACCACCGACTGGGAGCAGTCCGGTGTGAATCACACTGCCTTGAAAGAAGGTGATCATGTCACAGGTCCCACCACCGATATCCACAACACAAACGCCTAAGTTTTTTTCATCTGGGCTCAGCACAGCCAAGGCACTCGCCAACTGCTGAAGGGCAAGGCCTTGAATGCGAAGTCCCACTCGATGGGCGCACTTCATCGCATTTTGAATAACCGAAGTACTACCGGTCACAATAAACACACTGGCTTCTAACCGAACGCCCGACATGCCGATCGGGTCATGAATGCCGACTTGACCATCGATGCGAAAATCTTGTGGCAACACATGCAGCACTTGTCGATCTTGTGGAATGGCAACAGCTTTTGCAGCTTCAATCACCCGGTCAATGTCATCTTGTTGCACTTCTTTGTGGCGGATAGCCACCATTCCCGTCGACGACTGACTTTGGATGTGCGGTCCACCCACGGTGAGCCAGATGTCTTCAACTCGAACTCCGGCCATCAACTCCGCTTCGTCTTTGGCTTTGCGAATGGCTTCACAAGTGGAATCGATGTTCACCACTACGCCATGGCGAACGCCACTGTTGGGTGCAGTTCCCACGCCGATGATGTTGAGCCGATCATCTTCGAATCGACCAATAGCACACGTGACTTTGGTTGTGCCGATGTCGAGTCCTGCTATGACCCGGCCTTGAGTTTTGGCGTCCTTTGCCATCTAGAGTCCTTAAGAAGGCGGTAAAAACACAGTTGATTGAGGGACTTCCATGCTCCCTGATTTTAGGCTAGGGACTATTACGCACTCTGACAACAACTTTCTTTTGGAAGCGAGCGTCGATGACGCGGCTTTTAACGTCCTGACTTTCTAAGTAAGACAAGACCTTTTTCACGCGCGAGATTTTAGGACCAAAGTCCGTCTCACCCAATTTGATTTCACCACTCATCTGACTGAGAAAAACTTTAAACCCATCTTTCTTGCTGTAGACAATTTCAGATAGACTCGCTCGTCGCAAGTCGCCCTCTTGCGGCAATGATTCAAACAGTGTCAAGGCGAGCAAACGCAGCTCAGGTTCATCGCGCAATTCTTTGCCACGCAACACAGGTAAATCTGGAAACTCACCGAGCGGCAGGGGCGGTAGAAGTGTGGCATCTCGGGCCACGGGATAAAAGCGATTGTCCGAACCTAAATAAGCCAGCACGGCCGTGTAAGGTGTCACCTCTAAGCGGATACGACTGGGGAACTCTCGATAAACTGAAACTGTTTTTACCCGCTTATCGGCTCGCACGATTTGTGCCACCTGCTCGAGTGGAACTTCCCAAAAGTAACGCCCTTGCATCTTGGTCAATTTTGGGCCAAGTGCCGAGTGTAGCCGTTGAAAAATAATAGCTTCATCACTGTTTGCACTCAGAGTCAGTGTGATGGATTCAACCTTCAGCCACTGCGGATTGAGGGCGATGGAAACTCCCGCAGTGATTGTGCCCACAATAAAAAGCATGATAGGAATTCGAACGATGCGCCACATGGCAAAAGTCTACCTCAAATTGTCAGAACTAGCATCTTCGCAAATCGACGATAGGCCTTCGATGCTGGGGTACGCTCCGCCAGACACCCACTGCGGGTAACTTGCTGTCCGGATGCATCTACTTTGGTGACGCGAATCTGCGAGCGCTCACATTTTTCTGGCAGCTTTTTTAACGTCGGCAATTTGTCGTACTCGGTGAGCACGGTTTGAAAATTTTCTGGTTTGAGCTCAGCCGCGCGTTCCACGCCCTCTGAGTTGCGAAACTCGACCGACGCCCTGACCTCTGAGCGAATCACATCGAAGTTTGAAACCAAGTCGCCGTAGATCACCGTGGCTATGACTTTGGTCTGGGCGCCTTTGTGCGGCGGTAGATCCGCGAGTGTGATCGCCCCTTTTTGTTTCGCCGGTCTCCGCAGAGTTCCGGATACTTGAGCGCGTTGGCCTGCGACACGAGTGTCGTTGGCGAGGGGCCGCGACGATGGTGCTTTGGCGTTGCGACGCGCACGCCGAGTTTCGTCGGCTGTGACGGAGGCAATTCCACGCGCGGGCGCTTGGCTTGTGGGGGCCTTCTCTAAGGCACGATCGATCAACTCGGCAACTTGCGGGTGTTCAATGCGCTCGAGGTCAGCTTGCAACGAGAGTGACGGGTTAGACGCGCTGGAGTGGAGATATCGAAGAATAACGGCGGATGCGTCTGCCGATACGGCAGCGGACTGCGTCTCAGACTTGGGCTCAATCACCAGTTGGCTTTCAGTCCAGACCGCTTGCTCCACCGCCTCAACCGGCAGATCAGGACCACAGCCTAGTCGCACTAAACCTTCACACAGCTCTGTGTCTGCTGCAAAGGCCACCGACGAAATGATTCCTAGAAAAACGAAAATTGCTCTGAGTGTCTGCATTCCTTGATTGTAAGCGGGTTTGGAGGAGTCGCCAATGTAGCTTTGCTGTTGGTCAACGAAACCCAACCCTCGTCGAGGGGCCGGACTGAGGTTTCGTAAAAGCTGGCTTTACTGAGCCAAGTAAAACACGCCATCAGGTGGTGACTGACAGATGCCCGGCACCAACCGCGTGTGGCCAGGGACCAAATAGACTTTCAACCACTGATAGCCATCGGCTTGAACTCGGGCAGTGGCGCGCGGGTCGATGTAAATCCGATCATCCGCCTGAAACTGTCCACACACCTCTGCCGACAAAGCCGGCCCTCGTCGAATGTTGCGCTTTCGGTCCGTCGTGATTTGGCCCCAGCGCTCGTCGATATCTCGCGGTAGCTCCGAGATCCAATCGCCGATCGTGCGAATAAGCGCTTGCCCCTTCGCATCTTCGCTGAGCAAAGCGTAACCTGCGGGAGGCATACGCGGCGCCAATCGATTGGCTGTCACCACATCATAGAGCGGACTCTGCTCGGGCTGGCCGGGGCGAATCCACGCCGACCGCACAAAAAAATCTAAGGTCGACAGATCATCTGGCGTATCGCTCAAGTCTTTGCTGATCAAACCTGAGTGGCACTTCACACATCTATTCTCTTGCCGCAGCTCTTGCCGAATCTCACGGTACCTCGCCAGCGAGCGTTGCGCTTGGGGTGAAGATTCCGTAAGCGCATTTCGCCATGCCAATAGCTCGACATTGAAATCTTTTTCGACCGTGGGATTGTCTGCACAGCTTTGGGGATTGGTGTAGGTCGGCCCTTTTGCTAGCCGCACCACTGTTTTATTTTTGTCCTCAACAATCCAGATCGCCCCGTCACTCGCAACTGCAAAACCCACCGGCGCACCTTTCGGTCGAAGATTCCTCTCGGCTCCCCAGCCCGAAATGAGTTCGGTGTAGGGCGCAAACGTGTTTTGTGTTCCACCTCGAGGTTTGAACGGAGTTTTTTGTGTGCAGCCATTGGGTTGATTGAAGCCGTAGTGTTCAGTTTGCTCTTTTCGCAACACCGGAAGACCATCGTCGTTGGTCGGATAGGCCACGAATCTTTGACCCGCAGGTCTGTACCCATGCCAACTCATGAGCAAGTGACCTTGCAGCTCAGCTTCAAACATTTCGCCTGAGTAGAAAGCCGCATGTAAGGGTGCCGCGTGAGGTGGAATCAAAGCATAAGGGCGTTGGTAACTGCGAGTCCCGGCGACAGGAACACGGCCACAGTTGAATTGATTGGTGCCCCACATTTCTTGCGCTCGCGATTTGGGTCGGATTCGATAGGGCTTTTGATCCTGAATCAAAATCTCTTGCCACTCGGGGGACTCGCCGTGAAAGTTGTAGCAGTAGGGCCAACCAAAATGCTGAATCAGCTCTCGCCGATCTAAACGAACCACGTTTAACTCTTCATAGGGCTCCTCTAGCTCGGGAAAGTCCCGACTATTTTCACCTTGCAATAAAAACCGCCCATTTAAAGACACAGCCATCGCCATGGAGTTGCGGAGCCCTTGCGCGACGACCTCCAGATCCTTTGAGGTCAAAGCTCGGTTGGGCGTCACTTGCGCGAGCTTGGCTCCGGGGATTCTTTGAATGGTTGCCATTCGGTTAATAGCTTCTTCGGGACAACGCTTTTTATAGCTGCCATCTTTTTGATAGCAATGGTCCGTCGGTGCACCCGAGTTGATGTAAAGATCGCCGTTGACAGGATTAAATACAAACTGCGTGAGTGGATGCATGTGCCGATCTAAATCCGGAAGTTTATCCACCACAACCATCGACTCAGAGGCCACACCATTCGCCGAGAAACGAAACTTCGTGATTCGACTGTTCTCACCCAAATAAAAAAATCCATCCTTTGGATTCAGCGCGAGACCATGTGGCAAATCCAGCCGACTCAACAGTCGAACAACCGAGTACGCACCCGCACCATCGTGGCGAAGCCAAAAGAGCGAACCTTGCCCCGGATTCCAGCCTCCCATATCTGCAAGTAAAAAATGTGGAGAATTGGGAACAGCTACGATTGTTCGGGGCATCTTGAGTTGCAAAGCGCCCTTTTTATCGAGCGAATTTTTCGAGTGCAGGACAAGGCCCAAGCAGGTCCCTGGTGCAGTCTCCACCGACAATCGAGGGTAGCCGTCGCATGAGGTATCGCGCGGGTCGTAGGCATAGCCACTGGCATCGACTTGCAACCGAGTGGCACTGATGTCGCGAGTGATCAGATGCGAAGTTTGCGAACAGCTGACGCCAGCAATGACGACTACTAGGGTTTGGAGAGCTTTAATTGCAAAGCGCATGGGCTGACCTCTCGATTCGGGTGAACAAAAACAGGATACACACAAAGCCAGTCTTAGCTAAGCCGAGTTCGGCGGATGCCGCAATTGGGCGAGGTGGAGTGGAGTGAAGTGCGTGCGGCTGACCGGTCCTGGGACCGGTGGGTTGTGGAGGTGAGGATTGGGATTGGCCCCGCACCAAGATGCAAATCTGGCGTGTGATATAAAAACTTGAATTCATACTTTCCAATGGCTAGCCTGGTCGATGAACAACCCGTTAACCCTCAATCTAGGACTCTTTAAATGAAAATCATTTTTGCAGTAGCGCTTTTGTTTTTCTCGACTTTGAACTCTGCCTCAGCTGAAACAGTTTATCGCATTGAAGTCGGCTCTGAATCTAAAAAATATTCGGATTCAGAAATGCGCCGAAGAATTTGGGAATTGGAGCGAGCGGTTTCACAGTTGCAGCGGCGAGTTTTTGAACTCGAGGTCAGCGAACGAACAGAGGTTGAAAAATCCGGCAACGACGAATGGCTGTGCACCGTCAGCGCCAGAGGCACTGACCACACCGGCACCGGCGGATCAAAGGCTGTGGCCACCGATCGAGCCATGAAGGAATGCAAACGCGCCAATAACGGCGACGGCTTCTTTTGCAATCCTCCGAAGTGTGAGAAGTAGCGTTTAGAACTCGCCACAGGCGCTGGAACCGCTACTTAACTCCTGCAGAATTCTTTAGCACTTCCATGGACGTATTTCTATCTCACCGACCGCCGAGCGGTCCCAGGACTAGTCGCTAGCGATACGCGTCTTACGCCTGCATTTTTCGGTTGCCACGTGTCGTGCGCTCATGCTATCAAGTGGCTCGTTTTGAAGGTGGTAAACAATGCTCGATGCTCAATCCCAACAGATTCACACGATCGCCGTTGAGAAGGCCGCAAAGTATCTTGTGGCCGAGGCAGAACTCTTGCGTGCCATCATTGACGTTGATCGCGCGAGGCTGTTTGAAAAATTCAGCGAGCCCTACTTAACTCCCTATTGTGTGAAATACCTGGGCCTTAGCGAAGATGTGGCGGCGCAGTTCGTGCGCGTGGCGCGCAAGTCGCAGCAGGTGCCTGAACTGGAGAGGGCGGTGGCGCAGGGCCTGCAGATCAGCAAGGCAAAAACCATTGCTTCAGTGATCGATGCGCAAAACACTTCGGAGTGGATTTTGAAAGCGCAAACGCTCAGCAAAGAAAAGCTGGAGCGTGAGGTGGCCGCAGCAAAACCCTCAGCTCCCCGACCTGAGAAAGCTCGGCCAACGGGTGCGAACCGCGTGTGCATCGAGTTTGAGGTGACGGCAGATGAGGCCGAGCTCATCAAGCGCGCGCGTGAGTTGATGAGTCAAAAGACCCGTCGGCCTGTGCAGATGGGTGAGACGGTTGTGCAAGCGCTGAAGGAATGGGTTGATCGCGTCGATCCCGTTCGACGAGCTGAGCGGGCGGTGAATCGGCAAGGCAAACCGCGAGTGAAGCCCGTCAGCCAGCGGTCCTGGGACCGGTCTGCGATTCCAGCGGCGATACGGCATCAAGTGCATCGACGTGATCGAGGGGCGTGTTGTCAGCCAATGCCGGATGGCTCTCGGTGCGGCCTTAGGCAGTGGACGGAGATCCATCACCTCAGGCCTCGAGCGCATGGTGGCGCGGACACACTCGAGAACTTGATCACCTTGTGTAGCGCTCATCACCGGCAATGGCATGCGCGGTCGGCTACCAGCGGCCGAGTAAGCGGACTTCGGTTTCGAGCTGTACGTGGAATTGCTGAGACACTTCGTGCTGAATATGGGTGATGATCTGCCAGACGTCGCGTGCCGTGGCGCCACCAAGGTTGACGATAAAGTTGGCGTGTTTAGGTGAGACTTGGGCGCAGCCGACGGTGTAGCCCTTTAGACCGGCGCGTTCGATCAAAGCTCCGGCGCTGCTCGTGTGGTCTGATGGGTTTTTGAATGTGCTGCCGCAACTGGGGAGCTCGAGTGGTTGTCGCTGCAGGCGATTTTTGGTGGCGTCTTTGACCTTGCGTGGAATATCGGGATCGGCGGTCAGGGGCCAGGAAATTCCGGCGCGCACGACAATGCCAGGTTGCCAGCCGTGAGAGGCGCGGTACTTCCACTGCAACTCGTGGCGGGACCATCGGCGCAAACGCACTTCAGGTTCGAGGGATAGGACCTCGACCCAATCGATGATCTCGACAAACTCGCGCGGCTCAAAGGGCTCTGACACCCCGGCATTCATCACCACACCACCGCCCACATCGCCGGGGAGGCCACACAAAAAAAGTGCGGGTGCGAGCTTTCGCTTCATAAAGATTTTGGTGAGCTCAGACTTGGGCGTGCCGGCCAAAGTGGTGAGGTGCAGGCGACCGGCGCCTTCATCGACAGTGACGCCGCTCAACTTGGCCATGCAAATCACGAGGCCTTCGACTCCGGCGTCGCTGATCAGCACATTCGTGCCGCCGCCCAGAATGGTGATGTTCAGGCCTGAGGCATTGGCAAACTGAACCGCCTCGTGCACTTGCTCCACCGTTGTGGGCAAACAGAAGTGGTCGGCGGGCCCACCGATTTTCCACCAGCTGTAGTCCTTTAATAAAACGCCGGATTTAATTTCCACGGCGACTCGGCTCATCAAGGAATTCAGACGGCCCCGCCGCTGCCGACGCAACCATTTGCTCACCCAAGCGCGAGATATCTCCAGCGCCTAGAGTTAACAAGATGTCGCCGGGCCGAAGCGAGTCGAAGATCAATTGGAGTTTGGGATCCGCGGTGCGTGAATGGTAGCGACAATCTGGGTGTTGAATGACTTTTGCCAACTCGGGACTCGAGACACCCTCGATCGCCACCTCGCCTGCGGCGTAGATATCGATCAAGTACAAGATGTCCGTGGATGCAAAACAGGTGGTGAAATCATTCCAGCAGATTTGCGTGCGAGAGTAGCGATGGGGCTGAAACACGGTGACCAAACGGCGATCGGGAAAGCGCTCTTTAAAACCGCTGAGCACTGCGCGCACTTCGGTCGGATGGTGGCCATAGTCGTCGTAAAAATCCACGCCGGCAAAAGCGCCACGATGTTGAAAGCGGCGGTCGACTCCGCCAAAATTTGCGACGGCTGCAGCTCCAGTTTGAAAATCTACACCTGCTTCCATCGCAGCTAAAATTGCCGCTAGGGAATTGAGAGCGTTGTGTGTGCCGGGCATGGAGGGGCGCATTTCACCTAAGCACTTATCACTCTGCCAAACGGTCCAGTGCTGCCCCTGTTTCTGTAACACAAAATCGTTATGCGGTTCAGTACCGTAGCTGATCCAGCGCTTGCCGAATTTTTCAAAAAGACCGAGCACCTTCGGATCATCGCCGCAAACAATGGCGACACCATAAAACGGAATGCGAATAGCAAAGTCCACAAACGCATGCTGGAGATTTTCAAACGTTTTATAGTAATCTAAATGATCGTTGTCGATGTTGGTGATGATCACAATCTCCGGACTCAAATGGGTGAAGCTGCCATCACTTTCATCCGCTTCGGCGATGATCCACTCCCCTTGTCCCAATAACGCGGTGGACTTAATGACATCCAATCGCCCACCGACGACAATTGTGGGATCCATCCCCGCGCGCAAAAAGATCGAGGCCGTTAAACTCGTTGTTGTGGTTTTGCCGTGGGTTCCGGCGATGGCAATGCCTCGGCGCAGGCGCATGATCTCCGCCAGGGCCTCGGCTCGACGAATCAACGGAATTTTTAAGCGACGAGCCTCGCGAAACTCCAAGTTGTCCTCGCGCACAGCGCTGGAATAAACGACGACTTCACTGTCGTGCACGTTTGCGGCCGAGTGGCCAATCTGCACACGCACACCCATTTGGCGGAGGCGCTCCGTTTGCACATTTTCTGCGGCGTCACTGCCGGTCACTTGGGCGCCCATATTGTGGAGCAGCTCAGCGAGTCCACACATGCCGATGCCGCCGATTCCGATAAAATGAACTTTAGCTAGAGCTAAGCGCATCGCCACTGATCCTTTCTATGAACGCATCCACAAGTTTTTCAGCCGCCAAGGGCTGATGAAACTGCCGGATGTTCAATTCCAGTTGGTGTCGAATTGAGGGTGTGACTATTAACTCTTGAATCTGTTGTCGCAAAGATTCGGGCGTCAGGTTTTTTTGCAAGATCATCACAGCGGCACCTTTGTTGACTAAACTTAGGGCGTTTTTCACCTGATGATCGTCGGCGGCCGTCGGCAGAGGCACGAGGATTGCCGCCTTACTGCACGCGGCAAGCTCGGATAGGGTGCCTGTGCCCGAGCGGCAGATCACCAGATCGGCACGGCGATACTGCTCCGCCATATCATGTAAGTATTCACGCACATCCACTGGAACATTGGGTTCGTAACTGTCGCGTATCCGCTGAAAATCGGCGCTCCCCGTTTGATGGACAAACTCCACTTGCTTGAGCCATGCACCACCTTCGTTCAGCAGAGACTGAATGACTGTGTTCAACGTCCGCGCCCCTTGGCTCCCGCCAAAAACCAACACACGAAAAATGTGAGAATCGGAGCGCGCAGTCGCCAACTGCATGTCTTCAATCTCTTGTCGCACGGGCATTCCGGCGAGGTGCACGTGCTGGCTCTTCAAATGGCGCTTAGCCTCCGTAAAAACCACCCAGCAATCATCAACAAAGCGAGCCAACAAACGGTTGGCGAGTCCGGGCATGGCGTTTGGCTCCCAAATGCCCGTGCGATAGCCAAACAAAGCGGCGATCAACAGCAACGGACCAGAGGCATGGCCTCCCACTCCCAAGACAAAATCAGGTCGGTAGGTGCCGAGCACTCGCCAGCTTTTGAAAAACGCCAGAGGCATCAGACACAAGGTCGTCAGTCGCTCTCGCAAGGATACATTTGAATTGAGCCGACCAATCGGCAGGTGATGCAGTGGAAAGCCGTGCTCAGGGATGATTTTGTTTTCTAACCCCGTGGGTGTGCCGACAAATGCAATCTCAACACCGGGCTGCTTTTTGACGAACGCATCCGCAATCGCGAGGGCTGGATAAATATGGCCGCCGGTGCCTCCGGCTGCGATCAAAATTTTGTGTGGCATTTACTCTATCTCTTTTTCTCGAAAAGACAGGGTGAGTGTAGACTCGCGCGCCAAATTGAGCAACCACCCAATTAACAGCCCCGTGCAGAGCAATGAACTCCCACCGTAACTGAGCAAAGGCAAAGTCAATCCCTTAGTTGGCAACAGACCAAGTGCCACACCCGAGTTGATAAACACCGCCAACATAATGAGCAAACTTAAGGACAACGCCAAGGCGCGCTGGCGATAACGCTTGAGTTGCAAAGTGATTTGAAAACCTCGAAACACCACAAAGCCATAAACCATGATGAGCAGAAAGAAGCCGATAAATCCCATCTCTTCGCCGAGCACGGCCAAAGTGAAATCGGTGTGAGCCTCTGGCAAAAAGAACAACTTGCCTTGCCCCTGCCCAAGTCCCACTCCCGTAAGGCCACCTGAATAAAAACTCAGCAGACTTTGAATCACTTGAAAGCCTTTTTCTTCAGGGTCGGCCCAAGGATTTAAAAAGGCCTCGACACGCACGCGGCGATAAGGTGAAGACAAAATCATGTACGCCATGGCTGGCAGCGCTGTGATCGCGGCACCAAAAACAAAACGCCAACGCAAACCAAAGGCTATAAACAAAAAGAAGGTCAAACTCGCGATAATCACGCAACTGCCAAAATCTGGCTGCGCATACAGAATCGGCAATGGCGAAAGAGCCAAAGCCAAGCGGCCCCACCAACGCCCATCGATCTTATCGCGGGCGTACTCGGCCAAAATCGGCGCAAGCACAAACGGATAAGTCACTCGCAGCAATTCCGCCGGTTCAAAGCGAAAGCCAAATGGCAGAGCGAGCCAACGATGGGCGCCTCCCACTTTAACACCCACGCCAGGAACAAATGTGAGAATGAGTCCAACGACGGCCAAACCCCAAAGGGCGAGTCCCATTTTCTCGGCCCACTTCCACGGCATCAGTGCCGTCGTCAAAAGTGCGGTGAGTCCGAGCAACGCAAACAGCACCTGCTTGCGAAAAAAGAACAGGCCATCTCCGTGCACCTCGGTGGCGAATATGTAGCTTGAGCTGTAGACCTGAACGAGGCCGAGCCCTAGTAAGAAAAGTGCAGCGAGAAGTATGCCGCGGTCCATGCGCATAGGTTTCATTTAAAAAGCTTACGTGATGGCTGAACGGGCATCAACTCGACTAGAGCACGAGATCCACCAATTGTAAGACTTTCAATAAGATTCAGTAGTAAAATTAGCCACTTAGCCTAGTCCAGGGAGTCTGTGGGCGCATTTGCGGCACCCTGAGCCCCTTCCCAAAGGACCTTACCACCGCAAACCGCCGTCAGATTTAATCTAGAGGCAATACAGCCTTAAGCCCGGCGGCCTGGGAATTGAACTTCTTACATGGCAGGGGCCCTAAAGAAGCCTCAGAACCAATTAAACGAGGGTGGACTGTGATGCAATTAGACAGCTGGAGCAGAAGATGGCGAGTTCAAGTGCCAGTCGCGGGCCTGGTTCTGCTCTTTAGTTTAACTGGATGTGTGGGCAAAGGGATTTTGGGCGGACAAATATTTCGCGAGCGCGCCCAAGAGAAGCCAATACCCAACGAGCAGAATATCGATAAGAGCTTCTTTCGGGATGCGAGCGGTAAACCTAAACCGTTCCTTTGTGCGATGGCACCCGAAGTGGGTCGAGGCTTTTACGGCGAACGGATGAATATCCCCGGTTCGAATCAAAACATGCATTGCAATGTCGAGTGGGAGATCACCGAGAACTGGCTGATCGGACTGAAAATCAATCCGTCTTTTATCAACGATCGCAGCCGCTGGACCGAGTACATCCGCATACCCATCGTTAAACATTTTTACTATGAAAAGGCCAAAGACGAATACGGCCGAGAACAGAGCGAATGGATTGAGAACGACAGCCGCAGTCATTATTCCGCCCGCCCCCAAATGCGCCTAAACCTATCCGGTCTACAGATGGGTGGTCTCGCAAGCGGTGAAAGCGTCAACCCAAATGACATTTCCGCTCCAACACTGTCCCATGTTAAAAATGTAGAATGGGATCTGGCGCGGGGCTTTTTAGGATTCTCTTTCAGCACTACTGAGATGGGTGTTCTTTATGGTCGGCCCCTCTCAAACCAAGTGGAGTACAGAGTCAACTTTTTGAAATTTGAGCATGATCGAACGTTTCAAAAGCGACCCTACGCCGCGGAGAATTCGCGATTTATGAATGTGCTGCATGTGGTGGGCAAATCGGTCGATGGCTATCAGCCCGAACTGCACGCTGCTCATTGGGATCTGCGCAAACCCATCCGACTCTATATTAGTAAGGCACCAAAAGAGGTGCAACAGACCATCGTTAACGCGGTCTACAAGTGGAATCGAGAGTTTCAAAAGATTGGCGCGGTTGCAAAAAACCACCAGGCGTTTGTGCCCGTCGTGCATGATCTCAAATACAACTTTGATTTGCGCTACCCTTCAATCACCTGGTTCAGCGACAAGCGCATCTCTATGAACGCACCTCTTGGAATGGGCATGGCCCACGCCGATGTTCGCAATGGCAAAATTCTTTGGGGCGGGATTGTGATGTTCGGCGGCATGCTGGAGCGAATGATCAACTTTTACTCGGTGAATGATCAATCCAGCAGCAGCAGTGATGGCATGAGTTCAATCTCACCTATCAAGGCCATGTTGAACCTCTTACCTGAAAATATTCAGATGCTACCCGAGCTCTTGCACATCAACCCTTCGACGCGTCTACAGATGCGACACGCGGTAACTGAAGATCATTCACGCTTTTTAAAACAACAAATCGAGATGTTGTCGAATTCCTCCGAGGTCAGTGCTGAAAAAGAACAACAGCTCAACACGCTCAAAGAAACTCTCACGCGCTTGAGTGCAGATAATTCAGCGATCGATCCAATCATCTCGGACCTTATCGAAGCAGTTCGCAATGAAAACAAAACCGTCGCCGAGTTCGCCGCAGAGATTGCTCAGCAACAAGAAGAAGCCGCAGAGCATGCAAAATCTCTAAAAGAGGCCGCCATGCAAGCCGGAAACTCCGCCATTGCGCAGGCCCTTGGAAACGCAGACTCAGACAAGGGGTTGAAAGAACTGCATTCCTCCCACCTCAACAACTCCGCCTTTTTTCATGAAGAGGAATTTACCTTTGCCAACAAAATGGAAGGCTGGAGCAGCGCTGCGGCTCAGAGACGTTTAACTTACCCCCAAATGATGCAGACACTGGTGATGAATCTCACGTTGCACGAACTTGGCCATTTTCTTGGCCTAGGCCACCAGTTCAAAGAAAACATTTTGCCAGAGCCGGGAACAGTTCCCGAGAGCTACCGTAAGCCACTCGTTGCCAAAGCCACAGCTGCGCATGAGTACGGCAACTACACCTCGATCATGGGCTACATGCACGGTCGAACAGAAATGCAAATGCCTGTGCAGGATGTGAACCCTGGACCACAAGACACTCTGGTTCTTCGGTATTTGTACAAAGGCGAGTACGCGGCCTATGCGACAGGCGATGCGGACTTCACTTATGTGAAGGTTCCAGCGAGCGGACTGATTCCCGATCAGACACAGCAGCCTGGGGGCACCAAAACCAAAGCCCGATCTCTTCGAACCGCGTATTTTCCCAACTGCAATGACTATGAGGCAAGCCTTGGCGCAGATCCATTTTGCAATCGGTTTGACCGCGGCACGACGGCCACACAAATCGTTGGCAGCTACTTTGACTCGATCAATGATAGCCTGCTCCGAAGTCTGTACTCACTCGTGGGCGGCGGCTCAGATCCGGTTCGGACTGAGAATTACCTTTGGCATCGCTCGTTTCAAACTTTCTCACGTGTGCGGATGTTTTACGATGAGATGCGCCGTCGGTTGCGTAGCGATCCAGACTTAAAGGGTCACTGGGAGCGCCTGCGGAACGACAAAGATGCACTCTTTGAATTCTCCACCGCTTGCCAACTCAGTGAACCCACAGGATCAGAGGTCAAGTCGGAAATTCTGCGCGAGCTCTTTGCCAATGCGTCAATTGTGGATCTTTGCAGGGCAAATGCCGTAGCGATGCGCGAGTTCAATTTCTTTTTGAACTTGCCAGACGCCGACTACACTAAGATTGACCACAACAATCGCTACGTGATGGGTGGCTTTCTGGCCGGCGACGCCATTCGACGGGGCGGCAATCAGTATGGCACCTGGTATCAACTGAGCAATTTGCCACTTAAACTCGCCTCACTTTACACACTGACGTCCGCCAACTCCTATTTGGTGTTGGGTGGCATTTGGACCAACCCGTACTACAACACCCCTGAGAATCGATTTACCTACCGCACACTTTATCCCATTGAAGTGACAAAGACGATTTCGGATACCGTGCAAAGCAATCTACGCTTTGCAGCGTCTGGACAAGACTCATCGACGAAGATGGGTCAGGTGGTGCTCGCGACCGGTGGGCTCTTGCGGCGACAACAGGCAACCAGTAATGACTCTGCCCGGCTGCCGCGTGAGTACAACGAACTTTTAGATCAACAAACACGGTTTAGCCTTGGGATGGTTGCTGTCTTTATTGAGGCCATCTCAAACGACGACACCACAACCGCAGCTAATCCGGCTTCCACTCCAGGTGGGGCTGGTGCGACGGCCGGTGGCGCCGCCACCACCGGCGGATCTAGTGACAACAACTCAGCAACGACAGGTGGAGATTCTGTAGCCGCAAAGGACCAAGCCGACAGATATAAGAAATTTTCTGCCTCTGTTTATGATTTTGTCACTGGCAAGAGCTCCAACGCCCGTGAAGTCTACATTCTTCCCAAAGGTGAAGTGATAGTTTGGGCCAACGGAATGTTTCTCTACCCGATCACCAAACTCAAGTTTTACGGCGGCACCAAATCGTATGTGCTGGCTTACAAAGTGAGCTACGATGATGGCATCAACGACCCTTTGTCGAACTTCAGTTTAAAGAAGTCACTTTTAGATCGGCATGATGAGATCGCTAGGACCTGTATCTCTGGCTACCGAGAGAGCGGTCTGATGCATTTCTTTGAACAACGCAACCCCAATTTCAATGGCTTTCGCATTTTGAATGGAATTGATGTCGAAAAGGGCAATGAAAAATTGACGCTATTTTACGACTCAATCGACCAGGAATTTGCGAAATACGAGGCTGCACAGAGGACAAAACTGCAGTCTCTGCCACTTAAATCTATGGCGCGAATTTGTGACGAGGCCATTCGAGGCATTGGGCAGATCTCTGCAGCCGCAGCACTAATCAACGGCCGATGGCTCGGCATCACCAGTGATTACTTGGAGAAGTGAGCAAAATATGAAAGCACTTAAACTTCTACTTATTGCCAGCATGCCCGCAGCACTTGTATTGGCCGGCTGTACGCAGCCCGAAAACAAGCCCCGCCGCCAGCATGAAAACCCCAAGATCTGGATGGCCCAGCAGACTCCTGAAGATCAGGACGTCACCGAGCAAGAGTTCTATAAATTCAATCTGTCAAAGGCCTACGCGGCCGTTGCCGACCCGAAACAAGATTTAACTCGCGCTGTGCTGGTCCCTCTATCAAAATTTGTCTTGAACGCAAAATTTATTGAAGTGCCCAAGTACCGGTCGACGCGCCTGTCCGAGATGATTTCAATCTTCAACACGGCCTTTTACATCGAGTACAAAAAGACCAACCGTTCCTCAGAGTTTGCATCCATTCGAACAAAATATCAGCAAACTGTCTTTGCTGGCTGTTCGTTTGATCTTAAGACCGATTGTCGAAATGCCACGCTCTTCAGTCTGGACTCCCGTCACACTCAAAACATTGCCCTCCTAGCAAGTGAGTTAGACGTGCAGATTGATGCCAAACTGGCTGCAGTCGGGGGAAATGAAAAAGCCTGCGTTCGCACCAAAGAGCACGGCTGCCGAGACTTAGTGAACGAGAGATACCGAATTCTGACCATGGCACTGCATGGTCGCTCGGGTTACATGGATAGAACCTTTGCTTTTGCCTATATGAAGTACGCCCGACTTTTTGCTGAGCTGGTGGATTACCTCAAGGGTCCGATACCAGTTGAGCTGCAAACGGCGCTCAGGGACTCCGGAATCACCATCGGCTACCTCGGCGAAGTGCACACTAAAATTTTCGAAACTATTGTCACAAAATTTCAACTAGAGAATGCCAAGAGCGATGAGTTTATGAAATTCGTCAAGACCTTCAATCCATGGGTACACTCTCGCAAAGACGCGGGGTTGTTTCAAAATAGCATGCGCTCACTGTTTAGGTTAGCCGCTGAATGCTGCTTTTATTCGGACGCCGGTAAAACCAAGCTGGACCCTCAGTTCGCGACTACGATCTTAACTCTGCAAAACGAAAAGTCGGACGACCTCGACGTCACAGATGTGTTGAGCCCCACATTGCTGGATATCGTCACTCAGATCGAAATGGGTGGAACAACTGATAGCAAGAACAGAGTCATCAACAAGATGATCAAGAATTTGGACCTTGGCGGTTTGACGACTGCGGCTAAGTCTAAGGCTCCCAATGAGATCCGATTTATTGTGGATCGCTTGTTCAGAGGGCACTTGAATATTGCAGAAGTGGAAATGCTGTTAAAGAATGCCAGTCCCAATCGGGTAAAGACCGAGTTGCCCCGAATCGTGCAGATGTACGTCAAACTTTACCTCGCCTATATGGTTCTCGAGACCAATCGCTTTATGGGGAAAATCTATGCATCTGATATCGGGAGTGATCGCATTTTCGAAGAAGCGCTCGCCAACAGTCGACAGCTCACGTCGAATTGGCTAGCTGTTCAAGGCCAGATCGATCTGCTCGATCGGTTGACCAACAACTATTTCAACTCTCTCCGCCTCCAAAATTCCGATTTTCGTGGTATTTCAGACTGCTCAAAAATAGAGGACCGAAGAAAAAATGCCGATTGCAAAGTATGGCAGGATTTTAGCAAAACCAATGCTGTCCTAAAATCAGTGAACCGCAACGTTCACTACATTTCGGTGTTTCCGAACATGATGGTCATGACCTACTTTCTATCGAGTAAAAAAGGCACCATCATTTACAATGCTTGGTGGGGTCAAGTGACTATCAAGGCGGACGACATATTAAAGAACGTCTTTAATGGAGCACAAGACGACGTTTGGTTTCCATTTGGTAAGGATCCAGAATCAATGGACCAAGTCACGTTGCTTATTGCCCTAGAGTATTTGCTCTCTACCGATGGGCTCAAAGATTTTGCAGACAAATCATCGACGATACAGGCCGGCTCACCACGCAGTCGATTTTTTGATCTAATTTTTAACAAATATTTGGGCGATGTGGTTGACGCACAAGTGGCAAAACTCAATACCTATCGCAGCGGCAGCGCAGACAACCATAGGATGAGCAGCTTAATCGACATTTGCAACTATGAAATGGGGATCTCCAATAAGGCACCAGATGTGTCACATTCTCTGTTAGATCTTGGGAACTACACCTACGCAGGCATTGGTCGCACGGGAATCAACACTGTGTTAATCGACCAGCTCACCGCTGTAAAACCAATTGCCACTGAATTGCTCAAGACCATTGAGCCCACCAAGACATTTGTGCTCACTATGATGGACGTGATCAAAGCTGATTTGCGTCGAAATGGCGAGACGATCGAGGGGCATCCCGACCTCTTGCGAGCCAATGAAATATTAGAAAAATTGGCAAACCTCGAGGTCGAAACAGCCAAGCTCTTTGTTGCCAACCACGAGTACTTTCTCAGTTGCTCGGTGAAGCTACGGGATGTGGAGCGCCGCCGCGCCTTTCGTCTGTATGAAGAAGAGAAAATACACCTTGGCCAAATTTTCGACAGGATGAAGCCGCTGGTGAATATTGCAGACAGTGCGGAGTTGGAACAACAGGCGCTTGCACTGAACACCAGCTATTTTCGCGGCAAGGCGGAGAACACGAACAATTCAACTGAATACACCTATGAATTTGATGGGGTGATTGGTCGCAATTATCAAATGTCTAAGTATGATCTTTATATGCGGATGAAGAAACGCATCGAATCCGACGTCTTTTTAAGTGTCACGGCCGACGAAGGACGACTCTTTGATGCAGCAGAGACAGCCGCCTACATAAGACCGCGCCGAGTGAAGGTTTCTGTGCCAGAGGCCGTAAAGAAAGATGCGATGTTTACTGAGGGAACCTCAACGTCCATCACCATTCGCGGCACGACCGAGGCGGACCGAAACGCCTTTATCCGCGAGGGCATGGCGCAGTTAAATGGTCTCGCTTCAGCCTACATACGGTGGCAAGACCAGATGCAAAAAGACACATCGTTGGTCGACTTCAATCATAGTCTTGGGATTTTTTATGTGCTGCAGCCTATTGGCAAAGACAGGGAGGAGTCAGCTAAACTGAGTGTCTCAGCTAAACAACTGACTGACGCCTATTTAAAGGTGCTGTCGACCGTCACACTCGATACCTACGACGTTGAAGTTGCCACGTTATTTGGAGCGACCACACGCTTTGAAAAGAAATTCTATATCGACCGATGGTTTGAAAAGGATGGCTTTACCCGATTGCCGCTGTTCTATCCATTGACGTCTGAAATCATCAACTTGGCTGATGCTTCAATGGAGAAAAGCGGCATCTACAACAAGGCCTTTGGCATTTCACAGAAATTCAACTCCCTGTTGTCTTTTGTGTTTCCTATGTCGCCAGCAGTGGAGAAAGCCGCATCTGACCATTTTGGCGCAGTCGTGCATCATCGCATGCGTAAAATCTCTGAGCTGAGTCGTCATCTGGAGGGAATCGATGAGCGTGCCAAGCACTCCGAAGTGAAGCTCCGATCTGAGCTGGGCTTTGACGTGACCAGACCGTTTTTCATGGAAGGCAACCAGCCCGTGACCTGGTTCCGAGCCAACTCTCCCAATTTGCTTGATCGTCAACGCCTACAGGATCAAGATTTTTTGCGATCTAATTTTATCAATCGCACGGGCAACTTCTTTAAAACGCGAACTGAGGTACCTGCGAAGTGATTGCTTTTCACCACCTTCGCATTTTGATTCTGAGTCTGATGGTCTGCAGTTTTGTAGCAGATCTCTCGACTGTGCATGCGCAAGCCCTTCGCAGTCGGCTACCACTGAAAGACGCAAAGCCAAAGAAGAAAACTCCAGACTCCCCTTGGTCGGCAAGCCTCGTCTACAGCGTGAATTCAGACTACGCCGACACCCGCACCCCAAGAGGCTACAATAATTATCTAGAGGCCAGTGGCAAATACAAATTTGACGACAAATGGAGCGTAGATCTCGAGGCAGCGCTTCAAGCCTCTACGGTTGAAGGGCAGGTTAACAAAGGCCAAGAGGAGGGCTACCCAGAATCCGTGAATCCTTCGACGACGGTGTCGTTGTCGCGACAAGCCTTCCTCGTCGGCAAATCCACTTACGCATTGGGCACGTCCTTGACCCCACTGTGGGACGAACCCAGTCGGCGCGAAGGGTATGAGGCCCAATATGGAGTGAGTGCTAAAGTCAGTGTACCGATTGTGACTGACATATATTCAATGACGCACTCCTTGTCGTACAGTGAATTTAAATCGAGCTACAAATACTCCACTAAGAATTCGATCAATCAAGCGAATCAATCGACCTATAGCTTTGGCAATAGTTTACGAATTGGCAATCTGTTTAACTTAGGCTACAGCTTCGGTTTGCGTCTCACGCAGTTCCTCGATGCCACCTCGACCTACAGTTACAAAAATTCAGCTTCGATCTCTCGCCAATTTGGCAGTCTTGGTTTGGCCTTGTCTTATGAAAATGGTGGCTTCACTGACAAGGGTGATGTGAGTCTTTGGTACGTCGATCAATACCGGCGAATGCTTAGGCTGAGTGTGTCTTATGTCTTTTAAGTTTATTTCTATTATCGCTGTGATTTGGCTTCAAATTGGATGCACTGAGCGTGGGCAACCTATCGTCGAGCACGAAGACCCCGCGTATTCGGTCCGGCAGACCGAGCCACAGGACTCTTCCGCTATTCTACCCACCGAAGATAGTAAAAACTGGAGTGGGCTCGTCGCCACCTCAAATGATCCCATGACTAAAGTTATTCTGCCATTGGCCAAAACCGTATTGCACTTGAGCCGAGTCGGAAGCCTAGAATTGCAAGAGTCGCGAGCGGTATTGGATGAGCTGATCACGTTGAACAATTTGGTGATTCAAACGAACCCCGCGCAGCGTGCCTCGCTGGCTTTTCGCCAAGTGATGGGGTTGTACCTATCCGCATTGAAGTTTGAATGCGAACAGTTTCAAGCGACATGCAAAGGTCTAAATTACTTGCAACGGGCGGGCAACTCCTCAGTTGTTCTGAGAATTATTTCGGAGCTGAATCCGACAATTCGGTTCCAGGCCCTGCTGTACTCCGTGAAGCTCAAAAACTCGAATCCCGACTTCGAACTGTTGCGCGCGCTGTTTAAAGCAATTCCGAGTGAACTTTCCAAGCCCGAGCAATCTGCCCATATTGCACTCCGCTCGTTTGCCGCGACAACCATCCAAGTTGCAGCAAATACGGTTCAAGACACCCAGCAAGTGCACGAGCTTTTAGACGCCATCAATGCTTGGGAGCAACTCTCCAATCGGTCAAACCCCTTGGAGCCTGCAACTCTAGCAGCGATTGCCGATATGGTGGCGAGGTCCAATTACCTCTACAGTTCAGACGGATCGCTCAAGCCAGAGCTTAAGCAGTTTGTGTTGAACTCCAGCAAGAGTCCATCGAGTCTCGTGATGCAACAGCACAAGATCAAGGGGCTCGCACAAATGAATGAGGGCCCCAATGGGGTTCAACCTCTAGACGCTCACAACGAAATCATTTTCTTTATTGAACAATTTGAGTCTGGGCACCTAGGAGTTCCTGCTGCGGCCGCTTTGATCGGCCAAACCAAACGGAGCTCCGCAGCCATCCTCTCCATTTTCCTAAACTACTACCGCCTGAAGTTTCTAGTCACCGTGCACACCAGTCTCCCTCTGATTAAAGATGTGTTTGCGGTCCCTTACCAAGGGCGAGCACTCGTCAACCATGTTGTAAGCCAATCGAAATCTCTCCAAGCCTCGTGGATCAATTTTAAGACACAAGGGCAAAAGCTTAAATCAATTTTTGAACTGGCTGTGCAGAAGCGACGAGACGCCGCTAGATATGTGCGCCAGTTTGATGTTCTCATTGGGTCCACTGACCATTCCATCACCATGTCCGTAACTTTTCCGCTGATGATCGCCTTGTTTCAGCGTGCCTATGATGCCCGTGAGACCATTCGTCTGCCAAATTTTACGCAGGTGCCGTTCGAGAAGTTGATGCCACAACTTTTGGGTGGACATATCGCCTCCTTTATTCCGCTAGTCGATGGCAAAATATTGTTAACCTCACCTGAGGTTTTGCACACCTTTGACATGGGCTTACGCAATGAAATTTTCTCGACGCTAAATCTCGACATCGATCAATTCATTCACAACTCCATGACTCAAACCACCGGTGAGCATGTCGCCTACATTGATAGCACTATGGGAAAAATTCGCTCTCGTTTTGCGGAAGTCCAGGCGTTTCGACAATTTTTAGATGTCTGCAAAGAGTTCACCGATGGCCAACTGATGCCTCGCCAGTTCTATTTGGCTGACTTGGTCGGCGGTGCCTTTTACTACGGCCGCAGTCTGGATCGAAAATTCAACGACAGTATTTTTACGATTGGCTCAGAGTCAGGTAAACGACCAGGGGATCTTCCCACTTCATCTCTGGGCATTCGTTACATTGATGGCGCATACACAGAAGCCATTGAGCGCGCACGCCTCGATTTAGGGACCGGCATTCGCCTTGGCCAGGCCCTGCTGAGTTCTTATAGATCTCATTTGCAAAGCAGTGGAAAGACTTCTGCTGAAGTGACTCAGCTGACAAAAAAATCGCAGGCCTACATCAGTTCACTGCAAGCCAAGCAGAAGAGTGTGCTAGCCGAATCAAAGGAATGGTTTGATTCCCACGGCAAATGCCATTGGCAAATTTCTGCACGTCAAGTTGAAGTGCAAGTGGCGATTTTCGAAGCTGAAAAATCTTACTTCCGCTACATTCACCAGCTGATGACAAACTTGCGGCAAACACCCGTCACTCCAGAGGCACTCGCCTCAGTTCAAGGCAAAATTAGCTTCCACAACTTGCCGAGCGACTTCCGTGGGACTGACGAGATCTCCGCCAATCGATACAAACTCACACGAATTGATGCGCTCATTCGCATTGCTGGCTACTTGAGTGGTCGACATCACAATGCGTTTGGTCCCAATGTCAAAGCCATCGCACCCCAGCACGTGCGCGTGAGCATGGGCAACGAACTCACTCTCGAAACGGAAGTGGTGCGGGATTCACACGAAACTGAAATCTCTTACCATGCAGACGCCGACACCTTTGTTTGGAGTGCAATTAAGGCACTGACCAATCCTGGAAATTATGGGTTACAAAGTTCAAACAAGGTGGCCCTCCTTCCAACAGATTTTGAGTACAGTGCGCGGGTGAACTTTTGGAGGCACTACTCGGCTATGCTCATCCAGTTGAACCGGCTTGAAGCCGAATTCACAACGCAAAAAACGCGCTCGTTTCCGCAGCTGCTCCTCTGGCAGGAGCAAGAGGCCATTCTTAAATCCCTTGCGTATCATCCTGAGGAGATAGAGCGCTTTCAACGGACGAATACACTTAGCCGCAGCAGCAGTTCATCCGCCTTCGACAAGGCCCTTGGCCCGATTCAGGCGCCGTGGGGGCTCTTCGACATGCCTCTCCAGCTCGCAACTGAGCCGGAGCTAGGAGACAACCTGTTGATCCGAGATGTGGGCATGACACCACCTCCGAGCTCGCGGCAAACTTATTTGGAGATCGGTTTAAAATACTATCGAGCTCGGGCCGAGGGGGTACGAAAACCCCTTATCGTTCCCTACAACTCTGAGATGGATAAAGAGTTGGATCGAACGATCGGCAAATTCGTGCGGACCGAACTCAAATCTATTGCCGATTTCGTCAGTGACGGACAAGCTTACACTGATGAGATCAAGTTGCGACCGAAGTCGGACCAACCCTACGCAGATCTTGACGTCAATAATCGTATCACGGGACCCTTTTTAAGCGAGCACATTCTTACGACTTACCAGCACAAACTCCGAAGCTTTCATCGGGCCACCAACAACTGTTTCACTTCTGACACCTCATGCTTTTAAGGGTGCAAATGCGCCCCGGCAGAAGCACCGCAACAATCCCAGCGCAATCTTAACTTTTCTTGCAGCGAAAAGTCAGGCTAGCCTCAAGTGTATATTTCAATTGCGCACGGAGGCCCGATGTTTTTTCAGACGTTGCGATTTGTGTTGGTGCTGCTCTTCACTTTTGCCACGGTTGCACTTGCACCCACAGCGGTCAGCGTTGAGTCGGCTCAACCGTTGTTTTTTACACCCACCACTCGAGGCCAGGTGGACGTCTTGGCAGGTATTGAAAGTGCTGAGGCGTCGATTGATATGTCGATGTTTCGCATAACAGATGTAGAAGTTTTGACCGCGTTGATCGCAGCTCAAGCTCGCGGCGTCAACGTGCGAGTACTTCTGGACAAGGCGATGGCTGAGAAAGAAAAACCCAATGGTCCCACCTACATTCTGGAGTCTGCTGGAGTGGATGTGCAACGCAGCTCCAGCCAATTTTCAATCTCTCATGCAAAAACTTTCATCGTCGACAAGAAACGAGTTTATATTATGACTTTGAATCTCACAAAAATTTCTCATTTGGTGCGAGATGTAGGCTATATTTCTGAAAACCATGAGATCGTCGGCTATCTCAATCAACTGTTCGAAGTGGACTGGCAAAACGGCATTCAAAATGGCAAAGAGACTCCCGCCAATATTCCCCGTGACCTGGTGATCTCACCTGTGGACGCCACAATCAAACTTCGTGCGATGATCAATCAGGCCACCACAACTTTGAAACTTGCAGTTGAAAACTTCTCCTACCGCGACATCATTGCCGACTTGATTGAAGCCAAACAGCGAGGCGTAAAAGTGGAAGTGCTTCTGCCCCGCTGCAACTTTGTCACGGTGGACTTCAATATGCCCGCCGCCAAGCAACTGCATGAGGCTGGAGTGAACGTGCGACTGATGCCCGACCCCGAAAGTCCTGAGCTCCCGTACATTCATCAAAAGACCATGTCGATTGACCAACGCCTTGGCTTTGTCGGCTCGGAGAATTTCTCTTATAACTCTTTGGAATACGCTCGTGAAGTGGGCATCCTGTTTCGAAACACTTCGCAAATTCGCCAACTCGATGACATCTTCGATTTGGATTTTGGTAAGGCCTTAGACTTCAAGGCGGCAGAAGCGCATCGTTGCCAAAAGCTTGAACTGCGCCCACTCACTCTAGCGGATAAGAGCAACGAGCTGTATTTTCAATAGCCTCGTTTTGAAACGTTGAGGAAACGTGGGGTACGACTCAAGCTGAGACGTTGTTTCGTCGACTTTGAGACTGACCTTAAGAATTTCAAGCCTTTGGTCGATACGTTACCTAATGAAGTACGTTGCTGGGATGTTTTTTGCTCTGACTTTAGTCGGATGCACCGATTCGGCCAAGGAATTTTGGCTGGGCAATCTTAAGCCCGTCGATGACCAGCCTGAGCTCATTGTGCCGTTTGAATTTACCGCAAGTGCTGCGCCTTATGCGACACTCACCTCCCACAGTGCGTTTGACCTCAACGGCACCTGTTCACCAGAACACAATCCAAGCTTCACGCTAACCTCAGCCGCTTGTGGGATTCAAGCCTCTGTCTCGTGCGGCAGCAACAACTCTTGGGCGTATGTGGCGGATCTCAGTGCCTGCCCCGAAGGTCTCGTTGAGATTTTAGCCAACCACTTAGACGCAAATCGAATCAGTCGGTCTATTACAGTCTCAGTGACCAAAGACATCACGCCGCCTGTGGTGACTCTCGGCACTTCAAGGCAACAGCTCAAAAAAGTCGGCTACCTGGTGAAGTTGCTCGGCGACTGTGACGCCACTCTCACGGATATCACCGTTAGATTTAAACAAGGCTCCACCGAGCTTGAAAAGTCCATGACCTGCAATGGCTCGGGCGAATATATAGATTATGTAGACATCAGTGACTTGCCCACCGGAAATTTTGACCTAACGATCGAACAAACAGATGCCGCCGGCAACACCGGCTCAGCCCTCCAGCGCGTGCAAAAACTAAGCGCCGCCTGCGACACAGCCGCTGTGCGCGCCCGAACCCTCGCGCAAGGCCTCGGCGGCGGCACCGGCACGACGAGGACCGACCCCTTCATCGTCTGCACAGCTGATCAACTCAATCAGTTAAGGCTCACCGCTGCGACCAGATTCTACATCCTCAACAACGACATTTATTTTGAACACGGCGACTCAAACGGCGACCTCATCGCAAACGGCCTCGACACCGACTACCGCACCGGCGCTGGTTGGAGCCCCCTACCGACGGTCTATGATTTCAACGGCCAAGGCTTTGAGATCCATCAACTAAGAATCAACCGCCCAACCACCAACGGTGTTGGACTCTTTGGTTCGCCTCAAAGTGCCTACCTAAACAGAGTGAGATTTATCGAATCCGACATCACCGGGCAAGACAACACAGGCACCCTCGCTGGCAACGCCACAGGTCTCATTCACTCGGTCTACTGCGAGCGCTGCGAGGTCTCGGGCCGCGACAATACCGGCGGCATCATTGGTGCTTTCAGTCAGACCGAACCCGAGCTAGTCTACAGCCTCAGAGTTAAGGATGTCGCAGTCTCAGGTCGAGATTACGTCGGTGGCATTGTCGGGAGGATTTTCAGTCAACTGCAAAACTCATCGGCAACCGGTACTGTCTCTGGCAACAGCATTGTCGGTGGGATATCGGGTAGAAGTTGGTTTATTTCAACAGACTTAAGCTCAAACGTAATCGTCACTGCGACCGGCAACTATACTGGTGGAATGTTTGGACTTGGCTGGGTCAAACGTGGGATAGCTCGGGGACAGGTGATTTCATCCACCGAAAATGTGGGTTGCGTACAAGGCAACACGTCAAGCCTCATGTATGACCTGATCGCCGCCTGCTCACTCGTGCAGGGTGCGGGCGCATCCGGCACCTACATTAGCCCACTTCGGATTTATGGCCTTTTAGCTCGCAACTATTTTTTGTCGACAATGACGTGCACAAATACATCGGGCCCCGCATGTTCAACGCCTGGAACTGCAATCGCCAATATTGCCAGTCTTTATGACAAAACCCACGCGGCCTACACGCACTATGACTTTGCAGGCTCAACATCTGACGGGACATCTGACCTATGGATCGAACAAGATGGCGCACTCCCCATTCTCGCCATCGACTCAGATGACCCTCCCACACCTACAGCGCCGAGCTTCCCCGGCGCAGGAACTGCCGCTGATCCCTATCAGATCACGCTTGCCACACACCTTGTCGAGATCGACAGCCAACCGCAGTTTCAGTTTTCCCATTTTCGGTTGATGCAAGACATTGATCTGTCCACTCTCCCCGCAGATGCGTTCAAAGGGTTGTTTAGAAAGCTCCCGTTTGAGGGCGAGTTTGACGGCAATGGATTCTCAATCACCAACCTTCGCATCGTCGATTCCGAACACAACGATGGCTTCGGTCTCATCGCTCAACTCCTCGGTTACGGAGTTATAAAAAATCTGCACGTGGTCGTGGATCAGATCAATACTCCCTCAACTACCAATGTCGGTGCGGTTGTCGGTGCACTTTCTACTCGCACCACACAAGTTGCAGATCTCAGGGTAACAGGTGGACCTCTCTCAGCAAGCGGTCACGGTGGAGGAGCTGTAGGCGCGTTCACGGGCGAAATAAACCGATGCAGTTCAAGCATCGCCGTGAGCTGTGCAGGTGGACGCTGTGGTGGACTCGCCGGTGCCGATCTTTCAAACGGTGGTACAGTCAACGACAGCTATGCGACGGGGTCTGTTACAGGCAGCAGTTCTATTGGTGGACTCGTAGGATATAGCTTTAGAATCAATCGCTCCTATGCCACCGGCAATGTCACTGCCACGGGCGGCAACATCGGTGGACTGGTTGGCGAGCAGTACTACAACGTCGTGAACAACAGCTTCTCCACCGGCAACGTCACTGGGAACTCTGACGTCAACAGGGTTGGACCAGTCATTGGCCTTAACAACGCTCCAAACAACAGCTATTTAGACACAGCCACTTGCACCAACCTTTTCGGCGGCGGCGTGTGTACAGTTATCGGCACCGCACGTACGCAAAGTTACCTAATCGATAAGTCCAATGCGCTGTTTTCAACTTGGGACTTCACTAATGTTTGGCAGGAGAACCCTGGAGCTCTCCCCACATTAAAAAATTCACCTGGCAACTAGTCGCTTGCAACTGCTTACCGTCACACCGACGTCTACAGACTAGAACTCGTAGCCCACGGTGAGTATGGCGGCCTGCTCTTCATCTTTCGTATGCGAGGTCTTTGCATAAAGCTGGCGATAGAGAAGCGTCACCAACACTGCAGAATGCTCGCTCATGTGGCGAATGAATCTTGGCCCAACGTGAAAGCCGTAATTCGATTCTACATCATGATGGCCCTCTTTGGCTGGAAGAGCGTAAATCACATCGGCAATCAAGTGCGAGTGCCAGTGTCCAAGGTGAAACGTCTCAAACATTCCACCCAATCTAAATTCAGGCAAAAACACGCCATCGATAACCACATCATGATGGTCGCCAGATTCTGCAAATATGTGCTGCAAATAGTGAAACGAGCCGTACACCATGATTGGCTTAGACAATTGTCTTTGAGCGCGAACAAAGAATCCCAGGAGATTGGGATCGTTCACTTTTGTTTTGCCAGACGCCGAGTCCTTAACCTCGATGTGCTCCAAGCCTGCACCGGCAAAATAGCTCATCTTGCCTGAGGTCTTATAACCCACCTCGAGCTCCAATCCATAATTCAACTTTGAATCCAATTTGTGTGTGACGTGATGGCTCGGCTCTTCCACTTTGAGTTTAAACATAGAAGCGACCGCGGCCACTTGAAAAATCCAGTGCGACTCATGCGAGGCGGACTCCGCGTGATGTTCAGGCTCCATAGGAGCTGGCGCTATCGCAGGTTCAGCTACCTTTTCTTGCACTGGCTCAGATGGAGCTGCCGCTGCAGGTGCCTCCGCCACTTGGTCCGCTGCAACTTGCTCTTTGACTTCGGTCGCCACCGCGCGGTCCGATTGTGGCTTACACACTTGCTTAAGTTGAGTGAGTCCCCGAGCCCCACCGGCACTCCAAGCGCTGGTCAGTACAGCATGCGCGGCAGACTCGGTGATCTTCGGTGGCATGGGCAGCAGTAGTTTTTGATTGGGTTCTATCGGATACGGCGGCTTGAGTGAATTCACTTTGGCGATTTGGCTCCAATACTTTGGTGTGCCATACACATCTCGACTGATCATGTAGAGCGTGGGCGCCCGAGAGTTGACAGTATAGTAGCTCTTACCGTCCTCCGCAGAAACCTGGCGAGGCTGAAACGAGCAGCTCGAATTCGCCTTTGCAAATGGACTGTTGATAAAGAGAAGCACACCAATGGCTGAACAAATTAAATTTCGCATGCCTCATTGTGAAACTTTTGTGCTCAATCGAGTACGGCATTTTATTCAGACTTAATAAAACTGGACCGGACCACAGTTGGGCGGCCAGGTATAACGGAAGAGGTCACCCAGTTCGGATCATTTTAAAACAGTCGACGTCGCTGTATGACACACACCCTAGACTAATCTGGAATAGTTTACCTATTAACCCTAAACTTTAAATATGAGAAAAACTAACCGGACGTCCCGTCAGGTCCTATGGTTGTCCACCGTAGGAATATGCTTGGTGTTTTTCCAAAATTGTACGGGTGGCTTTAAGCCCGCCCAGCCCTTGGAGCTCGTATCAAAGGCCGCCATCGGTCCAAACGAGCCCGATCCACAGCCTATCGACCCTATTCCAACTTGCTCTCCTGTTAGTGCCTTGGCCTTCCCTGGCGCGCTTGGCTTTGGCAAGGCCACCATTGGCGGCCGAGGTGGACGTGTGCTGCGTGTGACAAATCTCAACAACAGCGGCCCCGGCTCACTTCGCTGGGCTTTGCAAGACAGCTCAGGTCCCAGGATCGTGGTCATTAGCGTAGAGGGTCGAGTCCGCCTAATGAGCGAAATTCGAATCGCCAACCCGTGGATCACTGTGGCTGGCCAATCCGCACCAGGACAAGGCCTCGTGATCAGTGGCGCTCGGATAAAGGTCGAGGCAGACCAGGTGATCTTGCGCGGTTTAAAACTGCGAGCCGGCGATGAATTAGAAGGAGATATTCCCCGCAACCGCGACAACATCTCTATTGGTGGCAGCCGTGGCAATGTCGTAAGAAATGTTGTTGTCGACCACAACTCCTGTACATGGAGCATTGATGAAAGCCTGAGCGTCTGGGGCACCGTCCAGAACACGACGATATCGAACAACATCATCGCTCAATCACTTGAAGACAGCATTCACATCGATGAGGGCAAAACCACCCCCGCTCCTCACAGCACGGGCATGGCTGTTGGTCGCGGCGAGTTGGATCCGAGTAGTCGAAAACTATCCATTGTTCGCAACCTTTTCACCTCAAACCGCTTTAGAAATGCGTATATCAAGGATGCGTTTGAGGTCGAATTTATCAACAACTACGTGTTCAACTACGGCGCTGGTCACCAGGGTCTATATTTGTCAGGTGGTTTTGGCCCCATGTCGGCCGCAGTCATCGGCAATTACTATCAAGATGGAGTGGATACACCAAACGACGAAAGACCAGCCTTTGATTTACGCCACCTAAGCACGGGTAGCACAGTTTATCTCAAAGACAATTTCATCGAGGGGCACTTAGAGGGTGCCGCGCCACAAATTCAAGGTGCGCATGGCAAGCTTGAGTTCGTCACCCGGCAACCCGCGTTTGTCGGCAGCAACAGCGAGGTCCTCGGGAGAATGCAAGTCCCTGAATCTGTACTAAACAATGCTGGCGCTCGCACCCTAGTGGGTGGCCTAGATATCGTCGATAATCGAGTCATCAATGAGGTCAAAACCGAAACCATCCAAATCATTGATAGTCAAAGTGAAGTGGGAGGATTCGGCAACTACGCCTTTGGCAATGCGACGGTTGTCGACACCGATTCTGACGGCATACCCGATTGGTTCGAGCAACAGTATGCGGACAAGGGTTTTAAGGTAAACGTTGCCGATGACAAATTGGATTACGATCAAGACGGCTATACAAATATAGAAGAGTATCTGAATGGTTTGATCACGGGTTACAGTCTTGACGGCTGCCCTTGACTGCAGTCCGGCCCTTAACTTTACCGCCGAGCAAATTTCAAGCACTGCGTAGGATATAAACTGTAGCCCGCCCCTGCCCTGTCTTGATGACCTTGCCGTTGTCCACTCCCCACCGCAGCACTCGACTGGCCTGAGTCGGTGGGCATTGCAACACCTTGGCCGCCATCTCCACCGATACCGGTTGCGAGGTTGAGCCCATGAGCTTCAACAGCAACAGATGGTATTTGCCGGTGGGCACCTGTGATTCCAAATTCAAAGTCAGTCCTCCCCGGCTGCCAAAGTCTAAAAAGTAAGTCGAGCTGTTTTCAACAATTTCGACATTCCCATGCATAGAAGCCAGCCGAACTCTGAGCCGTCGAATCAATTGATGCACGCGATTGGGTGACCGGAAGGGATCAAAGTACTCGTCAGGGTACAGGCTTGAAAAAAGACTGCCGAGGTGCCATGGCGAATACAAGTCCGAGCTCAACACCTTAAACAGTCGAAGCAATCCCGTTTGATCTTCAAGGCTCATGCGTTGGCCCGACTCATTTGACCTCAGGAAATTCAAGGGCACACGGTCTGAGTTCGAATCCGGCCACACCACCGACTCAAGGGGTGCCCACGCTTTGGGCGCTAACCGCTGAATCTTCGCTCGGTAAAAGCCGTTGGCAGACGCCAAAAACAATCGAGATAGGGCCAGAGAGTCCTTCATATAAAGTGCAAAATACAAATCACACTCGCGGATGGTTTCCCAATGCCCGACGTCTGCCGCCTTTTTTCGAAATTCAAACCACGAGTGAGCAGAGATTTTTCCGTCAAACAAATCTATGATGTTCTTCCACTTTTGAATCAACAGATGGTAAATCGACTCGCGGTGGAGCAAAATCGCAGCGGCACGCTCGGTTTGCATACGAGCCTTGGTGAAGTTGTGATCGTAAAAGTGCAGCTGTGCCACCTGCTCAAAAAAATTGGCCACCAACAGCGGATGTCTTTGCTGAATGTCAGATTCTTGTATGAGGAACTCTAACTTCTCCACGAGTTGACCACACTCACTGTACTTGCCGCAAGATAGCAGCGAAGCCAACAGATTGACATTCCCAAGCCACCAATCGACTGAGCCGGTCTCAACGGTTTGGAGATACAGCCTAAGGAGCTCTCCTGCCGATTCATAATCCCATAAGTAAATAAATGAAAAGGCTTGAGTTCGCCGAATATTTTGATGCACGGAGGGATCAAGACCAAGCAGAATTCGATGCGCCTCTTGATGAGAGCCGATTTTATGCAAAGAGTTGCCGTACTCTGCCAGCTCCATGGGCGTGGCTGTGGAGGCGGCTACACTTGTGTCCGCTCGAATGCAGTTTGAGAGGATCTTTAACGCCACATACGGGCACTTGGCTCGATTGGCCAGTGATGCCAGGGGCAAAAGCCCTTCGCGGGGCAGCTTCTTGATTTCTAAACCTGCAAAAATCTGCTTGATGTGCTGATGATTCCCCGCACGCAGCTCGTTCTCAATTTGAGATTGCAACTGTTCTATTTGTAGACGCGATGGGGATTTCATTGCCATCCACTCATCGGCCAACCGATCCTAAAGGTTGATACACCTCTCATCTAACCGAGCGAGAGCAAAAGAGCCTTAGGAGTCAATGCCAAGAACTCGCGAAAAATTTTTTGCCCTATTCACACTAGTGATTGTTCTGGCATTCCAGAACTGCAGCGTCAGCGCACCTTTTGTAGGACCATCTAGTCCAACCGCTGAGCAAAGGGCCCGAGGCCTCTCGAACAACGGTGAACCCTACGAAGGCAAACTGGCGTTTTTGAATATTGATCAACAGCTCACATCTCCCGATCTAACGTCCATGGAACAAAATGGACTGATCGAGTTTGTTCGATCTACCGACAAAAACTACTGCGCAGCCACCGGCCAAGCTGAAACTGAAACTCTCAAACTCGTGCAGGCCAAATGGCAATATGAGGCCTCGCAATGCTCCGACACTCGCCCGAGAGAGGTGCAGGCCTTTTGGCATTCACTTATGCCGGATCTTGCAGTTTATGAGGGCAAGCTTTACCAACTCAAACAGGAGAGTGATTACTCCCATCCAGCCCTGCACTGTGTAGGAATTTGGGGCGACCAAGAGATAGGTCTACAGGTTTTCTCAAACAAGACTTTTCCAGAGCTGCCGAAGTACAGAACGGCAGAGGTGAATTTTTTTCTGCAGCAGCTTGCGCCGGGCGTGACCTATCTTAGAGCCGATTCACAAGATGGAGTGGCCTCTTACTTTGATAAATCTGGTGTGTTGACCTACGCCAATCGCAATGAAATGCGCTTTAACCACAATCCCCTGACTGGCGAGTTTCTCGGGCTGCTCATCGAAGGCCGCACCAGCAATTGGATTCCCCATTCGCAAGATCCTAGTCGCCTCAACAGTCTAGCTTGGCGACAAAATGTTTGGCTAGCGCCCGACAACACCGAGACCGCCGATGTCCTGCGATTCAATGACTTGACTGGCGTGAGTTCACTTGCCCGCGTCGACACCTCCGCAGTTCTCAAGGTTTCGCCCTACACGCTGTCGTTTTTTATAAAAGTCGAGTCGAACACCAGTGGCGAATTGCTGATCAGCTGGAAGCAAACGGGGCTCTCCCTATCGGCACATCCCGCATTAACGCTTGCACTCGATACAATGGAAGTTATCGATAAATCCAGCTTCAACCGCGCTCAGATTACACCTCTCAAGAACAACTGGCACCGAGTAGAGATGAGTGTGGACAGTCGCAGGCTCGATCGATCTGAACTGAGCCTTCGTGCGGTAAATGCCACCGGAGAGTTCAGTTTGTGGGGACTTCAGCTCGAAGCTCGACCATTTGCGACCTCATATATTCGAACCACCGGCCTATCACCGGCTACTCGCGGCGCGGACAATGTGGATTGGAGAATGGGCTCACACCTGAATCAAAACATCGGCAGTTATCTTTTTGAATGGGATGTTTACAATATTGTAGAGGGGTCAGATCAGCATGTATTCGTCAGCCAATACAAAGCCAATTCAATCATCGTTGAAAAAGAAGCCAACAGCACCTTTTTATTTTTTGCCAAAGGTCGGCACGCCGTTGATCCGCAACTCATAAAACCCCATGTGCCCTATCGCTCAGCCGTAAGTTTTGGACCTCTCGCTGTTTACGGAAGTCACAACGGTGGTCTACAAACCAACGGGGGCGTTCAACCTCTGAGCCCAGGCGATCGCTTTTACATTGGCCGCGACGATGCCGACCCAGACACCTACTTGTATGGCCACATTCGGCGCCTCACCTACTGGAACCGCGATCTGAAACCCGCACAGCTGGTGGATATGACAAGCGAGCAGCGACTCAATTCACCGACTTCCGCAGTGGTGCGCCTGGGAAAACTGGACCGCAGCAAGGGTGATCCAGTTTACGAGTCCACGCTCATCAGCCTTGAATCTGTTACAGCCGGCTCCGAGCTCCAGGTGCGAAGCAACATCTACGATTTTAATTTATCTATGACCAACGCTCCGCAGGCTCGCCTCAAGACGAGAGTGGAATCGTTGCAAATTGATACGATTTTGACGTGCACCCGCGATCAATAGGCTCCAAGTCGAATCTATTGCTTCTTTCCTCTGCAGTTTTGTCATTGGGCTTACCCACTCACAATCGCTAATCTTATTGAAAGTGGGGGGAATTATGAACAGCCTAAACCAAACGATTTTTTCAGCGCTCAAGCTCGGACTAGGATTAGCATTCGGGCTTGGACTCGGTCTAGCCAGTGAGGCTCGGGCCGCAGTTTACTACGTCGACAACAAAGTGACCAACGCCTCTGATAACAATTCTGGCTCAGCCACATCACCCTGGAGAACCATTCAAAGAGGCGCAAACTCTCTCAGACCCGGTGACACCTTATACGTTCGTGCGGGCAATTACGCTCCATTCGTCGTCAACACGGAAGGCTCTGCAACCGCCGGCGACATTGTCATCTCAGCCGCGCCCGGTGACGAGCGCAAAGTCTTGATCAGCGGCACGGGTTACACGGGCCCCCGCGGAATCATCAACATCAAGGGCAAGAGTCATGTGCAAATTCTAGGCTTTCACCTCCGCAATGCCAAAACCGATGGCATCTATGTGGAAGGGAGCATCAGTGGCGAACGTGGCATCCGCATCGCCAATAACAAAGTGGAAATCACGGGCAACTCAGGTATCTATGCCGCGGGCTTAGTGATGGGACAAACGATTGGAGTGAATGAGTACCGCCTATTCGACTTGTTGATCGAGAACAACGACGTCAGTCGCACTAACGAACCAGACGGGGGCAACGAGGCCATCACTGTCGGAGGTGGTCTCAATGGCTTTGTCATTCGCAATAACGTTGTCCACGATAGCCAACAGTACGGCATCGATTGCAAGCTTGGTTGTATCAACGGTAAGATCTACGGCAATCACATCTACAACATTGAGAAGCATGGCATTTATCTCGACAGCGCCAGTCGCACTCTCGCGAACATTGAAGTCTATAACAACAAAATCCACAATTGCACCAACGGCATCACCCTCGCTCGAGAAAGCAATCGCGAGCCCAAAGTGCCCGTCGTTCGCGACGTTCTCATTTATAACAATCTCGTCCACGACAATAAGAAGTACGGCATCATGGTCTACAAACACATTTGGGATACGGGCACAGGCGATTTAAAGGACGTCACCATCACGTCCAATACTATCTATCGCAATGCCCTAGACGGTATCGGAAAATTTCAAGATAGATGTCGCATTTAATTTCATGATGCTTGCTGACAAGTACTGAGTTTGTTTATCTTCGGACTCCTTCCTGGATTTAATTCTACAATATTAGGACGAGACCAGTCGCGGGTGTTTTCTGACCA
>JBGSNU010000034.1:0-2189 GCA_041739415.1 Bdellovibrionales bacterium | reverse complement strand
AATTCCCGGACGCGGACTACAGTTTTGTGAGAAGTAGTTTTGCAGGGCAGCTTGTTTTCCACGAATTGCAGCGGGAGAACTTTTTTGAAGATCCGCGTCAGTTGCGCGCGGCAGAGTGATTTCTACTTCAGCATTCGGGTTCTTTTGCGTCGGAACTTTGATTCGTACCGTTTCTGGAGGAACATATTCTCTGTTTGAAAGCTGTGCGCTCGCAATGTCGCTGACTAAAAGGCTCACCAATAGGACTATGAATTGGCCTGCAGCCACGTCCTTGAATTTGCCGACGGCCTGGAGGCCTCGCCCCTGATTTACATCTAATGCCTGCATTTCGTCTCCTCAGTACAGTTCATCTCTGAACTCAAGAGGTAAGAACTGCAACCCGAGTGCCCTGGGTAGGTATCGTCAGGAGCCGCTTAAACGGCTCCCCACCCCTGGGAAATAAAGCGATCACGGCAGACGCCAATTTAGGAACGCGGTTGTCTATAAGTTAATCAGATGATGGGGTCTTTCTTCTTTTTGTCGGTGGTTAGGTCTTGGGACCTGCATTGAGGCGTGTCAATTTGAGACTTTCATAAAGTAAAAACGGTGGTTCAAGTAGCCGCACTTTTGTAGGATTTTGAGGGCGAAGTAGGCCATGTTTTTGTACCCGTATGCCTGCCATTTTAAACCCTTTATGGCTCGGTTAATTCCTTCACTGACTCCAGTCGTTACCCGGTATATCCAGAAGTTCCAAAAGCGGTCTTCGCCCATCACACTTCTTATCCACTTTACTACACAAGTTGCATTTATCTGCATGGCCCACTGGTAACACTCGCCCAGTTTAATCTGCGCCGATTGAACATCACTGATGTCGAAGATCTTGTGAAAGTTCTCTTTGATTAACTCAAGCTTTGCCATTCGCTCATTGAGTTTCATCACCTGGTCGATGTGCAGCTGATCTCTCTTGCTTCGATTCTCTGACTTCATTAGGTAAACGTAGCGGTACTTGCCGTTCATCAGGTCGCCCATCTCACCCTCGGGGTCGATTCTCCCAAGCTCTGACTTGCGCTCCTCGTTGAGCGCTTCGTTAAATTTCTGCACCAAGTGGAAGCGATCCCACACGACGATCGCTTTTGGACAATACTGCTTCACCGACGCAGCGTAAGCGTCGTGCTGGTCCGTGGCGACGACCTCGATGTCTTTGCAAGCCTCTGGTCCAAGAAGCTCGAAAAACATGTCCAGCGCCTCTTTGCGGCGACTCTGTGACACCCAAATTACCTTGCGTGTCGCCTGATCTACGATCACCGTCATAAACAGATCGTCACGAGTCTCGTCGTCCTGCATTTGCTTCTTCGATCGGGCGTAGACTTCGTCGACCGAAATCCTTTGCACCTTGGGGATCTCGTAGCCCTGAAGCATGCGAGCCAAAATATAGTGATCTACCTTATACGCCGCCATCTTGTCGACCGACTCAAGCTTCGTTACCGCCAACACCGACGTCACCTCCGACAGCCGGTTGATCCACCACGCTAACTCCAACGTGATGTGCGGGCTCGTTGGACAAATCCACTCGATCATCTCCGATCTCGTCTTCTTACACTCCGGGCAGTGCCGCTTCTCGCGCCAAAAGCTCACAGTGACCTTCCAGTCAAAGCATCGCAAGTGACGTACCTTGACCCAGTAACGTCCTTCTTGCGCACCAAGCTTGCCCCCGCAGCACGTGCAAAGGTGAACCTTGTTCTCGACTTTCTCGAGCTCAATATTCATCTCCCGTGAAACAGAAGATTCTTTGATGTCGATGACAGAAAAACCTTGAAAAGATCGGAGGGCCTGCGGAATGTAGATCGTGGCCTTTGCATCCATGCTTTTGGCTCCTGGTTGAAGTTGTGTTGCAACAAAATCAAACCAAGATCCAGACGGGATGCCAAAGGCCTTTTTATTTGATCTCAGGACTTATCCACATTTCACCGACGATTTATGGAAAGATCCCAGCGATTATTTCTCGTATTTCAGCGCCAGCCCATCGGAGCCGTACCTTGGGTGATATTCAGGCCGGTACGTATGCCTTAGGCGCCAGAAACCACGATAGAAACCAAACCAGGAACCACATTTTATGGCTTGGCACGAAACATGTAACCCTTCTACGAAGGGAGCATAAAAGAGAGAATATATGAAGAGAAGTCGGCCAAACTTAAAATGCGAGTTTCAAG